>NZ_JBLXAF010000001.1:1181693-1349932 GCF_048266025.1 Joostella sp. | reverse complement strand
ACTTGTTATACTTGTTTCATCTAAACTTGAATAACTCACTGTCTCATCGCTATTAACCATAGCAACCTGACCAGCAGTAGCGCCTGTGGCATCTAACTTCAATGCCGTTACTGATTTATTAGCTAAATCTGCTGCTACGATAGTTCCATCTAATATATTTTCTGTCTGAACAGCATTATCTGCCAACTGTGCATTGGTTACTGCATCTGATGCTAATTTAGATGTTACAATTGATAAGTCTTCTACTTTAAATGGATCTGCAGTTGTTCCTACTCCAGTAATTGTTGATTGGTCAGCGATAGAAGTAAATGCTGTTTGATCTATCCAAACAACAGCTCCTGAATTATCCGTTACCAATACCTGACCACTAGATCCTGCTGCTATCTTTGTTGTAGTTACATTTCCATCTAATATATTTTTTGTCTGAACAGCATTATCTGCTAAATCTTCATTAGCAACGGTTCCATTTTTAATCTCAGTTGAAGTAATTGACTCATCTGCAACTTCCACTTTATACGCAGAACCATCTTTTCCATCTCCAGTAACTGTCGTCGTTGTTCCATTTATCAATTTTGTCTCTGTACCATCCGCAGCACTCGTTGCTATTGCACTATCTACATAATTTCTTGTAGCAGCACTTTGAGCTTCCGTAGGGTCTAATAACCCCGTGATTTCAACATCTCCTGCATCTGCTCCCTCTCCTAATACATTTGCTAAATTCTGATTATCGGTATTCACCTCATCTTTAATATCATCTAACGATACCTCCAAAATTTCACCGCTATTAATATCTATTAACTCAAGAGTTCTGTTGTCCTTATTTATAGCAAACGTCATACTTTTAACAGTATGTCCAGAAGTCAACTCCCAAGAATCTCCATCCCAGAAAAACAATAATCCTGAGTCTGTATTTATATAAATATCCCCTACGTCTGCTGGATTGTTGACGTCACCAGGATCAGTAACATCTGTTCCATTAAGAACTTGACAGTTACATTGATTTTCAAGCTTTACAGTTATTGGTGTTTGTGAAAACGCTAAACCGGAAATAAGCAACACTATAATTAAAATTCCGTTTTTCATTCTTTTAAAAATTTCTTAGCAATAATTATTTAAAAATTTAGACAACAGTTCCCTTCTGCTGTATAAACAACATTCAATTTTGTTTGATATATCTTAGGTGTATGTATATACTAGGTCAGTATTGAAATTATTAGATTTTCAATACGTGTTCCCTATTTATGTAGGAGTAGATTAATATCATTTTTATGAGTTTTGAATTAAGTTTATTTTGTTTTCAACCTCATCATTTCACCTAACAAAACTACTGTTATACAGTGTTTTAAAAAATAAAATGATGTGTAATAGGCCTATGCTGTTGTGTGGTCGATTAACTGTAATTTTCATAGACCAACTACTTTAGTTTTTATTGACTCGGTATGTTTGATTTCTATTTGTAATTACTGTTCGGACACCTACATTTAATATTGCCGCATGAGAATCTATAGGAGCACATCCGTTCATACTGTCAACTGATACCAACCGATATTGATAATTGTTTTTATCTATATCTGTACTAACTATTGTCAATACTTTTGTATTTACTCCACTATATTCTGATCCATCATTAATATCAATGAAGTTTATGCCTCCATCTTTACTTACCTGCCATTGAAACGTATCGGCATTATCTATGCTTACGGAAAATTCTGCATCTTGATTTACAAATATTTTCTGATCTTTAGGTTGATCTGTAATAGCGACCTCTGGTTTCCTTTCTATATTATAGTCCCCTAACTCAATAGCGCATTCTCCATTACCCCATCGCGCCCATAAGTTGTAAGAACCTGTTTTTAAGTCAGTATATGTAATTGATCCGCTATCATCTGGGGTTGTATTATATGTATTTCCTCCATCGAGACTAAATTGAATACTACTTCTATTGTCCTTATTTGGAAAATTAAAAGTAATACTTCCGTTATCTTCCCCACAGCTAGCACTATTAGTTGTAGCAGTGGCCTCTGGAACAAATTTTACTCGTACTCTAACATCATCAGTAAAAGTGCAACCTGCTGCGTCGGTAACCGTAACTGTATAATCTATATTTAAGTTATTGTCCTTTTCTCCAACAGGCACCGTTGTAATATTAGCAGTGGTTCCTACAACATTTCCTCCAGTTTTCCATTCATATATGTAAGGTGCTGTACCATTACTAATCGTAGATGTTAAGGTTACGGAGTCTCCATTACAAATTGTCTGCATCTCTCCTGCATCTACCGTAGGTGTTATTATATTTATTGTTTGCACTACGTTTGTTATATTCCCTGAAGCATCAGTAATACTATATGTTCTCAATACTTTATTCGCATCTGTATTATCATCAGAAACAAAGGCTACTATAGGATTTTTTGTACAATTATCTGCCTCATCAATAACTAAATCAATATTTGGACTTGGCGCTTTACATTTTGCTGTAATAGTAGCTGGAATACTGGCTGTTGGCTTTACTTTTTCTAACGTTAATGAAGTTGTTGCTGAGACTTTAGGAGGAACAGGATCTCCTAGCATCCCCCCATATTCTACTAAATATCCTTTTGGCTCATAATTCCCTGAAGTTCCTGCTATTGGCAAGTCATTCCAAGATCCTCTTGGGCCGACTCCTGGAGCGGTTATATGTGCATAATCCTCATTATTCTGGTCATTGGGCTCCTTATCATTCCAATTAGCATACTTTCCAGTAATCACTTTACCTCCATTAGCAGGCGTTCCACCTTGCCAAAACTGTTGACCATTCTCTGGTCCTGTTACCCAACGCCAAACTCCTTCCTCTTCAACATCACTAGCTCCAATCCATCCCGCTCCTGGGGCTTGTTTTCCTAAAAGCGCTGCTTCCTCTGGCCCCGTAATAGTTGCTAAATACCCTTTTAACCCATAAAAAGTTCTATTCTCTGCAGCAGCTTTTGCGTTATCCCACCGTATCTTTACATTAGGAACATATTCATAATAATGCCCTGTAGATTCTAAATAATTTGCTTCATTCAAAACAATAGAAAAACCTCTACCTAATCCATCAACAAAAGATGCAGAAGAACTAAATCTAATAGATTCTATTGCCGCTTTATACTCTGCAAAAGTAGCTTCTCCTTTTAAACTCATTTTCCCTTCTGAAGAATTAAAGGTCCCTTTAATCTTAGAAGTATTTGTAAAACTTAAAATATCTCCTTGCTTATAATTAACTGAAACTTGAATGAATGCTGCGGAAAGTAAATTTCCACCTCCGTTATCTGTAATTACTACATCTTTTGCAATTGGAACAGTAGTTCCTGGACAATAAGCATCGTTTCCATCCGCATTATTAGCTGTGATAGTTGAAGGATTGTTTACCACTTGACCTTTATAAACCGTATTATCCGATTTTTTTACCGTGAACTTATCATTGTTGCTTAAGTCAACTTCATAGGTCTGACTAGGGATATCATTACCATTTAAGGTTATCTTCAAATTAGTACAACCTAAACTCTCTAGGGTAATGGTGTCACAACCTTTATGATAATTTTTACCAAAAGTGAGTGTTGTCCCTTTTAACCCATCACCTGATTGAATTCTATAATCATCTTCAACTGTAGTACACCCCATAGTACCAAAAAAATTATTTAAATCTGCAGCTCCTTCACCTTTGATATCATATGCCAATTTAAATTTATAATTGTAGCCATCTACACAACTCCCTGTACTTGAAACGACTACTTCTATTGGATAAATATAGAACTCTAACTTCTTACCTGAACCTGATTGAACTTCTATACTCCCATAAACGGCACTTGCAGTACTTTTAACATATCCTAAATCAATGTCTTTTTGAGTTACTGTATAATTCTGAGTAAAAGTTCGACTTTGATTAGCGTTTAAAGTGATTTTTTCATCCAAACTGGTTAATGGATCTAACACAGTAACATCATTGAGTACTTGAGATCCACTATTACTTACTACAATATCATAAGTAATTATATCACCTACATTATTAAAAGAATTCTTATTAATCTTTGTAATACTTAAATCATTAGTAGTCTGACCAACCGAAACAGTAGGTAGAAAAAAAGCTAATAATAATATTGTTAAGTAAAAATGCTTCATTAAAATCCAATCCTTTATTTTAAATACCTACGCAAGATAGGTGTACTCAGTTTTCTTAATTTTTTGTTAATAAATTATTCTTACACAAACATACTATGCATGCATAGTATTCATTTCATTAATTTGTTAATTCGTGTTATAAAATCGATAAAATGCAATCTTAAGACAGCTGTTTAATTATTAACTCTGTATGTTAGATTTCTATTAGTAATTACCGTTTTCGTTTTCACTGATAATACAACCTCATCAGAAATTAAATCTCCACAAACACTAGTAGTATTTGTGACTAACACTCTATAATATGTTTTATTTATTTTACTATTCACTTTGACATTCAGCTTTTTAGTATGCACACCAGAATATACAGACCCATTCACCAAATCAATCCAATCAGCTCCATTAAAAACTTGCCATTGATAATTATCAATATCAGTTCCTGTTACTTCAAAAGAAGTAGTATCTCCAGCAAAAGCTGTTTTACTATTGGGCTGCATAGTTATTATTGGAGTTGGTGTATTTTCTCTATAATCGTAAAAATTATTAGCATTTAAATCTTGAGGGATTGTATAGCCATCAATATTTCCTCCGATAGTACCTTCTTTATTTATTGTATTTCCCGATAAGGTTCCTGGTTTATATGCATTCTGAGTAAATCCAGCTTCCAATACATCACTGCAACCATCGTTATCACTATCTATGTTTATATAATCTTGTTTTGTTGACAAAAAACTATTTAGTATAGTATAATTAATAGTGCCCGCATTTGCCGAATCTTGAAGAGCATCCGCAATACCATCATTCCCTACAGCTCCAGACAAACGCCCTTTATAGTGTGCAACACCATGACCCGCTTCTACAGCATCATAAATCCCATCATTATCACTATCTAAATCTAAATAATCAAAAACGCCGTCTTGGTCTGTATCTGTAGCAATACAATATTTAATATTACTAAATGAAACTTCGAGATTACTAGTGGTAACATTTTTACCTACTCTAAATATTAATTTGTCTATTGGGATTCCTATTCTGAGCGTTACATTATTTGTGCTAGCTGTTTTAGCAACTGATTTAGAATTGGCATAAACGGTAGCTGCTCCATCGTAAGTAATATTAGTAGCAGGAATAATAAAATTACTAGCACTCAACTTTAATCTATTTACACCATTAAAGGCCTTGACTTCTATAATATCATTCTCATCAATATCTCCTAAGTCGATTTCTAAGTTTGTTATAGCTTGATTAAATTGAAAAGTATGAGTACTTGGGGCATTATCAAAATTTGTATTGGTTGTATTTAATAGTAAACCTTCTGCATTACCAGCAATATTATTTTCAAACCTAAAAGGTTTTGAATCATTACTATTACTTACAGTAGATGTAACATCTACCGACACACTTTCATATTCAGCTATAGCCGTAAGTGCGTCTTTTCCGTAATTTACATTGGATGTTTTATTCCCCTTTAAATTAGAAGTCCCACAATTTAATCCTTCATCAATGTCTGGAATCCCATCATTATCATCATCTGAGTCGCTTGTATTAGGAACTCCATCGTTATCAATATCACTATTAGCATTTACTTGTTGCAAACCTCCATCGCTATCATAAAAACCACCCCCAGGATAGGCATCCATCCCTCCATCGGATGAGTTTGTATTGGTAGGATTCTTTGTGTAATCTGTACTAATAGCATCATTTGGAAGGATAACATAACCATAAAACACCTTATTAGCAGCAACTCCCAAATCACTTAAACTTATAAAAACTCCTGAAATTTTTTGAGGACCTCCATCTTCTGCAGGCTTTAGAAATGTATCATTATCTTGTTTCTGAAAAATTACATATTCTGTATTATGAACACTATAACTTCCATACGCATTATTAGCTATCTGTTTAAGTGCTCCAAAAGTTAATGGGTTTCCATTTTCATCAATTGATAAGACAGCTGCTATCTTAAAAGGATCATTTCCGTTTCTTTCAAAGACTGCAAAACCAGCATTTTGAGGTGTACTCGTAGAAATACCTTCTGAATTTATATAATCAAATCTCTCTATATTATTTACCTGCGCACTGCCGGATCCAGTATAGTTAACAAATGTATTATCAGAACCAATATTTAAACGTAAACTTCTAAAAGACTCTTCTATACTACCAGCATATGTAGGCCTCAACCTTCTGTTCGCACCACTATTTCCGGAAGACTCTTTCTCAAACCACAGAATTTGTCGCTTTTTATTCCCACTTGCCGTTCCGTTAGCAGTCCCATTACGCCTCACAAAAAATTTATCAACTAAAAAAGCGGCATCATAAGTTTTTCCATCCGCAACAAAAGAAGCGGTTTTACTTAATTCGTAATTATTTTGGGCATTATCTATTCTACCGAATTCAAGATTATAACTAGTTCCTGATGAATAATTTCCATGAGAACCATTACCATTTATCTGATAGTTTGTAGCAGCGTTAGTAACATTAACATAAGACGCATTTATATTGGTAATCGCCTTTTGAGCATTAACATTGTAAAAGAACATTACTAACACAAAAACCAACATCCCTTTTTCAAAAAAGAATGTTTTTTCAAAATAAAAATTAAGGAATGTGAATATCCTTAGCATAGGTAATACATCTAATAGGTTAAAATTGATTTATAAGGGTAAAATCAATTCATTAAGATTTGGTCTAATAAATAATGTTAAAATAAAGTTAACACTTCGCAAATGTATCAAGTATAAATTCTTGTCACCTAAAAAAAAGACATACGACAATAAACTATCGATAAAGTGCATAAAGGTTAAAAAAACTTATATTTTCCCTTTATAATTAAACGTTTTAGCTCATATTTTTAACTTTTTATAAATTATTTATATTCATAGTGTCGCTTGTTACAGAATAATTTATTTTTGCAGTCCTTAAAAAAGGTAAGCATGCATTTAGAAGACGAGATTAAAAGAAGAAGGACTTTTGGAATTATTTCCCACCCAGATGCCGGTAAAACTACATTAACGGAAAAACTACTCCTTTTTGGAGGTGCTATCCAAGAGGCGGGTGCTGTAAAAAGTAATAAAATTAAAAAAGGTGCTACCAGTGACTTTATGGAGATTGAAAGACAAAGAGGGATCTCTGTTGCCACATCCGTATTAGCATTTAATTATCAGAATAAAAAAATAAATATACTAGATACTCCTGGGCACAAGGACTTTGCTGAGGATACTTTTAGAACTCTTACCGCTGTTGATAGTGTTATTGTTGTTATCGACGTTGCAAAAGGTGTCGAGGAGCAAACGGAGAAATTAGTTCAAGTTTGCCGCATGAGAAACATCCCTATGATTGTTTTTATAAACAAATTAGACAGGGAAGGGAAAGATGCTTTCGATCTTTTAGATGAAGTAGAACAAAAGCTTAATCTTCGTGTTACGCCTCTAAGTTTTCCAATAGGAATGGGATACGACTTTAAAGGGATCTATAACGTTTGGGAAAAAAATATCAACCTTTTTAGTGGGGACAGCAAAAAGAACATTGAAGAAACTATCGCTTTTGATGATGTTAATAATACTGAGCTTGAAAAAATAATTGGTGAGAAACCTGCAAAAGACCTTCGTGAAAATTTAGAATTAGTTTACGAAGTTTATCCTGACTTTAATCGTGATGAATATCTAGAGGGAGACTTACAACCTGTATTTTTTGGTTCTGCATTGAACAACTTTGGTGTAAGAGAACTATTGGATTGCTTTGTTGATATTGCCCCTACTCCATTAGCAAAGAAAGCAGAAGAGCGCCTCGTTGATCCAAACGAAAAAGAATTTTCTGGTTTTGTATTTAAAATACATGCCAATATGGACCCGAAACACAGAGACCGACTCGCTTTTATAAAAATTGTATCTGGTACTTTTGAGCGTAACACTCCATACTTACATGTTCGCAATAATAAAAAATTAAAATTCTCGAGTCCAAATGCTTTTTTTGCTGAAAAGAAAGAAATTGTAGACATCTCTTATGCTGGAGATATTGTAGGTCTTCATGATACCGGAAACTTTAAAATTGGAGATACCTTAACACAAGGGGAAATATTAAACTTTAAAGGGGTTCCTAGTTTCTCTCCTGAACATTTCCGTTACATTAATAATGCTGACCCTATGAAGGCTAAGCAACTTGATAAAGGAGTGAATCAATTAATGGATGAAGGTGTTGCACAGCTATTCACCTTAGAAATAAATAACAGAAAGGTTATTGGTACTGTAGGAGCTTTACAATATGAAGTTATTCAATACCGTCTTGAGCATGAATATGGTGCTAAATGTACATATGAAAACCTTCCTGTACATAAAGCTTGCTGGGTGGAGCCTGCAGATCCTAAAAGTGAGGAATTTAAAGAGTTTAAACGTGTAAAACAGAAATTCTTAGCTAAAGATAAACAAGGACAACTTGTATTTTTAGCAGATTCTTCTTTCTCCATACAAATGACGCAACAGAAATATCCGAATGTAAAATTACATTTCGTATCAGAATATAAGTAGTTAAAAATAACAGACTACAGTTTTTAGTTAATAGGAATTAAGGCTTTTTAGTATTTACCCTATAAGTTTGATTCCTATTACTAATTACAGTTTTAACCCTCACTTTCACAACTGCTTCAGAAGAAGTAATATAAGGCTCACATACATATCCAGCATTTTCTAAAATCACTTTATAGATATAACCTTCCATAGAAAAATCAGCCTTTTTTATAGTTAACGTTTCGGAAGTTACTCCTACATAAGAATCATCATTAGTTAAATCAATAAAATGGATACCTCCATCTGTGCTTAATTGCCATTGATAAGCCGTTACATCATCAGCAGAGATCGTAATATTAGAAGCATAACCATCAAATAAGACTGCGTTTTTTGGCTGTACAGAAATAGAAGGCGGACCACTAGCAACAGTATAATCTTGATTCCCATCGACATCTTTATCTAAAGGAGTTGCATAACCTCCGCTACCTATAACTACTCCGTGAGAATTTATAGAAATAGCTCCAGTCCCTATAACACCATCGGCATCAGCATCAGAAAAACCAGCTTCTAAAACATCACTACAACCATCAGAATCACTATCAATCGTCATATAATTAAATATATTGTCTCCGTTAGAATCAGCTACATTGTAATTGATATTCCCACTATTAAACTGGCCTGCTGCTTGCACATTATCTGGAATACCATCTGTACCAACATTTCCAGTTACTCTTCCTTCAGCATTAATATTCTTACCGTGACCCGCTTCTACAGCATCATAAATCCCATCATTATCACTATCCAAATCTAAACTATTAGCAATCCCATCTCCATCGGTATCTACAGAAATACAACCTGGAGTAAAACTACCTTCATTCACTGCAAAAAAGATAGGATCTGCTCCACTTGAAATCTCCAATCTAAATGCAACAGCCTTACTAATCTCTTCTGAATCAAGATTGAATTCAGACAATTCTACAGCTGCAAAGCGTAAACCCTTACGTTCGTTTGCAGCATGCTTACTATCGTTTGGATTATATTGATCTACTATAGATTCTCCAACAACAGGAATGTCATTCCACACTACTTCCACTCCATCCCCAAGATAATTTCCATTAGCATCCAATAAATTAAGTCGGTTATAATTGGAGCCACTTGTTAATTTTGCTCCTTGTGTTAATAGAATATCCATAATACCATCATTATATGCGTCTTCTGCACTCCCTCCGAGACGAAAAGACCAACTATTTCCAATATTAGCAATTGTATATGCCATATCGAGCCCTCTTTCACCTTCGTATAAGTATGGATTAAAAGGTGTATTCCCTGAAGTTAAAAGCGGACCTTTAGCATCATTTACATTTCCGTCTAAAGCGCGTGCTTCCAAACGGATACCAGTAGTAATTCTTGTTACTGGCTGTAAAGCTAACCATGTAGTTTCCTCTAGATTAACATCTGCATTTCCATCTACATCGGTATCTATTCCGTCAAACTTACCATTATTATCACCATCTATCATCATACTATTTCCTACTCCTGCACCTGTAGCATATGTAATACCTTGTGCTTCAAAAGCTAATAAAGTTGAATGATTATCGAAGGCTGTAGGATTTAAAGATGTAGTTTTAGAACTCCAAAACCCATCGTAATCAGAATAAATTGCACTTACAGCATTTCCAGATTTTACAGACGCTGAAGGAGTGCCAAAAGTTCCTGAAAACTCGCATTCATCTTCTAATAAATCTGGAATTCCATCATTATCATCATCTTCATCGATATCATCTGTTATTCCGTCGTTATCAGTATCTGGAGGAGCTGTACTTATAAATGTTTCTTCACGCTCTTGATTAATTTTTATAAAACTATAAGCAGCCGCTAAAACACCAGTAATAAAAAAAACTGTAACAATCTCTTTAATAAAGGAGTGTGAGCTATTAAACGGTTTCTCAAATAACATAAATCTTGGGGGAGTTTATTTCTTTAATCACTGCGAATTTATTGATTTCATGATAGGGTAGGAATTTAATGTTGTGAAGACACCTATTAACGTGGTGAGTAGCAGCAATTACATCTGGATAATGCTAAATAGTAAACATAAAAAAGCCCGGATCTTCACCCGGGCTTACGCACTAATACACTAAGATGTTAGGTTTACCGTAATCGATCAACTGATTTTACGAGATCTTCGTCCTTTTTTATAGCCCTATTGGCTAACACTAAAAAAACGATAGAAATAATAGGGAGAAGCATCCCAATACCCTTCTCTGAAACGTTAATTTCTCCGGATAAGACTAGAGATCGATAAACGAAAAATCCTAGTAAAAAAAGATTTAATATCATGTTCAATCTGTTCAAAACAAATTGATTTTTTCTTTTCTTGTACAAGAAGATAGCTACAAAAGCTAAAACTGCAGATATTGCAAATAAAGCAGAATATAAAATATCGCTATCTGCATAAACAGCTTCGCCATTTACGTCTGTCCATAAATATGCCCAGAAAGGTAATACCCCACTGATTATAACTACGATAAGTAAATATATACTTTGTATACGTTGTAACACGTTTTTCTTGTTTTGTTGTGACAAAAATAACGTTCTTTTCGAAAAAATGTGCTTGTTTATTAAAATAAATTTGTAATATTGCGTAGTCAATTCGAAACGAGTACTTTACTGCGTTCCAATTAACACTTCTATAATTATTTTCAAGAAAAAAATCATTTTTCACCTCAAACCAATAATAATTTATTTATTTAATCAATGTTTGAAATTTCAGATTTAAAAGCAAAAAAACTTGCTGAATTACATGAGATCGCCAAAACGGCAGGTATTCCTAAATACAAATCTTTAAAAAAGAACGATTTAGTATATCAAATCTTAGATGTACAAGCAGCAAGTCCAGAAGCAGTAGCAATAGAGAAGGCAAAAGCCGAGAATGTAAAAGAGGAAACTAAAAAAACTGCATCTAAACCTTCCCCAAGAAAAAGAACAAGAACTCCTAAAAAGGAGCCTATCACTACAAATAAAGATTCTAAAAGCGAACCTGTAAAAGCACAAGAGCCAAAAGCTGCTGCTGATAAAACAGAAAACACTCCAAAGAATCAGAATAATAACCCTGCTGAAAAGAAAGCTGCTCCAAAAAGAGAAGCTCCTAGAAAGCAACCTGTTGCTGCAAAAAACAACAACAATAATAACGACAACAAGAATCCTAAACAACGTAAGGATTCTAATAACAATACATCACCACGTAATAACCAACCTCATCCTCGTAAAAAAGGTTCTACTCCTCAGGATAAAGACAATTTTGACAAAGAGAAGAAAAACCGATACAGAGATCCTGATTTTGAATTTGACGGAATCGTTGAGAGTGAGGGTGTTTTAGATATTATGCAAGATGGATATGGATTTTTAAGAAGTAGTGATTACAACTACCTTTCTTCTCCTGATGATATCTATGTTTCGCAATCTCAAATTCGTTTATTTGGACTAAAAACTGGTGATACTGTAAAAGGAACTGTTAGACCTCCTAAAGAAGGTGAAAAATATTTCCCTCTTATAAAAGTCAACCTTATTAATGGTTTAAGTCCGCAGGTAGTAAGAGACCGTGTTTCTTTTGAACACTTAACTCCATTATTCCCTACAGAAAAATTTAGACTAGCAGAAAGACAAAGCACATTATCTACACGTATTGTAGATTTGTTCTCTCCTATTGGAAAAGGACAACGTGGAATGATTGTTTCTCAGCCTAAAACTGGTAAAACAATGTTACTTAAAGACATTGCAAATGCAATCGCTGCAAACCATCCTGAAGTTTACCAATTGATACTTTTAATTGATGAACGTCCTGAAGAGGTTACAGATATGCAACGCCATGTACGTGGAGAAGTTATTGCTTCTACTTTTGATGAGCCTGCTGACAGACACGTAAAAGTAGCTAACATCGTTTTAGAGAAAGCAAAACGTTTGGTAGAATGTGGTCATGATGTAGTTATCCTATTAGATTCAATTACTCGTTTGGCAAGAGCTTACAATACTGTGCAACCTGCAAGTGGTAAAGTACTTAGTGGAGGTGTAGATGCCAATGCATTACATAAACCAAAACGTTTCTTTGGTGCTGCAAGAAATATTGAAGGCGGAGGATCGCTTACAATTATAGCAACTGCTCTTACTGATACAGGTTCTAAAATGGACGAAGTTATTTTTGAAGAATTCAAAGGAACTGGTAACATGGAACTACAATTAGACAGACGTATTGCTAACAAACGTATTTTCCCTGCAATAGACCTTATTTCTTCTTCTACAAGACGTGATGATCTTTTATTAGATGAAACGGCTATAAAACGTATTTGGATTATGCGTAAATACCTTTCTGATATGAATCCTGTTGAAGCTATGGAATTTATGGAGCAACGTATTAAAATGACAAAAAACAATGAAGAGTTTTTAATGACTATGAATCAGTAGTAAACTTTTCTTATAAATATTAAAACGCCGTCTAAATCATGTTTAGACGGCGTTTTTTATTTCAATTATTCTTTAAAAGTTATATCTATAAAACTAAGATCTTTTCTTTTTCACTTGAATTGACAATCGGAAATAAAGTGACCTTGCAATCATTACTAAAACAATAGAAAACGGAAATGCAAAGATTAACGTTGATGCCTGCAAAGCTTTTAATCCACCACCAGCAAGTAAAATGATACACAGCATACAAAGTACAATTCCCCAAGTAATTTTTAAACGCAACTTAGGATCTAAATCTCCTTCCGAAGCCATCATACTGATAACATAGGTTGCAGAATCTGCTGATGTTACCAAGAATGTAAATAACAAGATTAAAGCTATAAAAGAAGTTACATTAGACAATGGCAGCTGCTCAAAAAGCAGGAAAGTACCTAAGCTTACATTATCAAGAATTTGTGGGCCGATAGATACATCTCCAAAAAGCTCCATTTGGATTGCATTTCCTCCAAAAACTGAAAACCAAAAAATACTAAACAATGCTGGAATTAGTAGACAACCCAAAATAAGTTCCCTAATAGTTCTTCCTTTTGAAATACGGGCAATAAAGATTCCAACAAATGGCGACCAAGAGATCCACCAAGTAAAGTAAGTAAGGGTCCAGTCTCCCATCCAGCTTTCGTATTCTGGTTCATAAGGATCTACTTTAAAGCTATATTCTGGGAGTTTGTGCAAATATTGACCAATAGAATCTACAAATACTTTTAAATCAAACAAGGTTGACCCCGCAAAGAAAACAAATAAAAGTAACGCGATAGCAACAAGCATATTTAGATTTGATAGTATTTTAATCCCTTTATCCAAACCAGTTGAAGAGGATATTATAAAAACCAATGTTATAAAAATAGTAATACAGGCATAGCCAAATAAATTTGAAGTATCCCAATCAAATACATAGTCCATTCCTTCACTAATTTGTATCACTCCAAGACCAAGAGAGGCTCCTACACCAAAAATTACAGCTAGAATAGAAACGAGATCTATAAAAGATTTAATTCTTTTTTGTGCTTTTTTATTAGAAGTAAAATTAACTACGCTTGAAGAAATTAGATATTTTTTACGTTTTCTGAATCCATAATAAGCAGTTCCCAAAGCACAAATAGTGTAAATCCCCCATGCATGAAATCCCCAATGAAATGCAGTATAAGAAATTGCTTCCTTTGCTGCTTGAATGCTTCCAGGATCTTCTAATGGTGGTTTTAAAAAATGATGCATTGGCTCCGCTGTTCCATAATACAATATCCCTACGCCCATTCCTGCAGAGAACAACATCGAATACCAGGAAAAATTAGAAAACTCAGGACGTTGATCCGGAGGTCCCAAAACAACACTCCCAAACCTACTAAAAGCTAAATAAATTAAAAATATTAAAAATGACGAGGCTAACAATACGTAGAACCAACTAAGATAATGAGCAATAAACTGAGAAATATCTTCAGCCACATTTTTAAGCTCATCACCAGAGACTACAGCAAAAATAATTACCAAAAAGGTGATTATTATGCTCAACCAAAAATTCTTACCAATTATATATCTCTCCTCATCTTGTATATCGTTAACACTTCTTCTAATATCACTAAGCTCATTTTCAATCAAACGCTCTCGAAAAGTCTTTTTCCTTCTCTCAATTTCCTTATAGGTTTTTGATTTCGATAAATCCAACTCCTTCCGAAGTTCAATCTCATATTCTTCCACCATGGAATCTACCTCTAGCTGTACCTCAGGATTAGTTATAACATGACTATCTTTTGGAGCTTCATCTGCTTCTTTCATTATATTATTTTTTTAAGCTAAGGGATTAATAATCTAAAAATTAAATATAGAATATAAACAATTTATCGCACATTTTCTACCAACTCTATTAATCTCTATATCGTTGTAGGTTATAAGCTTGTTAATGAGCTTCTTACTCTCATAAAGTTTTTATAATTTGATTAAAAACCAACCATATGAAACAATTAAAAAGATTTATAACTCCTATTCTATTATTTGCTCTTTCTATATTTTTTAAGTCTGGAGCAAATAGCTTTCTTAATTTCAATGAAGAAACTGCACTTGTAATTGGAAAACTAAGTTCTATCTTATTAGTTATAAGTGTTGCTTGGGCTTTGATAGTTATTTTAAAAGTTACAAAGTCTAGATATTTAAGACGCTACGATATTAAAAGTGAGAACAACCTCAACGCGCGTAAACTCTATACTCAGTTTAATATTCTCGAGCGCATTATCATATTTATAATAATTATGATTGCTATTGCCGTTATACTAATGCTTTTTGAAAGCGTACGTAAAATAGGACTTAGCCTATTTGCCTCTGCGGGAGTTGCTGGAATCATTCTTGGTTTAGCAGCGCAAAAAGTTATAGGAACCATTCTAGCTGGATTGCAAATTGCAATTTCACAACCTATCCGCTTAGATGATGTATTGGTTGTAGAAGGTGAATGGGGATGGGTAGAAGAAATATCCTTAACCTTTGTTGTGGTTAGAATATGGGATAAACGTAGACTTATATTACCTACAACATATTTCATTGAAAAACCTTTTCAGAACTGGACAAGAAATAGCGCCGATATCCTCGGAACGGTATTTATCTACACCGATTACAACATCCCTTTTGATAAATTAAGAGAAGAACTCACCCGCCTTCTCGAAAGCACCGATTTATGGGATAAAAAGGTAAATGTTTTGCAGGTTACAGACAATAAAGAAAACTATGTTGAAATAAGAGCATTAATGAGTGCTAAAAATTCGCCTCAAGCATGGGATTTACGCGTATTTATAAGAGAAAAACTAATTGAATATATTCAAAATAATTATCCAGAAAGCTTTCCTAAAACTAGAGTCCTCGTTAAAGAATCTGAAACTATAAAAAAATAAGATTCTATAAATTTAGAAACTAATTAACATCCACATAAGCTTACTTTTATTAACTTTAAAAACAAACTCCAACCAAATTCACATGAATAACGATCGCTTAAGCCCTTCCTTAATACGCCAATTATTTATGCTAGCCATAATTTTGGCATTAGCATATCTTATTATGAAAGAGATGACTCCATACCTCTCTGGAGTGTTAGGTGCTATTACTATTTATGTCCTTTTTAAAGGTTTGATGATTAAGTTCCTTAATAAAGGAATGAAACCTTGGCTTGCAGCTACAATTATTATTGTCATTTCCATCTTTATAATTGTTATTCCTATTACTTTAATAGTACTATTACTATCTTCTAAAGTCCAAAAAGTAGTTAAGAATTCGGAAGAGATATCGAATATATTAAAATCTAAACTCGGACAAGTTGAAGACTATATTGGCATAAACTTCTTGTCTGAAATAAACACAAAAGATATTACTGGATGGATGTCAGACCAAGTGCAGGGACTTGCAGGAACCACTTTTGATACTGTAATTGGTATTACAATTATGTATTTTATACTTTACTTTATGCTGACAAACGCAGAAGTTCTTCAGAAGAAATTTTTATCATACATCCCACTTAGCGATAATAACATTGATTCTATTTCTAAAGAGAGCAGTGATATCGTGAAATCTAATGCTATTGGTATTCCTCTTGTTGCATTAATGCAAGGAGTCGTTGCTCTTATAGGATATTATATTTTTGGAGTTGAAGATCCTCTATTCTGGTTTGTAGTAACTGTAGTTGGTTCTATGATTCCTTTTGTTGGGACAGCTCTTGGGATTATCCCTGTGGCAATACTACTCTTCTCTCAAGGACAAAATTGGCAAGCAACAGGATTATTAATTTATGGTGCAGCAGTAGTAGGCTCTACTGATAATGTTTTTAGAGTCATCATACAAAATAGACTCGCAAACTTACACCCACTAATTACATTAA
Organism: Joostella sp.; assembly: GCF_048266025.1. NCBI lineage: Bacteria > Pseudomonadati > Bacteroidota > Flavobacteriia > Flavobacteriales > Flavobacteriaceae > Joostella > Joostella sp. The sequence continues at coordinate 1,332,931 of NZ_JBLXAF010000001.1, read as the reverse complement.
TTGGAGTGATTATAGGAGTTCCATTATTTGGATTTATAGGTTTAATTTTCGGTCCACTAGTAGTAAGTCTATTCTTATTATTGGTAAAGATTTATAAAAACGAATACGGAAAAACTAAGCATAAAAAAAGCCCTGAAACAAATCAAGGCTCTTCATAATATATTTATTTTTACTAGCTTCTCTCTTTATGACGAGCGCGAGCTAATAATGTATTTTTAAGCAACATAGCTATTGTCATTGGTCCTACACCTCCAGGAACAGGAGTTATATAACTTGCCTTTTTACTTACGTTTTCAAAATCTACATCTCCAGTAATTTTATAACCACGAGGAGCGTCTTCACTTGGTACACGAGTAATTCCAACATCTATAACAACTACATCGTCTTTTACCATTTCTGCTTTTAGATAATTAGGCTGCCCTAATGCAGTAATAATAATATCTGCTTGCGAAGTAATCTGTGTGATATTTTTGGTGTGACTATGCGTTAAAGTTACTGTAGAATTCCCTGGGAAACCTTTTCTCCCCATTAAAATACTCATCGGGCGTCCAACAATATGAGAACGACCAATAACAACGGTATGTTTTCCTGCTGTATCTACATTATAACGCTCTAAAAGCTCTAATATTCCAAATGGAGTTGCAGGGATAAAAGTACTCATATCCAAAGCCATCTTTCCAAAATTCATAGGATGAAAACCATCTACATCTTTATCAGGATCTACAGCCATTAACACCTTTTGCTCGTTTATTTGCTCAGGTAATGGAAGCTGAACGATAAAACCATCAATATTTTCATCTTTATTAAGCTCTTCAATCTTTTTTAATAACTCCAGCTCACTAGTTGTGCTCGGTAATTTTACTAAAGTAGATTCGAAACCAACGCGTTCGCAGGCTTTTACTTTACTTCCTACATAGGTAAGACTAGCGCCATCATTACCTACAATAATCGCTGCTAAATGAGGTACTTTCTCCCCTTTCTTCTTCATTTTATCAACCTCAACAGTGATTTCGTCTTTTATCTGATTTGATATTTTTTTACCGTCTAAAATTTCCATTATAAGGGTTTTGGATGTTATTTTTTGGTTCTTCTAAAATTCTATTCTAGAAATTATTTCATTCCCTGCATCATCTGCATCATCTTACGACCACCGCCGCCTTGCATCATTTTCATCATCTTGCTCATCTGATTAAACTGCTTAAGAAGTTGATTTACCTCTTGGATAGAAGTTCCACTACCTTTTGCGATACGTTTCTTTCTACTTCCATTTAAAATCACAGGATTTGTACGTTCTTCAGGAGTCATAGAATGTATAATTGCTTCCACACCTTTAAAGGCATCATCATCAATATCCATTCCTTTTAAAGCCTTTCCAGCACCAGGAATCATTCCTAGTAAATCCTTCATGCTTCCCATTTTCTTTATCTGCTGAATTTGACTCAAGAAATCATCGAAACCAAATTGATTTTTGGCGATTTTTTTATGTAATTTTCTTGCTTCTTCTTCATCATATTGCTCTTGAGCTCTTTCCACCAAAGAAACAACATCTCCCATTCCAAGAATACGATCTGCCATACGTGAAGGATAGAATACATCAATAGCATCCATTTTCTCTCCAGTACCAATAAACTTGATTGGTTTATTAACAACAGATTTAATTGATAAAGCAGCCCCTCCACGAGTATCACCATCTAATTTGGTAAGAATTACCCCATTAAAATCTAATACATCGTTAAAAGCTTTTGCTGTATTTACTGCATCCTGTCCCGTCATTGAATCCACAACAAACAGGGTTTCGTTTGGAGTAATGGCAGCATGAATATTAGATATCTCATTCATCATCTGCTCATCTACTGCTAAACGCCCAGCTGTATCGACAATAACTACATTGTGTCCATTTGCTTTTGCATATGCAATACCTGCATTTGCAATTGCAACAGGATCAGAATTTCCTTTATCAGAATATACCTCAACACCAATCTGCTCTCCAACAACGTGAAGCTGATCGATTGCAGCAGGACGATATACATCACAAGCTACTAAAAGAGGTTTCTTAGTTTTTTTAGTTTTTAAGAAATTCGCCAATTTCCCCGAGAAAGTAGTTTTACCAGAACCCTGAAGACCAGCCATTAATATTACAGACGGATTTCCAGAAAGATCTACATCAGCAACTTCACCTCCCATAAGGTCTACCAACTCGTCTTTAACGAGTTTCACCATAAGCTGACCTGGTTTCAATGTAGTTAATACATCTTGACCTAAAGCTTTTTCTTTTACAGTATTTGTAAACTCTTTGGCTGTTTTAAAGTTAACATCGGCATCCAATAAAGCACGACGTACTTCCTTTAATGTTTCCGCTACATTTACTTCTGAAATCTGCCCATGTCCTTTTAATACATGAAACGCTTTATCTAACTTCTCGCTTAAATTATCGAACATATTATTTTCCTTCTTTTAATACCCTAATTATTCGGGAAGTGCAAATTTAATAATTTGAATCAGAAGTTGGAAGCTTATTTTAGACTTCTTAAGTGTAATCTGCTTAATAAGTTCCTTTTGATGAAGTTTTTGCTTTTTCAACCTTAGAACTAGTAACTTTATATAGCTTCTTAGACACTTCAGAAGTAAAAAAACTAAGGATATTTTTTATAAAATTAATTTCTGAATTATCTTTTTATCGGCATATAAATCAGAAATAAAAATAGCACAGGAAAACTATGCTAGTGAGTTTTTATATTTCCAAGATCCTTTTTTAAAGTAAACAAAAGCTATAATTGCTGCCATAGCGTTAGATATAGGGAATGCCCACCAAATTCCTTCGTAACCCAAATCTGTTTTATTTGTCAACATAAAAGCTACTGGAAATCTTATAACCCAAAGTGCGGCTATAGATACCAGCATTGAAACTGCTGTTAATCCAGCTCCATTAAAGACTCCATTTAATACTTGTTGTACTCCTAACAACCCAAAACTTGGAGCCATTATTTTTATAAACTTTGCTCCTATAATAATTACTTCTTCATCATCTGGAACAAAAAATCTAGTAAGAGGTTCTGCAAAAAAGAATAATACCATTCCCAAAAAAGTAAGTCCTATTGCCGCTATAATAGCACTGAGATTCCCTACTTTCTCTGCTCTATCCACTTTTCCTGCTCCTATATTTTGCCCTACCAAAGTTGTTGTAGCAATGGAAAGTCCTAATGCGGGAACAATTACTAAACTTAATATTCTTGCTCCTATTCCATAAGCTGCTACTACCTCACTATCATAACTTGTTACCAACATAATCATTGCTGTCATCGCCATTGCTCTACTCGACTGATCTAAGCTTGAAGGAATTCCCAATGAAAACAGGTTTTTAATCCATTTCCAGTCCAACTTCATACAAGAAAAACTTATGGAGATTCCATTCTTCCCTCTAAAAAGTATGCACATTCCAATAAAAGCAGAAATTCCTTGTGTAATTATACTTGCTATTGCTGCACCAGCAACACCATAACCTGGAATCGAACCATAACCAAATATAAAAAGAGGGTCTAAAATAAGGTTGAGTATTACCGTTGCTAAGACTATATACATTGGTATGATTACGTTCCCAATACCACGCATTAGCGATTGATAAACAAAGAACATAAATAAGAAAATAAACCCCCAAGAGGATACTTTAAAATAAGTAACCGACTCCTCTAATATTTCTGGACTCGCCCCTACTAAACGCATTAATGGATCTGCAGAATAATAACCTATAAATGCTAAAACTATAGAAACTAAAAAGATAACTGCAACTGTTTGGGAAGCAGAATAATTCACCATTTTTTGATCTCCAGCTCCTTTATGTTGCGATACAATTACGGTTCCTGCCAATGTTAATCCACCTCCTAATGATAATACTAAAAATAAAATTGGAAAACTTAAACTAACACTAGCTACGGCATTTGCTCCCAATCTTCCTAACCAGAAAGTGTCAATTAATTGATACATTGTTTGCAAAACATTGGCCATAATAATTGGAAATGCTAGCTTTAATAACGTATTTAAAATCTTCCCTTCGATGTTATTGTTTTTTATTTTCATCTTATTATCACAAATACATTATATACACTTCCAAGATATAATAACTCTTACAAAGTTACATTATTTCCCTCCATTAGCGCGGAGATCTGCTAAGCACTGACTATCGAGCTGTGCAATATTTTCTTCTGAAACCATTCCTCTAATATTTAAACCAGATTCTACTTTGTAATTCATCAAACAGGACTCCACATCACAATGATGACCGTTCTCTTCATCCAAATGATCCGTTTGCATATCTGACCCTAAGTCTACCAGACCTAGTAAATGTGAGAATTCATGCCTAAAAACTGTACTCTCTAATAATACTCGACTTGGTTCTGCTATACCATCACTAAGACTTTGAATTGTTTCTTCGAAAATAACAAATGATGTATTTCTGTAAGCGACTCCTAAAACCAGAGATTCTTCCGTATCTGCATCATATTTACCATCAAGAAAAAAAGCAAACAACGCCAATCTATTACCAGAAGTATATTGCGATCTAATCTCCTTTTCAAGATCATCTACTTCGTTTATATCATAAATCTCTTCTCCTGGCGATTCAATAGAGCGCATATTTATTTCTACTCCGCCAGACTTATAACAACGCTGATTTATAAAACTAACTAAGTTATCTAATGCCATTTGTGAAGGTTGGTATCCCTCTACATAAACGACCTCTATCACTAAATCTGTAAAGTTATCTTCTGTTAAAAAATCCTTCGCAGAATCACCAGTACTCAACCGGTTAGCTGCCATAAAATTATTTGCATTTTGAGAGTCGTCATCTTTAGAGCAGGCTGTAAAAAAAAGAAATATTGTAACTAAAAACAGCCTCAGAATTTTTTTAAGCATAGATTGGTTTTTTGATGCAAGATATTAAATATCAATAAAAAAGAGGCGTTCTAATTAAAAAACGCCCCTCAAACACTTGAATTTATGAAAACTAATTACCTAGTAAACTTAGAAGAGGTCTACTAAATTTCTTTTGCTTTGAATATTTCAAAGCAGTAAATATTATTTTATAATAAGGCATATTCAAATGCTGGATATCCTCTTTCCCCACTTTCACTCAAGAAAGCTGTAAATCGGATTTTGTAGAAATTCCCTTCTGCATCTTGTAATACAAAAAACACTCCCGATTTTAAAGAAGGTAATGAGTTTGGCCCACCTCCATTTCTCCAATTACTACCAATCCCTCTTTGGTCTTCTATAAAACTAGCATCATCAATATCTTCTACACTAAAATTCTCATAAGTAAAATCTTCTGTAGATACTTGATACGCTTTTGCACCCGACTTTAAATTTGTAGCTACAAAATCTGCATAACCATAAGCTCCAAATCCAGGAATCTCATTAGTAAATACTGTAAAGTTTAAATCCCATTTAGTCGCCATTGGTTCTACCGAAACACTATTTTCATTAGTAAAACTGAAATGTGTGTAATTATACCCAAATGTTTTACTGATGGTTACCTCTTTGTGTGTAGTTTCATTTAAATCTGCATATTGTAACACATAATTATCACCATCTCTATTAATTTTTATCTTTTTCCATCCTCTAGAATCATCAGTAATATCTACACTTCCATTTTCTGGAGTATCAGTTCCAATCTCTGAACCTAGATTTAATAGATAAACCTTATTATCTGCATCATCCTCAGACACTTCAGATATTGCTGTTCTGCTTAAATCTCCAGATGGCGCATCAATATAATTTATAGATTCTGCTCCAGACGGACCTCTAGTACCTACGCTAACCACAGATTGTAATGCCGTAACATCTGCCTCACTTACTGCATCAATATCTGTACCTTCCAGAGCTTTTGTTGCCATATAAACAGCCCCATTTAATACCACTCTAAACTCATCTCCACTATAGAATCCTAAATCCCAAGTATCTCTTTTTATTGCAGTCTGCGTCTGAGAACTTAAATCTACATATACTTGGTTAGGCTCATTTGCTCCTCCAACTTCTGCAGCTATAACACCACCTAAGGCAGCACTTTCTGTGAAATTAGCCACCAAAGAAGTATTTCCCTGAACACTACTTTCTGGATTTGAAATAGACCCCAATTTAAATGTAACCGACATTTCTGTTCCCTCTACTGGGTTTTGAAGCTTATTAAAAGTAAAAGTTGAACTACTTGTTCCTGAAACAATAGGCACTGTAATTGTCTCCGTAGTAGCTACTGGAACAGTAGCAAAGTCTGTGTCATAAACTGCATTCACAGTAGTATACGTAACTGTTGCTTCACCACTTTCTGTAGCTGCTCTTGAAAACACCAATACAATGTCTTTCGAATCTTCTTCAGTAGAGAAACTTACGGAAGGATTCTCAAAAGCTACAACAAACTCTTGTGTAGTTTTAGTATCGTCATCACTACAAGCTCCAAGTATAAATAAGAGCAATAGGTTTAAGATTAAAAATTTGTTTTTCATGATTGTTTAGTTAAAATTTAAATTATATAATAGTTTTATAAAGTAAGATCGTCCGTAGCCTAAAAGCACGCTAGAAGAAGGACCAGCATGTACGCCACCACCAACAGTAGTATTATTTACACTGGTAACATCCAATAGGTTTCTTGCTCCTAATGTTAACTGTAATTTTTTATTATAAAATGATTTTCTAACTGAAGCATCCCACCAACTATAAGCCTCTTGTTTCCCTCTAATTAGAATTGATTCTCCGTCTTCATTTTCATCTTGTAAGAATTGATATTCAGGACCGTTGTGCTTAAAATATGTTGAAAAAGTAGTACTCCATCGAGGTATATTATAAGACAAACTAGCATTAACTTGTAATGCATTTAGATAATCGTCATTGTAATTTTGAATTGCTAATACTTTAGACACCCCAGAATAAGAAATCCCAATATTCCCGCTGAGCTGTTGATACATAAATCCGTTGGAAAATGAGATATTCCACGTTTTATATTTATCAATATTATTATACTGATATGCCAAAGGCGAATCGTTCACAATAACTAGCTCTATACGATCGTCTATATCTATATACCCAGCAGAAAGCTTACTTCTTAGTATAAGCTCGTCATTTAGATGAAATGTTTTTTTAGCATGAACAAATGCAGAAACTCCATTTTCGGGTTCTAAATCTTCATTCCCTTGGACATCATGATTGGCATCTACAAAATAAGAATACAGTTCTGAAAAGTTTGGCATTCTTGGAGCTGTCCCAACTACAGCACGCAATTCGATATCGTTTTTAAATAAATATTTTGAAGATAATTCTAGCGCTACTTGTGTATCAAATTTATTTGAAAAGAATACTCTAGCACCAGGTCTCAATGAAAATCTACTATTTGGAATGTATTCTGCTGAAGTAAAAAAATCATACGAACCAATTTTCCTTTCTATATTTTCTCCATCATAATCTCCAGAAATTGAAGATGCATAACCATCAATAACATTAAATTCATATCCAGTTTGGAAATCAAAGGCACTTTCTTTTAAAAAATTACTAAATGTCCCTTTTGAATAGTAAACTTTTCGAGATTCATATTCGAATTTTTCAACATCAAATTTTTCATCTTCAACAATCCTGTAATTATAAGTTTCAGCATTTTTCTTTTGCTGCTGATAGGAAAGTGATACATCATAAAAAATACCACTATCAAAATTTCCATTAACATTAAAATGATGGAGAAATCTTTCAGAAGTAAATATTTCATCTGAAGAAATAGGATTATAAGTCTGTGTAGAAGCATTGTAATTCTCTCTAACAATAGAATCATAGCGAGAAACAGTCTCATTAAAATATTCAAACTTATAAAACAACCTCAACTTTTCCGTTTTATAACTTAGTAAACCTTTAGCGTTATACTGTACTTTTGGAAGCCATTCGTAACCACGCTTACCGTCATCATATTGGTAATCTGCACCTTCTTTATCTCCCCATAAACCTGCAAAATCATTACGGGTAAATACAGCATTAGCAAACCATTTATCAGAAATATTATTTGCTATACTTAACGATTGTATGTGCCTCCCTTTATCAAACCAACTATATTCATTTCCTATAGTTTCTTCTTGCAAATAAGGTGTGATTTGCCAAGTATCTTGAGAAGATTTTTTAGTGATTATATTAATTACACCGGCAACTGCATCAGATCCATATTGAACTCCCATTGCTCCTTCAACAATTTCTATTTGTTCTATATCATCTAAATTGATTTGCGTTAAGTCTGTATTGTTTCCAAAACCAACATCGTTTACCAAAGGAATATTATCTACCAATATTTTTACGTATTGTCCATCTAGACCAAACATCTTTACATTAGACTTCCCCGTAGAAGCATTTGGGAGAATAGAAATATTTAATGTCTGATTTAAAACATCGGCCAAATTATTACCTGCCTGACGATTTATATCTGACCTTTTGATTACTGTAACCTCATACACCGATTTTTTTACTGCCTGCGGATTGTATTGCCCTGTAACTACAACTTCTTGAAGGTCGTTTACATAAGTAGAATCTACAATTTGCTGTTCCTGAGAAAAGCCAGTTAATATGTAGAAAAAGATAAAAAGTTTAGTTAGTTGAAACCTCATTATTTAGATTTATTCTTAATAATTTTGAACAAATATATACATTATTTTTATCCAGTCTAAATAAATTTTATATTTTTGTTTCAACGAATTTTTAAATAACTAATTAAATCCAAATGAAAAAACTAACATTAATACTAGGCCTAACCCTTAGTATGACAAGCTTGAGTACAATAGCTCAAGGAAACAAAAAAGCACAAGATCAAGAGAACATTAAAGATATGTGCGGATGTTATGAAGTGCGTTTCAACTTTGCAGAGACCTTTAACAACGCAAAAGACTCTACTTATCAACCTTCTAAAGTGAAACAAGTAGGAGCTTTAGAATGGGTAGAATTAGTAGAAGACAAGTCGGATAAAATTGTTATGCAACATTTACTTATTGCAAATGATACAATGATCATTAAACATTGGCGACAAGATTGGCTTTATGAAAACACAGACTTATACATGTTTAATAAAGACAAGAAGTGGAATTTTGAACAACTGTCAAAAGAAGAAGTAAAAGGGCAATGGACACAAAAAGTTTATCAAGTAGACGACAGTCCGAGATATGAAGGGAGCGCAACTTGGGTACATGTAGATGGAAAAAATTACTGGGTAAATACTACCGATGCGCCACTACCAAGAAGGGAACACACTATTCGTGACGATTATAATGTTACCAAAAGAAGAAATATACATGCTATTACAGATTACGGTTGGTTACATGAACAAGACAATGATAAAATTGTAAGGGATGATAATGGAAACGATTTTGTTTTAGCGCAAGAAAAAGGATATGACACCTATACAAAAGTTGCCGACAGTAAATGTAAGGCTGCTCAGGATTGGTGGAAGGATAATAAGAAATTCTGGAAAGTAGTTAGAAATAAATGGCAGGATTTATTTGATGAAAACAAAGATATCGAGCTGAAAAAAAGTGTTGATAACAAACCTTTATTTGCTCACTTATTTTCAATGCCTCCAAATAGTAGTAAAAAGAAAATAGAAGCTGTAATAGATAGCTTTATAGTGAAATAAGTTTATATAAATAATAAGACAACCTATAAACACCAAGTAATTATGTGCAAAAATCTTCAAATATTAAACAGGTCTAAAAATGGTATTTTGATTTATTGTAAACACAATGAAATGTATCAATTACTATACAACAACCTCAACTTTAATTTTACAAAAGTTGAATTTGAGAGTTTCCATAATTACTTGTATAATCTTGAAATTGAATACTGGGAAGAGGAATATAAATATTCTATTTATAACAAGAGAATTCCAATTCCTACTATTCAATCGAATCTACTAATATTATTAAACAAACAAGAGGTAGAAGAACTCACAAGCCTCATTAAGTTACGTCCAAAGAAATATGAGTTGCTACAATTATGTGAGATTCAATATAATTTATACCCCAACTAATAATATATATTAATTTGAGTTTGTTAGTTAGATGCTGGTTTAGGCCAGAAAAAACCCTCGAAAACTTCGTTTTCGAGGGTTTTATATTTTTTTAAAAAAGTTATAACATTTACATACGTCCAGGAACAGAAATTCCTAAAAGACTAAATGCATTCGCAATTATTTCTGCTACTTTTTCTGAAAGCTGAACTCTAAATATTTTTTCAGACGCTACTTCAGCCCCCAGAATAGATACATTCTGATAGAATGAATTAAACTCTTTTACCAAATCATACGTATAATTAGCAATGATAGCCGGACTAAAGTTGTTCGATGCATTCTGAATTATTTCAGGGAATAATTCTATTTGCTTGATAAGCGATTTTTCTTTTTCATGCAATTTATAATCCGTTGGTACAGGAGTATTCTTATAATCAAAATCTGCCTTTCTTAAAATGGACTGAATTCTAGCATATGTGTATTGAATAAACGGACCTGTATTTCCTTGAAAATCTATAGACTCTTTTGGATCAAATAAGATTCGCTTTTTCGGATCCACTTTAAGGATATAATATTTTAAAGCTCCTAATCCAATTGTTTTATATAACTCTTCCTTCTCTTCCTCACTAAAACCATCAAGCTTCCCTAATTCAGAAGAAATCTCTTCTGCTGTAGTTGACATTTCTGTAATTAAATCATCTGCATCTACAACAGTTCCTTCTCTACTTTTCATTTTCCCACTTGGTAAATCCACCATTCCGTAACTTAAGTGATGTAAATGCTGTGCCCAATCGTATCCGAGCTTTTTAAGAATTAAGAACAACACCTGAAAATGATAATCTTGTTCATTTCCTACCGTATAAACCAAACCTCCAACATCAGAATAATCTTTAATACGTTGGATAGCTGTTCCAATATCTTGGGTCATATAAACCGCTGTTCCATCAGATCTTAAAACAATCTTTTCATCCAAACCTTCATCAGTAAGGTCTATCCAAACAGAACCATCCCCTTTTTTATAGAAAACACCTTTTTCTAATCCATCTGCAACTACATCTTTTCCTAATAAGTAAGTATTACTCTCATAATAAAGCTGATCAAAATCAACTCCTAAATTATGATAGGTAGTTTCAAAACCATCATAAACCCATCCGTTCATAGTCTGCCAAAGAGAAACAACTTCCTCGTCTCCAGCTTCCCATTTTCTAAGCATTTCTTGCGCTTCTAAAAGTAATGGAGCTTCTTTTTCTGCAGTTTTTTTATCAACTCCTTTAGCTACCAATTCTTCAACTTCAGCTTTGTAAGCTTTATCAAAAGCAACATAATAATTCCCTACAAGCTTATCTCCTTTTAATCCTGTTGATGCTGGAGTTTCCCCCTTACCAAATTTCTGCCATGCCAACATTGACTTACAGATATGAATTCCACGATCGTTTATAATTTGTGTTTTATAAACTTTCTTACCTGAAGCTTTTATAATTTCTGCAACAGAATATCCTAATAAATTATTTCTCACATGGCCCAAGTGCAATGGTTTATTTGTATTCGGTGAAGAATACTCTACCATTAATGCTTTCTCTCCTTCAGCTGGAGTTACAAATCCAAATTTTGAATCTCCTTTTATTTCACTGAAAAAATTAAGATAGAAAGCATCAGAAATTACAAGGTTTAAAAACCCTTTTACCACATTAAACTTTTCAATTTCTTCAACATTAGCTACTAAATAAGCTCCTATTTGCTCTCCAATAACTTGCGGATTTCCTTTTATGGTACGCAACATCGGAAAAATAACAACCGTAGTATCACCTTCAAACTCTTTACGAGTAGCCTGCAATTCAACGGTTTCTAATTCTTTATCAAAAATAGAATGTACTGCTTCTTTAACTTTAGTTATTATAATGTCTTGAATATTCATTGTTGTGAAAAATTTGGGTGCAAAGATACGGATTTAGAAAAAGTTATTACCAATGTGCACTGCATAAAAACAGATATTAAACCCTAAATGATGATTTTCTTTTCAAGAACACTAAGAATAATATATCTTTAAAGGATGCTACTCAATTTATCTTATAACGACCCTATTCAGAAGAAAAAACTCATAGAAGAAGTTGGAGCCGTTATTACTTTAAAAGAAAGAATTAAGATGGGAGGAATTGGATCTCCTAAACTTTTTATTACTGCATGTAGCATCGACATACATAACCTACTCATACTGGACAATAACACGGATACTTGTAATATTGAAATTAGAAAAAAAGGAATTATAATTAGATTCCGCTCTCTATTAGAAACATATGGTTTAATAATTCCATATTACAAACTATCTTTACTAAAGGGTTCTGTTCAAGAATACACAATACATAAAGATCATCATTTTATAAGAGTTGCAGCAAAAACCAAAGAGGTTCATACCTATATTAAAAAGCTATCTGCTCATAAAATTGATTATCTAACCAACATTAGTGAAAACCCATAATACCATATTAAAAATAAATTTTTGAAAATTTTAAAAAACAAACTTCTAGTAACTTCCGTAAGTATTTTAGGTATACTAGCTATCCTTATATACATATACCCAACAGCTTCTTATGAACATATAGAGAATATTTCTATATGGATTCGAGATAGGTTTGGGCATTTCTATTTGTATTTAGGAATCTTCTGTGTGCTTTTTTTATTAGCAATTGCTATCTCCCCGCTCGGAAAGTTGCGTCTAGGTAAAATTTCAGATAGACCAGAACATTCCCGGTGGGCATGGATTTCTATGCTTTATAGCGCAGGAATGGGAGCAGGAATTTTACTTCGTGCAGTACAAGAACCAGTGTATATGTTTTTAAATCCTCCAATAGAAACAAGTTCTAGCGCCAAAACAATTGCCCTCGAATATACTTTTTATCAATGGGGATTTACAGCTTGGGCATTCTATGGGTTGTTTGCTTTAGTTATTGGTCATTATTTATTTGCTAAAAATAAAGTAGCGCTAGTAAGCAGCACAATTGCCCATAATTTCAACAATAAAAGGGTTCTAAACGGAATTGATGTATTGGTAATTATAGCTACCGTTTTCGGATTGGTTGGCGCCATAGGACTAGGAACAACCCAAATTAATGGAGGATTAGCTCACCTCTTACATATTAAACTTGATATTATTACCGCTGCAATACTAACCCTTTTAATCTGTGCATTTGCATTTTTATCTGCATGGAAAGGAATTGATAAAGGCATTAAAAATATTTCCAAAGTAAATATTTTTATTACTCTTTTATTGCTACTTTTTGTTTTATTTCAGAGCGATTTGATTGTTGTTTTCAAGCGCTTTCTTACTGTCCTATTTCAATACATAAAGGACTTCATACCTTTAAGCTTAGCATTAGGGAAGTACAATCCTGGAGAACAATTTTTAACCGATTGGACCTATTATTATTGGGCTTTTTGGCTTGCTTGGGCTCCATTTACAGGTGTGTTTATAGCTCGAATTTCTAGAGGAAGAACGCTAAGAGAGATGCTTTTGGGGGTTATGATTATTCCTTCGCTAGGTTCTTTCTTATGGTTTACAGCTTTTGGAGAAAATGCATTTCTGCTAATTGAAAGCTGGGGAAGCTATAACAACGAATTTGGAAATGTATTTACTTCCATATTCAAGTTTTTCGAGCACTATCCTCTTCAGTTTTTCATTAATTCAGTAATCGTTTTATTATTAATAGGTTTTTTATTAACCTCTGTTGATTCTGCTATTTTTGTATTGAGTATGTTTAGCGATAAAGGGAATCCAAATCCTAAAAAATCACATCGTATCGTTTGGTCTATTGTAATTGCATTCTTTAGTATCGCCATGCTTATTTTAGGTGACGTCAGAAAAGACGTAGATGTTCTTATTGCCCTCCAGAAACTTTTAATCATCACATCACTCCCTTTTGCTCTATTCATCCCAATAATGAGTTTTTCATTTCTAAAAGAACTCATCAAAAGTAAAAACGATTAACGAGGTTTATAAATTAATGCATTGCCAAAATCTTGCTCTGGGTTATTAAGGTTTACTAGATTTCCATTAATCACTAAATATTCTAACGCCCCATTTTTCTTTAAAAAGAAAGTGGGATTCGCACCTACATACAAATTAACTTTTGTTGAAATTTCTCCTGAAATAACATGCAATGGTATTTTCATAGCATCTTTATCCTGCGGTAGGTTTTCTACTTTTACATAGGCATAACCATCTTTAAGAAAAGATGAGATTCCCTTTTCATGGATCTGTCCAATAGTTTTTAATGTCTTAGGATATATTTTTGCCTCCACAACTTGATATGCTGAAGCATCAAACTCTTTATATCCATAGTAAGTAGATAAATCTCCCATATCTGAAACTCCTGCTTTATAAAAATAACCAGACTCGGTATGCGCCGACACTTCCCTACTATCTATCCCTAAATCTACAGTATATACATCCCCTAAGAGCTCATATTGAACACCTACCAATTTAAGATCAAACAACTTTCTGTCATTTTCTGGAATATTAAAGTATTTATCTTTTGAAGTTTTCTCGTATTCTTTGGTAGCAATAGCTCGAACAGCAGACAAAATTGTTACAAAATTAAGTTTTCTTATAAATTGCTTCTCAGGATCATTAGGATATCCTCCAGATTCGATAAGCACTGTACTAGTTCCCCATTTCTGAATATTATCTCCAAAAGCACGTGGTTCAAAATCGTCATTATATCTTCCCACTTGCCCAGGCGCATATTCTTGAAGAATCTCATTCATATAACCAATAAGCTTCATGGCATTCCCGCGTACTTCATTTACATCTTTCTCATAATTATATGCAGGTGCTAAATAAGAAATTGTAGCTGGCTTTGGAGTTCGGCTCGCATTATAATAAGTGCTCTGGTCATGTAAATTAAAACCAAAGTCAGCATCCAAACTATCACGAACACGTTTTAAAGTTTTACTTTCTGGAGATTGTAACCTTACAGCATCTCTATTTATATCTACTCCCAAAGCATTCCTTCTTGTAAATAATTCTGCACCATCAGGATTTAACATTGGTAAGAAATGAATTCTAAGTTCTGAAAGCATTACTTTTTTCTCCTGCTGAAAATCTTCTGATTTAAAAAAATTGATAATATCAAAGATTGCCATTGTAGCAGTAGATTCATCACCATGCATTTGCGACCATAAAAAAACATCCGTCTTTCCTTCTCCAAAACTTATCAGATTTAAACTTTTCCCTTTAATAGAAGCTCCAACCTTATTAACTTCAAAAAAAGAATCTCCTTTTAAATCTTCAATAAGCGGCACTATTTTATCATGTGTAAACCTTCTTATCTTAATACTTTCTTCTTTATAGGAATCATAATTCTCAAACAATTCACTATAAAAATCTTGCGCCGATAATGAGATATTACTCCCAATAAAAAGTATAGCTAATACAATTTTCAAAACACTAATTTTCATATATCTTTATTTTTTTGGTATTGCTTTTAAGTCTTTAATTTCTTTCCTAATGGCTATCACAAACTCCTCATTTGGATCAGTTTTTACTGTTCTATAACCATCATCTTTTTCTAACCATAAATCTGTATCTTCAAATAATTGGTACTCATAATGACCAATAACATATTCTATAGGATACTTTTTCTTTAGATACTTTATGAGTTTTATATTTGCTTTTAGTTGTGCTTTTGTAAGCGGTAAATCGGAACCTCCAACATTTTCTATTCCAATAGAACAATAATTCAACCCTATTACATGACGTGCCATTGTAGTTTCTGGCATTAAATTATAAATAGTACCATCTTGGTCTATTACAAATTGCGAAGAAACATTTAAACTACCTGCGCCTGCAATTCCCGTTCTAAAGGAAGGCAAATGCTCATTATAGAATGCATCGATTGTTTTTTGTAACGTCGGAATTTCCGTCCAATGTACCACAACCATTCTAGGAACAATTGTAGGCTCATCTTGAATAAGTCCGTAATGTTCTTTCATATATTCTAAGGTAAGGCCTTCTCTTTCCTCATTAAAAACAATTGGTTCTTGGATTATTTTAGGACCACATGATATAAATGAAGTCAAAATAACACATACATAAATCACATTCTTTTTCATCTATTGTTCTTTTATATTAAAAGTAATAATATCTAAGCATTCTTCTATGAATTACAATCAAAAAAAGGGATTGCCGCTGGCAATCCCTTTTTAAATATTTTTTTCGGTATTAGTTTCTTAGCTAATATGTAAACCACATTCTCTATTCTCTAAAACCTTTGTAGGATCGAAATAGTTAAATTCATTTTCCAAATTATGACTCTCTAAATAAGCATCTAACTCTTCATCAGAATAGTAATAAAATGGACTCACTTTAAGAACACCATCACTTCCTTGTGTTACAATATCTAAACTATCTCTAAATGCTGTCTGCCCTTTTCTTAAGTTCGTAAACCATATATCAGGCTTATTTTCTGTCATCGCTCTTTTAAAAGGCTCTAACTTTACTTGCTCTGTAAATACCTTATGCAAAGGATCTTCAATACTTGGAATTCCCATTACCATATTTCTATGCGCCACGGTTTGCTGCGGTACATACAACTTTATATTAAGCGCCAACGATTTTATTAAACGTTCTGCATGTAAATAGGTATTATTAGTGTTATAACCCGTATCACACCAAACCACAGGAATATCTTTGCTTTCTAAAGTTGTAGCATGTAAAATAGCTGCTTCATAAGGACGGAAATTTGTTGTAACCACAGGGTTACTTCCTTGCGCTAATGCCCATTTTACAATTTCTGATGGAGATTTATCTCTTAGATTTTTATTTACCTCTATTAAATCCATAACTCTTTTTATCTTAACTAAAAGCAAAGATATTAATAGTCTAGTTAATTACTAGGTTTTTAACACACTTTTTTATTTACAATTGTCTAAGTAGTAATAAATAAGGTTATGGAATTTGCGTAGATCTTGTTAAATCGGCTAAAGTTTTATTTTCTAATACTTTTAAAGTGCTATCTCTAACTTCAATCATGAGCCTACTCAAAGAGCATTCTTCTTCATTTTTACAATCATCACATTTCTCATAAAAATTTAAACTCACACAAGGCAACATCGCAATTGGACCTTCCAATACTCTTATTAAAGAAGCAACAGTAATCTTTTCTGGATCACGAATTAGGTAGTATCCTCCACCCTTTCCTTTTTTTGAACCTAAGAATCCACTATTCTTCAATTGAAGTAAAATTATCTCCAAGAATTTCTTAGAGATATTTTCTTGCTCGGCAATTTCAGAAATTAACACTGGATTCTTACTTTCCTTTTTGGCCATGTAAGTAAGAGCCTTTAAACCATATTTTGTCTTCTTTGAAAGCATATCTTTTTAAAGTCTATATTGCTATGTATCTAAATATACTATTTTTTTGGGAGAAATATTTCTGCCATCATACAACGAGCGCTACCTCCTCCACAAGTTTCTATAGTTTCTAAGTTTCCAGATAAAATGGAAACATACTTTTCAATAGCTTTCACTTGACCTTCATTTAAACTTTTATGAGCAGCTTCACTCATCACTAAGTATTTCTTACCTTCATTAGATTCCACTTGAAGCATGTTACCAGCAAAGTTATTCATTTGAATTTCAGAAATACTAATAATCTCCTTACCATCATTCTTCAGGTGAGTAAGAATATTTTTTCGCTCCTTTTTATCATCAATACTATCCAAACAAATAACGGCAAAATCATCTCCAACACACATCATCACATTGGTATGATAAATTGGTTTTCTCTGCCCATCTACATCTTGATTAGCTGTAAAAATTACTGGAAAATATTCAAAATCTTCACAAAACTCTATAAACAAATCTTCATCTGCCCTTGGAGAAAGTGCACAATATGCTTTTCTGTTAATTCGATCTAAGATCACACTCCCTGTTCCTTCTAAGAAAACACCTTCTTCTTCCGCAGAGGTATAATCCATCACATTGTCTATTCGGAAACCATTTTCTTCAAGCACTTCTAAAATATCCTCTCTACGTTCATTTCTTCTGTTCTCAGCAAACATAGGATATAAAGCTAGCGTACCATCATCATGCGTTGAAATCCAGTTGTTAGGAAAAATAGAATCTGGAGTGTCTGGACTCGGAGTATCTTCTACCACAATAATGTTAACACCAACCGCTCTTAATTTCTCAACAAAAGCATCGAACTCTCTTTGGGCCTTCGTATTAACGGCTTCATTTAGTATATCAATGTCTTCCTGAAAATAGTTATTTACAGCTGTTTGTTCATTCATCCTAAAGTTTACTGGACGAACCATTAATATAGTATTCGTAATCTGACTCATTTAGTTCCAATTTTATCGCGCAAAGCTACAAAGAAAGTTATAATAAGAACCTTAGGAAGGTAACTTTGTTAAATTTCTATATCACTTATAAAAGTGTTATTATGCTATTTAATTAAAAGGTATTTATTCACGAATGAGTGGCATCGTTGAACATCGAAGAAGTCCTTCTTGTTTTGCTATTTCTCCATATGAAATTTCTTCAACAGTAAACCTCTTTTCTCTTAACCACTTATTGAGTCTAGTAAAGTTTTTTTCTGAAACTACAACCTCTGGACTAATTGAAAATACATTACTAAACATATGATACATTTCATCTTTAGAAATATGAAATAAGTTTTCAGCTCCAAAAAGATCAACTAGATAATTATAATCTGCTTCATCTCTAAATCCTTCTTTATGGATTATTGCCTTATCATGACCAACTGGCTGAAAGCAACAGTCCAAATGCAGAGCATTATCCCTTGCTATTGTATTAGATTTATTAAGATCAAACTCTTTTACTATTTTATTAGGAAACATGTCCTTGATAAAATTAACACCATGCATATTTGTTCGAGCAGTAATATAATCAGCATAATCACTCCCTTTATAGGTTCCTATAAAAATATAATCGTTCCATAACATTACATCTCCTCCCTCAATATGAACTTCTTCTGGAGGTGTAATTATTTTATCAGGAGCTATTTGATCTATGACATACTTTATTGCATCCAACTCTTTCTCCCTATCTGGAAGAATGTTTGATTTAATTAAAAAACTATCGATAACAAAGGCAATATCCCTAGAAAATATCTGATTACAATCTTCAATGAGTTCTGGTCTGTAAACTGTAACACCGTGTTTTTTAAAAACGTTATTGAAAGCTTCCATCTCTGGCACCATATCTTCCTCTTTCGGATAAGTACCCGCTTTTATGTGTTCTGCCGATTTAGGATCGTAAGCATCTTCAATTGCAGGTGTTGGACCATTACTTTTTGCTGTTCCTAAAACAACGGCTTTTAACTTAGAAGTTTCATTATTAACATTTAATTTCAACATAGAAATACCTTGATTTTATAATATCAAATTCTGATAACATCGATAGAATCTGAATAATTGAATGACAATTTATTAAAAATAAATATAAAAAAACGGGGAACATTATTAATAATATTCCCCGTTTTTAATATGTCGTAATAATTATCTTTTACTTACATCAACAAAAGGTCTTAATGTCTCACCAACATAAACCTGTCTTGGTCTACCGATTGGCTCTTTCTTCATTCTCATTTCTCTCCATTGTGCAATCCAACCTGGTAATCTACCTAAAGCAAACATTACTGTAAACATTTCAGTAGGAATTCCTAAAGCTCTGTATATAATTCCTGAGTAAAAATCTACATTAGGATATAATTTTCTTTTTACGAAATAATCATCTTCTAATGCTTGTTTTTCTAAGCCTGTAGCGATAGATAAAACTGGATCTTCAACTCCTAAATCACTTAATACTTCATCAGCAGATTTTTTAATGATCTTAGCACGTGGATCAAAGTTTTTATAAACTCTATGTCCAAAGCCCATTAAACGGAAAGGATCTTCTTTATCTTTCGCCTTTTCCATATATTTTGCAGTGTCTCCACCATCTTCTTTAATACTTTCAAGCATTTCAATTACTGCTTGGTTAGCTCCTCCATGAAGAGGTCCCCAAAGAGCAGAAACACCTGCAGATAAAGATGCAAATAAACCAGCATGAGAAGAACCTACAATTCTTACTGTTGAAGTAGAACAGTTTTGCTCATGATCTGCATGAAGAATTAATAACTTATCCAAAGCATCAACTACAATTGGATTTAACTTATACTCTTCATTTGGTTTCTTAAACATCATATATAACATGTTCTCTACATAACCAAGAGAAGCATTACCGTAATCATAAGGTTTTGCATTTCTTCTACGTAAAGTCCAAGCTGCTAAAACTGGGAATTTCCCCATTATCTTAACAATAGCTTGATACATATCCTCTTCAGAATCTATATCAACACAAGAAGGATTAAAAGCTGTTAAAGCACTAGTTAATGAAGATAACACTCCCATTGGGTGTGCTGTTCTTGGGAAACTATCTACAATCTTCTTAACGTCCTCATCTACTTCAGAGTTCGCTTTTATATCGCTATGAAACTTATCTAATTGCGTTTTATTAGGAAGTTCTCCAAAGATCAATAAGTATGCAACTTCTAAGAAATCAGCTTTTTCGGCCAGGTCTTCAATAGCATATCCTCTGTACCTCAAAATTCCTTTTTCCCCATCTAAATAAGTTATTGCACTCTCACAAGAACCTGTATTTTTATATCCTGGATCCAAAGTAATGATACCTGCTGAAGCTCGTAGCGATTTAATATCTATCGCCAACTCATTCTCTGTACCTTCAACAACTGGAAATTCTATTTTCTTACCTTTATACTCAATAGTAGCCGTATCTGACATAATATAATTTAATTTTTTATTTTATTTCAAGTCTTGCGAAAATACGAAATAAACTGTTAATTTACTCCTAACCCGAGCTCTTTTTAAGGCATTCAGAAGTTAAAATAATGCGAAATTATCAGTTCTTTTCTAAATTGCTGCTATTTGTTATAATTGTAAATATCAGACACGCTTTTACTGCCCTTTTTTTTTGGTTTAAACTTACTTTCTAACTTAATTTCTTGAAGATATAAATCTTGATAATACTCTTTTACAGATTTTTCCCAACTAAATCTTTTCCCTTTTGCAGTTTTACAAATATGCTTCCATATTTCTTTATCTTCAAAAAACAGATCTACGGTATTCTCAAAAACCTGTAAAAAGTTTTGACCTTTTTGCTCTAAAGTATCTCCAGAAAAACTAAAGCCAGATTTTAAATGATCAACGGTATCTATTAATCCACCCGTAGCATGAACCAAACAAGGCTGTCCATTTCTCATAGCTAACATCTGACTGATTCCGCATGGTTCAAACAAACTCGGCATTAAATATAAATTCGACTCAAAATATAAAGAATCAATAATCTCTTCAGACTGACCATTTATAAAAATAAAATTCTCCTTTTCGTAGCTAATCTGTCTAAAACCATCTTCATACTCTGGAGCTCCAGTTCCTAAAACAATATAAACTCCATTTCTAGCAGCCAAGATATCTAATAAATTTCTCAGTATATCAGGATTATTTTTATAGAAGAAAAACTTCTGTTCCGTGAGCCTAGCCACACTAGCACAAATAAAATCGGGCTTATTCTCAGAAAGCTTAAATATTTTATTTCCTGTATGCGCTAAAAAGTCTGACTTATACTTTTTATTAGGCTCTTGAAGCCATTTAAAAATAGCGTACAAACTATTTCTATAAAGCTCATTCCTTTTAGCTTTATTTATATTTTTATAGTTGCAACCATTTAATATCCCAAATAATCGACCTTCATCATCGGCTTTTATTAAATCGTTTTCCAAACCTTCTCCTCCAATAAATGCAGGAGGTCTACTCGGACTTTTTATATCTTCTTTATAGGATGGAGAAACTGTATGGACAGCATCAGCCAAACGGATTCCCAATGTCATTAAATTTATA
Source organism: Joostella sp. (assembly GCF_048266025.1). Lineage (NCBI taxonomy): Bacteria > Pseudomonadati > Bacteroidota > Flavobacteriia > Flavobacteriales > Flavobacteriaceae > Joostella > Joostella sp. The sequence goes on along the minus strand of NZ_JBLXAF010000001.1, from coordinate 1,310,997 downwards.
CAATCGTGGTATCTAGGATCTTTTAATTGCTCTTCATCTATAATAATTTCAGGATAAAAAGCTTTTAATGATGAATAGTTATCTCTAAACGGTCTAATTCCTTGAATAGCCAAATTATGAATCGAATAAACAAATCTACTATTCTTGAGCACCGTAAACGAAGAATGATACTCTCTTAAAAACAGTAATAGGCTTGTATGCCAATCGTGCAAATGAATTACCTGAAGCTCTCCAAACAAGTCTTGCTTTACTGCCTGAGCTACTGCTGTACAAAATAAAGAAAACATGCATGCATCTGTATAAAATGGCTGGTCAGGATCGTTAAAATAAATATGAGCTATATCACCAGAAGTAATTGCCGGATGATCTATAACATAATGCTTTATAAATGGATTCTCTTTTTTGCCTGGAACTTCATATAAGTTAGCTTCTTCACTTTGCCCACGATAGTTAAATACCAATGAAGTAATCTTTGTACCGCTCTGATGAAGCCTTCCATAAGAAGGTGTAATTACATGGCATGTATCTTCATAACTAGCTATTTGCCTAGGCACATCTCGAACAACATCGCCCATTCCCCCGGCTTTACAGTTATAAATTCCATCATTTTCGGCACAAACAAAAAGAAAATTAGTTTTCACAAGCAAAATAATTTTGGTGGTTAAATTACTATCGTCATATAATTACCTTTAAATTAATTAATTATAATGACATACTGAAAATAATCATCATTAAATCATTGTTAATTAGCAACAATTATGTAAAAACAAAAAAAGCTCCTCAAAATGAGGAGCTTTTTAAATATAATATGAAAAATATTATTTTATTTTGAAAGCATTTTGCTTAGGGTAATAAGCTACACTTCCTAATTCTTCTTCGATACGAAGTAATTGATTGTATTTTGCCATACGATCACTACGAGAAGCAGAACCTGTTTTTATCTGACCTGTATTTAATGCTACAGCTAAATCTGCAATAGTATTATCTTCAGTCTCTCCAGAACGGTGAGACATTACCGAAGTATATCCTGCATTTTTAGCCATATTAACAGCTGCTATTGTTTCTGTAAGTGTACCAATTTGGTTTACTTTAATAAGGATTGAATTTGCAATACCATTTTCAATACCTTTAGAAAGACGCTCTACATTAGTTACAAATAAATCATCTCCAACTAACTGAACTTTATCTCCTACTTTATCAGTAAGAGCTTTCCATCCATCCCAGTCATTTTCATCCATACCATCTTCAATAGATATAATTGGATATTTAGCAGAAAGGTCGGCCAAGTATTGAGCTTGCTCTTCAGAAGTTCTAACAGCTCCTTTATCACCTTCAAACTTAGTATAGTCGTACTTACCGTCAACATAAAATTCTGCAGCAGCACAATCCAAAGCGATCATCACTTCGTCTCCCATCTTATATCCAGCTTTTTCGACTGCTTTAGAAATAGTATCTAACGCATCTTCTGTTCCATCTAAAGTTGGCGCAAAACCTCCTTCATCTCCAACAGCTGTACTTAAACCTCTATCGTGTAATACTTTCTTTAAGTTGTGGAAAATCTCAGTTCCCATTTGCATTGCATGTGTAAAGTTTTTCGCTTTAACAGGCATTACCATAAATTCTTGGAAAGCAATAGGAGCATCAGAATGCGAACCTCCATTTATAATATTCATCATAGGAACAGGAAGCGTATTAGCGCTAACTCCACCTACGTAACGGTATAATGGCATCCCTAATTCGTTGGCAGCAGCTTTAGCAACCGCAAGAGAAACTCCTAAAATTGCATTTGCTCCTAACTTAGATTTATTTGGAGTACCATCTAATTCGATCATCATTTGATCGATTAAATTTTGTTCAAAAACAGAAGTACCTAAAAGCTCTTCAGCAATTAAAGTATTTACATTAGTAACAGCTTGAGAAACACCTTTTCCCATGTATGCATCTCCTCCATCACGTAATTCAACAGCTTCATGTTCTCCTGTGGATGCTCCCGATGGAACGGCTGCTCTCCCTAAGATACCATTTTCTGTTACTACATCTACCTCTACGGTTGGGTTTCCTCTTGAATCTAATATTTGACGTGCATGTACACTTATAATTATACTCATACTGTTTCTAGTTTTTGTTGTTTAATATTATCTATAAATTGATCGAATAAATATGTAGCATCATTTGGTCCTGGGCCTGCCTCAGGGTGATACTGCACAGAGAAACAGTTTTTATTAGTAAGGCGAATTCCCATTACTTCATTGTCATTTAAATGAGAATGTGTAATTTCTACATTCGTGTTACTTTCTGCTTCTTTTCTATTGATAGCAAAACCGTGATTTTGAGAAGTGATTTCACCTTTTCCAGTTAAATGATTTATAACCGGATGGTTAATCCCTCTATGACCATTGTACATCTTAAAAGTAGACACTCCTTGTGAAAGTGCTATAATTTGATGTCCTAAACAAATTCCAAATAACGGAAGGTCTTTATCTATTATTTCTTTAGCTAATGCTATTACATCTTCTAAAGGCTCTGGATCTCCAGGTCCGTTAGATAGGAAATATCCATCTGGATTAAATGCTGCCATTTCTTTGAAGGTAGCATTGTATGGATATACTTTGATGTAACAATCTCTTTTAGCTAAATTTCTAAGGATATTTTTCTTTATCCCTAAATCTAATGCTGCAATTTTATAAGTAGCATTCTCGTCCCCATAAAAATAAGGCTCTTTAGTAGATACAGCTGAAGCAAGCTCTAAACCAACCATGTCTGGTGTTTCTGCAAGCTGCTTTTTAAGCTCATCAATCTTATCTACTTCAGTAGAAATTACCGCATTCATAGCTCCATGATCTCGAATATAGCTAACTAAAGCTCTTGTATCGACATCAGAGATGGCTATAATATTATTTTCATTTAAAAAATTCTCAAGAGAATCAGTTTTACCAACTCTCGATGGAACATAGCTAAAGTTCTTACATATAAGACCTGCTATTTTTACTGAATCCGACTCCTCTTCGTCATTCTTAACACCATAATTCCCAATATGGGCATTAGTTGTTACCATTAATTGTCCAAAGTAAGATGGATCTGTAAAGATTTCTTGATAGCCTGTCATTCCAGTATTGAAACAGACTTCGCCAAAAGCACTACCCTCTTTATTTGCAACGGCTTTACCATAAAAAATGGTTCCGTCTGCCAATAAGATCATTGCTTGTTTTCTAGATTGATACTTCATTATTGTACGTTGCAAAATTTTTACAAAATAACACAAAAAAAAGGATAAACTAAAACGTTTATCCTTTTCGATATGTTATGATAACATTAAACACTATTCTTGTGAAGTTTCTGGTTTTTCACTATCAGATCCTTCTTTTGTAGCTGTTGCAGCTGGTGCTTCAGTAGCAGCAGCGTCAGCAGACTTCTTAGATTTACCTCTTCTAGTAGATTTCTTCTTAGCTGGTTTATCTGCAGCATTGTAGATTTCGTTGTAATCAACCAATTCTATCATTGCCATATCAGCGTTATCTCCAAGTCTGTTTCCTAGTTTAATAATTCTAGTGTAACCTCCTGGTCTATCACCAACCTTAACCGCTACATCTCTGAAAAGCTCTGTAACTGCGTATTTGTCTCTAAGTTTACTAAAAACAATACGTCTGTTATGTGTAGTATCTGCTTTAGATTTTGTTACTAAAGGCTCAACAAACTGCTTTAAAGCTTTAGCTTTAGCTAATGTTGTATTAATACGCTTGTGCTCTATTAAAGAACAAGCCATATTAGCTAGCATAGCTTTTCTATGAGCTGTTTTTCTACTTAAATGGTTAAATTTCTTTCCGTGTCTCATGACATTTAGTTTTAATCAACATCTTGCTCTACTCCTTCGAGGGGCAAATTATGCGGATTTTATATTATTAGTCTTTATCTAATTTATACTTTGACAAATCCATTCCGAAGTTTAATCCCTTGTTATTTACAAGTTCTTCAAGCTCAGTAAGTGATTTTTTACCAAAGTTTCTGAATTTCATCAAATCGTTCTTGTTAAAAGAAACTAAGTCTCCTAAAGTATCTACTTCAGCAGCTTTCAAACAGTTTAATGCTCTTACTGAAAGATCCATATCTACTAATTTGGTCTTAAGTAATTGACGCATATGAAGAGATTCCTCATCATAAGTTTCTGTTTGTGCTATTTCATCAGCTTCTAAAGTGATGCGCTCATCAGAGAACAACATGAAGTGGTGAATTAGAATTTTAGCAGCTTCAGTTAAAGCATCTTTTGGATGTATAGAACCGTCTGAGATTATTTCGAAAACTAGTTTCTCGTAATCTGTTTTTTGTTCCACACGAAAGTTTTCGATGCTAAACTTAACATTCTTGATTGGTGTATAGATTGCATCCGTGAAAATTGTCCCAAGAGGTGCGTTAGCTTTCTTGTTCTCTTCAGCAGGTACATATCCTCTACCTTTTTCGATTGTAATTTCCATGTTTATGGTAATCTTAGGATCTAAATTACAGATAACTAAATCTGGATTTAGAACTTGAAAACCTGATATAAACTTTTGGAAATCTCCAGCAGTGATTTGTTCTTTACCTGAAATTGAAATAGATACGGTTTCGTTATCGATGTCTTCAATTTGTCTTTTGAAACGAACTTGTTTCAAACTCAAAATGATTTCTGTAACGTCCTCAACTACACCTTCAATAGTAGAAAACTCATGTTCTACTTTATCAATTCTAGTTGATGTGATTGCAAAACCTTCTAATGAAGATAAAAGAACTCTTCGTAGTGCGTTACCAACGGTCAATCCATATCCTGGTTCCAAAGGTCTGAATTCAAACTTACCTTCGAAATCGGTAGAATCGATCATTATAACTTTATCGGGCTTCTGAAAATTTAGTATTGCCATAGTACGACTGCTGTCTAATTATTATTTAGAGTATAACTCGACGATTAATTGCTCTTTAATATTTTCTGGAATTTGTAAACGTTCTGGAACAGTAACAAAAGTTCCTTGTTTAGTTTCGTTATTCCAAGTAATCCATTCGTAAACATTACTATTGTTAGAAAGTGATCTAGCGATCGCTTCTAAAGATTTTGATTTCTCTCTTACTCCTACTACATCACCTGCTTTTAACTGGTAAGATGGAATGTTTACTAATTCTCCGTTTACTGTAATGTGACGGTGTGAAACCAATTGTCTTGCTCCTCTTCTAGAAGGAGAAATTCCCATTCTGTAAACTACGTTATCTAAACGAGACTCACAAAGTTGTAAAAGAACCTCACCTGTAACACCTTTGCTACGGTTAGCTTTTTCAAATAAGTTTCTAAATTGTTTTTCTAGAATACCGTAAGAATATTTAGCTTTTTGCTTCTCCATTAACTGGATTGCATACTCAGATTTCTTACCTCTTCTACGGTTGTTACCGTGTTGTCCTGGAGGATAATTTCTTTTTTCAAAAGATTTATCGTCTCCGAAAATTGCTTCGCCGAATTTACGGGCTATCTTAGTCTTTGGACCTGTATATCTTGCCATGTTGTTAAATTTTGAGGATGATTATGAATTAAGGCTAATCCTTCGATAATCGTAAAAATCCTCGTTTAAACATTAAAATTAATTAAACTCTTCTTCTTTTTGGTGGACGACATCCATTGTGAGGTAATGGAGTAACATCGATAATCTCTGTTACTTCAATCCCTGAATTATGGATAGAACGGATTGCAGATTCTCTACCTGATCCTGGACCTTTAACGTAAACCTTTACTTTTCTAAGACCTGCTTCTTGTGCTACTTTTGCACAATCTTCTGCTGCGATTTGTGCAGCATAAGGTGTATTTTTCTTAGAACCTCTGAATCCCATTTTTCCTGCTGAAGACCAAGAAATAACATCTCCCTTTTTATTAGTCAAGGAAATAATAACGTTATTAAATGATGCAGCGATATGAGCTTCACCTACAGATTCTACTATAACCTTGCGTTTCTTAGCAGTTTTTGTATTTGACTTTGCCATAATTAAGCTACGAATTATTTAGTTGCTTTCTTCTTGTTAGCAACAGTTTTTCTTTTACCTTTTCTTGTTCTAGAGTTGTTCTTAGTGCGTTGTCCTCTTAATGGAAGACCAGCTCTATGACGAATACCTCTTTGACAACCTATGTCCATTAAACGCTTAATGTTCAACTGAACTTCTGAGCGTAATTCACCTTCAATTTTATAAGAAGCAATTGCCTCTCTAATTCCAGCGATATCTTCGTCAACCCACTCGTTAACTTTTTTGTCCTCACTAACTTGAGCTTTCTCTAAGATCTCTTTAGCTCTACTTTTCCCAATACCAAAGATATAAGTTAAACCTATAACTCCTCTTTTGTGCTTTGGTAAATCTACTCCTGCGATTCTAGCCATAACTTATCCTTGTCTTTGTTTAAATCTAGGATTCTTTTTATTAATTACATACAATCTTCCCTTTCTACGTACAATCTTGCACTCGGGACTTCTCTTTTTTATTGATGCTCTTACTTTCATATCTCTATTTAATATCTATAAGTAATTCTTGCTTTAGTTAAGTCATAAGGACTCATCTCAAGTTTAACCTTGTCTCCTGGTAACAACTTAATATAATGCATACGCATTTTACCAGAAATATGAGCCGTCACGACGTGACCATTCTCTAATTCTACACGAAACATTGCATTAGACAATGCTTCGATTATACTTCCATCTTGTTCTATTGCGGGCTGTTTTGCCATAATTAAGCTACAACTTTTCTATTTTTACCTGTTTTCATCAAGCCATCATAATGCCTGTTCAACAAGTATGAATTAACTTGTTGCATTGTATCGATAGCCACACCTACTAAAATTAGTAATGATGTACCACCATAAAACAATGCCCAACCTTGTTGCACTCCCATTACTTTAACAACTATAGCTGGTAATACTGCTATTACTGCTAAGAATAAAGAACCTGGAAACGTAATTAGAGACATTATCTTATCTAAATAATCTGAGGTTTCTTTTCCTGGACGAATCCCTGGAATAAATCCACCACTTCTCTTTAGATCATCAGCCATTTTATTTGTCGGTACTGTAATTGCGGTGTAAAAATACGTAAATATTATGATTAATAGCGCAAAAACTAAATTGTACCAAAATCCAAAGATATTACTAAACTCCGTTTGCAACCATTGACCAGCACCAGTATCCTTCAAAGCCCCTATTCTACCTACATATGCAGGAGCAAACATAATTGCTTGCGCGAATATAATTGGCATAACACCAGAGGCATTTAATTTTAATGGAATGTACTGTCTAGACCCAAAAACATTCTTTTCATAGCCTCCAGAAGCTGTTCTTCTTGCATATTGAACTGGAATTTGTCTAGTTGCCATTACCAACATGATACATGCTAGAATTACAACAAACCATAAAATCAATTCAATCAATATCAACATTAATCCTCCGTTCGAACCTGCTGTTCTAGAGACAAACTCTTGTACAAATGATTGTGGCATTCTAGCGATAATCCCAACCATAATAAGTAGAGAAATACCGTTACCAATACCTTTATCTGTAATTTTTTCTCCTAGCCACATTGCGAAAATCGTTCCTGTAACTAAGATTAAAACTGCAGGTATCATAAAGTCTAGACCTTTACCTAACATAAAAGCACTGTCTGGAACACCTAAAGAACCTAATGAATATAGGTAAGCTGGTGCTTGTACCAAACAAATCCCGATTGTTAGCCATCTTGTAATCTGGTTTAATGTCTTACGACCACTCTCACCTTCTTTTTGTAATTTCTGAAGGTAAGGAATAGCCAATCCCATTAACTGTACCACAATAGATGCAGAAATATAAGGCATAATTCCTAAAGCAAAGAAAGAAGCATTAGCAAACGCTCCTCCAGTAAATGCATTTAAGATACCTAATAGTCCTCCACCATCTGTTCTAGACGATAATTCTGCTAATTGTTGTGTATCAATACCTGGTAAAACAACTTGTGCACCGAAACGGTATACTAATAGAAGACCAAGGGTAATTAAAATCCTACCCTTTAGTTCTTCAATTTTCCAAATATTGCTTAATGTCTCAATAAATTTCTTCATGGTTACTTGTTGGTTATAAACTTACTGCTTCACCTCCTGCTGCTTCGATAGCTGCTTTTGCACTGGCGGTAAATTTATGTACTGATATTTTTAATTTAGCTTTTAGTTCTCCACCACCTAATATTTTAACTAATGATGAAGGTTTAACAACATTGTTGCTAACTAAAACTTCTAAATCTACAGTGTCTTTTATAACACCTTTATCAACCAACTCCTGTAACTTGTTTAAATTGATCCCTGTGTATTCCTTTCTGTTGATGTTAGTAAAACCAAACTTAGGTACACGTCTTTGAAGTGGCATTTGCCCCCCTTCGAAACCAATTTTCTTAGAGTATCCTGAACGGGATTTAGCTCCTTTATGTCCTCTAGTGGCAGTACCACCTTTACCAGAACCTTGACCACGTCCTACTCTTTTTCCGTCTCTATGTACTGAACCTTCAGCTGGTTGTAAGTTACTTAAATTCATAACGATATTGTTATTAAGCTTCTTCATAAGAAACTAAGTGTTCTACTTTTTTTACCATACCAAGGATGTTTGGCGTCGCATCATGTTCCACTACTTGACCAATTCCTTTAAGACCTAGAGCCGTTAAAGTTCTTTTTTGTCTCTCAGGGCGTTTTATGCTGCTCTTTACTTGTGTAACTTTTATTTTTTCCATGATATCCTTGATTTATCCTTTAAAAACTTTTTCTAAAGAAATTCCTCTTTGCTTTGCGATTGTTCTAGCATCTCTTAAACGTAATAAAGCATCGAAAGTTGCTTTAACAACGTTATGAGGGTTAGAAGAACCTTGAGATTTAGATAGTACATCTTGTACTCCAACTGCCTCTAATACCGCACGTAATGCACCACCTGCAATTACTCCGGTACCATGTGAAGCTGGTTGAATGTAAACTCTTGCACCACCGTATTTCCCTTTTTGCTCATGAGGCAATGTACCTTTGTTAAGAGGGATACGAACTAGATTTTTCTTAGCATCTTCAACAGCCTTAGAAATAGCGCTAGCTACATCTTTAGATTTTCCTAATCCATGACCTACAACACCATTCTCGTCTCCTACAACAACAATTGCAGAAAATCCGAAAGCTCTACCTCCCTTAGTAACTTTAGTAACTCTTTGTACTCCTACTAGACGATCTTTCAAATCAAGTCCACCAGGTTTTACTAATTCTACGTTTTTATAATCTTGATACATAATTTCTTAGAATTTAAGTCCTGCTTCTCTAGCACCATCTGCTAATGATTTTACTCTACCGTGATATAAGTAACCACCTCTATCAAAAGAGACAGCTTCAAATCCAGCGCTTTTTGCCTTCTCTGCAATAGCTTTCCCTACAAGAGCAGCTATTTCAGTGTTAGTACCTTTTGCAGAACTAATTTCTTTATCTCTTGATGATGCTGCCAACAAAGTTTTCCCTGTTACGTCATCTATCAATTGAGCATAAATTTCTTTATTACTTCTAAAAACAGCCAATCTAGGTCTTGCTTCTGTTCCAGAAACAACCTTACGGATTCTGTTTTTAATCCTTTGTCTTCTTTCAGTCTTTGATAATGCCATACTGCTAATTATTAAGCTGATTTACCTGCTTTTCTTCTTAATTGCTCTCCAACAAACTTGATTCCTTTTCCTTTGTAAGGCTCTGGCTTACGGAAAGAACGGATCTTAGCTGCTACTTGACCAACTAATTGCTTATCGAACGATGTTAGTTTAACGATTGGATTTTTACCTTTCTCTGAGACAGTTTCCACTTTAACCTCAGGAGCTAAATCGATAACAATGTTATGCGAAAAACCAACTGCCAAATCTAATCTCTGACCTTGGTTGCTAGCTCTATATCCAACTCCAACTAATTCTAACTCTTTAGTAAAACCATTTGAAACACCCTCAACCATATTGTTGATTAATGATCTATATAGACCGTGTTTGGCTTTAACGTTTTTTAAATCTGAAGAACGTTCTAAAATAACATTTCCTTCTTCTATCTTGATAGTTATATCAGAAGTAAAAGTTTGTTTTAATTCTCCAAGTTTACCTTTTACGGTAACTTCGTCTTCTTTTATATCTATAGTAACTCCCTCAGGAATTGCTATTGGACTATTACCTATTCTTGACATTTCTTCTTGTCTTTATAAATTAGTAAACGAAACATAAAACTTCACCACCTACACTCTCAAGCTTAGCTTGCTTACTCGTCATAACTCCGTGAGAAGTAGAGATAATAGCAATACCAAGTCCGTTTAAAACTCTAGGAAGTTCATCTTTACCGACATACTTACGTAATCCGGGTGTACTCACACGCTTCAGCTTTTTAATCACAGGTTCTTTAGTTAGCTTATCATATTTCAAAGCTATCTTAATACTTCCTTGAACTGAATTCTCTTCAAATTTATAACTTAAAATATATCCTTGTTCGAATAATATTTTAGTCATGTCTTTTTTCAAATTAGAAGAAGGTATTTCTACCACTCTGTGACCAGCGCTGTTAGCGTTTCTAATTCTTGTTAAATAATCTGCTATAGGATCTGTATACATCTATATTTATTTGCGGTAATAGTTTTCAGTAAAACTGAACTTATCACCAGTTAAATTTTTACCAACTTGCTTTTTTAACCCCTGGGATCAGACCGTTATTTGCCATTTCTCTGAATGTTACACGAGAAATCCCAAAAGTACGCATGTACCCTCTAGGTCTTCCAGTTAATTTACAACGATTGTGTAAACGTACTGGAGAAGCATTTTTTGGTAATTTTTGTAGTGCTTCGTAATCTCCAGCTTCTTTCAAAGCTTTTCTTTTCTCAGCATACTTATCTACCATTTTTTGTCTTTTCACCTCACGGGCTTTCATTGATTCTTTAGCCATACTAGTTCTTTTTAAAAGGTAATCCTAATTCGCTTAATAATGATTTTGCTTCCTTATCGGTGTCAGCAGTAGTAACAAAGGTAATATCCATACCTGCTACTTTGTTAACTTTATCGATATTGATCTCTGGAAAAATAATCTGCTCGGTAACTCCAAGGTTATAATTTCCACGACCATCAAAACCATTAGCCTTGATACCATTAAAATCTCTTACTCTTGGCAATGCAGAAGTAATCAATCTATCTAAGAATTCGTACATTCTTTCTCCACGTAAAGTAACTTTAGCCCCAATTGGCATACCTTTACGTAATTTAAAAGACGCGACATCTTTTTTAGACATTGTTGATACTGCTTTCTGTCCAGAAATTCTAGATAACTCATCTACTGCGTAGTCGATTAGCTTCTTATCTGCAACAGCTGCACCAACTCCACGGCTAATAACAATCTTTTCCAGTTTAGGCACTTGCATAATGTTAGTGTAACTAAACTCTTCTGTAAGAGCAGAAACTATTCTTTCTTTATACTCTTGTTTTAATCTTGGAATGTAAGCCATAATTAAATTACTTCATTAGATTTTTTCGAAAATCTCACTTTCTTACCATCTCTTTCCTCGTAACCTACTCTTGTAGTTTCTCCTGATTTAGGATCAATTAACGACAAATTAGATATATGAATAAGCGCTTCTTTCTTAACGATACCACCTTGAGGGTTTTTAGCACTTGGCTTCTCATGTTTAGACACAAGATTAACTCCCTCAACTATCGCTTTGTTCTTTTCACGATTTACTTTAAGTACTTGACCTTCTGAACCTTTATGTTCTCCAGCTATTACTCTTACAGTATCTCCTGATTTTATCTTTAGTTTTATCATCTCTTAATGTATTAAAGCACCTCTGGAGCTAATGATACAATTTTCATAAACTGCTTATCACGCAATTCTCTTGCTACTGGTCCGAATACACGAGTTCCGCGCATTTCACCTGCAGGGTTAAGAAGCACACAAGCATTATCATCAAAACGAATGTAAGAACCATCTGGTCTTCTTACTTCTTTTCTAGTACGAACAACAACTGCTGTAGATACCTGACCCTTCTTAACGTTTCCGTTAGGAGTAGAATCTTTAACGGTAACAACAATTTTGTCCCCTACTGAAGCATATCTTCGTTTAGTACCTCCCAGTACACGGATAGTTAAAACTTCTTTAGCTCCCGTGTTATCTGCTACTTTTAATCTTGATTCTTGTTGTACCATAATTACTTAGCTCTTTCAATGATTTCAACTAATCTCCAACATTTAGTTTTACTTAAAGGTCTTGTTTCCATGATCTTTACTGTATCACCAATATTGCAATCGTCTTTTTCGTCGTGCGCAACATATTTCTTAGTTTTTAACACGAACTTACCGTACATAGGGTGCTTTACTCGTTTTACCTCAGAAACCACAATTGATTTCTGCATTTTGTTACTAGTAACAACTCCTATTCTCTCTTTTCTTAAATTTCTATTTTCCATTTCTAGCAGAATCGAATTATTGTAATTCTCTTTTAGTAAGCTCCGTCGCCACTCTAGCCACCGTTCTTCTAGTATGTCTCAACTGAAGTGGATTTTCCAATGGTGTAATGGCATGAGCTAATTTTAAATCTGCATATTGTTTCTTAACAATACCAAGCTGTTCTTGTAGCTCAGCAGTAGAAAATTCTCTAATTTCTGATTGTTTCATAATCTTCTTAATTAATTAAGCTGAATAATCTCTAGCTACAATAAACTTTGTTTTAACAGGTAGTTTCTGTGCTGCAAGCCTTAAAGCTTCTTTAGCAACATCCATAGGTACACCACCTATTTCAAACATAATTCTACCTGGCTTAACCACAGCTGCCCAATATTCTGGAGCACCTTTTCCTTTACCCATACGCACCTCAAGAGGTTTCTTTGTAATAGGCTTGTCTGGAAATATCTTGATCCATAACTGACCTTCTCTTTTCATAAAACGAGTGGCAGCAACACGAGCAGCTTCAATTTGACGCGCTGTGATAAATGATGAATCCATTGATTTTATACCAAACATACCATTTGAAAGTTCATGCCCTCTTTGAGAAAGACCTTTCATACGGCCTTTCTGCTGCTTACGGTATTTTGTTCTTTTCGGCTGTAACATTTTTCTTTTTCTTTAAAAAATTACTTTCTACGACGAGATTTTCTAGCTCCACCACCGGCATTGTTATTGCCGCCTTTCCCTTGCTTCTTAGACATTCCAACAAGCGGAGAAAGTTCTCTTTTACCATATACCTCGCCTTTCATGATCCACACTTTTATTCCCAATCTACCATAAGTAGTATGAGCTTCATGTAGTGCGTAATCAATGTCAGCTCTAAATGTAGACAAAGGAATTCTACCATCTTTATACGATTCTGAACGAGCCATCTCTGCCCCGTTTAAACGTCCTGAGATTTGAATTTTAATACCTTCAGCATTCATTCTCATTGCAGCGGCAATAGCCATCTTAATAGCACGTCTGTAAGAAATTCTATTCTCAATCTGACGAGCTACACTTGCAGCAACAAGGTTAGCGTCTAATTCAGGTCTCTTAATCTCAAAGATGTTAATTTGAACCTCTTTGTCTGTAATTTTCTTAAGCTCTTCTTTTAACTTGTCTACCTCTTGACCACCCTTACCAATAATGATACCTGGGCGAGCCGTAGTGATAGTAACGGTTACAAGTTTAAGCGTACGCTCAATAATTACTCTAGATACACTAGCTTTAGATAAACGAGCATGGATATACTTTCTGATTTTATCATCTTCAGCAAGTTTATCTCCATAGTCATTACCTCCATACCAGTTGGATTCCCATCCTCTAATGATACCAAGGCGATTTCCGATCGGATTTGTTTTCTGTCCCATACTCTATCTTAACTTTGTGTATTATTTTTAGCTCCAACCACTATTGTAACGTGATTTGAACGTTTTCTTATTCTGTGTGCGCGACCTTGTGGTGCAGGACGTAGTCTTTTCAACATACTTCCGCTATCCACACGAATCTCTTGTACAAATAAATCTGCCTCCTCTAAGCTTGCTTCTTCGTTTTTAGACTGCCAGTTTGCTATTGCAGAAACTAACAACTTCTCTAAACGACGAGATGCTTCTTTTTGGTTAAATTTCAAAATAGCAAGCGCCTTCTCAACTTTCTCCCCTCGAACTAAATCAGCTACTAGCCTCATTTTTCTAGGTGAAGTTGGGCAGTTATTCAACTTTGCAAACGCTAGACTCTTCTTAGCTTCTTTTATTTGCTCTGCTCTTTCTCTTTTACGAACTCCCATGGCTACTTATTATTTTTTTCCTTTATTTTTTGCACCTGCATGACCTCTAAAAGATCTTGTTGGTGAAAATTCTCCTAACTTATGCCCTACCATATTCTCTGTTACATAAACAGGAACAAATTGGCGACCATTATGTACAGCTATTGTCTGACCAACAAAATCTGGAGTAATCATAGATGCTCTAGACCAGGTCTTAATAACTGTCTTCTTACCAGACTCAACATTTTGTTGAACTTTTTTCTCTAAACTATAGTGAACGTAAGGTCCTTTTTTTAGTGAACGTGCCATCTCTTAATACTTTATTTCTTTCTACGTTCTATAATATACTTATTACTCGCTTTAGATTTAGCTCTTGTTCTAAATCCTTTAGCAGGTATTCCGTTTCTTGATCTTGGATGACCTCCAGAAGATTTACCTTCTCCACCTCCCATTGGGTGATCGACAGGGTTCATTACTACTGGTCTTGTTCTAGGTCTTCTTCCTAACCAACGTTTTCTACCCGCTTTACCAGAAACCACTAACTGATGATCTGAATTAGATACAGCTCCGATTGTAGCTAAACAACCTGCTAACACTAATCTTGTTTCACCAGAAGGAAGTTTCACGGTAGCATACTTACCTTCTCTTGCCATTAACTGAGCAAAAGCACCAGCCGAACGAGCCATAACAGCTCCTTGACCAGGACGTAATTCAATACAAGATATAATAGTACCTAATGGAACCTCACTTAAAGGCATTGCATTTCCTATTTCAGGAGCTACTCCAGATCCAGAGACAACAGTTTGACCAACTTGCAAACCATTTTGAGCTATAATATAACTCTTCTCTCCACCTTTATAAGTAATTAATGCAATAAACGCAGTTCTGTTTGGATCGTATTGTATTGATTCTACAGTAGCCTCCACATTAGCTTGAGCTCTTTTAAAATCAATCATACGATATCTCTTCTTATGACCACCACCTAAGTAGCGCATAGTCATTTTTCCTTGACCGTTTCTTCCTCCCGACTTTTTTAACGAAGAGAGCAAGCTCTTCTCCGGCTTGTCAGTAGTAATCGCGTCAAATCCGTTTACTACTCTAAATCGCTGTCCAGGAGTTACTGGTTTTAATTTTCTTACTGACATTTCTTGTCTTTAGCTTATATATTATTATAAAAATCAATAATATCCCCTTCAGCTACCTGAATGATGGCTTTCTTAATTGCATTGGTTTTACCATGCTGAATACCAGTCTTCGTGTAGCGAGTACTTCTTTTAGGACCATAATTCATTGTACGAACTTTTTCAACAGAAACTCCATAAGTTGCTTCAACGGCATCCTTTATTTGTAACTTGTTTGCCTTAGTATCTACAATGAAACCATATCGATTATTCAACTCGCTATCAGCAGTTGCTTTTTCGGTAATAATAGGTTTTATTAATACACTCATTGTTTCTTATTTACTTAAATTCGACTCAATTCCTTCAATAGACCCCTCTAAAAGCACTACACTTGTTGCATTAACAATTTTGTAAGTACTTAATTCTGAGCTAGTTACAACTTCAGAAGTCTTTAAATTGCGTGACGACAAATATACATTATTATTTGAATCACCCAAGACAAAGAGGGATTTTTTATTTTCTAACCCTAAAGCTTTCAAAACATTAGTGAAATTTTTTGTTTTTGGAGCTTCAAAATTGAAGTCTTCTAAAACAATAATTGATTTCTCTTCTGCTTTAATTGTTAACGCAGATCTTCTTGCAAGACGCTTTACGTTTTTGTTAAGCTTTTGAGTATAATCTTTCGGTCTAGGACCAAAAATTCTACCTCCTCCTCTAAAAACAGGAGATTTAATACTACCTGCTCTCGCAGTACCAGTACCTTTTTGCTTCTTTATCTTACGTGTACTACCAGAGATCTCTGCTCTTTCTTTAGCTTTATGCGTACCTTGACGTTGATTCGCCAAATACTGCTTAACATCTAAATAAACAGCATGAGTACTAGGCTCTACACCAAAAACTGATTTTGAAAGGCTTACCTTTCTTCCAGTTTCTTTTCCGTTGATATCTAAAACTGCTACTTCCATTACTTCTGAACGATTACATAAGCATTCTTGTGCCCAGGAACACATCCTTTAACTACTAAAAGATTTTTCTCCGGAACTACTTTCAACACTCTTAAGTTTTGTACTGTTACTTTTTCTGCTCCCATTTGTCCAGCCATACGCATACCTTTAAATACACGTGCAGGATAAGATGCAGCACCAATAGAACCTGGCGCTCTTAAACGGTTATGTTGACCGTGAGTAGACTGACCTACACCGGCAAAACCATGACGCTTAACAACCCCTTGGAATCCTTTACCTTTTGATGTTCCTGAAACATCTATAAATTCACCTTCTACAAATTGTTCTACTGTAACAGCATCACCTAATTTGTACTCTCCTTTAAAATCTTGGAATTCAACGACTTTCTTTTTAGGAGATCCACCTGCTTTCTTAGCATGACCTAATTCGGCCTTGTTAGCATGTTTTTCTGCCTTGTCATCGAAACCAAGCTGAAGAGCTTCATACCCGTCAACCTCAGTGGTTCTGACTTGGGTAACCACGCATGGTCCAGCTTCGATTACTGTACATGGGATGTTTTTCCCATTCTCGTCGAAGATGCTGGTCATGCCAATCTTTTTTCCTATTAACCCAGACATTCTAATTTAATTTACGATGTACAATTTGTAACTATTACAAACCTTCCATCTAATTGTTATTAATACTATTTATTTAAAAAACTTCAGGGCTGAAAAAACACTTCCAACCCTGAATGTATTTTTCCGTTTTTCCTTCGCATAAAGCTCAGGACATGTTACCCATTATAAATCTACAACAGGTTCAAGGAAATTAAACCTTGATCTCTACTTCTACTCCACTTGGTAATTCCAGTTTCATCAAAGCATCAATTGTTTTTGATGAAGAACTGTAAATATCAAGAAGTCTTTTGTAAGAACTCAATTGAAATTGCTCTCTAGACTTTTTGTTTACGTGTGGAGAACGAAGAACAGTAAATATTTTTTTATGAGTTGGTAACGGAATTGGTCCAGTTACTACAGCTCCAGTTGTTTTTACTGTCTTTACGATTTTCTCAGCAGATTTATCTACTAAATTATAATCGTATGATTTAAGTTTTATTCTAATTTTTTGACTCATTTTCTTAAGATTTAAGCTTCAACTCCTTTTGCTTCTTTTATCACCGCTTCAGATATATTTGAAGGTGTTTCAGCATAATGTGAAAATTCCATAGTAGAAGTTGCTCTACCAGAGGACAATGTACGCAATGATGTAACATAACCAAACATTTCTGATAATGGTACAGTTGCTTTTATCACTTTAGAACCAGCCCTGTCACTCATATTAGTAACTTGACCACGGCGACGGTTAAGGTCACCTACTATATCCCCCATGTACTCTTCTGGAGTTAATGCTTCTAATTTCATGATAGGCTCCATAATTACAGCTTTTGCAGCTTTAGCAGCAGCTTTGAATCCCATTTTTGCAGCCAACTCGAAAGAAAGCTGATCAGAATCCACATCATGATAAGAACCATCTGTTAAAGTAACTTTCATAGCATCTACTTCATAACCCGCTAAAGGACCATTTTTCATTGCTTCTTTGAAACCTTTTTCAATAGATGGAATAAATTCTTTAGGAACGTTACCACCTTTAATTGTAGAGATAAACTCAAGACCTAATTTACCTTCTTCAGCAGGCTCAAGAGTAAATACGATATCCGCAAATTTACCACGTCCACCAGATTGTTTCTTATAAACTTCTCTATGGTTAGCGCTTTGCGTAACAGACTCTTTGTACTCTACTTGTGGTTGACCTTGGTTAA
Source organism: Joostella sp. (assembly GCF_048266025.1). Lineage (NCBI taxonomy): Bacteria > Pseudomonadati > Bacteroidota > Flavobacteriia > Flavobacteriales > Flavobacteriaceae > Joostella > Joostella sp. The sequence goes on along the minus strand of NZ_JBLXAF010000001.1, from coordinate 1,292,872 downwards.
CTTCCACCTTAAACTCACGCTTAAGACGATCTACAATAATATCTAAGTGAAGCTCACCCATTCCAGAAATAATTGTTTGACCTGAAGCCTCATCAGTTCTAGCTGTAAAAGTAGGATCCTCTTCAGCTAATTTAGCTAAAGCCATACCCATTTTATCAACATCTGCTTTTGTTTTAGGCTCCACAGCAATACCAATTACTGGATCTGGGAAATCCATACTCTCAAGAACGATTGGAGATTTTTCAGCTGATAACGTATCACCAGTCTTAATATCTTTAAATCCAACAGCCGCTCCAATATCTCCAGCCTCTATATACTCAATTGCATTTTGTTTATTAGAATGCATTTGATAGATACGAGAAATTCTTTCTTTTTTACCTGATCTATTGTTCAATACATAAGATCCAGCATCTAATCTTCCTGAATATGCACGGAAAAATGCTAAACGACCTACGAAAGGATCTGTAGCAATTTTAAATGCTAAAGCAGAAAAAGGCGCATCTACATCTGGCTTACGACGCTCCTCCAATCCTGTATCAGGATTAGTACCTACAACACCATCTTTATCAATTGGAGAAGGTAAGTAACGACATACAGCATCTAATAAGAACTGAACACCTTTATTTTTGAATGAAGAACCACAAATCATAGGAATGATTGCTCTATCCATAACCGCTGCTCTAAGAGCCGCATGCACTTCTTCTTCAGTAATAGAATTCTCATCTTCGAAGAATTTTTCAAGTAGATTTTCATCATACTCAGCAACTTCTTCTATAAGTTTCGCACGATACTCACGAACTTCATCCTTCATTTCTTCAGGAATATCTACTACATCAAAAGTAGAACCAAAGTTATCTTCGTGCCATTCGATTGCTCTATTCTTAACTAAATCAACGATACCTCTAAAGTCAGCCTCATCACCAATAGGTAATACAATTGGAACTGCATTAGAACCTAACATCTCTTTAACTTGGTTTGAAACAGCTAAGAAGTTAGACCCTTGACGGTCCATCTTATTAACAAAACCAATTCTTGGAACTCCGTAATTATCAGCTAATCTCCAGTTAGTTTCAGACTGAGGCTCAACACCATCAACTGCACTAAATAAGAATACCAAACCATCAAGAACACGTAAAGAACGATTTACCTCTACAGTAAAATCAACGTGTCCAGGAGTATCAATAATATTAAAGTGATATCCTTTAGTATCTGGAGTTGGTTCTGCATTTTCCATAGGAAACTGCCATGTACAAGTTGTAGCTGCAGAAGTAATTGTAATACCTCTTTCTTGCTCTTGCTCCATCCAGTCCATAGTAGCAGCACCATCATGTACTTCTCCTATTTTATGAGAAACTCCTGTGTAAAAAAGGATACGCTCAGTTGTTGTTGTTTTACCAGCATCAATATGAGCCGCAATTCCTATATTTCTTGTATATTTTAAATCTCTTTGTGCCATTTTATTTTTTTACTAAAATCTAAAGTGAGAGAATGCTTTATTTGCTTCAGCCATTTTATGAGTATCAACTCTTTTCTTAACAGCTGCACCTTCTTCTTTAGCAGCAGCAAGAACTTCGCCAGCTAATTTCTGAGCCATTGATTTTTCATTTCTCTTACGAGAATAACTAATCAACCACTTCATAGCCATAGATACTTTTCTATCTGGTCTAATTTGCATAGGAATTTGGAAAGTAGCTCCACCTACACGACGGCTTCTCACCTCTACGTGTGGCATAACATTAGATAATGCATCCTTCCATAACTCTAAACCAGTTTTTTCATCGTCTTGTTTCTTCTCTTCTACGATATCAATCGCATCGTAAAATACTTTAAACGCTACGGACTTCTTACCATCCCACATCATCATGTTAACGAAACGCGTCACTAACTGATCATTAAATCTTGGATCTGGTAAAAGAGGTCTCTTTTTAGCCTGTCTTTTTCTCATTTCTTCTTGTTGTAAGTGTTAATTTACTTTTTAGGGCGTTTTGCTCCGTATTTTGATCTACGTTGCGTTCTTCCTTGAACTCCAGCAGTATCTAAAGCACCACGAACAATGTGATACCTAACTCCTGGTAAGTCTTTTACCCTTCCGCCTCTTACTAATACTATCGAGTGCTCTTGCAAATTGTGACCTTCTCCAGGGATGTAAGCATTTACTTCTTTTCCGTTCGTAAGACGAACCCTTGCTACTTTACGCATAGCAGAGTTAGGCTTCTTAGGCGTCGTAGTATAAACACGCGTACAAACCCCTCTTCTTTGAGGACACGAATCTAAAGCAGCCGATTTACTCTTCTTAGTAATTGTGGCTCTTCCTTTTCGTACTAATTGTGAAATTGTTGGCATAATCTACTAAACAATAATTATGTTTTATTAATTAAAATTTCCTTTTAAATCTTTGAAATTCAGCTCATAAATAAGCAGACCTCTCGTTTAAAAGGGTGGCAAAGGTAAGAATTAATATTAATTAATCAAATCATAATCAATTAATTTTCAATAAAATTACCTCTAAATCACTAAGATAGGATTTTGAAGATCTCGAAAAGAACGAGAAAACAATAATTAGTATTCATTTTAAAAATAACCGACACTACGAACAATATCATTAAAATGGTTATAAAATTTTCAATCTTACAACGAAAACTACAAAACTATTAAACATTGAAAACAGAAAATAACACCATACGTGTATCAAATCCAAAAATCATACAAACACATGTAAAAAAACTACAAAGGCAATGTATATAAATTGAAAAAATTAATCGCTAGAAAAAATCCAAAGACTTCACAATTAAAAACAGCTACCTACCTACTACAACTCTAACAAGTTAAGCTAACATAAAACTAGACCAAAACTCATAAAATTATTGAATTCTTATAAAAGCAGATATTAAGTACATTAAAATTAATGTATTCGCACCTACATTAACCCTACAATATTAAATATGTAAAAATCTACATATATTTATGATTTTACTCAAACTTTAAGCAAGAAAAGTTGCAAATTTAACATGAATTTATCATTTTCGCGTCAGCTAATTCAAATAAATGTATAAAATGAGAACAAAGTTTAGTGGATTTTTGACGCTGATTCTAGCGTTAATTGTGCAGATTACTTTTGCACAAGAAAAGACCGTAACAGGTGTGATTACTGACCAAGATGGTCTACCGCTACCTGGTGCGAGTGTCGTAGTAAAAGGGACCAGTAATGGTACTCAAACAGATTTTGATGGTAATTATTCCATCAAAGCCAATACAGGAGATATTTTAACATTTTCTTTTGTAGGGCAAAAAACAGAAGAACGTACTGTAGGCGCTTCTAATTCAATTAATCTTTCATTACAACAAGATGCACAAGCATTAGATGAAGTTGTTGTTACAGCTTTAGGTATTGAAAGAAAACCAAGAGAACTATCTTACTCAGTACAAGAAGTTGATGGTGATGCTGTAAACAAGACAAAAGCAGTTAATGCTGCTACAGTTATGGTTGGTAAAGTATCTGGACTTCAAGTTAATACTACAGGGAATGGAGTAAATCCTAACACCCGAGTAGTATTGAGGGGAAATAGATCTCTGTTAGGAAATAATCAAGCACTAATTGTTGTTGATGGATACCCTTCAAACCGAAATGCGTTAGATAGAATTAACCCTAGCGACATAGAAGACATTAGCGTACTTAAAGGAGCAAACTCTTCTGCTCTTTATGGATCGGATGCTGCTAATGGAGTTATCTTAATCACTACCAAAAAGGGTAAAGGTAAATTAAATGTAACCTACAATACATCTTATCAAGCAGAAAGCGTTGCCTACATGCCAGAAGTTCAAGATGAGTTTGGAGCTGGTGGATTTCCTGATGGAACATTATATCCATTGGAAAATGTAAACTGGGGACCTAGATTTGATGGTCAGTTAGTAGATGCTAGTGAGACGTATCCTGATGGAAGTGTATGGCAAGTTCCATATTCTCCAATAAAAGATAATCATAAAAGTTTTTTCAACACAGGTTCAACTATACGTCATGGTATCACAATTAATGGAGGTGATGACACTAGTGACTTTCTTTTCTCAATCGATCAAACTAACGTTACTGGTGTTGTTCCAAAAGATCAATACAACAGAACTAACGTTCGATTAAAAGCTAGCAGACAGTTCAACAAGTTTGAGGTAGGAGGAAATTTTTCTTTCTTTAGAGATCACTCTAATGTTGTTTCTCCTGAAGCTGGAAGACAAGGACGTCCAGTATATTGGAATGTTTTGAATACTCCTTTACATATCCCTATTACAGAAATGAAAAATTGGAGAACTGGAGAATTCACTAGAAATGAAGTATCATACTATCGTTTTTACGAAAACCCATATTTTATAGTTGACACTCAAAGAGAGAAAAGAGATTATCAAGAATTCAATCTTATTGCTCATATGAAGTATTCATTTACTGATTGGTTGAGCTTAAACTGGAGAGGTGGTTACACTGGTGGAGCAAGAACTAGAAAAAGAGAATTAGGTGAATTTAAATACGCTTTTACCTTAGACGATGCATACTCTAACATGGACCCATACGGTGCGAGTGTGGAAGATGAATCTGAGATTACTTCGAGATTTAATAGTGATGTTATCATGAATATCACTAAAGATTTAGGGGAGCATTTCTCAATCAATGCTAACATAGGTCAAAACGTAAGACTTACTACTTCCAAACAAATCAATGTTGAAGGACAAAATTTAATTATTCCTGATTTCTATAATGTATCAACAAGAACTGGAGATTTAACAGGTGGTGAATACACAGAATTATATAGAAAGCTTGGTGTATATGGAGATTTAACTATTGGATACAATGATTTTATCTTCTTGAATGGTACAGCAAGAAATGATTGGTCTTCAGCACTTCCAGAGGGAAGTAGGTCTTATTTCTATCCAGGTGGAGGTATCTCTTTTATTGCAAGTGAAGCATTTCCTGGAATCAAGGGAGATAAAGGGATCAGTTATTTAAAGGCTAGTTTTAATATCACACAGACTGGTAATGACCCAGGACCTTACGTTACAAACCAAGTATTTTATGCTCCTAATGACAATAGTGCTGGTTACAATGGAGAAAGCTATAGTTTTCCATATACAGGTGCTGTAGGTTTAGCACAATCATACAGAGAATCTGCTCCTGATTTAAATCCTGAATTTACAACAGCAATGGAAGTTGGTTTAGAATTCGGTATGTTTGGCAGTAGATTAAGTGGAAACTTCACTTTATATCAAACTAATACTACCGACCAAATTGTACCAATTAACATTGCCCCTAGCTCAGGAGCAACAAGTATTTGGACAAACATTGGAGAAATTCAAAATCAAGGTGTTGAGGTTGACCTAAATGGTAAAATAATACAATCAGAAAGCTTTGCTTGGGATTTAGGAATAAACTATACAGGTTATAGATCTGAAGTACTAGAATTATCTGACGGAGTTGACATGGTAGATCTTGGTGGTTATGCTAGCGCACAAGTAGTTGCAGAGGTTGGAAAACCTTATCCTCAATTAAGAACTACGGCATACGAAAGAGATGAACAAGGAAGAGTTATTGTTGGAGCTAACGGAGATCCTCTTCAAAGCAGTGAGTTAGTAACTCAAGGAAAAACTACTCCTGACTATATTTTAGGATTAAACACTAATATTAGATTTAAAAACTTTAGTTTATATGCAGTTGCGGATTATAGAACAGGACATGTATTCTATAACAATATTGTTGACGCACTAGAGTTTACAGGATTTACTCAACACAGTGTTACTTCTGGTAGACAACCATTTGTATTCCCTAATTCATCATATTCAGATGGAAATGGAGGATATGTTGAAAATACAAATCGTTTAACTACAGGTGGAGGAAACGCTTTCTGGGATGCATATAATGAAGTAAAAGAAAACTACGTTACTGATGCTACAACATTAAAGATAAGAGAGATTTCTTTAACATACGATTTCAACAAAGACTTAATGGATAAAATAGGTATGGAAAATTTATCTATTGGTTTGTTTGGAAGAAATTTATTTACTTTCAGACCAAAAGATAACGTATACACAGATCCTGAATTTAATTTCACAACAGGGAATGCAATTGGTGTTGGTAATCAAGCACAAACACCTCCTACTAGACAGTACGGTATTACCTTAAGTGCTAAATTTTAATAAAAAAACTCATGAAAGCAAAAAATATATTTAAATCAACATTTATACTTTTAGCCACAGCGTTAGTAAGTGTAAGTTGTGATGATTATTTAGATGTCAACGATAATCCTAACAACCCTTCTATATCAACACCAAGTATTACGCTTCCAGTTGCTCAACAGGGATTAGCTCAAATAAATGGTACGACAATGACATACGCTGGGAACTACTTGGTGTACAACTGGGCAACACCTTCAAACTGGTCTGCTAACCAAGATTATTTCAGATATAACATTACTACCACTTTTCTTTCTAACATATTTGAAGATTCTTATGCTTCTATATTTAAGAACTTAACTTATGTTGAGAATTATGAAGATGCTTCTGGTGCTGTTGATTATACTGCATATAAAGTTATTTCGACTACAATGAAAGCATATCAGTACCAATATGTTGTAGATCTTTATGGTGACGTTCCTTATTCTGAAGCCAACTTAAGAGCAGAGAATCAAACTCCAGCCTATGATGATGCTGAAACAATTTATAAAGATTTAATTGACAAATTAACTCAAGCTGCTACACAATCTCAAAATCTTCCGGATAACGCTGAAGATCCAGGAAGTCAAGATATTTTCTTTGGAGGAGATATGCAAAGTTGGGGAAAGTTTGCTAATTCAATTAAGCTACGTATGCTAGTTAGATTAAGCAATACAGGACAAGATCAATATATTAAAGATCAAATAGCTTTAATAAATCAAAATGGTTTAGGATATATTGATTCTAATGTTACCGTTAATCCTGGTTATTCAGATGCTTTAGAAAAGCAAAGTCCATTTTACGGATATTTCTTTCAACCTTCAACTGGTGTTCAACAGGATAGAAATGACTATACAGTTGCTACTGATTATGTTATTAATTATTTAAACAATACATCTGATCCAAGGTTAGAGAGTTTATTTAAGCCTGCTCAAAATGGCGGTGCATACAAAGGAGCTCCTCAGTCAAGCTCATTGCCTGGTACAGGATTTACAAACAATGATTTATCTAAAGTAGGGCCTGCTCTTTTACAAAGTTCGGAACAGGATCAAATCATTATGTTACTTTCTGAGAGCTTATTCACACAAGCTGAAGCTGTTCAAAGAGGTTACCTAAGTGGAGATGCGCAAGCTTTATATGAAGAAGCTATTGAAGAGTCATTTGTTTATTTAGAAGTTGAAGACGCTATCACTGAAGCACAAACTTATTATAGCCAAGCAACTCCAAACATATCATGGGCTGCATCTACTAACAAAGTAGAAGCTATAATTACTCAGAAATGGCTAGCTCTTATTGGCACTTCTACAATTGAATCATGGATTGAATTAACAAGAACAGGATATCCTTCTAACGTACCTGTACCAGCAGAGTCTGGAGGAACAAGACCTGTTAGATTGCTATACCCAGCTTCTGAAGTTTCAAGAAACAGTGCAAATGTTCCTAAGCAAACAAAACAAGATGCCTTTACCCAGAATCCTTTTTGGAAATAAAATATTATAAGTATAGTTATGAAAAAAATAGCATTAAATATAAAAATAATTATGGCTGTTCTGGTAAGTAGTCTTACCCTAAGTTCATGCCTCTTAGATGACGATGTAACAGACTTTGGTGCAACACCAGTCCTTGCACAGTTTGAAAGTCAGTCTATAACAGCTAACTTTATACAAACTCCTGAAAACCCTGTATACAGCTACGATATCCCAGTTGTTATAATAGGGGGTGAAAATCAACCTATTGGCGAGGATGTCGAAGTAGTTATAAGTGCTGATCCAAGCTCTACAGCTGTTGAAGGGGTAGATTATAATTTCAATGGAGAAACCACTGTTACGATACCAGCTGGAGAAATGTCAACTAATATAACAATTGATATTATCTCTGAACCAGCAGATCCATTTGATCCTAAGACATTAGTTCTGAAAATAGACTCAGCATCTAAAACTATATCAGAAGATGATAAAATTGATGTTAAGTTACAAGCAGTTTGTGAACTTGATTTATCAAGCTTTGTAGGTTCGTATACAGCAACAGAAGGAAGTTCAACATACACCTCTGAAGTTACAATGGGACCTGAAGCAAATTCACTTAACGTAACAGGTTTATATGGTAAGGACGGAAATACAATTATCAAATTGAGTTCTGATCCTACAGACCCAACAATCACATATTTAAGTCAAGAGTATGATTCAGCACTTTATGTGCATTCAAGCTACGGAAATGTATGGGCAACAACATCTAGTCCTGAATTGTCTAGCTATAATTCTTGTGACAATTCTATGGTATTAGAATTTAAAAGATGTGTAAGTATTGGATGTTTTGGTGGAACTGTAAAAGTTAGCCTTGTTAAAAACTAACTAACCACACCATAAATCTTATTTTTATAAAGAACCACCTCATTTTGAGGTGGTTTTTTTATGTACCTTTGTCACCATGGAAAACAACTACCAGATATTTGGAATTCGTTCTATTATTGAGGCGATACAAGCAGGAAAAACGATAGATAAAGTATTTATCCAAAAAGGATTATCAGGAAGCTTATTCAAAGAACTAGATACCTTATTGAGAAAGGAGCAAATAAACACATCTTATGTTCCTGTTGAAAAACTTAATAGACTTACAAAAAATAATCACCAGGGAGTTGTTGCAAATATTTCTCCTATTGAATTCCATGAAATTGAAACACTTATTTCTAACTCCTTAGAGTCTGATACTACTCCCCTTTTTCTATTATTAGACCAACTTTCTGATGTAAGAAATTTCGGAGCAATAATTAGAACTGCAGAATGTACTGGTGTAAGCGGAATAATTATTCAGAAAAAAGGAGCTGCTCCTGTTACTGCAGATACTGTAAAAACTTCAGCTGGAGCTGCCTTTAAAGTACCCATTTGCAAAGTGGATCATATAAAAGATGCTGTTTTTCATATGCAGGCCTCAGGAATTCAAGTGGTCGCTGCTACAGAAAAAACCGATAATACTGTTTATGATGCAGATTTTAGTGGTCCAACAGCTATAATTATGGGATCTGAAGATGTAGGAATCTCACCTTCTATCTTAAAAATAGTAGATCAAAAAGCAAAACTTCCCCTTTTAGGTGAAATACAGTCGCTTAATGTTTCTGTTGCTTGTGGTGCTTTTTTATATGAAGCTGTAAGACAACGTCTGTAATTACAGCCTTCACTATAATTTTAAATCATTATGGATTATTTGCAGCACTATTTTTATATAAATTAGTAGCTCACTAAATAATACATTTTTTATGCATGCTAATCGAAGAATATTGATAATTAGCAAGAAACTTTATGCTTTAAATGCTAACTTGTAATATTTCTGAAATAATCAATTTATAGATTTATCATTTTCCACATAATGATATTTTATTTCAATGGAAGGAACTCCATCATCTATAGGAAGATCGTCTTCTAACTGTTCTATAAAATTACCATCAGCATCAAAATGTTTTAAAAATTGGTCTTCATCTTCGTTATAATCATCACGCTCCCAATCATATTTTTCTTTCCTTAAAACTTCACTCTTAAATATAATCGCAAGGAAAAGACCTACAAGAAAACCCGATAAATGTCCTTCCCAAGAAATCTTATTTTCAACAGGGAAAATAAACCAAAACATACTCCCATAAACAAAGACGGTTACTAAAGAAAGTGCTATTAATCTACGATTTTTAGCAAAAATACCCTTAAAAAATATAAAACTGACTAGTACATAAATAAGTCCACTTGCTCCAATATGATATGCAGGCCTACCTATTAACCAAGTAAAGAATCCACTTAACAAAACTCCTAACAGCAACACCTTCCAACTTATTTTATTATAAAAATAAAAAAGGGCTGAACTCAAAATCATTAATGGTAATGTGTTACTATAGAGATGTTCTACAGAACTATGAATAAAAGGACTTAAAACAACACCTCTTAATCCACTTAATGTTCTAGGATACACTCCATAATGTGTAAAATCAAATCCAAAAGTAAGCTCAAACCAATATACAGTCCATATGGTTAACCCAAAAAACAAAGGATAAATAAGCATCCAAAGGGAAAAATCAAGCGACTCATCTTTTCTCATAAGACTAAACTAACAAATATAGCTCCAATTTCAATTTACTGATAATTTGTCAGAAATGCATCAAACTACTTACGATGAAAATTGTAATTTTGAATTATGAATGAACCGTTAGCAGAAAGAATACGTCCGAAAAATTTAGAACAATACATCAGTCAAAAACATTTAATTGGTGATGATGGCTCTCTGACTGAACAGATTAAAAGAGGAACTATTCCCTCATTAATCTTATGGGGTCCTCCTGGAACTGGAAAGACTACATTGGCTAACATTATTGCCAATGAGAGTAAGCGTCCATTCTATGTTCTTAGCGCCATAAATAGTGGTGTGAAAGATATCCGCGAGGTTATCGAAAAAGCAAAACAAAGTGGTGGTCTATTCACAGCAAAAAACCCTATTTTATTTATTGATGAAATTCATAGATTCAGCAAATCTCAGCAAGATTCACTTCTTGCCGCTGTAGAAAAAGGATGGATAACATTGGTTGGGGCTACAACTGAAAACCCAAGTTTTGAGGTTATCCCTGCACTACTTTCTAGATGCCAAGTTTATGTATTGAATCCCTTTGACAAAGAGGACTTAGAGTCGCTATTAAAAAGAGCTTTAGTTGAAGATACTTACCTTTCTAAAAAAGACATCGAATTAAAAGAAACGGAAGCATTGCTAAGATTATCTGGTGGTGATGGAAGAAAATTATTAAATATTTTTGAGCTTGTAATTAATTCTGAAGCGACTGAAAAAGTAACCATTACTAATGATTTAGTAATGAAAAAAGTTCAGAAAAATACAATTCTCTATGACAAAACAGGGGAACAACATTATGATATCATCTCGGCATTTATAAAATCTATACGAGGCAGCGATCCTAATGGAGCAGTTTATTGGTTAGCTAGAATGATAGAAGGCGGTGAAGATGTTAAGTTTATAGCAAGGAGAATGCTTATTTCTGCATCCGAAGATATTGGTAACGCAAATCCAACAGCGCTAGTTATCGCGAATAATACCTTTCAATCCGTTACAACAATCGGATATCCAGAGGCTCGAATCGTATTAAGTCAATGCGCAATTTATTTAGCAACATCGGCAAAAAGCAATGCCTCTTATGAAGCAATAAATAAAGCGATTACAGCAGTAAAACAAACAGGGAATTTAACAGTTCCAATCCATCTAAGAAATGCTCCAACAAAATTAATGAAAGAACTTGGCTATGGAGAGGATTATAAATATTCGCATGCATATCAGAATAATTTTGCTCCACAAGAATATCTCCCTACGGAATTAGAAAATACTACTTTCTATAATCCAGGAAATAATCAACGAGAAAATGCTTTACGTGACTTTTTAAAAAATAGATGGCAAAATAAATATCAATATTAAATATTTATATGAAATAATCATTATAAAGCGTATTTTTACTGTAAACACCTATATTTCAACTAATTGTTATGGTAAGAAAATACGCCTACATAAAAACATTAATACTCTTTAGCTTATTTTTCTTCCACCTTAGCAGCCATGCACAAGAAAAAAATAAAACAGATGCCTATGGCTTAAATGAATACCAAAAGCTTCTTCAGCAAAACAAAGAGATTATAACTTCGTATGAAGAGGAAATTAAAAATCGTATTAATACTAGGAATAGGTCACGTAATCCTAATGAAAAGACATCTGTCCCAATAAATATTATTACCATTAGAAAATCTGATGGCTCTGGTGGTATTTCTCAAGAAGATATCAATACTGCTATTGAATCTTTAAATTTTTATTTCAATCAAATTAACATTGATTTTTTTGTTTGTGGAAACAACACAGTAATCGATGACGATGACTTATATACCTTTAGAGAGGATACTGAAGAAGATGATGATGAAGTACTACTTTATGATGGAGGATACATAAAAGATAATATTGTGAATTTAGTATTCACAGATTTACAGCCTCTTAACGGATATGCATATTACCCTGGCGGAAAAGATTTAATCGTTATGAGAAATAGTGTTGCTGCTAACGGCACGACTATTGTTCACGAAATGGGTCACTTTTACGGACTTCTCCACACTCACGAAAATGCTGATGGAAATGATGGTCCTGAAACCATAGAGCTTGTTGATGGAAGTAATTGCAGTACAGCTGGAGATAAAATTTGCGACACCCCTGCAGACCCCGATTTAACAGGAAAAATGAGCGGATGCGAATATACAGGCACTGTTCAAGATCCTAATGGGGATTTTTACAATCCCGATGTTACAAACCTCATGTCTTACGCTACACGTAACTGTAGAGATAAATTTTCAGTAGAACAATTAGCCCGCTCCTATGCGATATTAAAAACGTTAAGAGGTGACTTTATTTGTCCTAATCTTAGCATTGACATTGCTACCTCTGCTACTAATACATGTAACAATACGCTTCAGGTAACATTTACAGATCTAAGTACAGGTGCTACAACTTGGGAATGGGATTTTGACACTGATGGAACGATTGATAGTAATGAACAAAACCCAACACACACATACCAAAGTGGAAATTACACACCTACACTAACTATTTCTAATGGGAGTGAAAGTATTTCAAAAACATTTTATAAGATTCCAGTTAATGTTGGGGTACAACTTTCACTTCCTATTAACGATAATTTAGATACATACACATCTACTAATGACGGAGGTTGGCAATCTATCCCCGCTGCTTCTGGCTATTCTTGGAACAGCATGACTGGCCCTACACGATCATCAGATGATTCTGATTCTGGTGGTCCTACCGACGATGCAGACGGCGGTGGCGTATATTTTTACACAGAAGGAGATCCTACAGGCAACCTACCTTTTAACTCTGGAGATGAAGCGCAACTTCTTTCACCATGCATCCCCATAGGTCTTAATACAAAGCTGAATTTCTCATATCACATGTTTGCCAGCATCCCTAGCTGGCAAGGAGAACTACACATAGATATTTCCATAGACAATGGGCAAACATTCACAGAAGACATCACACCTCCTCTTAAAGATGGTCAACAAAGTAGTGCTGATGAATCCTATAAAACACAAGAGGTTGACCTTTCTGCATATGCAAATGAAACTGCTATAATTCGTTTTAGAGCAATTAGAGATACTCGACTTTCTGATATCGCTATAGATAACATTACATTTGAAGATATTTCAGAAGTTAAATTCAATGCAAGTAGCTACTCCTCATCTTGTGCGCCCGCTCTAGAAAATGTAACATTCACGGATCAAAGCATCTTATTATCTGGCCCTGTTACATCATGGGAATGGGATTTTAATGGAGATGGAACTACTGATAGTACTGAGCAAAACCCAACGTTTAGTTATACAAGTAGCGGCACCTACGTCGTAAAATTAACTGTTTCTAATGCTAATGAATCACTTTCAAAAACATTTACTGAAACACCAATAATTGTTGGTGCAGAAAAAACTGCTCCTTACGAGGAAAACTTCAATAACTTCGCTGCGGGAAGCGTAATTAACGAAGATAGCTGGACTACTATCCCAGCAGCAAGTGGCTTTACATGGGCTACAAACTCTGGCGGCACTCCAACTCCTAACACAGGTCCTTCTACGGATGGTGATGGAAGCACCACTTCTAATTATGTTTTTACAGAAGGGAGTAAGGGATCTGGGCAAACTTTTTCAGAAGGAGATGTAACACAACTTATTTCCCCCTGTATTCAATTAGGCGAAAATCCTAAACTTAAATTTAAATATCATCGTTTTGATACAAGTCAAAGTCTTATTGGATCACTTCGTGTTGACATCAGTACAGACAACGGAAACTCCTTTATTGAAGATTTGTTAGTAATCGATGGACCACCGCAAAATAGCAGTTCTGATGAAGTATATATTGATGCTGAAGTAAACTTATCAACATATACAGATATGATTGTGAATATTCGTTTTAGAGTAATTCGAGGAAGCACATTTAGAAATGACATCGCTATTGATAATTTTTCAATTGAAAGTGATGTTCCTGCTCCCACTGGAGAAGTTGCTCAATCTTTCTGTAATACTGCTACACTAGAAGATATCATTATTGACGGTAATGATATCAAGTGGTATACTACAGAAACTGACACTGATGTATTACCAATTGATACTGCTGTAGAAAATGGAACTACATACTATGCTTCACAAACAATAAATGGAGTTGAAAGTGTAGAACGACTTGCTGTTACCACAACAATTCAAGAGGTTACTACTCCAACAGCTGAGACTACACAAGACTTTTGCAACGCTGCAACCATTGCAGATATTATTGTTACAGGTGAAAACATAAATTGGTACGAAACTGAAACAAGTAACGAATCATTAAATAGCGACCTAACACTAACGAACGAGGCTACCTATTATGCCACACAAACGATAAATAACTGCGAAAGCGAGAGGCTAGCGGTAACGGTAAGTATTGGTGAGATTCTAGCTCCTACGGGAATGACGACTCAAAGTTTCTGCACAAACGCTACGATTGCTGACTTACAACTAAATGAAGTAAACATCGTTTGGTATGACAGTCCAACTAACGGAAATCTAATCCAAGAAAATACAAGTTTAGTAGACGGTTCAACTTACTACGCAGTCCAAATTGTTGATGATTGTGAAAGTACAGATAGACTTGCTGTAACAGTTAGCATTAGTGATATCCTAGCGCCTACAGGAATGACAACGCAAAGTTTCTGTACAAATGCTACGATTGCTGAATTACAACTAAATGAAGCAAACATCGTTTGGTATGACAACTCAACAAACGGGAACCTAATACAGGAAAATACAAGTTTAGCAAACGGAACAACTTACTATGCAGCTCAAATTGTTGATGATTGTGAAAGTACAGAAAGACTAGCGGTAACGGTAAGTATTGGAGAAATTCTAGCGCCTACAGGAATAACGAATCAGAGTTTCTGCACAGATGCTACGATTGCTGACCTACAACTTAATGAAGCAAACATCGTTTGGTATGACAGTCTAACTGATGGAAATCAAATTCAAGAAAATACAAGTTTAGTAGACGGAACAACTTACTACGCAGCTCAAATTATTGATGATTGTGAAAGTACCGATAGACTTGCCGTAACAGTTAGTATTGGTGAGGTTCTAGCTCCTACGGGAATGACAACTCAAAGTTTCTGTACAGATGCTACGATTGCTGAATTACAACTTAATGAAACTAATATCGTTTGGTATGACAACTCAACAAACGGGAACCTAATACAGGAAAATACAAGTTTAGCAAACGGAACAACTTACTATGCAGCTCAAATTGTTGATGATTGTGAAAGTACAGAAAGACTAGCGGTAACGGTAAGTATTGGAGAGATTCTAGCGCCTACAGGAATGACGAGTCAAAGTTTCTGTACAAATGCTACGATTGCTGACTTACAACTTAATGAAGCAAACATCGTTTGGTATGACAACTCAACAAACGGGAACCTAATACAGGAAAATACAAGTTTAATAGACGGCTCAACTTACTATGCAGCTCAAATTATTGATGATTGTGAAAGTACAGATAGACTTGCCGTAACAGTTAGTATTAGTGATATCCTAGCTCCTACAGGAATGACAACGCAAAGTTTCTGTACAGATGCTACGATTGCTGACCTACAACTTAATGGAGCAAACATTGTTTGGTATGACAGTCTAACTGATGGAAATCAAATTCAAGAAAATACTAGTTTAATAGACGGTTCAACTTATTATGCAGCTCAAATTGTTGATGCTTGTGAAAGTACAGAAAGACTTGCTGTAACTGTTAGTATTAGTGATATCCTAGCGCCTACAGGAATGACGACTCAAAGTTTCTGCACAAACGCTACAATTGCTGACCTACAACTTAATGAAACAAACATCGTTTGGTATGACAGTCCAACTGATGGAAATTTAATCCAAGAAAATACTAATTTAATAGACGGAACAACTTACTATGCAACTCAAACAGATGGTACTTGTGAAAGTACAGAAAGGCTTGCCGTAACAATTAATATTAATAACTCTGAAGAAACGTTCATTTCATATGATTCTGAAAGCTACTGTTCTAACGACTCCAATGCATTTCCATCAATTACAGGAAACGCAAACGGTACGTTCTCTGGTTCTGAAGGATTAATTATTAATGAACAAACAGGTGTCGTTAATATTTCAGCTTCAAAAGTTGGAGAACACATAATAACCTATACCACACAAGACTCATGCAACACTCCAAGCTCGTTTAATATCTCAATCGTAGAAATTAACGCAAGTGTTACCGTTACAGAAAACACGATGGTTGCAAACTATAACGGAGCATCATATCAATGGATTAATTGTAACGAGGGTAACACTCCTATTTCAGGGGAAACGAATCAAACTTTTACACCTACAAGAAATGGTGTTTATGCATTAGAAGTTACAATGAATAACTGTACAGAAGTTTCAGAATGTATTGACTTTACAATTTCTGACTCTTCGATAATAGCTGGTTTTTATGATGAGATTTTAATATACCCTAATCCTACCAAGGGAAATTTAAATATATATCTTGGCTCTCATGAGAGTCCATTAACAATAAACATATATGATAGTGGTGGTAAAATTGTACATAATAAACCTAAAGTTGAAAATGACATTTACAGTTTTGCTTTCAATGTTTCTAGAGGAATATATTTTGTTGAAATCGTTGAAGGTGAGAATAGGATTAAATCTTATAAGATCATTAAAGATTAACTACTCATTTTAGGACGGGACAATTTTATAAAAAAGAAAAAGCTTATTCAAATTACATGAGTAAGCTTTTTCTTTTATATTCTAATTTTTCTTAGAACTTGATATTTAAAACTTCTTGTTTTAAAACATCTCCTTCATAATATTCTGCAATCCATTTTCCATCTTTTTGATAAAGGAAGCCATTTTTATCCTTGATAATAAAATAATTAGGCTGTGTAGTTTTTGTGATTTTAAACACAACTTTAGGACTCATATCTACTAATTGAAATCCTGTAGCTGTAGGTTGTGCAAATAATGTTGTTCCATTATCTTCTACTGTAGTAGATACAGCTGCCACTGGAGCAGCAGCCTGTGTTGCTACTTTCTGTGTTTCATTTGACACTGAAGTAACTCCTCCTAATGCTATAGCTGCTGTAGATACTGGAGCAGGCTCTTCAACCACAGCTCTTCCCAATACAAATTTAGTATTAGTAGACCCAGGCTCATATTTATAATTTAATTCTTTTACTGATACAAAAGCATTCTCTATTGCATCTTGGTATGCCTCTTCATAATCTTTCTCTTTACTTTTACCTTCATCGGAAGTATAAACGATATTACCTTGACAGTTCTCCAAAGAGACTCTTAATTTGGTAGTAAATAGATTTGAGTCGTCCACAATTTCTGCCTTCAATCCTAAACATGGATTTGCTTGAAGATCTGCTGGTTTCTGATCATCATAAATTGCATTAAATCCTGCTTTCTCGAATAAAAACTTAGTGTAAGTATTTACACGATACTGATTCTTCTCTTTAAGAAAATCAAACTTTTTAGGGACAACAATATATTTATAGTTGTTAACATTCTCTTGGGCACTCATAGCAATTGTTACCAAAAACAATCCTAGAAATAGTAATTTTTTCATTGAATAAAAGTTTTAGTGTCTTAATGGAAATATATAATTAAATCCAAATTGTAAAGATGCATTATTCATATTTGCTAAATTATAATATTCTATTAAATTATCAGCTAGCAAATAGAAGTTAAAGTTAGCAAAATGTGTTGATAATCCAAGTCCTATGTTTGTTTTCGAGAATTTATCAACTGTATACGTCGTTTTTAACTTTAGCCATTCCCCTATTCTTGTGTAATAAAAAGCAGTCAATGCTGCTTGTGGATATCGCGAATGCGTTTCAGCAAAAAACTGGATTCCTACAGAATTGATATATGAATTATCATCTGTAGCACAATTACATTCTTTACTACTCCTTCGCTCTCCAAAATTATAAATAGATGCTAAATTAAGTTTCAAAGGTCGCATTGTTGTATAAGAGCTATTCACAATTTCATAAGGCAACGCCTCTTCAATATCGTCAATTAATTCTTGCCAGTTATCAGACAAACCACCCCCAGTTACAATATTATTAAACGGAAGGTTAATCCCTTCCAAGGAGTATGCCCCTTTTAAAGTATAGGTTTCAATATCTTTATTTTGTTTTATAAAGCCTAAATCTTGGATACTTGCTGTGTGCGTCCATTCTTTACTAGGCTTGTAAGTGATTCCAAAGTCAAAACCTACACCAAGATTACCTCCTAAAAGAGCTTTATTCTTTAATATATTCAGCACATCTGTAGCTCCATCAACATCATCTTCTCTCAAGCTAGCGATTCCAGAAGTTCGTATTTCAACATCAGATATTAGCGTATGTCTATAAGTATTATCCGTTCCTAAAGAAGTAATGAAACTACCACTATTGCTTCTTGAAGAAACATCTATAACCCCAGAATACAACTTCCCTCTTACCCCAAAACTAAAGTGATCATCTACTTTTCTATGAAACCCAACATGAAAAACGGTTAATAATTCTCCTTTAGCACTTAAATGAGAGAGATCAAAAGGACGACCAATATTTGTAGCATTCCCTTCATAAGCTAGAATAGCAAGGTCTTCTGGCCAGTAATTAAAAAAATTAAGCTCCTGATAAATCCCAAAGCTAATGTAATCTTTGTTAAAAAGACCTCCCAGTTTAAAACCCCCATTTAAAATCTCCAATTCTTGATTTACCCGCTGGATATCACTTTTATTTAAGCTATAAATAGCATTTTTCACCTTAATATTAAAATCAACACCATTATCAGAAAAAAGATCATATAAGGAAATCTCACTAGATCCAGCTCCAGCATAAATTCCAGACAAAGCAGGAATTCCAAAATAAGCACTGTTTTGGATTTCAGCACCTGGATTTACCATCAAAGATTGAGGGATATCTGTAAAATTATAAAGCAATTGTTTATTCTGAGCATTTACGAAAACGCTGATAAAAAAAAACAAGTATAGAAACACTTGCCTAATCTGCATCTATCGACATAAAGAAGGTTCCAGAAGATTTTAAAAGTAATTCTCCTGTAGAATTAGGAGTAAGCAAAGGACTTCCAGGAATTAATTCCAACTCAATTCCCATATATGCCATGCTCTTTAATGTTTGGACATTTGAGTCACTATAAATAAGGCTAACTGATTTTTTTGGCACATCTATTAAAACATCTTCAGAATCCAATACATTATACATATCATCATATAAAGAAATCTTGGCATTGAAAACACGTGGAGTCGAATTTAAAAACTCAAAATTAAAAGTAGCTCCCTCTAAATTTTCTTCTAGAAAAGGTTCTGAAAAAATATCTAACTCTGTAATATCTTCAACTGAATCCCCATCCACATCATTATTTGGGATAAGTCCTATTGTTGAAGCTTGTAAATCAAAATATAATAAACTCACTGCTACAGAAGGCTCAATTTCTAACTCTTCAGCTTGATTAAAATCAACATCTTTAACACATGAGAACAGCAAAAAGCTACTTAAAATAAGAAGACAATAGTGGTAGTATGTTTTGGTTGGTGGTAGCATTAATATAAAAACGTAATAAAGAAAATTGTATTGTTCTTTAAAGATAGTTTTTTATTTGCTTTAACTCACTAATTTTATGTGTATTAACATTTATATTTTCATCGCTAGGCTTATAAAAAAGTGTATGCATCCCAACATTTTGAGCTCCTAGAATATCAGCCTCATAACTATCGCCAATCATAACAGAATTTTGAGGTTTCGCATTTGCTTCTTTTAATGCGATTTCGAATATCAATGGATTTGGTTTTTTTACGCCAGCAGTCTCAGAATTCATAACCACTTGAAAATAATGATCAATTTTAGAATTCTTAAGTTTTCCGGTTTGGACTTCAGCAAAACCATTAGTAATAATGTGGAGTTTATATTTTGGAGACAGGTAATCGAGGATTTCTATTGTATCTATAAAAAGGTGATTGAATGTAGAAAGATTTTTAATATAATCATCGCTAAGTTTAAAAATCATATCCTCAGCAACATCTACTTTTAAGGCATTGAAAGTCGTTTTTAAACGTTTATAACGAAGATCTTCTTTTGTGATCTTATCCTCTTGATAATATTTCCACAACTTGAAATTATAAGGAATATAGAAATCAAAAAACTCCGCGAGGTTAACATCGATATTATTCTCTTCAAATATTTTGTTGTATGTAAGTTCAGAATTTTTTTCAAAGTCCCATAACGTATGATCTAAATCAAAAAAAACATCGGTTATTACTTCATTATTCAATTTCATTAGTACTACTCATTTTCAAATAATTAACATATAGTTTTTCCCACTCACTACTATCATTCAGATTTAAAACTTCATTAGAAAAAACAATATTAAAATCGCCATCTACCTCTTTAATTCGATTTGATAATTCTAGGATTTTATCTTCTGCCTGCTTAATACTTTTATATTGATACAATGCGGTGTATTGAATACAAAAAGAATTAATCTGAATCGGTATTTGCTCTTCAAAGCTGATATCATAAAAATAAAAAGGACTACAAGTTCCAGCTCTAAATCCAGTCTGCCCAGTGTATCCCATTGTATAGTCTTCATTAAAACCAGCATCAACCATTAATCGGTATGCATCTGGAATATTTAACCTATTATAGCGCTGACGTACTCTTTTTACTGGTCTGTTGATATAATCTATAAGTCGCTTTCGTTCTTTTTTAAGACTAGAAAGATTGCTTAACGATTTATAAGAAGCCATTAGGGAAACTATACTATAATCTGCTACTGATTTTACAAGGGATCGGAATTGAGGATTTATAACCGATATATTCTTGTCGTAAGCAGAATAATCTGCCATCAAAAAGAAAAATATTGCTGGCACATCATATTTTTTATGAAGCGCTGTTACTTGATCAAAAAAATCTAAAGGATCTCTTCTAAAGCGTAAAAGAACTAAATATCTTTCTACAACTCTTCTAATTCTAAAATGAAATAAGTCTAATAAAGTACCTCCAAGAGTACGCACAAACCCTTTTTTTAAATAGGCATAAGCAACCGAAATATCCATGATTGAAGTTTGCTTATAACTCTTTTTAGGAAAATGCATTTCTGGATAACGCTCTTGTAAAGCCTCTTTTAATTTCTTTACCCAAATATCTATCACAGGAATTTCTAAAAAATTCTCTTGATATGCCAAACTCTCCTCCACAGGAAACCTCCCATGTTCATCTTTTACATGAGGTAAATACTCTTCGTACCTACTTAATAAATAAAAACTAGCGGCAAATATATCGAATGGTAATGCACATTTATCGTTGGTAGGAAAGAAGCATGGAACACCATCCCACTTCTGAATATTAATTTCTACATCAGAAATTCCTTGCTCAAAAAGCAACTCATTACTCTTTACAAAAAACTCACTTTGTAGTGGTTGTTTTGTATAGGTAATCTTAGGCCCTTTATGAGCAATAAAATCCTCTACTTTGGTTGTCATACTAATATCTATCAGCATCATTTTGGAAAAAATGTGCCGCATGATATATGTTAACCTAGGTGTAATTTTATACGTGTAAACTAATAGCATTTTTATAAAATTCCTTCGTCTGCAAAGCTAAAGTAAGATTTTTCAGTTACAATAAGATGGTCTAAGAGCTTAATATCCATCCCCGCTCCAGCATTTTTAATTTTATTCGTTATTTCTTTATCGGCATTACTTGGCTTCAATCCACCAGAAGGATGATTATGTGCCAATATCATAGCAGTTGCATTAAGCTCTAAGGCTTTCTTCAGCGCTAATCTTACATCGACTAAGGTTCCTGTAATTCCACCTTTACTAAGTTGTAGTGTTTTAATAACAGAATTTGAATTATTCACATATAAAATCCAAAATTCTTCATGTTCAAGCTCCCCTATTTTTGGTTGCATTAATTCAAAAACATGCTTACTACTTTTTATCTTCTTTATTTCTGGAATATCCTCTCCCCGTCTTCTCCTTCCCAATTCTAAACAAGCAACAATACTAATAGCTTTAGCTTCTCCAATGCCTTTAAACTTTATAAGTTGACCTACACTAAGTCTCCCCAATTTATTTAGATTATTATCTACGGAAGCTAATATCCGTTTAGATAATTGGACAGCACTTTCATCTCTACTTCCACTCCCTATTAATATAGCTATTAACTCAGCATCAGACAGAATTTGTTTACCTGTTGCAAGTAATTTTTCTCGAGGACGATCTGTTATGCTCCAGTTTTTAATCGAAAATGAAGTAGATTTTTCTTTCATCATCTAAATATAACGAATTATAATAGACAACGTTACATTTAGCAAATTAGAACGCTACAGAAAAGAAATTATAATAAAAAACGAACTTAAGAAGTTCAGAAATAAAAAACCTCTAATCCACTAAACTTTTAACTTCCTCAAAGTCAAGACCACCATAATTCCCACTACTCATTAATAGCAATGCAGAATTATCTAACTTCAGCTTAAATAAATACTCTTTAAACTCATCTGGATTGGTGTAAACAATAAGATCTTCACGATTAAAAGCGTCTTCGATTTGAGAAGCAGATACCGCTTCTAGCTGCTTGATTTTTACTGCCTCTGGAGAGAAAAAAACCACGGCTTCATCTGCATTATCTAAAGTCCCTTTATATTCCTTCAAAAAAGTAGCATTTAAACTACTGTAAGTATGTAGCTCAAGGCAAGCAATAACTTTACGGGTTGGAAATTGTTCTCTAACCGCTGTTAATGTAGCTCCAACCTTACTTGGCGCATGCGCAAAATCTTTATAAATAACACGGTTACCATTTTCTGCCAACTTATCTAAGCGCTTTGAAGCTCCTTTAAAACTTGCAATAGCTTCGTAGAAATCATCTTCATCGACTCCCATATGTTGGCAAATCCATTTTGCTCCCGCTAAGTTGTTTAAATTATGTTTTCCAAATACTTCAATCGGCATTGCTCCCTCTGGAGTTTCCAGATAAGTTTGACCGTCTTCAACCGTATATTCAGGTGTTGCATACGGGATTTTACGAATCTGATTTTCAGAAGCTTCTACAACTTTTACCACCTCTACATCTTCTTCATTATAGGTTACGCTTCCGCCTTCAACGATAGAATCAATAAAAATCTTAAACTGTTCTACATAGTTTTCGAACGTTGGAAATACATTAATATGATCCCAAGCTATCCCACTTAATAATGCAATATTTGGCTGATATAAATGAAATTTAGGACGTCTATCAATTGGAGAAGATAAATATTCATCGCCTTCTAAGACAATAAAATCATTCTCTTCAGTCAGCTTCACCATCGTATCAAAACCTTCAAGTTGTGCGCCCACCATATAATCTACATCAATATCATGATAATGCAAAACATGAAGAATCATAGAAGTTATGGTTGTTTTCCCATGACTTCCTCCAATTACAACTCTGGTTTTATATTTACTTTGCTCAAAAATAAACTCAGGATAAGAATATATTTTTAAGCCCATTTCTTTTGCTTTTACCAACTCAGGGTTATCTGCCTTTGCATGCATTCCCAAAATAACGGCATCTAAATCTGCTGTTATCTTTTCTGGAAACCACCCAAAAGTTTCAGGAGCGATATTTTTAGCTTCTAATCGCGATTTAGAAGGCTCAAATATAACATCGTCACTTCCTGTAATGATATATCCTTTATTATGTAAAGCAAGTGCCAGGTTGTGCATCGCACTTCCGCCAATGGCAATGAAATGTATTTTCAATGTTGTAATTTTTAAAACGTATTCAGACTGTAAAGATAAAAGGACAATTTGCTATAGACAAACCTTCTTAGGAATATATTAATTGAACCATCAATCGTAAATAAAAGAACTAAAGGCCATTAATGTTTTCCTTTTCTGAATTAAAATCTTTTGAATTTGGATGTATTTTAATGGCTTTGTCGATATAATAATTTGCCTTCTCTTTATTTTTCTGATATCTATATAAAACTGCCAACT
Source organism: Joostella sp. (assembly GCF_048266025.1). NCBI lineage: Bacteria > Pseudomonadati > Bacteroidota > Flavobacteriia > Flavobacteriales > Flavobacteriaceae > Joostella > Joostella sp. Next base: position 1,268,569 of record NZ_JBLXAF010000001.1, on the reverse strand, counting down.
GATAATATACATCCTCCAAAGGAATCGTACTCTCTGGTGTATATAAATTCTCAAAGATTAATAAATGTGAGATTCCACTATTCACTTTGTAGTTATATTGAGCAGCTAATTTTCCGATTTGATAATGGATATCTTGTCTCCTGTAATTTTTATCAGGATACGTATTTTGAGAAACAACATCCAAGCCTCTTTTATAATAAGTTGCAGCGAGCTCTTTATTATTGCGTTCTTCTTCTATAAACCCTCGAGAAAGATATCCTTCTATAGGCGCAATAGCTTCCAATTCTTTGGAGTATTTATAGGCTTTATCGTTACTGCCACCCAAAATCCCTGGAAGCTTTAAATATAAATCGATCGATGCCCAACGGACACCAAGATGCTCATCATCTAAATTAGCAGCAATTTCGAAATGCTTTTTAACATCTCCCAAAAGAGACAATGCTCTTATTTTATTTTCTAAGGAAATCATTCCGAGCACTCCCCCATACTTATAATGGTAATTTGCCTTTTTAGGATACTCATCTACAAGTATCTTATAATAGGTAGCAGCATCATCCCATTTCTTTTCTATTCCATAAACATCTCCTAAACGTTCTGTAATAATTGGAGTAGGATTTTTTTTATAGGCTGAAAGAAGAACTTGTTCCGCTTCTGTAATCTTATTTTCTTTGATGAAAGTATTTGCCTGCTCTAAAGCTACATTCTGTGCTGAAAGGCAATAACCAATCAACATTAAAATAGCAATAATAGGTTTACAAAAAGCATTCATTAAAACTGATTATTTCTGTTTCGGAGGATAGCTAGAAAATACTTTTTCCACAACCTCTTTTAGCTTTGCATTACGCATTTCTGGAGTCATTTGCTCTGAGACTGTACCTTCACTTACCGCTTGCCACACCAATTCATCTTCATCGGCATCTACAATATCAAAAATTATTTCACGATACGATTCGTTTCCTCCTAAAGGAACCCCAACAGAAACACCTCCGCCAATATTCCTGCCAGTTCCCCCAATTCCTATACCTACAGAGCTATTGCTTGGTTTCGGTCTATTTGAAGTTTTTATATTGATATAAATATCTGGTGTTGAAGAATATTTATAACCACGAGATTGCAACAAACTATCTATGTTACGAAACAATCTTTTGGTATCTAAATCACTTAAGCCACTTTCCATATTTGGAAAATAGTCATAACTTTTAAATTGAGAGAAATCAACCTTCTTGTCGTAATCATAAGCAACCTGCACGCTTGTACAAGAAAAAAGAAGTAAACAACAAAGAAGGCCTATATATTTGGGATACATAATGTTTATTTTTTGCTAAAATTAAGCAAAATAAATCATTATTAAGCATCCTCATTTTTATTCAACATATCCCAAAGTTTATCTTTAAGCGGTTGGATTCCCTGTTGGGCTACCGAAGAGATAAACATATACTCAACATCTACGAATATTTTATCAAGCTCAACTTTCATTTCCGCTTTTAACTCCTCATCCAACATATCAGACTTAGAAATCGCAACAAGTCGCTCTTTATCTAGCAGTTCTGGATTATACTTCTGCAATTCATTTAAAAGGATTTCATACTCCTTATAAATATCTTTTGCATCCGCAGGAATTAGAAAAAGCAATGTAGAATTACGTTCTATATGACGTAAAAAATAATGCCCCAAACCTTTTCCTTCCGCAGCTCCTTCAATAATACCAGGAATATCTGCCATTACAAAGGTTCTGTAGTCTCGATATTCTACAATCCCCAGATTAGGTTTTAATGTTGTAAACTCGTAGTTAGCAATTTTTGGTTTTGCTGAAGTAATTACAGAAAGTAGTGTAGATTTCCCAGCATTAGGAAATCCTACTAAACCAACATCAGCAAGAAGTTTTAATTCTAATAGAACCTCTACTTCCTCCCCTGGCATTCCAGGTTGAGCATAACGTGGCGTCTGATTGGTAGAAGATTTAAAGTGTGAATTTCCTAAACCTCCTTTACCTCCTTTGGCTACAACTTTTTCTTCTCCATCTTCGGTAATTTCAAACAATACTTCATTTGTTTCAGGGTCTTTAACCTGAGTTCCTAGAGGCACGCGCATATAAACATCTGCACCATCTGCTCCTGTACTTGTTTGCTTACTACCATGCTCGCCATGACCAGCTTGATAATGTCTTTTAAATTTAAAATGAAAAAGAGTCCATAGGTTTTTATCACCAATAATAATAACGTGACCTCCACGGCCTCCATCTCCTCCATCTGGCCCTCCAAAGGCTACATATTTTTCCCTGCGTAGGTGAGCAGAACCTTGCCCTCCTTTTCCAGATGTCACCTTAATCTTTACATAGTCTGTAAAATTTCCTTCTGTCATTTAAATATGTTTTTTATTGTTGAATAATTATTCTCTGAAAATCCTCCAACATTCTTTTTCAAAAAAATACGCTCCCATCATTCTTAAATTCAGAGAGCGCTTATTATTTATAAAGCTTTATAAACCCAATTAGAGTTTATTTTTGATGTAATAAATTATTTAAAAACAAATCAACCCGCTTAAAGAGTTGCAATAACTTTACTCAATCGCTCTGTTATGTCTTCAATAGTTCCAATTCCGTTTACGCTATGAAACTTATTTTGTTCTTTATAATACTCCATTAAAGGAGCTGTTTTTTCATTGTACTCATCAAAACGATTTCTAATTTTACTCTCGTCTTGATCATCGCTTCTTCCGCTTACTTTCCCACGCTCTAATAAACGTTTTATAAGCACTTCATCATCTGCTTCTAAAGCAATAGTAGCATGTATTTTCATGTCTTTCTCTTCCATCAAATGATCCAAAGCTTCTGCTTGAGCATTTGTTCTAGGAAAGCCATCAAAAATAAAACCACTAGCTTCTGGGTTTTTCTCCACTTCAGCTTTAAGCATATTAATGGTTACTTCATCGGGAACCAATTCCCCTTTGTCAATATAAGATTTTGCCAATGTACCTAATTCAGTACCATTTTTGATGTTGAATCTGAAAACATCGCCGGTAGATATATGCTTTAAGTTGTATTTCTCTTTTAAAAAATTAGCTTGTGTACCCTTACCTGCTCCTGGTTTTCCGAACAGCACTAAATTGATCATATAGTTATTCTTTTATTTTATATACTTCTGGTAAATTTCTTCCTAATTCATCATAATCAAGCCCATAACCCACAATAAACTTGTCTGGAATTTCAATTCCAACATAATCAATATTATACTCACCACTATATATTTCTGGCTTGTAAAACATTGATGCAATTTTAAACCTCTTCACATTTATTCTTGAAAATATCGACACTAATTCTTTCACCGTATTTCCTGTATCGATAACGTCCTCTAAAATTACAACACTACGATTTTCTACTGTATCAGGAACATCAATAAGTGTTTTCACAATTCCTGTTGAAGACATCCCTTGATAAGAACTCATTTTCACAAATGAAATCTCACAGTCTTGGTCGTATTTCTTAATAAAATCAGAAGCAAACATAAAAGCTCCATTAAGAACACATATAAAAATAGGTGTCTCATCCTTAAAGTCCGCCTTTACCTTTTCTACCATTTTTTTAATGGCTGCATCTATTTCTTCAGCAGAAATAAAAGGTTCAAAATATTTATCGTGAAGCTTAATCAATTCTAAAAAATTTTAAAGAGGCAAAGATACCATTTAGATTTTTGTTTTCCTTTAAATTTAGTCGTTTTCGGCAATAAATAAGCAATTTTCACAAAAAAAACCTCCTTTTGTACGTTAACAAACAAATAGTTAGTTTCAAATTGCTCTAATTTTTACGCTACAAACAAGGCAACCTCCCTTTAAACTAATTATTAATTTTGAATCTATTTATGCTGAAGGCTAAAAGTATTCCAATTGATTTCCTTTTGAATAGATAAATAGTCATCCTCAACTTTGATTTATTATGTAGATTTCATATTTAGCCATACTTTTGCAAAATCAAATTGTAGTATTTGCAATTGGAAGCAGAAACATTCAGTTTTAAAAAAATTACAACATGAACTATTTTTCATCTGATTTTAAACTCGGTATTTTAGGCGGAGGTCAACTTGGTAAAATGATGCTTTATGAAACTCGTAAGTACGATATTCAAACTCTTGTGCTCGACCCAAGTAATGAAGCTCCATGTAAAATTGCATGTAATGAGTTTTTTCAAGGGGATTTAATGGATTATGATACCGTTTATGAATTCGGTAAAAAAGTTGATGTGCTTACTTTTGAAATTGAAAATGTAAACGTTGATGCCCTTCAGCAGTTAGAAAAAGAAGGGATTACTGTTTATCCATCTGCAAAAACCCTTAAGACTATAAACAATAAGGCAACGCAAAAATTATTTTATATAGATCACAATATTCCAACCGCAGAATTTGCTCGCTTTGCTTATTCTGATGAAATGGAGAATGCTATAAAAAATGAGTCGTTATCCTTTCCTTTTGTATGGAAAAGTGCTCGTTTTGGTTATGACGGACAAGGGGTAAAAGTAATTCGATCTTTTGCTGATATAGAAGGATTACCAAATGGTGAATGCATTGCCGAAAAGATGATTCCTTTTAAAAATGAGTTGGCTGTTATTGTTGCTCGTGATCCTCATGGAAATGTAAAAACATATCCAGTTGTAGAGATGGAATTTCATCCAGAAGCCAATCAGGTTGAATATGTAATCTGCCCAGCAAGAATTGATAAAAAGGTAGCTGATAAAGCTCAAGAAATTGCTTTAAAAGTTTCTGAAGCATACGAACATGTTGGACTTCTTGCAGTAGAGATGTTCCAAACTGAGGATGACAAAATTCTTGTAAACGAAGTAGCTCCAAGACCACACAATAGCGGTCATTATAGCATTGAAGCCAGCTACACCAATCAATTTGAACAACAAATCCGTGCTATTCTAGGTCTTCCTTTAGGAAATACAGAAAGTAAGGTTGCTGGAATAATGGTAAATTTAGTTGGTGATGAAAATTATACTGGTGCCGTTGTCTATAAGAATATTGAAAAAATAATGGCGATGGAAGGCGTAACACCACATATTTACGGGAAACGTGAAACACGTCCATTCCGAAAAATGGGACACGTAACTATTGTAAATGAAGATGTGGCTAAAGCAAGAGTTATTGCGGAAGAAGTAAAGAAAAGTATTAAGGTAATAAGCGAATAATATATTTTTGATACCCTGTTTAAACTTTATAATCTAGCTACTTTTAGTTTAGCTAATTATAATATTAAAACAGAAATCAAGAGTATTTTTAATAATTTCATATAACAAAAGCATGGCAAAAGTAGCAGTTATTATGGGAAGCACAAGCGACCTCCCAGTAATGCAAGACGCAATAGACGTTTTAAAAGAATTAGGAGTTGAAGTAACTGTAGATATTGTTTCTGCGCACCGTACGCCAGAAAAAATGTACGAATTTGGAAAAAATGCACATAAAAATGGTATTTCTGCAATTATTGCAGGTGCTGGTGGTGCTGCACATCTTCCAGGAATGGTGGCTTCTCTATCGCCTCTTCCTGTAATTGGAGTTCCTGTAAAAAGTAGTAATTCTATCGACGGATGGGATTCTGTGCTTTCCATCTTGCAAATGCCTGGCGGTGTTCCTGTAGCTACGGTTGCATTAAATGGCGCAAAGAATGCAGGTATTTTAGCTGCTCAGATTATAGGATCCGCAGATTTATCTATTCAAGATAAGATTGTCGCTTATAAAGAATCTTTAAAAGAGAAAGTTATTAAAGGTGCAGAAAGTGTAAAACAATAAAGCACTAATAAAAACACTACATTATAAAAAGCGCTTAAAAATGTTAATCATTCTTTAAGCGCTTTCTCTATTCTAGAGAAAGTTTCTTACTTTGTAATTCAATTACATTATAAAAAATAAAACATGGCAAATTTGCTTACACATACATTTAATACCCCTTATCAAACAGCACCCTTTTCTTCTATTAAAAATGAAGATTTCCTTCCTGCAATTAAAGAGGAGATAAAAAAAACAAAAGAAGAAATTGATGCTATAACAGCAGATAAAAATGCTCCTGATTTTCAAAATACAATTGAAGCTTTGGAATTTTCGGGAGCTCAATTGGACAGAATTACATCAATCTTTTTTAATCTTAATAGCGCAGAAACTAATGATGAGATTCAGAAATTAGCACAAGAAATATCTCCGCTATTATCAGAATTTGGAAATGACATCCGTTTAAACGAAGCTCTTTTTAAAAGAGTAAAATCAGTTTGGGACAATAGAGAAAATCTTTCGCTAAATAAAGAACAGAAAATGCTTTTAGAGAAAAACTACAAAAGTTTTTCTAGAAATGGAGCTAATCTCCCTGAAGATAAAAAAGAAATTTTAAGAGATATCGATAAGAAATTATCGCAACTGAGCTTAAAATTTGGAGAGAATGTTCTTGCAGAGACTAATGCGTTTGAACTTCATATAACGGACAAAGAAGAATTAAAAGGGCTTCCAGAAAGTGCTTTAGAAGCTGCTGCCGATGAAGCAAAATCTCGTGAAAAAGAAGGGTGGGTTTTTACATTAAATTATCCTAGTTACATTCCTTTAATGACTTATGCAGAAAACCGTGAGTTGCGTAAAAAAATGTCGCTTGCCTTTGGAAGTAGAGCTTTTCAAGGAAATGAACACGACAATCGTGAGCATGTAAAACAAATTGTTCGTTTGCGCCAACAGAGAGCAGAATTATTAGGCTATAAAACTCATGCTCATTTTATTTTGGAAGAGCGCATGGCAAAAACACCAGAAAAAGTAAATTCCTTTTTAGAAGAACTTTTAGAGAAAGCAAAGCCTGCTGCTGAAAGAGAATTTAAGCAACTAGAAAGTTTTGCTAAAGAAGAAAATAACCTTGATAAACTTCAAAAATGGGATAGTGCTTTTTATACTGAAAAATTAAAGCAAAAGCTTTTTAACTTAGATGATGAAAAGCTAAAACCATACTTTAAATTGGAGAATGTTATCGGTGGTGTTTTTACTATTGCAGAAAGATTATATGGTTTACAATTCGAAGAAACTCAAGAGATCGATAAATACCATAAAGATGTAAAAACGTATAAAGTATTGGATGAAAATGGTGAATTAACTGCTATTTTTTATGCCGATTTCCACCCTCGCCCAGGAAAAAGAAATGGCGCTTGGATGACTGTTTACAAATCGCAATGGCAGAGAAATGGAGACAATTCTAGACCACATATTTCTATTGTATGTAACTTCACCAAACCAACTGGATCAAAACCATCTTTATTAACTTTTAACGAGGTGACCACGTTATTCCATGAATTTGGACATGCATTACATGGCATGCTAGCTAATACAACATATCCAAGCTTGAGCGGAACGAGTGTGTATTGGGATTTTGTAGAATTACCGAGTCAGGTGTTAGAAAACTGGTGTTATGAAAAAGAAGCGCTTGAAATTTTTGCTAGACACTACGAAACTAATGAAGTGATTCCGATGGAATATGTAGAAAAAATAAAAGAATCTGCCACTTTTATGGAGGGGATGCAAACCCTACGCCAATTAAGTTTCGGAATGCTAGATATGAGCTGGCACGGTATTGACCCTAGCAATATTGAGGATGTAAAAACTCATGAAAATAAAGTTTTTGAGATTACAAGCCTGTATCCAGAGACTCCAGAAACATGTATGAGCACCGCATTTTCTCATATTTTCCAAGGAGGATATTCTGCAGGATATTACAGCTATAAATGGGCAGAAGTTTTAGATGCCGATGCTTTTGAGTTCTTTAAAGAAAAAGGAATTTTTAGCAAAGAAGTAGCGCGTAAGTTTAAAGACAATGTACTTTCTCAAGGAGGAACAGACAATCCTATGGAATTATACAAACGCTTTAGAGGAAAAGAGCCACAACCAGATGCGCTTTTAAGGAGAGCTGGACTTATTGAAAAGAAATAATTACATGAAACTACAAACTCAGATCCCATTAAAGCCACAGAAAGACGCTATAGATTATAAGGCTAAAGTGTTTTTAATGGGGTCTTGTTTTGTGGAAAACATAGGAAGTAAACTCGATTATTATAAATTCGAATCGCTTATAAATCCATTTGGAATAATTTTTCATCCGAAAGCGATAGAAAATTTAATTACTAGAGTTGTTAGCAATAACAAATTTACAGAAGAAGACATATTTTTCTTTAATGAGCGTTGGCATTGCTTTGAAGTACATTCTATATTAAGCAACCCTTCCAAAGAGAATATATTAAACGACCTCAACTCCCTTTTAAAGAATACTCATACATTTCTTAAACAAGCATCGCATATTATTTTCACGCTTGGAACTGCTTGGGGGTATCGCTATGAAAAATCAAAAAAATTAGTTGCCAATTGCCATAAAGTTCCTCAAAAAAACTTTACTAAAGAACTTCTTGGAGTAACTGAAATTGAAGATAGCCTAGAAAGAATTATTAGTCTTTTGAAAGAGTTAAACACCAAAGCAACAGTTGTATTTACGGTCTCCCCTGTTCGGCATTTAAAAGATGGTTTTATAGAGAATCAGCGAAGCAAATCGCACTTAATAACTGCAATTCATCAAACAATAGCGCGAGAGAATTCTATTGCCTACTTTCCGTCTTACGAGATTATGATGGACGAACTACGCGATTATCGCTTTTATGCGGAAGACATGATTCACCCCAACAATACAGCGATTAACTATATTTGGAATAAGTTTCAGCAGACTTGGATTTCTAATGCTTCTGAAAGCACAATGAAAGAAGTTGAAAAAATTCAAAGTGGATTATCGCATCGTCCTTTTAATCCTGAAAGTGAAGAATTTAAAAAGTTTCAGGAAAAGCTTCAACAGAAAATTATGTATCTTTCAGAAAAACATCCACATATAAAATTCTAATATGCGAAAGGTTCTTTTCGGAATTATCATCACCTTACTCATTTTATGGACGTATCAACTTTACAAAAGGTATGACGAACGCTCTAAGTACCTAAAAGAGAACACTGCTTTAATTCAGCAAGAGATAAAAAATGTAAGCAAGTTGGTTGTTACGGAAGGACATTTCTCTCAAGTTTTTAATTACAAACAGTCAGAAAAAATATTTGCTAATTTATTAACTACTGAAAAAAAAGCATTGGTTGTAGTAAACGCAGATGTAACGGTTGCCTACGATCTTAGCAAGATAAATTTCAATGTAGATCAAGAAAATAAAACCCTTTTTATTACTGACATTCCTGAGCCTGAAATTAAAATTAATCCAGATTTAAAATACTACGACATTTCTGGAGATTATTTAAATCCGTTTAATGCGAACGATTTTAATAAAATTAAAAATCAGGTGAATATAGCTATCGGAAAAAGAGTTGATAATTCTAATCTAAAAAGCAATGCAGAAAACCGATTGATGAGCGAATTATCGAGGTTTTATGTGCTAACAAATACATTGGGTTGGAAGTTAGTTTATAATAAAGAGGTGATAAATACTCCCGAAGAATTACAGACGATAAAGAATTAAATAGAAGATTTCTAAATGGAAAACAATACGGAAGTCTCAGATTCTATCGCTTCAGAAAGTTTATTTCTTAATCTTTGGAATTTTATTAAAGATCCTAATCTTAAAAAAGAACACGGAAAGAGCTTTTTTGTAATAATAAAAGAATTAGCAGCATTGTATGCTATTAAAATGATTTTAGCTTTTACAGTTTTAATCTTTTTAAGTCTTGTTCTCACTATAAAAAATGATTCCATTCAGGAATTAATAGCAACGCATTCTAAAACAGAAATATTTTTTCTTATCGTTCTATTTGGCCCTTTGGTTGAAGAGCTTATTTTTAGATTATCGTTAAGATACAATCCATTATTTTTATCAACCTCCATAAGCTTTTTCTCTTATTATATTTTAAGAGTATTACGCTCTAAAATCTCCTTTATAGATGATAGCAATTCTATATACATTTCCATTGGGATAAGTCTTATTATTGGAGTTATATTCTATTTTATTATCCGTAAAACAGCTATTGAAAAATATTGGAAGCTACACTTTAAATGGATTTATTACGCCTCTGTAGTACTGTTTGCATTCCTTCATGTTTTTAATTATGAATTATCGAACTCCGATCTATTTTTCATCCCACTTATTGTTTTTCCTCAATTCTTAGACGGAATAGTTTTAGGATATATTCGTATTAAAAATGGATTTTGGTATAGCGTCCTTTTTCACTCATTCAATAATTTTGTTGTATTCTTTATTACCATTTTATTCAGATAAATACTATCCCACATTTTAATTTAACTCAACTAACTTTTTTATAAAGAGTTTATTTTCTATTTTACATCGAATTTAATTCAATAATAAGAAATGGAAAAAAGCTCGGGAATTTCAAAAAAGATAATAGCATCCCTTTGGAACGAATTAACAGTTACTACGGATAAAAATGGGTATTTAAATCTGTTTAAAGACACGAAAGTAAAAGACAAAACCAATACTATATATATAGAAGAAAATGACAATTTTGCCTATGATTTCTATAAAAAAGAATCTCAAGAGACAGAATTGAACTTTCATGTTGAAAAAATGCCTATCAATCCTACAGCTTCATTTGTAGCTTCGGTTAAAAACAAACCAGGTATTGTAGGTTCTGTATTAGTTAATAATGATAAAGGTGTTAGCGGAACTCCATATATTTCTCTTGGTGGCCCTTACACAGAGCTTGATGTATCGGCTTCATATTTTCATATCCTAGCATTAGTTGAAGAAGGGAACTTCACACTTGCTAAGCAAATATTGAGCAATATTTCTTACATGATTGGACATGTACATACACTAAAAGCAACCAATAGAAGCTACCACCAACACATTCCTGCTTTGCCTCTTTACACTTCTATGGTAAGAGCTATTGCAGAACGTATGGAAAGTGAAGAAGAACGCAGAAACTTCCTGAAAATTCATATCCAACGTTCTATTTTAGAATATGACCGTAGGTGGCAAACTATTGAATGCTTATGTGAAACTAGCCACTTAAACACTTACCCTAATATTGATTCTGCAGACAAGCAATCGTTAAGTTTCTCACTTCAATTACCGCATGTTATTGAAGTACGCCTAAATATGATGTTATATAAAACAGAAATGGATATAGCCCATTTTATAGAAGCTCATACCGAAAAAGGATTGGTTACAGTTGAAGATATTGAACATACGCCAGAAAAATGGAGAGCTAAAGCTAGACAGAGAAAAGAAGAAATGGATCGTTATCTATGGAACGATGAAAAACAATCTTATTGTGATTATGATGAATATAAGAATGAATATTTGAATCCTGGAAGGGCAGATAATATTTATGCTTTATGGGCAAAAGCTGTAGATGAGAATCGTGCTGATGTAATTGTTAAGAAATTAGAAAAAGAGCATCTTAGTAAAAACGGATTGCATTATGATCTTAATAGCTTTATTGTAAAAGCTCCTGAGCAGATTATTTATCTATTAGGACTTAAAAACTTTGCATATCGAAGTCTATTAGAAAAAGAATCAGAAAAATGGAATAAAATGATTGAAACAGCATTCCATAAGAGTGAAATTATAGCGTTTTCGTATAATATTGAAACTGGAACTCCTATTAGCGACGGAAAAGATAAGGTTTTTGGTTGGACGCTAGCGTCTTATATTATTGCTAATAGCTTAAAATAAAAATCAGAAGAAATTAATAATAGTTTCTTTTATGAAACTCCATTTATAGGGTCTATAATAAATGTGAATATAAGCTGTTTTGTGTTAATGCTTGTCATATTAGCTATTAATATGGCAAGCATTTTATTTTATAATTTGCTCTCTAATCCAGCTTAAAAATTCGTTCTTAAAGTCGTCCTTATTCCACACTTTACCTTTTGCAATATCATCACTTTTTTTAACGACGGCACTATTCTGTGTTTTCTGATAATGGATAGAAATTTTATCATTTGAATTTGTACTCCAATAAGTTTCTTTGTACAAAATCTCACCTTTGTCCCCTATTCTTATAATTCGTGCACTGTAATTATTATTTCCTGTACTAGAAGTATAAATAGCAGATCTGTTATCTTTATCTATTAATATATATGGCGCCATTGAAGGGCCTGTAAAAGCAGGAGTCTTAATAAAAGTATTTGTTTCCGGCTGATATAGATAAACAGCATAGGTTGTATTTCTATTAAGATCAAAACCTTCTGGAAAACTAAGGTCTGTATAACCATCAAAATTAATATCAAAATCTGCTACATCGTAATTTTGCTCAGATAAACTCCCAATATTCATTGGCTTTTTAATCGGAGAAAGAGGAGCTTCGAAAACAAAAGTGGTATCTTCTATTCTAATCATATCTCTTTTAGAGACAGATACCTCCACTTTAGTAGGATTGGCATTTGTCTTTCTTGTATACCTAACTGAATAACGCCATTTTGCATGCATCTGGTTTATTTCAAAAGGCTTGCTATACACAAAAAAAGTAGTGTCTATTAAAGACTCATAATACTGAGGATAACTATATTCAAGGTCAAAAGAATCTATCGTTTTTAAAGAGAAGCTAAAGTCTTTATTATAGCTATAATTTTTTATTACTGAATCTACTTTATAAGCCACCACATGCTCAGAATTTTTATCTTGTTCTTCTGAAATTTCATATGCTTTAAAAACAGAATCGTTTACAAAAACGCTGCTATATTTTTTATGTTTCCCATCTACCTTCTCTTCTCCACTTAAAGTGATATTAGTAAGCACCCTTTTAGGGTTTCTTATTATCAATTTTTCAAGAATGCGCGTACTATCCACAAAATAAAACGTATTAAGAGCGGTAGCATCTTGTAAATCTAGCAAACCATTAGAACGATATATATTTGCGCCTCTCGCTAAAGTATCCAAGATAGAGTCGCCCTTTATCAATCGATCTTTTCTGATGGTAAAAAACTTATCTGCATCATCGATATTGAAATTAAATGTTTTCTTCGGCAATAAATCAAAATAGAAATTTGCTGTTCGTGTAGCTTTTCTTATGGATACTGGTGTAGATTTAAAATCAATATCATAAGCACTAAAGCTATTATTAGTTACGTTGTGAGTATAAATTTTATAGCTATTATCTGCTGTTTTATCAATCCTAAAAACGCTTCCATCAATTCTAGAAGTTATTGTTTTATTATCTTTTATAACAGCTGTTTGCTTAAACTCTTCAAGTTTACCAGATTTTTTTGCCTTCCCATAAAGATTCATCACCAAAAAAACGGAATCTATTGGTCTCTTTATTTTCGCTTTATAATAAATAGAATCTTCAGTAGAAAGATTATTATTCTTTACCCTCAACATATCTTTTATACGTTGCTCATCAGAAATTACACGCTGACGCTTTTGAGAAAGTCTTAGAGAGTCTGCTTCCGTAGTAAGCCTCGTCTTATGTGTATCATCATCTTTACAAGCAACATTTGCTAATAGAAAGATAAATCCGAGAATAAATAAGTATTTTTTCAAACTAAATGACAATTGAATTTGGGTAAAAATATAAAATCTTTTTTACAGCGTCCATTATTATATTACTTCACTAAGGCTTCATCCACTAAAGAAATACCATCATCAATAAGATGCCCTACTTTAGGACGATCTCTTTTTACTTTTTCTAAATGCTGAAGAATTTCCGTAGCAAAATCATCATCCCCATTTGTCTTAGCGAGCTCATAAAGTTCTACAGAAAGTAACCAATCTTCAGGATAAAACCCTTGTAATTGTTCGAACACTTTATGTCTCGAGATTGTTTTATTTTTCCCATCTCTATATTCTCTAACCTGAAGATATAAAGCCTCAAGCTTCTTAGTCTCCTCACTTTTAACCTGCTTCTTAGTTTCCTCCGTCTGACGATGAGTTATTAAATCGAAACTATTTATATCAGCTGGCCCACTATAGGCAGAAATCGCTTCCTTTCCTACAGCAAGATTATAAACACCCCATGAAGGTTCAAATAAAACCTCATCTTCATATTTAACAGTACAATTATCAAAACTGATGAGTATAATTTTACCCATTAGATTTCGAGTTCCAGTAATAATAGTTCCAGAAACGGTAACACCACCTTCAAACTCTAAAACCACATTATGCCCTTCATAAATATTATAAGCCTTTAGGTCGCGAGGACTCATATCTTCTATAGCCAAATTGATCCCTTTTAATTTACCAATAGGGCTTCCAAAACCTTGAGGATGTTGCTTTATTCCGTGCCCCACCAGCTCTTTATCACGATAAGAAAGCGCGGTTTCACTACTTGTTTGAAAGTAAATTGGTTTTCCTTCATACTCAATCACCTCAGAAAAAACACCAGAGATTTGAATTCCAGTACTCAGTTCCACAGTTCCTAATGCATTAGAGTTTATAAGCTTTTCGAATCCTGATAAACCTCCTTTTCGAAGCGCCATTTTATTAGCAAATTCTTCTAAAATCAAACTTAAATAAGCAAAATCAGGAGTAATAAAAAGTTGTGGCTGTGGCTTTGTAATATCAAAATCTTGATATGTAGCTTGAATATTATAAGGCACTTTTTTTACTTCATTTGTCATACACCATTTACTTTCTCCAATGGAAGACAATAATCCAGCTCCATAGATTTTTGGTGCATCAAAAGTTCCTATTAAACCATATTCTACTGTCCACCAGTGTAAATTTCTAATCAAAGACATTTCGCTTGGCTCTCCCATATCCTGCTGAAGTTCTTCCACACGTTTTTCAGCTTCCTCAATTTCGGCAATGGGAACTCCATCGGCTTCTTTTACTATTGATAAATGACGAATAGCCTCATACATTTCGTAATCTTTAGCGCTAGAAATGGCTTTACAACCAATTTCTCCAAAACGTCTTAAATATTCTGCATACTCTGGATTTGCAATAATGGGAGCATGTCCAGCTCCTTCATGGATAATATCTGGCGCAGGTGTATATTCTATATTGTCTAATTGACGAATATCTGATGCGATTACCAGCACATTATAAGCCTGAAATTCCATAAAAGCATTTGGCGGTATAAATCCATCTACGGCAACTGCTGCCCATCCAATGTCTTGAAGGATACGATTCATACCATACATACTAGGAATCTGATCTATGGAAATTCCAGTTTTCTGCAATCCCTCAACATACGATCTATGTGCTACCTTACTCAAGTAGTCTACATTTTTTCGCATTACATATCGCCACACCGCTTGATTAATTGGAGTATAATCATCATAGTTTTGAGGCTTTATGAATTGCTTTAGATGTTTTGGTAAACGATCTAATAAAGGATTGCTTTGATAACCGGTTTGCATAGGCTTAAATTTTATGATTTAAAAATACAAAACCTAGCGATAACCGTTATCTTAAATTATTTTAAAGTTTAACGATTAAGCTCATTCTATAAATTTTAAACATAAAAAAAGCCACATAAATGTGGCTTTTAAATAATATCTGGTGTGTTTTTATTGTCCGTTATCTACAGCAGCTACTTGAGTAGTAATTGGAGGAAATTGCTCTAGAATCTCTTTTACAAACATAGTGATACGCTCTTCCTTTTTAGCCATATCTCCGCTTGTTACTAGGCTTCCAGTTCCTTTACCTTGCCAAACAAGTTCTTTCTTTTCTGCATCAATCATATCTATATAAAGAGAACCTTCAGTTTCTGTAGAAACAGAGTTATATCCTCCTCCCCAATAAGGGTATCCGTAATAACCCCATCCCCAACCAACATTGTTGTATACGCTTACACGGTCAACTTCTTTGGTAAAGATACTTACAAGTACATCTGGATTTGCAGATAATACATAACCCCTATTCTGTAATTCATATTGAATAGAGCGTAAAATTCTTTTTTTATCCAAGTCAGAGATTCCTGCCTTATCGATTCCAGGTTTATAAAATGCAAAAGTTTTGTATTTCGAAAAATCTACATGCCTATCATAATCAGTTGCTACGCTCACTGAAGAGCAAGCCCCCATTAGTAAGGCAACCAGTAACATTCCAGAGAAGAGTTTAATTGTTTTCATTTTATTTCGCTTTAAAGTTTATCGTTTATTATAAATTCCTCCGACTACTAAGTGGAGTAATATCATTTAACTATTATAGCAAATCTTCGTCTACAAAATTCGGTAAAGTCACTTTTAAATCTGGCTCTACTTGCATGGCTCTTTTTATGGCAAATACTGCTTCTTCATTTCTTGCCCAGCTTCTTCTTGCAATACCATTATTCACATCCCAAAACAGCATGGACTGCAAACGTTTATCCGCTTCTATACTACCATCAAGAACCATACCAAAACCTCCATTAATAACTTCACCCCAGCCAACACCGCCGCCATTATGGATACTTACCCAACTAGCACCTCTAAAACTATCTCCAATAACATTATGTATAGCCATGTCTGTGGTAAAGCTCGATCCATCATAAATATTAGAAGTTTCTCGATATGGAGAATCTGTTCCACTAACATCATGATGATCTCTTCCTAATATTACAAAACCAATTTTATTTTCTTCAATCGCCTTATTAAAAGCTTTTGCAATTTTAATCCTACCCTCTGCATCGGCATATAAAATCCTAGCCTGAGAACCTACTACAAGTTTATTTTCTTGTGCAGATTTAATCCATTGGATATTATCTTCTAATTGTTTCTGAATTTCTTCTGGCGCTGTTTCTTTAATCTCTTCTAAAACTTGACAAGCAATAGCGTCTGTCTTCTTTAAATCTTCAGGATCTCCACTAGCGCAAACCCATCTAAAAGGACCAAAACCATAATCAAAACACATAGGTCCCATAATATCTTGGACATAACTAGGATACTTAAAATCAATTCCATTAGAAGCCATTACATCTGCTCCTGCACGAGAAGCCTCTAATAAAAATGCGTTTCCATAATCAAAAAAGTATGTCCCTTTGTCCGTATGTTTATTTACTGCCGCCGCATGACGACGTAAACTTTCTTGTACTTTTTCTTTAAAAGCTTCAGCATTGTTTGCCATTAGCGCTTGCGATTCTCCCAACGTTAATCCCACAGGATAATATCCCCCTGCCCACGGATTATGCAACGAAGTCTGATCGGAACCTAAATCTACATGTATATTCTCGACATCAAATTTCTCCCAAACCTCTACTACATTTCCTTCATATGCTATAGAAACAGTCTCTTTAGCTGCTTGCGCCTTCTTTACTCTTGCAGTTAACTCCCCCAAATCAGAAACAACCTCATCAACCCAACCTTGGGAATGTCTTGTTGCAATAGCTTTTGGATTTACTTCAGCACAAACAGTAATACAACCCGCTATATTCCCCGCTTTTGGCTGCGCTCCACTCATACCTCCTAATCCTGAAGTTACAAAAACACCTCCCTCTGGAGATTTTTTAATCTTACGGAAACCATTTAACACTGTTATAGTTGTTCCATGAACAATTCCCTGCGGACCGATATACATATAACTTCCCGCTGTCATCTGTCCATATTGAGTAACACCAAGTGCATTGAATTTTTCCCAATCGTCTTGACTGGAATAATTAGGAATCATCATTCCATTCGTAACAACAACTCTAGGCGCATTTCTGTTTGAAGGAAATAGCCCCATTGGGTGTCCGCTGTACATAACCAGGGTTTGCTCATCATTCATTTCAGCGAGATATTTCATAGTTAGGCGATATTGCGCCCAATTCTGAAAAACAGCTCCATTCCCTCCGTAAGTAATCAATTCATGTGGATGCTGTGCTACTTTTGGGTCGAGATTATTCATAATCATCAACATAATTGCGGCAGCATGCTTAGACTTTGCAGGATATTGATTTATTGGCCTAGCATACATTTCGTAATCAGGACGAAAACGATACATATAAATCCGTCCATATAAATCCAACTCCTCTTTAAATTCTTCAATCAACTCTGCATGAAAACTCTTATCAAAATATCGTAAAGCATTCTTAAGTGCTAATTTCTTCTCTTCAGCAGTTAAAATATCTTTTCGCTTTGGAGCATGATTTACATGCTCATCATATTCCTTTTTAATAGGAAGACTCGCTGGAATCCCTTCTAAGATCTGATTTTCAAAAGTATTCTGTGTATCAATCATCAAATTATTTTTTTATAAAATTGACTTTAGCCAATTCGCTATTTTCTTTTCTTATTAAATCCATATGGGCAATGTCTGCAACCATTTTCGCAACAATACCCTCGCTTTAAATGATATTGTTCTGTAAAAACGCGATAGCCTTCAGGAGACAAATAATAATCGCCTTCTTCAGGCTTTAATATTTTTTTCATTTTTATATCTGCTTCTAAGGAGTTCTTTTTTATAAATCAGCTTAAAAACTAGGCTAATAAACTTTTATAACTATAAATCCTTATATCTTTACAAAGATAACAGAAAACTACGGCTCTACTAAAAGCTGATTTATGATTCTAATTTTTAAATACATTTTTCCAAAAAGATATGTTGGCCTTACGCTCTGGCCGATAATTATTTTAAAGGAAAACAACCTACGCCAAGACGAAGTATTGATTAACCACGAACGGATTCATTTAAAGCAACAATTAGAATTACTGATTATCCCTTTCTATATCTGGTATACTTTTGAATGGATTATTGGTATTATAAAGTTTAGAAATTTCAATGAAGCTTATAGAAACATAAGCTTTGAAAAAGAGGCCTATCAAAACGAGCGAAACCTAAACTATCTAAACAAGCGCTCTATTTGGGGCTTTTTACATTACCTAAAGTAATTGTTATTTTTATCTTTGCAGCACCACAAATAAACATGCTATTTTGCATAATCAAGAGATTGTTTTAAAAGACACTATAAAAGCTTCCGTTCGATTATTCATCAAACGCGAAGACTTGATTCATCCTTTTATCTCAGGAAATAAATTCCGGAAATTAAAATATAATATTTCAGAAGCAGAAAAATTAAAGCACCATACGCTTTTAACTTTTGGAGGTGCTTTTTCTAATCATATTGCTGCTACTGCCTATGCAGGATTTGAAAATGGATTAAAAACGATTGGTGTTATTAGAGGTGAAGAACTCGCTGATAAAACCGAAAAAAATACTACCCTTACTTTTGCTGAAAAACACGGCATGATATTCAAATATGTAAGTCGTTCTGATTATAGAGAAAAAGAAGACCCCATTTTTATAAATAAATTAAAAGAGGAGTTTGGAGACTTTTTTTTAGTCCCCGAAGGAGGAACAAATAACTTGGCCGTAAAGGGGTGTGAAGAAATTCTAGAAGGCGAAGATTTTAACTTCGACTATATCTGTACAGCTGTAGGAACTGGAGGTACTATTTCTGGACTCATTAATTGTTCACAAGTTCGTCAACAAGTTTTGGGGTTTCCTGCGCTGAAAGGCAACTTTTTACAAACAGAAATTCGTAAATTTGCGAATCAAGATAACTGGAACCTACAAACTGATTATCATTTTGGCGGATATGCTAAAATTAATCAGGAGTTGATTCATTTTATAAATGAATTTAAAGATGAGACTGGCATTCCTCTCGATCCTGTTTATACAGGAAAAATGATGTTTGGAATACTAAACTTAATTAAAGAAGGTTATTTTAAGGAGCACACAAAAATATTAGCCATTCATACTGGAGGATTGCAAGGTATTTCAGGAATGAACGAACGCTTAAAACAAAAGAATTTACCCCTAATAAAATGATTATAAAACGCCTCATTTTTGCATTTCTTATTGTCTTTTTAGTGAGTTGCGGAGCTAAAAAAAAAGCAGCAGCCAGCAAAAAAGACCCTAGAAAACAACCTACAACCAATACCCAGAATAATACCAACGGAAGCTACAATGCCACAGATACGGAAACGTTACAATCAACATCGAGAACTACGGTTTACACGGCCACTGTAGATGAGTATATCGATGTTTTTAGTCCGATTGCTGAGCGCCAAATGCGGAACTATGGAATTCCGGCTAGTATAATTTTAGCGCAAGGAATTTTAGAAAGTGGTGCCGGAAAAGGAGAATTGGTACGAAAAGCCAACAACCATTTCGGCATAAAATGCCACAGTGGATGGACAGGAGAGAGAGCTTATCATGATGATGATGCAAGAGGAGAATGTTTTAGAAAATATAAGTACCCCGAGCTTTCATATCAAGATCACTCTGAATTTCTTACCACCCGAAGTCGGTATGCGTTTTTGTTCGATTTAGATAAAGACGATTATCGTGCTTGGGCAAAAGGACTCCGTAAAGCTGGCTATGCAACAGACAGAAGATATCCTGAAAAACTAATCAGTTTGATAGATAAATATGGTCTTTATAAATATGATGCGGTAGTTTTAGGAACAAATCCTGCAAAGATGAAGCAAGTTGCAGAAATGACCTACAAAGTAAAAAAGGGAGATACCTTGTATTCAATATCGAAACGTTATAATGTTTCTGTTGATGCTATAAAACGAAAAAATGGATTAAGAGATAATAATATTAAAATAGGACAAATATTATATCTAAATTAAAATAGAAAACATGTTATATAAAAGAAGTAGTGCACTTTTTACGGAAGCTAAAAAATATATTCCTGGTGGAGTAAATTCTCCTGTTAGAGCCTTTAATGCTGTAGGTGGAGATCCAATATTTGTTAAGCAGGCGAAAGGAGCATATCTATATGATGCGGATGGAAATAAATTAATTGATTATATAGCATCTTGGGGACCAATGATTTTAGGTCATGCTTTTCAACCAGTTGTAAATGCTGTTATTAGAAAAACAAAATTAGGAACTTCTTTTGGGATGCCAACACAAATAGAAACTGAAATTGCTAAACTAGCTGTTTCTATGGTTCCTAATGTTGATAAAATTCGATTTGTAAATAGTGGTACAGAAGCTTGTATGAGTGCTGTTAGACTTGCAAGAGGTTTTACTGGAAAAGACAAAATCATCAAATTTGCAGGTTGTTACCATGGGCATTCAGATTCTTTTCTGATACAAGCAGGAAGTGGTGCTGTAACATTTGGAAGTCCAAATAGCCCTGGTGTTACCCAAGGAACTGCAAAAGATACTCTACTTGCCAATTACAACGACTTAGAGAGCGTAAAAGCTCTTATCGATGCTAATAAAAATGAAATTTCAGCAATCATTATTGAACCTGTTGCCGGAAACATGGGATGTATTGTTCCTAAAAAAGGATTCTTAGAAGGCTTAAGAAAACTATGTGACGACAATAAAATATTATTAATTTTTGATGAAGTAATGACTGGTTTCCGCCTTGCCCAAGGAGGAGCACAAGAGTTACTAAGCGTAAGAGCAGACATTGTTACTTTTGGAAAAGTAATTGGTGGCGGACTTCCTGTTGGTGCTTTTGCCGCTAGAAATGAAATTATGAATCATCTAGCGCCAATTGGTCCAGTTTATCAAGCGGGAACTTTAAGCGGAAATCCACTTGCAATGGCCGCTGGATTAACAATGCTTCAAACATTATTTGAGCATGAAGACATCTATAAAAAACTAGCAGATAAGACAGCTTATTTACATATCGGTCTTGAAAAAGCTCTTGAAGAAACAGATCTTACTTATACTATAAACAGGCTAGGATCTATGATTTCTGTTCATTTTACAGATGAAGTTTATGATTTTAAAACTTCTGTAAAAGGAAATAACGATTACTTTAAAAAGTTTTTCCACGGAATGCTAAAAGAGGGAATTTATTTACCTCCAAGTGCTTTTGAAAGTTGGTTCTTAAACGACGCTCTTACATATGAAGATTTAGATAAAACTATTGAAGCTGCAGCCAAAGTAGTTAAAACACTCTAAATTAAAGTGTCCTTATATAAATAGTGGTGAACACAAAATCATTACAATAAAAAATCCCCGAGAATTCATATCGAAATTCTCGGGGATTTTAGCTATAAACTTAACCAACCAACTTATTATTTTCTAGCAGCCATTCTATGTTCACGTTTACCGTGTTTGTTATGCTGACTTCTTTTCCACATTTTATATTGATCTTCATTTAAGATATTTTTCATTTTAGTTTGAACAGCTAATTGCTCATCCAATCTATTTTTCATCATCTCATAACGCTCTTCTGAACTTGGCTTCTCACCTTTCTCTTTTTTATCTTTAAAAGTCTCCATCTTAGCTTTATGCTTCGTAGCCATATCTTTATTTAAACTGAAGATATCCTTTTGTTGTGCATCTGAAAGATCTAATTCTAATGCCATTTTTTTAGTTTTTAACTCCGCAATTTGATCAGGGGTTAAATCTTTATACATATCTTTAAAATCTTCTCTTTTCTCTTTTCTATCCTCATTTCTATTTTCTCTTCCTCCTCTTTCTTGTGCAAATGAAGTTGCTGTAATTAATACTAGCGCTAATAAACCTATTGTCTTTTTCATTTT
This sequence comes from Joostella sp., assembly GCF_048266025.1. Classification (NCBI taxonomy): domain Bacteria; kingdom Pseudomonadati; phylum Bacteroidota; class Flavobacteriia; order Flavobacteriales; family Flavobacteriaceae; genus Joostella; species Joostella sp. The sequence continues at coordinate 1,246,201 of NZ_JBLXAF010000001.1, read as the reverse complement.
ATTAATTTTTAAAATTATTATACTACTAAGACTTCATTACAGAAATAAGGTTTAATTGTTATGAATATTTTAACTAAACTCAGTAATAAAAAAAGCACCAGAATATACCATAAAAAAACTCCCAAACATTGTTGCTTGGGAGTTTTTAATTAAAATTTATTCTTAAATTATCCTATAAAATCTTTTGCTTTTAATAATGCCTCAGGAATTCCTGCAGGGTTTTTACCTCCTGCAGTTGCAAAGAAAGGCTGACCACCGCCACCACCTTGAATAAGTTTTCCAAGCTCACGAACTACTTGTCCTGCATTTAAATCTTTTTCTTTTACAATCTCTTTAGAAACATAGCATGTAAGCATTACTTTTCCTTCATTTTCTGAAGCAAATAATAAAAATAAGTTTTTAAACTCACTCCCAAGCTCAAAAGAGAGGTCTTTAATACTCCCCTGATCTAAATCTACTTTCTTAGCTAAGAACCGAACACCATTTATCTCCTCTAACTCAGCTTTCAGCTCCCCTTTAAGACCTTTTGCTTTATCTTTTAACAGCTGTTCAATTTGCTTTTTCATTGCAGCATTTTCCTCTTGAAGCACTGTTACAGCCTTTATAGGATCTGCACTATTATTTTTTAATAATGCTTTTACTTGCTTGAAAGCTTCTGTTTGATTTGCAAAATATTCTTTTGCGGCATCAAAAGTAATTGCTTCTATTCTTCGAACACCTGCTGCAACGGCACTTTCATTTGTAATTATAAAGTGCCAAATATCACTGGTATTGGCTACATGCGTACCTCCACAAAGCTCCATGCTTTCTCCAAACTTTACAGCACGAACTAAGTCTCCATATTTCTCTCCAAACAAAGCAACAGCTCCTTGATCTATAGCTTCTTGGTACGGCATATGTCTATTTTCTTGCAATGGCAATTGTTCGCGAATTCTTGCATTTACAAAATCTTCAATATGTGTGAGCTCTTCAGAAGTAACTTTTGCAAAGTGGGAAAAATCAAAACGCAAGTAACCACTATGAACCATACTCCCTTTTTGCTCCACATGAGCTCCTAATACACTACGCAATGCTTGGTGTAACAAATGCGTTGCTGTATGATTAGCAGCAGATCGACTACGTTGCTTTTCATCTACAACCGCTCTAAAAGGATCGTTTATATTCTTAGGTAAATTCTTAGAGAAATGTATAATTAGATTATTCTCCTTTTTAGTATCAATAATATAAATAACATCGCCGTTAGCAGATTCTAAATATCCTTTATCTCCAACTTGACCTCCTCCTTCAGCATAAAAAGGTGTAATATTAAAGACCAATTGATAAAGTTCTCCGTCTTTTTTACTTTCTACTTTTCGGTAGCGTGTAATTCGTACTTGTGTTTCTAGTGTGTCGTAGCCTACAAATTCTTCAACTGGATCATCAATTAAAACTTCCCAATCTCCAGTTTCTATTTTTGTAGCGGCTCTAGATCTATTCTTTTGTTTTTCTAATTCCTCTTGAAATCCTTTTTCATCCAACTTAAATCCTTTCTCTTGAAGAATAAGTGCTGTTAAATCGATTGGAAAACCATAAGTATCGTATAACTCAAAAGCTTTACTTCCCGAAATCGTCTTATCAGAATTAGAAGCTATAATATTATCCAATAGCACTAAACCTTGTGCTAATGTTCTCAAGAAAGAATTTTCTTCTTCTCTTATTACATTGATAATAATATTCTTCTCTTTCTGCAATTCAGGGAAAAATTCTTGTAATTGCTTAATTAAAGTATCTACTAGTTTATAGATAAATGGTTCCTTCTGATCTAAAAAAGTAAATCCGTAGCGAATTGCTCTTCGTAAAATTCTACGAATTACATATCCAGCTCCTGTATTACTAGGTAATTGACCGTCTGCTATTGAAAAGGCTACTGCACGAACATGATCTGCAATCACGCGAATTGCAATATCTATTTCTTCAGTCTTACCATATTTAGAATTGGTAATTGTTTCTATTTCTCTAATCAGAGGTGTAAATACATCCGTATCATAGTTACTCTTTTTATCTTGCAACACCATACACAAACGCTCAAATCCTAATCCAGTATCTACGTGTTGTGCTGGCAATTTTTCTAGAGATCCATTAGCTTTTCGGTTAAATTCCATAAAAACCAGATTCCAGATTTCAACCACTTGTGGATGATCTTGGTTTACTAAATCTGCACCAGGAGTCTTTGCCTTATCTTCTGCAGAGCGAATATCAACATGAATTTCTGATGAAGGTCCACAAGGCCCTTGATCTCCCATTTCCCAAAAATTATCCTTTTTATTACCAAGAATAATTCTGTCTTCTGGCACAATCTCTTTCCAAAGGTCATATGCTTCTTGATCTATTGGTAGCCCTTCTGCTTCAGCACCCTCAAAAACGGTGATATAAAGAATATCTTTATCAATTTTATATACTTCCGTAAGTAATTCCCATGCCCAGTTAATGGCTTCTTTTTTGAAATAATCTCCAAAACTCCAATTCCCCAACATTTCAAACATAGTATGGTGGTAAGTATCTTTACCTACTTCCTCCAAATCGTTATGTTTTCCACTTACACGAAGGCATTTTTGAGTATCAGTAGCTCGCTTATTTTTTGGCACTTTATTACCTAAAAAATATTCTTTAAACTGATTCATTCCGGCATTCGTAAACATAAGTGTTGGATCATCCTTAACTACCATTGGTGCTGAGGAAACGATCTCATGATTCTTATCTTCAAAAAACTGCAGAAACTGCTTTCTTATCTCTCTGGAATTCATCATAAACTCTTAACTTTTTCTAAAAATTACACTAACTGATAAAACAATTTATATATTTGTTTGTTACACAAATGAGCGACACGTCCATATACATGGCAAAAATAGAATTTTTAAACTAATGACGAAGGTAAAATATTATTACGATTCTGAAACTTTATCTTATAGAAGGATTGAACCTAAAAAAGGTAAAAAGGTTGTTAATATTAGTTTATTTGTATTTGCTGCCTTTCTTTTTGGCGGTATTTGCTTGCTTATTTTATTAAATACAAATTTAGTAAACACTCCAAAAGAACTTTCTCAAGCTCGAGAATTAAAAAATTATGAATTTCAATTTGAGATTCTAAACAATAAAATGAACCAAATAGAAGAGGTTCTTGCAAATATAGAAGATCGAGATAACAACATTTACAGACTCTATTTTGAGGCTAGTCCTATTCCGTCAGAACAGAGAACTGCGGGTTTTGGTGGTGTAAATAGATATACTAAATTAGAAGGTTTTAATAATTCTGATTTGATTATTGACGCCACAAAAAAATTAGAAAAGCTTCAGAAAAGATTAGTTATACAATCTAAATCGCTAGATGAAATTACAGAACTTGCAAAAGAGAAAGAAAAACTTCTTGCAGCAATTCCAGCAATACAACCTGTAAGTAATGAAGATTTAACTCGCATGGCTTCTGGTTATGGTTGGCGTTCTGATCCGTTTACAAAAGCAAGAAAAATGCATTACGGAATGGATTTTACCGCCCCTCGCGGTACTCCCGTTTATGCAACTGGAGATGGAATTGTTACCAGAGCAGACAATCGCTCTTCAGGTTATGGTGAGCACATAAGAATAGATCACGACTTTGGATATATGAGTCTTTATGCACACCTTAGTAAATATAAGGTGAGACCTGGACAGAAAGTAAAACGCGGTGACCTTATTGGTCTTGTTGGAAGCACAGGTAGATCTCAAGCTCCACACTGCCATTACGAAGTATGGAAAGATGGCAACAGAATAAATCCATTAAATTTCTATTACGGAAGTTTATCTGCTGAAGAATACGAAGCTTTACTTCATGCAGCATCACAAGAAAACCAATCGCTTGACTAATGCATATAAATCTTCCAGATAAATTATATTATAGTATTGGCGAAGTCGCTAAAGCTTTTGACGTCAACGCATCCCTCATTAGATTTTGGGACAAGGAATTTGACATCCTTAAACCAAAAAAAAATGCGAAGGGAAATAGAAAATTTACACAAGAAGATTTAAAGAATTTAAGTCTTATTTATCACCTTGTAAAAGAACGCGGATTTACATTAGAAGGAGCCAAGCTTCACCTAAAAGAGCAAAAGCAAAAAGCCCTTTCTAATTATGATATTATTCGTAAATTAGAAGGAGTTAAAGCTGAACTTATTAAAATTAAAGATCAGTTATAATTTATTTCATTATTTCAATTAAAATGATGAATTTTGAATCCTTTATTCTAATAGAATAAATTCCCCGACTACAACATAAAAATTAACAACTCAATAAATTATTTTAAAAATGAAAAAGTGGATCATTGGTTTAATTGTATTAGCCGTTCTAGGTTTCGGAATCTATAATTGGGCTGTTGGCTTTAATAACAAAGCCATCAATTTAAATGAAAATGTTTCTGAAGCATGGGGTAATGTACAAACTGCTTATCAACGTAGAAATGACCTAATCGGAAATTTAGTAAATACGGTAAAAGGTGCTGCAGATTTCGAGAGAAATACGCTAACCGATGTTATTGAAGCTAGAGCAAAAGCTACTTCTGTAAATATTAATCCTGAAAATATCACTCCAGAGCAGCTGTCACAATTCAATCAAGTTCAAGGTGGATTAAGCGGTGCTTTAAGTAAACTTTTAGTGAGTGTGGAGCGTTATCCTGAATTAAAAGCTAATCAGAACTTTTTGAAATTACAAGATGAACTTACCAGCACTGAAAATAGTATCCAGACTGCTAGAGTTCGTTTCAATGAAGCTATTAAGCCTTACAATAACCACGTAAAAACATTCCCTAATTCTATATTAGCAGGTTGGTTTGGTTTTGAAGGAAAACCTTATTTCGATGCTGAAGCAGGAGCTGAAAATCCTGTTGATGTTGAATTCGATTTTGACAAATAAAATAATTAGGTGCTGTTTAATTACAGCACCTTTTTTTCTAATAATCCTTTAAGTTACTCATCTCATGAAATCATCTAAAGTAGAGGCTTTTCTTTCTCCTGAAGAGGAAAAAGAAATTGTAAATGCCATCCGTAAAGCTGAAAAAGAAACTTCAGGAGAAATTCGTGTTCATATTGAAGCGTCTAGCAAAAAAGATCCTTTAAAAAGAGCGAATGAAGTTTTTCACATGTTAAAAATGGACAATACTAAAGATGAAAATGGAGTTTTATTTTATGTCGCAACAGACGATAAAACTTTTGCCATTTATGGGGATAAAGGAATTGATAGAGCTGTTCCTGAAGGTTTTTGGAACAGCACAAAAGATATTATACAAGCTCACTTTAGAAACAACCGTTTTAAAGAAGGACTTGTTGAAGGAATATTAAAGGCAGGTGTAGAATTACAAAAACACTTCCCTTGGCAACACGATGATGTAAACGAACTTTCTGATCAAATCTCCAAAAGCTAAATCTTAATGCAAAAACAAAAATTAGCATTCCTACTATTTTTCTTCGGATGTATATTGTTACAATCTGTACATGCACAGTTTGATATTCCTGCGAAGCCAGCAGTACAAACTAGTGTATATGATTATGCTAAAGTACTTTCTACCTCAGAGAAAGCTGCTTTAGAGCAGAAACTCATTAATTATGCAGACACAACAAGCACTCAAATTGTAATAGCTACCGTTCCTACTATTAATGGTGAATACATTGGTACACTTACCCCTAAATGGGCTCATGAGTGGAAAATAGGACAAAGCAAAGAAGATAATGGGGTTTTTATCTTATTAGCAGAACAAGAGCGCAAGATTTGGATTTCTCCAGGTTATGGACTCGAACAGAAGTTAACAGCTGGTATTAATGGAGAAATTATAAGAAATGTTATTCTTCCAGAATTTAAAAAAGGAGATTACTACAGTGGCCTAGACAAAGGAACTGACAAACTCATAGATCTCTTTAACGGCACATATACAGGAACACCGCAACAAAGAAAAAGCAATTCTTCTGGTGGTGGCGGTGGCTTTATTTTCTTGTTCATCATCTTCATTGTAATTATGATTATTCTATCAAAAAACAATCGTGGCGGAGGTCGTAATGGCGGACGTAGAGGCGGTGGCTTTGATCTTATGGATATGATAATACTAAGTAACCTTGGCCGCGGTGGCGGAAGCTTTGGAGGCGGTAGTTCCTCTGGAGGTGGCTTCGGCGGCGGTGGTTTTGGAGGTGGCTTCGGCGGAGGCGGCTTTAGTGGTGGCGGTGCTGGCGGAAGCTGGTAAAACTACCTTAACTCAAAAAAAATAAATCCCGAAGATTCATTGAGTCTTCGGGATTTATTTTTTGTTAGAATTCACACTCTACATTCTAATATGTCTTCCTCCTCGTCCACCACCTGGCCCTGGCTTACCTCCAAACTGATCAAACTTAAAGCTCAGACTAGCCATAAAGTATTGTGTAAGTACAGTACTCTGGTAATCTTGAATATAATCTGCTCCCGTTGTACGCCTAACATTATTATTCTGATTCAGTAAATCGTAAGCTAACACCTTGAATGTTGCTTTCTTTTTAAAGAATTGATACCCTAAACTCATGTTCCAAAACAATGCATCTTTATCAAACTCATCTGAAACATTCCCATTGTAATTATAGTTTATATCATTACCCCATACTACATTTTCTGGCCAATATGTTGTAGTTCTAAAGGTAGCTGTATGAGATATAAACTCAACATCATCTAACCTATCGATATTATACTTAGTATTGTTATATGAAATATCATACCCTGGCTCAATTTCTATCAGTTCCAAATAATTAAAAGTTGTACTTATTCTTGGAGTAATACTAAACTGTTTAGAAGTTAATTCTTGCCCGTTACTAAAGCTTACATCTTTACTATAACTCATGTTTGGGCGAAAATTAAGCTTTATAGTATACGTAGTATCCTTCTTAATTTGCTTAGAATATCCAAAACCTAGGTATGTATTATAATTTCCATTAACATTTGTATAGGTAGTAGTACGTAAAAGATTTTCATCCGTTGTAGTAACACTTACTACTTTATCATCTTGAATTTCTCCTCCAGCATATAAAAACACTCCTGTACGCTCTCTCCAATTAAAATTATTGAAATTCAGTGACAAACGATGTGTTTTAGAAACATCAAGATCTGGATTACCTTGTCTTATATTTAATGGATTACTGATATTTATTACAGGCTGGAGCTGCCCAACTGAAGGCACGTCAATATTTGTTCGATAATTTACTCGGAAACGCGAATTTTGACTGAACCTATATGATGATGAAGCACTAAGTAATAAGTTCTCGTAACTCCTTTCAAAAGTCCCCTCATGTAAATAATCTTGATTATCAATATCTGTTAGTGCATAATCTGCCCCTACTCTCCAACGCCATTTCTCACCATCTCTACGTATTCCAAAAGACGGTCTTTGTTGAGTATTACTGAATTCAAAATTAGTACTAAGGTCATCGTTAAAGTCGTCGTACGCTAACGTATTTTCATTAAAGTCTAAAACATCGTTCTCATTACGTTGTTTTTTATCTTCATAATCATAGCCAAAATCTAAAAAAAACTGATTCCCAAGCGGCTGTCTATAAGAAACTCCAACTTGATAACTATCAGTTCTATTATCCGTTTCAGTAAATTGATTTACTGATTCTAAAGTTGGATCATCTCCAAAAACCTCTCTCGTAGATTGAAAATTAGATTCATTTTCATTTTTAGAGTTATTATTAGAAAAAGTAACTCTTACAAACTTACCTACTGTATCTAGCTTCTTGATAATGTTTAAACTATTAGAAAAACTTCTTTGTAACCCATCATCTAAGGTTTGTGTTTCATTACTATTTGACAATTCTCCATCTACATCTGTAGAGTTTGTCATACTCGTATCCATAGAGTTTGTTCTTGTCACATTCAAAGATGGGTCTAAGGAAATACGTAATGTTTCGTCAATGTCAAATTCTAGATTTGCTGAACCGCTATTTGAATTTGTAGAACCGTCAAAACGAGATTCACTATTGGTAAAGAAGCTACCTTCTGGCAATAAGTTTTCTCTAGACGTTTTTTGATCGTTATAAGAATCGCTATACGCAAAAAAATAGTTTGCACTCAATTCATAAGCATCTTTTTCAGCATTTGCATAACTGGCTCCAACTGTAGAAGATGTTGTAATCCCCCTTCCGTAGCTATTTATCAAACCATTATCTGTAAGTGTAGAATACCCTCCTCGAGTATTCCCAACCATATCGTAAACATCATCAAAAGAAAAACCAGCGTTATTAATGTTATTAGAACTCGCTATAAAGCTAATTCGCTCTTTATTTTTAAAATAATTAAGCAAACCATTTACTTGATAACGTTCATCGGTACCGTACCCCAATGAAGCACGCCCCATGTATCCTTTATTTTTATCCTTTTTGATAGTTATATTGATGGTTTTATTTTCACCATCACCTTCATCTCCAGTAAATTCTTGTGTTTTGGATTTGGTATCAGAAATCTGAATCTTATCTATAATCTCTTTTGGTAAACTTTTAGTAGCCACTTTAGGATCATCACTAAAGAAAACTTGTCCATTTACCAATACTTTATTCACTTCTTTTCCATTAACAGTGATATTTCCATCGGTATCAACCTCAACTCCAGGAAGCTTTTTTAGCACATCTTCTACATTGGCATCTGGTCGTGTTTTAAAAGAGTCAGCATTAAATTCTAAGGTATCCTTTTTTATAGTAATTGGAATACGCTCTCCAACAACGCTAACACCTTCTAATTGTTCTGCTTGTAAAGCCAATGCTATCTCCCCTAAAGCAATTATTTTCTTATCGAGTGTAATTGTTTTTTTAACGGGAGAATAACCATTGTAGATTATATATAAATTGAGTTTTTTTTGAGCAGAATTTAGATCTAAAATAAAACTTCCTGTTTGATCAGAAATTGTATAAGAGACCATCGTACTATCCTTAATAGTTTCTGCATAAATAGTAGAAGCCTCTAAAGGCTCTTTTGTAGTTTCATCAATTACTTTTCCGGTAACTTCATATTCTTGTGAATATGAGTAAAAGGTGGTGACTAGGAAAAATAACAATGCTAACTGCTTTTTCATTTGGTTGTCTTTTAAGTTTATCATGCTTCTAAGACTTTCATTTCTAAATAAGGTTTAACGGCTAGGGGAATTTTTACTGAATTACAGAAAATAAAAGCCTCTAATGCAGAAAAGCAAAAGAGGTCTGTTTGAAAATTTATCATCATTTTGTTTTTGGTATAGTTTCTCCGAAAATAGAACAAAACCATTACCAATAAACGTATTATTTACTTTTTAATAATACTTTAACTTTTATTATTTCTTTCTAAAATAAACTTGCACTGGAACTCCGTGGAAATCGAAATTCTCTCTTAATTTATTTTCAATAAACCTACGGTATGGTTCTTTCACATACTGCGGTAAATTAGCAAAAAAAGCAAATTGAGGTGTAGGTGTTGGTAACTGCGTACAGAATTTCACCTTAACATACTTCCCTTTATGAGAAGGAGGTGGTATGTTCTCAATAATTGGCAACATCACTTCGTTAAGCTTAGAAGTGCTAATACGCTTTGTTTTATTGTTATAAACTTCAACAGCAGTCTCTATCGCCTTAAATATACGTTGCTTTGATAATGCTGAGATAAAGATAATAGGGACATCGGTAAAAGGCGCAATCTGCTCTCTAATGTATGCTTCAAATTTCTTTACAGTATGGGTATCTTTTTCAACCAAGTCCCATTTATTCACTAGAATAACGATTCCTTTTCTATTTCTTTCAGCAAGCCAAAAAATATTAAGATCTTGCCCTTCAAACCCACGGGTTGCATCTAATACTAACAAACAAACATCACTATGCTCAATCGCACGAACAGAACGCATTACCGTATAAAACTCTAAATCTTCTTTTACTTTAGCTTTTCTACGGATTCCTGCCGTATCCATTAAGTTGAAATCGAATCCGAAACGGTTGTATTTAGTATCAACACTATCTCTTGTAGTTCCTGCAATATCGGTTACGATATAACGATCTTCTCCTAAAAGTGCATTTATAAAAGATGATTTACCTGCATTAGGACGTCCTACAACAGCAAATCTTGGTAATTCTTCTTGCGCTTCTTCCTTTACATCTTCTGGTAAACTTGCAGCTACAGCATCTAATAAATCTCCTGTACCACTACCATTTATACTTGAAATTGTATAATACTCTCCTAAACCTAAAGAATAAAACTCTACAGCGTCTGCTTCTCTAAGAGCACTGTCTACTTTATTTACAGCAATAAAAGTAGGTTTGTTTGCTTGACGTAATAATTGAGCTACCTCCTCATCCATTCCTGTAACACCAGAAACAACATCTACAACAAATATTATTACATCTGCTTCATCAATAGCAAGTTCCACTTGCTTATCAATCTCTTTTTCAAAAATATCATCACTTCCTACAACATAACCTCCTGTGTCAATAATAGAAAACTCACGACCATTCCAATCTGATTTTCCATAATGACGATCACGGGTTACTCCACTAATTTCATCAACAATAGCGTCTCTTCTTTTAATCATACGATTAAAAAGAGTTGATTTCCCGACATTCGGTCTTCCTACAATGGCTACAATAGCACTCATACTAAAAATTTTATGGCGCAAAGGTAATTCTATTTTTTCAGTTTTTAATGATTGCTTTTCGGTAATTAAAAAGTTGCACCATAAATCTTTAACATAAAATAATTCATATAAAAAAGAAAAGGCTGACTATAAAATAGACAACCTCTTCTGCGGAATTAAAATTAATCTTATATATTATTCGTTTTCATAAATACTTATCGTTCCACTCCCTTCGTTTGTAACTACTAAAAGTTCTTTTTCTGAAGGACTATCATCAGCAGAAATAGCAAGGACTCCTTCTGGAGCCATATCTCCAGACTGTTCTAAAAACTGTATAAACTCTGGAGCTGACGGATTACTTATATCATATACCATAATCTGACTATTACGCTCTAAGCCAACAAAAAGGATTGTTCTTTCTCCTATTAACACGGTTTCTACAGCTTCTGGTTCTGCACCTTTATCATCACTTCTACCATCAACTTCTCCTTCATCTGCATTAAAACTTCCTGGAGTATATGCTAAAACTTTTTCGGAAATATCACTTCCGCTATCGTAGACTAATACACCGTCTCCCGACCAAATTGAAAAAGAACGCGCTCCATATGAATAAAGTTCGTCGTAATCTCCATCATTATCTGTATCACCTAATGTAGTCGTTATTTTTAATCTTCCTAAATTTTCATCTTCCTGAAGTGACGCTGCATCTGGAAAAGCAATCGGATCTAACTCAAGATCTTTTACTCTTTCCTCTTCAGAGAAACCATCATAATCTCTTGAATCCCCTTCATTGGCAGTTATGATATAATCTACGCCATCAACTTTAGCATATTTAATTGCATCGGGCATAAAAACACCATAAACAGGCCAATTTTTAAGCACTGTCTCATCGTCTTTATTGCTAGCATCTAACATATTCTGAGCCAACATATGATCCTTAAATCCTAATGGATAAATAGCTTCGATTTTCTTAGTTTCTAGATTTACCTTTGCTATACCATTATTCTCTTGTAATGTAATCCATGCTGTTTTAGAATCCTCAGAAATTGCTACATATTCTGGTTCTATATCTTGAGCTAAAGTAGCTCCTGGTCCAAAAACTCTAAAGCCACCATCCTTGAGTGTTGACTCTTGAGCTGAGAAATCATCAAAAGTTAGGGTCATTACATTTCCAGAAGTAACCTCAATAATACTAACACTTCCTTTTGGGTCTGTTAAATAATCGGAGCTAGGCTCTCCCTCATCAGCAGTAACAAGATATTTTCCATCTGGAGAGAATAAAACCATATCTGGCAACGCCCCTACAGTGAAATTATTTACTAAAGTCTCATTTTCTGTATTATAAACTAAAACATGTCCGTTTTGCTGCTTATTAGAAGCCTCTACAGCAACTGCCAGTAATTTATTGTTTACTGAAACACTATTAGGAGTTCCATTAGCGCTTACATCGATTGCTGTACTTTGAATAGGCGCAGATGGATCTGATAAATCAAATACCATTACCTGATTTGCATCTGGATTTATAGTAAATAGCTTTTTAGTTACTGGGTCAAAAGCAGAAATTTCTGTAGCGCCACCAGGATTTAATGTTGATATATGCTGAAAATTTACATTTACAGCTTCAGGAACTTCTGTAGTTGCACTGTCATCATCATTAGTGCAAGAAGCAAACGCAATAGCCATTATGGCAATAGCGGGAATGTGTTTAAGTTTCATTTGATAGAGTTATTAATTCCCCCAAAGAAACTGAAGCACCTTTAAGTTAGTGTTAGTTGAATAGTAAGTTTGAGTTATCTAACTACTAAATAGCGTAAATAAATTGTTACTTCTGATTATAACCAAAACGCTTAAGCTGGTTTTGATTAGAACGCCAATTTTTATTAACCTTTACATATATTTCTATATGCACATGTTTTCCGAAGAATTTTTCTAAATCTTTTCTCGCTTGAATTCCTACGCGTTTTAGAGCAGCCCCTTTATGGCCTATTATAATTCCTTTTTGAGTTTCTCGTTCTACCATAATAACAGAACGAATTCTGATAATATCTTCATCTTCAAAAAACTCTTCTGTTTCTACTTCAACAGCATAAGGAATTTCTTTTTTGTAGTTGATAAGGATTTTCTCTCTAATGGTTTCATTCACAAAAAATCGTTCAGGTTTATCTGTAATCTGGTCTTTTGGATAGAAAGGAGGCGATACTGGCAACAATTCTAAAATACGGTTGAAAATAGTATCTATATTGAAATTGGTTAAAGCGGAAATAGGATAAATCTCAGCATTAGGAACTTTTTCACTCCACCATTGTACTTGCTCCTCCAAAACTTCTTGTGAAGAGATATCTATTTTATTCAGCAATAATAAAACTGGTAATTTCGAAGATGTTATCTTATTAAAAAAAGCTTCATCTTTTAACTCTCGTTCTCCTATTTCTACCATATATATAAGGACATCTGCATCTTCGAAAGCAGATTTCACAAAATCCATCATAGATTCTTGCAACTCATATGCTGGCTTTATAATCCCTGGAGTATCAGACAATACTACCTGAAAATCATCACCATTTACAATCCCAAAAATACGGTGTCTTGTAGTTTGTGCTTTAGATGTTATAATGGATAGCTTTTCACCAATAAAAGCATTCATTAATGTAGATTTCCCAACATTAGGATTTCCTATGATATTTACAAAACCGGCTTTATGCTTCTCCATCTTTTATCTTTTTTAAATACACCTTCATAGAACTATTAACTTTTGGAGCTAAATAGATAACTGCTATCATGTTAGGAATACACATTAAAGCATATGCCAAATCTATAAGATTGATAACAACTCCCACAGAAGTAATTGCTGCAAAGGTAATGGTAGCTACGTAATAAATATTAAAAAACTTGCCAATTTTAACATTGGTAAGAAATGTGAGGCATTTTGTTCCGTAATAAGAGTATGTAAATAACGTAGACATAGCGAAAGCAGAAACTATAAACATTAATAAAATATCCCCATATCCAAACAGCGACTTTTCAAAAGCCAATAAGGTCATCGCAATACCGTTGCTTTCTACATCTAAATACGCACCACTTATAATTATAGTAAGAGCTGTAAGTGTACAAACAATAATTGTATCTATAAAAGGACCTAACATCGCTACAAGTCCTTCTTGAACAGGTTCGTTTGTTTTAGACTCTCCATGATACATAGGCGCACTTCCTAAACCAGACTCATTAGAAAAGACAGCTCTTCGAACTCCTAATATTACCAAGCCCCAAAAACCACCTTTTACAGCTGTTTCTATATTAAAAGCTTCTTGAAATATTAATTTAAAAGAAGGAATAATATCACTTACATTGGTAAACATAATGACTAAAACCGCTATAAAATAAAGTGCTACCATAAATGGAACGATTGCAGTTGCTACCTTAGCTATTTTTTTAAGTCCCCCGAAAATCACTAATGATGTTAATGCTGAAAGAGTTAATCCGATAATTAATTTCCAATTGAAATCTCCTAATGCGGCGATATTAACATCAGGATTTACAACACTCATAAATGTTTGTGTAAACTGATTAACTGTAAAAACACCTAAAAAACCAATGAGTCCTGCTGCGGAAAAGAAAATAGCTAACGGTTTTCCACTAATTCCTAATCCTTTGGTCATATAATGCATTGGTCCAGATTCTATATTTCCTTTATCATCTATAGTTCTAAACATTACTGCCAAGCTACACGAATAGAATTTTATAACCATTCCGATAATTGCAGTAACCCACATCCAAAAAACCACCCCTGGCCCACCTTGATAAATAGCAATTGCAACTCCCGAAATATTACCGAGACCTACAGTAGCTGCTACTGCAGAAGACAAGGCCTGCACATGACTAATTTCACCTGGATCATTAGGATCATCATGTTTACCTCTTAAAATCTGGATTGCATGACGAAATAATAGATACGGTTTAAACCTAGAATAGATAAGTAAAAAGATTCCTCCTCCAATCACAAAAAAGAGCATAATCCATTCTGCAAAGGGAATTAGGGAGCTAATAGCTTCATTAATTTTGTTCATAAAAACTAAAGTAACTAAATACTTGGATTCAGGAAAGGAAAATAGATAAAAGACACTTTTTTTAAAATAATTTCATTTTATTCTTGCACAAAAGCAAAAAGGTTGTATATTTGCACTCGCAAACATCGCGGGATAGAGCAGTAGGTAGCTCGTCGGGCTCATAACCCGAAGGTCACTGGTTCGAGTCCAGTTCCCGCTACTAAAATAAAGGCTATTTGGTTGTAAATTAACTAAATAGCTTTTTTTATTCCCGAAATTTTCCCGACAAATACACATAGCTACTCTTCTTAAAGACTTAAATACAAAATTATTAGTTCTATTTTTTATCAATTCTCAGGAGGGGGAAGCAAAAAAACAAATAATCATATCACTCATAAAAGAAGGACGATACCCTTTTTTATACAAAAAATTAAAATTTAGTACATAATAACTATTATGCACAATAGTGTAAATTATTATTGTAGAACCTTTAAAAACACACAAATTATCACCTAAAGGAGCTGGGCTGTCTTTTTGATTTATAGAATTAAAATTTCCCCATATGAGGAATACCGTAATGATAACTTAATTAATTTCGAAATATTTGCTACCCATTTAATTATAAGACTCTTAAAATGAAAAACAAACTACTTTTAACATTGATATTAACTATCATTCTATCTTGTTCTTCCGACTCCGATGACTCAGAGAATTCAAACTCTAATAAAACGTCAGAATTAATTATTGGTTCATGGAGAGTGTCAAGAGAAGGGAAAATAAATACGAGTGATGAAGAAGTCAATACAAAATACTACAACCCAGAATGTTCCGAAACATGGAACATCTATAAAGACGGAACTTTTATAAAAGACCTTTATAAAATTAACGATAATGGGGAGTGTATTTTATATAATTCATATGATGATCGCAACTGGATTGAATTTGAAGATGGACAAATTTCATTCTACTATAAAAACATAGACCCATACGATTCATTTAATGACAGCAGACCAATAATAACTTTCAAAGAAAATAATACAATTATGAGGATTAAAACCCATGTTTCTTATGAGAACTCAATTAAATATAATTTCACGGAATTTAATAAACTTGATTAAGTTAAAAAAATAACATTACCACCCCTTTATTCTTTTAATAATAACCAATACACTTCAACAGGCGACAATGATGTCATTACTCAAAACTTTTTAATCCATCAGATTGGATTATAAGTAAATGATTTACAAAATAAAACCTCCCTAATAAACTCTTCAACTTCCTATTATGAAAATACTATTAACACCACTTATACTTCTAATCATTTTCTCTTGCAAAAACCAAGACACATGTGGGTTTCTTGACTATGAGAAGTCACGAAAATGTGAATTGTCATTAAATTCAAATGCTAAAAAGTATTTAAACCTTCTTTCAAAATCAAACTATATTGAGTTAAGGACAAAAGAAGTTATTCAGTTTAACGGTGAAAAAACTCGTTCAGGATATAAAACAGATATTTATTTCAATTTAAATGATGATAATCAAAATTTCTATATTGAAAAAGTTCAATTTGATTACTACTCTAATAAGCTGAGAGCAATTACAAGCTGGGAAGTACCGCTTCAAGAATTAAACTCAAACAACATTGAAGTTTCAGAATATTATAGTGAATACTATGAAAGCAATGTTGCTCAGTTGACATTCTCTGCAAACTATATGAATCCTGATGCATTTAAACTTAGACTAACGAAATATGATGAAAATGGCAATTCAGAAGTAATACAATGCGACATAAGAAGCTCTTTTGAGATTACCACTACTCCTGAAGAAGCTAATAGATTAAAAAATGCATTTAAAAACTTTCTTAATAATATAAATTAGACAGAACCCAACTAGGTAATAAAATTAAAATACATACTTAAATAATACAACCCAACCAAGAAGAACTCAGTTGGGTTGTTGTCACCAATTATAAATTATTACATTTTCCTCTTATATTCTTTATTTAATCTTTTTATATCTTTTTTGAATACATGATAATGTGTTTCAATTGTCTTAATATTCAGCGTGCTTTTTTTATCAATACTTTTTTGAGTAATCTTACCATCTTCAACAAAATTCCAATTATTTATAACTTCAGTAATTTTTTGTATTGATTTTTCCTTTCGACCTTCATTTATCGCTTTCATAGATATTTGCTTCCTCTGAAGAACTGATAAATCATAATCAGAATTATAGAAAAATCTTCTTCTTTTATTATACAAAGGCACTAATTGATTATCAGGAATACTCATAACGCTATTAATTATTTGCTTTAACTCCCCTTCTTCTAACATAGGAACACATTTATCTTTATTAGCTTTATATATCAATCTATAAAGAGATGTAGTATTAATATATACTGACAAAGCCCTAATCTGCTTGGCATAACTATATAATACATTATTCCTACTCCCTTCCAAAATTTTCCCATATGGCAAATAAGCTTCTGCATATTCAATCTTATCAGGAAAATCTTTATAAAGTTCTCCATTAAAATCTATTTGCTCAGCAATATCACATAAATTATTAAAACGTAAATTAGAGAAATTCACCCCCGTTACATTTACATCATGTTTCTTTTCTTTTTTATTATTAGTAATGTAATTGTAATGGGGGAATTCTAAAGATGAATTACTGTTCCAAATTTCTGAATTAACATTAATATAAATCTCTGGATCATACGACAATACATTAGGTTGAGTTGGCTTAGATGCATATTTATCCGTCTCAATATTTAAGGCATTTGACAGCTCCGTATATACATAGCTGAAGTTATTTGGATTAACTTCTTCTGTTTTTACAAGCACTCCTCTACCATTACCCGATAACGAAACCCATGAAGCATAAACTAGATGATGTTTATAGTCAAAATCAGTTTCTCCGTCAACATCTAGGTAGATATACCCCGTGCTATCTTTAATCAATTCTTTTTTTCTACCTGAGTGAAACTCAAAATTTAAAGCATAGCATGGCAAACAGCTCTGCTTTATTCTGTCATACTCATTTTTATCAACTCCATACATTTCTCTAGCTTTTAAAACATCCGTAATATATCCACCTCCAGTCTTTATTGTTTCGATTACTTCATTTATTTTGGTCGTTTTCATTATCCTACTTGTCTTTAGATTATTATACCAATTAATCATTATCAACCTCCTTCCCTTCTAAATAGTTAATAACATCTGATTTTCTGTACAAAGGTTTTCTACCCGATCGCAAAGCAGGAACTAAAATTCCTTTTTTACACCAATACCATAAGGTAGTTAATGATTTCACCCTACATAATTTGGCAGTTTCTTCTCTTGTCAAAAACTCTTCTTTTTCTTCCATTTTAGCAGTCTCCATTGAAGTAATTTCACACCAATCTAAATTCTTACGGAACAATTTTTCTTGAGGGCTTGTCCAACCCCAATTTACATAACTCATGTTATTTAATTTAAAATTATTCCGCAATTTACTAACAATCAACACCTTGTGAAATCAAATGGTATCAAGTGGTATTTATAATTAAATTTAATAGGGCTTGCCTTATTCTAATACTAAAATGAAGGTATCTAATGGTATCTATTTAGAAAAGCTGTATAATAGAATCTAGCTCTGAAGCTTCAGTTGTCATACTTTTATTGTTAGAAAGCTTTGTAATTCTATTACCATTACAAACAAATAACTCTTCAACGACCTTAAAATTTTTATTATTTTTAGTTTTACCTAGGTCTTGAAGATGTTTTATGAAATATCTAAGGCTATTTAATGATGTCCCCCATGAGATTTTAGCTGGGAAAGCCCTCATTGAAGAAGAAAAAATACCGCAAAAGGTCTCAAAAGGTATTTTCTCAATAAACTTTGGAACCATGAGCGCATATATTTCATTACTATTCTCTTTAAATTTATCTTCATTAATAAGACCAATTCCAGATCGAAAAACACAAGAAACCCATTTCATAAATTCTTTGTCTTCTGGAATATAATCAAATCGATTTAAGTAATTTAGACGACCTGCTCTCCACTCTAAATCTTTAACAAGCTCTTGGAGCAATTGTCTATTCTTTGATAAATAGAAATTTTTTATATCTATACTTAAACCTTTCACTTGTCGATTAGGGTTATAGTTTTTAAACATATACTGAATAGAATACATAAATTCAATAAACAATCTTACCATATCAAAATCATATTCCTGTTCTTGAAATTTTAATTGAAATAACCTTACATCGTTATGAAAGGACGAATATTTTCTGTTAAGTATGCGCTTATAATTATCACTTGAATTCTCATCTAATAAACTATTCATTTCAACTTCACTCAAAATATATGTAAATTCATCCTCTAGCAGTGTTCCTGATTTAAAGTCTTTTGGATATTGATTTTTGGCTTTTAAATAGAAATGATTATAAAATAAAAAATCAATATCTTGGCACATTACTATTTGTAACATTAAGTTTCTAAGCGTCTCTCTTTCCTTATAATAATCGTTCGATTCCAGAAAATCATTCTTTATGTAATTCATTTTATATTATTTAGTTTTCTAACCATTTGATAGCATTCAACTAAATTAAAAAAACTATAACCTATTTACACTAACTTCACTATATTTATCGCTAATTCTCTCCATTATTAAATTAAATATATCTAATTAGATTTATGACAAACATAAAAGAGTCAGCTAATTTCATTTGGTCAATTGCAGACCTTTTAAGAGGCGATTACAAACAAAGCGACTATGGAAAAGTTATTTTACCTTTAACTGTTTTAAGGCGCTTAGATTGTGTACTAGAAAGCACTAAAGCAGATGTGCTTAAAAAGCATGAACAAGTTAAGACCATGAACATCCAAAATCTTGACCCTATCCTTAACAAAATTGCTGGGTACAACTTTCATAACAAAAGCCTATTCGACTTTAATAAATTGATAGCAGACCCAAATAATATTGCCTCCAACTTAAGAAATTACATCAACGGCTTTTCAGAAGATGCTAGAGAGATCATAGAACAGTTTGAGTTTGATAACCAAATTACCAAACTTGATGATGCTAACTTGTTATTTATGATCTTAAAACGATTCCAGGAAGTGGATTTACATCCTGAACAAATTTCTAGCATGGAAATGGGTTATATGTTTGAAGAACTCATCAGGAAATTTGCTGAAATATCAAACGAAACAGCAGGGGAACACTTTACACCTAGAGAAGTAATTCGCTTAATGGTCAATTTATTATTTATGAACGATCGAGAGATCCTCACCCAAAAAGGTATTGTAAAAACCATATTTGATTGTTGTGCGGGTACGGGAGGCATGCTTTCGGTAGCAGAAGAATATTTAGCTGAACTAAATCCAAATGCACGTTTGGAGGTATTTGGTCAAGAATTAAACCCAGAATCGTATGCTATTTGCAAATCCGACATGCTAATTAAGGGGCAAAACCCTTCAAACGTAGCAAAAGGAAATAGTTTAAAACGTAAGGATGACACTAAACTAAAAGGCGACCAATTTGTTAATCATAAATTCGATTACTTAATTACAAACCCTCCTTTTGGAGTGAAATGGAAGAAAGTTGAAAAAGAAGTAAAAGACGAACATAACGAGCTTGGTCATGGTGGACGTTATGGAGCAGGATTACCTTCTGTTAGTGATGGTTCTTTCCTGTTTTTAATGAACCTAATGTCCAAAATGAAGCCTAAAGAACAAGGTGGCTCTCGTTTAGCCATTGTTTTTAATGGGTCTCCATTATTTTCTGGTTCACCTAGTAGTAAAAAGAATGAAAGTTCCATTCGTCAATGGATAATTGAAAACGACTTGTTAGAAGCCATTATAGCACTCCCTAATCAATTATTTTACAATACTGGTATAAGTACCTATATCTGGATAATTAGCAATCATAAAACTGCTGAACGTAAAGGCAAAGTACAACTGGTTAATGCAATAGATTTCTACAAGAAAATGAGCAAGTCTTTAGGCGATAAGCGTAATGAATTGAGTGATGACCATATTAAGGAAATAACAGAGCTTTATGGTAATTTTAAAGAAAGTAAATATTGCAAAATTTTTGACAATGAAGATTTTGGCTATTCTAAAGTAACTGTTGAAAGACCTCTTAAAGAAAATGGCAAAATAGTAACAGACCGTAGTGGCAACCCAAAACCAGATAGTAGTTTAAGAGACACCGAAAACATTCCCTTAAAAGAAGATATTACAAGCTATATGAAACGTGAGGTATTGCCTCATGTACCTGATGCTTGGGTCGATGAAAAGAAAACCAAAATTGGTTACGAAATCAACTTTACAAAATACTTTTATGAGTATAAGCCATTAAGGTCTTTAGAGGAGATTAGAGCTGACATTTTAGCTTTAGAAGAACAAACCGATGGTTTAATTAAAGAAGTAATTTCTTAATGAAGCATTACGAAGCATATAAAGACTCTGGTATAAGATGGATTGGTGAAATTCCAGAACATTGGAAGGTTACTAGAATGAAATTTCTTGGAAATTCCATTGGAGGTGTAACCTATTCCCCAAATGATGTTGTAGAATCAGAGGAGGAAGGTATATTGGTTTTAAGGTCTTCCAATATTCAAAAAGGTCAATTAAGTCTAAAAGATAATGTCTATATAAAAACTAACATAGTTGACAAAAAGGTTCTTTTAAAAGGTGATATTTTGATTTGTTCCAGAAATGGGAGTAAGCATTTAATTGGCAAAAATATATGTATTGATGAGAGAACGGAAGGAAGTACCTTTGGTGCTTTTATGATGATATTTAGGTCTGAAAATTGGCGTTTTTTATCACACTTTTTCAACTCTCCTATTTTCAAATCGCAGTCTGGACTTTTTTTAACATCCACCATTAATCAATTGACTTCTGGAACACTTAACAACTTTTATATTGCATTGCCAGATTCAATACAGGAGCAAACTCAAATAGCCAATTACCTTGACCAAAAAATAATTCAAATAGATGAATTAATTGCCAAAAAAGAACAACTTATTCAACTACTCGAAGAAGAGCGAATAGCCATTATAAATCAAGCAGTAACCAAAGGACTTAACTCAGATGTGCCAATGAAAGATTCTGGTATTGATTGGTTGGGTGAGATTCCAGAGCATTGGGAATCATGGAAAATCTCTCATGCATTTCAAAATATTGGTAGTGGGACTACTCCTGAATCTGGCAATCCTATTTATCATGAAAACGGTACTATCAACTGGTTAAACACAGGAGATTTAAATGATAAAATGCTAAATAGTTGTTCTAAAAAAATAACGAATAAAGCGATTGAAGATTATTCGTCATTAAAAACTTATCCAAAAGGCTCATTAGTTATCGCAATGTATGGAGCAACTATCGGTAAAACAGCATTGTTGAATTTTGAAACTACAACAAATCAAGCTTGTTGTGTATTTGGAGTAAGTGATATTATTTCTGTAAAATTTCTACAGTATTGGTTTAAAGCAAAGAAAGAACATATTATAAATTTATCGATTGGTGGAGGTCAACCAAATATTAGTCAACAAATTTTAAAAGATATTAGATTAGGATGCCCTAGTATTGAAGAGCAAGTTGAAATAGTTGATTTTTTAGATTCAAAAAATAAAGAAATTGAAGATTTAAATATAAAAATCACTAATGAAATTAATCTTTTAAAAGAATACAAAACCACATTAATTAGCGATGTAGTTACAGGTAAAATTGATGTTAGAGAAGAAGTTTTAAATTAAACATGGAACAATTAGTTAATAGAGTTAAAAACATAGTTGATATTTGTTGGGATAGTTTTTCAGCAAAGGTTGGCTGTGGTCTTGTTGTTATTAACAAAGAAGCTTCTATGCAATTGCAATTTGCATACATTTTAAAAAACAGTCTTGATTTAGCAGTTTATAATGATGATGAGTCAGTGGAACTCGAACTGGAAACAGCTATTCCTGTAAATGGACGTTTAAGAGAATGTGATATAGTTATCCAAATGACAAAAGGAGAAACCGAACTGTATTTGCCTATAGAGATGAAATGCTATAAAGAGTATGCCTCAAGTGGTGGTAAACGAGGAGCTTCTGATATTTTTATGAAAGATGTGTATCAAGATTTAGAGCTATTGGAAAGTTACTCAAAAAACACCCATTACAGTAATGGTATTGGTTTAGTGATGACCGATTTGGGCAGAATCCCTTTTCCTAAATCTAAAAATGGTAAAAAATGGGATTACGATATTTCAGAAGGTACTTTTCTAAACGGAGAGACTGTAAGAACTACACCAATTGGTGGTTATGAAGTCAATATTACTCTAACTAAAAGTTATGCCTTTAATTGGATTCAAATCAATAATTACTACTTCTTAAAGCTTAAATCTAATGATTAAATGGACTTACATAACTAATGAAGATAATTCTGCTAGATATACACTTGGTAAGCTAGGCAATAAAATGTTATTTTTTGTTGGAATTAATCCAAGTACTGCAAGACCTGACGATTTAGATAGAACAGTTGCAAGGGTTGAGAGTTTTGCTTTCAACAATGGTTATGATGGTTGGTTGATGCTTAATGTATATCCTCAAAGGGCAACAAACCCAAAGGATATGCACCTTGAGATTGATACTGTAATGCACCAAGAACACATTGAACAGGTCAAACAATTTATTGATGAACACAAACATTTTGACATCTGTGCAGCTTGGGGAACTGAAATAGATAGAAGGAAGTATTTAAAAGATTGTTTAAGGGATTTGGTTGAAACCATTGGTTATGATAAGAATTGGATTTATTTGCATGAGTTGACTAAACATAACCATCCTAGACATCCATTGTATTTACCATCAAAAGCATTGTTCTCAAAATTTAATATAAAGTCTTATCTTGATAACCTATGAGCATATTAGTTAGCATAGAAGATTTATTATCTGGAAACGTGGTAGAGGGTACACGTATGGAGTTTAAAAAAGGATGGAATCCTAAACCCATTATGCGTTCTGTATGTGCTTTTGCTAACGATTTTGAGAATGAAGGTAGTGGCTATATTATTGTAGGTGTAGATGAAGTAGATGGTAAGCCAATAAGACCTGTTTTGGGGTTTAACCCAAACCAATTAGAGTCGGTTGAAAAAGAACTTCTGGGATATTGCAATCAAATAAAACCTTCTTATTTCCCTCGTACATCTTTAGAGGCTATTGATGGTAAACATGTTCTGGTTATTTGGATTCCAGCAGGTAGTAACAGACCTTACAAAGTGCCAGATGATGTTTTAGCGAAACATAAAACCTATAACTATCGCATTCGCTTTAACTCCAACAGTATTGTTCCAAACCCAGAGCAAGAAGCCGAATTGTTGCAACTTACAACCAAAATCCCTTTTGATGATAGGGTTAATACACAAGCTAGTGTAAATGATATGAGTTCTTCACTTATGCGTGAACATCTTGAGAAAACAAAAAGTAGGCTGTTAGAGGAAAGCAATAAAATGACCGTAGAGGAACTTGCTGAAAAAATGAACTTATCTCAAGGAGCAAACGAACATTTGTTTCCTAAAAATGTTGGCTTACTCATGTTTTCAGACCATTCAGAGAAATATTTTAAAGGTGTTCAAATAGATGTTGTAGAATTTCCAAATGGCGTTGCAGGAAAAGAATTTACTGAAAAAATTTTTAAAGGGGCAATACAAAAACAATTAGTAGATGCTCTCTCCTATATAAAAACCAATGTAATTAAAGAGAAAGTAATTAAACATGCTGATAAAGAAGCTTCCGATAGGGTTTTTAATTATCCATTTAATGCTATTGAGGAGGCTTTATCTAATGCTGTTTATCATAGGAATTACGAGCTACAAGATCCTATCGAAGTGAGAATATTTCCTGATGCTATTGAAATTATTAGTTACAATGGTGCTGACCCTTCTTTAAAACAAGAAGATTTTGATAAAGGTATTGTTAGAGCTAGACGTTACAGGAATAGACGTATTGGAGAATTTTTAAAAGAATTAAGGCTTACTGAAGGTAGAGGAACTGGTATTCCAACTATTGTAAAAGCTTTAAAAGATAATGGTTCTGGTAGTCCTACATTTGATACTAATGAACCTCAAAGAACTCATTTTTTAATTGAAATTCCTATTCATCCTGAATTTGATGATCAAGTGAGTGACCAAGTGAGTGACCAAGTGAGTGACCAAGCAAATAAACTAACTAAAGAACAAATTGAAGTTTTAAACTTTACTCTCAAACCTCACAAAAGAAAAGAGATTTTAGAAGAATGTTTAGGGCTTTCTAATCAAACTAAAAACTTTAGCACACATATTGAACCTCTAGTAGTTTTAAATCTGATTGAATTGACTATTCCTGATAAACCAACTAGTCAAAATCAAAAATATGTAACTACCAATATTGGAAAGAGTGTTCTTACATCTATTAAAAATAGAGATAAAAATGATGAAGTAACTAACTAGGTAACTAAGGTAGTAACTAAGATGGTAACTAAGGTAGTAACTAGGTGAGTAATTAAGATAAGACATACTATGGCAAAAGGTATTCATACTGAACTAACATTTGAAGAAGCTATTGAGGCATCACTTTTAGAAGAAGGTGGTTATGCAAAAGGACTATCTAAAGACTTTGATGCTCAATTAGGTTTATTCCCTACATATATAACTAATTTTCTTAAAGACTCTCAACCTAAAGCTTGGGATAAATTAAGTAACATCCATAAAGAAGATGTACAAACCAAAGTTGTTCAACGTTTAATTCGAGAATTGGATTTAAGAGGAACTCTTGATGTTGTTAGAAATGGATTTACAGATTATGGGGTTAAGTTTAAAATGGGCTATTTTAAGCCTGAAACCACACTTAACGAAGATGATAAGGTATTATACCAAAAAAATCATTTAAGCGTTACCAGACAGCTTTATTACGAGCGTAATGGCAATAACTCTTTAGATATGGTATTGAGCTTAAACGGACTGCCAATTGCCTCTATAGAGCTTAAAAACCAGTTTTCTGGTCAAAATGTTAGCAATGCCAAAAAACAATATGTTTTTGACAGAGAGCCAACCGAACCAATATTTGCATTTAAAAAAAGAGCTTTAGTGCATTTTGCTGTAGATACGGATGAATGCTACATGACAACTAAACTAAATGCTAAAGCTACTAGATATTTGCCTTTTAATTTAGGGTTTAACAATGGAGCAGGAAATCCACCAAACAAAGATGGTTATAGAACAGATTACCTTTGGAAATATGTTTGGGCTAAAGATAGCTTCATGGATATTATTGGCAAGTTCCTTCATTTGCATGTTGAAGAGTATGAGTTAAATGGAGTAAAAAGGAATAAAGAAACCATGATTTTCCCTCGATACCATCAATTAGATGTGGTAAGAGCGTTAACCAAAAATGCTAAAAGCAATGGAGCAGGTAAAAACTACTTAATTCAACATTCGGCAGGTTCAGGAAAATCCAATTCAATTGCTTGGTTATCTTACCGATTATCCAGTTTACACAATACCAATAATGAGCGTATTTTTGATTCCGTAATTGTAATTACAGACCGTAAGGTCCTAGATAGTCAGTTACAAAATACCATTTATCAATTTGAGCATAAACAAGGAGTAGTACAAAAAATTGATAAGAACTCGCAACAATTAGCAGATGCCTTAACAGCAGGTTCTAACATAATCATCACAACGCTTCAAAAGTTTCCTTTTATTCTTGATAAAATTGGAGAATTACCAACAAGAAAATACGCTGTTATTATAGATGAAGCTCACTCCTCTCAAGGTGGTGAAGCTACTAAAAAGATGAAGGAGGTTTTATCTGCAAAAACATTAGAAGAAGCCCAAGACCTTGAGTTAGATTCTGGCTTAGATGATGATGCAGAAGATGAAATCAGAAAATCTATGGAAGCTAGAGGCAAACAAGACAATTTAAGTTTCTTTGCCTTTACTGCTACTCCAAAAGCCAAAACTGTTGAAGTGTTTGGAACACCTAATATTGATGGAACACCAAAACCTTTTCATTTATACAGCATGAAACAAGCTATTGAAGAAGGATTTATTTTAGATGTGCTTCAAAATTATACGACTTACAAAACTTATTTTAGGCTCTCAAAAGAAATTGAGGAAGACCCAAAGGTCAACAAAAAACAAGCATCAAGAGCAATAGGTCGATTCCTTTCTTTGCATCCACATAATTTAGCTCAAAAATCAGAAGTAATCATTGAGCACTTTAGGCAAGTAGTTTCAAAAAAAATTGGAGGTAAAGCCAAAGCAATGGTTGTAACTAGTTCTAGGCTTCATGCTGTGCGTTATAAAGAAGAATTTGACAAATTCATTAAAGATAAAGGTTATACAGATGTAAAAACATTAGTAGCATTCTCTGGCAAAGTTATTTATGACACCTACCCTGAAGGCGTTACAGAAGTTGAGCTTAATGGATTTAAAGAAAAGGAACTGCCAAAAAAATTTGCTACAAGTGAATATCAATTACTTTTAGTAGCTGACAAGTATCAAACAGGATTTGATCAACCTTTACTCCATACTATGTATGTTGATAAAAAATTATCTGGGGTAAAATGTGTACAAACACTTTCTAGACTGAATAGAATGAGTGCAGGAAAAGAAGATACTTTTATTTTAGATTTCACCAATGAGATAGGAGACATTGTAAATTCTTTTCAGCCTTATTATGAATTAACAAGCATTGAATCCAATACAGATCCAAATCACTTGTATGATTTAAAAAATGAAATTGAAAAAGCACAAGTAATTTGGCACTCGGAAGTTGATAACTTCTGTAATGTGTATTTTAAATCTATAAATGCTTTAAATGTGAAGCAACAAGCCAAACTAAATGCATTTATAGATCCTGCGGTTGAACGCTACAAACAACTTCCAGAAGAGAATTCTAAAGAAGATATCATTGGAACTGAGACCACTCAAGACAATTTCAAACATGCTCTGCAATCGTTTACTAGAACCTATTCATTCTTAACCCAAATCATGCCTTTTACAGATGTAGATTTGGAAAAACTATTCACATACAGTAGATTTCTTTTAAAAAAACTGCCACGTAAAAATCAACGTGATAGGTTTAAGTTAGGTGATGAAGTTTCATTGGAATATTACAGAATTCAAAAAATAGCAGAACAAAATTTGGTATTAGAAAGTCAAGGAGAATATGGATTAGATGGACTTTCAGAATCTGGAATTAGAGCAACTAAAGAAGAGAAAGAAGCACTTTCCGAAATTATCAATGTTCTTAACTCTAAATTCGGCACAGAGTTTTCTGATGCCGACAAGTTATTTTTTGATCAAATAGAGGAAGAATTAATCTCTGATGAAAAGCTATCAGAACAAGCTCAAAATAATACACTAGACAATTTTAAGTTTGGTTTTAACGATGCTTTTATGGATAAGTTAATAGGTCGTATGGAACAAAATCAGGATATTTTTTCAAAGATGATGGATGATAAAGATTTTGGAACAATTGTTAAAAATTATATGCTTAAAAAGGTATATGAACGGCTTAATAAGCAACCATGATAAGCCCTAATTAGACAACTGTGACTGTTCAGCCCAAAGGTCTCTAACTTTTTGAGAATGCTCCTCTTTAGTTGTCTTTACATACTTAATAAATTGTTGCTCACTTTTATGACCTGTTATAGACATAATAGTTTGGTTTGGTAATTCGCCATAATGATTTGTTGCAAACGACCTACGACAGGTATGACTAGAAACCAATTCATATTTAGGATAATAACCTTTTTCTTTCCGCTTAGTTTCGGAGTTTAATTTACTTCCCATAACCACCTGCTCAATTCTAGCTAACTTACAGATTTCTTTAATATCCTTATTATACTTTTGATCTGAAATTATCTTCGGCAAATCATTTTCTCGCTTTTTTAAAATATACTTTACCTGCTCATGCATAGGTATTTTTAAACTTATACTCGTTTTTGTAGAATCAATAACATCTATTGTATTATCAGTAATACTAAATTCTGAAAGTCTTTTTAAATCTGAAATTCTCAAACCAGTCCATAACCCTATGATCATTAAATCTCTAGAATTATCAAGTCGCTTATTTTTAGAAAGATCTAATGAGTAAATTTTTTGAATTTCATTTTTATCTAAATAAACGTCTATCGGCTTTTCTCTTTTTATTGTAAAATTTCTATGTTCAAATTCAGGATTTACTCTATAACCAAGTGTTTTTGCCTCTCTACAAAAAGTTTTAATCTGACTAAGATATTTCTCAATTGTAGTAGAACCATAATTCCCTATCACTTTAAGAAAATGCAAAAATTTGTTATGAAATTGTAAATCTATATCCCAAATTTTTAAAGTAATATCCTCTTCGAATTGAAACTCTTTTAACCTCTCTAAGGTTGTATTGTACTTCTGTATAGTTTTTTTCGATAGTATTTTTCCTGTAGATGGATTTACTCTCGTTTTTGAATCTAAAATAAATTTCTCTACGAATGGAACAAAAAAGATTTCATAGTTTAAGAATTCTTCTGATGGTCTGTTATTATATCTCAACACCCTATTTGATAACCAATTTTTAGTTATTAAATCCCCATTAGAATAGGCAGCATTATACTCCTCTATTATAAACTCCTTTAATCCTATAAGCTGTGGATTTACTCTTTTTGCTTCAAAAATTGAATCTAGAGAATTAGTAACTCTTTGCTGTTTATTAGACCAACTTTTAGGATTTATAATAAAACCTGTTTTTACGATAATATCAAAAATTTTACTATCATAAAATCTTATATAAATATTAGCAGGATTTTTTTTTGATTTAACTGTATATCGTATTGAAGCCATACTATAAAATTCACTTAGTCAAATATAATAATTTTCCCGATATTTTCCCGAAAAAAATTAAACCAATTCAAACTCAGTCAAACAATCTCAATAAAATTACAAGATAAATAATTGATAAACAACAAGATATATCATATCCAAAGTTCAGCCAAATTCAGTACAATTCAATCATCCTAGTCCAGTTCCCGCTACTAAGAGAAAAGCCTTTCAGGAAACTGAGAGGTTTTTTTGATTTATAGATTTTATTTACTTAATAACATTAAAAAAAGCTCTAGTGAAGACTAAAGCTTTTTTTATATTTCTTGTTCTTCCTTAATTCAAACTAAAAACAACTCCACCACCAAGGCTAAATTGGTAAAACGTAGAATATGTTACAACGGTAGCCTGCGGTCCATATCCATCAAAATAGAAACCACCACCAGCTCCTTGCACAGCAGAAAGTAATTGTGCTTGCATACGAATTCCAAAATAATCGTTCATCCAATAAACTCCTCCTAGTTTTGCTCCCCAGCTAAATTTTGTTGCATCAGAGCTTCGCCCGTTATCTGGATTATCAAGATTGGCAATTACCATACCTGCCATCAACCCACCGTATCCTTGAAACTGTGAACTAGGTCTAGAAAAATAGCGATTCGCCCCTACTAGCAGATAATTTATTCCTAAATCAAAATTTGTAAACCTCTCCCCTATAGTATTATATGTTTGATACCAAGTTGGCGAATTTGTATCTTGACGGAAATACGTAAACTCGAACCCCATGTACTGACTCGGTTTATACTCTAAACCTGCTCCCCATTGAAAGCCTCCTTTTATCTTTCCATCATAATATGCTCGATAATCGTAATACGAATCAAAACTATCATCAAAAGCATAATTACCATAAAAATTGACATAAAATTCTTGAGCTTGCATACTGCTTACACCCAAAAACAGCACTAATAGATAATAAAACTTCTTCATTATTATTTACTTATATTGGTTATCACTTAAATTTATTTTCTCTTATTTATCCCAAAGCGGTAATTTGCAGATAACATTATCTGATTTCTTCCCTTTCCTACTCCAGTTTCCAAACGATACCACCATCTCCTTCCATGATTATATTGAACTCCCAATTGCAAAGAAAACTCGCTTACAGGTTCCTTTTCAAATCGGTATCCTAAGGTTTTATCACCTGGCGTTCTACCGCTTAACCAATCGTCAATTTCTTTTACCACTTTATTAACAACCACTTGTTGTGCTGGTCTTAAATCATCATACCAATTATTAGCCGTATCAGATACATCATCTTTTATTTCCTGAAGTTTTCCTTGATCTACCTTAGAAAAAATCTCACTAATACTAAGTGCTCCATTAGAATTTCTATCTAAATGTTGATGCTGAACACCAATGCTGAAATTTATATTATGAAAGCGCTTATGGAATCCAAAACTACGCCCCAAACGAAAAGAAGTGATCGTTCCAAAAACATCATCATCTAACGAACTTACATCAGACCAAGTAGCATTAAAATTTAAGACAGCGAAATAATTTCCTGTTCCGTAGGCTAAAACTGTACCTAATCCATAAGTACTCGCTGTAGGATTTGTTGGAATCTCTAACTCAATTGGATTAATTAGCTTGATCGCATTGTTACTTTCGGAATGCGCATAAATTCCATATACATTTAAAAAAGGAAATAGCCAGGCTTCTAACCTTACATTAACAACATTAGCAGTATTCTCAAAAGTTTCAAACTCTAGAAAACCCATATCCACATAGTCGGAATCATCTAATTTCAGTGCAATATTATCTATATTTAGATCGGTATCTTGCCCAACATAATTCACCATAATTCCAAAAGGCAGCGGTAAATCGTGACCCATTTTCTGAACTCTATCTCCATAAATAGGTAATACATATGGATAATCTGAATTCATCAAACTATCCCTATGAATTCTATCAACTTTTCTAATAGCTATGTCTTGACTAAACACATTATTTCCAAAAAATATTCCAATAATTAATAATATCAATACTTTCAAAAAAGTACTTTTTTCAACACCCCTCATATGTTTTATTTTCAATAGGTAAGATAATAAAATCTCTAAAATAACTAATGCTTTTTTATAGATGAAAAGATTATAATCTAACCGTATCATTACTTATCAAGAAAAAGCTTTAAATAAAAGCACAGAAACATGAGGTATTCAAACCTCATGTTTCTATATTCTTAATAATTTTAAGTTTTAATTGGAATTCGAAATATTCCCTTTCGAAGTTATATTAATGATGTATTTCTCTAATTTACCATCTCTACCGAAGCTATTTAAAGAATTCATAGCATCTTTCATTGAAATTGGTATAAAATCGATATCAGTTTTTTCAATAAAACGTACTTCTCCTGCATCCATCCGCGGAGCATCTGGAACATAAACACTATAGAATCCGTTTTTAAAATTTGTAATGAAAGCAATTCTGTAAAATTGATCTTCTTTCAAGAGAATAGACTTCCAATTATCATCATCTTCTTTAGCTGGCTTATCACCGAGCATTCTATATTTTAACATCTGCAAACTAGGAAAAAGTAAAAACAACTTATCCTCTACTTTTTGTCCCCAGTCGTTTACAAGTCCTTTTTGAACTAAATACCCACTTATGTAACATACTAAAATTAAAATGACAATTGTGAAAATAGTAACTGTAGCAGCTCCAAAAACAGAATGAATATGAAAAACGTCAACCAACTTCCTTCCCAAAGGAGTTGCTAATTGGATAGCATGCGTTATTAGCACTATAAAAATAAGTAAAGGGATTAGGAAAAATATCCCTCCCAATATTACGGCATTTGTAGACTTGTTAAATATCTTCATACATAAGATTAAATAGTTCTTCTATAATCATACAGGTGTTCTCGTTTTACATGAACTGTAAATTTATCCCCGTAAACACTTGAAATATTGGCTGAACACCTCCTGTTATTATTGAATATTGTGGTTCTACAAAACAATTAATCATTGTATCCCCTACTTTAACAACCTTACCTAAACCTAAAGCCATCGGCACACTATAAGCGTCATTTTTAAAATCGAAATACCAAATCGGCACTCCTCTTAAATAAAACCCTTCTCCTAGTTGCCAAAAATAAAATGGCTGAACGGCTGCATTATTTGTGCTTTCTCTATCACTTTGACCAGCAAAAGATGTTTGCCAAGTTACTAAAGCTCCATACTGAAATACAGGAGATTTTGAGATGAATGCCACCAAAGCAAAACCACCTTGCCATTTCCCAGTACCAAGCAATTCATTTGTTGCAGTAGGTGCTGTAATTAATGGTCCTGCACCAACTGTAGAGGACGAATTAGAAACAAAATTATAAGACATAAATGCATTAACGTCTCCTAAGCCGCTAACAGATTTTACATTACCGCCACCTTGAGGAACTCCAATTGTACTTATAGGTGAGGATACTCTCAATAAAAGTTTACCCGCTGAAAATGGCTTTGCAAAACGCAACCATGTAGTATTCATATATTGCTCATCTGGTGAATTAGAGAGCTTTGGCATGTAGTAATTGTGAAAGTTTAATGCCGTCATGTTTGCAAGTGGGTTATTAGCTTGAGCCGCAGACTGCCCCCCTTCGGCAGCCTCTTCTTGCGCAAATAAAGTAACACTGCTTAATAATAGTGCGAACGCTAAGATGTGTAATTTCTTCATAGTTGAAGTATATAATTGGTTATTAAAAGCTTTTATGCATAATTTGATACTACATATACTATTATCTACTTTTTACACGAACTGAATTTAGAATTTCATCAAGAAATCACAACTACTTACAGCTCTTTTAAAAAAAGTCTATATCCTAAAAATAAATCTGTAGTGTTTAAAAGGGGGAGGGATTAAATATCTATTATTTTCGGAACAAATTTAGTTCTTATTATACTAAGTTACGAAAAAATAAATATAAATATTAACAGTGCTCTATTAACACAAAAGCACTTTACTTTCAATCATAACATTCATTCAATCCATTATAATACGAACATAAACAACTATGAATTATACTGTTGAATGTGTTTTTATTCAGATTAAAATAAAAAATACGTCTCTTATTGTCATTAAAAATATTATGTTTCAAAAGCAAAAAAACATGTGTTTGTTAAAACTTGAATTCTATTTTACAATCGAAGAAAGGCTATTTTTTGTAGAAATCAGGTTTACACCACCTGAAAGTATTTCCACATCTATATCTTTATATTTACCTATAACTTCACCATCCAATTGTAGCAATCTTGGTTTATCGAAACTCAACTGAGCTTTATCAGTACTTAAAATTTCTATATTTTCTCTATCGTAAAAGCCTTCTTCAAACTTAGAAAGTCCAGCTTTTATAATGGAATTTGTATCAATTTTCTTTACAACTACAATCTCAAATTTACCATCCATTGGGTTTCCTGTAAGATTAATTGGCACTCCAGTTCCGTATTTCCTAGAGTTACAAATACAAACCATAATACCTGACTTATCAATAGATTTACCGTTTGCATTGATAGAGACATGTATCAAATCGACTTTTTTTACTTCATCTATAAAATACTTTGCATAAGTAACCATTCCTCTATTTTCGTCCTTATCATAAGCCTCTACAATCTGTGCATTAATCCCTACATCTCCAATATGAATAGAATAATGCTCTCCATTAACCTTAACCAAATCTAAATGCCCAATAACATCGGACATGATAATATTTTTTAACGCTTCAATGGGTTTTGGATTAACAAATAACTCTACAGCCATTCCGTTAGCAGAGCCTAAAGGGATGATTCCCATCGGGATTTTTGTTTCCAATAAAGCTATTGCAGTAAAAAGTGTAGTTCCATCTCCACCAACAGAAGCAACTTTATCAGGTTGAAATTCATCAATAATTTTCTTGACACCCTCTTCATCATTAACACCAGTAGTCTTAAAAATAGAATACTCGATTCCATAATTATTACATAGGCTTTCAGCTTCTCTTAAAAAAGGTTTCTTATCTACTCCTCCAGAAATGGGGTTTACTACAAATAATAATTTCATAATATTAAATTACTTTACTTTTTAACAAAAACATGATATTCTAAACTGATATCGCCTTGGACTACTAAATATTAATACAACTCTAGGTTAAAGATAACCAAGTATATGATTACGTGAAGTTATGAATTTTATAGTAGCTGATTTGCTACTTAATTTTGTTTAACCAAAAAATAACAGCAATAAAGGCATCCATAATTATTCCTCGTACAAGTTCAGTCTATTCCTCAAATAAACGAGTTCCTTATTCATACCTTCAATCCTATTCAACAAATGAGCTATTGCCTCCAATCCCTCTTCGTTAATATCTAAATCTCGATGTAAACGCACCATTTTTTCTAGCTTAGGAACTTGATCTTCGCTAATATATTCTTCATTACCATCTCTTGTTAACTCTATCAGATTAGCTTCTACAAAACGTATTACAAAGTGTTTTTCTACTTGATAGGTCTCACAAAATTTCTGTATGGAAAGTTTATATTTAAGTACCATGTCTGTATTTTAAAGGTTTGTATTCTTTAGTTCCTCAAAAAGTTTCTTTTGCTCAGCACTTAATTTAGTTGGCAATTCCACTTGATAAGTAATATATAAATCCCCAAAAACATTATCTTTCTTATAAAATGGGAATCCTTTTCCTTTCAGTTTTACCTGTTGTCCATTTTGAGTACCTGGACTCACTTTCAACTTTACCTTACCATCAAAAGTAGAAGCTGTTATTTCACCTCCTAAAGCAGCAGTTGTGAGCTTAATATTTTCTGTTTTATACAGATTAGCTCCTTCTCTTTTAAATAAAGGATCATTATTAATAGAAAACGTAATATAAAGATCTCCATTAGGACCGCCATTCACCCCTTCTGCTCCGTGTCCTTTTATTTTTATAGTCTGACCGTTTTCTATCCCTGCAGGAATTGTAATCCGAATACTTTTATTATTTACAGAGAGCGTACGCTTATGAGAAGTATATGCATCTTTGAGGTCTAAATGCAATTCCGCATTGTAATCTTGACCTCTAAATCCAGCTTGCCTACGTTGTCCAGAAAAACCGCCACCAAACATCGATTCAAAGAAATCGGAAAAATCTTCTTCAGAACCCCCAAAGTTACCTCCTCCGCCATGAGTATATGACCTCGAAGATGATTGCCTTCTACTTTGTTGCTGCTGTGCTTTAGCACGCTCATAAGCTTCTGCATTACTCCAATTTTTTCCGTACTCATCATATTTTTTCCGCTTATCGGGATCGCTCAACACTTCATTTGCTTCATTAAGCTGCTTAAATTTTAATTCTGCTTCCTTATCATTAGGATTTAAATCTGGATGGTATTTACGAGCAAGCTTACGATATGCTTTTTTTATCTCTGCTGTAGTAGCACTTTTATCGAGTTCTAAAACTTTATAGTAATCTATAAATTCCATAATTCTACATGAGGATTAATTAATCTGATATCCATCTTAAATTTACAGATTTTTTTTATTCCTACCCAGTCACAAAAAAGAAAATAGCTAGTTAAAATACTATTAATGAGAAGTTCCAAATTGTTGTTTATAGATTTCCTTATAAGCATCTATAGTGTCAATATCTATCACCAAATGGTCGGCTTGCAATGTACATACATCTTCAAAATGAGATTTAATAAGATGTTTAGCCCCATAATCATTATTTAGCTTCTGAAGTTCATCATAATATTCAGCAGAAAAAATTGCGGGTACTCCTACGCTTCCTGAAAACCTCGAAGCTATTATTTTTTTATCCCCTTTGATGAAGTTTTTCAGAAGTCGATTTAAATAAACATCCGTAACTAGGGGTTGATCGGCTAGCATTATAAGAATCCCATCAAAATCTAGTTTTTGTAACTTTTTAACTCCAAAAGCTATCGAACTCCCTAAACCTTGCTCCCAATCATTATGCGATAGTATGTTCGCGTCTACAGCGATCGATTTTTTTATTAAATCTTCATTTGCCCCAAGAACAACAAATACCTCAGTTGCTTTAGTATTTTTTGCCACAGAAATCACATGCGCTAATAAAGTAGTTTCTCCCCACTTTAAAAGCTGCTTTGGAGATCCCATTCTGCTGGATGCTCCCGCTGCAAGAACAATAATTCCTATTTTATTCATTACTGAAGATTGTTGTTTTTACGGATTATAATACTGAAACGAGCTCTTAAATCTAATTTTCAGCATGTATACTTCCCTTTTTATCTTTTAGCTGATAAACCTCTTGCTCTCTAAATACTGCTAATATTTCAGCAATAATAGAAACTGCTATTTCTTGAGGTGTTTCCGCTCCAATATTTATTCCCGCTGGCGCATGAATACTATCAAAAAAAGAAGGATCAATATCTGAAAGGTTTTCTAATAACTTATCAAAAAGCTTCTCTCTTCGCCTTCCTGGACCTAATATTCCAATATATCTATGAGAAGAATTTACCATACGAGATAGGAATTCTATATCTTTTGAGAAGCTATGATTCATTAAAACAACTGCTGTTTCTTGGTCGATTAAATCATAATCAAAAGACCGCGGACTTGTATTAATAATAACATTTGCTCCTGGGAAATTCAATTTTGTCTTTGGATCGTCTTCTGGGGCTACAATAGTAACTTCCCACCCATTTAAAGATGCCAATGCACATAGTTGCACAGCATCGTGCTCCGCTCCTAATATTATTAGCTTTATAGAAGGCTTTAGAGTTTGTGAGAACGTTTCTAAGTTTTCTTTTTCTTCTGAAATGTTTTCTGATATAGGATACAACAACTCCCCTTCAAACTTAACATAAGAACCAAAGTTTGCATTCTCTTCTACATCTCTATTAAAATAAGAAGTTATTGTAAATGGGGTTCTCTCTTGAAGAGTTTTATTAAAAGCCTCAAGAAATTCTTTATTAACTGAAAATGGCTCAATTAAAATATACAATATCCCTTCGCACCCAAGTCTATAACGCCCATCGTAAGTCATTAATTTTGGTTTCCCATTTGCAAAAACCGACTGCGACTGTCTTAAAATTTCTTTTTCTACACATCCTCCGCTTACTGCTCCCGTCATTTTACCATCCTCTCGAATAAGCATTCTAACTCCGGGGCGCCTGTAGGAAGACCCCTCAAGAGCAACTACAGAAGCCAATACTGTTTTTAAATCTTTTGTAACAGCTCGTAAATGACCCTCAATTATGTTTTTAAATTCGTGCGTCATGAATAATTTATCTCGAAGCTATAAAAGTTACTGCTTCTCCTTTTTTATAAGGATTTTCTCTTGGCGGAAGCTGGATAAATCCATCTGTTAATGCCAAACTAGTAAGGTCTCCAGAGCCATTTTCCTTAGCACGAAAAGCTCTTTTTTCTCCATTAAGATCCTTAACCTTCACGCTAATAAATAAAGTTAAATCAGTTTTATTAGAAACTTCTTCCCCTAAAATAATGGTATTTTTAATCATCTCCAATTCTAAAGATTTATGCAACCAATCTTTAAAATAAACATGATAATTTGCGAAAGTAGAAACAGGATTCCCTGGGAAAGAAAAAATCACTGTTTTAGAAGCCTTATGAATTCCAAACCAAAAAGGTTTCCCCGGGCGTTGCTTTACCCTATGAAACACTTTTTCTACACCCAAATCTTCTAAAACTTCAGGAATATAGTCGAATTTCCCTTTGGAAACTCCCCCGCTTAACATGAGTATATCACTATTAGAAAACAACTCGATAAGATTGTTTTTAATCTCCTCCTTATTATCATTTAAATGGATATGCTTGGAATGAATATGTTCATCTAATAATAACGCATGCAAAGAAAGCATATTAGAGTTTCTTATCTGGTGTGCAGCAGGTTTTTCGTGCACAGCTACTAACTCATCTCCTGTGGATATCAATGTTACTTGTGGCAACTTTTTCACCTCAACTTCCACGCTTCCTACAGCTGCTAAAATTCCTATTTCTGCTGCTGTAATTCTAGTATTTTTCTTAACAAGAATAGCTCCTTTCTGGGTATCTACTCCTTGCTTATGAATATTCTGAAATGCTTTTACTGAAGAATTTAAAATCGCTTTTCCCTCTTTTATAGTAATGTCTTCGTACATAATAACAGTATCTGCATTTTCTGGCATTACTGCTCCCGTCATTATCTCAAGGCAATTATTTTTATCTTTTAATTTACTTTTTGGTGTTCCTGCAGCTACTACTCCTTCAATAGAAAATGCTGTTTTTCCATTTTTAATAGCTTCATAATTTACAACAATACCGTCTTTAGTAACACGGTCGAAGGGTGGAAAATCGCGATCTGCAAGAATATCTTCTGCCAAAACTCTCCCCAAGCTATTGGTAAATAATACACTTTCAGTATCAAAAGAAATTGTTTTTTCTAGTACTTTACTATGTGCTTCTTCGAAAGAAATCATGTTGTATTTATTTTAAATTATGCGATTAAAAATCAATCACTCCTAATCCGTTTTTCAATAAAACTCTAATTCCTACGATAAGAACTAATATTGCGGTAAGCAGTTTTATCCCTCTTCCACTGAGTTTATTTAAACTGATTCGGATTCCTATTTGCCCTCCAATTAAGACTGCAGCTCCTAATACCAATCCTTCTTTCCATGGGAATACAAACATCCCCGTAGAGATTAACCCTGCAATCCCAGAAATAGAGTTTACTAAGATAAAGAAACTTGCTAAGGCAGCTATTTTTATTGAAAAATCCCAGCGCATATGATTTAAAATAGGCGCCAGAAAAATACCTCCTCCAATACCTACTAATCCAGACAAAAACCCTATTCCTGCTCCTAAAACATAAGTTACCCAAACTGGATATTTCTTTGCTGTAAGTCGTGTTTTTTGCTTTCGTTCTTTAATACTTTGACTCCCCAATAATATTGCAGACAACATTAAAGCGAGTCCTAAAATGATAAAGAAAACATACTCTTTCAGCCTAAAAGATGCCCCTATAAAAGCTAGAGGAATACTCGTTGCAACAAAGGGAATGAACTTTTTAACATCAAAATGTCCGTTTTTATAATACAAATATGTGCTCCCAGAAACAACTATTAAATTGCAAACTAAAGCTACAGAACGAATTACAAAAAAACTAGCAAAAAATAATGTTAGCAACGCCAAATAGCTACTTCCTCCTCCAAAACCAACTGAAGAATATAAAATTGCGATTATAAAAAAACACAATGCAAGGATGCTAAGAGATTCAGGTGTTAACTGCATGTTGTAAATAATTATTTATCCCGCCTTCCAATTCAAAAATAGAGGCGCTTATTTTACTTTTTAATTGTTGTAGTGCTTTATTACTTCTAATCCCCGACTGACAGACTAGATAAACTGATTTAGAGTTATCTATTTCTGAGACTCTCTCCAAAAGTTCGTTTAACGGGATGTTTAAAGAGTTATCAAAATGAAAGTCTTCATATTCTGCTGGTGTTCGAACATCTATTATTTGAAAAGGAGTTCCTTTCATCAGGAAATCAGAAAAATCATCCACAGAAATAAGCGTATTGATATCACAAGAAACAGCTTCATAACTGGACTCCAAATGTGCTCTTTGTAAATTCTCTAGCTGTGATGAAAAAGATATTTGCTGATATTGCTGTTTTAAACCATCAAAAATCAATAATCTTCCAGAAAGTGTATTTCCGATTCCTGTAATTACTTTTACTACTTCTAACGCTTGTAAATTCCCGATAATCCCTGGGACAACCCCCAATACTCCATTTTCATTACAATCTGGCATTTCTCCTTTTCCTGGCATGGTAGGAAACAAACAACGATACGTTGGCCCTCCTTTATAATTAAAAACACTTACTTGCCCTTCAAATTCATGAAGTGCCCCATAAACAAAAGGTTTCTTTAAAATTACACAAGCATCGTTAATTAAATACCTCGTTGGGAAATTATCTGTAGCATCGACTACCAGATCATATTTCTCTATTATTTCTAGAGCATTTTCAGGAGTTAAAAAGGTATGATATTCTTGTATTTTGGTTTCTGAATTCTGTGCGTGTAATTTTTGTGTAATTACAGCTAACTTAGACAAGCCAATATCGCCTTCTCCATACAAAACTTGACGTTGTAAATTCGAGATATCGACGGTATCTTTCTCTACAATACCAAGCGTACCAATTCCCATTGCATTTAGATATTGCAACACAGGAACACCTAACCCACCGGCACCAACTACCAATACTTTTGCGTTCTTTAATTTTTCTTGTGCTTCTACTCCGAAGCTTTTTAAAACCGTTTGCCTTATGTATCTATTTTCGTTCAAAACCTGCTAACTTTTGCATTACTTTTATACGATCTTCCTCTGAATTTGCATTTAAAAGTACATCTTCTTGTAATGGATTCACAATCTTGATATCACTATTCAATAAAAATTTCACAGGAGAATAAGTTCCCTTTTCTGAAACAAAATTTAAAACTGCTTTTAATCCATCTGCCTCCCAAATAGCACAGAGAGGCTCTGGAATACTACGCTCTTCAGTAGCAAAAGCTGTTACTAATTTATTAGGATCTCTATTCTCTTTAAGCTGTTTTAGCGCATTTATATTCATGAGAGGCAAATCGCAGGCTAGAATAAACCAAGCTGCATTTTTATCGTAATCATGAGCGCTTAAAATTCCGTTTAAAGGACCAACGTGAATATTCTGATCTTCAATAATATTTTCTTCGGAAGAGAATTCCCTTTTTTGATCAGTTCTAATACTATAAAAAACACGATCACAAACTTCACTCAATAATTTATAAGCTTTCTCTCGCTGTGGCATTCCGTAGTAATCAATAAGTCCTTTGTCAGACTTCATCCTACTACTTTGCCCGCCAGCCATTACTAAACCATATAATTTATCTGTTGAAGTCACTTTTGCCACCCGACTTTTGATCTAATTGAATGTTTGTGATTTTTATATCGTGAGACAAGGCCTTACACATATCATAAATAGTAAGTGCACTAACTGAAACTCCCGTTAAAGCCTCCATTTCTACTCCAGTACGTTCCGTACATTTTACGGTACACAAAATAAATAGCGAATTTTCTTTTGGCTGAATATCGATATGCACTTTAGACAATGCCAATTGATGACAAAGAGGAATTAAATCTGCTGTTTTCTTTACCGCCTGAATTCCTGCAATAACTGCCGTTTGAATAATACTTCCTTTTTTGTTTGAAAAATGAGCATTCTCAAGTTCCGTAAAAACTTCTTGGGGGAAAATAACCTCGCCAGAAGCGACTGCCACTCTAGCCGTAACCTGTTTATCGGAAACATCGACCATAGTTGCTTCCCCATGTTCATTTATATGTGATAATTTATTCAT
This sequence comes from Joostella sp., assembly GCF_048266025.1. Lineage (NCBI taxonomy): Bacteria > Pseudomonadati > Bacteroidota > Flavobacteriia > Flavobacteriales > Flavobacteriaceae > Joostella > Joostella sp. The sequence continues at coordinate 1,204,359 of NZ_JBLXAF010000001.1, read as the reverse complement.
CGTATTATTTATAGTAGTGATTTTAAGTATGGAGGTTTTAACTTCCCATACTTATAACTTTATAATTCCTTTTATCCTCCAATTGAGGTCATTGAATTATTAAAAACACCATCATATTTTTGCTGTTCTTCAAAACCTGTTTTAGAACGACTTCCGATGGCAGCTAAAATATGTTCATTAATTTTCGCTTCAGAATTATCGCTTCGTAAAATCTCTCGGATATTCATTCTTGGCTTGCCATACAAACATGTAATAACATCACCTGTAGCAGAAATCCGGAGTCGGTTGCAACTCCCACAAAAAGTCCTTGAAAAGGAAGGAATAAGACCAAAAGAACCTTTATGCCCTTTAATTTTATAATTAATAGAAGTAGATGTACTTTCTGACACTAGCTTTTCTATATTGAAATAGTGTTCTGAGATATAATTATAGATTTTCTTATAATCCCACGTAATAGTATTAAAGCTTTTAGAACCTCCATTAAATGGCATTTCTTCTAAAAACCGAATCGAAACATTATAATATTTGGTAAGTTCCACTAACGGAAGGATCTCTTCAATATTTTGACCTTCTAATGCAATACAATTCACACGAACATTAAAGCCTTCAGAAATAAGCTTTATAAGATTTTCGTAAACAGTATCGTATTGATTTCTTCTCGTTATACGTTCAAATGCTTCTTTATTTATAGCATCTAAACTAACATTGATATTTTTTATCCCCAAAGATTTTAATTCATCAATATAAGGACCAATTAATGTAGCATTTGTAGTTACAGAAATATCTTCGAGCCCTTTTAAAGATGCTAAATGTCGAAAAAGCACCATGATATCTTTACGAACAAAAGGCTCTCCTCCCGTTAAACGAATTTTATTAATCCCCTGAGAAACCATAATACTACTCAAGCTACAAAGCTCGTCCATAGTGAACAAATTATCGCGCTTTGCAAAATTGATTCCCTCTTCGGGCATGCAATAATTACAACGTAGATTACAACGGTCTGTAACCGCCAATCTTAAATAATTTATTACTCTATTATGGTTATCTATCAACATAAAATCTACTTCCTATTATTAAAAATCACAAAAAAATTATCCGCCGCTAACTGGTGGAATCAATGCAATTTCATCATCAATTGTAATATTATCGTCTTCTTGGGCATACTTATTATTTACAGCGATTGCCAAAGAAGATAATTCTTGGAGTTTAGGATATTCTTTTAATAGAAAAGACCTCAGCTGCCTTACATTCTTCACATTACTTTCCACAGAGATATGTAAGGGACTATCCCCAACAATCTCTTTTGTAATTCCAAATAGTAAAACATTCATAATCGCTATAATTCTTATTAAATTTCAATAAAAGAGTTTATCCAATGTTAAGTTAAATAAAAACAGGAGAATTGAAGTCACCATGTTACTTATTTAACATTATTGTTGTGCTTCATTTAAAATAGTGCTCTATTTTAGGCTATCTTTCTAAAACATTCCCCTAAAAAATCAATTTCAAAAACTACTCTTTCAACAGTGTTTTTGATAGATCTTCCAAAGACTTCCCTTTAGTTTCAGGCATTAAAAAGATAACAAATAATAACTGAAGAACCATCATTCCTGCGAAGAAATAAAATATAGTAGCAGGCCCTACAGTTTCAGTAAAGTAAGGGAAGAAATTTGTAATTAATGCCGCAAAAACCCAATGCGTAGAACTCCCTAAAGACATTCCGAAAGCCCTTACTCTATTTGGGAATATTTCAGAAATAAAAACCCAAATTACTGCCCCTTGTCCAATTGCATGCGATGCTATAAAAATAAATGAAAGTATAGGCACAATACTCCCTTCTGTTTCACCTGTATCAAAAGCTCTACCTATAAAAAACAAAGAAATAATATATCCTATAGACCCAATTAGCATTAACTTTTTACGACCGCTTCTATCAATAAGATACATTCCTATTAGTGTGAAAATTAAGTTTACAACTCCAATTCCTACTGTAGAAAATAGCGAAGATTCACTCCCTAAACCAGCGTCACGGAATATTCTAGGTGCATAATAAATTACCGAATTAATTCCTGATAACTGATTAAAGAAAGCAAAAAGGAAAGCTAATAGAATTACAAAACTGAATTTCTTTGAAAAAAATCGTTCTTTAAGTGACGACTTAGACGCATCTTCTGCCATCGATACTTTTATAGCCTCAAACTCTTCTTTATAATTATTTGCATTTATCTGCCTTAATGTATCCAAAGCTTCTTCTTCGGCTCCATGTTTTAAGAGTACCCAACGCGGACTTCGAGGTAGTTTTCTTACTAATAGTGCAAATGCTAATGCAGGAATTGCCTCTACTCCCATCATCCAACGCCATGAATTTTCTAGGCTTAATAAACTAATTATATAATTAGACACATAAGCCATTAAGATACCCAACACAAGATTTAGCTGAAAGGAAGCCACTAATTTCCCTCTATTTTGAGCCTGAGAAATTTCAGAAATATAAATTGGCGCGGTTACAGAAGAGGCTCCAACGGCTATTCCACCTATAAAACGAAAGACTATAAAAGAGTATACATCTGGCGCTAAAGCAGAACCAATTGCAGAAACCAAAAATAAAATGGCAATCCAGAATAAGGTCTTTCTTCTCCCAATTCTATCGGATGGAAAACCTCCAAAAATAGCTCCTACCAATGTACCATAAAGTGCTACGGCAATAGCAAATCCATGCATTAAATCGTTAAGTCCCCATTCTTTTTGTATAGCTTGTTCTGCTCCAGAAATTACAGCAGTATCGAATCCAAATAAAAAGCCACCAAGGGAAATAATGATGGCCCATTGTAATACTTTACTCATTCAGGTGTATTTTAAAAGCTTTAAAGTTTAAATAAAGCAGGTATGTTTAATTGGTTTTAAAGATAATAATTTTACTGAAGCTCTAATGCTTTTTTAAGATCTAGCTCTGCTAAAGAATTAATAATCATATCTGGTTTGAAAGCATAATCGTTTAGGTCTTTCTCTTTGGAAACACCAGATAGCGTTAAAATCGTTGTGTATCCTAATTGCACACCACCTAAAATATCTGTATCCATGGTGTCTCCTATAATAATCGTTTCTCTAGCCTCTAAACCAAGATATTTTCTTGCAGAACGCATCATTACAGGACTCGGTTTCCCTACTGAAAAAGCTTTCTTCCCTGTAGCTTCCTCTATCATAGCCACAATTGCTTTAATTCCTAAGTTAGACCACCCTTCTTTCATTGGAGATGGATCTAAATTTGTAGCGATTAATTTTGCGCCAGAAAGAATCATATCAACAGCATTATTTACCATTTCAAGAGTGAAATTTCTTCCTTCTCCAACAACAACAAAATCTGGGTTTTGATTTACCAAAGTATAACCATGTTGGTGTAAACTAGTAATTAAACCACCTTCCCCCAATACATAAGCAGTTCCATTAGGATTCATAAACGATAAGAAATATGCTGTCGCCATTGCACTGGTATAAACATTCTCCTCTTTTATTTTAATTCCCATTCTAGCCACTTTATTAACCGTATCTAAAGGTGTACGTTGGCTATTATTTGTCATAAATAAAAATGGAATCTCCTCCTTCTGAAGTGTTTTTATAAATTTATCTGCTCCAGGGATTAGTGTGTCGTTTCCGTATATAACACCATCCATATCTATTAAAAATCCTTTTTTCATCTATTCAATATATTTATTTCTGTTACTTTTACTGATGGAACTAAATTACGATATATTATGTTTTTATGTAAGAAATAACCACAAAAACGTCCAATAATCAACATATATGGATCTTATCGTACCAACAGTGAGAATTTGCTCTTGTTTTTTTATTCTAAGGAAGTATATCAACATACAAATCTGCTGATGGGACATAAAAATTTAGCTCGAAATTTATTTATATAATGAACAATAAAAATACACTCCTTATATTTACTAGGAACCCAAAGTTAGGGAAGGTAAAAACTAGGCTTGCAAAAACTATAGGCGATAAAAAAGCATTAGAAATCTATATCTTTTTATTAGAGCATACAGCAAAAGTAACTAGAAATAGTGATTGCGAGAAGAAAGTTTACTATTCTGAAGAAATGGCAGAAAATGACATCTGGGAAACACCTCCTTTTGATAAAAAACTTCAAATAGGTAGTGATTTAGGCATCCGTATGATGAATGCTTTTAAAGATAGTTTTTCTATTGGTTATGAAAAAGCAATTATAATAGGAAGCGATTTATACGATATTACAGAAAAACACATTGAAGAGGCTTTTAGTAAACTAGAAACTAATGATGTTGTTATTGGACCTGCTCAAGATGGAGGCTATTATCTTTTAGGAATGAAAAAACTATATCCAGAAATATTTCAGCAAAAAAAATGGGGCACAAATACTGTTTTAAGAGATACTTTAGAAGATTTAAAAACAGTTGATGTAGCTTTGTTAGAAGAACTTAACGACGTAGATGTATATGACGATATTAAGGATCATGCTGCGTTTGAGAAATTTTTAAAAAAATAAAATTATGACAAAAAAAGAATTACAAGAAACTACTGCATATTTAAAAAGTAAAGGATTTGATAACCCAGAAGTTGGGATCGTTTTAGGAACAGGATTAGGGAAATTGGTAGACGAGATTAAAGATCCGATTGTGGCGCATTATAACCAAATTCCTTTTTTTCCGTTAGCTACTGTAGAGTTTCACAGTGGTAAATTAATTTTCGGAGAAATTGAAGGCAAAAAGGTTGTTGTAATGCAAGGTCGCTTCCATTTATACGAAGGCTATGATTTTATAGATATTACATATCCAATTCGAGCAATGCATGAACTTGGAATTAAAAAACTTTTAATTTCTAATGCCGCAGGATCTATAAATTTAGATTTCAAAAAAGGCGATTTAATGCTTATTGAAGATCATATAAACTTACAAGGAGGTTCTCCTCTAGCATTTAAAGATGTAGGCGCTTTTGGTCATCGTTTTGTAGATATGAGCGAACCTTATGATGTGGAGATGCGTAAAACAATTATCGACGCTGCCACTGATGAAAATATTTCGCTTCAGAAAGGAGTTTATGTTTCTGTAATTGGTCCGGAATTAGAAACAAAAGCAGAATATCGCTACTTAAAATTAATTGGCGCCGATGCCGTAGGAATGAGCACTGTTCCTGAAGTTATAGTTGCCAATCATTTAAGTTTACCTGTAGCCGCTATTTCTGTTATTACTGATGAAGGAGATCCAGATAACCTACAGCCTATAGATATTCAAGAGATAATTAAAGTTGCAGGAGAAGCAGAACCAAAAATGATTACACTTTTCAAAAAATTAATAAAGCAACTTTAAAAAATCTTACGGGAAGGCTAAAAGTAGTCTCTAAATATAATAGTAAATGAATAAATACATTGAAACCATAAAAAACTCTTATTCGGGTTATTTTAATTACCTAATATCGGAGATTACTAATTTCCATTGGGAAAACTATTTTTATGGGCTTCTTATAATATCCCTTACCATTTGGGGACTAGAAATATTATTCCCGTGGCGGAAAGATCAAAAGATATTCCGAAAAGATTTCTGGCTAGACACCTTTTATCTATTCTTTAATTTTTTTCTACTGAATCTTATTGCACTAATTGCACTTTCCAATACAGCAGAATTAATATTTAACGATTTCCTTGGAATTTTTGGGTTATCAGTGGACAGTTTTCAGCTTTTTGATTCCACAAAATTACCATGGCTTTTAGGACTATTTATATTTTTCCTTACCGCAGATTTCATCCAATGGGGTACACATATTTTACTCCATCGTGTTCCTTTCTTATGGAATTTCCATAAAACACACCATTCGGTAAAAGAAATGGCTTTTGCAGCTCATTTTAGATACCATTGGATGGAGCCCATTGTTTATAAATCGATTCTATACATTCCGATTGCAATTATTGGAGGTTTTAATATTGAAGCAGTTGCTATTGTTCACTTTTTCAATATTGCAATAGGCCATCTAAATCATGCTAATATTGGTTGGGATTACGGATATTTAAAATATATTTTCAATAATCCTAAAATGCATATTTGGCATCATAGTAAAGAAATGCCAAATAAATATGGCGTTAACTTTGGAATTACTCTTAGTGTCTGGGATTATATTTTTAAAACTGATTACATTCCTTACGACGGAAGAGATATTGAACTCGGTTTTCATGATGATGATAAATTCCCGCAGGAGTTTATAAATCAGGAATTATATCCATGGAGTGCTTCTAAAAAAAATAAAGACTAATAAAATTTCACTTACTATTATCCTTTAACAATCGTTAATAAAAAAGTAAATCGAAATAAGTATATTTGAACAGTAATAAATAATAAAAATATGGCTAGTAATAAAATTCAAGATAAAATAGATGCTTCCCTTTTAGAAGAGCGAAAAGTTTTTCTTTGGGGACAAGTAGACGATAAATCAGCTAAGCATGTAATCGACAGGTTACTTTATTTAGATGCTATTAGAAATGAAGAGATTAAACTTATAATTAATAGTCCTGGTGGTTATGTAACCTCTGGTTTTGCTATTCATGATACTATGAAGTCGCTAAAAAGTCCAGTTTCTACTATTTGTACTGGGTTAGCTGCCTCTATGGGATCTATATTACTTTCAGCAGGAGAAAAAGGAAGACGCTTTGTTTATCCTTATGCAAGAGTAATGATTCACCAACCTAGCGGTGGAGCACAAGGACAGGCTTCGAATATTGAAATTCAAGCTAAAGAAATTATTAAGACTAAAGAAATTGGAGCTCGTATATTAGCTGATAATTGCGGACAGTCTTTCGAGAAAATCATGAAAGATTTTAACCGTGACTACTGGTTAGATGCCAAAGAATCTTTAGAATATGGAATTGTAGATGGGATTTTAGAATAACCACTTCTTTCATAAAAATAATAAAGTCCTGCCTCTTCGGCGGGACTTTTTAATTAAAAAGTATTCGAAACTTTTAATTTATTTTTCCGTAAATTGCTATCACAAAACCAAACTAGAAAAAATAAATTAATGCACTTTAAGAAACTACTATTTGCAGTATTCTCCATTGCCTTATTTTCTTGTCAAGAAAAAGCAGATAAAAAGGAAACTGCAACCGAAGAAAAGCGTCCGAATATAATTTTCATCATGTCGGACGATCATGCTTACCAAGCAATTAGCGCTTACTCCGATAAACTAATAAACACTCCAAATATCGATAGGATTGCAAAAAATGGAATGCTTTTTAATAATGCATCTGTTACTAATTCTATTTGTGCTCCTTCTAGAGCCGTGATTCTAACAGGAAAACACAGCCATATAAACGGTAAAGTAGATAACTATTTTCCTTTTGACACTACGAATGTTACATTCCCACAGCTATTTCAGAATGCAGGATATCAAACGGCTATGTTTGGAAAGTTACACTTTGGAAACAACCCTAAAGGTGTAGATGATTTTGCTATTCTTCCGGGGCAAGGAAATTATATTAATCCTAAGTTTATTACTAAAGAAGGAGACACTACAATTACAGGTTATGTAACAGATATTATTACGGATTACACTATTAATTGGCTGGATAAAAAAAGAGACAAAGAAAAGCCATTTATGATGATGTATTTGCATAAAGCACCGCACAGACCTTGGTGGCCTAATCCTGAAAAATTTGCAGAGTTTTCTAAAAAAACATTCCCAGAACCTGAAACTCTTTTCGACGATTATAAAAATAGAGGTACTGCTGCAAAGACTGCTGAAATGAATTTATTATATCATTTACGATACAGCCACGACAGTAAAATTCGCCCTAAGACACTTGCGGAAATGGGAGATGTTAAGCCTGAAATTAAAAAAGTTCCTGGTGGATTTACAGGAATTTATAATAGATTAAATGCTGAACAAAAGGCAAAGTATGACCCTACTATCAATGCGATAAATAACGACTTTAAAGAGCATTGGCCTTCTATGACCGATGAGGAAAAGATGAAGTGGAAATACCAACGTTATATGCAAGATTACTTAGGAACTATTTCTTCTGTTGATGATAATGTTGGTCGTCTTTTAGATTATTTAGAAGCAAACGACCTTACCGAAAACACCATTATTGTTTATACTTCTGATCAAGGTTTTTATCTTGGAGAGCATGGTTGGTTTGATAAGCGTTTTATCTATGATGAGTCTTTTAAAACTCCGTTGATGATTAGCTGGCCTGGTGTTATAGAAAAAGGAACTACTAATGACGATATGGTTCAGAATTTAGACTTTGCCCCTACATTTTTAGACGCTGCAGGGATAGACATTCCATCGGATATGCAAGGTGAGAGCATGACTCCAATTTTAAAAGGAGAGAACGAAAAATGGACTAGAGAAGCTGCCTATTATCATTATTACGAATACCCAGCAGTTCATCAAGTAAAAAGACACTATGGGATTGTGACTAAAAAGTATAAACTAATTCACTTTTATTATGATGTTGACGAATGGGAACTTTATGATCGATTGAATGATCCTCAAGAAATGAATAATGTTTATGACGATCCTGAGTATAAAGATATCGTTGATGAATTAAAGGTAAAACTTAAAGATCTAAGAAAGAAATACAAGGATTCTCCAGAATTAGATCAACAATATATCGACAGATATTTAGAAGCAAGAAAATAATTATTTCGTTTTCTTATAATACGATGTAACAGTTTTTAAAGCCGGTTTATTTTGAACAGTAAACCGGTTATTTTTTTCTCCTCCCGCTGTTTCCTCAGGAAACCATTTCCATAAAAATCCACCAGCAAACCAAGATTCTTCCCAAAATGTATCGTATAATGCTGATAATGCATTTATTTGAATCTCATGATTTGCAACAGCTTCCAAACGATGATGCTCCCACGGTGCTTTTGCAGCATAATCCATACTTCTATACCCATATTCTGTAAATAGAACAGGTTTATCTATAGACTTTGAAAGCTTTTCCATTTGTTCTTTATGTTTCTCCCATCCCTCTTTTAAAACTTTTACGGATGGTGTTTTATCTTCAGACAAAGGAAAATATGCATCAATTCCAATATAATCTAAATCCTTCCAAAAAGGCACATTCGCATATACATCCCAATTTTCAGCATATGTAAGTTCCCCATGATATATTTCTCTAATCTCTTTTATAAGGATCTCGAAAAATTCTGAACGTTCACTTACAAAGTTGTTAAGTTCGGTCCCAATACAAAAAATAGGAATATTCAGTTTTTCTGCAACCGCCGCATAATGCAAAATAAAACTTCGATATTGAGTTTCAAATTCTTTCCAATGCTCTTCATTTCGCATAGAAAGATCTCCCGTAAATTCACCTTTCCAAATCCATAATTGAGGTTTTAACATCGCTTTTATCCCTATAGAATCTAGAACCTCAGCATATTGGGCAACTCCTGCTTCTGTTTCCCCAAACCATTGCTTTTCTTTATTAAAAATTATCTCTGGATGGTCTAATTCTTTTACAAATCCAAAAGGCATTAATGCCGCATAATTTGCATTGATATTTTTTACTGCTATCGCCTGTTCAGGAGATACTGGTGCTCTTGATGCCACTAAACTAACTCCATTTATCCGCTTTACTTTTTCTTTTAGTTCAGATTTACAACTAAATATTATCAAAATCACAAATAGAATAATACTGTATCTCATATTCGCTTATATCGTTAAAACTAGTCACCTTACTAAAAAATTTTATTAAACTTAAAATTCTAAGTAGGTAGCTATCAAGTGAAAATAATCAATTATTAATTTAAAATGCTTCTAAATTAAAAACCACTTATAAGTTCTTACCTTGCATTACGACGTATATTCTATATCAAAAAACACATGAAACATATCGCAATTATAGGTAATGGCATTGCCGGAATTACTGCAGCAAGGCACATTCGCAAATTAAGCGATTATAAAATAACTGTAATCTCTGCCGAGTCTAAATATTTTTTCTCAAGAACTGCATTAATGTATGTTTATATGGGGCATATGAAGTTTGAACACACGCAACCGTATGAAAATTGGTTTTGGGAGAAAAACAGAATTGAATTAAAGGAAGGGTTTGTAAATGAAATTAAAATTGATAACAAACAACTTCTCTTTGCTGATGGATCTACGTTAAATTATGATGATCTTATTATTGCTTCTGGCTCCAAGCCTAATAAATTTGGTTGGCCAGGGCAAGACTTAAAAGGCGTACAAGGTCTTTACTCAAAACAAGATTTAGAACTTCTTGAAGTCAATGCGCCAAATAATAAAGTGTGCAAACGTGCTGTTATTGTTGGTGGCGGACTCATAGGTGTAGAAATGGCAGAAATGCTTCATACTCGAGAAATTCCTGTTACTTTTTTAGTTCGTGATAAATCTTTCTGGGGAAGTGTTCTTCCAAAAGGAGATGCCGATCTTATAACTAGACATATTAGAGATCATCATATTGATTTAAAACTAGAAACAGAACTTAAAGAGATTATAGCTGATGAAAATGGACGCGCGAAAGCAGTTATAACTTCCACAGGAGAAAAAATAGAATGTGATCTTGTGGGTCTAACAGCTGGAGTAAGTCCTGCTATAGATTTTATAAAAAATACTGCTATTGAAACAGGAAGAGGCCTTAAGGTTAATAAATATCTAGAAACTAATATCCCAAATATTTATGGAATTGGCGATTGCGCAGAGCAATTAGAACCTACTGGAGAACGTAAACCAATTGAAGCAGTTTGGTACACAGGAAGGATGATGGGAGAAGCTGTTGCACAGACAATCTGTGGAAATAAAACAGCATATCATCCTGGTAATTGGTTTAATTCGGCTAAATTTTTCGACATCGAATACCAAACATATGGTTGGGTATGGGCAAAACCTAAAGTGAATGAAAATCATTTTTTCTGGGAACATCCAGATGGTAAAAAATGCATCACTATTTCTTATAATAAGGAAAACAATACATTTCTAGGTATTAATACTTTTGGAATCCGATTAGAACATAAGGTAATGGATCAATGGATTTCTGAAGGTCGAAAAATAGACTTTGTAATTGAGAACCTTAAAAAGGCGAGTTTCGATCCTGAATTTTACAGCAAACACTTTTCAGCAATTAAAAAAGCATTTAAAGGTCAACTTAAAACGGCATAAAAGATAACTTTATATGAACAATACAGTACAAAAAAACATGTCCTTATCTGGAGAGCCACCAGTTGCTCTTAATGTAATACAGAAGCTATCTGTTGTACTAGGAATGTTTGGGCTAGGGGTTTTATTACTCGCTACTTTCAATATTAATTTTCCTAATAAAGGACTCTGGTTATCAATTTCTTTAGGAGCCATCACTGCTGGAATAATATTATTCTCGTATGGAGCTTATGGCGATAAATCTGCTGGGATAAAAAATGATGGTGTTTGGTTTAAATCAATCTCTTCAAGAGGTTTTTTAGCTTGGCTACTCGGACTCGTTCTAACTGGATTTTATATAGTTCTCTATTTCTACCCACAATACATCGGGTTAAGATCAGAAGGGGGCAATGTTGGTTTAATCGCTTTATTCGACCCATTAAGCGAGCTTTTAAGTGGAAATCCTGCTAGTCAATGGTTTGTATACGGAACGCTCTATACCGTTTCTATATTAGCCTTTGGAATAAAGTTTATATGGAAACACAGACATAACAATTATGAAATTATAAGAACAGTGAGTGTTATGTTCTTTCAGACCGCATTTGCTTTCATAATTCCAGAGTTAATGGCTCGTCTTAATTCATCCGAAGCATATAATATCCCTTATTATGACTTAAAGAATATCTGGCCTCTCAACTATTATAATTTTGAGCAATATAGAATGGATGGCTTTATAAGTTCTGGAGATTTAGGAATGGGACTTCTTATTTTCGGAATCGCTTCTATTTTTATAATTACTCCAATCCTAACTTACTTTTACGGTAAACGCTGGTATTGTTCTTGGGTTTGTGGTTGTGGCGGTTTGGCAGAAACTTCTGGTGATGCATTTAGACAGTTATCTGATAAAAGCTTAAACGCATGGAAAATTGAGCGATGGGTTGTACATAGCGTACTTGTTTTTTCTGTATTAATGACTACTGCTGTTATCCATAGCTATTTAAGCTACGATGCAGCTAAATATTGGCTTAATAAAGACTTTTTCTTAATCGGAGTAGCTGTATTCTTAGGTGTTTTATTTGCTGTAATCTGGATCTTTAAAAAAGAAGAACTTAAAAAAGACGCTCGATATGGTGCAATAGGTTATTTAGCGATTACATTGGGACTTATTGCTATTCACTATTTCAGTGGAAGTAATGTTTTCATTTTCAACCCTGAAACACTAAGAAGTACATACGGATTTTTAATCGGTTCTATATTTTCTGGTGTTATTGGTACAGGTTTCTATCCTATTTTCGGAAATCGTGTATGGTGTCGCTTTGGTTGTCCAATGGCGGCAATATTAGGATTGCAACAGCGTTTATTCTCTAAATTTAGAATTACAACCAATGGAGGGCAATGTATTTCATGTGGAAACTGCTCTACCTATTGTGAAATGGGAATCGATGTGAGAGCCTATGCTCAAAAAGGGGAAAACATTGTAAGAGCTTCTTGCGTTGGATGTGGTATTTGTTCAGCTGTTTGCCCTCGAGGTGTTTTAAAACTAGAAAACGATACTCCTAAAGGTCGTATTAATAGCGATGCCGTTTTACTGGGTAATGATGTTGATTTACTAGATCTTATCAAACAAAATAAATAATATCATATCTATTCCGACTTATTACAATGAAGGTGGTACTTTTGCAAAATAATTTAGGTGTTTTTTAATGAATATTATTAAGGTAATCATCCCCGCTTACAACGAAGAGGCTTCTATTGCACATGTTATAAATGACATTCCTGAAATTGTTGATGAGATTATTGTTGTCAGTAATAACTCTACTGATAATACTGAAATCGTAGCTAAAAAAGCTGGTGCAACAGTTTTATCTGAAGACAGAAAGGGATATGGATATGCGTGTCTGAAAGGGATGGATTACATTCAAAGGAGTGAAAACAAACCTGATATTATTGTTTTTCTAGATGGAGATTATTCTGATTACCCGGAAGAACTTACAAAAGTAATAGCCCCTATTGTAGATGAGAATCTTGATTTTGTAATTGGAGCTAGAACGAAAGAATTAAGAGCTAAAAACTCTATGACTCCGCAGCAGGTTTTTGGTAATTGGCTAGCAACAACCTTAATGAGCATATTATTTAATGCTAGGTTCACAGATTTAGGCCCTTTTAGAGCTATTAAATATGATAAGCTTCTAGCGTTAGAAATGGAAGATAAAACCTATGGTTGGACCGTAGAAATGCAATTAAAAGCGTTAAAAAAGAAATATACTTATGCAGAAGTTCCCGTTAGATATAAAAATAGAATTGGGGTTTCTAAAGTTTCTGGAACTGTAAAAGGAAGCATTATGGCAGGGATTAAAATTTTAAGTTGGATTTTTAAATACAGTTTTAAATGATACTTGAAATATTTTCATACATCATTCTTGGGGTTTACACACTAGCTTTAATGCTTATTCTATTTTATAGTTTAACGCAATTAAATCTACTTATCAACTATTTAAAATATCGAAAGGTTGTTAAAAATGAGCCTAAGTATGATTTTCTAGATGCAAAACAAATCCCAACCGTTACAATCCAACTTCCTATTTTTAATGAAGAGTATGTTGTCGAACGCTTATTAAATAATATTGCCAAGATAGAATACCCTTCTCAGAAGTTAGAAATTCAAGTATTAGATGATTCTACCGATGCTTCTATTGACGATACTGCGAAAAGAATTAAAGTCCTTCAAGAAAAAGGAATCAATATAAAACACATTACAAGAGAGAATCGTACAGGATTTAAAGCTGGTGCCCTAAAAGAAGGATTGGCAAGCGCTACGGGAGAATTTATAGCAATATTCGACGCTGATTTTCTTCCTGCTCACGATTGGCTTAAAAAGACAGTTCCCTATTTTAAAGACCCCGAAATTGGAGTAGTACAAACCCGATGGGGACATATTAATAGAGATTATTCGCTGCTTACCAAAATTCAGGCTTTCGCTTTAGATGCCCATTTTACCATAGAGCAAGTAGGTAGAAATTCAAAAGGACATTTTATAAACTTCAATGGTACCGCAGGTATTTGGCGTAAAAGCTGCATTATAGATGCTGGAAATTGGGAAGGAGATACCCTAACTGAAGATCTTGATCTTAGCTACCGTGCACAGTTAAAAAACTGGAAATTTAAGTATTTAGAAGATGTAGAAACTCTTGCGGAGCTTCCAGTAGTTATCAGTGCCGCTAGAACACAACAATTTAGATGGAATAAAGGAGGAGCAGAAAATTTTAGAAAAATTGTTAGTAATCTACTTGCCGCAAAAAATATTTCAGCAAAAACAAAATTTCACGGTTTTATACATCTATTAAACAGCTCTATGTTTCTTAGTGCTTTTATTATTTCCTTTTTAAGTGTTCCTATTTTATTCATAAAACAACTAGATTTTATTCCGAAATGGATATTTGATCTCACGGGGATATTTATTTTAAGCACTCTAATTCTATACGTCTGCTATTGGTTTACGTATAAAAATATCCAATCTAAAGGGACTAAAGGCTTTATTGCTTACACCCAAATATTCGTTACCTTTTTTACGGTGATTCTTGGGTTTACACTTCATAACAGTTTTGCTGTAATCGAAGGTCATATGGGAAAACGAAGTGATTTTGTAAGAACTCCAAAATTTAATATCAAAAATATTTCTGATTCTTGGAAAGGGAATAAATATATGGTAAAGTCCATTTCTAAGAATATTATACTCGAAGCACTCCTGATAATTTATTTCTTATTTGGAATGCTAAGCGCATTTAAATTACACGATTTTAGCTTATTCCCTTTTCACCTAATGCTCGTTATTGGTTTTGGTTTTGTATTTTTCCATTCAATTAGGTCACGAGTATAAATGTTCGATTATTGGAAAAAGCATAAATATTCTTTGCTATTTATAATAGCTTCTATCCTATTCTATTTTAGTTTTGGATATGATTTAGAGCGAACAGATTTTATAAAACTCATTAGTTTATACATCGCTTTATTCTATTTTTTTTATAAAATTATAGTTTTTGAAAAGAGCAACTTTTTATTGTTGTTGATTTTTGGAATTACCGCCAGACTAGTTTTTATTGGAACTACGCCAAACCTATCTCAAGACTTTTATCGTTTTATATGGGACGGGAAGTTGATTCTTAATGATATAAACCCCTATTTACACACTCCAAACGAACTAATAAGTAAAGATTTATTTTCTTCTGAAGTTTTTAAAACTCTTTATAACGGGATGGGAAACCTAAGCGCCTCTCATTATAGCAATTACCCACCTGTTAATCAGTTACTATTTTTCTTGAGTGCTTTTTTTGGCAGCGAAAGTATTTTAGGAAATATTATTACAGTCCGATTATTTATAATCCTTGCGGACATTGGTATCTTATACTTTGGGTTAAAAATAATATCGCTGCTAAAATTACCGAAACATCAGATCTTCTGGTACTTTTTAAATCCATTTATAGTCATAGAACTTACTGGGAATCTACATTTTGAAGGTGTAATGCTGTTTTTTCTGGTAGCAGCATTGTATTTTATATTAAAAAACAAATGGATTCTTGGTGCTGTATTGATAGCAATATCTATTTCAGTGAAACTCCTTCCGCTACTCCTATTGCCTCTTTTTTTACGGTGGTTTATAAAGGATTCAAAGCAATTAAAGGCATCAGCACTAAAACTAACAGCTTTTTATTTTATAGTTGGAATTGGGATACTAGCAACATTCCTCCCTTTTATTTCTTCAGAACTAATTAATAATTATAGTGCTACTATTGGACTTTGGTTTAGAAAATTTGAGTTCAATGCGAGTATATATTATATCGTAAGGGAGATTGGTTTTTATACAAAGGGATATAATATTATTGAAACCGCAGGCTTTAGAATGGCGATTACCGTTTTATTATTTATTATCTCGCTAGCAATATTCAGAAAAAACAATCAGCCAAAAACATTGATTGTTTCAATGCTAATGGCTGTTACTTTTTACTTTTTTATGAGTACCACCGTACACCCTTGGTATATTGCTACTCCTCTAATTTTATGTGTATTTACAAACTATAAATATCCAATTATTTGGTCTCTTGTTGTTGCACTGAGCTATTACGCCTATTCACAAAGTATTTTTAAAGAAAACCTATGGATTGTAGCCTTAGAGTACATAATTATTTACAGCTACTTTTTAAAAGAAGTTTTTATTAAAAAACCTCTTTTAAAGCATCTTTAGGTTGATTAACTCCTGATTTGTAAGGTGTCTCCATGTTCCTCTAGGAAGATCTTTCTTTGTTAATCCGCCGTAAGCAACTCTATCAATTTTAATGATTTCATATTCTAGGTGTTTAAAAATACGAGAAACAATTCTATTTCTATTGCTATAGATTTTTATCCCGATCTCATTTTTATTTCCACCTTCAATAAAAGTAATCTCCTCTACTTTTATCTCCTTTTCATCAATAACTAGTCCTTCTCTTACTCTGTGAAGATCTTCGTGTTTAAATGTCTTATCTAAGGTTACATGATAAATTTTTCTAAAGCCTTGCCCTTGCGTAAGGCGACTAGATAATTCAATATCATTAGTAAACAATAGCAATCCTGTAGAATTTCTCTCTAACATCCCTACAGGTGCGATTCTACTTTTGGTAGAATTACCTACTAAATCCATCACAGAACGCTTTCCTTTTTCTTCAGAATTTCCTGTTATAAAACCTTTAGGCTTGTTTAGTAAAACATATGCTTTTTTCTCAGGAGTAATGCTACGTCCATCAAATTTAACCTCATCGGAGAGTTTTACTTTATATCCCATCTCAATAACAACATTACCATTAACAGTAACATTTCCTGATGCAATATATATATCTGCATCTCTACGAGAGCAAACACCACTATTTGCGATATATTTATTTAACCGAATTTCATCGGAAGCCGATTTACTCTTTTTTGGAGAAGGAGTACTTTTTACAGGGGAATTACCTCTGGCAAAACTCTTTCCTTTCATGTTCCCTCCTTGTCTTCCTGAGAACTTTTTATTTCCTCCTGCATCTCTTCCAGAACTCTTACCTTTTCTTGATTTATCCTCTCTACTCATAAACTTATTTTTTGCAAAGATATGGTAATCAAATTCAAAACATAAAAAAAGAAATATTATTAATAATAGATAACTTCAATTTTTAATATTATAACAGTAATATTAACTTTTAATAATATCCGCAACAATTAACATAATTATGTAACTATTCACATGAAAACATAACAAAATTATTGAGTTTTTAACTTCATTTTAACAAAACTAAGGTTGAACAAACTTCGTATATATAGTAATATTGATTGTATGAATTTTAATACAAAAATCAATATCACGTTAGCGGATTATAAGTTTTTACTTAAAAAAAAAGTATATATACTGCTACAAAAAACATAGGTACTCCCTCCCCTACACCCAATATTACTGACTTCCCCTTTACTTACGCAAACCAACGTAAACCGATAACCTATGAGAAATTTTACCACACAATTAAAGTTCTGCGCAGCGATTATTTGCGCGCTTTTGTTTAACATTGAGTCTCATGCTCAATCGCAAACTTTCACTAGTTCAATCACTAGTGAGAGATTTACTGACAACTCTGGAAATGCAATCGATGGAAATTTAAACACCAAAGCAAATGTGAGAGCAAGTTCTGGATTAATAGTAGGACTGGGAAGCTATTCTGGTCGTATAGAACTCAAGTTTCCACAAACTGTTCCAGCAAATACAACTTCTTATATAAAAATAGACACTGACGAGAATCTACTCCCCACTTTATTAGGAGGAAGCTTAGGTTCTTTGCTATCAGATGTATTAGGAACAGTACTTATAGGTAATCAAGAGTTTACTGTTCAAGCATTAAATGGAGGAACTAGTATTATTACTGGCCGTTCTGAGGTTGAAAACAGCATGGCCACAGATAGATTGAGAATTGTTGTAGATGGAAATGGAAAATATTTTATTGCCATCACTCCAAACCAAGCTTACGACCGAGTACGACTTACCAACAGATTAGGATCTCTTGTAGGACTAGGAAACACTAAAAGGCTTGGTGTTTACGATGTTTACTATGCTACCAATCCGTTAGAATGTGGGAATCCTTCCTTTACATCATTTGACGGTAGCGGGATTAGCTTAGACCTTCTTCAAATTGGAGGTGCGGGTGTTAGAAACCCTCAATATGCTATTGATGGGAACCCAGCAAATCACTCTGAATTAAATTTAGGAATCTTAAGTGTTTTAGCGTCAATACAACAGTCTATCTATTTTGAAGGATCATCAAATACCACAGACAGCTTCAATATCCGATTAAAACTATCGCCTGCTTTAATTTCAGTGGGAGCTTTAAATAGCATCAATATTATCGCTAGTAATGACGGTGAAATAGTACAAAACATACCTTTTTCAAGTTTATTAGATGTAGATCTACTTAGCCTCATACAAATACAAGCAAATAAAAATTTACCAACATCAATTCCTTTTAGCCCCGGAGTACCTGTAGACAAAATTACAGTTCGCTACAGCTCTCTTTTAAATGTAGAGATTGCCCAAAGCTTGGATCTTTATGGAATTACTAGAACACCTGCTTTACCAATCATTAGTGAAAGTTCTAAAAATGTGTCAGTATGCATAGGAACAAGTGCTGACTTAACGGCGAGTACAAACCCAACAGACCTACAAATAAGATGGTATGATGCTGCAACTGGAGGCAACTTAATAGCATCTACAAACTCTGGAGATGTTTTTACGACGCCAACAATAAACGAAGACACCACCTTTTATGTAGCTTCTGTTAAATCAGGATGCGATACAGAATCGGCAAGAGTGGCTGTTCATGTTAGAGCGATAGATAGACCAACAGCTGCAGATATTACGATAACAGGAGCCGAAAATGACATATGTGAATCTAGTAATGCTATACTGACACCATCAAGCAGCATTAATGGAACTTTCAACTGGTTTTTTGACCCTGATAAAGTAACTCCAATTACCGATGGTTTGACACAAGGTTCAATAACATATACTATTGATGAAAATGGAAGACTTACTGTTTCTGGGTTAACACCTACAGACACTCCTATTAGTTATTATGTAAGTATTACCAATAATGAGACAGGATGTAATAATGCTAATGGCGACTTAGCGCAAGCAACAATAAATGTAATAACGAACACGCTAAACCCTACCATAACACTTGATACTAATATTACTGCCGATGATGTTATTAACATTAATGAATCTACTACATCTATCATTATTTCAGGAGATACAGGAGGAGATTCACAACCTGGAGATTCGATCACACTTACCATTAATAAAGTGAAATATTCTGGAACAGTAGCACCCGATGGTAGTTTTCAAATTCCAGTAAACGGAAGTGATCTTCTGGCAGATAGTGATCTTACAATTCAAGCTACAGTAGAGAGCAACAATACTATATGTACTAGTAGTGGTACTGATACAGAAACATACACCATAGATGTTACTCCTCCTACTGCACCAACGGTAAATGAACAACAAACAAATGATACAACTCCTGCAATAACTGGAACCGCAAACTCAACAGATCAACTTAGTATTGATTTAAATGGAATTACCTATACCGAAGGAGATGGGAACTTAACGGATAATGGAGATAACACATGGATGTTACAAATCCCAACAGGAGATGAATTGCCAGAAGGTGTTTATGATATTATCGCAACAGTTAATGACGCTGCTGGAAATTCTTCAACAGATAATACTATAAACGAACTGACTATTGACCTCACAGACCCACAAATTCCGACAGTAACTCCATTATCAACTAACGACAATACTCCTAAAATTTCTGGTACAGCATTGTCAGAAGATACAATAGAAATAACTGTAAATGGGATCACATACTCAGAAGGAGACGGAAACTTAACCGACAATAGTAATGACACATGGACGCTACAAATTCCAGATGGAAATGCTATCCCGGATGGAACATACGATATCATGGTAACGGCTAAAGATATAGCTGGAAATACCGCTAATGACAATACAACAGATGAGTTAACAATAAACACATTAGCTCCTAATGCGCCTACGGTAGACTTACTTGCTACCAATGATAACACTCCAAATATTACAGGTACTGCAGACTCTGTAGATGATTTAACTGTATTAGTAAATGGAATTACATACACAGAGGGAGACGGAAACCTAACCGATAACGGAGATGATACATGGACATTGCAAATTCCAGATGCAAACACACTTCCAGACGGAATTTATGATGTAAACGCTACAGCTTCAGATGGAATGTTAAGCGCTAACGACAGTACTATAAATGAACTGACTATAGACACCACTCCTCCATCAACCCCTACAGTAAATCAACAGGACACTAATGATGCAACTCCAATTATAACTGGTACAGCCACTTCTGAGGATAACCTTAAAATAATTGTAAATGGAATTACATATTTAGAAGGGAACGGAGATTTAACAGATAACGGAGATGACACATGGACACTACAAATTCCTGATGCAAATGAATTACCAGATGGTATTTATGACGTGCAGGCTATACTCACGGATGAAGTTGGAAATATTGCAAATGATAGTACTACAGATGAACTAAACATCAATACTAGTATCCCAGATGAGCCAACCGTAGACTTCTTAGCAACTTCAGATAATACACCAACTATTACTGGAACCGCAAATTCCATTGATGAGTTGGAGATAACCGTAAATGGAATTACTTATACAGAATCCGATGGAAACTTAATCGACAACAGTGACAACACATGGGCATTACAGATTCCAGATGGAAATGCACTCCCTGATGGTTTTTATGATGTAAAAGCACTAGTTACTGATACCTTTGGAAATACTAATTCTGATACTACATTAAATGAATTAACAATTGATACCGCCGATCCAACAATTCCAACAGTAAATAGTTTAATTACAAACGACACTACACCTACAATTACTGGGACTCTAGATTCTCAAGATCAATTAAGCGTTACTGTAAATGGAATCACATACGTAGAAAAAGATGGAAATTTAATTGATAATGAAAACAATACATGGACATTAAATATCCCTGCTACTAATGAGCTTCCAGAAGGTGTTTACGATGTTGTTGCCTCTGTAATGGATCCTATCGGAAATACTTCAGTAGACACCACTACAGATGAACTAACGATTGACGCCACACTTCCAAACACTCCAACTGTAAATAGCTTAGCTACAGAAGACACCACTCCAATGATTAATGGTACAGCTACTTCTACAACGGATCTTACAGTTGAAGTAAACGGAATACTATACACAGAAGGTGATGGAAATTTAACTGATAATAATGACAATACATGGACGCTACAGATTCCAGATGAAAATACTTTAACAGAAGGAGTTTATGATGTAATAGCAACGGCTACAGATATGGCTGGAAATTCTGCAAGCGACAACACCACGAATGAACTGACTATTAACAGCGCAATTATTACTCCTACAACTCCCACTGTTGATCAATTAACTACAGAAGATACAACTCCTACAATTACAGGAACTGCAGATTCTAACGACAACCTCATAGTTACAGTAGATGGTAAAACATATACGAAAGGTGACGGTAGTCTTTTTGACAACGGAGATAACACATGGGCATTAACTATACCGACTAACAACACCTTAAGTTTAAAAACGTATGATGTTGTTGTTACTGTTATGAATGCTTCTGGAGGAACAGCTACAGATACCACTACCGATGAACTTAAAATTGTTAGTCCTGATGAAAATACATTCCCTATAACTCCAACAGTAAACCAAATAACAACGGGAGACACAACACCAATAATCACAGGAACTGCAGATTCTGATGATAATTTAAATGTTTCTTTAGATGGAAATAATTATACAGAAGGTGATGGAGATCTAACAGATAATGGTGATGATACTTGGACATTACAAATCCCTGATGAAAATATGCTTTCTGAAGGAGTTTATGATATAGTTGCAACAGCTACAAATAACAATGGAAATTCATCAACAGATAATACTACAAATGAACTTACCATAACCAGTCCTGCAAACACTCCTACAATTCCTACAGTAAATCAATTAATTACTGAAGACACAACTCCTATCATCACAGGAACAGCGGATTCTAATGACACGCTGAATATTGGTTTAGATGGAAATATCTATACTGAAGAAGATGGAAACTTAACGGATAATGGAGATGATACTTGGACATTACAAATTCCTGATGAAAATACACTTTCTGGAGGTGTTTATGATATTATCGCAGTGGCTACAAACGATAGCGGAAACTCATCAACAGATAACACTACAAATGAACTTACAGTTATTACTGCTGATGATAATACGCCACCTACAACGCCAACTGTAGATCTTATAGTTACTGATGATACTACTCCAATTGTTACTGGAACAGCGGATTCTAATGATGATTTGAGCATTGGGCTAAATGGAAACACATACAACGAAGGTGATGGA
>NZ_JBLXAF010000001.1:137102-1181683 GCF_048266025.1 Joostella sp. | reverse complement strand
GATAATACTTGGACGCTTCAAGTACCAGACGACAATATCCTCCCTGATGGAGTTTACGATGTGGTAGTAACAGTAACTGATACTGATACTGATGGAAATATAGCTAATGATGACACTACTAATGAGCTTTCTATAGAGAGTATTCCAGTTTCAGACATTACAATATCAAAAACTGTTGATAATATAAATCCTTTAGTGGGAGATTACATTGAGTTCACCATTCGAGTAATAAATAGTGGAGAAACTGAATTTAAAGATGTAGTTATTGATGAGGTTATTGCCTCAGGATTTACCTATCAACAGCATTCTGCTTCAGAAGGAAACTATATCCCTTCCAATGGAGTGTGGAATATCCCTTCCTTAATGCCTAATCAGACAGTAAATCTAAGTATTAAGGTTCAAGTAAATCCTACTGGAAATCATTCGAATGTTGCTACAATAATCTCAACAAATCCAACAGATGACAATATATCTAATAACACTTCAGAAGTAATAATAGAGCTAAGTTGTTTAACCGTCTTCAATGAATTCACACCTAACAACGATGGTTATAATGATTTCTTTAGGATTGAGTGTATTGAACAATACCCAAACAATGTATTGAAAATCTTTAACAGATACGGAAATAAAGTATTTGAGACTACTGGTTATCTAAATAATTGGTCAGGGATAGCCAATGTAAACGGTGCTGTAGATAGAGGTAAGCAACTCCCTGCTGGAGTCTACTTTTACTCTCTTCAAATAGATGAACTGGGTGAAGATATATCTGGCTGGCTATATATAGCTAAGTAAGAATTGATGCACTCTATTTAACTCATATCAATGAGGGTAATAGATTTTAAAAACCATAATCAAAACCTCAAAAAATTAAATCTTATGAAAATTTCATTTCCATATAAAACAGGATTAATAACATTAGTGTTCTTCTGGACTATTAATGTTATCACAGCACAACAACAACCTCAATTCACTCAATATATGTATAATACGCTTTCTCTTAACTCTGGTTATGTGGGAGCAAACAGATTAGAAGTTGCATTAATACATCGCTCTCAATGGGTGGGGCTCGATGGAGCCCCAGCAACTCAATCTCTTACAGTTGGAGGCAGAGTTGGAGAGCGAATAGGAGTTGGATTAACTGTAATTAATGATAATATCGGTCCATCAAATCAGCTAGATATGAATGGTGTTTTCTCATACAATTTACCCATAAGCTATAATACTTATTTATCTTTTGGAATGAATGCTGGGCTAGACATTCTCAATGTAGATTGGTCTGAGGGGAAATATGCAGAATCTCAAGATCCAATTTTAAATAATAATGTAAATAACTTGAGGCCTATAATTGGTGCTGGTGCCTATTTACATAGCGATGCGTGGTATGTTGGAATCTCAACACCAAATTTCATCAAAACAGAGACTTATAATGATGACGATGAAATTGTAATCGACCAAACAACACAATTCTATCTTATCGGGGGGTATGTATTTGAAATTACACCAGATTTTAAATTAAAACCTTCTACCCTTTTAAAATATACAGAAGGTGCTCCTGTAACTGTAGACCTATCGCTAAATGCTATGCTCCAAGAGAAATTTACTATTGGAGCGGCTTATCGCTTTAACGACGCAATGAGCTTTATGCTAGGCTTCCAAATCTCACGTAACTTCTTTGCGGGATATGCTTTTGATTATGCCACCACAGAACTTAATAAATATAATGACGGTTCTCACGAGATCATATTACAATACACATTACCAAACTTTAATAGAAGAGCACGTTCACCTAGATTCTTTTAAAACCTACAAAGATGAAAAAACTAATACTAATAACACTATTCATAACCTCTAGCCTTGCTGCACAAAAAAACACATGGAAAGCTGATGAGCTATATGCTAATTTCCATTTTAAAGAGGCTGCAAAACGCTATGAGAAGGCAATTAATAATTCGAAAAATATAAACACAGATGTAATTGAAAATCTTGCTAATAGCTATTTTAATATTGCAGATTATAAAAATGCATACTCATGGTACGAAAAATTATATACACTAAAGAACAAACAAATTAAAGAGAGTACATTTATTAAATATTTACAATCTACAAGATCGAGTAGAGATTATAAAAAAGCAAACCTTTTAATTAAAGAGTATTATGCTGACGATTATAATAGAATTGAGGCTATCACCATACAAAAAAGTAATCTAGATAGCTTAAAAGAATCCGATTCACTATACAACATTAGAAATGTAGCTATTAACACTTCTAAGTCAGATTTTGCTCCAATGTTCTACAAAGATCATTTAATTTTTTCTTCAGCTAGAGATACTGCTGTTGCAAAGGATAATTTATATGCGTGGAATGAACAACCCTATTTAGATCTTTATATTGCTGAAAGGAATAAAGGAAATGGAGAACTTAAAAATCCTGAAAAATTTGGTATAAACACACAGACTAAATTTCATGATGCTACACTTACATTTGGTAAAAATGGAAAATTTGTTTACTTCTCTCGTAATTACTCTTCCAACAAGAAACTTAAAACCGATAAAGAGGGAACCTCTAATTTCGAGATTGTAAGAGGGTATATAAATGGGGATATTATTACAAATATCGAATCATTAGATTTCAATAATGTAGAGTATTCGTGTGGACACCCAGCTATTTCTCCAGATGGCAACTACTTATATTTTGTTTCCAATATGCCTGGCGGATATGGTGAATCTGATATATATATGGCAGAAATTTATGAGGATGGAAAAACAAATACGCCTATAAATTTGGGCCCTACCATAAATACTGCTGGAAGAGAGATGTTTCCATTTATTACTGATAGTATTCTATATTTTTCTTCGGATGCCCATTATGGATTAGGGGGATTGGATATATTTAAAAGTACAATTAAATCAAAAGATAACTACGAAATCCCATTAAA
Organism: Joostella sp.; assembly: GCF_048266025.1. NCBI lineage: Bacteria > Pseudomonadati > Bacteroidota > Flavobacteriia > Flavobacteriales > Flavobacteriaceae > Joostella > Joostella sp. The sequence continues at coordinate 1,178,748 of NZ_JBLXAF010000001.1, read as the reverse complement.
TATGGGACCTGGACTAAATAGCAATATGGACGACATAAGCTTTATTTATAATCCAGAAGACCTAAGTGGTTACTTTGCTTCAAATCGTAGTATGGGGAAAGGAGATGATGATATATATTACTTCAAAAAAAATCTTCCCTTACAACACCAGTTATTTTCTGGCCATGTATATGATGAAAAAACAAAAGAACCAATTCCAAGTACTTCGATTAAAATACGGGATATCATAGTGGATACTATTATTCAAGAAATAACAACAAATGAAGAAGGCTACTATCAAGCAAAGCTACCTTTTAAGAGAGAACATCAGTTAGTGTTTTCTAAGCCTGAATATACCTCTAAAACAATCCTTGCAAAGACTACAAATAACCCTCAGAAAGAACTTAAAGACAATGATGTCTATTTAACATCTTTAAAAAGTCTTACTATAAAAGAAGGAAATCAGCTTAAAATAGATGTAGATCCTATATATTTTGAATTGAACAAATCTGATATTACACCACAAGCAGAAATTGCACTCGAAAAAGTATTATATGTTATGAAAGAATTTCCAAGCATAAATATTATGATTGAATCTCATACAGACTCACGAGGTTATGATGAGTATAATTTAAAACTCTCTAATTCTAGAGCAGAAAACACAAAACGCTATCTTATTGCAAACGGAATAGCAGCAAATAGAATTGAGGGTGCTAGAGGCTTTGGAGAAACAAAACTAAAAAATAAATGTTCTAATGGTGTTAGCTGTAGCGAGGAAGAACATTCTCTAAACAGAAGATCAAATTTTATAATTGTAGAGGGAGAATAAGGTTTTAAAAAAATCCTCCAAACCACATAGTCCTTAGCTTTATGTTAAGGGCTATTTTTTTTACATTATCCTATTCAACACTAAATCTATATCAATCAATAAGATACTAAGCACCCCAGAAACAATAATAAACTTCAAAATATTGTGTAATACTAAATAATGCATTTTTGTTGAGGAGCGCCATAAGAACACCATAAAAACAAGCATTAATAGCATGCATGCATAAAAGAAAATATACATATGCCCCACTTTAAATGCTGTTACTAATAGAATGGCAGGAATAAAGGTTAATAAACTTAAACAGGTAATCAATATTTTTGAAGTCCGCTCTCCATAGACAACAGGGATTGTTTTATAATTCTGAGCTATATCTCCTTTTAAATTTTCTAAATCTTTTACCATTTCTCTGATAAGAATGATAAGGAATAAGAATATTGCATGTACAAAAATTACAGGTTGGAAGTTTTTATAATAAACAAAAACAGCAAAAAACGGAGTAATAGCAAGCGTTGCAGACACAAAATTCCCTACAAAAGGGATTTTTTTAAGCTTATGTGAATAAATCCAAATTCCGAAGATATACAACGAGAAAAATACAACCGCACGAAAGGATACATAGCTAGCAAAAATTACAGAGATAAAATTAAGCACAAAATAAGCAGATAGCTTAAACCGCTGACTCACCAATCTATCCAACATTGTTTTTGTTGGCCTATTGATAAGGTCTTTTTCTACATCATAGAAGCTGTTGATAATATATCCTGAAGCAATCGCAATTGCAGAAGCAACTACAATAGCAAACAAATTAGGATCGAATAATACTTCTCTAACAGGAATTTCTGGCGCAAGAATATAAATGGACGTTAAATATTGGGCAATAGCAATAACCAATACATTATAACCTCGCACCACGGAGAAGAGGCTCAACAACTTTAAAAATAATAGCTTTTGCCCCCGATTAAACATAAAGTAAAATGAGTTTTAGAAGTTATACACTACTTCTAATTTATGCCCTTCTAATGCTTTTCTTGCTTTTTCTATATCTTGTGTAAATCCTAGGATATAACCTCCGCCACCAGAACCGCAGAGTTTTAAATAATAATCGTTGGTGTCGATTCCATGTTTCCAAAGTTTATGAAACTGCGCTGGAATCATTGGCTTAAAGTTATTTAAGACGGTATTAGAAAGGTGCTTTAAATTTCCGAAAAGTGATTTTACATCTCCCTTTAAAAAATCATCAACACAAGCATCGGTTTGTTTTATAAACTGATTTTTTAGCATATTTCTAAAACCTTCCTGCTTCATGTTTTCCATAAATATCTGTACCATAGGAGCAGTTTCTCCCGTAGTTCCACTATCTAATAAAAACACAGCTCCTTTTCCATCTACTGTTTGAGAGGGAATACCAGTTGGCTCAATATTATCTTTCGAATTGATTAAAATTGGTAGACTCAAATAGCTATTCAAAGGATCTAATCCTGAAGATTTACCATGGAAAAATGATTCCATCGCCCCGAATATTTCTTTCAGCTTAAGTAATTTCTCTCTTGTTAAGTTTTCTAATACTGTAATTTTATCCGAAGCATATTTATCGTAAATAGCTGCTACCAAAGCACCGCTACTCCCAACACCATACCCTTGAGGGATACTGCTATCGAAATACATCCCTTTTTCCACATCCGTATTTAGTTTCTCTAAATCGAAAGAAACCAAACTAGGCTGTGATTGTTCTAGTTCACTTAAATACAAAGAAAACCTTTTAAGACTCTCGTTAGATTTTGCCGCTTCTGCAGATAAATCATCACTTACCTTAAGTGCTCCATTATAGAAGTTATAAGGTATTGATAAGCCTTTGGAATCTTTGATAATTCCATATTCTCCGAAGAGTAATATTTTTGAGTAAAATAAAGGACCTTTCATATCTCTAATTAATAATTGTGAGTTAATAATTCACAATTATTGTTTTGTTGATTTCACAATACTAATTAATAATTTCAATATATCTTAAAATCTAGACCTCAAGCAATTATAAATATAAATAATTTCCACAGCATAATCAAAGCTTTTATCCTTAATGATATTCTTCTTCAAACTGTCAATTATTAATTATGCATTGTCAATTGAACTTGCTCCAAATCCAATTTGGTCACAAATATACTTCCCGTTTTTACAATATGCAACGAGTTCGCTCTTTATAAAATTAAGAACCGTTTCTTTCTCATTTTCAGGATACAATATATGTACGTTCGCACCAGCATCTAATGTAAAACAAATCTTGCTTCCTGTTGTCTTTCTATACTCCCAAATCTTATCTATTATCTCCAACGTATTTGGCTTCATCAGAATAAAATATGGAATGGAAGTCATCATCATGGCATGAAGCGTTAACGCCTCACTCTCTACCACTTCGATAAAACTATTTAGATTACCACTTTCAAAAATCTCTTTTAACTTATCTAGATTTGCATGTGCTTGCTTAAATCGTTGTTCAGCAAAAGGATGTCCGTTCATTAAGCTATGCCCAACGGTACTACTCACTTTTTTCTCTCCTACATCAACCAATAAAATAGTATCTTGATAATTCTCAAAAACTTTATGTACGGCTCCTAAATATTGTACACCATACAAATCGGTACTACCTTCAATGTTTTTATGCGTTCCCCAGCCAACAATAGGTCCTTCTATACTTCTGCAAGCACTACCAGATCCTAATCGTGCTAAAAAAGATGCCTTTTTATTAAAAAAATCTTTCTCCATAGATCCCAACAACTGCTTTTCAAGATCCATTAAACACAACGCAAGTGCACTCATACCACTAGCTGAGGAAGCAATCCCACTACTATGAGGGAAAGAATTAAAGGTTTTTATTGTGAAATGATACTCTTTCAAAAAAGGAAGGTATGCTACTACTCGCTTAAAGAAAACTTCAATTTTAGGTGCAAAATCTTCTTTTAGCTCATCGTTTAAGTAAACTTTAAAGCTGAATGTACTTTTATCATCACCCGATTCTTTTTTTACATACTCCAAAGTTGTTCTAGTATGGCAATTATCCAACGTAAAACTAATAGAAGGATTTGCAGGAATCTGATTCTCTAACTTCCCCCAATATTTTACTAAAGCAATGTTACTTGGAGATTGCCATGTACAACTTCCATTTTCGAGCTTATTTACATAAGGAGCTGGGATAAATACATCTGTAGTCATTAGCATACTAAATTTGCGCAAATATAAGTAAAATACCTTGTTGACTACTCCTTTAAAAAAAATCTACCCGACAGCTATTGACGTTCTTTTTATTGAAAATAAATTACTAATTTAGTGTCATACAACAAGCTTATGCCAAACAAAATCACCAAAATTATAATCGCCGTAGCTATCTGTTTATTGGTAGGATTTCTTTCTGGATTTGCTACGCAGAGTTCTGTAGACACATGGTTTACAACACTAAACAAACCAAGTTTTAATCCGCCAAATTGGATTTTTGCTCCCGTTTGGACTGTTCTATATATTATGATGGGCGTTGCCGCTGGAATTGTTTGGGCAAAAGGATTTTACCACCTATGGGTACAAACAGCATTGTATCATTTTGGTTTCCAATTATTACTTAATGCCATGTGGAGTATTGTCTTCTTCGGATTTCAAAAACCATTTTGGGCTTTATTAATTATAATTACACTTTTAGTGCTCATAATTCTTACTATAAAATGGTTTAAAGTGGTTAATAAAACTGCTGCTTATTTACTAATTCCGTACTTGTTATGGGTTTGCTTTGCTACTGTTCTCAATTTTAGTATTTGGCAACTGAATTGAAGGAAGTTATAAAGTTTGAAAGTAAAAAGTTTATAAAGTTAGATTCTCTCTGTGATTGCCTATATGAATATAAAAGTTCCTATCAAAGTATTTAAAAATTACACCCTTCAGTTAAAACAGCTATATTTAATACTTCACCAACAAAAAACTTAGGGTCAAAAAACACTATCTAAATTTTAATAAGTTGTAACACCTGAAAGTAAAAAGTTTATAAAGTTAGGTTCTCTCTGTGATTGCCTTTGCGGCTATAAAGGCACCTGTCCATGCATTTTGAAAATTAAACCCTCCAGTAATAGCATCTATATTTAATACTTCACCAGCAAAAAAGAGATTTTTATGCAGTTTACTTTCGTAGGTTTTAAAATTGATTTCTTTTAAATCTACCCCACCAGCAGTAACAAACTCTTCTTTAAAAGTACTTTTACCATTCACTTGGTAAGTAGCTTCAGTGAGTTCATCTGCAAGTTTCTGCAATTGTATTTTACTTATTTCTGCCCACTTCATTTGGCTTGTAATTTCTGAAGCTTCAAGTATTTTAAACCATAATCTCTTTGGCAGATCAAAAGGACGGGTATTAAAAACAAGCTTTCTTCCTTCGGAGTTTTTAACATTGGTTAATGCTCCAAAAACCTCATGATTATTTCTATCCAAAAGCCAATTTACCTGTATTTTAAACTGATAATTAAGATCGAATAATTCTTGCGCACCCCATGCTGATAATTTCAAAATTGCAGGGCCACTCATTCCCCAATGTGTGATTAATAAAGGACCGCTTGCCTCTCCCTTATGGTTTCCATTTAGCTTTAAGGCTTTTCCCTTTCTATCCAACAACAACACCGATGCCGGTGCCGATAGCCCCATGAGTCCGTTAATACGTGTGTCTTTAATATTGAATGTAAACAAAGAAGGTACTGGAGGAACAACAATATGCCCTACCGATTCAAGTAAATTCCATACTTTAGGATTACTCCCCGTTGCAATTAATAATTTTTTAGTTTGAAAATCACCTTGCGATGTTTCTAATTTCCATTCATCACTTCCCGAAACAGCACTAATATTTTTAACAGAGCAACTTGTATTTACCTTAATTCCATACTTTTCAGTTTCTTTTAAAAAGCAATCGATAATAGTTTGCGAAGAATCACTTTCTGGAAACATCCTTCCATCCTCTTCAATCTTTAAAGCAACTCCCCTTTCTTCAAAAAAGGCTACCGTATCTCCGCTACAAAATGTATGGAAAGGTCCTCGGAGTTCTTTTTCACCTCTAGGGTAAGACTTTACCAATTCATTTGGCACAAATTCAGCATGCGTAACATTACAACGCCCACCACCAGAGATTTTAACCTTGGTAAGCACCTCTTTTCCACGCTCTAAAATAATTACTTTTAACTGCGGATCATGTGTCGCTATTTGTATTGCTGAAAAAAATCCGGCTGCTCCGCCACCTACTATTATTACATCGAAAACCATGAAGCAAAGGTACGCTTATTTTAAATTGAGCGTTTTAAAACTTACAGAACTTGAAAATTTGTATTAGTGGTATTATTGGTATAAAACAGTAGTTATGTTTATGATTTATAATTAGACTAGCTTAACTATAGTTTTTAATTTACAAATTAATAGACTATTTAGCTTCTGAAAATTCACCCATTTGGTTAATTATTTGCTCCTCCAATTCGCTTATTATATAGTGACCATTACGAAAAATAAACTCTAGTGAATAATTAACTTCATCATTTTTATAGTTCACTATAAACTTACTACAGCCTTCTTCTCTATATAACCTAAACCAATTTGAAAACAACCTACTTCTACTATAGTGCTTTCCGTCATAAGATTCGCAAACGTAATGAAGCAATGACTTAGGTTTCACATGTAAAAAATCAAGAATGATTTGTTTTATTGTTATTCCTATTAACTCATCTTTTGGTTTCCTTATCGAATTAGCTTCTCCAAAATCAACCGAATAAAGATTATTAAAATAATCATTTTCTATATTCATCTTCTGAAAAGAGACATAATATATCAAGTCGTGTTTTGTGTGAAAAATAAAAAGAGGGCTCTCACCCTCTTGTCTTTCAATATTGTACATATATTTATAATACCTTAACTCATTTAGCCTTCTTTACTTTTGATAAAATTTTTTTACGGTTTTCTTCCTTTTGTCTCATCATCTTTTTCAATGTTTCTACCGTCTTCTTATCTGGAGACACAGTAACTACTTTTACCATAATCAATTGATTTTCAATAGAACAAAATTACATTTTTTATTTGCAATGACACCTGTTTCGTTCCAAAAATTACTTATTACTATATATCGGCATCAATATAATACCACCATTACAAACCCTCTTAATTCTATATCAGATTCAGAAAATATAGGAAATTGATCATTGCATAAGCCTAATTAAACCTGTTTCAAAAAGGAGAGTCATCCCCAGAAGAATAGAACAAATAGCATTTATTCTTAATCTTAAAATCAATATATTCTACTAACTCAGTAGTTTTAGAAATTAGAAGTAAAACTTCTTCTTTGGATACTTCTTGAAAATTATTGTCTCTATCTAAACCACTACGATGAATAAAATCATGTCTTGTTTTAATAGCTTTGGAAATAGCCTTTATGCTTGAGCATTCATTTAATTTAAAATTGAATATGTTAAATACAGATATTAATTTAGGCATATTATGATAAATAAAATAGTTTAATTCATCTCTCACTCTACTTTCCAGTCCATTAAACTTAGAAAAAATTTCATTTAACGGAATTTGTTCTTTCCTATATGGCTCATATTCACTTACGAATTTCTCTAGAGTATAATCTCTTTCAAAAACAATCGTAACAAAAATTTCATTAAGGAATGTTTCTAAGGAAGTAATCACTCCGGAAAACACTAATCTATTTAGTGCTTGATCCGTTATATATTCATTAATCTCATGACTTAGTATTTTTTTCAATCTATCTATTTGAGAGAAATAGAATTGTTTTGACTTAAACAAATTAGATTGATTATATTCTTCAAGACTTATAGCAGAAGTTGAATAACTGATGAAACCTTTTAAATCATCAATAAAAACTAATTCCAAATAATCAAAATTAATTTTGACTGTATAATCGTAAGAAGCCTCACAATTAACACAATAAAGTGTATCACACTTAGAGTATGGATACTTAACCCCTTCAAAATCGGCATCAATCTCTGTAGAAAAATTTTCCCCACACTCCAAGCATTCAAGATTTATATTAATATTTCTATTTTCAGAAATATCAAATTCAAACGAATTCATTTTTTTAAAATTTCATGATTAACATACTTCATTGAAAAGTGTTTATTCATAACACTAATTTTTAAAACTCTACTCATTTAGTATTTACTTAAATAGAATATTAAAAATAAGAAATCCCTTTCATAGATCGTTAAAAGATGTATAATAATATATCATATAATTTTATTGATTAAAAGTCTACCCTATAAATTTAAGCTTCATAATAAGAATCTAGTAAAACCACATAGGCCATGCCATATGCCCTTAAAGAGGCACATCACCCCTTATAGCAGCTACGGAAGACCTTATTTGGGTCGTTTTATGGCCAATCACCCCTATTCTGCCACCCCGACCCCCTACATGCACCCCCCTTTAGCCCACTCTTTAAGGGGTCTTGCCCACCTTGAGACACCAAAAAGCGATGGCAAGTAGCAAAAAAGCCCCATACTATCGCTTATAAGCATTAATTTAATGGTTAGAACCCACCACAACACCCCTCTAGGGGTAGCTGTATGGGGTTAGCCCCCTATGGCACACCCCCTACTCTTCAGTCTCTATATTCTCGGAAGATTTTTGGAACAACACACTCATATCCTTATAAACGGTATTCGATCCCGGCTCATTCTCTTTAGCGAGAAAGCGTACTTTTCTATAAAAAGTAAGCGCATTGTTATAGTTATCGTGGTCTAAAAGTGTTTTTGTATCTACTAATTGCTGCGTCAAACTTTCCATATAACGCGCTACACCCTCCACATCTTCTCGAGATTTATAATCTGACGAACTCCTTTTTATCCAAAAATCGTGGAATCCAATTAGGGTGTTGCCCCATATAATCTTTAGCTTTATCTACTAAAAGCTTATTCTGATTTGCAATACGACCGTATTGTCTACGTTGCTCGGGAGTAAGATTAACTGTTTTTCCTTTTAAAAGGGCTTCTATGCCCGCAAGGTGATTTTGAAGTTCTTTAAGTTCATGCTTTGAAAATGATACACTGATTAAGTTGTCTAATGCCATAAGTAACATTTGTATTGGTTAAGACATCAAGGTATCGATTATTTACTTCGAAACATCACGATAACTACTTTATTTACAAATAATTAGTATTTATTACTAATGTGTGATTTTTTAGTATTGGAGATTTACTTAGATATATCTGTGCGCATGGGCTTCTAAACAACTTTCTCTTTTCCGCTAAAAATTATTAGACCTATACCTATTAATATAAAAGGTATGCTTAGTATTTGTCCCATATTTAGAGTCATTGAATCTTCAAAAGCAACTTGATTCTCTTTAAAAAATTCAATTATAAATCGCGCTAAGAATAAAAGAACAAGAAATACACCTACTAAAAGACCATTCTTATAATTAGCCTTCATTCTATATTTCAAAATAAAGAGAATGAAAAAAATACATAAATAAGATATAGCTTCATAAAGTTGAGTTGGATGTCTAGGAATTAGGTCATCTTTTACAAATACTACTCCCCAGTTCCCATTAGTGGGTTTTCCATATATTTCTGAATTCATAAAATTTCCAAACCTAATAAAAGCTCCTACTAGAGGCACTGCAATAGCGACTCTATCTAGTACCCATAAAAAATTAAACTTATATTTTTTACAATATAATCCAATAGCAATTAACACTCCTATTCCTCCTCCATGACTTGCCAATCCCTGAAAACCAATGAACTCATACGAAGTTCCTATTTTTTTTATTGGAAGAAAAATCTCAATAGGATGCTCAAAATAATATGTTGGCTCATAAAAAAAGCAATGTCCTAACCTAGCTCCCACTACTATTCCAACAACAATATAAATAAATAACTTATCGAGACTCTCTATAGGCACTCTCTCATTAACATATAATCTTTTTACTACCTGATAGCCTAATAAAATTCCTAATGAAAATAGTAGTCCGTAGTATTTTAAAGGGAATGTATCTGTAATCCAAAAAATTACTGGATCTACGTCCCAATAAATTACATTTGTATTCATTCTATTAAAGTTTGTATTTTCTAATACCGAATATAACTAATAATCTACATTATAAACTGATATATAATAATTACTACTCAAGTATATAACCAATTCTAAAAATACCATATATACATTACTTAATATATACTCCCACTTTATGAGCTACTTTTTTATAATGTATAATAATTCTGTCTTCAGAAACTAATTTATTAATTATTAATAGGCTTCATTTCTTTTAATGCCTGCTTATGATACATATCGGCAAATTGTATTTCTAAATACGTTTGGATATCTTCTCTACTTTTACCGTTTTCCAACATTTTAAAGACCTTAGAAATGTACTTTTCTTTAAACGTATCAAACGGAGGGTCATTATTTAAAATATCATCATAATGGATGGTTTGCAACTGCTTCATCATCCAAGAATGAGCCACATACCTTTTCTCCTTGAGATGTAGGTCTTCTATAGCCTTATCACTATTTGTTTCAGCTGAATTCACCTTGGCTTGAGCAGAAAAATATTCCCTTTCAACCACATAATCCATTTCAACAGCTTCCGTGTATAGTTTTTTCAACCCTTTAAATGTTAATTCATTATAGGTATCTAGAAAATCTTTATGATCATATAAATATTTTAAGTATGCTATTGCGGTTTGCTTATATTCCTTATCACTACTATTCTCTGATTGATAAATGACTTCTTCTAAAAAAGATAAATTTTCTTTTATTCCTTTAATCTTTAAAATAGCACTGAATTTATCTTCTCGTGAAACAGCTACTACTTCTGTACTAATACTATCATGAGCTCCCTCAAAATAATACTCACGATAGGAGAAATTAAATATTTTATCTTTTCTTTTTCTTTTAAATTTAGGGGGAAGGTTAAATGAATAATTATACCCAAGTGTTGCTGTAAATTCTTTGAGTCCGTTAGTTTGCGGTTGATAATTATTACTTCGGAATAACTGAATCAGACTCAAATTAATCATATGCCTTTTAAGCAACACATAGGCTGCATTGGCTCTTATATTAGCAATATTTGTACTCCCTGCTTGGTTACTACTTATGTTGTAAGAAGAAGAAATACCTGCATTAAGTTTACTGTCAAAAAAACGCTTATTAACGTTTAAAGTAGGCCCTAATGTGGTAGCATCCTCTCGTCCAATACTATTTAGTGTTGCATTAAAAGCTGCTGTAGCGTTTAATTGTTGCTTAGGGAATGTGAGCGTATAAGCGGTATTTATATTATGAAAAATTGAAGCATCCCCAATCCTTACTATACCATTCTGTTCGTTTGCTACATCACTTACATTATAATTAAAAGCTATATTTTGTTGAAGGTTTTCTTTTTTAGATAACATATAATTAATACCCAACATTGCATTCTGTGATAGCTGTTTATAGTCTAATGTATCTAAATTATTATCTAATAAATTATCATCGTTTATATTTTCAAATTGATTTACTTTTACATTGGTATAGGTTCTAAAATTAGAATATGAACCATTAATACTTAAACGTTCACTCAAATTAGCAGATGCATTCACGGCCCCTACAAATCTGCTACTTGCATTTTCTTTTTGGTTCTTTAAATCATCCCGCTGATAACCTATATTAAAAGAAAGATTTACTTTATTATTAAACGCCACAGTAGCGGCATTTAAAGTTATATTTTCAAAATCGTTATTAAAATAATAAGCTCCTAACGTTTCATAACCAGGGTCTATACGCTCATAAGCAACCCCAACAGAAGACTGGTCAAATTTATAATTTACACCTGTTTTAAAAGCTGTATAATATTCTGTAGACACCTTACTATTAAACAACAACCCCGCAAGACCTCCTTTACCGCCATTACCTTCTTGAGCTCTTAAATCTTGCGTAATAGCACTCGAAGCATACGTACCAAAGACATCTAGGTTATTAGTTATTTTATAACTTCCTTCTACACTTAACACCAGATTTTCTTTTGGCAACACTCGCTTTTGTTCTGGCACAGAATCGATGGAATTAATTTTATCTTTTGCATAAAAACCAATAATCCCAATGGTATATTTTCTTTTTTCATAGGAAGTTTTGATACCATACCCCATACGTTTAAATGCAGGTACTGTTCTGGGGTCTTCTGTGTCTTCGGTAGCTTTTAATAAACGCCCTGCCATAGCGCTTATCTCAAAATCTCCCTCTGGAGTGAGATCTACTCCTCCCCCAGTAAACTGATGTCCGCTTAAAGTATATGAAGAAAAGTTCATGTTTACATCTCCTATATGTCCTGTTACCCATTTGTATTTAGGATGCAGGCTTAATCTATTAAAGTTAAAAGGTAATTGGTAGTTTAAGCTCTTTCCTTGATTAGTAAAACTATAGCTTATGGGCATCGAAAAAGTATATAAACTTACATTAATACCTCCCTGTAAAAAATAAGTAAACGGCTCCCTAGCATTATTCTGGTTCGAATTATAGTATACACTATTAGCGGCAATATTGCCGCTAACTTTTAGTGGTTTCTCTTGATTAAATTGCTCTAAGTCTACACTTTGCGCATTTAAAAAACAAGAGAAAGAACTTACTAGTATAAGAATTAATTCTCTATTCAAGGTAATCTTTACATCGGGGTGTTTATAGCTAGGGTAGTAGGTTATTATATGCTATGTTCTGTTCACTGTTTTAAAATTTATTTTTTATCATTTAAAATTAGTTTTACAAACTTATCTCTTCATACATACGTTTTCATAATTTAACAATCCAGTTTAAAAAACTTCCTTGTACTAACAAATATACACCATCGTATCGTAAATTTGTTGTGAGTAGATCATTTTTTTAATAAAAACACACCAAAGAATACAAGATTTGGATTTACTTGATGAGATCAAAAAGAAAACATTGTTTGATTTGATTGACCCCCGCTGGCGTGAGCGTCACGCTCGTGCACATCACAACATACCCAAATGCATGTTCTCATTGTCTATTTTTAAAACTGTTTGATCATCTGCATAATTCCTTGCACTGCCATACTTCCAATCCACAGGATCTAAAACAAAACCTGCTCCTACAGGATTGTTGTGGATATACTCTATCTTCTGCTTGATGACTTTATCGCTCCATAACTCTATAGGTTTATTATGTTGTTGCCAAAACTGCCTATTGTGCACATTACTGTTTTTCTTACCAGCTTCCCCAAACATCCACAAAAGCCATTTTCCGACTCTCCTGTGGGTTTTCCTCTATTGCTCTTATAAGTTGTCTTGCTGTATAATCTTTAAAATCCCTGATTAAACCAGAGGGGTCTTCATCCGCAGATCTAAATATTAAATGAACATGGCTCGGCATAAAACAGTAGGCAAAAATTTCCATTACTTATTTCTTTACGGCAATAAGTAATACTCGTTTCCAAAACGTTAAAATACAATTAACGTGTAAATACATCAATCCAATATACAGTCGAGAAACTTATAAAATAAGCTGTCTCTTTATTATGGAATTTGTATTTACGGCTCATAGTTTTAGTTTATATTCTATGTTAAATAATATTTTTTCTATTCTTACTTACTGCTGACGACACGAGCGTGACACTCGCGCCAGCGGGGAAAACAGAAGAAAGAGAACTACTCAAAGACCCTACAATGTTGAAACGATTAAACGACATTGTTAAATTCTCTGCAAAAGATAAAGAGCATATTCTTTACACGCTTGATGCGATGATTAGTAATGTCAAACTGAAAGCAATTTAACTAGCTAGATTCAAAAACATTTGATAGAGCTCTTCTATTTTTGTATTTACTTCTGGTTGATTATAAACCTTAAGGCTAGGTATTTTATTTGGTTTGATTCTTTCGGTGTAGCTTTTAAAAGCTGTTTCAATTTCTTCTTTAGTAGGGAAGACAATTTTTCGTTTATAAGGCGATGAATCTATAATTTCTAATTGGTTTTCACAAAAATTCAATAAATCTTCTGTTAGGTGTTTTTCCTCCATATTTATTTTATAACTAACTGCCATTATGTAAGGAATAACCTCTCTAATTTTTGAATAAAGATTGATTTCTTTTAATTGGTTTTTTGTGTCCAAATCTTGCTCTCTAGATTTAGCTAATTGAAGAATACGTTTTGATTGTTTGTTTTCTTCAGAAGCAATTCCCCAATTAAAGGCTCTTTTTACCTCTTGAACTACCTCTAATCTTAATTCTAATTTTTTCTTCTCTTTTTCGTTTTGAATAGCTTTCTCATTATCAAGAAATTTTTCCAAATTTGAAATTATAGTGTCAATGTATTTGAGTATTTTTTTTTCAGTCATTACGGAGCGATTTCAAGAATTATTTTTGTGAAGGGGTTTTGTTGAGTGTAAGAAGGGTCATAGATTTGGAAGTTGTCAACTATATCAATTACTTCAAATTTTTGCCCACTAGATAGTAAAATCTCCATTTCAGATGGACTACAAGATATATTACAAATATTATATCCATCTGCATTTTTTATTTCTAATACAACATCATACCCCTGCTTATAACTAAACTCATAAGCAGCTGTTTCAATACTAGTTGAAGAAGATTTAAAATCTTTAAAATCAACTAAATCACCTTTTTTCCATCCATCCGCAATTGTAACTTCATCCCCATGAATTCCTCTAAAAACAGTATTCCCATTATGTTTAGAGAGTTTACTTAATCCATCATTTAAAAGCTGATTAAGGCCTTGATAATAATCATCTAAACTACCTGCTCTTAATTGTGTGTTTAGGCTTTTATAAATCTTTACACCATTTCTAACTTCATCACTTGTATAAACCTTAATAGCAGTTAACTCATCAATAGATAGGTTCGGAAATTGCGCAGGTAATCTCTCAGCAATAACTTCTGCTCTTTTAGACAAAACAAAGGCATCGTCTAAAAAGTGTGAAAAATCCCCCCCCCCCTTAACCACTTTAACTCCAACCTCATCACCATTTCTTACAATAGTTAAATCACCCGTGGTTTCTATTCCATTGTCAAGATACGTAATATTTTGTAATGTTTCAACTACCTCGCCATCATTCAATTTATTGGTTATTCTTACGTTCCCTAATTCGTCTACATTACCAATAGTATGAGTAAGACTGTTTGTAGTGATAGCGATATCATACCCCGTATTATCAGCCTTTTGTAAAAGTCTTACTAGAGTTTCTCCACCCGTTTTGCTTACGAGTTGGTATATTTTTTTTGAGGTACCACCTACTACCTTCAAAGTATACTTGCTTCCTACCCCAATAGCCTTAAACATTATTGAAAGGGCATTCATTCCGTCCAAAGCTTCAAAGGTCTGTCCTACTTTACTTAGTTTCCCTGTTTTGGTAAATGCTACTGCAAAAGAAGCTACAAATAATGTAGTTCTTCCAGAAGAATACGCTATAACATAGACGTTATCGCTTGGGAATGCCTCCTCTAAAGAGGTGCCTGCTAAATTCCATATTTTCTCATAATTTAGTGCACTAAAAAATTTAGTGAATTCCTCTCCCATGTTAATATCTGGATTCACCAAAAAGTTCACTAAGCTAAAACTCTCAGGAACTCCCGCTAACACATTTATCGCTTCATTATATATACCCGTTGTAAAAGCAATACTAACCCACAGTACATCTGCATCATTATTAATATCAAAATTGCAGAAACCTAGATTTACTTCTGGCAATTGCAATAATTGCTCTACAAAGGGTCTTAAAGTCTGCCTAGTATAGGAGACTATTTTATCATTAGATTTGCTGTAGGCATACAATTCCTCGATAGCTGTATAAAACGATCCATATTTTTCTTCAAAATTTGGATGACAACGGTTGTAAAAATCCTCGGGTATAGATGCCATTCGAATAAGCTCTCCAATAGCGGCCCCAAATTCGGCAAAACCTGTTCCAAAAGCCCGTAAAGCATCTTTGCCTCTATATTCCATTTTTTCGTATGGCGTCATTTGTCGCCACACTTTTAAAAACGCATATTGTTGTTCGAGCTCTTTGCTCATTAAAAGCTTACTGGATACTGTACCATTATCTTCCAAATGTAGCCATAGAGCTACTGTATTGTTCTTATTAGGTGTGTCTTCTATTTTTGCTATTATATCAGTGGAAACCGTATTATCAGTATAATATGCATAAACATTTGTATGAGGGTTTAATGGCAATTCATTTAACTGCTCATTAATCTCGGCATATTCTTCTGAAGTGAAGATACCTGCAAAATCATAAATTTGTAATTCCTTTTTCGGCAATAAGTCTTTATCATTGGGGGTGCTTTTGGTTATAGTTTCCCCAATAGATATTTCTTTAAGATCAAAATTATATTGGTTGTTTAATCCCTCCACAACGGGGGATTCCCCATAAACTACCATATAAAAATTCGAACTGTATTTAAGAAGTTTATTTATAGCATTATCGGCATGATACGTTTCGTTATCTACTTTTACAAAATCAGATAGCTCTTGCCCATCAATTGTTTTTTTGCCTTTATTAGTGTAGGACAATATGGAAGATAACTTCCATGCAACTCCCTTTTTACTTTTAAACAACGATAATGATTCTACCAATAAAATTTTATAATCTTTATCGCTGGATAAACTGTTCTGATAATTTTCCAACAGTGAATCATCATGCTTAAAGCGGGCTGCTATCTGCTGTTCGATTATTCCTGGGTCATACCCATCCATGGTTGCGGAGCTATCCAAAAACTTTCGGTAGTAGTCTTTAAGTTCCTGCTCCCTATATGTACCGTTTATCGGCGCCAGCGGAACCACCATAGGTTCTCCATCTTCAAGAGCTACATAAAGCTCAAGTAAATTTTTAGCGTTAATGGTTGTTAAGTATGTATTGACTTGTTTGGCTTGGCTTTCGTTTATCCCAAGTAAACCAGATTTAATAGTTAAATGCTCATAGTCTTTATCAATACTACTAATTAAATTTTTAAGGTCAGATAAATTGCCATCCTTTAAAATAATGTACCAAGGGCTTTTTGTTGCTTTTGTTGAATTCTCTATGGAAGCGTTTCGTGCCATTAGGTAATTATACTGTGCCTCAATATTGGCAGGAACTTCCGTAGCACTTAGCAATGCACTATAGAGAAAAACCAGTATATATAATAATTTCTTAACCATTGTAGCCCATAATTTTTGAGGTTGCTTTTATTATCTCTTCTTTTATTATTGGAATGACTTCTCTTTCTACTTTTCCACTGTCTAACTCAGTTTTTGCCAGTTTGAAAAGATCACTCCCATTGGCTTTCGCCATTACTATGAATTGATTATAATAATCGCTTTCAGAATCTTCTATAACGAGTTTGCAGATATAGTAAATACTTAGCCTCCTCAAGGCTTCATCATATTGCTTAGTCTGTACGGTTTCATAATCGGTATCCTGCATTTGAATATCTAGAACAACGACATCAGACTTTGCTCCTACAACAGAAATGTCCTCTTGATTATCCAAAACGGTAAAATTATCCAACTGGGAAAAATATGCATTTTCCAATTCCATTTCTTTATATTCCCTATAAATCTCTGTGATTGCTTTTCTAACAATATCACTAAACTGCTCCAAATACTCTTCCCGCTCTTTATTTACATCATTTAAGTTGTCCTGAGCCTGATTAAAACTTTCTTTAGCTGTATTTAGTTTTTTTTCAGCTTGCTTGATTGCCTCCTCATCTCCCAACTCCTGCGCCTCTTTGAGCTCATCGTCAGCATCTTTAACGTCTAGGCCTTTTTCCTCGAAATCATTGGCGGCTTCGGTCAACGAAGTAGCTAGTTCCGCTGGAAGGTCTTCATTTTTAACCCCTTCTACAAAACTTTCAGTCAGGTTTTTAATTTGCTCCCTTGTAGCCTTGTCAATATCCAAGTTTAAAAGTTCGGTGACAATATCTCCCAACTCCCCAATTGCATTTGGTATCTCGGCTACTGCTTCAAATTCATCGCTTGTGTCATCTTCATTGCTCCATTCGAGATCGTAAGTAGTGTAAAGTGATCCTTGATAGAGCTGGTAATCGGTATTTATTTTTATATTATCAAACTCAACAGCAATTTTGGTGTCGGCTAAGTAGGGAACCACTATAAAACCGATCCCCGAAAAGCTACCATTACCATTGGGTTCTACCCTTTTTATCGTCACAGGAAAATCTCCGGCTGTAAATACATCGTTTGCACCAATGGCATCTAAAGGTTTTTTATTGGTTATGGAAATCTCTGGGGCAATTCCGCAATTGTAATAATTATCTTCAGTTTTTATGGGAGTGGTAAACTCTTGTATAGAAGAATAGCTATAACGGGGTTCTGAATTTGCAATAGGCAACATACATTGTCCTCCCACCCTAAACTCATAGGTTGTACCTGCCTCAAGGTTGTATAATTTAGTATAAGAATTTACAGCATTAGCCTCGAACCATACTGCATCTCGAACTCCCTTTTTACGGTATTGTACATTATAGCCTTGGTGGTCCACATTGGGTTGCCATGTAATCTCCTCACTATTTGCGCTCAACGATTTTGCCAAAACAAACTGAGGAGATTGACAATCTGCTGTATAAGTAAAGTAAAAAATCTCGCTATAACCATTATTTCTAAAAACAGATGCTTCACTTATTCCATCGCTTACCAAAGCACGTACCCGCCAAGCATAGGTTTTATTTTCTAGTAATGTTGTTTCTCCAGGGCCATATAATAATGTATTGTTTCTGGTTGTGGTTTGATAAAGGTTTGGACTTGCCAAAAATGATGCTTGTGGATCTATTTTTGTATCCCAAATTTCTCGCAACTCAAATTCATATTGTACATTATTTGCATTTAAATGCCTCGGTGTCCAATTAAACAAAACATTTTGTGGGTTTTTAGCTTCAATAAGATCTCCTTTTCTAGGGAGGTTCAAAAATGGAGGATCGTTAATAATTAAAAAAGCATTGAAACACCCTAAATTAGGATTGGAGAGTCGTTGACCAGAAACCCAATCGAATACTTCGAAACAGAACTGATACATTCCATCTGGAAGTGGATTATTGTATTGTTGCGGACTTATACCTTGCAAATTTTGTAATTCGAAATAAGGTTTTAAATCGAGATTAGTAAGTCGTAATGGCACACCTCCATCTATAAAAACAGGAGCCGCTCCAATAACCATATCGTTTGATCTAATATTAACTCCATTTCCTTTTATAGAAAATCGAAATCGCAACTGCCTATTAAACTCATTAACGTCTGTTAATAAAATATTAGTTATTATTTTCTCGCTTTGTGATGTTGCATAGTCCGATAGCTTTAAACTGTAGGGAGGGTTCATCTGGGTATTTACCTGAACAGGATACACCTGAGCCCATCCACTTATGGTACTTAACATCCATAGCAAAACCATTAAAAAGAATGAATTCTTTTTAAGTATAAAAAAGGCATTTGTGAAAGTTATCTGCATAGTTAGATGGACTTATCTTAATCAATTATTCTTCAATGGTGAAAAGAAACTCATTGGTTTCATAGAATTCATCACCTTTTTCAAAAACCACTCTTATTGAGTATTCCCCAGGGTGCAATCCATGTTCGGATATAAAATCATTCAAACCTATCCAATTCGTGTATTGATATGTTAAAAAGAAATCTTCCTCATCGTCCTTTTTGTAATCTTCCCAGTTTCTTCTCCCAATTTTTCTACAAATTGTATTATCATCTATTTGATACATCAATAGTTCATTAGTTTCGGTATTTGTTATTATAGTTCTCAAAGAACTATCATCTATAAAACATGTAGATGACAGGTGATCCTCTACATGAGACAGGAAAGCACCTTCTAGCTGGATATTATATAAAGACAAATTGTTACATAAAGTGCCCCCATTGTTAATTAATTTAACTTTTACATTCTCTATAAAGGGCTTTTTATTGTAAACCATGAATATTTTTACATTTTCCCCTTTTGCGTTCTCACCAAAAGAATATGGTTTTCCATTGATCATTAACTCTAAATAATATTCCCTTTTGTACTCATACGGACCGTCTGGAATAATATTCTCTGGAACAGTAAAATAAACCATCCCATTCTCTAATTTAATGTTTTGAACCATCACATCCTCATGTGCAGCTGTTGATTTCAACCTACCGGAAATTGATGATTCAGCATCCAGTTCGTTAATTACTTTAAAAGAATGTTCAAACCCCTCATAAGAAGCAATGGTATCCTGTACAGTATCACTATTAAATGAGCTGTAGTCAGCATCAAATGGTAACGTTGTAAAAGAAACTACTTTAGAGGAATAATTAGCTGTTCCTAGTTCGAATATTCTTATCTCATAATCTGTTAAAGGTTCCAAACCTGTTAATCCATCCGTGCTAATTTCAAAATGAGAAAAGTTATCATCCCCAATTTTTCTATATCCAAACTTAGACCTTTGCCCACCTCGAAGCGAATAATCACTAAATGTTACAGAAGTGGCTGTAACATTACCTATTTCGACACTCCATTCAATTGCTTCTATATCTTCTAGATTTTCTTCATCTTTTGAACAAGCTAATACCAATGTTAACATCAGGAATAATAATAATAATTTGTTTTTCATTTTCTTAATTTTAATTAGGCTCTTTTTGGGTTTTAATATCAATCAATATATAGGAATTGCTCCCTTCATTTTTAAACTCTTTTACTTTGATGGCTCCTTTTCTCCCATCGGCAGTTTGGAACAGAATAATTCTAGGTTGCAGCTCCGCTGTAAAATGTTGTGAACCCCCGTTGGTTTCCTCTATGATTAAGTTTTTTAACAAACCATCGTCTTCCATTGCGTCAAATTCCGCAACCGAGAGGGAAGTACCACAACCACAATTTTCCTGTGAATTGATAAACTTGGTGGCTTGAGCATTGGGTATTGGCGCAAACGATGTTTCCCCAACAACCTTATCGGGAGATATAAATTTATTAAAGCTAAAAGCTTCGTCAAGCCCAAAGAATACAATCTCTATATCTTCTCCTATTTCACTACTAACTTCCCCTTGCGAATAAACTTTTCGATTCTTCGTAGAAAAAAATGCGCCAATGTTATCGCCATTATGCGCCGTATTAATGCCCAGTTTTACGTCCTTGAATGCTCTTATATTGGTGTTTAGAGAAACTTCAACTGTTTTGGTAATTTCTTTAGTTTCCTTCCCGTTGGTAGCTTTTAGGGTGATGGAATGTATTCCGGATGTGTCAAACGTTACCGTAGGAGCTTCTTCTGTTGATGTTTGTGGTAAACCTCCCTCAAAAATCCATTGATATCCGGTAGCACTAATACTATTGTTAACCATCGTCAGGGTTACTGGAGCTTGATAATCGTCATCTTCAAAAGCTACATCCCAATCAAAATCAGCTTCCAAATATGGAGCAACCGTAATAGTTTGTTGTTGGCTATTACTTTCAAAACCTGTACTTGCCTCCAATAAAATTATATGCTTACCCGGTTCAGTAAAAATTATATTTTCTGGATGCCTTTCTGATGATTCCTCTGGAGTCCCTCCATCAAAAGTCCATTTATAACTAGTTGCACCGATAGTATTATTAGTTAATTTCACTTCTACTGGAGAAAAACTATCTTTTATAATTTCTGTATCAAAGCTCAAATCAATTCCATCAAAAATAGTTATGGGAACCGATTTCTCGCCCATTTCCCCATCTTGATTGGTTGCCTCTAGCTTTATAAGATAATCACCTCCTTTTTCATAAACAATAGTTCCTGGATTACGACTAGTATTCATGGTATTGGAAGTACTACCGTCAAAAGTCCACTCATAAGCATCTGCACCAGTAGTTTTATTACTGATTTTTACTTGAACAGGAGTTGAGTAATCTTCATTTAGTACTATCACATCATAATCTACTTCCACAGGAATAGCTTGTTCTTTAGTACAAGAACTTATCATAAGCAAACATATGCTTATCATAAATTTTAATTTAATTATGCATGTATTAATTCTCACTTCCTAATTTAGTTAAACCTCACTTATACAGGCTCTGTGCAATAATTCATTATTTGTATTACTGAGCTTTTGGAAACAGCATCTTATTTATTATCTTCTGATTCCTCATTTATTTAATG
Organism: Joostella sp.; assembly: GCF_048266025.1. NCBI lineage: Bacteria > Pseudomonadati > Bacteroidota > Flavobacteriia > Flavobacteriales > Flavobacteriaceae > Joostella > Joostella sp. The sequence continues at coordinate 1,156,830 of NZ_JBLXAF010000001.1, read as the reverse complement.
ACGATCCTTCTAACCTCATTTCCTTTTGGGGTCTCCAATAATAAAATATATGTTCCAGATGCTAAGGCTGTATTATAAGACTCTAAATAATTATTCTTATTATTCATTGTTCTTGTACTAGATACATCTGCTGTTAACAAGCTAATAATTCGTAACGCTACATCCGCGGATTCTTCTAATTCAATTTCCACTTGAAAATTTCCATCAGATGGATTTGGATATACCATAAATTTCTTTAAAAAAGGCTGCTCTGCATCACCTATGCCCACTAAATCGATTGGCTCTTCAACAATAATTTGTTTATTATAGTCTTGGAAACAATCTCCCTCCATGGTTCGCAGACGCACATCGTACATCCCTACTTTGTTAAATTTTAATATGATAGCTTCATTACTTTCTGATACAATAGATACTCCATCGGGCACATTCCATTCAGTTGCTTCCCCTAACGGGCTACTCACGTTTACTAACACTACTTCTTCATTAACAAAGGCCTGCGAGGTAATTAAAAAATCGGCATCAATAGCAACATCACTCTCTTGTATAACTATTTGATCCGTACCAATACATCCTAAAGAAGTAGTTATCGTCGCGGTATAAGTCCCTGCTTTGTTTAATGATACTTTAGCATTCGTGCTATTATATCCATTATCCGACTCCCAATAATAACTAGCTCCTGGGTCTTCTATAGAAATATCTAATGTATACTCTTGACCATTACACAAAGTTCTATCTTCACCTAAATCGATAAAAACAGGATCTGGATCTTCTAAAATAATTTCTTTAAATGCTACACAACCTTCACTATCTATTATTTTTAAAGTGTATGTTCCTTGCATAAGATTTGACAGTCGATTAATAGTCTCCCCTGTATTCCATTGATATTGGTAAGGAGCAATCCCTCCCGCTACATTTATGGCAATTTCCCCATCATCCCCCTCATAACAGGTAGGATTTTTTTGGACTGCAACGTCAAGCTGAAGGCCTCCAGGTTGAGAAACTTCAATATTTCCACTTACTTCGCAACCACGACTGTCGGTAACAAAAACAAAGTAACTTCCTCCTATTAGATTATTAATCTTCGATGTGGTTTCTCCATTTGACCATTTTATATCATAAGGAGCAACCCCACCACTTATAAAAACTTGTGCAGTACCATTATTACCAGCATCGCAACTTATTTCTGTTGAAGAGAACGCTAACTCTAATAAATCTGGTTCTTTAAAATAGTATGTACTATCAATCGCACTTATTAAATCGTCACTGGTGTAGGTTCCCATTACCGTACCCTTGGAATCTTCAACATTCAAAGCATAATTCCCATCGTTTAAGTCTATGGCAATACTATCCAACTGATCTATTAAATCTTCCCATTGCCCATCTTCTTTTTGCTTTTTCCAATGATATATATATGGTAGCCCGCTTTCAAAGGGTACTCCTCCTTGAATATGAGCTACTAATGCTCCATCGCTATAAGGATCTTGATACTCATTATCAGCATTACAAGAAATTGGTATTTCAATTTCAATAATGGCTTCAATGGGTTCATAAATAATAAAATCACTATTAGCATGGGTGCATCCCTGTTTGGTTGTCGCTATTTCATGATTTTTATCTTGAACTGTTAAATAATAAGTACCTGCAGAGATGTTATTCAAGCGAACAACATAGGTATTATTTATTATTTCTGTGGATGTTTGCGCAATAAGACTTGTACCATCTTTATTTTCCCAATAATAAGTATAAGTGCCATCTACAAAAGGGGTTCCTCCAGAAATAACTGCTTCAATCCAAGCATCGTTAGCACCAATACTAGTTGGTCTATTATGCTTAGAATAAGAAATAGAAACTGGCCTTTCTGGCTCTGTAATATTTACATGTGCAATTGCTTCACACCCACGAGAATCGGTTACATAAACTTCATAATTTCCTGCACTAAGTCCTGTTGCTCTTGCCGTAGTATCTTCATTACTCCATTTAATTATATAGGGCGCTGTTCCGCCTGTAATTCTAACTTCTGCCCAGCCATCGCTCCCGGCAAAGCAGTATACATTCTGTTGAATAGTAGCTATTTCTAATAATGGTGGTTCTTCTAAAGTATAAAGTATATCAATTTCCTGCTCTAACTCATTATTAATACCATAAGTTCCTAAAACTACCCCATTGGCATCTTCAATATTTACTGCATATTCCCCTGCATTAAGATTAGTAGCTATACTATCGGTTTGATTAGTTAAGACTTTCCAAGTACCATCAATATTTTTCTTTTTCCATGTATAAAAATATGGCAACCCTCTGTTCTCATTGGGTTGTAATATTACGCCTCCCTTAGCACTTGCGGTTAAAGCACCATCAGAAAATGGATTTCCATACTCGTTCAATGTATTACATGAAATTACTTTGGTTTCGCTTATAATTAGTTCTAGTGGATCTGGCTCATCCATCTTGAATTCCTCTTTTGCTGTACAAGCAATATTGCTAGTTGTTTTTACATAATTAGCATCTGTAACCGTTAAATAATAATCTCCTTTTCCAATATTATTTAATTTAATAAAATATCCATTGCTTGCCAACGAATCGGTAACTTTAGAATTCAAATTCACCCCATCACCATCTGTCCAATTATAATTATACGTTTTGTTTAAATTTGGTGTTCCTCCTGTAACTTTGTATTGAATGTATCCATCAGTAAGTCCTGTTGCTTTGGGCTGTTTGTAACCTACAATAGCTAATTGAAGTTCTTCGAGAGGTTCCGTTATATTAAATTCTTTATATGCATAACAATCATTGGAATCATAAACATATATTCCATAAGTCCCAGCGGTAAGGTTTTCTATTTTTGAACCTATTTTACCATTACTCCATTCATAGCGATAATTTTCACCGTTTTTTAATGTTCCCCCAGACACAGATACATCGATCCATCCATTATTACCATTTTTACATAATACGCTTTGCGAATCGGCTACTATTACAATAGGTTCTGGTTCATTTAAAATGAAAAGGGAGTCTTTACGAACAATACTACTTAAATCATTATCGGTATATATTCCTAGCTCTATACCGTTATCATCCTTTACATTCACTGCATATTGCCCCTTTCCTAAATCTTTAAAAACACTCTCATTCTCAATACTTGGTGGAGATGTTAAGATCGTCCAACTATCGTTTGTGCTTTCCCGCCATTTCCAAGTATAAGTGTAGTTACCCACTCCACCTGAAGCTACTGCTTTTAAAACCCCATCTTCAATTTTGGTCAAACTTTCTGTATTTCCGTCATTACAGGAAATCGGATTTTCAACCGTAATGAACACTTCCAAGGGGTCTGGTTGTCCTAAATCATATTCAATTGAAGTTGTGCAGCCATTATCATCGGTGATAACTGCTCTATATTTCCCCTCTCCTACCCCTAAAAAACGTTCTATATATATAAAAGAAGCTTCCGTTCCTGAAGTTGTTCTTTCAATTGTTGGATTGCTTATCAGGTTTTCATTTTTATACCAAGCAACATTATATCCTGTATTATTGTGATTTCCGCCTACTATTTCTACGGAGACAACTCCATCGGTAAAACCGTAGGCTGTAGGTTCTTGGATTTCATTATCAACAATGGTGGTTGTTAAAGGAAGAGGCTCATTGATGGTCTGTTCGATCTCTTTTTCATCTCCTAAACCTATAATGCTTCCTGAATTATCTCTCTCTATCTCTCTTGATATACAATTATTTGCATCTTGAACTTTTACTATATAACTACCTATCGACAAGCCTGAAATCATGGACGTATTTACTGAAGAAAATGAAGTCCAATCCCTAAATAAGTTTCCGTCCTTAAACAATTGATACTGATAGGTTCCGTTTACATTACCCCCGCTCGCTTCTATAGATATACTCCCATTCCTTTCCCCATAACATTTTACATCGGTAGAACTGGTCATAGAAAAGTCCACAGGCGTCGGGCGTATAATTGCTATGTTAGTAGAATGATCTTGACCATCAGTAAAATACGACTTTCCTTTAAACTGAGAATCCTCAATATCAAAAGGTCCTCCGTCTTCACCTCTATAGTCAGTATCCTCTCCAAAACCAATCATTTCATAAAAGTAACTATCGCTTGGATCGAGTTCACCAATCTCTATAAAAAAACGACCGTTTTCCTGTTCAAAAATCTCTAAATTGTCTTTTGTGAATAATGGCGTATAATAAGGGACACCTCCTGTTGAACCTGCAGATTTGGTTTTGTCGGAAATCACATAACTAATTTTCTCTCCTAAGTCCAATTGTCTATTGAAGAATAACTTTACAGAGCCTTTTGAATTATAACATTTAGGAGGGCTCACTTCACTATATAGTATCTTTGGGGCTGATTTTCTTAAATTGTAAAATATATTGTCATTTGATATATACCCCTGGCATGATTTTATTCTAAATCTAATTTCTTTATTTATATCTTCTTTGCCTAAAAAAGTATTAGGAGTAATATCGAAGCTGTTTTCTCCTTGTGTCCATGCAGGTAAGTTCTGCCAAACATCCACCCAACGTCCAACTCCAAATGGTCTTTCTACCCATACTTGATCTCCCTCTACATGATATTGCCAATTATATGATGAATCGGAAAACCCTTTAGAATTCCCTGCCACACTAATATTGAATGGGTCATCATATCCAATAATCACATTATTAGGTTGTATTAAATCTATTATTGGTTCTGCATGATCAAAGGTAAAGCTTAACTCAAAACATGTTGCATCAGCTTGAAAAGTTTTTTTCTTAATAGCTCTAGGTGTAAAGGTTTTGCTTGGACATATAATATCTTCAACGTTAAATGTCCTTATATACTCTGATGAACAATCTCTTTGAGCATTTTTTATATTAGAGGATGTTCTTATTTCAAATGTAATAGTATTACCTAAATACATCTCTACCGTCCCTCGGTGGGTTTCTCCAAAAGCACTCCATAACTGATTATTTTCAGCATATAAATATTTAATATTGGATGACGATTTTATTATTAATTCCTTAATACCTCCATCTCTACAATTACAATCCTGATTAGGGATATCAAGTGTCCAATATAATTTATACTTATTCTGAGAAAACAAACAAGCTACACAAAAAAAAATAATAAAAAATAATACCCCTCTCTTCATCCTACTTAATATTTTATGACTATAGTTTCCAGCTTAGAAAATTCCCCTGTTTTAAGGATAGCGCGGAAAAGATAGGAATAGTCATTATTTGGATTAATATTTTTATCCTGTATTTCTGTTATATGAATAGGCAATACCCTAAATATAGTGGGTGGCTGGTCTTTTACAGCTTTGTAAATGGTAACTTCGGCAACATCTTCTTCTTGCTGCAATTTCCAGTTGAGTTCTATATAATGGTTTTCCCTATCGGCATAACCATTCACCGATTTAAGATATTCCTTGGGTTCAATAGTGGCTACCGTTACCGTAATAGGGGTAGATGGCTCGGACTCCAATCCGCTTTTATCAATGGCCATAATAGCATAGCGATAGGTTTTTCTATTTTCCACTTCACTATCCCTGTATTTTATAATGGTATCGTTGGTATAAAAGACAATTTCCCATGCCATATCATCAGTCAAATTCTTACGATACAGGTTATGTGTCGCATCCTCTTCCGTGCTAGGTTCCCATACTAAATTTACCGTACCATTTTCCACTTGATAATTGATAAATATAGGGGATGATGGCGGTACCACATCTGGCTTTTCCAATACCAGGGTCTGTGAAAAATCGGACTGGTTAAACCTCTTATCCACCGCTACTATACTGTAGTATGCTTTACTGTTCAGTGATTTTAACTGAACAGTATCTTTAAAGGAAGTGCTCTCCACAGGGGAAACCGTTAATTGTACCGGTTCTTCATTTTCAATATTTTTTCTGAATACACGGTACCCTAACATATCCTTTTCGGTGTTAGGTTTCCAGGAAATCTGTACTACACCTAAACTATCTATCCTGCCTTCAAGTCCGATAGGAACTGAAGGTGGAATGGAATCCATGGGCTGTACCAACGTTGAAAAGGATTGCTTCATCTGATTGTTTTTACCAACGGCCTGTATCTTTATATAGTTGGAAGGGTTCAATTCCGAATACAGTATTTCCCTTTTGTGTTTGGGAATGCTATCGAATATGATTTCGTAAAGTCCAGAATCCTGATCGGATCGTGTCATTGTAAACTTGGTGATAAGGGCTTCTCCTTCTTTAGGGTATTCCCATTTAATGAGGGCTTCATTTTGGTTATTAGTCCATTCGAAGTTGGAAATCCTGGGGGTGTGCACAAGGGCGGGAATCCCATTTCCTGAAATCACTTCGGAATAAGGCCCTTTCTCTCCAAATGGCGAGATACCGTAAACCCTGTAATAATATTTTTTTTTATTGTTTGCCAAAGTATCCGCATAAAACATGCGTTTGGCAGGGGCATTGGGTTTGTCATTAAGGTTAACAATAGGTATTGGGCTCAGTTCCTTAAAGCTTTTTCCATCCTCGGAACGCTCAATATTATATGAAGTATAAACACTTTTAAAAAGCGCATACTCCCATGTAAGCATTACATTTTTATCGCTCCAAACGCCATGTAAACCCATGGGCTGTGGGAGCTCCTCGTATTTATCGATGCTCGCCAAAACGGATGCACTTTTAACGGTGGCCATTTCTTTTGGGATGGCGGTTCTTACCTGATAAATATATTCTACCCCCGGTTGTACTTCGGAATCCACAAAACCCCATCCTGCTTTTACAGCAGCTTCAAAATTCATATCAGCTGCATAGAGACCGAAAGAGAACCGTTGCTCAATTTCTTGTGCAGTATTTACAATTTGGGCGATAGCACCTTGATTTGTGCCTTCCACTTCAAAACCTTCGCCATAAAGCGCCTGAGCAATAACGGCGGCATAATCGTCTTCTGCCACGATTTGCTCCCATGCCTCAACGGGATCGGCTTTGATAAAAATGGGGGTAGGGTTTACTTTTTCCAAAGACTCAACCCTAACCCCGTTTCTTTTAAACACGTACTTATCCAAATAAAAACCATAATTATTGGCTTTTTGCCATTCCAAAGGCCTGTCCACTGCCCACCGCAACAGTATTTTGTCCTGTTGGAAACGTGCCTTTAATTGAACGGCAGAAGTATCTGCCTGCGCTGGGGCATATTGTGCCTGTAATATGGACACGAACAAAAACCCTAGCAAACTGAATAATATCGTTCTATTTGAATATGTATAACTTAGAAGCATTAAAATCTCTGATAAGTTTGAATCTAAACACTAAAGCTTTTGAAATTCTGTAGTATACTCTTCTCTGTAACTTTTACCTTCATAATCTACTCCTTCATCAACTGAAAAAGTGGTAAGTATATCTCCTGAAATGGAAAATTGAGTTTCAAATGATCCACCATTCTCACCATTTTCGTCTGGAGAATAAACTGTAATGATTTTATCACCTGAAACTTCATAAGTACCACCATCAGTACTTATTTCTACTACTTTTTCCCCTCCTGAAGTATAGGATTCTGAATAAAATTCAGTAAAAGTCCCATCAGCTTTATATTCGACTTCAGAATAATCTTCATCGGTAGCTGTTACCTCTTCTGTACTGACCAATTCTCCTTCTACATACTCTTTACCAATACTTTTTACTTCTCTCCACTTTCCAATAATTTCATCTTGTCCCCCATTATCATCATCACTACTACAGGCTACAAATGGCATTATTGCCACCATTACTAAAAACATTACTTTTTTCATTGTTTTAAAATTTAAATTGCTATTCATCAATTTTGTGCATTTGTCCATCTGTTTATCAAGGCTGCACGTTTACCTTGAAAAATTTCTTTACCTAAACCTGTTGTTGTTTTTAAAATCGTATTCTATGCTAGTCCCTTGGATGTCTCCAGGCAGCACATATTGCATATTGATAGTGTACTTCCCATAACGTATAAAATAATAATCTTCATCTAAAAAGCTAAAAGATTGTATATTCCCATTTACCTTATCGTTCAACACTTGGGAACGCAGGTCCACCCAGTCCTGCTTGTACACAAGCGGTAGATTATAGAAATACGGAAAGTTGGTCAATTTCCAACCCTGATCGGTACCATATTGTACACTTGTTAAATAATGAGATAATATAGGAACCGCTCTACTTGGTGGTGTCCCATACTCACTTTCTTCCCTATTCTTTAACCTATACTTCCCGCCAATAGGATATTTGCTGTATAAGGGAGGATTAATATCCTTTTTAAAATAATCGTCAGCAAGAGTTGCTCTTACATTTACCAAAGGTTTGTTATCGGTAAATTCATTTCCAGTGAGTTCTGCCAAGTCAAAGGTCTCATCACTTTGGATTCTGTTTGCCAAGAAAATCACATCCGAATAAATTTTCCCCCAGTTTTGGTTTACCGTATTGATATCATTTATTTTATCTTTAAAAGTGTCAAATTTGCTGCTTTTAAATTCATAACTTAACCGCTCTATCTCACCCTCTTTTATAACACTTTCGGCCACATTTTGGCGTATTTCTACGTCGTTACCGTCACCTACATCTTTCGCACGATATCTTGAAGTTTCTCCTGTAGAACTTTGAGATTTTGTGGAACTTACAATGACCATCTTCAGTTTCCTGTCATTGGCCACTTTCGGGAAATCATAAAAAACCTTATTATTGGCTGTATCGTAATTGAACTGTACTTTTGATTCGCTTCCCGTCTCGTCAAAGACCTTTACCGCAGTTTCCCATTCCGCCAAATCAAAGAGGTAATCCTGTCCCCGCTCTAATTGTATGTACCCTTTTTTATATTCGTTCTGCAAAAAATACTTTTGCTCTACCACTGGATATGAATATTGAATATTATGTAGTGGTATAAAAGTCGGTGCCTCACCTGTTGTAAAATTTCGTACTTCTGTCTCTATCGCCTTTTTGCCGTCAACTATAATTGGTTTGTAACTTCCGTTTACGTATTCCTGAAAACTCACTTCTACCTCCACTTTCATCGGTTGATGCGGAGGCAAGATATCAGAGGACATAAAAGTACCCCTATCACCGTTTAAGCCCCATTTTATTTCCCCAGGAATTTCCTTTCCATTATGTAAAATCCTGAATTTTTCAACAATAATCTTATATGTTTTATCGCCATCATCTTCAGGAATTACAATAGGTTCATTTACTTTCATTGAAAAAGTAGCCTGCGGGGCAGCAAACACATCAATATCTTTACCTCCGTCTGAAGGGGTTACATCAGCAATAATTTTCATTCCGCCTAAGGGTGAAGCATTCATGAGTTCACATTCTTCCCCAATAGTAAGTTTAAAACGGAAATTCCCTTTAATCAAACCTCCAAGTAAATTGTAATCCCCAGCCACATAGCCTTTCATCCAAACAGGGTTTGGTGCTTTCGCTTGCAATAATACAGCAGCAGCACCCTTTATAATTGGTATTTTTTTCCTTGCAAAAAATAATTTCACATTAATTCCCAACTCCCCCTGAAGAAATGCATAGGCCTGGCCGTTGGCATACCAACCATCTATTCCAATCTGATCGCCGCCACGGTTAGCACAAGCAGTATTTCCATAGTCCTTCAACATAATATCAAAACCTGCACCAGCTTTAAAACTAGCATAGAGTATCAAGAAATTTAAATCCCCAGTATCCACGGAAAAATCCGATCCATAGGCAAAGCCACGTCCATCGCCAAGGGCATTCAAGTCTCTCATATAGTCAAGGCTCTGTACGTCTTCTTTAAGAATTGCTGCAACCTCTGGCGGTGGTGGCGGACTCCCTGGAATCTTGTCGCCAATCATAAAATAACCACCTGATTTTGCCCTTATGGGACCGACTCCAATATACAAACCTAGCCTATCTGTTGGGGTTCCTGCATGGAGATACCATTCCTGAGGTGATGAGTGATATACAGCCCAACCAGCTCTTCCTCGGCTTGCACGACCTTGTACTACTCCCCCTGCAACATTTACATAGACATCTAACTCACCATGTAAAGTTGCATTCTGAAAATCGTACTCGATACCCAAACTCGCTTCCACGCCAATCTCGGTACTGATATTAGGGAAACTCATATCCGCCTTTTGAAGAAATGGCTTGCCTACTTTTGCTATGGAGGAATTCGGGTCAATGTTTATAAAATCATCCAAAGAGGGAGCATTTTCTTTCACTTTATCCATAAGTGCATTGATGTCATCCCCAAGAGGTAAATCTGCCATGAATTTAGCCTGTCCAAAAAATCCCATACGGGAGACACCTCCATGTTTATTAAAAAGTATTTCGAATCCAGCACCTGCATCCACTACATTGCTGGCTGCAATGGAACACATCATCATCGCCTTTACACCAAGACCTTGGTTTCTATTCGGCACATAAGAGAGTCCTGAAGGTGAAAAATCGGAACCAAACCCCCTGCGCTTCATTTTGTAATACGCCCCTCCGGCAAACCCTTTTGGGATTATCAATCCCGGGGTTCCAGGTGGAGCCAAATTATTTACACTTGCATCAAAGTACCAATAGCGATATCCGTCCACCCTTCCAAAAATTCCCTTGGCACTTACTTCTACACCGGCCGTACCTTTAAAAGTTGCTTTAAGATCACCCGCAAAACCATCCCCATATTCCGGGTCATTATCCATAATCGTTAGGGATCCATTAAATGCAAAAGCACCCATATTAGCAGAGACAGCTATAGTTTTAAAATCCAACCCGTCATATTGCCAACGCTGTTGATAACTTATTTCTTCATTTACTGACAAAATCCCAAGTCTAGTAGAGCCTCCAAACCCCGCTCCATCCATTAAGTTTATATTAAGGTCAAACCAAAGTGCTGCCCCATTAGAATTTGGAGGAGCCATTAATTCAATATCCGATATAGATACTGGAAAATTTCCGAACTTAACCTCGTCTTTATAACCCAAGTATTCAATGGAGAGCACCGGACTTTCTGTTTGTAGTACAAAATTTTGAAACTCTATGCCTTTAAACTGAACCATCGCAGTAGAATCTTGCTCTGTGGGAGCAGGTTTCCCTTCATTTACTATGGTTTCCTTTTGGCTCGCGGAAATAGCAATGCGTCCATTTAGAATAGCCTTCGGGCGGAATTTTCCATCTGCTACTCTTAATTCTATGCCACTATTTGGAAATAGCTGCCCTTTAGCTTTCCACAAATTGAAATCCACAACCGAATCTGTAGCCACTTGAAGCATATACTCTTCCTCGGTGATAAGACCTAAATACCTAAGTCCTACTGTGCCATTTTCATTGGTTTCTTTGGAGACGGGCATCAGAATACGCCCGTCCATTTCTGCTCCTACGAATTGGTTTGCTGCCAAACTGACCTCTATATGGTCCAAAGAATACGCCCAAGCACTTTGCTCATTGGTTCTCCCTTCATCCATTTGAAACAGATGATCGGCATAAAAAGTTCCCGAAAGTCCATAAGAATCTATGATCATATTATGAGCACCAAAACCCACTCTTTGCTGGGCGGATATTGATTCCTGAGTTTTAAATTCTGTAGGTAGCCGTACATCAATAGTCTCAATAAAAACCCCTCGCCATGTACTTGGATTAGGCATCAACAACCCCTTTTCACCATAATATTCTGGAAACCATACATTCGGAGAATTCCTAAGATCACTAAAATCCAATACTGCATTGTTTACGTAAAAAAGGAAATTCCCATTATAGTCCTTACCGTTTCTCATTTTAGACCTTGTAAATGGCTGCAAGGAAACGTCTACCAAAAGATCATTCCAGTCTTCCACGGTAACATTAAAGTCTGCCTGAACACGATTGTCTGAGGATCCATCCACTTGCCCATTCGGCAGGACAGGAAGAATATATTGACGAGAAAATTGAACAAATCCGTTTAGTGAAATATCTTTTATACCATCACAGTTGATGGTGGCATAGGTTAAATCTGTAGTAACACCCGTTTTCATATCTAAGCCTCCACGGAAATTCACTAACCAGTTCCCTCCATTGAATGGAATTGGCACATCTCCCAAAAGGACTAATTTAGCATCCCCTACAATTCCACCCTGGTGTGATAATTTTACGTCATCAGCACCAAAGAACAACTTTATAGGCGCTCCTTCCTTATTACTTTGAGGGATTGTCACTCTTGCATAAACTGTGAGGCGTGTAAATTGAGGGGTTATCTCTGCTTTTACCACCCCAATAGCATACTCTACATTACCCAAGAAACTTTTAACTCCTACTGGCAAGGCTACAATATCTTCATTACCAAACTCCTCCACCCACAAACCGCCTTCTTCAATCTCTTGAAAAGAAGCTGAAGCTAACTTTCTTTGGGCATTAACAGAATCTTTAGTCTTATAATTAGCTGAAATATACCCCCAATTAAACTCAGGCTCATCATTAAGCCTTAGCTCTTTATTAGTATGATTAGTACTAGGAAATTTAGCCTCTAGTTTTCCTAAAAATGAAGATGAGGCATTATTATATGTATTGATTATTGATTTCGGTATTGCTCTTTTTGAAACTGTATCTCCATAAACTATTGTGCCTCTTTCAATATGATTTGAAAAGGAGAAGTTGGTAATAAAAAAACATAACCATAGTAATAGTTTCTTCATTGGTTAATAAGTTACATTTAGGGCTCAACTTCAAGAAAATTAATATTTTATATTAAAAACTTCTTAAAACTCGCTTCAAATATAACATATTTACTATGAGTAAAAAAATAATTCGTTGAATTACATTAAATATTTCTCAATATACTCATTGACCACCTACTCTGTGACACATAACAAGCTAATTCTATTATCCAACACATTAATCTAAATAATAAATGCTCCCTTTAAGACACTAATAATGTAGCTGTTAAGATGTAAACGTATAAAGTAAACATCTAATCATTAAACTAAAGCATTAAAAATAAAACATGAATCCGAAGCTTATCCGCATGGCATCTCGGGTTTTGCTATCGTCTACAAAAACATTGTTTAAATGCCCTTGTGCATCTAAGGTTTTCACTCCATAATCTAATTCCACTCCAACGGTCATTCGCTCATATGGATCGAACATAAGGTTTACAATTCCATAATAATGGTAATTCTTTACATCTCCGTCTAAAAACAATTCCCCTGAATCAATTTCATCGGTAACAATATAGCGTTCCATATTATCTGTATAATATTGAGTATATCCTAGCACAAAGCTACTGTGCCATTTTGGAGCAAAATAATACTCGTAAGAAGACCACCCTCCTAAAGCTGGAGTCGCGTTAAAATCATCATTAACGGTAGGGTAACCATCATAACCTTGACCTGCTATAGTAGTCATATAGGCGGTAATTCCTTTTCCTGAAACAAATTGATACTGAAAGTTATTTTTCGATTCTACAGCGCTATATATCCCTGAAAGACTAAACCCGTAACCAAAAAAACTATCTTCATTTCCATCCAGTTTGTAGCGTATATGTCTATAAACGGAAGACAGTCTGATATGCCCCCAAGGCTTCTCGTATTTCATTGCAAAAGTAAGATCTGGTGTGAACTGAGTAGCTTCTTCTACATAGGGTTCTATATCTGGGAAGCGCTCATAATCGGTCATTGGCGCCTCTAAACTAATCTCATATATAAAATTCTCATTCCGAAGTGTATTCTTATATTTTACGTGTGGCGTTCTAAGCCATATCCCAGATGGAGGTCCTTCCCATTCCATAATATCTGGCCATAAAACCTCATCGCCGAAGTTATTCCAATTCTGACCAATTTGCCAATGCTCAGTTTCTACATACGCCTTTCTTAATCGGATATGTCCATCTCCACCCCAGAAATCGGTTTCTATTACAGCACTTATCTTCTTCCCATCTTTTAAAACAACGCTAGTTTCCCATTTTATCTGAGTTTGATACATATCGACTTTAAGGCTCTTGGAATCATCAGTTCCAAAAACATTAATATTTCCAATATTAAAAGTCTCACTATCTTGAAGTCCTCCAAAAATATCAAAATACCCATTCAACTTTAAATTAGCCCCTAAACTAGTTTTATATCTAGGAGAACCATTTATGCTGTCTTTGGACTGAAGACTTAAAAAACGTTCTTGTGCTGAAATAATTATGATTCCCGCTACATTCACCAGTAATAATACAAGCGCTTTTTTCATTGAATACTAATTTATTGTAGAGGGGGATTATTCAAAAATACACAAAAATGAAAAACCATCTATTTAAATTTAAAAAGATGGTTTTAGATAGTCTTATTATATGTCTGCTAGTTAGATTATGCTACTTTAAATTCAGATTCGTTCATTTCCACGCTAAATCTAACATTTGCTTCCAACGCTTTAAATACCTTTAAAATCGTTTCTATAGTTACATTTTTAGTATTTCTTTCCAGTTTGGAGATTTGTGATTTCTGTACTCCTATCAATTCTCCAAGTTGTTCTTGCGTTAAATTCCGCTCTTTACGCACAGACTTTATCATTTCTCCAAGAACTTCCATTCGCAAGTCAAATTCGTATTTATCTCTCTCTGGTGTTCCAATTTCTCCAATGTCCTTGTCCTTCATTTGGTCAAGTGTCATCATTTTAATTTTCTTATTTTTTGTTGCCATAACTTTAAGTTTAGTCATCAAAATATTTAGCTCTTATCTTCAATGCTTTCTCAATTTCCGATTTTGGAACCTTACTCACCTTCTTTATCATTCCATGTGTTGATAACACAAGTGTTTCAGTATGGTCTGTTTTATCCCAAAAAGCAAAAAGTCTGTATTGAACTCCTTGATAGATTGTTCTAAACTCCCAAATATCGTTTGTTAGCTTCTTAAACAGTTTAGGATTATTTTCGAGTTTCGCTTTATCCAAATTGAAGTAGATTTTCTTTTTCGCCTTAGCATCCAATTTGGATATAAAGTCTATAGCTTGTTCAAGAAAAACCACCTCAAATTTTGGTTTCATACAGCTTATTTGTTGTTATATTCAAACAAATGTAGTTAAAAGTTGAGTTATATGGAAACTTTTAGTTAGTTAGTTCACGAACAATTATAGAAATATGTTGCTCTTTAATTTACGCGCTCAGGGTAATCCGTAATAACACCATCTACATATAACGACTTTACTAATTTTATATCCTCAGGAGTATTTACCGTCCATGTATAAATCTTAAATCCTTCCTTTTGTGCTTCCGCTACATTTTCTTTTGTTAATGCTTTAAAATGAGGATGTATCGCTACGGCATTTATTTTTTTAGCTTCTTCCATAGCACCGATCATATCTTTACTGGTGAGAACTCCAATAGGAATTTCGTTGTCTAGACCTCGCATTTCCTCCAATTCGTCCCATTTAAAACTAGAAATAATAAAGTCTTCTTTCTTCCATCCTTGATCAGCCATGTACTTTTTCATGATCTTATAAACTGGTGTAGCAGTACCAGCTCCTTTAAGTTCTATATTAAGCACCGCTCTCTTGTCTATTAAATCTAAAACCTCTTCTAAAGTTGGAATTTTCACTCCTCCTTCTAAAAGCACTTCATCTAGCGTAGACTTTGTGTACTTTTCTATAGCCCCAGTAGCTTCTGTTAATCGGTCTAAGGTATCATCATGAAATACAACTACAGAACCGTCTGCTATTTTAAAAACATCAATTTCTATAGCATCAGAGCCTAGTTCTATTCCTTTCTCAATAGAAGGCAAACTATTCTCAACTATATGTCCTTTCGCACCACGATGCCCTATAACTATAGGTTCTTCCATTTGACTATAACTTTGAAAAAGTACCAGAAGTGTACCAAAAATCAATCCTTTTTTTATCATTTTTATCGCTATTCATTTATTGAAAGCTCAAAAATAAATGATTCTAATGGAGCAAGAGATACCTTTATAAAACCTTCACCATTTTTTAATATTAACTTTCCTTTCTGCTGATATAAAAGGTCATTTAGCTCATATTCCTCTTCTGATAAATTCCACTTAGAGATGATATCTTTAGGAATACGTAACTCAAACTCATGAGAAACATCTGTATCAAAATTAGACACAACAATTAGCTTCTGATCTTCTGAAGATCTAACAAAAGAAAACACTCGGTGATCGTAATTCTCAGTATGGTCTTTATTATAATAATGTATCTCTCTGCTCTCGCCAGTTAAGGCTTCATTACTAATTGCAACATTAAGCAGACGCTTATAAAAGTCTCTTAGTTCTTTTTCCTCAGCTGTAGATTGTCCGCCATCAAACTTACCGCCATTCATCCACCTTTGATGCGTTGGAACACCAATATAATCGAAGATAGAAGTCCTACTCGGATTACCAAAACCAGCATTTTCTGCTCCTGGCTCCCCTACTTCTTGTCCGAAATAAATCATTAAAGGCGATGTTCCTATTGTTGCCAACATTGTCATCGCTGGTTTAGCAGTTTCTGCATTCCCTACAAACTCTGGACTCGCAATACGTTGTTCGTCATGATTCTCTAGGAAATAAAGCATATTATGCTCTATATCGTTAAACTTATTTCGCACCACAGGAATATGATCTGTCCACCCGTAGCCCTTCATAATATGCTTTAACGAATCGTACATATCTACCTTATCATACAAATAATCCATTTTTCCTAAGTGCAAATAATCTCTATAGCGATCTGGATTATAAACTTCGGCCATTAAAAATGCATCTGGATTTTTCATTTTGATGGCAGAATTCATATAACTCCAAAATTCTACAGGCACCATCTCTGCCATATCATAACGGAAACCATCTACTCCATAATCAATCCAATACAAGGCAATATCGCGAAATTTTATCCATGAAGCTGGCACCTCTTTATCTTGCCAAAACTCAAAATGTTTTTTATACGATTCCTGATTAAAATTCTCTGGAAGGGTATCAAAATCTCGGTGACCATCTGGAGAAACTCCATAATTTACTTTCACCGTTTCATACCAATCATTCTGGTCTGGTTTGGAAGCTCGAGATCCGTTCCCTGTCCATTTTGCAGGATTTTCATCGAATTTACCGTCAATCAAAGCATTTTCTTCTCCTCCTAAAGGCGAATATCCATCCTTCCAATCTGGTAAAGAAAAGGCTTCCCCGGGATTGTAATAAAAACTGTTGTCTTTATTATAAGCTACCGAAACATCATCTGAAGCACCAAAACTCTCCACGCCTTCAGGATTGGTAATCCCCTCATAATTTCGAGCCACATGATTGGGAACAATATCTATAATAACCTTTAATTTATGCTTGTGAGATCTATCTATAAGCTGCTTAAACTCCTCCAAGCGGTTTGCAGGATCTGTAGCTAAATCTGGATTTACATTGTAATAATCTTTAACAGCATAAGGCGAACCAGCACGCCCTTTCACCACTTCAGGATCGTCATTAGAGATTCCGTAGGCTGTATAATCATTCACCAAAGCATGGTGTGGAACTCCCGTATACCAAATATGGGTAACCCCTAATTCTTTAATTTCTTCTAAAGCTTTATCTGTAAAATCGGCAAACTTTCCAACACCATTCTCTTCAATGGTTCCCCAAGGTTTATTGGTGGTATTAGTGTTTCCAAACAAGCGCGTAAACACTTGGTATATTGCAATTTTTGAATACTGTTTTTCCTTTTTATTCTCCATTTTTTTAGTATTGCTACAAGCGCCTACTAAAGATAATAAGATTACACAAAGGATGGCATTTTTTAGCTTTATCATTTTATGAATTTTATCCTTATTCAATAATCACCCCTACTTCACTTCGATTATATAACTAGATTTTCCTGCTATTTCTAGTGTGTTTTCTAGTGATAAACTCTTTTCAGAAATAATATCTTTACCAGTTGTGACATCTTTTAAATTCTCTTTAAAACGGCTTAAATCTAACGTACGCACATCTTTACTGTTATTAATTACCACCATAACAGTATCATTTTCATCACTACGGAAGTAAACATACACCTCGTCCTGTGGGATATATTGTGTAGTTTTTCCTGAATGAATAACCGTTTTATTCTTTCTCCAATTGAAAAGTTTTGAGGTGAAATTAAAATATGCATTTTGCGTGTCTGTTCTTGTTTCCTTTGAAAAAGCATTATTTGTATCACCTTCCCATCCTCCAGGAAAATCTCTACGGATATCGCCATCACCTTTTCCTTTATCACCTTTCATTCCTATTTCAGAGCCGTAATAAAGTTGTGGAATCCCACGAACGGTAGCCATCAATGTCATTACTAATTTATAATCTTCAATATTGTTATAAATTTCATTGATTCTTCCTGTATCATGATTTTCAGCAAAAACAAGGATATTATCGATATCAGGATATAGAAAGTCATTAACAAAATTATCATACAACTGGATTGTTCCTTTATCCCAAGAAGGATTCTCTTCATTAAAAACAGCTGTTACAGCATCGTGCAATGTAAAATCCATTACACTTGGTAAATGCGAGTTGTAGTTTTGAATAGCACCTACTTTACTATCCTTTTGCCAATATGCAATTTGCGCTTGGTCGTGCATCCATATCTCTCCAACGATGTTAAAATTTGGATACTCATCCATAATCGCTTTGGTCCAAGTTGCTACCCCTTCTTTATCATTATACGAATATGTATCTACACGAAACCCATCTAAATCTGCATATTCAATCCACCAAATAGCATTCTGAATAAGATAATTTAAAACCAATGGATTGTTCTGATTTAAATCGGGCATCGATTTTACAAACCACCCATCCATACACATCTTAAAATCAATTTCAGAAGCATTTGGATCCATTTGTGTGCTCATTCTATAATTAGTCTGCGCATAACCTGGAAACTGATTGATCCAATCGTAAGTTGGTAAATCTTTAACCATCCAATGCTCCGCTCCCCAATGATTAACAACATAATCCATGATTAGTTTCATGTCTTTTTTATGCATTTCACTAGCTAATCTTTTATAATCTTCATTCGTTCCGTATCGGGCATCAATTTTATAAACATCACTTTGCGCGTAGGTATGGTAAGAATATACCTCATCGTCATCTTCTCCCAATGGCGTGCTCCAAATAGCAGTAGCCCCCAAGTCTTCGATATAATCTAAATGATCTATAATTCCTTGGATATCTCCTCCATGGCGTCCACCTTGTAACTCTCTATTCGCTTTTTCTTTTAATGCTGAATTACTATCGTTTTTAGGATTACCATTTGCAAAACGATCTGGCATAAGCAAGTAAATCATATCCGAAGAATCAAACCCTTTTCTATTAGCTGAATTTTCTTTCCTTGATTTTATCTCATACGCTTGCTTAGAAACTACTTTCCCATCTTTCTTAAAATTGATGGTGTAGTTTTTTGCTGAAACACCTTTTGTTTCAATAGTTATAAACAGATAGTTTGGGTTTTCAGTTTTTTTCACCTCTTTAATCTCCAAACCATCAATTTCTGGTTCTAATGAAGAAATATCATCTCCATAAACCATTAATTGAACTTCACTTTTCTGCATTCCACTCCACCAAAATGGAGGTTCTATTTTCTTGATTTGCGCTTCAGCAGTAAAACCGCTAAAAATTAAAAGCGCCACCATAAACTGAATGTATCGTCTTTTCATAATTAAATTGATTTATGGGTATTCATGATTCTTTCTTACGGATGCTTTTTAATTTATTTTTCAATAATACTAATTGCAAATCCTCCTCCAGGAGCAGAATCGATAGTCAATTTAGTTTTATTAGTAACCGTTTGTTTTGTGATTTTATATGCCTGCGGATTGGTTTTATAATGCGCATCTTTAGCATCTGTATAAATTATAGCTTCGTACTTTTTACCTGTATCTAAAAAGTCTAGTTTAATTTCTGAAGTACGTTTCTCCAATCCATTTGCATTACCAACAAACCAATTATTAGTTCCTTTCGCTTTACGTGCTACAGTAACGTATTTACCTGGCTCAGCTTCCAAATACTTACTATCATCCCAATCTACAGCAACATCTTTTATAAACTGAAAAGCATCTGGAAAGCGATTGTAATTCTCTGGAATATCTGCCGCCATTTGCAACGGACTATACATAGTTACATATAGCGCCAACTGATTGGCAATAGTTGCATTTAAATGCGAGTGATTGTCTGGATTCATTTTACTGATATCCATTTCGAAAATCCCTGGGGTATAATCCATCGGGCCACCAATTAAACGTGTAAATGGCAATACCGTAACATGATTTGGCTTAGAACCTCCAAAAGCTTGGTATTCTGTTCCTCTCGCCGATTCATTTCCAATTAAATTCGGGTATGTTCTTGCAACTCCCGTTGGACGTACTGCTTCATGAGCATTTACCATTATTTTATAATCGGCTGCTTTTTCTAATGCATATTGATAATGATTTACAATCCACTGATTATAATGATTTTCACCTCTCGGTAAAATATCACCTACATAACCACTCTTTACAGAAGTATATCCGTTATCGTTCATAAATTTATACGCTGCATCCATATGTCGCTCGTAATTACGAACAGAACTAGAAGTTTCATGATGCATCATCATTTTAACACCTTTAGATTTAGCGTAACTATGAATCTCTTCCACATTGAAATCTGGATAAGGCGTTACGAAATCAAATACATAATCTTTAGATTTTCCAAACCAATCTTCCCATCCTACATTCCAGCCTTCCACTAAAACAGCATCAAAGCCATTTTCTGCAGCAAAGTCGATATATTTCTTAACATTTGCTGTAGTCGCTCCATGCGTACCGCTAGGAGTAGCTATAGAATAGTCGGTTTCTCCTAACTTTATAGAAGGAAAATCGTTTGTATAAGACCAAGAACTTTTCCCTGTAATCATTTCCCACCAAACACCAACATATTTTACTGGCTTTATCCAAGAAGTATCTTCTATTTTAGAAGGTTCATTTAAATTATATGTCATTTTTGAAGCCAAGATATCTCGGGCATCATCGCTAGCAATAATTGTTCTCCAAGGCGTATTGAATGGCGCTTGCAAATACCCTTTATCACCATTTGCATCTGGTGTTAACCAAGATTGGAAAACCATGCTTTTATCATCCAAATTAAGATGCATAGCAGAATAGTTTATCAAAGCTGCCTCATGCAAGTTTATATACAATCCATCTTCCGTTTTCATCATTAAAGAAGTCTGTACACCTGTTTTCGAAAATGGTTGCTGCGAAGCATTTGGCGTAATCGCTTGATCCATTTTCCCACGTATTTCAGACAACTTAGATTCTGTATAATCATACTCTTGCGTATCATAATCTCCAGGAATCCAAAATGCTGTATGATCTCCAGCCATTGCAAACTGCGTACGTTCTTCTTTGATTACGAAATACACTAAATTTTTCTGCTTCGGAAACTCATAACGGAAACCTAAACCATCATCAAATAAACGAAAGCGAATTGTCATCTTTCTATCCGTCGATTTCTGATTTAATGTAACTGCTAATTCATTATAATGATTTTTAATTTCTGAAACTTCTCCCCAAACTGGTTTCCAAGTTTCATTAAAAGTACTAGTCTGTGTGTCTTCAACAGAAAAACCATTAAGTAACGACGTATCATCATCTTTCAACTCAAAACCAAGTTTACTTTCTTTGATGATTGCTTTTCCTTTATAGGTAAGTTTGTATGTTGGAGTACCATCTTTCAGCAGAGAAAAATCCATAGAGAAATTTCCATTTGGTGATTTTAACTCCTGCGCAGAAAGGCTTCCCACTGCTAATAAAAGAACACAAATATTTATAATTATCTTTTTCATATTAAGCTACTTTCGAAGTTGCTTTTACAACAACTTCTTCTCCATTCAATTTAATTTTTAAATCCTTATCACCATCAACTCTAAATGTAGTTTCAGCATGAGAAACGTTTACTTTTACAATACTTCCCCTAAAATTCACTTTAAAAGAAAATGCTTTCCACTGCTTCGGAATTCTAGTCTCGAATGTCAGTTTTCCATCTTTAACACGCATTCCTCCGAAACCTTCAACAATACTCATCCATGTTCCAGCCATCGAAGTGATATGTAGCCCTTCGTGAACTTCTTTGTTATAGTCATCCAAATCTAAACGTGAGGTACGTAAATAGAAATTATAAGCCTGTTCCATTTTATTTAGAACTGCAGCTTGAATACTATGCACACACGGCGATAAAGAAGATTCGTGTACCGTAAATGGTTCATAAAAATCAAAATGGCGCTCCAATTCTTCTTTGCTAAAATGATCTTCGAAGAAGTAAAACCCTTGTAATGTATCGGCTTGTTTTATATATGGAGAACGTAAAATACGATCCCAAGACCATTTCTGATTTATTGGACGTTCTTCTTTAGATAGATTTTCAACAGTAATCAATTCTTTATCTAAAAAACCATCTTGTTGCAAATACACCTGATGCTCCTCACTATATGGGAAATAAATATTTTGAGCAACTTCCAACCATTGTTTTATTTCTTCTGAAGAAAGATTTGCCTTGGCAATAATACGCTCGTAATCTGAAGCATATTCAGCCTTAACTTTCTCTATATTTTCTGTAGCATACTCAATACACCATTTTGCGATGTAGTTTGTAAACCAGTTGTTATTTACATTATTTTCATATTCATTTGGACCTGTAACTCCTAAAATTACATACTTATTTTTATCCTTAGAAAAGTTTGCTCTTTGATGCCAAAAACGTGCAATTGCAATCATTACTTCTAATCCCATTTCTGGAATGTAGCTGTAATCTCCAGAATAACGAACGTAATTATAAATAGCATAAACCATAGATCCATTACGGTGAATTTCTTCAAAAGTAATTTCCCATTCGTTATGGCTTTCCTCTCCGTTCATTGTAACCATTGGATACAAGGCAGCTCCATTTTTAAAGCCTAACTTTCCGGCATTCTCAATAGCTTTTCCTAAATGGTTGTAACGATATTTTAAAAGGTTTCTCGCTACTTGGTCGTCTTTGGTAGTCATATAAAAAGGAATACAATAGGCCTCGGTATCCCAATAAGTACTCCCTCCATATTTCTCTCCAGTAAATCCTTTTGGACCAATATTAAGGCGTGCATCTTTCCCTAAATACGTCTGATTTAAATGAAAAATATTAAAACGAATTCCCTGTTGAGCTTTTACATCTCCATCGATAGTAATATCTGCCATTTCCCAAATAGAAGCCCAAGCATCTTTCTGAGTTTGCAATAAAGCATCGAAACCTAAATTTGAAGCTTTACTCAATACCGATTTGGAAGCAGCTACTAAATCTTCTTTTTTATGATTTAAGGAAGTTACATATCCTGCCATCTTTTCAATGGAAGCTGTCTGGCCTTTTTTTGCAGGCACTTTATAAGTAAAAGTGGTTTTTAAAGGTTCGATATTTTCTTCTGAAGCAACTTCAATTTTATCTTCATTTAAAAACACAGTACTTATCATCCCAGTACAAACATGATATTCGGTTTTATTGGTTTTAGAAACCACATATCCAAAATCATTTTCTGTACCTGTATTATACACATCCCAAAAGGCATCATCCCAATTGGTATCTTCATTAGTAATCCCACCATCTACATACGGTAAGAAAGT
Source organism: Joostella sp. (assembly GCF_048266025.1). NCBI lineage: Bacteria > Pseudomonadati > Bacteroidota > Flavobacteriia > Flavobacteriales > Flavobacteriaceae > Joostella > Joostella sp. The sequence continues at coordinate 1,133,289 of NZ_JBLXAF010000001.1, read as the reverse complement.
TATCTCTACATCGTTATTTAAAGGAGTAACTTCATATTTAATTGCTCCAACTTCGTCCATTTCTAAACTTAAGAAACGTGTTGCAGTAACTTCAACTTCTATATTATTAGGAAGTGTGGCTTTAAAACTACGTTTGTGCCACCCTTCTTGCATGTTCAATTCTCTGCGAAAACCTTCAACCGATTTACAGGTATTTAAATCTAACATCTCACCGTTTACCAATACGTTTATTCCAATCCAATTTGGAGCATTAAGTACTTTAGCAAAATATTCTGGATATCCATTTTTCCACCACCCTACACGAGTTTTATCTGGATAATAGACACCTGCAATATAACTTCCTTGAAAAGTAGCACCTGAGTAATACTCTTCAAAATTTGCACGTTGCCCCATGGCTCCGTTTCCGATACTAAATAAACTTTCAGACGACTTAACTTTTGCTGCCTGAAATCCTTCTTCTATTAATGACCATTCGTTTGGTACAATATAATCCTGATTCATTTTTATTTAGGTTGAAGTTGTTTTAAAAAATTGAATGTTATTTCGGTGAAGCTCGAGAAATTATAATCGGCTTCCTTTAAGTTCTGTTCGTTGCCCAAACCTACAGAAATCATCTTTGCACTATTTGCAGCTTCTATTCCTGCTTCTGCATCTTCAAAAACTACACATTTTTCTGGCGCAACGTTTATTTTATCAGCAGCAATAAGAAATACTTCTGGATCTGGCTTTGCTTTAGAAACACTATTTCCATCTACAATAGCATCAAACAAATCCATAATTCCTACTTTCTGTAATATTTTAGGGGCATTTTTACTAGCCGAACCCAAAGCAATGGGGAAATTATTTGCTTTAATTTCAGCTAGTATTTCTCTGACTCCAGGTAAAATATCATCCTCGGTCATTTTATCCACATAGGTTAAGTAATCTGAATTTTTATTTGCTGCAAGCTCATCAAATTCCTCTTGAGAAACCGATGTATTAGCCCAGTTTAATATTTTCTTTAAGGAGTCGATTCTGCTTACTCCTTTTAATTGTTCGTTATGTTCTAGCGTTAATTCAAAATTGAATGTAGCGGCTGCTTTTTTCCAAGCTAAAAAGTGAAACTTAGCGGTATCTACAATAACACCGTCTAAGTCGAATATAAATCCTTTTTCTGTATTCATTTTTATTGTTTTAAAGTGTAATCCTAATTAATACTCTCTAACCAAGTATTAATCTATTGTATATGCTATTGCCTTTTTATTTACAATGAGCAGATTTGCAAAGCCTGCTAGAATAAGGCAAATTCCAGCTACAATCATTGAATTAATGGTTTCCTCTCCTATGAATTTGTAGGCATAATTAATTCCACCTAAAGCGGCAATAATTTGCGGCAGTACAATAAACATATTAAAGAGTCCCATATAAACACCCATTTTCTTGGCGTCTATAGAACTTGAAAGCATAGCATATGGCATTGATAAGATACTTCCCCATGCTATTCCAACTAAAATAAAGCTTATATATAAATAGGAAGGATCTGGAATATAGTACATAGAAATAAACCCGACACCCCCTAAAATTAGGGAAACCATATGTGTGTATTTACGATTTACTCGTTTTCGAGATGCATAGAAAGTAAGCAGTAATGCAAAAACCATGGACGAGAGTCCGTAAACTCCCATTGCGGAACCTACATTATCTGATGCATCTTGGTATTTTTTATTTGCAACATTAAAAGCTGTTTGTTGTGCAACATCTTGAAGATCGAATGCTGCTTCTATTGGAGCTGGTGCATGGTACACGTGCTCTGTAAGTGCTGGGGTTGCCAAACTCCACATGGTAAAAAAGGCAAACCAGCTAAAAAACTGAATTACTCCTAATTTTATCATGGTAGGAGGCATATTCCCAATATTTTCAATAATATCTCTTATAAAATGACCTTTAGTTTCTGCCTTCATCTTTTTGAAAGCTTCCATATCTTCAGGCGGATATTCATCAGTAGTAAAAATGGTATAAAGAATACTAGTAATAAAAACAAAAGCTCCAATTGCAAAAGCCACTTTAACAGACATAGGCACAACTCCTGGAGCAGCTTCATTACTTACACCTAAATAATTAACCAACCAAGGTAAATTACTAGCCACCCAAGTACCAATACCTATAATTAAGGTTTGTACAACAAAACCATAGGAACGTTGAGACTCATGAAGTTTATCCGCTACTAAAGCTCTAAAAGGCTCCATACTAACATTAATAGATGCATCTAAAATCCAAAGGAATCCTGCTGCTATCCATAATGCAGGAGAATGCGGCACTAGGAATAAGGCTATAGAACTTAATATCGCACCGATAAGAAAATATGGGCGTCGACGACCTAGCTTGGGATGCCAAGTTTTATCACTTAAATAACCTATTATGGGTTGTATTATTAATCCTGTAAGAGGAGCTGCAATCCATAAGAGTGGAATACTATCTTTTTCAGCACCTAGTGTCTGAAAAATACGAGACATAAACCCTCCTTGAAGAGCAAAACCAAATTGAATTCCTAGAAAACCGAAACTCATGTTCCAGATTTCCCAGAAACCTAAAATACGCTTTTTCATTATCGTAACTTATTAGTTTATTATACGATAAGCGCTATGACTTATCAAAGCTTAATTTAAATTGAGAAGTAAAAATATAAACTTTGATGGTCGCAAGATAGTATTTTAGCAGATAAGAAACTAATAGTCTTAATGTTAAACTTTAAATACTACGAAAACTACTAAATAGGTTTCGTAGATTCTCTTTCTAAAATGGAGGTTTTTATAACCTCTGTTCTGTAACTAGACTCGTCATTATCACTCTCCAATCTATCTATCAACATTTTAGCTGCTTTCGCTCCCATTTCAAAACCATGTTGAATAACAGTTGTAAGTGTTGGATATGAGTATTTTGATAAAATTCCGTCACTAAACCCAATAAAACTCATCTCCTGAGGAATCTTTAATCCGCGGTTGTGTGCTTCTCGCATTGCTACGACAGCATATAATTCGTTTACCCCAAAAACGGCATCAAATTTTTCAGAATCAAAAAGCTCTTTTATTTTTTCATCCAACTCCTCTGCCTTGTCTATTTTTACAATCAAGTTTTCATCCAACTCAATACCAGCATCATAAAGTGCATTTACATAGCCTTGTGTACGAAGTTTACCAATAGAAATATAATCTGCAGTAGTAATTAATGCAATCCGTTGACAACCAGAATAAATTAAATGTTGGATCGCATTATAAGAAGCACGCGCATCGTCTATTATAATTTTATCGCAGTAGATTTCATCAGAAGTTCTATCGAACATCACTAATGGCATCCCCTGATTTATAACTTCTCGTAAATGATGAAAATCTTTCTTCTGTAAAGTTTCTTTTGAAAGCGATAATAGAAATCCGTCTATTTGACCATTTGCCATCGTTTCCATATTAATCACCTCTTTATCAAAAGACTCATTAGACAAACAAACGATAACATTATAACCAAGCTCATTAGCTTTTTGCTCAATTCCACTAATTATAAGTGTAAAGAAATGATGAACAATTTCAGGAATAATAACTGCAATATTCTTGGTCTTTTTATTTTTAAGACTTAGCGCAATATTATTTGGCTTGTAATTATAGAGTTTCGCAAAAGCTTGTACTTTTTCGATAGTATCTTTACTGATTTCCGAACTATTACTCATCGCTTTAGATACTGTTGAAATAGAAACATCCAACTCTCTAGCAATCTCTTTAATCGTTATTTTTTTCTTCATAATATGGCGGCAAATTAGGGTGATCGTATTTCTACAAAAATACGAACAAAAGTTACTCTTTTCTAATATTAATCAAGATTTCAATTCATATTAAAATTATAAGATTCATAATAATACTTATTTATTATTACGAATAGTAAAATCAAAGCCTTTGTATCTCGTATTCTGTTAAAAAATTAAAAGTTCTCAACACTAAAACGTTTTCGTGACCCTCTAAAATTACTCCAACGTTTTCTTTACTCAAATTTTACATAGTTTTAACACCGAGAAGTAAAAATATAAGCTAACAATTATCAAACTATTTTACAATTTCTTATGAAAATATTTCAAAAATTAAATCTACTAATGTTCCTAATACCGATAGGGATTTTTGCCCAGCAATCGGTTAGTGGAGTCGTTACAGACGCATCGACAAATACCCCCATCCCGGGAGTAAATGTTATCATAAAAGGAACAACTACAGGAACGACTACAGATTTTGATGGTATGTTCACAATTGAAGCAGAAAATGGAACTACGCTTCAATTCTCATACATCGGTTTTAGTCCTTTAGATAAAACAGTTTCTGGAGCTACTATGAATGTAACTTTAACTGAAGACACGCAACAATTAGACGAAGTTGTAGTAATTGGTTATGGTTCTGTAAGAAAGAAAGATGCTACGGGAGCCGTAGATCAGGTTTCTACGGAAGACTTTAACCAAGGGCCAGTAGTTACTGCTGGACAGCTAATTACTGGTAAAATTGCTGGGGTTTCTGTAACCTCAGGCGGTGGAGCTCCAGGAGAAGGTCAAAACATTGTTATTCGTGGACAAGGATCTTTATCTTTAAACAGCTCGCCATTATACGTAATTGATGGAGTGCCGATTGCAGGTGATAACACGGGTGGTTCTAGAAGTCCGTTAAACTTTATTAACCCGAATGACATCGAAAGCATGACGGTTCTTAAAGATGCATCTTCTACAGCAATTTATGGTGCTAGAGCCGCAAATGGAGTAATTATGATTACTACCAAAAAAGGAAAAGGAAACGATTTTAAGTTTAGCTACACTGGTTCCACAACATTATACACACCTACAAACTATGTAGATGTTATGAATGCTGACGAATTTAGCACGCTAATAAACGAAGTTGGTACTGCAGATGAAATTAGTCGTTTAGGAAACAGCAATACAGATTGGCAAAGAGAAATCTACGATGATGCTTTTGGTTTTGAGCATAACTTAAGTACTACAGGGAATATCGGTGGATTTATGCCTGTTAGAGCTTCTATTGGTTATACAGATCAAGATGGAGTTTTACAAGGTGACAACTTCCAAAGAACAACAGGATCTATAAACCTTCGTCCATCTTTTTTAGATAATCATTTAAAAGTTGAATTAAATGGTAGAGGATCATATACAGAAAACACTTTTGCTAATAAAGATGCTATTGGTTCTTCTGTAGATTTTGACCCAACACAAGCTATTTATGACGAGAATTCTCCTTTTGGAGGGTATTTTACTTGGTTAAATAATGATAATGTTCAGAATAGCTTAGCGCCGACAAACCCTGTTGCTTTAGTTAACTTAAAAGATGATACAGCAGAAGTTAGACGTTTTATAGGAAATGCAAAAGTTGATTACAAACTTCACTTTTTCCCTGACCTTACGGCTACAGTAAACGTTGGATTGGATAAAACTAATAGCCACGGGAGAGTAATTGTTTCAGATCAAATGCCATCTTCACAATTAGACTGGAATGGATCTTACTCAAACTACACAAACGAGGCTACTAATAAGTTATTTGATGCGTATGCTACGTATTCAAAAGATATCGATGTACATACTATAAATGCAGTAGCTGGATATTCTTATCAGAGTTTTGAAAACGATAATTATAATTATGATAGTGAAGCTGAAGAAGAAGGAAACAATCCTATCAAAATTGATAAATGGAGAAGTGTTTTACTTTCTTACTTCGGAAGGTTTAATTACAATTATGATAACAGATATTTAGTAACTGCTACGTTAAGAGCAGATGCTTCATCTAAATTAAATCCAGACGATCGTTGGGGATACTTCCCATCTGTAGCACTTGCTTGGAATATAAACAACGAAAGTTTCTTAGAAAATTCAGAAGCAATAAGCGAATTAAAATTAAGAGTTGGTTATGGTGAAATTGGAAATGTAAATGGTTTAGGAGATTATAATTTCTTAACCAAATATACAGCTAGTAGAACCAATGCAAATTACCAATTAGGAGATGGTTTCTACCAAACATACAGACCAGAGGAGTACAATGAAGACTTACGTTGGGAAATTGGAAGAACTCTGAATGTTGGGATTGATTACGGATTTTTTAATAATAGAATCTCTGGTTCTGTAAATGCATATCTTAAGAAAACCGAAGACCTAATAAGCTTCGTTACTGTAGACCCATTTACAAACTTCTCTAATGGGATCGACAAAAATATTGGAGATATGGAGAATAAAGGGATTGAATTCGAATTAAATGTAGTTCCTGTTCAAACGGATGATTTTAATTGGAGTATCGGATACAACATATCTTACAACAATAATGAAATCACTAATCTTCCTGGTCAAGTAGAAGTTGGTGGAATCAACGGAGGAACTGGAAATAACATCCAACTGCACAAAGAAGGATACTCTCCTTTTAGTTACTGGGTATACAAACAAGTTTACAATGAAGATGGGAGACCTATTGAAGGTGCTTATGTAGATAGAAATGGTGACAATCAAATAAACGATGACGACCGTTATTTATACAAAGACCCGTATGCAGATGTAATTATGGGACTAAACACCAATTTAAACTATAAAAAATGGGATTTAGCAATTGTTACAAGAGCTAATATTGGAAACTATGCCTACAATAACATGGCTTCAAGTAAGAGTTACTTAAACAGAGCTACAGAGAATAGCATCCTTACAAATTTACATAGTGATTATTTTAATACTGGTTTCCAAACTATTACAGAAACTAACCTTCAAAGTGATTATTATGTACAAGATGCCTCATTCTTTAAAATAGACAACATCACTTTAGGATATACTTTACAAGATGCTATTCCTAGTACAAGTCTTCGTTTTTACGGATCTGTACAGAATGTAGCCACTTTTACAGATTATGATGGATTGGATCCTGAAATTGATGGAGGAATAGACAACAACTTCTACCCAAGACCGAGATCTTTCGTATTTGGTGTTAATCTTAATTTTTAAAAAGAGTTAATAATGAAAAATACATATAAATTACTCATCGCTTTATTCGCAACTGGATCCCTAATGGTTTCTTGTCACGACGATTTAAATCAAACTCCAATCGATCCAGACAGTTTCACAGAAGAAGATGTTTTTGCTAATGCAGATGAAGCAAAAGGAGCACTAGCCAAACTTTATGCAAGTTTAGCACTAACAGGACAAGAAGGGCCTGCTGGAGATGCTGATATTACTGGAATTGATGAAGGTACTTCACAATATACAAGAATGCTTTTTAGTTTAAATGAATTAACAACAGACAATGCTGTAGTTGGTTGGGGAGATCCTGGATTACCAAACTTACACGCCATGACTTGGAATGCAAGTAATGACTTCACTACGGCAATGTATTATCGTTTGGCACAAGAGGTTTCTTTCTGTAATTCATTTATTGAAAAGGTAACGCCTTTAAACGAAAGTGAAGAAGTTGTTTCTTTTATTGCTGAAGCAAGATTTTTAAGAGCATTTGCTTACTATAACTTAATAGATTTTTATAGTGATGTTCCACTTGTAACTGTAGTTTCTACAGATTTGCCTGAACAAAATACAAGAGCAGAGATTTTCAATTTTATTGAAACAGAATTAACAGAAATTGAAACTTCACTTAAAGAAAGTGGCGCTAATGAATATGGTCGTGTAGATCGTGTTGCTGCTTGGGCATTATTATCGAAGCTTTATTTGAATGCAGAAACTTGGATTGGAGAAGCTAAATATACAGAAGCACTTACTTATGCTAACAAAGCTATAAACTCTTCATATAAATTAAATACAACTGATGCTAACGGAAATGGCTCAGCTTATGATGAACTTTTCTTAGCAGATAACGACACAAATGGTGCGCAAAACGAATTCATTTTCGCTTTAAATTTTGATGGAAATCAATCCAGAACTTACGGAGGTACTACTTTTCTTGTACATGCTGCCATTGGAGGTGATATGGATCCTGCTGAATTTGGTGTAAATGGTGGATGGGCAGGTCTAAGAACTACAAAGTCACTTGTAGAAAAATTTGACACTGCAATTACAAATAGTGATGATGATGGTTACCCAATTGAATGGTCTGATGCGAGAGCAATGTTTTATACAGACGGCCAATCTTACGAAATCAATACTATTGCAAACACATTTACTGATGGTTATGCGGTAACTAAATTTAAAAACATCGATTCTCAAGGAAATGCTGGAAGCGATGAAGGTGGAGATTTTGTAGACACAGACCTTCCTATAATTAGAGTTGCAGAAATCTATTTAAACTATGCTGAAGCTACTTTAAAAGGTGGTTCTGGTGGAGATTTAGCAACAGCAACTTCATACATCAATGAAATAAGATCACGTGCTAATGCAAGTAACATCGCACAAGGAGATCTTACTTTAGACTTTGTCTTAGATGAAAGAGCAAGAGAATTGTATTGGGAAGGACAGCGTAGATCTGACTTAATTCGTTTCGGATACTTCACTAGTGGAAACTACTTATGGCCATTTAAAGGTGGAGCTAAAAACGGAACAAGTGTAGATAGCTACAGAGACTTATTCCCTTTACCTAGTAATATCGTAATAATCAATACAAACCTAACTCAAAATACTGGTTACTAATAAAAACTAATCATGATGAAAAAAATATCACTATTACTGATTGCCTTTATAGCAACATTAAGTTTTAATGCTTGCTCTGATGATGACGAATTCACTTTCGTAGCAAAACCAGATCCTGAAGGAATATCTTTTGAAAATACTCCATTAGCTTCTTATGAATTAGAAGCTGAGAACGAAAATAACTTAGCAGAAAGATTTGTTTGGAATGCAGCCAATTTTGATGCTCCAACACCTGTAAAATATGAATTACAGTCGTCTGCAGATAACACTTTCGATGGAATTACAGTATTGGCTTCAGATTTAACTGAAACCAACTACGGTGTAACTATTAAAAGCATGATTACACTAGCAGAAGATGCAGGTTTAGACAGCGACCCAGAAACGGAAGCACCTAACACTGGAAATCTATTTTTTAGAGTAAGAGCTTATGTTGGTGACAAAACATCTAATTTGGTAGAACAATTATCAGATACACTGTCTTTAAATGTAGTTTTGGTAGAGCCTACAGATGGTGCAGAACCAATTGAGCTTAAACCTCAGTTTTATCTTGTAGGAGATGCTACTGCTGCTGGTTGGAACCCAGATAACACAAATACTCCTCTTTTTAGAGATCCTGAAAATGACAATGCATATTATTTTACTGGTCGTTTTGCTGGAGGAGCAGATGTTGAAGGGTTTAAATTACTAGAAACACTTGGTGAATGGCAACCACAATGGGGGCTTGATGGTACAGATGTAAGTAATAACGAGATTTTAGGAGGAGATCCATCTGCATTTAAAGTTTCTGAAGATGCTTACTATAGCTTTTCAATAAACAAAGAAGATCTAACGTACACTTGGGAGAAATATGATGCCTCTGCTGCCCCTATCTATAGTAGTATCGGTATTTTAGGTGATGCTACAGAAGGTGGATGGGATGAAGATCAAGATATGATTAAATCTACATTTGACCCACATATATGGTATATCGAAGGAATTACAATCACAGATGGGGAAGCTAAATTTAGACTTGATAATGAATGGGAAACTAGCTGGGGAGCAGATACAGCTCTTAGCGGACAAGGAACTATTGGAGGACCAAATATTCCTGCAACAGCTGGAACCTATAACGTTTGGTTCAATGATATAGATGGTAGATACCTATTTATTCGTCAGGTAACTGAATAATATTTAATAGTATATCTATTTATGAGGCAAGGCGAAATATTCATATTCTATGTTTGTTTCGCCTTGTTTGCTCAACAGAAATTTTAATCAAAAATAAAACTTATGAAAACCAAACTTCTATACTTATTTGCAACAAGCTTTTTTTTATTATCATCTTGCTCCAGCGATGATGACAGCTCTTCAGTTGACCCAGAGCCAACACTACCAGAAACTGGTGAAGTAAAACCATTAGACCTTTCAAAATATGATAGCGGAACGGATGTAATGCTCCAAGCTTTCTATTGGGATGTAGAACCAAAAGGAGATTGGTGGAATATTTTAAGTGAAAAAGTAACCGATTGGGCAGATGCCGGTATAGATCGTTTGTGGCTTCCAGTTGCTACAAAAGGACAATCTGGAGGGTATTCTATGGGATATGATCCTTCTGATTATTTTGATTTCGGTGAATTTGAACAACATGGAACCGTAGAAACAAGATTTGGAAGTCGTGAAGAGCTAGAAAACTTAATTTCAAAAGCACATGATAATAACCTTGAAGTTATTGCAGACATTGTAATAAATCATAATTCTGGAGGTGGCGAGGAATACAACCCATATAGAGACAAAAATACTTATACACTATTTGATGAAACTCACGGAAATGCCTCTGGAATGTTTAATAGAAATTATGAGAATTTTTACCCTAATAGCACAAGCGATTATGATGATGGAAGTCTTTTTTACCCTGAACAGAATTTAGATCACAATCAAGAATACGTCCAAAATTGGCTATGGAAACAAGATAATTCCGTAGCAAAATATTATAAAAACACTATGGGTTTTGATGGTTGGCGTTTTGATTATGTTTTAGGATACGAGCCATGGGTTGTAAAAGCTTGGATCGATGAGGTTGGTGGATTTTCAGTAGTAGAATTATGGGATGGAAGCGCTTCTGTTTTAGAAAAATATATTGAAGAAACTGGTAGTAGTGCTTTCGATTTCTCTACGTTCTACAAATTAGAAGAAGCTTTAGATCGTTTTGAAGATTTAAATTATTTAAATGAAGAAATGCTTTGGCAAACTTACCCCGATAAGGCAGTTACTTTTACAGCAAACCACGATACTGAAAAGGATAGCAATGAAGATAACTATATAATGTCAGACCATAAACTAACAGCTTATGCTTATATTTTAACTCACCCTGGTTATCCAACTATTTTTTATTCTGATATTGAAAACGAAAAGTTCACTGAACAATTAAAACAGCTAATATCAATTCATAACAGTATAGCAATTGGTGATACAGAAATCTTATATGTTGACACAGATGAATATATAATGACAAGAAAAGGAACTTCAGAAAACCCTGGATTAATTCTATACATAAACACTTCTGATAACATAAAACGCAGAAATGTTACAAGTAATTGGAAAGATACAGTACTATATGATTACACCTCTAATTCAACATATACTCCAGTTACAACTGAAGATGGAGAAGTATTACTTGAAGCTCCAGCAAACGGTTACGCTATTTGGTCTATTACAACTACAGAAACAGTAATAGAATAATAAGTTTGAAGTTGATGCTTTTAAAATAACACAGAACAAAGCATAACATCAATACATTTTTTCACAGAAACAAAAGAGGCTACTTTTTAAGCAGCCTCTTTTATTTATCAATAAAATATAAGTAAAAATAACATTTATTAATCTAACAAAATATTGACTAAAAAATACATTAACTAATACTTTTTATGCTATATTTTTTTTATATTCACATAACATTATAATAATTTAACACTGTTTTAATAATCTCTTTTCGACTTCAAGCTAACTGAACACCCTAGTTGTAAAGATTTAATCAGTGTTAGATACAAGCTAACTATTTGAACTATAAAATTTAATTGTATGAAGAACAATTTAATCAAAGGTTTGATCTTTGTTGGGGCATTTTTATGTTTTAGCATGGTTCAAGCCCAGACTGTCAGTGGGACAGTATCTGACGCAACTGGCCCCCTTCCTGGGGCTAATGTTCTCGTAAAGGGAACATCTAATGGAACACAGACCGATTTTGATGGAAATTACACCTTAGACAATGTAAGCGCTAATGCTACTTTGGTTTTTAGCTATGTGGGTTTCTCTTCTAAGGAGGTTCCAGTAAACGGACAGTCTACGGTAAGCACTACTTTAACAGAAGACGCACAAGCCTTAGATGAGGTTGTAGTTATTGGTTATGGTACAACGACAAAACAAGATGCTACCGGTGCTGTTGAAACTGTTAAAGCAAAAGATTTCAACAAAGGAGTTGTAACATCGCCAGATCAATTAATCCAAGGGCGAGTTGCTGGGGTACAAATTACACAGTCTAGCGGAGAGCCAGGAGCTGCTGCAAACATTAGAATTCGTGGTACATCTTCTATTAGAGCTGGTAATGACCCATTAGTTGTTGTAGATGGAATTCCTCTTGGAGGAGGTGGTGGAGCAGGATCTGACATTGGTCTTGGTAGACAAAGTGCAAGAAATCCATTAAGTTTCATCAACCCTAATGATATTGCTAGTATGGATGTATTGAAAGATGCTTCTGCTACCGCCATATATGGTTCTAGAGGTGCAAACGGGGTGATTATAATAACTACTAAAAAAGGGAGAGTAGGAAAACCTCAGGTAAGTTTTAATACCTCTGTACAATTCAGTAATATTTCTAATGAATATGATTTAATTGAAGCAAATGAGTACCCTTCTATTGCTGCAAGTGTAGGAAATACAAACCCTGACCTAGGAGCTAGGTTAGATCCATTTGGATCAATTTTAAGAACTGCATTCACTCAGCAACATGACTTCTCATATGGAGCTGCATCGGAATCTGGTAACTATAGATTTTCTTTAGGGTATTTAGACCAAGAGGGTATTATTAAAGGAACAGGACAACAGAGATATAGTGGTAATGTTAACATTACTCAAAGAGCTTTTAATGATGTTGTTACTTTCGACACTAGTGTTATCTATTCATACATCAGAGATGACGGAGAAGCAATATCTGATAACGTAGGAGCTGAAGGAGATCTACTATCCTCTGCTTTAAGATGGAATCCAACAAGACCATTTTATAATACAGATGGAACATATAATCAGCCAAGTGATAACCAAAGAAACCCTTTAGCAATACTTGAGTACTATGAGGATAATACAGAAACTTCAAGAATCCTAGCTAATTTTGGTACAACGGTTAAAATCACCGATGGATTAAACTATAAATTAAATATTGGTCTTGGTAGAAGTGAATCTACTAGAAGGGCCGCAACATCATCTTTACTAAATACAAATAATACTTTAGGTAGAGGTGTCGCTTCTTATGAGGACAATTATAATTTCAATAAACTTTTTGAACATACATTATCATACAAGAAAGACTTTTCAGAAAATTTTAATTTAGATGCAGTAATTGGATATTCATACCAGTCCTTTGAAGCTAAAGGGAATAGAATTGTCGGAAGAGATTTTAGTGTAACAGATCAAGATATTTATTTAAAAGATATAGGATATGCAGCTACAATACAACCTACTGAAGTAAGTGGATATTTCAATCCTTCATTTGAATTACAATCTTTCTTCGGAAGAGCAAACATCAACTATAAAAGTAAATATTTACTAACCGCTACTTTAAGAGCAGATGGTTCAAGTAAATTTGGTGAAAATAATCAATACGGATACTTCCCATCTGTAGGAGCAGCTTGGCGTTTAACAGAAGAAGGGTTTCTTCCTGAAGCTATTTCTGAATTCAAACTTAGAGGTAGTTGGGGGGTAACTGGAAACCAAGAATTTCCAGCTGGTTCTGCGCAAACTCAATTTGGACCTACTGGAGATGGAACTGCATTACAACAAGATAATGTAGCGAATCCTAACTTACAATGGGAATCTGTTTCTCAATGGGGTATTGGTTTTGATTATGGGTTCTTAAATAATAGAATTAAAGGTTCTGTTGATTACTTTAATCGAACTACAAATGATCTATTGTTTAGATTACCTGCAATACAACCTGCACCAAATGTAAATTATTGGACAAATTTTGACGACATTCAAGTACTAAATAGTGGATTTGAATTTTCAATAAATGCCGGAATTGTTGAAACAGAAGATTTTACTTTTGATATAAGTTACAATATGGCTTTCCTAGACAATGAAATTAGAAATGTTTCTAACCAGTTTCCTTTAGGAATTCCTACGGGTGAAATTAACGGAAGAAGTTTATCAGGTCAAAGAGCGCAATTGCTTTATGACAACCAACCATTATATGAGTTCTACCTTCCTATATTTGAAGGTTATGATGCTGCAGGATTACCTACATACAGAGACGTGAATGGAGATGGTGTTGTAAACCCTAATTTCGATGGTCCTGGAGGAAATTCGGATAGAGATTTTGTTGGAGATCCTAATCCAGACATTACTATAGGAATTGCTCTAAATGCTAGATACAAAAACTTCGATATGGGTGCTAATTTAAATGGAGCATATGGGCATCAGATTTTCGATAACACTAATGCAGCCTTATTCTATAAAGGCGCGGTAACTAGTGGAGATAATGCCACATATCAAGAAGTTAATTCTGGCGCAGCAGAAACTGGTGGAGGACCATTTCTATCTACTAAAGATTTACAAAGTGGAGATTTCTTAAGACTAAACAACCTTACCGTTGGATACACTTTAGACTCACAAACGATGTCGATTAATTGGATACAGTCATTAAGATTCTATGTTACAGGACAAAATTTATTTGTAATAACACCATATGATGGTTTTGATCCAGAAGTAAATACAAATAAAGAAGTGGACGGAGTACCTTCTTTCGGGATAGATTATACATCATACCCAAGAAGCAGAGGTTTTGTAATCGGATTAAATGCTAATTTCTAAAAAAATGAAAATGAAAAAAATATATTGGATACTAGTTCTCATTATAACCATATTTGTAGGTTGTACTGATCTAGATGAAGAACTAAACGATACTGTTGAGGGCAGTGTTGCAAAAGAATCTGTAGACACTCAGTCCCTTTTAACAGCAGCTTACCAAGCTCTAAGAATCTTTGATACGCAAGATAACATCTTTGCTTTGCAAGAACATACATCAGATGAAATGGCAGGACCAACTAGAGGACCAGACTGGGATGATGCAGGTATTTGGAGAGTTTTACACACCCATAATTGGACAAGTTCACATACCTACATAAATAGCGCCTATAATGGTTTATTAAGTGGTATATTTAGAGCTACGCAAGTATTGGAGTTTGCACCAACAACATCCCAAGCTGCAGAAGCTAGATATTTAAGAGCGTTTTTCTCTTTCCATATGGTAGATAATTTCGGGTTAGTATTGGGAAGAGAACCTGGAGAGGATTTAACGCAACCTCCTTCTATTTACTTAAATAGAGCTGAAGGGATTGAATTTGTAATATCTGAATTGGAAGAAATAATGGATGATCTTCCTAGCTCTGGTGGAGCTGCAGTCGCTACACAAAATGCAGCACACACACTATTAGCCAAAGCATATTTAAACAAAGCTGTTTTTTTAGCTACAGATGAGAACACAAATGGAGCCTCCGCAGGACCGTTTACTTTCAGCGCTGCAGACATGAACAAAGTAATAGAACACTGTGATGCAGTAATGGGATCTGGAATGTATACATTAGAAGACAAATACTTCGATAATTTTTCTCCTACAAACACAGATGATTCTTCAGAGAATATATTTGTTAGTAACAACGTTCAAGGTAGTAATACGGCGAACACACATTCTAGATGGCACATGACCCTTCACTATAACAATCAACCAGATGGTTGGAATGGTTTTGTAACTTTATCAGATATATACGATTTGTATGAAGAAGATGATATGAGGAGAAGTTATACTCCTGATTATTTTGAAGGTAATACAGGTATGAATGCAGGATATTTAGTAGGGCAACAGTATGCTGCAGATGGGACTCCATTACAAGATAGACAAGGAGGACCTCTTGCATTTACTCCAGAATTTTCATTAACGTCTTCTAATGAAGTAAATGGTATTAGAGTTATCAAATATCCGCCAGATTTTGTAACTAATAATACACCAGGTAACGATTATGTCTTTTTTAGGCTAGCTGATGTTATGCTAATGAAAGCGGAAGCAATTTTAAGAGGCGGTAATGCTACCAATGGTGATACTCCTGTTGGTTTAGTAAATGATATAAGAAGTGAAAGAAATGCTACAGATTTAGGTTCTATAGATTTAACTTCTTTATTAGAAGAAAGAGCTAGAGAATTCTATTGGGAAGGATGGAGAAGAAATGATCAAATAAGATTTAGTACCTATTTAGATGCTTTTCAAGAAAAGCCAGTATCTACTGAAACTTATCTATTATTCCCTATACCTCCTGCAGCATTATCAACCAATCCTAACTTAATTCAAAATCCAGGATATTAAAACAAATAAAAACTCGTTAAACGAGTTTAAAATTTTGAAAGAGCCCGCCTTTTGTTAAGCGGGCTCTTTTTTTATTGAGCGTAAACACGATAGAAATAAACTTAAATTATGACAATCTCTCTTTCAATCAAAAAATCCACACTATGACTAATCATAATGCGGATTTATAATGTTAGGCAACTTTAATGTACTGCTAATCATTATAGGCTTTCACTCCTTTATTTAGCCAATCTAGGTATTCATCTATATCCGCTGTATACCCTACAGGTGAGATCAAATTATTCTCTTCTAAATCCATCAGAACATAAAAAGGTTGAGCATTTGCTTTATAACGTAAGGTTTGGAATTCACTCCATTTCTGACCAACATACTTTAACTTCTTTCCTGTTATCTTAGAAACAATCTGTTTATCCTCTGGTAATTTTCTTTTATCGTCCACATATAAAGAAATAAGAACGATATCTCTTTTTAGTACCTCTAATACTTTTGGATCACTCCAAACACGCTCTTCCATCTTACGACAATTAACACACGCATAACCAGTAAAATCGATTAATACAGGTTTATTTACAGTTTTAGCATAAGCTAAACCAGTTTCATAATCTTTAAAAGCGATAATATCATTAGGACCTAAATGTGCCCCATCGGGTATGAGTTTCGCCGTATTATCTCCGCCACTTCCCAACTTTGTATAACCTACTCCATATGGTGATTCGCTATAATTCATAGCTGGAGGAAATCCACTTATCATTTCTAAACGAGCACCCCACATTCCAGGTATTAAGTATATGGTAAATGCTAACACGAACATCCCCATTCCTAGTCTTCCTACGGAAATATGATTCTCGGGACTGTCGTGAGGAAGCTTTATTTTCCCAAAAAGATATAGCGCCAAGGTTCCAAAAACAGCAATCCAAATCGCTAGAAAGACTTCACGCTCTAATATATGCAATTGCAATACAAGATCTGCATTGGATAAAAATTTGAAAGCTAACGCTAATTCTAAAAAACCTAGAAATACTTTCACAGTATTAAGCCAACCTCCAGATTTAGGCAATGTATTAAGCCAACCAGGAAAGGCTGCAAACAAAGCAAAAGGTAAAGCTAACGCCAAAGAGAAACCTAACATCCCTACAAAAGGAGCTATTCCACCTTTACTGGCTGCTTCTACCAATAAAGTTCCTACTATTGGACCTGTACATGAAAAAGACACAATAGCTAACGCTAATGCCATAAAGAAAATCCCTATCAAACCTCCACGATCTGCTTGTTTATCAACTTTATTAACCCATGAATAAGGAAGTACAATCTCAAAAGCTCCTAAAAAGGAAATTGCAAATACAACTAAAATTATAAAGAATATAATATTAAACCATACATTCGTAGAAAGTGCATTAAGTGCACTTGCTCCAAACAACCAAGTAACAACAGCCCCAAGAAACACGTAAATTACTACAATAAAAAAACCATAAAACAACGCATTCTTAATTCCCTTAGCCCTTGTTTTACTTTGCTTGGTAAAAAAGCTAACCGTCATTGGTATCATTGGAAAGACACATGGGGTAAGTAAGGCTGCAAAACCGGAGAGAAAAGCAATTAAAAATATAGTTAAAAGTCCCTTCTTCTCTTGCTTCTTTTCAATACTACCAGCTACCACTTTATCTGTATCTGCATCATGGGTACTTGTAACATCATTCTGCGCTAACTTGAAAATAAGTTTTTTTACAGTTGGTGGTAAACAACGCTGATTATTTGAAACCATAAACTCAACTTGGCCTTCTATATTTTCAATTTGAAAATTTTTTATGCTCACCAACTGTTTAAACACAACGCTGCGCTCAAAAGATTCAATGTTCATTTTAAAAATAGAATCATAGATTGCAACCGTTTCTGTTGAAGTAACTGTTCCTAATACTTTATAACCCGAAGTATCTTCAAAAGTAAAAGTGGCAGGCATAGGCCCATTTGTAGCCTTTTCTTGTGAAAAAAGATGCCACCCCTCCTCTATTTTAGCTTTAGAAACAAGATTATACTCTGTACTTGATACTTTTTCAATACTAGTTTCCCATTCTACAGGCTCAGATATTTGCGCCCAAGAAAAACTTAAGCCGAAAACAATCAAGCTCAGTATAAAAAAATATTTTTTCATTATCTATAATTATTTGATGATACCATTATTTTTTTAGTAATGACTGAAATTGAGTGTTTAGTGCAGGATTAGAAGGGCGTAAAGCATTTGTTGATATTATCTTTCCTTCTTTATCAAAAAGTAAAAAACGTGGAATACTCTTAACACTATAGTTTTTTGCGATACCAGAATCAAAAGCATTGTCTGCTACTAATTGTACTCCTTTTAAATTTTTATCAGCAACAAAATCTTTCCACTTTTGAAGGTTTTTTGGCTTATCTAATGAAATACTAACAAACTCGATAGCTTCATCTTTATATTTCTCTTCAAGTTCTTTTAAAAATGGAATTTCCTTTTTACAAGGGCCACACCAAGTAGCCCATAAGTCTATATAGACATATTTTCCCTTAAACTCGCTAAAAGACACAGGATTTCCTTTTGGATCATTGTAGGTGAAATTATACCCAGCTTGCCCTTCATCTTTATGATGATTTTTCTCATATTCTACAATAAATTCTTTACTTGTTTCTGAAGTAAGGTATTGACGCAAAGGGGTTATAAAAGCATTGTATTCATACGCTTTATAGTATCCTTTTTTAATACTCTCTCTTATATAAACTTCTTTGATTCTATCATCAGAAATATGTGCTATACAACTAGAAATCCTTTTGATTCTGTCTTTGGTAATCTTATTCTTTATTGTATAATAAAAGAAATAATTTTCCATCCAAGCAACTCCATTTTCTAATTTTAAGATATTAGGATCTGAAAATTTAATCCCATCAACATATAATGTTTCATAAGCACTAAGCTCATTTCCTTTCTTAGGAAATTTTGTTCTTGGGATTCTAAAAAAATAATATAGTGCATTCTCATAATCAGCTTGAACAGCTAATTTCAGTAAATCATTAAAGTCATTGTCTTTGGTATCTATAGAACTTTTAAATTCTGATACCATTTGAGTTCCTTCATTTCTTATAAAAGGATAAAATTGCTCATACGATATAGCTCCATTAAAAACTATGAATTTAGAAAACTTATTATAAATATTATTTGCCTCTTGAACTAGTTTATTATGACCCAATTTCTTTCCTGATAACTTATAACTATAAGTATCAATGTCTATTGAGAAATCCAAACCAGGCTCTAAGTACAATCTTATTAATTGATCTTTATTTTTTAAAGTCATTTGACCATAATCAACATAATAAAACCCTGGTTCTACAACAGGTATTACAAATCCAAATTTACCACTCTCAGCTATTTTTGTAGTTGTGTAAGGAGTTAACTGTCCATCTACAACGTGATGTAATATTACCTCTTCACTCTTGACTTCCCCTTGAAAGTCCCCCTCTATAATAGTATATTCTGAAGCCTTATTTGCATAATTCAATCCGCTAATAAAAATGCTCAACACAAGCATATAAAGTTTAAATACTCTCATCGAAATAGTTTAATTTTTATTTTAAAGTTTAATTCTTTTTGAAGAATGTTCTTCCGTAATTATTATAATATATTCTTTCTCTTTGGAATTTTTTAGCTCTTCTACTTTATCTGTATTTAGCAATTCTGCTGAAGAATAATCGTTGATTGTAGCTACGCTATCACCTAAAGAAACTCCTAACTGCTTAGCTTTTGTTCCTTGGATAAATTCTTTAACAATAAGCTCGTCTGTATTGGTAAATCCAAATTTAACACCCTTTAAAACGAAGTCGAATGGTTTATTAAAGCTCTCATTAGGTTTCAGATAAATCTGTTTCTCGAGAACATTTACAATAAAGTTAAACTTACTGATTACCGAGATTCCTATCGACCCATCATGGGAGCTCCAATCTTTATTATCTTCTTGAAATTCTTGTAAGGCGATTGGAACATTTTTTAAACTAGAATTATCAAAATCAATAGAAGTTACATCTCCAATTTTAATTCCCGTTTGATGTCCAAAACTATAATTTGTAGCTTGATACGCTACTGGGAAACCATCCTCTAAATTATTCTTTTCTACTGACGGGCCAAATACAATAACATTGTAATCTGCTCCAGTATCAAAAACAAATTCCCCCTCAAATCTTTTATGATTATTAAAATTTAAGGTTGCATTTACTATTGGCAATTGCGTGGCATAACTTATAGGAAGAATACTGCCTCCAACCTCATAATCAAACATACCGAAAGTGAATAACTCAATTCTTTTAGTGTCGAAATTTACACTCGTAATATATTTGGATAAGAAATTACCCCCAAAAAGACCATCAAAACCGCCTCTCACCTTAGAAAAAACTACTAGATTTTGATTCTTTATAGCTATCCCTCCTACATGAATTGTATTCCCAGAAGAAAACTTAACATTCACCTTTGCTCCTACAACACCAGTAGAACGATTTTCTACATTTTTAATATTAGCTTTAGATGCCGCAGTTTCATTTAAGGCCATTCCGTCTGCCCCTGTATCAAAGAGCATTTTAAACTCCTCATCAGAATCATTTAGTTTAATCTTAAGAACGATAGAACCGTTTATCACTTCAAAAGGAATACTTGCAATCTTTTTAGATGGCACGTACCTATCGACTCTATAAAGCTTATCAAAAAGATCTACGTACTGTATTTTATTATCATTATTTACAACAACATTAGATATTGTAGCTTTCTGTCCCTTAAAAAAGTACTTAACTTTTATAGTTTTAATCCCTCCTGCTTTCTCCTGATCTAGAAACTGAAGAGAATCTAACGGATAGTATTTATTTAAAATACTTTTTAACATCATATCTGTTGAAGGACGCTGATATACTCCGATAGTAAATTTATCTGATATTAATTTTTCCATCGAAGAAAAATCTTTATCAATAAAAGATTTCTCATAGTTTTTAATTAACTGCTTAGAAAGATTTAGATTTTGTGCAGATGACATTAAACTCATCAACAGTATTAAAAGTATTGATATTTTCTTCATAGAATTTTTATAATTAAAAGCACCTGGGAATTGTAAAATCAATTCCCAGAATTGCATTTAGCTAATCAAATAAATCCAAATGAGCGTTTATAAGCTATATTGAATTTCAAATAAAATTTTGAGATAGTTCTAAAAACAGTTCCTATTCTGTTTTATAAGCAACACTTACAACTTTTCCGAAACCGCTGTAAGATTGTGATAACTCTAAATCTCCGTTAACAGCTGGAACCTTATATACTTCTATAGTTCCCTCTGTAGTTCCGCTATCATAACTTCCTACTATTAAATCTTTAGAATAAGGAGCATATCTTTCGAATTGCAACACTGTAATATTTCCAGCCCCTTTATCTATCATCAATTTAGATTTTTGAGAATTAAAATCATACTCATAAACTTTTCCTCCTACATTGTAAAAAATGTACCCAAAGTCTGGGCTAATTGCAAATTGATCTGCTTGATCCATTTGTAAAGCAACCTCATCTGGAATTTCTCCATAATATTGTTGTCTAATATTTCTTCGAGATCTTATTCTTGCTAAATAAAACTTAGCATCAGATGGATCTTTTAAAATAGCAAATACTTCCCCTCCGTTATAAGAGCTCTTCGCCATATATATTAAATCTTTACCCGTATTATAGTCGAATAGATCTCCTGTAGGCATTTCAAAACTAACCGATCCACCTTCAGTAAATCTTACAAATCGTTTTTTATCAACGTCATACAATACAGTAACATCTCCATATCCTATAAATGGCGCTGCATTAAATTTAGCATTATCAGCTTCTATAAAATTTATTGGAACCCCATATCTTATAGAACGAGTTCTATAATAGTAAAATATATCTCCGTCTTTATACATAAAGCTTTGTAATCCTTCTACTGGTTCTATAAAATCTGCTCCGTAATCTGTAGGTACATTAGTTAGCATTTCAAAAGATAGTCTGTAGGTATTATCCCAATCAAAAGACTCAGGATGAATTTTCGTAGTACCATTACCAGTAGTATTAACATAAACACCATAAAACTGATAATCATAAGCATAGCAAGCTACATTTATAGGAGCCCCTTCTAATGTTAGAGAAGATCCGGTGTAATCTAATACATCATAAATTGGGTTATACTCCTCATTAACTAAAGAAATCATATCTAAACGCGCTTTCCCTTGCACATCGTTCAGTACCATTAATCCCTTCTGAATACTGCTCTCCACGATTAAGGTGAAAGTTTTATGCCACTGCACACCTGTGTTAGTGTCTGTAACATTATAGTTAATATCGTAATTACCTGGAGGTAACAATAAAGATTCCAAATCTAGGTTTCTCGTATTTACTATATCCGTGCGTTTATCTGCATTAAGTGTAGATAGGTCTTGATTAATTGCGAACCACTCGTAGGTATAGTTACTATCAGCTCCTTCACTATCCTGCGAAAAATCTAATTCTGGAATAATCTTTATAGGCTCTCCAAATAAGCTTACATAAGTGGAGTCCAGTCCTGTTATTTGTATTTCATTAATATCTTTATAATCATAATTACCTAAGTCTTTGGAACAAGAAAACAACAAGACCAAAGCGATAAGTGAACATAAAGAACTATATTTTATATATCGAAACATGTTTATTTTTTTTATCATTAATACTATATAAGACGCCCCATTTCCATTTCAGTTCCATCATCTTCATATACGGTTTCTCCTGCTGCAGCCTTTTCATCTAAATAACGAGCCATAAATTGGCCGTAGAACTGCATATCTGAAATTGACACTGGATTATTAAATGTATCTGTTGGGATTCCCAACACATCACTCATTAAGAAGAGTTTCTTAGCTGTAAAGTCTCCTAAATATGGCTCAAACCAATATTGAGGTGTTTCAATAATATCACTGATACTTACTTGAAACTTTGTATAGTTTAAAATTTCACCTGTAGACTCATTTTCCATATATGCCATTTCCGTAGAGAAATCTTCATTCTCTACCAACTGTAAAATCATCTGGAAGCTTTCTTGCTTCATTTCAGGAGTTCTATACAATGTAACAGGAATAGAATCTGTTGGCACATTCGCTCTAAAAACTATACGCTCTGGATAATCAAAATGCACTCCTTTTACCGCAGTAGATTCTTCTGACACTTTTAAACTCACTTTTCTATCAACATCAGAAAGCATTCCTTGAACAGATACTGGTAATTTTATAATTGTATCATTTTTTGTAGGAGGTATGAATGCAAATGAAACTCCAGTACTATCAGGATAAACTGTTGCATTGTTAAAGGAAGTTCCTTCTACGGGCCATGTAAAGTAAATACTGTCTTTCCCACTAAATGTATCTATCTCATCCTTTTCACAAGCAATGAAACAACACAAAATAAGACCCATTATTATATACGCTATATTTTTATTCATCTTATTATATTTTTTATTATTGGAATTTTGTTTCAGAATCCGGAATAGGAATTACATAATTTTCTTCTCCCATACTTATTGTTCTAGAAGATGATGTTGAGTTTCCATCTGGAATGGCATCTATATTTTTTCTTTTATAGTAAAAGAATAGTTGCCCTTCTCCGTAAAACTCTTTCATATATTCCTTTTGAATTTCAGCTTCAATATCTACTCCTTCTTCTAAATCTGACAATCCTCGGTTATAGCGAACTGTATTTAAGTATTCTAAAGCCATTGTATTGTCTGTAGTTGCCTCTGCTGCTATATAATACATTTCTGTTTTTCTTATTAAAGGCTGCATAAACCTAAAAGACTGTTCTTTATCTGGCACATCTGCATATTTAAAGAAAGTACGGTAGCTTTTAGAACCATCTAAAGGCACCATCCAGCTAGGATTATATCGATAATCATTCTCATTAGATTCGTACACTTGTTCTAAACGCTTTGTATTTGGAGCTAAAATTTTACTATCAGTAAGGCTACTAGCAAATAGATTTGTTTGTCTTCCGTATAGCGATAAGTTTTGAACGGCGAATATTATTTCTTTTGAAAACACCTTGTCTTTATTCTCCCCAGAAATTACATCTGTAGCCTGTGTCCAAGGGAGAATACTACTTGTAGCTTCTATAACTGACTTACTAGCTGCTAATGCTTCTTGATTATTTCCTGCATATAGATTTACTCTTGCCTGAAGTGCTTTCACCCCATAATAATTAAGACGTAAATTTCTCAAAGAATAGAAAGGATAGTTGATATCTTCAACAACACCGTTTTCTATAATTGGATCTTCTGCCAACAGACCTTCTGCAACCATTAAGTCGTTCAAGATATTCTTTATAACTTCACTAGCTGGTAGTGCTGGATTAGATTCTGCTTTTGCTTGATCGTAATAAGGAATACTTAAAGCCTCAGAATTAACACTATAAATTGGACCAAAAAGACGTAACAAATCAAAATGAAGCATTGCTCTTAAAGCTATAGCCTCTCCTTTTACGATACTTTCTTTATCTTCTGTTAAAGTAGAGTACTTTTCTAAGCCTTCAATTAAAGAATTTAAGTTTAAAATTGCTTCGTATGCACTTGACCAAATTCCTTCAAAATTTGATTTTGCGCTAGTTTCTTCATATAAATAATGCCCTTCATTATACCAAGTATGGCTAGAATTAGACAGATTATATCGCTGCCCTAAAACTTCTACGGTACTTAATGTTAATTGACTTCCGTACAAATTGTTTTCAGCAAGATTTAAATAAACACCATTGAGGATATTATTAACACCATCTTCTGAACTATAAACTTGTGACTCTAAATATTTATCTTCTGGTTGAACATCTAAATAATCACTACAGGAAAAGGATAAGATTCCTAATAGAAATAAAATTGTGTTTGTAAAATATTTTTTCATTTGATTATTTTTAATTTGAAAGGCTCGCATATTATTGACGGTTTCCTTTTCTGAAAAATTAATTTAACGCTAACCCATTTAAGGGTTTTCATGACTTAAATTCCTAGAAATTTAGAATGCCACATTGAGACTGAATGAGACAGATCTAGCAAATGGATATTGAATTCCTCTTTCTACGTCTACAGAAGAAATTCTAAAAATATCATTCATATAAAGGTTAAACCTAACACTTTGCAGTCCGAGATTAGTTACCCATGCTTGGTCTGTAGTTCTGTAACCTAAGCTGAAAGACTCCCCGATTAACTCATTAAGATCTTGTACAAATCTTGACGAGATCGGAGTAGATTCAGTTAAAGAAATCCCTTTGTACTTAGCTATATCTCCTGGCTCTAACCAACGGTCTTCTAAGGCTCTTATATCTTGATTATTTACAATTTCCGAGCGACTAATGTTCTCAACTTTCTCGTACATTGCATTATTAAATACATCACCACCAAATCTGTAACGAATATTCATTCCAAAAAGAAATCCTTTTAAGCTAAGATTACTACTTATTACTCCTTCTACTTTAGGACGTAAATTTCCAACCACAGCAGTGTCGTCATAATCATACTCAAAAGTAGTTTGCCCGTTTGCTTTTAAGAACACTTCTTTACCAGTTGCAGGATCTATACCTAGAGATGGCACAGCCCAAATATCATCTGGACTATAACCGTCTTTATATCTTAATAAAGACCGACTCTCTTGAGCACCTTCGTTTAAGCTTGCTAACTTATTATCAAACCCTCCATAAGTACTTTTGTATGCACTTGCAGTAACTCCCAATGTCCAAACAGTTTTTTTCTGCATATTATAAATTGGAGAATACTTTATAATTGCCTCTGTACCTTTAATATTTAAATATCCAGCGTTTAAAGGATATCCAGATAAACCAGTAGAAGAAGGCAAGTCTATAGTAACAATTAAAGGATCTGTATTCTTTAAATAAAATTCCATCGATCCGCTTAATCTATCATTAAAGAGTTTAAAGTCTACCCCAATGTTAGTCTGCAATGTATTTTGCCACTCCAAATCCTCATTTGCTAACTGCTCTAAATCAATTCCAGGACCATAAATATTTACAGAATCTGTATACCCATAAATAGAAGTTGTTGCTACACTCCCAAAATTTTGATTTCCTGTTAAACCAACATTCCCTCTAAGCTTTAAAAGACCTACAACTTTAGGATCAAAATTGAACTCATTATGTAAATTCCATCCTAAACCTACAGACCAGAAAGGTGAATATTTTTCATTAGAACCAAATGCTGTAGAACCATCCATTCTAAATGTAGCATCAAATAAATATGTGTTATCATATGTATAGTTAACCGACCCTAGAATATTATTTCTTCGGTATACATTACTTCTATAACTTGGTGCTGCATTAGGCTCATAACCGAAGGCAAAACTAGGACTCCCATTTGTACCTACAGGAAAACCAACCGCTGTTGTTATGTATCTATCTTTATTTGTTTCTTCAATATCTGCTCTAACATTGGCATTAATAGCATGTTTTTCTGCTAATATCTTAGAATAAACCAACATTATATTACCATAATAACTATAGTCTTCTACTTCTGAATTTGTATACTCTCCTCTTTGAAAAACATCTACATCATCAAATTGAGATTCTTCAGGAGAAATAAAAATTTCATTAGTTGAAGATCCTTTCTTTAACTGAAGTCCTGCAGTAATACGGAAAGAATTATCGAATCTATAAATAGCTTGCAAACTATTTCTAATATCAAATCCTACAGTATTATCCATATTATTAAGTGTAGAACTGTAAAGTGGATTTGTAACATTATAGGAATCAACTCCAGAAACATCAACCCTGTCTAAATATTTCCCAATTTTTCCAAACTCATTTGTTGGTCTATAATATGGGTTTGCCTGTGCAAATTTTTGAAATGAACCATACGGAGATTCATTAGCATCAGAACCGTTTAAATAAAGTCTATTAGAGATATTTAATTTTCCTTTTCTATAATTAATATCAACGTTAGCTCCCCATGTTTTTCTATCAGAACCTATCATTACTCCTTCAGTATTTTGGTAGTTAACTCCTGCCCCAAAAAATAAAGCATCACTACCTCCACTAGCATAAACACCATGTTTCTGAGAAAATCCAGTTTGCAAAGGCTTATCTAACCAATACGTATCTACTCCTCTTCTTACTTCTGCCAATTTTTCATTGTAAATAGCGTCCAAAGAAACTTGTTTAACAGGATCTTCACCTCTATCCGTCCATCTCCCAGAAAGTCTTTCAAATTCTAATTTCTGTTCAGCATTCATTAAGTTATAATCACTAAGATCTGGAAATTCAAATCTAAAATCTCCAGTATAAGACACTTGAAGCTCCCCAACTTTAGGTTTTATAGTTTCAACCACAACAACACCATTAGCAGCCTTCGCACCATATAATGCCGTAGAAGTTGCATCTTTAAGAATTGTAATACTTTTAACTCTATTCATATCAAGATCTACAATGGTACGTAGATCTGTTTCAAAACCATCTAAGATAAAAATAGGCTGATTTGGATCTCCATCGAACTCATCCCTAATAGCACTTGTAGAAACACTAGTTTTTCCTCTAACTTCTATGTTTGGTAACACGTTTGGATTAGAACCAAATTGGTTGTTATCTAATACTATAAAAGAAGGATCAAGGGATTTTATACTCTGAATAACGTTTTGATTCCCTATATTTTTCAATTCTTCTCCAGAGATTGTATTTACAGCTCCCGTATAACTTTCTTTCTTACGCTCCACGATACCTGTTACAACAACTTCAGATAACTCTGAAACATCTGGAACCATCGTTATATTTATATTTTCATTCTCTTTACCACTTACTTCAACCTCTTTTGAAACAAAACCTATGTAAGTAAAAAGAAGAACATCTCCTGCTTTAGCCAGAATCCTATAATTACCTTTATCATCTGTAACACCTCCTTGGCGAGAGCCTTTTATTACTACCGTTACTCCAAATAATGGAACACCAAGATCATCTACAACTGTACCTGTTACTATAGATTGGGCAGCAACCTCTTTTTCGGAGGGTACAATGAGGATCAAGTTTTCACTCTCACGTTGTACTTCAAAGTCATTTCCAACAAGTGACTCTACAACCTCAACAAGCTCTGTGTTTTTAAAATTTCCTGTAACTACTTTGTCGACGTTCAACTCAGAGTCACTGTAGAAGAAATCTACATTTGTTTCTTTGCTTATCATCTTAAATGCTTCTCCAAGTGTAGTTTTTTCTATGCTAATAGATACTTTTTGAGAGAATGCGAATGATGAGGAGCTTAAAAAGAAGATAAAGAATATAATAAGGGATCTTTTCATAATCCAAATAAATTGGCTTTTAAGTTTCTTAAATTGAAACTCATCTGCATGCGCAGAATACTTTTTTTTCATATTTTTACGTATTAGTAGTTAATTAGACGTGGATAGTTAAATTGACAACTTTTCATATCTGGGGAGATGCGTCAACATTTTCCCAGATTTTTTTATTTTTTTGAGATTTCTACAGTATAGCTTTCATGGTTTTTATTTTTGGTGATTTTATATTTTATCTTTGAAGATTTACTAATCATCTTTAGCAGATACTCGAGATCATTTTCTTTAGAAACTGCCCCAGTAAATAAGGATTGTTTAAGCCCTTCATCTAAAAAAACAGGATTGAAGTTATACCATCTTCCTACCTTTTTAAACAAATCCTCTAATGTTTCTCTTTCAAAATAGAATTTACCTTTTATCCAAGCTGTGTACACATCTACATCTACATTCTCTACTTTTATATCTTGAGTCCCATCGTTGTTTAAAACTGCTCTTTCCCCTGGATTTAAAATCACTTCATTCTCAGGATCATTTGTATTGACTAGCTTTATTTTACCCTCTGCAAGTGTGGTAGAAAAAAAGGTGTCATTATCATAATTACTAACATTAAAAGAAGTACCGAGCACACTTATTTCTGTTAAGTTTGTTTTTACTACAAAAGTTCTTCTAGGGTCTTTTACTATATCGAAATAAGCTTCTCCCTCTAACTCCACTATACGCTTATTTGCAGAGAAACTTTCTGGGAATTTGATCGAAGAAGCAGAGTTAACCCATACTTTAGAACCATCAGGTAATTCTAATTTATAAATCCCTCCAACAGGCACATAAAGTGTATTATACTGTACCTCTCCAAGTTCTTTCTTCTCATCATTACTATACTTTAATATGTTATCTCTATTTTCGATTTGAGCTACTCCATCTTCAGATTTTATAATTCTATTTTCATCCTTTTCAAGGCTTACTGTACTACCATCACCTAGAACTAAAGTTGCTTTTTCAAAACCAGGCTTAATTGTTTCTACTACCTCAACCGAAGAATCTATTCCATTATTATTTAGTGTGAAAATTATATACCCTGAAGAAATAAGTAGAAGAAAAACTGCTGCATATTTATAAAAAGTGACTAATCTTTTCTTTCTAGTATTCTTTGCATCTATTACCTGAATTCTATTTTTCAATTTTAAAAAAGCACTCCTCTTGTCTACTAAAGCATATATTTTCCTCTTACTATTAATACCATCCCTACTCAGAATTTTAGTGTAGAGATCTAAATTATGCTTGTTTTCTAGCCACTTGTCAAGCTCTAATCTTTCTTCTGGAGATAAAGAGTCTATCAGAGACTTGTAAATTAAATCGGCAATATGATATGGATCTGTATTTATATTCATTTCTTATTATTAGGGTGTTATTAAACCCTTAAACTTTTGTTATATTAGTAAGACTAATGCGAAATAGAAATGGGTGGAAGAAAACTTAATAAAATTTAAAATTTTAACATTTAAGGTGAATTTAATAGAGCAAAACAACAACAAGAACGCCTCAAAAGCTGAAGTTTAAAAGCAAACTTTGATTTATCTGTAGAAAGAAAAAATTATATTTTATTTTAAAAAAGAAGCTAGAAATAATAGCAATAACGGATGATTATCAAGATTTTTTTTAAGAAGCTCAATTGCTCTAGCACGCTGCGATTTAACTGTATTTACTGAAATCCCCATATCTTCTGCAATATCTTTATACTTTAATCCTTCTATACAGGATAGTTCAAATACTTTTCTGCATTTTTCGGGAAGAATTTCTAAAGCTTCAATCAACACAGCATAAACTTCTTCTTCTATAATCTCAGAATCAATTTCTACTGGAGCATCATACATCTCATCTTCTAAATGAACTGTTTGCTGCTTTTTATTTAAGAAAGTATACGATTTGTTTCGAACAACAGAATACATATAAGCCTTTATATTTTTAATATGGTCGAGATCTTCTCTCCTCTCCCATAAGAAAAGCATCGCTTCCTCTACAATCTCCTCAGCAACATATTGATCTTTAACGTAATCAAAACAATAGGCAAATAACCTTGTGTAAAGTTCATTAAATAAACTCTCAAAGGCTTCTTCTGCATTTATACTATTTGTATCAACTACTCTAATCTTGTGATATATTTAACAATTGGGGCGTAAATATAATTTTTTCAACTGAATTAAACCTTTTTCTTTAAACTTTATAAAAGATTTTAACTTATTAAATCCATGTAATTATCTTAAAATAGTTATAGGAATTTTCATATGCTTATTTTTTTGGCTTCAATTATTAATTTCCGAATAATTCTCCAAAATAAATTATGATGTTTATAAAAAGTGCTTCACTTCTATCATATGTTAAAGTTTTGATTTTTAAAAATTAACATATAGTTAACCACCCTATTATCTACGGCTATACTCATATATTATATAACACCATAAAACTACTATCATAATGAAGTCATTAAAAAACCTATCTACAATTAGTATTTACACCTACTTATTTACATTTCTATTCTGCTACACAACATATGCACAAAAGGAAAATACCTCTGTAGAATACCAAGACCCAACAAGTATTATTGAGGAAATGAAGACTGAAACTGGAAACCTTATAAAGTCCAACAAGATTATATTAAAAGGAGACCAAGCAGAGGAACAATTATTTCTAGCTTCTAACAAAGTAATTTCTTTGGATTTACCAGAGCCCAAAAAAGATGTTTTAACTTCTGAAAAAATATTTAATGAAGGAAAGAAATCTACTTTAATAATAGGTTATGCATATCTATGCAATACTTGCGATAAAACACACATGGGAAATGCATCTGGATATACAATAAATGAAGACGGTATCTTTATTACTAATTATCATGTAGTGAAGTCTTACACGAATATTAAGTTCGATAAAAAAGCGTTTGTCGCAAGAACCGCAGACGGAAAAATATACCAAGTAAAAAATGTTTTATCAGCAAGCAAAGACAATGATGTTGCCATATTAGAACTTGAAACTAATGGAGATAAGCTGACTCCAATGTCTTTAGGAGCTCCTGCTCCAATCGGTGCATCTGCTTTTGTTATTAGTCATCCTAGTCAGATATTTTACTACTTCACTAAAGGGATGGTTTCTAGAAACGACATGCGAAAAAATAATGATACAACACAATATGTCATGAGTATTACAGCAGATTATGCAAAAGGATCTAGCGGAGGGCCAGTTATTGATATCTACGGAAATGCTATTGGAACTGTTTCTAGCACACATTCTTATTATGCCAATCAGTCTAAACAAAAAAACCTACAAATGGTAACAAAAAACACCGTTCCAGTAATAGTAATTAAAGAGTTATTGCAAAGTAATGAAGGATAAACACTTTCAATATTCTACATAAAAAAAGGGGAAAACAAAATGTGTTTTCCCCTTTTTCGTTGGTTTAAAAGAAAAGCTATTTCAAATTAAATGTTAGATCTACTTCTTTTGGAGGTAGGCAACTTTTATCATTACAAACCATAAATTCCACAACACCATTAATAATACCGCCGTGTGGCTGATTAAGTTTTATTTTCTGTTTAAATACAGCTTTGTTTTCAAAATATTTTATATCCATTTCGAAAACATTATCATAAACTTCATGACCTTCTCCTTCAGAAGTTTTATCAACTACTTCCATTCCATAAATTTCTTCATAAGTAAAAGTAGTTGCAATCGGTCCATCCTCAGGAACATTTTGAGAATACAAATGCCACCCCTCTTCAATAGTTGCTGTTGCTATTAAAACAAACTCTTTCTCTGATGTTTTCTCTACAGAAGTAGCCCATTCTACAGGTTCATATATTTGAGCGCTAGCATTCAAAGCTATAGTTACTAAAAACAAAAAAAATATTTTTTTCATATAAATCTATTAAAGGTTAAATCGTTAAAAGAAGGATTTACACCATTATCATTTAATAATCAATAACACTAATGAATTAAATCCAACATCTATTAATAAGAGTTATAAAAAATAAAAATGGGTGGAATAGATAAGATAAATTAACATTCACCTTACCTATTCACTTCCATTATTCGTTGATTAAAAAAACATTACCTTCTAAAATCTAACTGTAACTTTCCCTCTCAAATAAAAAGGAGTACCAGGCGTAAAGTGAATTTCTTCCACCGGTTCAGGCTCATCGAACAAGCGACTTTCTGTTGCAAATTGGGTTTCATTCCATTCTGTATCAAAAAGGTTTTCAATAATGATACCATATGTCCAATTATTTCTAGTATAACTCACATTAAAATCGGTCACAAAATAACCTTCAGCAACAATAGAATCATCTTCATTTGCTGGTCGGTCATCTATATATCTATATGTCAGAGCTCCTGAGAAATTTCCTAAATTTTCAATTAAAATACCTCCAGCAGATGTAAAATCTGGAGCCAAAGGAATATAATTTTTCCCATCTGGATCATTTACACTTCTTCCATATGCATAATTTGCATCCGCATAGAGATATAGCCATGGCAACGCTTGATATCTAGCACCAACATCTATTCCCATACGTCTAGTTTCTCCGCTAGGCTCAACTATAGCAGCATCTCCAACATAAACAAACTCTTGCTCTAAATACAACCACCATAAAGCTGCATTAATAGCTAGCTTATTAATAGGTTTATAGATAGTCCCTAAATCTGCTCCATATGCTGCTGGTAAAATATCCTCCCCTTGGTTAGCAACTACAACTCTGGCATCGTTAGAATGGAAGCCCATTCCTGTTTTAAAAAATAATTGCCAATTGGAGTTTACAGAATATATAGTATTAAACTTAGGACTGAAAGCTACTTTATTTTCACTCTTATTATCATATGTTTCTGTAAGCTTATTTACATAATCAAATTTAAAGTAATCAATTCTCAAAGCTGGATTAAACGTCCATTTACCTAATCTAAACTCTGTATTTACAAACCCGTAAGTATTTACCTCATCTACATCTCCATAAGCAAATCGTTCAAGGATTTCCTTTCTATTTACAGTATGAGAAAGTTGAACATCATCTACATTATCATACCTAAAACCAGCTCCCGCTTGATACTTAAAATGTATATTCTCTCCTAATGTAAGATTACTTCTTTCGAAGGCAGACTCTGCTCCTGCTATTATACGGCTTTCTTTTTGCTGAATTTGATCTCCATTTACTGGATCATCTAAATAAAATGTGAAGTTTGAAAACAGTTCAAAATCATACTGCGAGATATATGCCTTCGTCTTTACAGCGCGGTCTTCATCTAACAATTTAATATGATTTACTAGAAGGTTTGTTCTACTTGTTTCTCCTCCTTCTGTATCGTCTATCGCTCCAAATCTATCTATTAATCCTTCATCTACAGCACGCTGTGGAATCTGACCAGAAGCATCCCATTTACTTTGAAAATGAGAAGCCGTTATCGTTAGATCTTCATCATCTGCAAGCTTATAATTATAGCGACCCATCACATTTATCCTATTAAAATTCTGTGGAGAATCAAACGGACCATCTGTCAAATAAAGCTCAGATGCCACATAGGCATTACTTTTTTCAGTATCTAATACTTTAAGCATCCCCATAAAGCGACTTGTATTAAACTGACCTACTTCTACAGAAACGACACTTTTATCCAACGATTTACGCAAATTTAAATCTACATATCCTGCAGTGGTAAAATCACCTTTATTGGCATAATAAGGGCCCTTACCAAAATTAATATCGTCTATAGTTTCCGGGATCACAAAGTGCAAATCTGAATATCCTTGTCCATGTGCATGTGAAACCATATTTACTGGCATTCCATCCACATTAATAGAAACATCTGTACCGTGATCTATATCAAAACCTCTAAGGAAAATCTGTTCAGCCTTTCCTCCTCCTGCATGCTGACCAATAATTAATCCTGGAACCTTTCTTAAAATTTCCTGGGACGATTTTACTGGATTTGTTTGAATATCTACATCTACAAACTTGCTGAGTGCATTCACCTCAGACACCAATACCACTTGATCTAAAGAGATATTTGCTTCGGAAAGTACAACATTCCTTTTTCCAGATAAATCGGTCTTGGTTATAATTGCTAATTCCGTTTTATATCCTAATCTAGAAAAATAAACTGAATCCCCTACTTGAGTTTTTATCAAGCTATAAGACCCAGTTTCATTAGAATGAGAATGACTTCCAGTAGATCTATTAAATATTCCTACATCAGGAAGTGGCGACCCTTCAGAATTTACCACTTTTCCCGATAAAGATTGTGCATAAGTTATGCTGACAACAAGCATACAAAATGCTGTTATTATATATTTCATTATAATAATTTAAAAATTTAACCATAGGGATTCCTCCCTTTTAATTTAAAGGCATATCAATAGCTTCTTAAAAAAAGAAGTCTATAAAATATACGTATGTGCTTAAACTAATTTAGGAGGCGGCGTTGTAACCGATAGCGTAACATAGTATGAAGAATGACACAAAAGCCAATCTTTTTGAATGTTAACAAATACATTTTGATACTGAAAAACATATATTTCTGGATGAATATGTTCATCCAAATTACTCAGTATGAAATTTTTATCATCCTTTTTTTTACTCTTCTCTGCTGAAGTAAAAAAATCCATCAAAGAAGTTAAATAATCATGTTGATGAGGAGCTACCTTTTTTACATGTGCATGTTCTGAGGAATGGGGTTGATGATGGTGTTTACTAGAATGAGAATGATTATCGATATGTGTATGAGTATGCGGTTGAGCATGATGATCTTCATCAAAAACCAATTCTAATTTATGGGATAAACTGTGAAGTACATTAAAAATATGACTTTTATATGGGATAAAGAGATACATACATAAAATTCCTAACAGAAAACAGCGTAATAAGATTAGTTTTATATGAATTATACCCTTCAAAAAATTAGTGTCAACAGATTATAAAAAACAAAGTTAATGAAACCCCTTCAATAATAGCAATAAAGCAAGATTACAAGTATTATCAGTCACCTCAATTATCAATAATTTTATTGAAAAATAACCGTAGTCATAGGTTTTTATTATAGTATAATAATTAGCATAGTATATAACTATTTGAATTTGAGCATTATATTTACGATATTTGTGTCGTTCGCAACATGGAGAGACCTAGTTGCATTCACCTAAAAATTTATCTTAATAATATTCCGAATTTATTTTGGCGTATTTGGCTCTTACTTAAGGGCACACACATTATGGCTTTTATAACAATAAAAAGAAAAACAAAATTAGAAAAAAGGTACAGTAGAAAAATGGGGAGTGTAAGTGTTAAAGTAACTTACATTAAAAAGCACTTACTTGGTGTGCCTCTAAAAACTCTGCACAAATACAGAGAAACTTACTACGGTACTATTAAAGATTGTGAAGAATGTACATTAACAGCTTAAAAGCTTATTTATAAAATTATATTTAGAAACGCCTCGATAACGAGGCGTTTTTTATTGATCAATTTTAAATAAGAAGCCTTTATTATGCACGTTTTCAATTGAAATAGATGCATCTTTACTTAGATATTTTCTTAAATGAGAAATAAAAACATTCAAGCTTTTTCTATTAAAATAGTCATTCTCACCCCATATTGTAACTAAAATATCTTTGTGTAACGATAATTCATTTTTATGTCTATACAAAAACATTAAAAGCTCACTTTCCCTTGCTGTTAAAGAAACAACATCTTCTTCTCTATACTTTAATTGCTGATTTTTATAATGGAATTTATAGTTTCCTATAGAAATTTCATCACTATCAGAGTTTTCTGGACTATTAATTTTTAATCGAGATAATAAGGTCTGTATCCTTACTACAAGCTCTTCCTCATCTATTGGTTTTTTTAAATAATCTACAGCACCTAAAGAAAACCCCTTTAAAACATCAATTTTTAGAGATCTTGCTGTTAAAAAAATAAATGGAATCGACGGGAACGAATCTCGCACTTTTGAGGCTAAGGTAAAACCATCCATTTTTGGCATCATAACATCCAAAATGATTAAATCAAAATCCTCTTTTTTTAGAATTTCAAGTGCCATCAATCCATCTTTAGCCCATACCAATTGAAAGCTTTTCATCTTCAAATATTCACTGAGTAGGTAACCAAGAGAATTATCATCCTCAACCAATAATATCTTATCCATTCTTATTTATTTAACTGGTATTTTTATTGTTACTGTTGTTCCTATACTTGGTTTACTTTCCAGTTGAACTTTACCATTATGTAACTTTACAACCTGTTTAACATAGCTTAGACCAAGTCCATAACCTCTAACATTGTGAAGATCTCCTGAGGAAATACGATGGTATTTTTTAAATACATTTTTCAACTCCCCTTCATGGATTCCTATTCCTTCATCTTTTACCGTCACATAAAAGTAACCATCTTTTATAAAAGACTTCAACCTAATTTTAGGAATCCCTTCAGAATATTTTTTCGCATTATCTAAGAGGTTATTAATTGCATTTTCTAAATGGGCGATCTCACAAAAAATCATATACGAATCGCCTTCTAAAAGATATTTAAAATCTACCTTTTCAAGTTCAGATAATTTGGAAAATGAAGCACATAAATTCTCCAAGACAGGATAGAAATCATGCTTTTCAAGCTTAAGAACACTACGATTACTCTCTATTCCTGCTAAATCCAATACTTTCTCTACATGCACCTTTAATTTATCATTCTGCTCCCTCACAATTGCAATTATCGGTTTGGTTTCTTCTGTTGCTTTTTCTTCTAATAATTTGGTTGCTAAACCTATCGAAAAAACAGGTGTTTTTAATTCATGGGTCAGGTTATTTATAAAATCATTTGTAGTAGTAATAACATTCCGTTGCCAATAAAGTGATCTAAAAACCCAAACAACAACTATAATAATAGCTACCATAAAGATTAAACTCGGAATTGTTAAACCATTTAACTGCGAAAGAAAATAAGTGGCTAGATCTTTAAATTGAAGCTCTAAGATTAATCTTTCACCCAATTTATTAGGAAGGTATCCAGACAATACAACAGGGAATTTTAGCTCTTCATTATCATATTTTTCAAAACTTGGGGATACTAAATAAACGGTGCTATCATTCTTATATAGACGGTATTGAAAATCTGACTTCACTCCTCTTTCTAAGAGTCGATCCACTAAAAAATCATTCAGAAAATGACTAGAAGCATCTTGAATACTATCTACACTTAATGTAAAATAAGATTCGTCTTTAGTTATTGCTTGGTCTATTAAAAAAGTGAGTTCATTCTGACTGCTTAAATCCGTTTTTATAGTCTGTAAGGCTTGACCTACCTTTGTATTAAACTGAACTTTAGCTAAATTCAATCCAAGTTTTAAATATTGATACTGAATAAAAGACAGACCAATGACCGAGATTACAAAAACTATAATATATCCTTTCTTAAAATTCAGCATTACAAGTATCTAAATAAGTAAAATATAACAACTCTTTTGCGTAATTAATACTTCATTAATCAAATTAACCTTTCGTTAATCTTTTTGTTTTATCATTAACCTCATTACCTTTCCAATTCTATATATTAGCAGTGTTCAGTTAGTTTAGGGTTCTTCATACTATAAACTATAAAAAAAGCTAGCTCCCAAGTTAGCTTTTTTTAGTTGATAACATACACTAATTTGAAACTCAGAAGTAAAATAATAGAATTTAGTTAAAAGTGAAAGATCGGATTATAACATTCCTAATTATTATACTCTTGTTTTCCTGTTCTAAGGAAAACAAACAGTTTACACTTTTAAGCTCCAAGGAAACTTCTATAGACTTTAAAAATACTCTTACTAATACTCCAGAATTAAATATTCTCAACTATTTATATTACTATAATGGCGCTGGAGTTGCTGCTGCAGATTTTAATAATGATGGATGGATAGATCTTTATTTTACAGGAAATCAAACAGAAGATAAGCTTTATTTAAATCAGAAAGACTTTAAATTCATAGATATCACTGAGATTTCTGGAATTAACAATGCTAAAAATTGGACAACTGGTGTTACCACAGCAGATATAAATAATGATGGACTGCTAGATATTTATATTGCGAAAGTGGGAGCTTACTCAGAAAACAGTCACAATTTATTGTATATAAACCAGGGAATCGATGAAAAAGGGATTCCTAAATTTAAAGAAGAAGCAAAAAAATATGGTTTGGATATTTCCACATACGCTACACAAACAGCTTTTTTTGATTATGACTTGGATGGGGATTTAGACATGTATTTACTTAACCACTCCGTACACCCCAACCGTACTTACGGCAATGGAAACAAAAGAAACACAATAGACTCTTTGTCTGGGGATCGCCTATATAAAAATGAAAATGGATTTTTTAAAGACAACTCAATTGCGGCAGGAATTCACCAAGGAAGTATTGGGTATGGATTGGGAGTTTCTATATCAGATATAAATAACGATGGCTATCCAGATGTCTATATAGGAAATGATTTTTTTGAAAATGATTATTTATATATCAATCAAAAAGACGGAACTTTTAAAGATTTTAATACCATAGATGAAACTATTTTAGGGCATACCACCCACTACTCTATGGGAAATGACATTGCAGATATTAACAACGATGGGTTAACCGATATTCTATCTGTTGATATGCTTCCTGAAAATTTAGAGAGCTTTAAAACTTCTGGAACAGAGTATAATTTTCAGACCTACAACGGCTACCTAAAAAATGGATATACTCCACAGTTTATGCAAAACACATTGCATTTAAATAATGGGAGTTTTCAATTTACAGAAACTGCTTTTTCAAGTGGTATTGCAGCTACAGAGTGGTCTTGGGCACCACTAATCGCAGATTTTGACAATGACGGCCTTAAGGATATTTATATTTCTAACGGAATTTTAGGTGCTACGAACGATATGGATTTTATAAACTTTATAGCGAATGAGAATATCCAAAAAAGGTTAGGAAAAGGCATGAAGAAGGAAGATCTAATTCTTGTAGATGAAATTCCTGAAAAACATATCTCAAATTATTTTTTTAAAAATAATGGCGATAATACCTTCCAAAACGTAACTAAAAAATGGTTTAAAGAAATCCCTTCTTTTAGCAATGGAAATATTTATGCTGATTTAGATAATGATGGAGATTTAGATCTTGTTGTTAATAATGTAAACGAAAATGCATTTGTAATAAAGAATAATGCTCGAGAACTATTGAAAAATAATAATTACCTGAAAATAAATTTTAAGGGTAATGAGAAAAATAGGTTTGGAATCGGAGCAACTGTAAGAGTATATTCAGATACATTAGAACTTACCTCTGAAAATTACAATACAAGAGGGTTTATGTCGGCCATAGCCCCTGAATTACATTTTGGATTAGGCGCAGTAACTAAAATTGATTCTTTAAGAGTTATTTGGCCAGATGGAAATACAGAAAAAATAAAAACACCACAAATAA
The DNA here is from genome assembly GCF_048266025.1 of Joostella sp. Lineage (NCBI taxonomy): Bacteria > Pseudomonadati > Bacteroidota > Flavobacteriia > Flavobacteriales > Flavobacteriaceae > Joostella > Joostella sp. Next base: position 1,093,276 of record NZ_JBLXAF010000001.1, on the reverse strand, counting down.
ACTCAACTCTTACGCTTTCTCATAAAAATGCAAAACAAAAATTTAAATATAACGATGGTAAAAAAAATCTCTTTCTAAGTAATGTAGCTCCTAAAATTCCATTTACACACAAAGATTTTTCATCTATTGAATTCAACCGAAACCCCCTCATTCCTTTTGCAAGCACCAATCTAGGACCAAAAACAGCGGTTGGAGATATAAATAATGACGGTCGTGAAGATTTATTTATTGGCGGATCAAAATCCTTCCCCTCCGCACTTTACCTACAAGAAAAAGATGGGCATTTTACTGCCATTCAAAATGACCTTTTTAAAGAAGATGCTTTGAATGAAGATATTGATAATATTTTTTTTGATGCGGATAACGATGGTGATAACGATTTAATAGTTATTAGCGCAGGAAACGAATTCATTACCGGAAACCCACTTTCCCCCAGACTCTACTTTAACGAAAGTGGGATGATGGTAAAAGACACACTTCAGTTTAAAAACATATTTATAAATGCATCATCAGTTAAAGCTATAGACATAGATAATGATAATGATAACGACCTAATAATTACGTCTAATGGAACTGCAAAAATATTTGGAGAAACAACTCCACAATATATTTTTCAGAATGATGGTAACGGGAAATTTATAGATATTACAGCAACATATGCTAAAGATTTTCAGCATATAGGAAATGTCCAAGATATAAAGTGGATTGATTTAAATAACGATTCTTATATAGATGCTATTGCTGTGGGACATTGGATGCCAATTTCAATATTTATAAATAACGGCGAGGAGTTAAAACTTCTGGACACTAATCTAAATAATACCAACGGTTGGTGGAATAGTATTGAAGTGGCAGATTTCGATAAAGATGGAGATATAGATTTTGTAGCTGGAAATTGGGGACTGAACACCAGATTAAAGGCTTCTAAGGAAGAGCCTATAACATTATATAGTAACGATTTTGATGATAATGGAAGCATAGAACCTATTGTTTCTTATTTTTATAAAGGAAAAGAAACTACTTTTTCATCAAAAGAAGAACTAGTAAAACAACTTCCTATATTGAATAAAAAATATCTCTCTTATGCTGACTTTGCTTCTGCTCCTTTCGATGATATTTTTCCAAAAGAAAAAATAGATAAAGCCCTTAAAAAGCAAGTTTTTAAATTAGAGTCCACCTACTTTGAAAATAATGGCAACAACACTTTTACAGCGCATAAACTGCCATTCCCTACACAAAACTCCTCTATTAATGATATTGAAATAGACGATTTTAATAACGATGCTTTTAAAGACTTACTTTTAGTTGGAAACAACTATGAGATTAGCACACAATTAGGACGATTAGACGCTTTGAATGGCCTCTTATTAATAAACGACCAACATGGTTTTTTTAATGTTGAAAGAAAACAAAATTTCAAAATCTCAGGACCAGCTAGAGATATCAATAAAATAAAAATACAAAACAAGGTTTACTATATTATTACCATTAATAATAGCGAACCTGTTTTTTTACAAAAAGAGACAACAACACCATGAAAAGAATATTCATAACACTATCCTTCCTTGCGCTATTTACCTCATGTAATAAAAGTGTAGAAAAAAGTAAAGGCAAGGAATTCTTATTTTCTCTATTAGATAGTACCGAAACAGGCATAAACTTTGAAAACAAAGTGATTAACCATAAAGATTTTAATATTTTCAACTATCGAAATTTTTATAATGGTGGAGGTGTTGCTATTGGTGATATTAATAATGATGGCTTATCAGATATCTATTTCACTTCAAACCAAAATCAGAATCAACTTTTTCTAAATAAAGGAAACTTCAAATTTGAAAACATTACTGAAACATCTGGAGTTAAAGGATCTAAGGCATGGTCTACTGGAGTAGTAATGGTAGATATTAATGCAGATGGATTGCTAGATATTTATGTATGTAATGCTGGTAACGTAAAAGGAGACAGTCAAAAAAATGAGCTTTTTATAAACAATGGAGATCTAACGTTTTCTGAAAAAGCAGAAGAATATAACCTAGCAGAATCAGGATTCACAACTCATGCTGCCTTTTTTGACTATGATAAAGATGGAGATTTAGATGTTTATATATTAAATAACAGCTTTATCCCTGTAAGTAGCCTACAGTATAATAATAAAAGAGATTTGAGAGCTGAAAAATGGAATCTACCTAAACAGTTCTTAGGAGGCGGTGATAAATTAATGAGAAATGATAATGGAAAATTTATTGATGTTAGCGAAGAAGCTGGCATCTATGGTAGCCTTATCGGCTTTGGGCTAGGAGTTACTATCGGTGATGTTAATAATGATTTCTCTCCAGATATCTATATTTCAAATGATTTTTATGAGCGAGACTATCTCTACATAAACAACCAAGATGGAACTTTTACTGAAGATATAGAAAACTGGACGGGACACATAAGCCATTCTTCTATGGGTGCAGATATGGGGGATATAAATAATGACGGAAACACAGATATTTTCGTTACTGATATGCTCGCTGAGAATGATGCAAGAGCCAAAGAAGTTAGTGAATTCGATAGACCTGACATCTATCAACTAAGACAAAATCGAGGATTCTTTAATCAACAAATGCAAAACACATTACAGCTCAATAATGGAGCAAATAATTTTTCGGAGATTGCCCATTTTAGTGGCGTATCAAAAACAGATTGGAGTTGGAGTCCCCTTATTTTTGATATGGATAATGATGGATACCGAGACATATATGTTTCTAACGGAATGAATCATGATCTGACTGATGGTGACTTCATGGATTTCTTTGCAAATGAGCTTATTCAAAAAATGGTAACTACTGGAAAGAAGCAAGAAATAGATAGTATCATCAGTAAAATGCCTAGAGTTCCTATTTTAAACTATGCCTTTCAAAACAACAAAAATTTAACTTTTTCAAAAAAGTCAGAAGATTGGGGATTTAATACTCCTAGCTTCTCAAACGGCTCTGCATATGGAGATCTTGATAACGATGGAGATTTAGATCTTATCGTAAATAATGTAAATATGCCCGCATTTATCTACAAAAATAATTCTGAAAAGATATTTCCTAATAATCACTCTGTGGAAATAAAACTAGAGGGTTCAGGACAAAATACTTTCGGGATAGGTGCCATAACAAAACTATTTATAAAGGAGGGCGTTATAAAAAATGAGTTAATCCCATCTAGAGGATTTCAATCTTCCGTAGATTATAAAATTACATTAGGTACTGGAGAAGAAAAAACTATAGATTCTGCTCATATATACTGGCCTGGTGGAAAAACGCAACAGGTTTATAACATAAAAACAAATTCTTTGTTAGTTATCAAAGAATCCAACGCTATCACCAATCCCCTTATAACAAATAATAAAAAAGTTGAAAAAACATATTTAAGTGAACTATCAAATCAAACGCTTTTCAAACATAAAGAAAACGTCTTCTCTGACTTTGATTATGAAGGTTTAATCCCTAAAAAAATATCTCAAGAGGGACCTACAGTTGCAGTTGGAGATGTAAATGGAGATGGAAATGATGACTTTTATATTGGAGGTGCAAAGGGACAAGCAGGGAATCTGTATATAAATAGAGGCGATGGAAAAATTCAAAATTCTAAACAACCCATTTTTGAAGAAGATTTTACTTTTGAAGACACCGCTTCTTCATTCACAGATATTGACGGAGATAATGATTTGGATCTTATAATAGGCTCTGGCGGGAATGAAATCAATGAAGGGAATAGTTATAATGTTAGAATTTATTTAAATGATGGGAACGGAAATTTTTCAAAATCAAAAGTAAGCTTTAAGACTAATAATGAAAATGTTGCTGTAATTACAGCATACGATTTTGATCAAGATGGAGATAATGATCTTTTCATTGGGATGAGAAATAAAGTTGGTATTTATGGTATCAATCCAAATCACTTATTACTAGAGAATGACGGAAGTGGGAATTTCTCAGACGTAACAGAGAGAAAAGCATACGAATTAAAAGATGCTGGTATGATTTCAGATGCTGTTTGGGTAGATGTTGATAATGACAATAAAAAGGATCTTGTAATAATTGGAGATTGGATAGCTCCATTGATACTAAAAAATACAGGAAGGGAGCTTATATCTATGGATACAAACTTATCTAATTTAGGTGGATGGTGGAATACTATTGAAACTACAGATATTAATAATGATGGAAGAGAAGATTTAATTCTAGGAAATGATGGGCTTAATTTATCCTACAAAGCTTCTGCTGAATCACCTTTACGACTTTATGTCAACGACTTTGATAATAACGGAACTATCGAACAAATTACAACAAGAGTTATAAATAATAAAGACACTCCAATACATTTAAAGAAAGAGATTACTAACCAAATTGTGGTATTGAAAAAGCAAAACTTAAAGCCTTCTGATTATGCTACGAAATCTCTTGATGAGTTATTTCCCAAAGAAACACTCGACAATTCTTTGATTAGAACCGTAACAACTACAGCTACAGTGGTAGCTATTAATAATGGTGATGGAAAATTTACGACCACTCCACTCCCTAAGGAATTACAATTTTCTTGTGTGTGTAGTATTGCGTGTACAGACTTTAATAATGATGGAAATATTGATTTAATTATGGGAGGAAACAACTATGACCTAAAACCACAATTTGCACGTCTAGATGCTAGTCTAGGAAACGTACTTTTAGGAGATGGAAAAGGGAATTTCAAAGTACAAAAAGCCTATAAATCTGGATTGTCGGTTAAAGGAGAAATAAAAAACATAGAACGCTTCAACGATGCTTCTGGAGCGTCTTATATATTAATAGCTATTAATGATGAGCAACCTAAAATATTCAAGATAAATGAATAGAATAATATTAATCATACTGCTCACTACTCTCATGGTTTCTTGTAAAAAAGAAGGCAATCTATTTTCTACTCCATCAAGTAATGACACTGGTATTACCTTTACTAACACAGTTATCAATACAGAAGAACTAAACATCCTAGACTATCTTTATTTTTATAATGGTGGTGGTGTTGCTGTTGGAGATATTAATAATGACAATCTACCAGATATTTTCTTTTCTGGAAACCAAGTAAAGAACAAACTCTACCTTAATAAGGGGAATTTAGAGTTTGAAGATATTTCTATTACTGCCAATATCCAAGGGAATAGTACATGGAATACTGGAGCTATAATGGGGGATGTAAATGGAGATGGTCTTTTGGATATTTATGTTTGTGCAGTTGTAGGAATTAATGGCTTTAGAGGGTATAATGAGTTGTATATAAATAATGGAGATGCCACTTTCACAGAAAGCGCAAAGCAATATGGTCTCGATTTCGATTCTTACAGTTCTTCGGCTGCTTTCATAGATTACGATTTAGATGGAGATCTAGATATATACCTACTAAATCATGCTGTACATACACAAAACTCCTTCGGAAATGTTTCACTACGCAATAAAAGAAACTATGCTACAGGAGATAAGTTACTACGGAATGATAACGGGAAATTTACCGACGTAAGCGAGCAAGCAAAAATATATGGAGGTATAAATGGCTATGGATTAGGATTGGCTGTTTCTGATTTTAATCAAGATGGGTTTCCAGATATTTATATAGGTAACGATTTTCATGAAGATGACTATTATTATCTTAATAATGGTGACGGAACTTTTACTGAAAGTATCAAAGATCATTTTGGACATACAAGCAGATTTTCAATGGGAAATGATGTAGCCGATATAAACCATGACGGATTTCCAGACATACTCTCATTAGATATGCTCCCTGAAAATGAAACTGTTTTAAAATCTTCTGCTGGAGATGATAATATCCAGATGATGAAAATGCGTACTGAAAAATTAGGCTACCATTATCAATTTACTAGGAATATGTTGCATCTAAACCAACAGGGAAATAACTATGAAGAAATTGCCCTTATGAGCGGTATTGCGGCAACAGATTGGAGTTGGAGTGCCTTATTTGCAGATTTCAATAAAGATGGGGAGCAAGATATTTTTATTTCTAACGGAATCCCTAAACGTCCTAACGATTTAGATTACATCAAGTTTACTTCTGATCAACAAATCAGAAAAAAACTTAATAACACAAAATTAGTCGATCAAAAGGCGTTAGAATTAATGCCTTCTGGGAGTTATCATAACTTTATTTTTGAAGGTGAAAAAGACCTCCAATTTGTAAATCAATCTGATAAATGGATTTTAAATGACACCCTAATTTCTGGAGCTACAGCAATAGCAGATTTTGATAACGATGGGGATATAGACTTGATAACAAATAATATTAATCAGCCTGCATCACTATATATTAACAAATCTAATAAAAAAGGAAACTACCTAAAACTAAGGTTTAATTATAATAAACCTAACAGCTTCGGTATTGGAACAAAGGTGTTTTCATATCAAAAAGGAATACTACAATACCGCGAGCTATATACTGTTAGAGGTTTCCAAGCTTCATCAGAACCATTTATACATTTTGGATATGCTGATAAAGAAAACATAGATTCTTTGTTCGTTATATGGCCAGACAATACTTTTCAAACACTAAAAAATATTGCTGTTAACCAAACATTAGATATATCAGCAGAAAATAACAGAAAACCATTTGACTATTCGAGTCTTAGAAGTAACAAGAATATTTTATTCTCAAAAGTTGATAATAACTTAGGAATCAATTTTAAACATGAAGAAGATAATTATATCGATTTCAACCGTCAGAAACTAATCCCATATCAGATTTCAGATCGTGGGCCAGCAACTGCCATTGGGGATTTAAATGGAGATGGAAAAGATGATATTTTCTTTGGAAGCTCAAAATTTAAACGTGCCCATATATACTATCAAAATGATACAAGTTTTGTTGAAAAAGAAGATGACATCATCAAAAATGATTCGATTTATGAAATTGTAACTGCTCTTATTGCTGATTTCAATAAAGATGGTAAAAACGATATCTTCTCTGGAACTGGCGGTGGAGATTTCTACGGAAAAATGAAGCCTCTAAATAATATTTTGTATTTAAATAAGGATACAACTTTTACAAAAAGTGCACTTAAAGAATATTTTGACAATACTTCAGTAATAAAACCTTATGACTTTGATAGTGATGGTGATTTAGATCTATTTATTGGAAATAATGCGATCTCATATGATTTTGGTGCGATTCCTACATCTTACCTATTAGAAAATGAAAACGGACAATTCAAAGCTATAAATAACAAGGAACTAGAAAAGTCTGGAATGGTAACAGATGCTATTTGGAGTGACTTTAATAATGATGGCACAAAAGACCTCATCGTTATTGGTGAGTGGATGTCTCCAAAATTTTTCAGTAATGAAAATGGAATTTTAGAAGAAGTTTTCCCTACTGAAGAAAAGTTAAACGGACTATGGAGAAGCATTATTGAATTTGACATAGATGGTGATGGAGATAAAGATTACTTATTAGGTAACTGGGGAACAAACTCGAAATTTATAGCTTCAGAAAAATTCCCGATGCGAATGTATTATGGCGATTTTGATAATAACAAACGAACAGAAACTGTTGTTGCTACAGAAAAAAATGGCGAATATTACACATTGGCTAATTTAGATGAACTTTCCGAACAGATGGTATCCATGATGCGTAAAAAGTTCACCAATTATAAAGATTTTGCTGGCAAAACAATCGAAGAAGTAATGGGTTCTGAAGCACTAGAAAAAGCAACGCTCCTTGAAGTACATACTTTAAAATCTGGTTGGTTAGAAAATAGAGAAGGAATGTTTACTTTTCATGCTTTTAATAATCAAATGCAAATGTCGCCAATAACAAATTACTTAAAACATGATTTTACTGGCAATGGAAAAGAAGAAGTTCTTGCCGCTGGAAATTATTTTGGTGTAAAGCCTTTTCAAGGAAGATTAGATGCTTTTCCTGGAGCCCTTATTTACAATATTAATAAAATAGAATCGACTGCAAATCTAGGATTGGACTTTTCTAGGAAAGCAATCTCACAATTAAATATTATAACCATAAAAAACCAAGAATACCTCTTGGTTACCATAAACAACAACAGTGCAGAACTGTATAAATTAAATAATAAATAGCCCGATGAAACGCATTTTTATATTCTTATTAATTTTATCTCCCCTATGTTTTATTGCATGTAATAAGGAAGAAAAACCAATTGAAATCACATCAGAAAACATGCATGAAGCAATTGATGTAGTGGTAGATATTATGATTCATGATATCTTTTCTCCTCCAGTAGCGAGCAGAATTTTTGTGTATGCAGATATTGCAGCCTATGAGATTATAGCACAACAAGATTCCGAATATAATTCGCTCGCTGGTGTGGTTACAGATTTAAAGCCTATCCCCCCTGCAAAAGACACTACAAACCTCAACTACCAATTAGCTGCTCTTATTGCTCATTTAGAGATAAGTAAAAGTCTAATTTTTTCTGAAGATCGGATTGAAGTTTATCAAGACAGTTTGTACACTTCATGGAAAAAAACAAATGAAACTGAATTTGAGGTTTCAAAAAACTACGCTATGTCTGTTGTAAGTCATTTAAAAGAATGGATAGATACAGATAATTATAAACAAACGCGTACCATGCCTAAGTTCACAGTAAACAGCGACGACCCTGCGCGTTGGCAACCTACGCCACCAGCTTATATGGATGGAATAGAACCACATTGGATGAAAATTAGACCTCTTGCAATAGACTCTTCTTCTCAATTTAAACCCCTTCCTCCTCCAGCATTTTCTTTAGATAAAGAAAGTGAGTTTTTTAAAGAAACAATGGAAGTTTATGAGGTAGGAAATGAAATTACGAAAGAAGGAGATACTTCTGAAGGAATTGCAATCGCCAAATTTTGGGACTGTAATCCATATGTTTCTGTAACAAAAGGTCACTTAATGTTTGCTACCAAAAAAATTACTCCTGGAGCACATTGGATTGGAATTACAAAAATTGCTTGTCGCAATGAAAAGACAGATTTCAACAAAACAGTATTCGCTTATACTAAAACTGCTATTGCTATTTTTGATGGTTTTATAAGCTGTTGGGATGAAAAATATAGAAGTAATTTAATCCGTCCAGAAACAGTTATAAATCAATATATAGACGAAAACTGGAAACCTATATTACAGACACCTCCTTTTCCTGAATATACAAGTGGACATTCTGTAGTTTCTGGAGCTGCAGCAAAGACATTAACTTCTATTTTTGGAGATAATTTTTCTTTTGACGACGATACAGAAACCGCTTACGGACTCCCAATAAGATCCTTTTCCTCTTTTAACGAAGCTGCAAACGAAGCTGCAATGAGTAGACTTTACGGCGGGATTCATTACAGAGCAGCGATTGAGGTTGGAGTGGAACAAGGAAGATCGATGGCGGAACATATTATTAGCAAGCTTGATAAAATGAATAACAAAACAAGTAGAAATTAATAAGATTATCTTATGACTAGAAAAATTTTGAGTATTCTAATTCTACTCCTTGTATGTGCATTAGGATGGTATTTATTTATTAAAAAAAGTGATTATATCTATAGATTTGAAGCAAAAACTACTGATGCTACAGTTTTCTATAGCATCTCAAATTGGGAGAAAACAAACGATTCTATAGTTACAGAAACAATAGACAGCACCCTATACAATCATATCACTCAAAATCTAAAATATTTAAATAAAGAATACACCCTTTATTGGGATATCAATACTGAAAATGATTCTCTAGCAAAAGTGAATTTAGGGGTTAGAGCGCATGAAAATAATGTTATAAATAGAATCACAGCCCCTTTTTACGAATCGGAATTTAAAAAAACATCCAAAAAAATAGCAGTTAGCTTTATAAGTAAATTGAAAACAAACCTATCTACTTTTAAAGTCAGTGCTATTAGAGAAGAACAGTCTCCTAACAGTATTTGTGCGTGTGTAAATGCAAAAACCACCCCTGAAGGGAAAGCAAAACATATGATGCGAAATTACAATTATATAGGAGCTTATGTAGCAGATAACAATATACAGCCGCAAGGTAGACCTATGGTTGTTATTAATGATTTTGACAAGGAAAAAAATACGATTGATATGGACTTTTGCTTCCCTATAAAAGGAGTTAGTAGCATCCCGGAACATCCAGAAATTTTCTTTAGAGATATAAAGAGCGTCCCTGCAATTAAAGCTGTATTTAATGGGAATTATATGTACTCACAACATGCATGGTTTAGAATCTACAACTATGCTAAAAGTCACGATATAAATCTAAAGAATAAAATAATTGAAAAATTCCACAACAATCCAAATTTTGGTGGAGATGCATTATCATGGAAATCGGAAATTTATATTCCTATAGCACAGTAAAATCTAATTTGTAGATTCTCTTTTTACTAATGTCGATTTAATAATTTCGGTTTCATAAGGGCGAGATTCAAAATCTTCTTCCTCTAACCTTTTAATTAATAAATCGGCAGCTTTTTCTCCTATCTCCTCTCCATGTTGGCTCACAGTGGTTAAAGATGGACTACTACTTATAGATATAATTCCATCTGTAAAACCTATTACAGAAATATCTTTAGGCGCAGATTTGCCCATTTTCTGAGCTATTTTCATGGCAGATACTGCAAAAAATTCGGTAACTCCAAAAACGGCATCTACATCATTGTTTTTCATCATCTCTTCTACAGGCTCAAATCCACTATAAGAATCCTCTACCTTTACAATAAGATTTTCATCAATTTCTAATCCTGCGTCTTCTAATGCTTTTTTATATCCTTCTGTACGCAATTTACCAACACTCATATAATCTGGCATCGTAATTAACGCGATACGTTTACGTCCACTTTGCGCTAAGAAAGAAACGGCACTATAGGCACCATGAAAATCGTCAATAATAACTTTATCGCAACTTACCTGCTCGGTAATTCGGTCTATCATTACTACAGGCATCCCCTGATTGATAACTTCATTTATATGATGAAAATCCTGCTTCTTCTCGGTATCTTTAGAAAGTGACATTATAAATCCGTCTATACTTCCATTGGCAAGCATTTGCATATTTATAACCTCTTTATCGAAAGATTCATTAGAGATACAAACAATTACATTATAGCCTTTTGCAGTTGCTAAACGCTCAACCCCTGTAATTACGGAAGAGAAAAAATAATGTACAATCTCTGGTAAGATGATCCCAATATTTTTGGTCTTTTGATTCTTTAAGCTCAAGGCGATATTATTAGGCTTATAATGGTGTTCCTTCGCAAAGGCTTGTATTATTTCTTTAGTTTTTTCACTAATTTCAGGACTGTCCTTCAATGCTTTCGAAACTGTAGAAATAGAAACATTAAATCTTCTTGAAATCTCCTTAAGCGTTATTTTTTGCCTCATCTTTATATCTTCCTTTTTTGCTTAAATCAAAAATAAGCTTTTTCGATTAAATTAAGCTTTTTATTTCGCTAAGTAACTCGTAATTTACTCCTATCAACGAGATAGTAAAGACATTTATCTAAATATGAAAACCGAAACTTTAATAACAAATATAATAATGTCCATTTTTCTGTTTTCTTGTACAGCGGATTATGGACAATTAAAAATTATAGCAAACACTCCAGATTTATTAGAAGAAAACTCTGGAATACAAATAATTAATGATCCAAACTCTCTTTGGATGGTAGCAGATTCTGGTAACGACGACCATATATATGCTGTAAATACCAATGGGAATATTACTAGGGATATTAATATTAAGCATGCTAAAAACAAAGATTGGGAAGAAATTACAAAAGATGAAGAAGGAAATATCTTTATTGGAGATTTTGGTAATAATGATAACGAAAGAAAGGATTTAAAAATTTATAAAATTCCAAACCCTGAAACTCATAAAGGAGATGAACTGGAAGCCATAGAAATCAATTTCTATTATCCTGAGCAAAAGAAATTCCCGCCAAAGAAGAAAGAACGCTTTTATGATGCTGAAGCCTTTTTTTATCTGAATAACAACTTATATATATTCACAAAAAATAGAGCTCATAAATTTGACGGCACCACATTTCTTTATAAAATTCCTGCAAAGAAAGGAAATCATAAAGCTGAATTAATTTCAAGTTATAAAACTTGCGAACAGCCTCGAAAGTGTACTATTACTGGAGCAGACATCAGTCCAAATAAAAAGAAAGTTGCTTTATTAGGACATGATAAAGTATGGATTTTAAAAGATTTCTCTGACGATGATTTTTTTAATGGAACTATTGAAGTGCTATCGTTAGGCCACGACTCTCAAAAGGAAGGTATCACTTTTATAAATGAAAACGCTCTTTATATTACGGATGAAAAAACAAAATCTATAGGAGGTAATATCTACAGATTAGATTTAAAATAAAAACTATTATTCTAACTCCTTACTCAAACTATAATTTTGCTAATTAATGCTTTTTAGCTAACTTACAACCTACAATCATTTCAAAAATATAATCATGAAACCTTCCTTTTTTAGCATGAATAAAATTAGAGCTATAGGCCTTTTATTAGTTATTACTTCTGTAATTGGTATGATTTATTTTGATAATGATGGAATCGGATTTATAGCTGGTATACTATTTGGGATTGGAAGCATTACTTTAATTACTGGCAAATTAATTGCCCGTTAATTAGTCCTTCTTCAAAAAGCATCATAAAATTAAAGCACCATAAGATTACAGCCTCGAATATCTGAATGGTCAAAACGACCTAAAACTTCAAATTCTTTTCCCTTTTTTCTCCCTAAATCTTGTGTGGCAATAAAAGAACAAGAATTAATATTTGCCAAATCGATTACATTAATTCCTCCAGATTTACCATCTTCAAAAATAGTAAGTGCATCTTCGGTGTCCCGAATTATAATATCCATCCACGGTGGGCATTCAAAAACACCATTCCCTTTAGAATATCCTTGAGAAAGTAATTCAGTCATTCCATATTCAGAATGAATCTTATTCACCCCAAACCCTTTTGATAAAACGGAATGTAGCTCTTCTCGAATCATCTCTTTACGACGGCCCTTCATCCCGCCAGTTTCCATAACAATGGTATTCTTTAAATTGAAATCGTATGCTTCTACCAAATCTAAAAGTGCAAAGGAAACACCAATAAGCAATACTTTTTTTCCTTGAGCATCCAACGTTTTGAGGTGCTGCGCTAACTCTTCTAAATTATCTAGATAAAATCCACTTTCAGGAGCTTCAGATTGCTCAATCATATCATTTACCATGTAGATAAGTGATGAACCTGTACGCTCTAAATAAGCTGGTAAAAGTGCTAATACCGTATAATCTTTTATATTTCCGTAGAAAAAAGAAAACCCTTTTCTAAAACTCTCTTCGTAAACAGTTAAATCTGTAACCAAATGCTTGCTGGTTAAACTCCCTGTGGTTCCACTACTAGTAAAAGTAATCTCCAAGGGGCTCTGAGTACTTAAAATCTCATGAGATTTAAAAAATTCAATCGGCAAGAATGGAATCTGATCTATAGCATTAACATTATTGGGATTGCGATGAAGATAATTGCAGAACTCCCTATAAACAGGGTTGTTTTCATATTGAAATCCAAAAACATTTAATGCCACTTCATCAAAGTCGGCATTCGTTTTAATTTTAAAAACACTTTCTGGATTCATAAACCTTATTTTACGTTGCAAAAATAAGTTTTAGTTATAAGGTAAAGAAACTTAAGAGATCAAAATAAAATAGAAAATCTCAACAGCTAGACAACTGTTGAGATTTTCCTATTAATTAATTATAGTCAATGCTATAAGTTATAGATGTTTTATTGTTTTGTCCATCCAGCTCCCCAAGTAGAGAAATCTGTACCTGTTCCATTTCCATCTCCTGAAATAAAATCAGCTTCAGTAAATGTTTCTCCAGTATCGTTTTGCATTTTTGTAAGTACATCTGTAAAAGTAACATTTGTAACTTTTAAATCTCCACTTAGTACACCTGCACCAGTAGGATTATCTCCTTGATCTCCGTCTAAATCAAAACCTTCTTCAAAACCTTCGATAAGAACATTTGTAAATAATCCTTGCGTACCAGCTCTTAAACGAATTGCTTCATTTCCTGTACCAGAACCATTTCCAATAATAGTAAGGTTATTAACAGAAGGCTTAGAGAAATACCCAGCTTCATTACTAAAGTCTGTATTAAACCCATCTGCCTCGATTCCTTTATCATGCTCTGATTTATGCTTTACATAGGCATCAGTTATAGTTCCTGAATATCCTTCAGTCCAGTCGATAGAATCATCTTCAGCATTCATTACTACAACATTGCTAACATTTACAGTTCCTCCGAAAAATTCTACTCCGTCATCTTTCCCTTCAAATGCTTGAATATACTCTACCACAGTTCCATTTCCTACACCGTAGAAAGAGAATCCATTATTTTCAGACTGCCCGTCTGCTGCTCCTCCAGAATATTCAACACGTACATAACGAATAGTTCCTGAGCTATCACCATCATTAGTACCTCCATAAGGTAGGCTTGCAATTTCAGAAGTAGATGTAGCCGTTCCTGAAACAGAGTTTACAGGTGCTTTACCTAATAAAATTAAACCTCCCCAATCTCCAGCAGCAGGTGAAGCTGCACCAGAAGTAAAAATAATAGGGTTTGTAGCGGTTCCGTTAGCTAAAATTTTAGCCCCTTGTGAAATAGCTACATAAACATCTGCACCATTAGCATCTGCTAAAACAGTTACACCTTCATTTATAGTTAATGTAGAACCTTCAGCCATAATAACTGGTCCACTAACAGAATAGGTTGTATTTGCTTGTAAAGTCAAATCAGAAGTGATAGTTCCTGAAGTAATAGGGATAACTACCTCTCCAGTATTTCCTCCAGTTCCATTATTTGTAATACTGTTATCATTAATAATAATATCAGCAGTATCGTCTGTTGTACATGAGAATAGCATTGAAACACAAGCTATTGCAATAATTAAGTTATTTTTCATTTGTTTGATAATTTTAAATTTGAAAAGAATAATGTTTGTTTAGAATTGATATTTTAATTGTAGTCCGATGTCTAGTCCTCTTTTATAATCTGAAACCCCTTTTCCGTTTACAGAGTTCACAACAACATCTCCAAGCGTTGTTTCTCTGTAATACTTTATTGATGGGTTAAACAAGTTTCTTACGGAAAGGTTTACTTGAAAGCTATCTTTAATTTCGTTTCTCCAGATAAAATCTAGCGTTGGAATTCCTTTTTCTATTATATTTCCTAATTGTCCAGAACCAAGAGCATCGATTCTATTAGAGAAGTAATTAAACACTACATTCATTGATGGCTTATAGTTTTCGCCAATTACTGGTGAGAAATTAAGATCTGCATTCATTATAAATGGAGAGGCTCCTTGTAATTCATCTTCCTCTTTTTGAAAACTAACATCATAAAATTCACCATCAATCTGACTATATAAGTCTTGTTTTGTGTGCATATAAGTACCATTCAAACCAAATGAAAGTAAAGAAGACGTATTGCTATTTTTTAATATATCTTTTCGAGCTTCAAGTTCAACTCCATATACTTCTGCTTTATCTCCTGTTCTAAAATATCTTTGGGTACCAGTTGCATCAGCTCCAACAACAAGATTAACAGGATCATTAATCTGTTTCGTAAAAGCTGAAATTGAGAAGATTTCTCCTGGACTAATAAACCATTCGTATTTTAAATCGAAATTGTAAATTTTAGAGAAACCTTTTTCTAATAAGTCTGGGTTACCTCCAACACGTGTAGAAATATCTTCATAAACAAAAGGTGCAACTTCCTTGAATTCTGGAATAGATACTGTTTTACTAGCTGAAAATCTCAAATTCTGATTTTCAGTTAATCCATATTTAATATTTAAACTAGGAAGAACAAAATTATCATAAGATGTGATTTTCGAATTCCCTAAAGACCCTAAGTTAATTACATCAAAACTAATTTCTTGATTAAAAGATTCTAATCTTACACCAGGAGTTACCAATAGTTTTTTCCCGATATTAATTTCAGCATTTACATAACCAGCATAGATATCTAATTTACCATCATATGTATTTTCTGCTAATCCAGGACGGTTTGTATTCGATTGTCCTTCTATGTTATTAATAACCGTAAGCTCATAAACAGCGTCTGGATTGTCTGCAATATTAAGATGTTCTAAAGACAAGTCTTCATTAATATTATTTACATCAGTTACAGGATAACTCGTGTCTATAATATCGTATCCGTATCTAATATTACTAAATCCTCTTGTTTTACTTCTTGCGTTATATCCAAAATTAAACTTAACAGCCTCAGAAAGATCGTAAGCTAAATTAAACCTTCCGTTGTACTCCTCATCTTCAATCTTCTGAAAATAACGTTGATTATCAAAGTCTGTATTGCTATAAAAAGTAGGATTTGTTTGAGTATCATCATCTAAAGCATATTGATAGTTCTCTAACGTAATACGTTTTCTATCTGGCTGATCAGAATAAACTACATTATAACCTAGACCCCAATCTAATTTAAATTTTCCAGAAGCATGAGTTCCTATAAGTTGATTCACATAGAACTGCGTTTGATCAAACTGTACGTTCATTTGATAGAAACCTTCATCCGTATTCAAGATAGCATCTCTACTACGCCCTTTCCCATCTGTACCAAAATAACCAACTACATCTGATGAATTATTAATAAATAATGAATTAAACTGAAGTGTATTTTGATCATTAATTCTATAATTAACATTAGCCATCCCAGTAGTTGTGGTAGAATAATCATATTCTTTAGCATTATCTTCAAATGCCTTTTTCTCAGTTAACGTATAATCTACAGCAGACCCTTCTCTATATTCATATTTATTATCAAAAGAACCTGTAAGAAAGATACTTAGTCTTGAAGTATCTGAAAACTCAAATGTTTTACCTGCTGAACCTCCATAACTTATATTTATAGGTGTTCCTACAGAAACAGGATCAACGCCATGAGAAAGAACTACAGCAAATGGGTTATGATCATATCTCCCATAATATCCAAAAAATCCAGTACCTTCACTTCTCACAAAATCTTCTCCGATAGCATTCGTATTGATACTCTCACTTAATGCGATCTCAAACATTTGCTTTCCCTTATATACTTTCGAAGAAACATCTATATTCCCCGCTGAAAAGTCTCCATATTGACCTGTAGAATATGCTTTGCTAACAGAAACACTTTCTATTATATCTGAAGAGAATAAATCTAAATCTATATTTTTCTTGTTAACATCATTTGAAGGTAACGAGAGTCCATTTAATGTTGTATTTAAATATCTATCCCCAAGCCCTCTTACATAAACGTTACTAGATCCTTCTTGCTTAGAAACTCCAGAAATTTTCGCTACGGCACCAGCAGCATCACTTACCCCTTTTCTAGATAATTCTTGAGCACCAATAGATGTTTTTATTTCTACCGCTTTTTTCTGATCCAATAATAGAGCTGTTTCAGAATCTCTACGGGCAGTTGTTGTTACAACTACTTCATCTAAACTTACACTTCCAGCTCCTAAAGCTGTATTAAGCTCTGTAACTTTCCCTGCTTCTACTTTAATGTTTGGAACCTGCAATGTTTCGTAACCTATAAAGCTAATAACAATTGTATAAGTTCCAGGGGTAATACCACTAATTTCATACAACCCATCCATATCGGTTGTTGTCCCTTTTGTGGCTCCGCTTATTTGAACATTGGCAAATGGTAACGGATCGTTATTCATTTCTTTATCGGTAATAACACCAATTATAGAACCTGTAGTTTCTTGCGCCATGGTTAGTGCGCTAACAAACAGTATTAATAATGTAAATAAATGTTTCATTGTTTGATTTTAATTCCGCTGCAAATAAACAAGCGATATCCAAAAAGAAAGTTATCCGCATGTTAAACATAAGCCAGTCCAATGTTACATTTATGTTACCATATTAAATCAACGTTAAGTGCTTTCATATTTTAATATTATCTTTACTTTTGACGTCTGAAAGAATAACTCAACAAGCATTTAAATCATTAAAAATGTTTTAGTTATCTTAATGAATCAACTTTAAAAACTGTTCTTGCTGAAAAAAGAAGCTAGACATAACTAAACTTTATAATACAGATGAAAAAGAGGGAAATTAAAATCCTTTTGGTCGACGACGAACCGGATATTTTAGAAATTGTAGGATACAACTTATCTACTGAAGGTTACAATGTTTCTACAGCTAAAAATGGAGTTGAAGCAATTGCCAAAGCCAAAAAGGAAAAACCACATCTTATTATTCTCGATGTAATGATGCCCGAAATGGATGGGATTGAAACTTGTGAACACATTAGAAAGTCTAACGATTTAAAAGATACAATTGTTACCTTTCTTACAGCTCGCGGAGAAGATTACTCTCAAGTAGCCGGTTTCGATGCTGGTGCAGACGATTACATCACAAAACCTATCAAACCAAAAGTCCTTATTAGTAAAGTAAAATCTTTACTTCGTCGTCTAAAAGACGATGAAGAAACGGTAGAGAGTATTGTAAAAGTTGGAGACATCACTATTAATCGTGATGAATATAAAATCATTCAAGCTGGAGAGGAGATTATCCTACCTAGAAAAGAGTTTGAATTGCTATCACTTTTAGCAAGTCGCCCAGGAAAAGTATTCAAAAGAGATGAAATACTAGACAAAGTATGGGGTAACGAGGTTATTGTTGGTGGTAGAACTATCGATGTTCATATCAGAAAACTCCGTGAAAAAATTGGAGACGATCATTTTAAGACAGTAAAAGGTGTTGGTTATAAATTCGTTTTATAAACTACATCACAACAAATAACGGCTTAATAAGCTACCAAAAATTAAAACTAATACTTCGCAATTTATACGTGGAGTATTAGTTTTCTTAATTATTGTAACTTTATTTTCTCAAATAAAAACCTATTGAAAACCAAGCTTAAAAAATCATATCGTTTTGCACTACGTTCTTCTGGAATGATTACTATTTGTGCTGCAATTGTCATCTGTCTATTCTATTATTTTGACCTTTATAGTCCAATTTCCATATTTTTATTTATAGCTATCATTTTCATCTTATCATTTTTTATCATTCAATATAGAGCAGAAAAATTTATCTATAAGCGTGTTAAAAGAATCTATGATGATGTATCGCTATTAGAATCTACAACGTTCCAAGACCAGCCGGTAACGACGGATATGAAAACGCTAACTGAGGAAATTGAAAAATTCGCTGCAAATAAAAAATTAGAAATCGAAACTCTTAAAATCCGAGAAGTATATCGTAAAGAGTTTCTAGGGAACGTTTCTCATGAGCTAAAAACGCCACTATTTACCGTACAAGGTTATATTTTAACGCTTTTAGATGGCGCCATGGAAGATAAAGCTATCCGAAAAAAATATCTAGGCAGAGCTAATAAAGGCGTAGAACGCCTTATCTATATTGTGAAAGATTTGGATATGATTACCAAACTTGAAGCTGGAGACCTTCATCTTGAACATGCTGATTTTGATATCGTAGAGCTTACTCAAAATACTTTCGATCTCATGGAAATGAAAGCTGCTAAAAAGAAAATCACCCTTACTTTCGATCAAGAATATCAAAAACCTATTTATGTTCATGGAGATAGAGAACGCATACAACAGGTATTAACTAATCTCATTGTAAACTCAATAAAATATGGAAAAGAGGGTGGTACTACAGAGATTAGCATTGAAAATCTTATAAAAAATAAAGTTATTATTAGAGTTACAGATAACGGAGAAGGGATTGAAAAACAAAATATCCCACGCCTCTTCGAGCGTTTTTATCGTGTTGATAAAAGTGGTAGCAGAAAAGAAGGTGGCTCTGGATTAGGTCTTTCTATTGTGAAACACATTATAGAGGCTCACAAAGAAAAAATATATGTAGAGAGTGTATATGGAGTAGGTTCAGAATTTTCATTCACGTTAGAAAAGTCCAAACAAACTTCGTAAGTTAAAATCAGATTCAAAACCAACCAACCCGTTATAATCGTTCACCCTTTTTAGCATTTCAATACTAAAATCATCTTGTGTGCAATAAGGAACAAATTGAGATTCTTGTAAACGCTCAGCTAAATATTCTTGTTCATATTGCCCGGGTGTAGGAATAAAAAAAGCTTTTTTTCCAAGCTTAGCAAGGTCTAATACCGTTGTATAACCAGATCTAGAAATTATTACTTCACTTTCATTAAAGGCATTTTCTAACTGCTCAGAATTCATATAATTATAAATCGTACAATTTCCTTGTTCTATAACTTGCTGATTTTCTTCTATTTTACCTTTTATAAAAAGCACTTTCCCATCAAACTCTGTCACCTCTTCTAAAAGACGATTTACTAACAACGACCGTTGTGGCTCCGGACCAGAAATTACAACCATAAGCTGATATTTAATAGGTAATGCCCTTTTCTCCAATCTACTTAATGGTCCTATATATTTTAACGTATTACTTTCTTTTTTAAGATGCCCTAAACGACCACTCAAATTTGGTTCTCCAGCAACATCGGGAACCCAACATTCGTTAAATTTCTTGATTATTTTCTGATGCATTTCAGAACTAAACCACGTCGTATTTCCTGTAAGTACATTTAATTGATGTGTTATAAAAACAGAAGGAACCTTTTTAGAATACACTCCTAAACGATTATCTGAAATAATCCCATCAAGCTTCAATTCTTTAACTAGCTCTTTGGTACGTTTCTTTTCCTTTTTTATGGCTTTTAGAATTTTTGGTGAATCCCAAAGCATTTTAAGCTTAAAATGCTTTCCCTTTTCAGCATACTTTATTTTATACGAAGGCATTTCTATAAATTCTAAGGCAGGAAATTCCTTTTTTAATAAATTATAAGCCTCCCCATCCGAAGCAATAATAGGTTCAAAACCCTCTAAAAGTAAAGCTCTTATTATAGGAATACATCTTGTAGCATGCCCCAAGCCCCAATTTAAGGGGGCTACCAAAATTCTTTTCTTTTTAATCATAACTACAAATCAACTTAATTTTTCCCTGTGAAAGATTTCCTTAATTTTGTCTTTTAATTAAATAATTGTTGTGGGGAGTAAAAACAAACTAAAGCGCTTTAAAGAAAATGAAACATTCTCGAATGTATTTCAACCTACGCGCGATGAATTAGTAACCAAAGGTTTTGACCTTAAAGGGAAATGGAATAAAGAATTCTTTAAAAATAACAACCCCATTGTTCTAGAATTAGGTTGTGGAAAGGGAGAATACACCGTTAATTTAGCACAGCGTAATCCAAATAAAAATTATATCGGAGTAGATATAAAAGGAGCTCGTTTCTGGCGCGGTGCTAAAACTTCTGTGGAAGAAAACTTAAATAACGTTGCCTTTATAAGAACGCAAATAGAACTTATAGAATATTTATTTGCTGAAAATGAAATTGATGAGATTTGGATTACATTCCCAGATCCTCAAATAAAATATAAACGCACAAAACATAGGCTTACAAACGCCGATTTCTTAACGCGTTACAATAAGGTTTTAAATAAAGACGGCATCGTACATTTAAAAACAGACAGCGAGTTTATGCATGGTTATACATTGGGGCTGCTCCATGGTTTAGGATATGAGGTATTATATGCTAATCACCATATTTACAAAAATGAAGGAAGCCCTGAAGAAGTCACCTCTATCCAGACTTTCTATGAAAAGCAATACCTAGAAAAAGACAAACCAATTACTTATATTAAGTTTAAAACTAACTAATGTCGCATTTATTCATCCTTTTTTTTGCTACTTTTTCTGCAGCTCTTATGGCGGTAGTATTTCCAGGGCTTATAAATATTACCACCGCAAAAACGAGTGCCAAGAAAGGGAAAACAAAAGGAATGGTGTTTGCAGCTGGCGCTTCTACTACAGTAATCCTTCAGGCTTATATTGGGGTTTTAATTTCTAAGTATCTTTATAAAAACCCTAATGTAATAGACATCCTCCTGAAAATAGCATTGGTAGTTTTTGCTTTTTTTGCCATCTACTTTTTTATTCTAGCCAAGCGAAAAAAAAATGTAAAACAACAGTCCAGAAATGTGAAAATTGAAGAAAGTAAGAAAAATGTATTCTTAAAAGGAATGCTTATTTCAGCACTAAATGTACTTCCTATCGCTTATTTCTGTGGACTCAACGCTGCTTGGAATGTTTCTGGGTGGATTAAATTCCAACTTTGGGATATTCTAGTTTTTATAATTGCAGCTGGCCTCGGAACATTTGCAATGCTTTATATGTATGTTTTTTATTTCGATAAACTTCAAGAGCGAACAGACTCCTTTGCTCGGTACTCCGATTATATTTTAAGTGCTTTAATGGCGGTACTGCTCATAATTACTTTCATTCGTTTATTTTATTCATAAAAAAATGGAAGAGCAGAATTTCTTTGACCGTGTTTATGAAGTTGCGAGTTTAATACCCTACGGAAGAGTTACTTCTTACGGTGCTATCGCAAAATACCTCGGTGCTGCTAGAAGTGCACGCATGGTTGGTTATGCCATGAATGGAAGCGGTTTGAAAGAAAATGTACCTGCACATCGGGTTGTTAATAGAAAAGGTGTTCTTACAGGGAAACATCACTTTCAAGGCACTAACTTAATGCAACAATTATTAGAAAGCGAAGGTGTTCTCGTAATTGATAATCAAATTCAAGAATTCGAAAAAATCTTCTGGGATCCTGCGATAGAACTTTAGGTACAAAATATACCTTTTACAATCTTCAAATAATCAAAAGCACATTAACTTTAAAACCTCCTACACCATTCTTTATATTAGAAGTAATTTTCATTCCAACTTCATAACGTACATCAATTAACTTCTAATTTTTAATCCTTATCTTTGTAATTTAGAATCAGTTTAAAATAGAATCCTCATTTCTAAGAGGTTATAAATAAGAAGAATTGTCCATGAAAATAGATAAGAAAGAAGTAGTAAAAGCTCTAGAAACGATTTCTGCTCCTGGTGAAGGAAAGAACATGATAGAAAGTGGAGCCGTTACCAATATAATGATTTTCGGCGATGAGGTGGTTGTAGATATCACTATCAATAATCCAAGTTTACAAGCAAAGAAAAAAACTGAAGTTGAGGTTTTAAAAACAATTCACGATAAAGTATTTCAAAAGGCGAAAGTAAAAGTTAATGTAAAAGTTGAAGCGCCAGAAAAACCAGAAATAAAAGGGAAATCTATCCCTGGAATAAAAAATATTATAGCTGTTGCTTCTGGTAAAGGTGGTGTAGGAAAATCTACCGTTACTTCTAATTTAGCAGTTACACTTTCTAAAATGGGCTTCAAGGTTGGTCTTTTAGATGCTGATGTATATGGACCATCTGCGCCTATTATGTTTGATGTGGAAAATGAAAAACCACTTGCCATCAATGTAGATGGTAAGTCTAAAATGAAACCTATTGAAAGTTATGGTGTAAAAATACTTTCTATCGGTTTCTTTACACAGCCAAATCAAGCTGTAATTTGGAGAGGACCTATGGCTTCAAAAGCATTAAATCAAATGATTTTTGATGCAGCCTGGGGAGATTTAGATTTTCTTTTAATCGATTTACCTCCAGGAACTGGAGACATTCACCTAAGTATCATGCAAGCGCTTCCTATCACTGGGGCGGTTGTAGTGAGTACTCCGCAAAATGTGGCCCTTGCAGATGCTAAAAAGGGAGTTGCCATGTTCCAACAAGAAAGTATTAATGTACCAGTGCTCGGAATCGTAGAAAATATGGCATATTTCACTCCAGAAGAGTTACCAGATAATAAGTATTATATATTCGGTAAGGAAGGTGCAAAAAACTTATCTAATGACTTAAATGTACCTTTTTTAGGAGAAATTCCTTTAGTACAAAGCATCCGTGAGGCTGGAGATGTTGGTCGTCCTGCTGCATTGCAAGAGGGTACCCCATTAGAGGTTTCTTTTAAAGATATTACCAAAAATATAGTTCAAGAAGTGGTAAGTAGAAACAAAAGCTTACCTCCTACTGAAGCAATCAAAATAACAACTATGGCAGGTTGCTCACCCGTTAATAAGAAATAATTTATAAAGAGATGACGTCGGAAGATATTAAAGTAAACATCGAAAAAGCACTAGAAGAAATCAGACCTTTTTTAAAAAGTGATGGTGGAGACATCAGTCTTGTATCTATAGAAAATGACAAGATTGTAAAAGTAAGATTAGAAGGTGCTTGCGTTGGGTGCAGTGTAAACCAAATGACGCTTAAAAGTGGTGTGGAATTAACTATCAAAAAACATGTTCCACAAATAGAACAAGTTATAAATGTAGAATAATTTGGGCGTATTTTTATATTAACTCGCTATCGCAGTTAATTTAAAAACTGGGCTTTTGCTACTCGCTTCTAGGCATTTCATGCCAAAGAGAGCTCAAACAAATAGCGCAATCCCTTACGCAAAATGATAAATATCATATTAAGAGAGGCAAATCAATTATAAATTTGCCTTTAAAAGTTACGTTACAATGATTAAAACAGATATCCTTATAATAGGAGCTGGCCCAACAGGTCTATTCACTGTTTTCGAAGCCGGATTATTAAAGTTGAAATGCCATCTTATAGATGCATTACCTCAACCTGGCGGGCAATGCTCAGAAATTTATCCTAAAAAACCAATTTATGATATCCCTGGATTCCCAGAAGTACTCGCTGGAGACCTTGTTTCAAACCTTATGAAACAGATAGAATCTTTTGAGCCTGGTTTTACTTTAGGAGAAAGAGCAGAAACTATAGAAAAACAGGAAGATGAAACCTTTATTGTAACTACTAACAAAGGAACTAAACATCATGCAAAAGTTGTTGCTATTGCAGGTGGATTAGGAAGCTTTGAGCCTAGAAAGCCACAATTAGAAAACATAACCGATTACGAAGATAAAGGAGTAGAATATATTATTCGAGATCCAGAATTATACCGTAATAAAAGAGTAGCCATTGCAGGAGGAGGAGATTCTGCATTGGATTGGAGTATTTTCTTAGCCGATGTTGCTTCCGAAGTTACCTTAATTCATCGTAGAAATGAATTTAGAGGTGCATTAGATTCTGTTGAAAAAGTAGAAGAACTAAAAAAAGCTGGAAAAATAAATCTAGTTACACCTGCTGAAGTTACTGGACTTAACGGAAAAGAAAAGCTGGAGAGTATCACCATCAAAAGAGATGGAGAAGAATTCATACAAGAATTAGATCATTTTATCCCATTATTCGGACTTTCTCCAAAACTAGGACCTATTGCTAACTGGGGGTTAGAAATAGAGAAAAACGCTATTAAAGTTGATAATACATTAGATTACCAAACCAACATCCCAGGCGTATATGCTATTGGTGATGTAAATACGTATCCTGGAAAATTAAAACTTATTCTTTGTGGTTTCCACGAAGCTACATTAATGTGCCAAAGTGCATACAAAAGAATTTTCCCTGATAAAAAATATGTAATGAAATATACCACTGTTAGTGGTGTAGATGGTTTTGATGGAAGTAGAAAAGAAGCAGAAAAAGCTGTAGTTAAATCGATTAACTAATTATTTCTACAAATCTCTACCATTTTACTAGAGTAATTGCAATTAATACTGAAGTTTTAATTATTTTTGTGGCTTTATAAAAGCAATCATATGTCTGATATTACAATTAAAATAAAAGATCGAGAAGGAGAAGTTCATGAAATTCAAGCACCTACAGATATGGCTATGAATTTAATGGAAGTTGTACGTTCTTACGAACTTGCTCCAGAAGGAACCATAGGAATTTGTGGTGGAATGGCAATGTGCGCCTCATGCCAATGCTATGTAGAATCTGACCATAAACTACCAGAAATGAGTTATGATGAAGACTTAATGTTAGCAGAAGCTTTTAATGTAAAAGAAAATAGCCGCCTAGGATGCCAGATACAAATGACTTTCGACCTAGATGGGCTGGAAGTTGAACTTGCTCCTGAGTCTTAAAACAAGAGCTTTAAAACATACCTAAATAACAAAAGGTCGATTGGAATTCCCAATCGACCTTTTTAGTTTTATAAAACTTATATGAAAGTATTAAAACGCATTAATTTCAGCTATTCTAGTTACAGGTCTATTATTATATGAACTTGTAGAATAGATTTTAAAATACTTAGCATCTACAGGAGCATCAAAAACGAACTGTTGCCTAGTCATGGAGGTCGAGGCTTCAAAAGCACCTACTTCCGTATATGTTACATTATCAGAGGACACAAGCACTTTAAAATCTCTAATCATTCCATTATTATTATCTTGGTTTTGAACCATAGAGATTCCACGTAAAGTTTCCATTTGTCCCATATTAATGACAATATGATGAGGATGAGCATATGTAGTTTGATATCCCGTATGCCATACTGTACTTAAATCTCCATCAAGAGCATTAATAGCTAAACCTCCTGTACTAGAAAAGTTAGGATCTTCATGAGAGACTTCTTCAATTGACCAACCAACTCTGTTTATATCATCATATCTTTCATATGTAACGTCTATATCTGGCTTTCCTCCAACAAAATCATACTTATGAGCAAGCTTAGTTGTTGTACCATTAACATGAACAAAATTTATTTTTAAATCAAATGGAAACTCTTTATATTCTTCATTAATTCCACTTAAAGGGATCGTAAAAGAAACTTTTTTATTTCCATTTTGTGAAGTTATATCCGTAGTAGTCCACGTAATTGCATTATAGTCTGCATCACCAGCACTTTTCTTAGGATCGTTATAAGCAATAACTCCTCCTACAGGAATCGAAGATGTAAAACTAATATCTACGTATAGATTCTCATTATCTGCATAGAGTCTTTGAGATTTAATATCAAACTCAGGTTCATCTGCATAAAATACAAATGGAGGATGAACATTAAAGATTTCATTATATCTTAAAATTAATGATGAAGCTTTAGTTAGGTTTATATTTTCTGGTTGTTGCCAGTACTTATTATTACCTGTGCCCATCATTGCGATAAAATCATCAGAGGCCTTTTCTGCGTTGTGTGGTAAATTTAGACCATGACCTAACTCATGTATTAGACCACCAATCCATTTATCATCAATTGTAGGGAACCCAATACCTTCTTCCCATTTATCCATATCATAACCATTTTCATAATCTCTAACAAATGCGTACTTTCCAAGTCCATAAAAAGGAACCCCAACGTCATAATGAGGAATAAAAATCAAATAGTGTTCACTAGTTTTTAAATCAGGGTTTTCTTGAAAGTACTGATCAATTTCTTTTTTAGCCTTAGCCCCTCCTCCAGAATATGGATAATAAGACCTTGGTTGATCTCCATGAATGAGATGAATTTTAACTTGCCCCGGAATACTATCATCCTCTTGAAGACCAAATCTCCTATGACCAAAACCATAAGATTCCATTTCTTTAGCATAGTAGCCTTGAACATGAACTAAGGCTCTGGAAAGTCTTTCCTCGTAATTATCATGAGGCTCAGTGTCATTAGGAAGGAAATAAATAACATTTAATTGCTTCTGACCATCAACAGATAATTCGTCTTCATTTATTACACCTCCGTTGCCCATTGTATCTCCTATAAGATCACAGGAAGCAATAATACTACTAAGCATAACAGCTACAGTAAATAGTTTAAAATTTGGGAATTTTAATTTTAATTTCATAAACATAAGTTTTTGGTTGTTAATGTTTTATATACTCTAAATTTAGAACTAAAAACTAACAAATAAAAACTAATCGAAAGCAACAATATTTTTTATCGTAATTTTTAACCCATAAACATTGTAGGATTTTAACACAATTACTAGAAGTCATTTTCTTATATGTACAAATAATATCATTTCATAGCATACATGTTATTAATATAAAATTTACACTAAGTTTTGTTATAATTCGTTTAAAAACATAGTAACGGGATGATAAGAGATAAGTTTAGCCAGTAAAATAACTACCCATGCTAATTATAAAAATATAAAAGGAGCAGCTTTTTACACACATTATGAACTCCTACACATACTTAGATCACTAGTACACTCAAACTTTAATTCAGCTAGATTATATTACAAGATCATTAATAATTAAAAAAAGGTCGATTGGAAATTCCAATCGACCTTTTGTACTACTAAACTAAATTAAAAAAAATTAAAACGCATTGATTTCAGCAACTCTAGTTACAGGCCTATTATTATATGAACTAGTAGAGTAAATTTTAAAATACTTGGCCTCTACAGGGTTATCAAAAGAGAATTGTTGCCTCGCAATAGACGCTGTGGCTTCGAAAGTTCCTACCTCCGTATAAGTTATATTATCAGAAGAGGTAAAAACTTTAAAGTCTCTTATCATTCCATTAGTATTATCTTGGTTTTGAACCATAGAGATTCCACGTAAAGTTTCCATTTGTCCCATATTAATGACAATATGATGAGGATGATCATATGCAGTCTGATACCCCGTATGCCAAACCGTACTCAAATCTCCATCAAGTGTATTAATGGCTAAACCACCTGAACTAGAAAAATTAGGATCCTCATGAGAAACCTCTTCAATTAACCAATTATCTCTACTAATATGATCATATAATTCATAATCAATATCTATATCTGGTTTACCGTCAACAAAATTATATGGATGACTAAAAGTTGTTTTTATACCATTAACGTGCACAAGTCTAAATTTTAGCAAAAAGGGAAACTCCTTATACTCATCCTTTATTCCATTTAAAGGGATTGTAAAAGACACCTTTTTATTCCCATTATCATTCATAATATCTGTAGTTGTCCATGTTGCAGCATTATAATCAGCATCTCCAGGACTGGTTTTAGGGTCATTATAAGCAATAACACCACCAACTTCAATGGTAGATGAAAAGCTCATATCAATATGTAAATTTTGATTATCTGCATACATTCTTGCTTTCTTAATCTCAACCTCTGGCTGATCTACATAATAATCAATTGGAGAGTTAACATTAAAAATCTCATTATATCTTAAAGTCAATGATGTAGCCTTTGTTAATTTAATATCATCTGGTCGCTTCCAATATTTATTATTACCATTTCCCATCATTGAAATAAAATCATCCGTAGCCTTCTCCTCATTATGTCGTAAATTTAAACCATGACCCAACTCATGTATAAGTCCTCCTAGATACCTATCATCCTTGGTAGGAAAACCAATTCCTTCTTCCCACTTATCCATATCATATCCATTTTCATAATCCCTAATAAACGCATACCGCCCAAGACCATAAAAAGGCACACCAATATCATAACGTGGAATAAAAATCATATAATGTTCACTAGTTTTCAAATCTGGGTTTTGCTGATAAAACTGCTGAACTTCACGTTTTATCTTTACACCTCCACCCTTATATGGATAAGATGCTCTAGGTTCTTCTCCACGAAGAAGGTGAATTTTAACTTGACCTGGAATACTGTCATCTTCCTGAAGACCAAATCTTCTATGACCAAAGCCATGAGATTCCATTTCTTTAGCATAGTAACCTTGAACGTGAATTAGAGCTTTAGAAAGTCTTTCTTCATAATTATCATAAGGCTCAGTGTCGTTAGGTAAAAAATAAATTACGTTCAATTGTTTCTGGCCATCTACAGACAATTGATCTTCATTAATCTCTTCTTGACCTCCCATAGTTTCTCCATCTAAATCACAGGAAGCAAAAAAACAGCCTATCGCAAAGGCTAACATTAACAATTTAAAATTCGGTATTTTGTAATTAAATTTCATAAGCGAAAGTTTTTGGTTATTTGAATAGTATATATTCTCAATATAAGAGAAATAAATAACATTTAAAAACTAAACGAAATATAAAAACTTACAGTTATGAACTTATGATGCCAGTCAGTAGTATATTTTTTACATATTAATACGTAATATCTTTATCTCATGTATAAAAAGTAGAACAGACAGCAAAATATGTTATAAACAAAACATAGAAACATATATTGTTATATTATGAATGGTTAGGCAGAAGATTATAAATAAGTGCTTAAAGAGCATATAAGAGATACTCTAGGAGTAGATATAAAAGCAAAAAAAAGCGTCACAAGATTTGTGACGCTTTTAAAAATTATAAATGTTTATCCTTACTAAAAATTAATCTGCAAGAACAATTACTTTATTATTATTCATCTCTACAGTTCCGCTAGAAATTGGTAAAACAGTTTCTCCTTTTTCTCCTTTAGAAAACTTAGAAGCGTAAGCTTTATCAATTTTTACATCTCCGTAAATCTTCACATTACCTTTTCCTAAAATAGAAACTATAGGCGCGTGATTATCTAACATTTGAAACTCCCCATCAACACCTGGAACGGCTACAGAAGTAACGTCTCCACTAAATAATGTTGCTTCTGGTGTTACTATTTCAAGATACATAGTTACTTAATTTAAATTAATCGCTAAGCTTATTAAGCCTGAGCAAGCATTTTCTCTCCAGCTTCAATAGCTTCCTCGATAGTTCCTTTTAAGTTAAAAGCAGCTTCTGGAAGGTGATCTAGCTCTCCATCCATAATCATATTAAATCCTTTGATAGTATCTTTAATATCAACTAAAACTCCTTTAAGACCTGTAAACTGTTCTGCTACGTGGAAAGGCTGAGATAAGAAACGCTGTACACGTCTTGCTCTAGATACTGCTAACTTATCTTCTTCAGAAAGTTCTTCCATACCTAGGATAGCAATAATATCTTGTAACTCTTTATAACGTTGTAAAAGCTCTTTTACATTTTGTGCACATGCATAATGCTCTTTACCTAATACATCAGCAGAAAGAATTCTTGATGTAGAATCCAATGGATCTACCGCTGGGTAAATACCAAGCTCAGCAATTTTTCTAGAAAGTACTGTAGTAGCATCTAAATGGGCAAATGTTGTTGCTGGAGCTGGATCCGTTAAATCATCCGCAGGTACGTATACCGCTTGTACAGATGTAATAGATCCTCTTTTTGTTGATGTAATACGTTCTTGCATCGCACCCATCTCTGTTGCTAATGTTGGTTGGTAACCTACCGCAGATGGCATACGTCCAAGAAGTGCAGACACCTCAGAACCAGCTTGTGTAAAACGGAAAATGTTATCAACGAAGAAAAGTACATCTTTTCCTTGTCCTTCACCAGAACCATCACGGAAATACTCAGCAATAGTAAGTCCAGATAAAGCTACACGAGCACGTGCTCCTGGAGGCTCATTCATCTGTCCAAATACGAAAGTAGCTTTAGATTCCTTTAAAGCTGATTTATCAACTTTAGTAAGATCCCATCCACCTTCTTCCATAGAGTGCATAAAATCGTCACCGTATCTTATAATACCAGATTCTAGCATCTCTCTTAAAAGGTCATTTCCTTCACGCGTACGTTCTCCTACACCAGCAAATACTGATAAACCACCGTGACCTTTTGCTATATTATTAATTAACTCCTGGATAAGTACAGTTTTACCTACACCCGCTCCTCCAAAAAGACCAATCTTACCTCCTTTTGCATAAGGCTCAATAAGGTCAATTACTTTAATACCTGTAAAAAGTACTTCAGTAGAAGTTGTTAAATCTTCAAATTTAGGTGCTTCTCTGTGGATTGAAAGTCCATTCTCACCAGTTTTTGGCAAGTCTCCAATTCCATCAATAGCATCACCAATAACATTAAACAAACGTCCGTAAACATCGTCTCCGATCGGCATTTTAATTGGGTTTCCAGTAGCAACTACTTCTGCACCTCTACTTAAACCATCTGTAGAGTCCATCGAAATAGTTCTTACCGTATCCTCTCCAACATGAGATTGTACTTCAAGTACTAATTTTGAACCATCTTTTCTATCAATTTCCAAAGAATCGTAAATATTTGGTAATTCTGATTCAGAATTAAATACTACGTCTACAACTGGACCAATAATTTGTAAAACTTTACCTGTAATTTTAGACATTACTTAAGTGTTTAATGTTAAGCTTTTTATTTGCTGAAAAATGAACAAAAAATTATAGTTAATTGAGCCTTTTTTCGCGGTGCAAAGATATATTTTTAATTGAAAAAATAAGTCAAAATATGCATTTTTTTTTCATTCTTCTAGTTAGCTGAACTTTTGAAAGTTACAAAGTCAACACAGAAATAGCACCTCGACCCATTTTTATAACAAATACGCAAAATCAATCTTATAATTCCAAAAATATAATATATTTTTTCATCGTCACTATTTCAACATAAAATAAACTGACACCAATAAATGGAAAAAGAAGTATCATCAAAAAAATTGCTCTTATGTAAAAATGATTTTTACATAAGAGCAATTATATATAGTATAGAAATTTATTTAAGGCAATAAAAACTATTCTACCGTCACGGATTTTGCAAGATTTCTTGGCTGATCTACATTACAACCTCTCATAACAGCAATATGATAAGAAAGCAACTGCAATGGAATTGTAGTTAACAACGGAGTTAAACCTTCAATAGTTTCTGGAACTTCAATTACATAATCTGCCATCGATTTCACTTCAGTATCACCTTCAGTAACTACAGCAATGATTTTACCTTTTCTAGATTTTATCTCCTGGATATTACTAACAACCTTTTCGTAATGCCCTTTCTTTGTTGCTATTACCACAACTGGCATCTGCTCATCAATTAAAGCAATAGGTCCGTGCTTCATTTCTGCAGCTGGATACCCTTCCGCATGGATATACGAAATCTCTTTAAGCTTCAATGCTCCTTCTAAGGCTACTGGGAAATTATATCCACGTCCTAAATACAGAAAGTTAGGCGAATCTTTATAAACCGCAGAGATCTCTTCAATCTGTGCATCTAATTTTAAACTCTCCTCTACTTTTGATGGAATCGCCTCCATCTCCGCAAGGTATTTATGGAAATCAGTTTTAGAGATCGCTCCTTTAGACTGCGCTAATTTTAAAGCGATTAAAGTAAGTAATGTTATTTGCGTTGTAAAAGCTTTTGTGGAAGCTACTCCAATTTCAGGACCTGCATGTGTGTATGCCCCTGCATGTGATTCTCTAGCAATTGAAGAACCTACTACATTACAAACTCCAAATACAAATGCTCCATTCTGCTTAGCCAATTTAATAGCCGCTAGTGTATCTGCAGTCTCTCCAGATTGGGAAATCGCTATCACAACATCTTTAGACGTTATAACTGGATTTCTATATCTAAATTCTGAAGCATATTCTACTTCTACAGGAATACGGATAAGGTCCTCAAAAATATATTCTGCAACTAAACCTGCATGCCATGATGTCCCACAAGCAACAATAATGATTCTATTTGCATTTATAATTCGTTCAAGATTATCTTCGATTCCAGCCATTTTAATAATCCCTTCGTTAATTCGAAGTCGGCCACGATATGTATCTTTTATAGCTTCAGGTTGCTCATGAATTTCTTTCAGCATAAAATGGTCATAACCATTTTTTTCAATCTGCTCTAAACTTAATTGTAGCTCATGAACATAAGGAGCAATAGGCTTATCATCCTTTATTTGACGGATTTTAACATCACGACCTAAACGAACAATCGCCATTTGCTCATCTTCCAAATAAATAGCATTATTTGTAAATTCTATAAATGGAGAAGCATCAGAAGCAATGAAAAACTCATCTTCTCCTACTCCAATAGCAAGAGGACTCCCTAACTTTGCTGTTACAATTTCGTCTGGCTTTGTTTTATCAAAAACAGCAATTGCATAAGCTCCTATCACTTGATTTAAAGCTATCTGAACAGCTTTTCCAAGCTTTACACCTTCGTTTATTTTAATATCTTCAATTAGATTTACTAAAACCTCGGTATCTGTATCCGATTTAAAAGTATATCCTCTTTCTATAAGTGCCTTTTTAATAGAACCGTAGTTTTCAATGATTCCATTATGGATGATAACTAAATTTCCAGAATTAGAATAATGTGGATGTGCATTCACATCATTAGGAACTCCATGTGTAGCCCATCTTGTGTGTCCTATTGCAATATTTCCTTTAGTAATTCCTTCCGAAGAAGCTTTTTCTTTGAGGTCTGCTACTTTTCCTTTAGTTTTACAAAGGTATGTATCTCCTTCATTGTAAAGCACAACTCCAGCACTATCATACCCTCTATATTCTAATCTTTCTAATCCCTTAATAACAATCGGATAAGCCTCTCTAGGACCTATATATCCAACAATCCCACACATACA
The DNA here is from genome assembly GCF_048266025.1 of Joostella sp. NCBI lineage: Bacteria > Pseudomonadati > Bacteroidota > Flavobacteriia > Flavobacteriales > Flavobacteriaceae > Joostella > Joostella sp. The sequence goes on along the minus strand of NZ_JBLXAF010000001.1, from coordinate 1,059,067 downwards.
TTAATTTTTTAGGTTAATTACTCTTTGTTTCTGTATAGTAAATTTCAAGCTGTAATTTACTTTCATCTTCGCTTGCCGGAACATTATTTCCGTAAAACACTGTTCCGTAAAGATTCGTTATTGAAGCTTGGGGTAATTCTATTTCTTCTTCTTGATTAAATGCAGACACGTTTAAAATGTTAGCAATATTATTCGTAGTTGTTAATCCTAACTTAACATTAGTAGAATCATTACGAACAATATCATTTACATACTCTGTAAGTCTAAACTTATAACGTGGCCCTACATCATTATCCTCATCTAAAATACCACCATAGACACTATAACTAGTTGAATCAACTCCTGTATTCCCAACTAAATCTCTACTATAATCTGTTAATGTTCTTCCATTACCAAGATCGTATAAATACATTCTAGGAGGCAATGTAATATCTGACTCCTCCGAAAGAGCAGACTTATCAACATAAAAAATCAAATTTGCCTCGTTTATAAGCCAACCTTGTTCTTTTGCTTCTTGAAAAGCAGTTGTTACATCTGGCGCTCCTCCCAACATATTTAATTCTGCATAACTTCCTGCAGCCCCATTAACATAAAGCCTAGAAGCATTTGCATCATTAAATTGATCTAAAATAGACTGAGGATATGCTGACTCATTAATATAATTTATTTTATTACCAGACATTGGCAATCTATAAGTACTACTCTCTACAGTTGTTTCGCCATCAGTTGTACTATCGTAATCATATTCAATCTCCACATAAGCGCTATTAACATTAAGCAACATTGCGAGATCACTATTAGGCATTTCAGCAGAAATATAAATTCCTCTTAGAAACTCTTTGAAATTACTCTGACTTGTTAACACACTCTGACCTTCGTTATCCAATATTTTCTCTTGAAAAAATTGACTATCTAAAGCTACGCGAATACGAGGCGTAAGCCTTTCTGAAGGAATTGCAGACTCATCAACATCTTCTGTATCTGGATCATCTTCATCATTAAAGAATAAGATTTCTGTCTCATCTACTTCATATGTTTCATCAAATAAAACTGTACTCACATAAGGAGCAGGATCTTCATCTGAAAAATATTCTTGAGATTCTTGAAAATTACTCTCTGGATCTAAATCTCGTAGGTATTTAGTGTACTCATTCACCCTAAGTGTAAAAGCCGCGTCTCTATTACCAACAATAGAATCCACCCTATATGGCTTTGGCTCTTCTTCTCCTAAATCTGTAGTATCAGTTAATGCAGTGCTAAAAAATGGAATATTTAAATATACTGCCGTAACTCTTTCATTTTCCGCTTCGTCTGCTGAAGAATTTTCTGTAGACTGAGAATTAGAACCAAAAACAGGATCTCCACTTGTTAAAGACAACTGTGCTGCAAAAGAAGTTTTGGAAACACCATAAACTGGATGTGTATATTCTCCCAATAAATAGGAAGAAAGTCCATTTGTACGAACTCCGTTTAGCTTTCTATTGTATGCAAATACATCATAAGTGACTTTACTGGCATTTATATCTCCCTCATCAACTAAATCCACACCGATAGTATTATAATCTCTTTCACAAGCAGTAAAAAAAGCAATAACACCTATTACAAATAATGCAGATAATACATTACCTCCTTTTAAATTCATCTTCATTTATCGTTTAGATTAACTTAATACTTTGGTTTCGTAAAATGTGTTGTAAGCTTCTTCAAATTCGTAAATTGAAACATGTGGTTGCACAGGAACATCTAAAGAATCGATATGAGCTTTCAAATCTTCTGGCAATTCTTCAGAAGCAACAATTACAGCATCAGAATGATCTACAGCAACTTTCAAAAGATTGCTATACGTAGGATCTTCTAGCGGCTTAATTGTTTCTTCATCAACACCATCAAACTTCACCTTATTAATCATTTCTTTGTCTAACGTTCCTTCGAACCCTTTGTTGTAAACAGAGGTTACTATTTTACTATCTGCAAACAAAGGCTCATCTGCATAGTATTTCTTTAAATATAAAGGAAGTAAGGAAGCCATCCATCCATGAACATGGATAATATCTGGATTCCAATTAAGTTTCTTTACTGTTTCTACAACCCCTTTTGCAAAGAATATTGCTCGTTCATCGTTATCTGGAAACAAGTTTCCATCTTCATCTGTGAAAGTAGCTTTACGCTTAAAATATTCTTCGTTATCGATAAAATACACCTGTATTCTCTCCTTAGGAATAGAGGCAACTTTTATAATAAGCGGCATATCCATATCGTTAACTACAAGGTTCATTCCTGATAATCGGATAACCTCATGCAACTGATGCCTTCTCTCATTAATATTACCAAAACGAGGCATAAAGATTCGTATTTGTCCACCTCTATCATTCACCATTCGTGGGCTTTCGTAAGCCATTGAAGACACTTCATTTTCCGGTAAGTAAGGAACCATTTCTGAAGCGACAAATAATACTCTTTTGTCTGTCATAAAATCAATTTGTTTCTTTAGACTAATCTTTAAAGGACGCAAAAATACAAAAAATATGCCTAATTAGTTTAATTTATATAGCTTTGCACGCTTTTAATTTTTTATCAAATGCAAATTTTTACTCAAAAAGAAGCATTAATTCAATTCCTAGAAAAGGAAAAAATAGAGAAAAAAACCGTCGGCTTAGTACCTACAATGGGCGCTCTGCACAAAGGTCATCTTTCTCTAGTTGAAATGGCTCTTAAAAATAACGATGTCGTTGTAGTTAGTATTTTTGTTAACCCAACACAGTTCGACAACAAGAAAGATCTTGCTAAATATCCTAAAACTTTTGAAAAAGATGTTGAAATTTTAGGAAACCTAAGCAATAACATCATCGTTTTCGCTCCATCAGTTGAAGATATTTACGACAACAATGTAACTTCTGAAACTTTCGATTTTGATGGTTTAGAACATGAAATGGAAGGTAAATTCCGAAGCGGTCATTTTGACGGCGTCGGCACAATTGTCAAAAAACTTTTCCTAATTGTTGCTCCTAACAATGCATATTTTGGAGAAAAAGACTTCCAACAGCTCCAAATTATCAAAAAAATGGTAGCTAAAAATAAGCTTCCAGTAACAATAACAGGCTGCCCAATTAGTAGAGAAGAAAGCGGACTCGCCATGAGTTCAAGAAATGAACGACTCCCAAAAGAAACACGTAATGAGGCGTCTTTTATTTATGAAACTATTATAAAAGCAAAAGAAAAGTTTGGCACAGAAAGTGCTTTAGATACTATAAATTGGATAGAAAAGCAATTTGACAGCAAAGCTAATTTCAAATTAGAATATGCAGAAATTGCTAATGAAGAAACGCTGAAACCTATTAAAACAAAAAAAGAGAACGAACGCTATAGACTTTTCATCGCGGTGTATGCTGGCGATATAAGACTTATAGACAATGTAGCTCTAAATTAATATCTTTGTAAAATGCAAATTGAAGTAGTAAAATCTAAAATCCATAGAGTTACCGTTACTGGTGCCGATTTAAACTATATTGGTAGTATTACCATTGACGAAGCACTTATGGAAGCCTCCAATATTATTGAAGGCGAAAAAGTACAAATTGTTAATATAAATAACGGAGAACGTCTAGAAACTTATGCCATAAAAGGCGCTCGAGATAGTGGAGTGATTACTTTAAATGGACCCGCAGCTCGTAAAGTACAACGTGGAGATATCATCATAATTATCTCTTACGGAATTATGGATTTTGAAGAAGCTAAAAACTTTAAGCCATCTTTAATATTCCCTAATGAGAAAGACAATTCTCTTACCTAAAAGTGAATAAAAAAATTCTAAATATCTTTAAAAAAATACTCCCACTTTTTCTGGGAGTATTTTTAATTTGGTACTCCTACTCCAACACCACACAAGAAGACAGATTAAATATTTACAACGCTATAAAAAACGCTAATTACTTCTGGGTAATTCTATCGGTTATTCTAGGTTTTTTAAGCCATATCTCTCGGGCATTACGTTGGAATTTACTTTTGGAACCCATAGGATACCAACCACGTTTCCCTAATAATATTATGGCTATTTTTGTTGGATATTTAGCAAACTTAGGTATCCCAAGATCTGGAGAAGTATTAAGAGCCACCACCCTAACTTCTTACGAAAAAGTACCCTTTCAAAAAGGTTTCGGTACTATTATAGCAGAGCGTGTTATCGATGTAATTATGCTTTTATCAATAGTATTAATTACTGCAATTCTACAAACAGAAATCATAGCCGATTATTTTGCTGAAAAAAATATAGATTATATAAAACTAATTGCAATCGGAAGTGTATTAATTGTTCTGGGGATTATTTTTTTACTGCTGATAAGAAAAGCAAAAAGTGGCTTTTTTTTAAAAGTGAAAAACTTCGTTTTCGATCTTCTTGAAGGTGCCTTGAGTATTTTTAAAATGAAGAATAAATGGCTCTTTATTTTTTACACTCTATGCATCTGGGTTTTATACATTGCAATGTTCTGGGTTATTAAATATAGTATTCCAGAAACTACATCACTTCCCTTAAATGCCATTTTAGCATCTTTTGTAGCAGGTGCATTTGCCATGACTGCTACTAATGGAGGGATAGGACTATACCCAATTGCGGTAAGTAAAATTCTTCTTATTTATGGAATTTCTGAAACTTCGGGAGACGCTTTCGGATGGATCATGTGGTCTTCACAAACACTGATGGTCGTTATATTTGGAGCTTTATCTTTTCTTTTGCTTCCGATATACAATAAAAACAAATAATTTTATATCTTTCCTTCACCAAATCTTATTATCATGAAAAAGACTACATTAATTTGTACGATGCTCTTTTTGTGTGCTTTAAATTTAAAAGCACAACTAAAATCATCAACAATAGAATCTTTTAAATTAGCAGAAAAAAGAGACATACAGCTGTATGTTCCGGAGAATTATTCCGCAGAAAAATCATACCCACTTATTGTTGTATTAGATGCCGATTATCTTTTTGATGTTGTGGTAGGGAATGTGAAATTTTACACCTACAACAACGAAATGCCAGAAAGTATTGTGGTCGGAATCAATCAAAGTGAAACTCGCTATGAAGATTGTTTTTATAGCGATGAAAGTGGATTCCCTGATAAAAAAGGAAATGATTTCTTCGAATTTATAGGCATGGAACTCATTCCTTTGATCCAAAAGAATTACAACTTAGCAAAATTCAAAGCAATTGTTGGTCATGATATAACTGCCAATTTCTCCAATTACTATCTATTTAAAGGAAACCTATTATTTAACGCCTACATTAATTTATCGCCTACTTTCGCACCGACTATGGAAAGAAACATCCCTGAAAGGTTAGGCGACATAGATGCTATGACTTTTTATTATTTAGCAACTAGCGAAAATGATGAGAAAGAAAATCAGCAGCGAATTCGTGTTTTCGATAACACAATGAAAGGCATTACCAATGATAACGTTCATTATTACTTTGATGAATTTGATAATGCAAATCATTACGGAGTAGCTTCTTATGGAATCCCTAAAGCATTAGATAAAATATTTAAAGTTTATAAACCCATAAGTATAGAAGAGTATAAAAATGAAGTTTTAGAACATGATGGTCCTGTAGTAGAATATCTGACAGAGAAATACAGCACAATAGAAACACTATTCAGTTTTAAAAAGCAAGTAAGCTTAAATGATATGATGGCAATTTATGCAGCCACTAAGAAAAAGGAAGATTTGGAATCTTTAAATGAGCTCAGTAAAATTGCTAAAGACGAATACCCAGATACAATGCTTGGTTTTTTCCTTGAAGCTGAATATCTAGAACAAATGGGAGAACCTAAAAAAGCTATGCGCACTTACGAAAAAGCTTTTGGGATGCAAGAGATAGATTTTGTAACTAAAGATCTTGCTCTAGAGCGTATCGATGCTTTAAAAGCTGACTTTGGTTGGTAAACTAAATATCTTTCAGTAAAAAATAGAAAAACGTTCATCTTTAATTAATTGGTGAACGTTTTTTTATTCAACTTACCTAAATAAGCTCAATTTTACACATTACCTCTTTTCTTTTCTCGAACCCACTCGATATAATCTGTTTGTGAGATTTTAGAAATTCCTAGTTGCCGCATCATCATAACCACTTGCCCTCGGTGATAACTTCCATGATTAAAAACTGTCTGAATTATCTCGCGAGATGGAATAGAGAATTGTTCTTCTTTATGCTGAAACTTAATTTCCCTCTCTAAATCTGCTTTAGCTACAAATTCTTTAAATTCAAAAGACGTACTCTGCCAATTGTCAAAAAGCTTTGCATTATCATCAGAAAAATTTACAATATGTTCTACTGACCAGCCACGATTTTGCATACGAGAAAGCCAACCTGTCTCTGCATACCAAATATGTAAAATTGTAGCTCGGATTGTCGGAAAACTCCCAATAAACTCATGCTCAAAAATCTGATCGCTTTCTGATTTTAAATCATTAATTAATCTATTGTTGGCCCAAATATTATAATTAGCATAATCTAAATATCTTTCCTTCATCAATTCAATATTTTTTTTGATTCAAACATCAATTTAACTTTTTTTAATCAACTAAATTAATTGCTTTCTAAAAGATTATGTCTCTAATAAAATGAAGAGTAAGAACAACTTCCCTAAATCCAATAAAAAAGCGTTCATACAAGATAAAATCTTGATGAACGCTTTTAGTTTGTTGAGTATATATTGACTATTAAGAATTTTATTATGACGTCATTGCAACCATTTGTTGCTCTTTAAGCTCTTTTTTAGTTAAGTCTCTTGTTAACCATCCACTTCTCCCTGCTGTTGCTATTGCATAAGGTGTAATCCAGAAAAGTGTAAATGCATAAAAGATACTATATGGATATGCCCAAAACGATTCAGAAATACTGTGTTTCTTAGCATAAAAGAAAGCATGCATACTTGAGAAAACTATAATCCCGACCAATGTAGAGCTAAGGAATAATAATGGATGCGTAAACACAAAGAATAACATTAATAATATTGCTGGGTAAGCCATTACCATTTTCAACCATTGGTTTAATAATAATACACGAGTTCCAGCTTTAGCTCCTTCTCTAAAGTTTCCAAAAGCAAATCTACTCATTGCAATATTCTCACGAACATTACTTCTTTCCCAACGGATAAACATCTTATTCAAGTTTCTGTAATGCTCAGGAATATTAGTATACACATAAGCTTTACGTTGAAATAATACTTTAAAACCTTGTTTTAAAATCATATTTGTCATCGCACGATCTTCTCCAATCTTAGAAACTTCTCCCATAAAGGTCTGATTAATCCAATCATGAAGACAACCAAAAACTGCAGATCTACGATATGCCGACAACGCACCTGGCGTACATAATACAGAACCTAAACTACTCTGTGCAGAACGTACAAATTCGAAACTAAAAGCGAAATTAACATTCAACATACGCGGTATTAAAGCTTTATCACGATTTAATACACGTACATTACCAGCTACAGCACCACACTCTTCATTCACCACAAAAGGACTTGCCATAATACGTAAAGTATCTTTCAAAACAATAGAATCACTATCCACTGTAATAAACACATCTCCACTTCCTAATTGGAAACCACGGTATAATGCATGTCTCTTACCTCTGTTTTCTGGCTGCTGATATATTGCAATACGATTCCCAAGCTCCTCTTGAGCTTTTTTCATCCAATCCCAAGTATTATCTTGACTTCCGTCATCAATAGAGATTATCTGAAGCTTCTCTTCAGGGTAATCACTTGCCACCAAACTCTTCAAAGTTTTATAAACTAACTCTCCTTCATTATATGCTGGTACAATTACTGTACATAACGGCAATTCATTATCAGAAACCGACTTAATATCTCGGTATCGTAAGTATAGACTTAGTATATAAATTAAAAAACTAAACTTAACTGCCAATAAAGTAATCCCCAATATTACTAGAAAAGAACCCCAACTAGTTGCCATTCTCTCTAATCTTATTTCTTCAAAATAAGGTTGTAAAAAATAAAATGAAAGTGCAGCTCCTACTAACAACAGAAATGTGGCTGTTAAAATAAAAGTTGATGATGAATTGGAAATAAATCTCTCCAAACGATTTGTAGGTTCATTTGGTGATTCTTCTGACGGTTTTGAAAATATAGATTGCTTCATTGTTGTTTACTTTGATTCGCTACTTTTAAAACAACTTTGATACCATTTGATAAAATGATTGAAAAACAACAACTTACAGTATACATCGCAATTAAAATGTGTATAATTTTTATACATAAGTGTCCCCAAGTATACACTTATTTGTGTTCCTTAAGTATACAGTGACTACTTTTATGACTCCAAACTATAAAATCTTCTTCGTACCTTTCGGCTTCAAAAAACTATAGCTGAATGGCAAAGGTCAAAACAACATTTTTTTGTCAGAAATGCGGCACACAATACGCAAAATGGCAAGGACAGTGTTCTTCTTGTAAAGATTGGAATACATTAGTAGAAGAAGTTGTTCAAAAAGAAGAAAAAAAGGGATGGAAGCCTACAGACACTTCTTCTAAGAGAGCAGCTAAACCTTTAAGAATCCAAGAGATTGATGGTTCTCAAGAAATGCGTATGTCTTCTGGCGGAATTGAATTCGATCGTGTTTTAGGTGGCGGCATCGTTCCTGGCTCAGTTATTCTGTTAGGCGGTGAACCTGGAATTGGAAAGAGTACGCTACTCCTTCAAATTGCATTACACCTTCCTTTTAAAACCTTATATGTTTCTGGAGAAGAAAGTCAGAAACAAATAAAAATGAGAGCCGAGCGAATCTTTTCGGGTAGTCAACATTGCTATATTCTTACTGAAACAAAAACTCAGAATATCTTTAAGCAAATAGAAGCTACAGAACCTGATATCCTCATTATAGATTCTATTCAAACCCTACACACTGACCATATCGAATCTTCCGCAGGAAGTATTAGTCAGATTCGTGAGTGTACATCAGAGCTTATAAAATTTGCTAAAGAAACGAATACACCTGTCATTCTAATTGGACATATTACTAAAGACGGTCATATTGCAGGTCCCAAAATTTTAGAGCATATGGTAGATACTGTACTTCAGTTTGAAGGCGACAGAAACCATGTGTACAGAATTTTAAGAGCATTAAAAAACCGTTTCGGTTCTACAGCAGAACTCGGAATTTACGAAATGTTAGGAAAAGGACTCCGAGAAGTGAGCAATCCTTCAGAAATATTAATTTCTAAAACAGAAGAAGAGCTTAGTGGCACAGCAATTGCAGCTACATTGGAAGGAATGCGACCGTTAATGATAGAAGTTCAAGCGCTTGTGAGTACCGCCGTTTATGGAACACCTCAACGAACAACAACAGGTTATAACGTAAAGCGTTTAAATATGCTTTTGGCGGTTCTAGAAAAAAGAGCTGGTTTTAGACTCGGTGCTAAAGATGTATTTTTAAATTTAACTGGAGGTATTTCTATAGAAGAACCTGCAATTGATTTGGCAGTTGTTGCAGCCATTCTCTCTAGCAATGAAGATATTGCCATTGAAAGAGATTTCTGTTTTGCTGCTGAAATAGGTTTAGCAGGAGAAATAAGACCCGTACAAAGGGTAGAGCAACGAATCTTGGAGGCAGAAAAGTTAGGATTTTCAACTATTTTTGTATCTAAACTGAATAAAATATCATTAAAAAACAATCAGATAAAAATCCAACGTGTTTCTAAAATTGAAGATGTTGTAGCCTTTTTATTTGGATAGAAATAACACATAAGAATAGACATGAAAAAAATAATATTAATAGGGTTATCTTTAATAACATTTGCGGCTTGCAAGGAAGCCAATAAAGAGAAAGAAGCTAATTCGCCAAAAGAAGAAGTAACTAAAGAAACTCCCATGAAAACAGAGAATACCATTCCAGAAGGAGTAGATTTTATAGCTACAGGAGAAAATCCTTCATGGAGCTTATTAATCGATTTTGATAAATCGATGACATTCACTTCTTTAGACTCACCAAAGAAAATTAGCACTCCAGTTCCAGAAGAACGTATCCCTCAAGATGTGAATGCTGTAAATTATTCTGCTGAAACGGAAGCAGGAACGCTACAGGTTACCATCTTTAAAAAGCCATGTGAAACTAACAGCGATGAAGCTTTCTCTTATAAGGTTCGTATTTCAACAAAAACGAAAGACATGGAAGATTACAAAGATTTTGACGGTTGTGGAAAGTATATAGGCGATTATCGTTTAAACGATATATGGGCATTAGAAACAATTGACGGAAATCCAGTTGACAAAAGCATGAAACGTCCTAATTTAGAGTTCAATTTACGAACAGGAAAAGTATTTGGTTTCAGCGGATGTAATAGGATTAATGGAACTTTAGTAGTAGAAAAAGATTCTCTTGCAATTGGGGAATTGGTAAGCACGAGAATGGCTTGTAAAAACCAAAACTTAGAAAGTAGTTTCTTAAGTGCAGTTAATAATAAAAGATTCAGCTACAAATACGAAAATCTTATTCTTACTCTTACTTCTGGAGATAACGAGCTTACTTTCAGAAAAGTAGATTAACTAAATTAACACTATAAAATAACAAACCTCGTGTATCCCACGAGGTTTGTTATTTTATAATATTAGATTTTTAAACATGAATCTAATATTAAGGCGCTGGATTGGGTATATTGCTATGAATTTTATTGATTTCCTCAAAGATCTCTCTATCCAAATCAACATCGATACTTGCAATATTTTCTTCCAACTGCTCCATTTTTGTAGCTCCAATAATATTACTTGTTACAAAAGGCTGCGCATTTATAAATGCCAAAGCTAATGTAGCTAAAGACATATTGTATTTCTTAGCCAAATCGTAATATTGACGAGTAGCAGCCAATGAGCGCTCTCCATTATACCTAGCCATTTCAGGAAATAATGTGATTCGCGCATCTTCTATTCCTTTATTTTCAATAAACTTATCTGTAAGACGTGCAAAAGCAAGCGGAGAATAAGGCAATAATCCAACATTTTCACGCATAGATATCTCAGCTAAACCAATTTCATAAGTCCTATTCAATAAATTATACGGATTTTGAATAGTACTAATCCGCGGCAGGCCATTAAACTTATTCTCTTCTAAATAACGCATTACGCTCCAAGGAACATCATTAGAAAGTCCGATGTAACGTATTTTACCCTCTTTAATATATCCTTCTAGAATCTGAAGTATTTGCTGAATATTATCTTCCCATTTTTCATCGTTATTGGTATGATAATCTAAGTTCCCAAAATAATTAGTATCTCTATCTGGCCAATGCAACTGATAAAGATCAATATAATCGGTTTGCAATCTTTTTAAACTTCCATGAATTGCATCATCAAAAGCAGCTTTCGTAAAACCCTCTTTTCTAATAAAGTGTTCGTTAAATTCTGGAGGCCCAGCAATTTTAGAAGCCAGAATAATTTCATCTCGCTTTCCCGATTTTTTAAACCAGTTTCCAATTATCTTCTCTGTACTTCCTTGAGTTGCCACTTCTTTCGGAATAGCATACAACTCTGCAGTATCAAAAAAATTAACTCCTTTATCGACCGCAAAATCCATTTGCTGATGCCCTTCTGCCTCTGTATTCTGCTTTCCCCAAGTCATGGTTCCTAAGCAGATTCTACTGACATCAACATCAGTATTAGGTAGTTTTGTGTATTTCATATAGCAATTTTTAAAAATAAAAGAAGATTTCTAAAAGGGCTCTTCTAACTCCACTCCTAGAAATCTTCTCAAAAATACGAAATTCTAAAATCAAAAATCTTATATCTAAACTTAAGAAATCTGAAATTGAATAATTTATATATCATTTAATAGTTTAGAAACCTCATCTAATTTAGGCGTAAGGATCACTTCAATCCTACGGTTTTTAGCCTTTCCTTCAGCGGTTTCATTACTTGCTATCGGAAGATATTCTCCTCTTCCCGCCGCGGTTAAATTAGAACGATCAATACTACTATTTTCTTCTAAAATCTGCACAATAGATGTAGCTCTTTTGGTTGATAAATCCCAGTTATCCTTAAGACTCGCATTCCCTCCATAAGGCACATTATCGGTATGACCTTCAATAAGCACATTGATATCTGGATTCTGAGCCAATACCGTCCCTAGTTGCTGTACCGCTTTTCTTCCATTAGCATTTACAGCCCAACTTCCACTCTGAAACAATAATTTATTCTCCATAGAAACATACACTTTACCTCCGCGTTGCTCTACAGTTAATCCTTTCCCTTCAAAATCTAATAATGCCTTAGAAATAGCATCTTTTAAATTTTTCATTGCTTCATCTTTAGCAGCAATCAATCCTTCAAGCTCTATAACTCTTTGAGAACGTGCTTGCAATTCTTGCTTTAAAGCATCCAGACGTGAACTCTCCTCCGCCAATGCTTTCTCTTTTTCTTCCAATTGCTTTAATAAAGCTCTATTCTTTTCAGAATTAGCTGTTATTGCTGCACTACTATTTTTCTCTAAAGCATTATAAGACGCCTCCAAGTTTGCTAGATTATTTTTAGCCGCTTCATAATCTTGTCGTAGCCTATTACGCTCTGCAACAGCTGCATCATATTCTTTTTGGAGCTTACTTAAATCGTTCTCTAAGCGATTATTCGCTGCATTTAACTCCTGGTTTTTAGCGGCAGTATCATCATTCTGACCTTTTAGAGCATCATATTTACTTTGTAAGTCATTATATACTTTAGATGAAACACAAGAAGTTGTTAGCCCAACAAAAAGTAATCCTATAAATATTTTTTTTAACATTGATATATTTTTAAAATTATAGTCAAAGCTGCCATTAATCTTCAATCTCAACAAGTATTGGACAATGGTCGCTATGCTTAGCCTCTGGTAATATAACGGCTCTTTTTAATTTTTCTTGTAACGGCTCTGCTACCATATTATAATCAATACGCCAACCTTTGTTATTGTTTCTAGCATTGGCGCGGTAACTCCACCAACTATAATTATCTGGCTCTTTATTAAAGTGACGGAAACTATCAATAAATCCACTATCTATAAAGTTTCCTATCCACTCTCTTTCTACTGGTAAAAAACCAGACACTTTAGCATTTCTAACAGGATCATGAATATCTATAGCTTCATGACAAATATTATAGTCTCCACAAATAACTAGATTTGGAATATCCTTTTTTAACGAATCTATATACTCTTGGAAATCGGCCATATACATTAATTTATGCTCCAAACGAGCTAAATTAGTCCCTGAAGGCAAATATAAACTCATCACTGAGCAGGTATCAAAATCTACTCTTATATTCCTCCCTTCAAAGTCCATATGTTCAATTCCTGTTCCGTAGGTAACATTTTTAGGCTCTGTTTTGGATAAAATAGCGACTCCACTATATCCTTTCTTCTGAGCACTATACCAGTAATGATAAGGGTAACCAGCTTCTTCAAAAACAGATAAATCTAATTGTTCTTTATTAGCTTTAATTTCTTGTAGGCAAATTACATCTGGATCTGCAGATTGCAACCACTCTAAAAAACCTTTTTTTAATGCTGCTCGGATTCCATTTACGTTATAGGAGATAATTTTCATGCTTATTTTTATTTTTCAAGAATTATAAAGTCGATTTATGACAAAAAGCTAAAATAAGGATATTAAGAGGAAACTAAGATATATGGAGTGAAAGTAAAGAGTGAAATTATCAACATTTTACATTTTAATCAGAAAGTTATGGCATCGCCGTCAAAACTATTATTTTTACTTAATGAACAAAACCTTCCTATTTCTTATATTTTCCGTCTTTTTTCTAACAGCTCAAGAAAAGAAGAACGACACACTGGCAGAAGTCATTTTAGAATCTAAACAGTTCCAAAAGAACCCGCTCATAATCCCTGTAGATAACATAAGTAGTAACGATATTGAAAGATATGCTCCTACAGAAATAACAACAGTTTTAAACGAAACACCCAGCGTACATGTTTTCTCTGGCGCTATCAACACAAATAGACTCACAGTAAGAGGAATGGGGGCTAGGACTCCTTATGGAACTAATAAAATCCAAGCTTATTTTAATGGCATTCCTATTACAAGCGGTATCGGCGAAACATCTTTTAATATTTATGATCCGGAGAGCCTAGCTTCCATACAAATTATAAAAGGTCCTAAAGCAACTCCCTATGGTTCCAATTTAGGTGGTGCTCTTTTAATGCAAACAAAAATCCCAGAAAAGAATACAACTACAGTTAGTAATAATATCACACTGGGCTCTTTTGGCCTTTTAAAAAATAGCTTTCAAGCAAGCCATCGAGAAGAAAAGTTTTATTTCAACTTAATATCAGACCATTTGGAAACCGATGGTTATAGGGAGAATAGCAATTATAAAAGAAATGCTATTCTATTGGATATGGGCTATCATTTGGATGCTAAAAACACCATTAAACTGTTATTTAATCAACTTGATTATAATGCACAGATTGCGAGCTCTATTAGCGCTACAGATTTTAATGAGAATCCAAAATTAGCCGCTTCAAACTGGAATGAAGCGCAAGGTTATGAAGACAATAAAATAACTACTGTTGGAATTTCCTTGGAGCATAGTTTTTCTGATCGATTAACAAATACAACCACTGCTTTCTACTCTTATACAGACCATTACGAACCAAGGCCTTTTAATATATTAGATGAATTTACTAATAGCTACGGATTTAGATCTGTTTTCTTTGGAAACATCGCATCATTACCTTTTAAAAATAAATTTTCTGCTGGAGCAGAATTATATACAGACACTTATAATTGGGCTACTATTGAAAATTTATATGAACAAAACAACAACCAAGGTAGCCTTGAAGGAAATCTTTTAAGCGACAATAAAGAGTATAGAAATCGTTTAAATACTTTTGGAACTTTTAGCATGTATTTCCAAAAACTGGTAGTAGAACTAGGGCTAAATTACAATAGTACTTCCTATAACTTCCGTGATTATTACAATCAAGGGATAGAAAATAGGAATGCAAAGCGAAATTTTGATGGAATTTGGGCTCCAAACTTTAGCGTACGATATAACTTCACTGAGACCAATCTCCTTTATGGAAATATAAGCTACGGTTACTCTTTTCCTAATCTTGAAGAAACGTTAACTCCAGAAGGTGTAATTAATGCAAGTATTGGCCCAGAAACTGGAACTAATTATGAAATTGGAAGTGAAAATTATTTCTTCGGAAGAAAACTAAAAGCTACGGCTTCCTTTTACTTTATGGATGTTAAAAATTTACTAGTTGCAGATCGAGTTGATGAAGATCAATATATAGGGAGAAATGCTGGAAAAACATCTCACAAAGGAATCGAACTGGCATTAAATTACGTAACTAATATTTCAGCAGGAATCACCTTTCAGCCTTATATAAATGCCACTTTTAACCATCATAAGTTTGAAGACTTTGTAGATAACAATGTCGATTACTCAGGAAATAAACTTACGGGGGTTCCTAAAAACATGATTAATGGTGGGTTTCAGCTAAAACATTTAAACGGACTTTTCTTAACAACTACATATCAACATTTAGGTACAATGCCTATGAATGACGAAAACTCTTTATACAGTGATGCCTACAATCTTATTAACCTAAAGGCGGGATATGAAAAATTTGTATCCAAGAATCTTAGCTTGGAAATTACAGGAGGCATCAATAATCTTTTTGATGAAAAATATGCCTCTTCGATCCTTATTAATGCAGTAGGTTTTGGCGACTCAGAACCTCGTTATTATTACCCTGGACTCCCAATTAATTATTACGGCGGAATTAAATTAAACTATAAATTATAAAAAGAAAAATCCCCAAAGATTATCACTAACCTTTGGGGATTTATATATGTTAAGAAACGTGATTACTTGGTTTTCATCAACCAGTTTCTAATATCAACTTCTTTAGCCACTAAACCACGAAGTTCATCAATTTTAACACGTTTCTGCTCCATCGTATCACGATATCTTATGGTAACGGTGTTATCCTCTAATGTATCATGATCTACGGTAACACAAAAAGGTGTTCCTGCTGCATCCTGACGACGGTAACGCCTTCCAACGGCATCCTTTTCATCATAAGTAACACTAAAGTCCCATTTAAGATCTTCTAAAATTTCTTTAGCAACTTCTGGCAGTCCATCTTTCTTAACCAGTGGTAAAATAGCCACTTTTGTTGGCGCTAAAACCGATGGTAATTTTAAAACAGTTCTTGTAGAACCATTTTCTAATTCTTCCTCTTGAAGTGAGTTTGAGAATACTGCTAAGAACATTCTATCTAAACCAATAGAAGTCTCTAAAACATAAGGTGTATAACTCTTATTCTCTTCGTGATCGAAATATTGTAATTTTTTATTACTGAATTCTTCATGCTGCGACAAATCAAAATCTGTACGCGAATGAATTCCTTCTAATTCTTTAAATCCAAATGGAAATCTAAATTCAATATCGGAAGCTGCATCAGCATAATGCGCTAATTTCTCATGGTCATGAAAACGGTAATTATCTGCCCCCAAACCTAGAGACATATGCCATTTTAATCGAGCATCTTTCCAGTAATCATACCATTCTTTTTGTGTTCCTGGCTTGATAAAAAATTGCATTTCCATTTGCTCAAATTCACGCATACGGAAGATAAACTGTCTTGCTACGATCTCATTTCGGAAAGCCTTTCCTGTTTGTGCAATTCCAAAAGGAATTTTCATACGTCCTGTTTTTTGCACGTTAAGGAAGTTTACAAAAATCCCCTGTGCAGTTTCTGGGCGCAGGTATAAATCCATTGCTGAATCTGCAGAAGCTCCTAACTTTGTTCCGAACATTAAATTAAACTGCTTAACATCAGTCCAATTTTTACTTCCCGTTTCAGGATCTGCAATTCCAAGCTCTTCAATAAGTGCTTTTACATCTTCCAAATCTTCTTTCTCTAAAGACTGTCCTAGACGCTTTAAAATAGCTTGCCCCTCTTCATTGTATTTTACAACTCGTGGATTAGTAGCTATAAACTGTTCTTTATCGAAAGAATCTCCAAAACGTTTTGCTGCTTTGGCTACTTCTTTTTCTACTTTACCTTCGAGTTTGGCAACATAATCTTCTACCAAAACATCTGCACGGTATCTTTTTTTAGAATCTTTATTATCGATTAACGGGTCGTTAAATGCATCAACGTGGCCAGAAGCTTTCCATGTGGTAGGATGCATTAAAATAGATGCATCTATTCCTACAATATTATCGTGCATTTGCACCATTGCTTTCCACCAGTACTCACGGATATTCCTTTTGAGTTCTACCCCGTTTTGTGCATAATCATATACTGCACTTAATCCGTCATAAATTTCACTTGAAGGAAAAATATACCCATACTCCTTAGCATGGGATATCACTTTCTTAAATTGATCGTCTTGATTTGCCATGTCGCAAAAATATACTTTTTAGGAGAATTAGAATTTTATTTCAGCTTAAAAACAGAAGATGCTAATAAATTTTCTTTATAAAACACATTCACTCGATAATCTCCATCCATTTCGAGGTCTTTTACAATAATATAATCGCAGATTCCCATGGGTTTATTCTCATAGTCTACCACCACTTTTTTACTGTAAATTAGTTTTTTATCATTAAAATTAACCGCATTTCTACTTCCTAGAATCTGATTTTTAGGATCTATGAATTGAATATAGAACACACGCTCACCAGGTTGCAATAGTGTACCAGGAGCTATATTAAAACAAGCACGAAGACGTTCTGCTTTAGAAGCTCTATTGGTTTCTATAACTTTACCATTGCCTCTAGCTTTATATGCCATTCCTGCCAAAGCAGATACCTTTAAAGCGGGATCTCTGTCTACTTTCTTGGTCAGCTCAATATTTTCATTAATTAGAGAATCTGTGAATTGCGTAAGATTTTCGTTGGCGCTTTTTAAGGCATTAGAATAACGCTCTAATTCTGTATATCTTAATCTTGTACTATCTATTTCTTTAGATAGTAAGAAGTTTTGTTGTTTTATAGAGTCTGTAACTTTATGAAGATAATTATTCTCTTTTCTGATCTCGGCAAGCTCTCTTCTATATCTGCCTAAAATCTGATAATCTACATCAAGCATTTGGATGGAGTCCATCAACATAGCGATACGTTTTCTGCTATAATCGATTTGTTTGATATGGTTCTCATTCTCCTCAGCTAACTTATTCAAATCTGTTTGAATGCTCTCTAAATCTTCAACAATCATCCCTTTAGCATTCTCCAAAAAAGAAACTTTCTCTTCGCTTTCTACATAATTAAAGTAAGAAAACCCAGTCAGTGCTGCTATACAAAGCAGTAAAACTCCTAATATTATTTTTTGTCCAAGTTGCTTTTTTTGAGCACTCATTTAAATTAGTTAGATTTGGATATAACTTCAACTATCATAATTGATTAAGGCTGTAAAGATACTAAATGATCTTCAAAATTTATTCTTTCCGATCACTTGTTTAGGGTGTTCAGAAATAATAGGACCTAGTAGTGCTTCTATTTGTGTTGAATGTCGACATCAATTACCACTCACTCAATTTATTAATACAAACGCTAATCCTACCGAAAAAATTTTATACGGACGTGTTAAAATTGAAAATGCAGCTTCTTTTCTTCGATATTATAAAAAAGGAATCGTCAGAGAGCTTATTCATAACCTAAAATATAGAGGCCACCAAGAGCTTGGAACACTCTTTGGCAAATGGATTGGAGTAGAAATTTTAAATTCAGTAAGATTTAAAAATATTGATTATGTAATCCCAGTTCCGTTACACAAAAAGAAGAAAAAAGAAAGAGGATACAATCAAGTGGCAAAATTTGGCAAGGAAATAGCCGATCAGATAGCAGCAAATTATTCCGAAGAAATTCTTTATAATATTAAGTTTTCGAAAACACATACAAGAAAAAACAGAAGTGAGCGTGTCTCGGATTTAAAAAATCGTT
The DNA here is from genome assembly GCF_048266025.1 of Joostella sp. Classification (NCBI taxonomy): domain Bacteria; kingdom Pseudomonadati; phylum Bacteroidota; class Flavobacteriia; order Flavobacteriales; family Flavobacteriaceae; genus Joostella; species Joostella sp. The sequence continues at coordinate 1,040,101 of NZ_JBLXAF010000001.1, read as the reverse complement.
TTTTATATAATGATAACATCAATCTGAAGGGAAAACATATTTTACTTGTTGACGATGTAATCACTACGGGAGCCACTATGGAGAGTTGTATTATTGCCTTCCCGAAAGATCAGAATATTAAATTTAGTATTATCACTATTGCAATTACTACATAATTTCAACGTTACTAAAAATAATCGTTAATTTGCAGCTTCAATTGGGCTACTTGAAATACCTTTTTTAATCAGTAATAATTTTACAACAATCATTACTAAAAAGTTTTCTAGCTGACCACTGAAAAACAATTAAGTATTATCTGATGAAAGCTAAGAATCTCTTAAGTTATATTTTATTTTTTGTCCTATTATTCAGTCTTATAAACTGCGCTAGAAGAGGAACCCCTGAAGGAGGACCTAAAGATTTAACGCCACCATCTATTGTTTCAGCTAGACCTGAGAATAATACTACTAATTTTACTTCAGAAAAAATTAGAATTGATTTTGATGAATACATCAAACTTAAAGACCTACAGAAGCAACTTATTGTCTCTCCTCCTTTAAAAAACACTCCTTATGTATATCCTCAGTCTGGAGCGAGTAAATATTTGGAGATTGAATTATTAGACACCTTGAAGGAAAATACCACTTATGTTTTTAATTTCGGACAAAGTGTAGTAGATAACAATGAAGCAAATCCATATTCTTTTTTTAAATATGTTTTTTCAACTGGATCATATATCGATTCTTTAGAGTTGGAAGGTTTTGTGATTGATGCAGTTCAGAAAAAGCCAGATTCTTTTATTTCTGTTATGCTTTACGAAGTGGATAGCGCTTATACCGACTCTGTTATATACCAGAAACCACCTACATATATAACAAACACATTAGATAGTTCTACAAATTTTAGACTTACAAATCTTAAAAAGGGAACTTATAAATTAGTCGCTATAAAAGATAAAGCTGGAAATTATAAATTCGATCCAAAAACAGATAAAATAGGTTTTATAGATCATCTTATAAATATTCCAAACGATTCTATATACGGATTAAATCTCTTTACGGAAGTTCCTGCATATAAAGCAGCAAGACCCTCTTTAATTGCTAAGAATAAAATATTTTTTGGTTACGAAGGCGATCCTACTGGAATGGAAATAAAATTAATTTCTGACAAACCAGAAGATTATGATTACCGAATCTTTCCAGATGCTGAAAAAGATACACTTAAATACTTCTTCACTCCTTTCGAGTCCGATTCTTTAATTTTTGAAGTAAAAAACAAAAAGGAAATAGACACCTTTACTGTCCGTATTAAAGAACTTTATGCAGACACCCTTGTGGTAGCACAAATGAATAAGAGTTTCAGTATAAATGATTCCTTAAAAATTCATGGTTCTACGCCAATTGAATCTTATAACAAAGAGCTTATTTCTGTAATAGACAAAGATTCTACAACCTTAGAATTTACTCCGTTATTAGATAAAAAGAAAAACATCTTTAATTTAAAATGGGATTCTGAGGCTGATCAGAAATATAGAATCACCTTACTTCCTGGAGCTATTACAGATTTCTATGGTGATAAAAACGACACCCTTTCTTATGGTGTTTCCACAAAAAGTGTGGCTGATCTTGGGAGTATGCGTGTAAATCTAAAGAATGTAGAATCGTACCCATTAATACTTCAGCTTACAGATAAAAATGGCGATGTAAAGGAAGAAATGTACATCGAGGAAAAGAAATATGCTTATGAATTCAGAAATATCGACCCTGGCACATATCTAATTCGTGTAATTCATGATGATAATGCTAATGGAAAATGGGATACAGGAAATTACTTAAAGAAAATCCAGCCTGAAAGAATCAGTTATTATCCGGATCCTGTTGAGTTAAGAGCCAATTGGGAGATTGAGCAGACTTTTATTTTAAAGTAAAGTCATCTCTATCATTTAAAAATTTAAGTCCGTTTCTGTACTTTGCAATTTCCTCTTTATAAAGTGTAGCATAAAGAGTTTCATCTTGTTCGCTATAAACAACAGTGTCTCCAAGAGGATTGTATATTGCAGAATGCCCTGTATATTCAAAATTATTCCCATCTAACCCAACACGATTTACTCCAATGCAGTAACTCATGTTTTCGATAGCACGTGCTTGCAACAAAACATCCCATGCTTTTATTCGCTTTTTTGGCCAATTAGCAACATATAGAAGCACGTCATAATCTTCGGTATTTCTAGCCCAAACGGGAAAACGTAAGTCATAACATATCTGCGGACATAACTTCCAACCTTTATAAGTAATAATCACTTTCTCGATTCCCGAAGCATACACCTCATGTTCTCCTGCCAACGTAAAGGTATGCCGTTTGTCATAATAACTAATATTACCATCTGGAGTTACAAACACTAATCGATTGTAATAATTATTGCTTTCTTGAATTACCAAACTCCCAACAATAGCTACATTTTTTTCCTTTGAAATAATTTTTAGCAACTTTAAAGTCTCACCTTCCATAGTTTCGAACACGCTTGCTGCGTTCATTGTAAAACCAGATGTAAACATTTCAGGAAGGATTACAATAGCGACATCCTCTTTTAAATCTCTTATTCTCTGTTGAAGTAATTCACGATTCTCCTCAGGATTTTCCCACGCTAAGGAAGTTTGTATTGCTGCTATTGAAAGTGTATCCGACATAAGATAAAAGTAAGGTAATTAACATAAAAAGTAAATTCTAAAGCATAAAAAAAGAGATAAACAATTAAGTTTATCTCTTTAATCCATGACACTCAGCAAAAAACTAGTGGGGGAAATGTTCTTATTTGGGGCATTAGAACATTAATAGTTTTTTTGCTACAATCATTAAACTTTTCATTAGTGTAATCGTTCCTTTAATATTATTACTTAATACTTTTAAGATCGATTTACTTTGTTGGTCGGTTTCATAGGTTAAAGCATAATCACTCATTTTACAAATAGTTAAGTAGGTTAATAACAATCTAATAATCTAGGAACATAAATTTATAACACTTTATCATAAATCTCACATTTTTGTTGTGAATGATACAAATGTTGTTGTCAAATTAAAATTATGTGTCATTCAACACAATATTTCCATATTGACGGTTGCAAATCTAAAAGAAAATTTGAATTATCAGTTAAAAGGATAAACTAATTCGACGAAATGCACATTCTTTTAAAAATAACAACTTAATAAGAAAACAATAAATTGTTATAAATTCATTTCAGGAGTATTTTCTTTAATAATAAGACGTCCATCAGTAGCGTTTTTAATTTCATCTACAGAAACTCCAGGAGCACGTTCTAACAATAAGAAACCATCTTTAGTAACCTCAAGAACGGCTAGATTGGTAACAATTTTTTTAACACACTTAACCCCTGTTAATGGTAGAGAACATTCTTTAAGAAGCTTAGACTCGCCTGCTCTGTTGGTATGCATCATCGCAACAATAATATTTTCTGCTGAAGCAACTAAATCCATTGCTCCTCCCATTCCCTTCACCATTTTCCCTGGAATCTTCCAGTTTGCTATATCTCCATTTTCTGCAACTTCCATAGCACCAAGAATGGTAAGATCGACATGTTGCCCACGAATCATCCCAAAACTAAGTGATGAATCAAAAAATGAAGCACCTGGCAATGTTGTGATTGTTTGCTTACCGGCATTTATTATATCTGCATCTTCATCCCCTTCAAAAGGAAATGGTCCCATCCCAAGCACGCCATTTTCACTTTGAAATTCAACAGAAATATCATCGCGTACATAATTAGCAACCAGTGTAGGAATTCCAATTCCAAGATTCACATAATATCCATCTTTTACTTCTTGAGCAATACGCTGCGCTATTTGTTCTTTATTTAAACTCATAATTAACTTGTTGAATTGTTCAAATTAAACTCTCTTTCTTACTGTACGTTGTTCAATCCTCTTTTCATATTTTTCTCCTTGAAAAATTCGCTGAACAAAAATCCCTGGAATATGAATTTCATTAGGATTTAAAATGCCTGCTGGTAACAACTCTTCTACTTCGGCAACTGTAATCTTAGCTGCTCCACACATAACAGGATTAAAATTACGAGCAGTTCCTTTAAAAATAAGATTCCCAGCTTCGTCCCCTTTCCATGCTTTTACAAAAGCAAAGTCAGCATCAAAAGCATGTTCTAAAATATGTGGTTTCCCATTAAAAACTCTACTTTCTTTTCCTTCACCCACTTCCGTTCCATAGCCTGCTGGAGTATAAAAAGCAGGAATCCCAGCTTGTGCCGCTCGGCAGCGTTCCGATAATGTACCCTGCGGAATAAGTTCTACTTCTAGCTCTCCACTCAACATCTGACGTTCAAATTCGTCATTCTCTCCAACATATGAGGAAATCATTTTCTTTATTTGACGTTTTTGCAGCAGCAAGCCTAAACCAAAATCATCTACTCCCGCATTATTAGAAATACAAGTAAGGTTCTTAATATTAAGCGCTACCAATTTATTGATACTATTCTCAGGAATTCCACAAAGTCCGAATCCTCCCAATAGAAATGTCATATTATCTTTTACTCCTTGGAGTGCTTCATCCACAGAGGCAACTTTCTTATTAATCATTTGATAAAATTTTAATTGAAAATTACGAATATTTCAATAAAATAAGAATTTTTTATTGAGTTGTTTAATAATCTATTTATGGAAAGAAATTGAAGAAACTGATTATTGGGAGTTAACTTTTAAACTAAAGTCAAAAAATATCATTCATGAGTCCTAAGAATCTAAAAACTCTTCAGAAGTAATTAAAATACAACCAAGCTGTTCCATCTGCTTTAATGCTTCTTTCGAATCGTTCGGCTCTAAATTTACACCACGGATTGCATCTGTTATAACATATGTTTTAAAACCAGCTTTGATTGCATCTATCACAGAATGAAGAACACAATAATCTGTTGCAATACCACTAACATATAAAGAAGTAACACCCTCATTATTAAAATATGAAGTAAGATTGATATTCGTAGCTTCAAAAGCAGAATAACCATCATCAATAGTTCCTGTTCCTTTTAAAGCAATTTTATCTATAAAATCTAAGTTTAAATCAGGGTGAAAGGCTGCTCCTTCTGTATTTTGAACACAATGTGGAGGCCATTTATCAAAATGCTTTGTTTTTGTAGGGTGCCAATCTTTAGAAGCTACTACCAAATTAAAACTAGGAGCAACTTTATTAATTATAGGAGCCACTTCTTCACCTCCTTTGGCGGCCAATACGCCGCCAGTACAGAAGTCGTTTTGAACATCTACAATTAATAATGCTTTCATAAGTACGATTTTAAAAATCGATATCTACTCCTTCGTTATAATCTACTTTTATAGAATCTTGATCCGTTTCAGCAGGTTTATCACAATCTACTCGGATACTTAAGTCTTCTGGCTCTTCAAAATCTGACGTTGAAATACCAAGATCTTCATCGGCATAACACTTCTTCATATAAAGTCCCCAAATAGGTAATGCCATACTCGCTCCTTGACCATATAAAGTCCTTGAAAAATGAGTTGCTCTATCCTCTCCACCTACCCAAACACCAGTAACCAAATTAGGAACCATCCCCATAAACCAACCGTCACTATTATTTTGAGTTGTTCCAGTTTTACCTGCAATAGGATTCATTAATTTATAAGGATAACCCGTCATTATTTCGCGATACATCTGGTTATACTTATCTACTCCAGTAGTTCTTAACCTAGCTCCAGATCCTGCCTGGGTAACACCTTCCATCAGTTTTATGGTTGTATAAGCAACTTCTTTACTTAAAACATCACGTGTTTCTGGTACAGACTCATATAATACAGTTCCATTTTTATCTTCTATACGAGAAATCATAACTGGCTTTACATACACCCCTTGATTGGCAAAAGTACCAAAGGCACCTACCATTTCGTATACAGAAACATCTGCTGTACCAAGGGCAATAGAAGGTACAGGAAGAACTTCAGATTCTATCCCCATACGTTTTATAAGGTTTACAACAGGTTGCGGACCAACTTTATCCATTAGCCTAGCTGTAACAGTATTCACAGAGTTTGCCAATGCATACTTTAACGTGTACATATCTCCAGAATATTTTCCATTGGAGTTTTTAGGGCACCAAGGAAGCATATTTCCATACTTATTAGCTTCAATGCATGTATATATATCTGGAAATTCATCACAAGGAGACAAGTGCAATTGATCTACAGCTGTAGCATATACAAAAGGTTTAAAAGTAGAACCCGCTTGGCGGCGACCTTGCTTAACTTGATCGTATTGAAAATGCTTATAATTTATACCTCCAACCCATGCTTTTACATGTCCAGATTGCGGCTCCATAGACATCATTCCTGTACGTAAGAAATACTTGTAATATTTAATCGAATCTAACGGCGTCATTACGGTATCTTTTTCCCCTTGCCAAGTAAAAACTCGCATTGGAATTTTTTCCTTAAATGAAGCAATAATTTTATCATTTGGATTTTTAAGATCATATTTCATATGCCTCCAACGTTCTGATTGACGCATAGAACGCTCATATGTACTTTGTACTTCTTCTGGAGTAACATCTAAAAATGGTGCTGTAGGGTTGCGTTCATCTGTATTCTGAACAAAGAATTCTGCTTGTAAACGCTTCATATGTTCCGTTACCGCTTCTTCTGCATTTGCTTGCATTCTAGAATCTATAGTCGTAAATATTTTTAATCCATCTAGGTAAATATTATACTTCTCACCGTCTGGTCTGTAATTATCTTCATCTGCAGCCCATTGCTTCAACCAATCTCTAAGATACTCTCTAAAATATGTAGCAATTCCCTCTCGGTGTGTTTCTGGATGGTAGTCGATTTCTAAAGCAATTGCCTTTAGAGAATCGCGTTCTTGCTCATTTAAAAAATCATTCTTATACATCTGGCTCAACACTACATTTCTTCTATTCTCCACTCCTGCAGAGTTCCTTCTAGGATTATACAAAGAAGAATTTTTAAACATTCCCACCAACATTGCAGATTGCTCTACATTTAGGCTTGAAGGTTCTTCTCCAAAATATATACGTGCAGCAGAACGAATACCATCTGCATTATTACCAAAATCATAGATATTGAAATACATCGCTATGATTTCCTCTTTTGTATATTGTCTTTCTAGCTGAATGGCAATAATCCATTCTTTCATTTTTTGAACGACACGCGCTAGTATATTCGACGAAACTTGTTCTGTAAATAATTGTTTTGCTAATTGCTGAGAAATCGTACTTGCTCCTCCCCTAGACCCCAAGAAAACAGCTGCTCTTAATGTTCCCCAAGCATCAATTCCTGAGTGGTCGTAATAACGCTCATCCTCTGTAGCTACTAATGCATTTACTAAATGTGGCGGAAGATCTTCAAAAGCAACAGGCGTTCTATTATCATTTAAATAATATTTACCCAACGTTTTTCCATCAGAAGAAATAATTTCTGAAGCTAAGTTTGTTTGTGGGTTTTCTAGGATTTCAAATGAAGGTAATTCTCCAAATACACCCCATGAAGCTAATAAAAACATAAGTACTACAAAAGCGATTCCACCTAAGAACAATCGCCAAAACCAAAGGATATATTTTCTAAAACCTTGATTTTTACTTTTAGCTTTTTTATTCGTTGCCTTCTTTGCCATTTTATTTTTCAGCTGATTTTTCTATACTTATACCTACGTCTGTAATCCCCTCTAAGGACGTCACTCCTTCTACAGATCCATTTTTTCGCATTGCATGCGCTATCCCAATACTATAATTTCCCATAGTGGGGAAGACAATTGCTTGCTTATAAAAAAGTTTATTCTCTTTTACTGAAGAAAACCCCTTTCCTAGCCATTCACCATTTGGCTTAGCCATTTCATACTCTAAAGTATCTGAAATAGTTTTTCCTTCGGGAAAGTCTAAATTAACAATCAAATATAAATTACTGAATCGATATTTATTATCATTCCTAAGATTGATAAAGATATCATATGCATTTATAGAATCCTTAGGGGTGAAATCAAAAGAGACCTCCTCTTCTTTATCCCAACCTCCTTTTATCGCTTTATACTCACTAAATACACTATTGGTATCGCAAGCAATAAGCAGTAAACCTATAAGACTTAAAAATACAAGTCGTTTATGCATTGTCAGACCTTTTCCTTCTGTTATTATTACGTCTTTTCTTATTTTTAGAACGCCCTTTTGTGCCTTTAGGCTTATCAAAACGTGTTAAACTATCTTGCCCTACAACGTTTTCAAACTCCGTTTTAGTATCTTCAGTTAGATCTAAAGCATATTCTTCTAACCCTGCTACTAGCTGTTTTTTCTTATTAAGACTGATAATTTCTTTTACTTGACTCGTTGTAAGAATAAACCAATTTGCCCATTCTCCTTCGTAACAAAACCACATTAACTGCTTAAAGATGTCTATTTTCTGACAAACGGCATCTCCCTTTTTGGTTTTTAAGCGCTGATCTTGACTCGGAAAATCATTCAATGCATCTAAATACGCATCCAATTCGTAGTTTAGGCAACATTTAAGCTTACCACATTGTCCGGCTAATTTCTGTGGATTTAGTGAAAGCTGCTGGTAACGAGCGGAAGCAGTATTTACGGATCTAAAATCTGTAAGCCAAGTAGAACAACAAAGTTCACGGCCACAAGATCCAATCCCACCAAGTCTGGCAGCCTCTTGTCTGTAACCTATTTGACGCATTTCTATTCGTGTACTAAAAGTACGCGCCATATCTTTAATTAACTGTCGGAAATCTACACGCTCTTCTGCGGTATAATAAAAAGTAGCTTTAGACCCATCTCCCTGAAATTCAACATCGGAGATTTTCATTTGCAATTTTAGGCTTATAGCTAATTCTCTAGAACGTTTCTGAACTTCAGCTTCACGATCTCGTGCTGCTTGCCAAATATCTATATCTTTCTGTGAAGCTTTTCGGTAGACTTTAGGTAGATTTTCATCTTTAAAATCTACTTTTTTCTTCTTCATCTGTACTTTAACCAATTCTCCAACTAACGTAACAACTCCAACATCATGCCCAGGAGAGCATTCTGTTGCAACGACATCTCCGATAGAAAGGGTTAAATTTTCTTTATTTCTGAAAAACTCTTTTCTACTGTTTTTAAATCTAACTTCCACGCAATCAAAAGGCTCATGCCCATTGGGTAACGACATATTAGAAAGCCAATCAAAAACGGTAAGTTTATTACAACCATCTGTTCCACAAGTACCGTTATTCTGGCACCCTCGAGGTTGCCCATCCTTACCGGTTGAACAACTACTACATCCCATAATTTTATATATTGAACCGAAATAAACTTCTCAAAAGTATGTTTCGGCGGAGGTTCATAAATATTTTACTAATACGTAAAGATACTATTTTTAGTCTGTTTAAATTTCTTACACCCTTAAAATTTAAGAATGACCGATTTATAGAAACAGCTTTTTAAATTAATAAAAACACTCTTTATAAGTGCTTTTACTAACTCTTATTCTTATATTTTAATACTTCTGATCTTCCTTTTTTGAAAATCAAGTTACTAACACCCTTCCCTTTTCTTAGCGCTTTTTGCTCCTCAGCAGGAAGTGCAACAATATCCATACAATCTGTAGAACAGCAATTATTCATTTCTGCTGCACATTCTTCACATTGAATAAATAACAAATGGCAAGCTTCATTAGCACAATTTACATGTGTATCACAAGGTTTCCCACATTGATGACAATGAGCAATAACATCTTCAGAAATTCGCTCCGAACGACGCTCATCAAAAACAAAATTCTTACCTATAAATTTATTCTCTAACTTATTTGCTTCTACTTGCCTTACATAATTAATGATTCCACCTTCCAACTGAAATACATTCTTAAACCCCTTATGTTTATAGTAAGCGCTGGCTTTTTCACAACGAATCCCACCAGTACAATACATTACCAAGTTTTTATCTTCTTTATGCTCTTTAAGGTCTTCTTCAATAATTGGCAAAGAGTCTCTAAAAGTATCTACATCTGGAGTAATCGCGTTTTTAAAATGACCTATTTCACTTTCATAGTGATTACGCATATCCACTAAAACTGTGTTTGGATCCTCTATAAGTTCATTAAATTTATTTGCATCTACATGAACTCCTTTATTAGTAACATCAAAAGTTTCATCAATAAGTCCATCTGCAACAATCTTCTCTCTCACTTTCACCTTAAGCTTTAGGAAAGCAAAATTATCATGTTCAATAGCAATATTCAATCGTACATTTTCTAAAAAAGAAATGGAATCTAAATGTGCTTTAAAATCCGCAAATAAATCGGCAGGAACCGATAATTGTGCGTTAATCCCTTCATTAGCAACATAAATTCTACCAAGAACTTCCAATTCGTTCCAAGTTATAAATAAGTGATCCCTTAGGATTTGTGGATTTCCGATTTTAGCGTATTTGTAGAAAGAAATTGTAAGGCGTTCTTTTCCGGCCTCTTCAATTAATGTTGCTCTTTCTTCTGCGCTTAAGTTATTGTACAGTTGCATGCTATAACAAAATTTAAGTTAAAGAATATATTTTTGCAAAAGTAAGCCTTTTTTGGTTTTTAAAGAAACGAATAAAAGAAACTGTGTTTGGTGCTCTCTGCACATTCTACAGTTGCCTGCTCTAAGTTTTCTTCAACCCATTTTAGCAAGCACCTAACTTGATTTTTTACAAACTATTAATTTTCTGAATTTACTACTTAAATAAGTTTCGTTTCTATGATTTTTACTGGGCATGCACTTTGTGATTGCTTGCAAGCATCATAAATAGATTCATCGAAAGATTTTATTGTAAAAAACCCTTTTTTCTCTACCGCTCCTAGCAACACAGATTTACCATCCTTTTTAGACATCTGAAATTGCTGCGGCGCCAATTCTACACAATAATTACAGCCTATACATTTATTTCTCTGTAAAGTAACTACAACCATTAGGAAGCAACAATTTTATATAGTTTATCTGATAATCGGACTCTAAAGTCTGTACGGATCGTACAAGAATCTCCTTTTTTGGCAACTTCAAGCTTTTCATCATTCACCATCATTTCTTCCAAAGTAAATTCTTCAACTCCAGTTGTAGGTCCTGTTACAAGCAGTGTGTCTCCTATCTTGATATCGAAAGCTTCTACTTTAAATTCAGCAATATTGCTTTTAGGGAAGAAATGCATCCCTTTACCTACATACACTTTTTTCTGCGTAGCCTGTGATCCTGGCCCATCACTCCATTCTCCTAATTTCTGACCTAAATAATATCCGCTCCAGAAACCACGATTATAAACTTTCTCAAGAGATTTCATCCATTCTGAAACTTTTTCATCAGAATAGGTCTTTTCATAATATGAATCTATAGCCTCTCGATATGTTTTTATTACCGTAGCAACATATTCTGGTGCTCTTCCTCGTCCTTCTATTTTTAAAACACTGCACCCAGCATCTATCACCTGATCTAAGAAATCTAATGTACACAAGTCTTTAGGAGACATCATGTATTCATTATCCAACTCTATCTCAAAACCACTTTCTTGATCTATAACGGTATATTTTTTCCTGCAATTTTGTTTACAAGCACCTCTATTTGCTGAAGAATTATGAGAATGAAGACTCAAATAGCATTTTCCAGAAACAGCCATACACAAAGCTCCGTGTCCAAAAATTTCAATTTCAACTAAATTCCCAGAAGGTCCTTTTATTTGCTCCTTTTCAATGTCATCACAAATCTTCTTAACCTGTCTAAGACTAAGTTCTCTACTCAAAACCATAGTATCTGCAAATAAAGAATAGAACTTTACTGTCTCTATATTTGTAATATTAATTTGTGTAGAAATATGAACTTCCATCTGTATCTGCCTAGCATAGGCAATTACAGCCTGATCCATAGCAATAACGGCTGTAACATTTGCCGCTTTAGCAGCATCAAGAACCGTTTTTATTACAGAAAGATCATGATCGTAAATAATGGTATTAAGAGTTAAATAGGTACGAACTTTTTTCTCCTCACATCTTTTCACTATTTCTGATAAATCATCAATAGTGAAATTAATACTTGCACGAGCTCGCATATTTAATTGTTCAACACCAAAATAAATAGAATCTGCTCCATTTACCAAAGCAGCCTGTAGTGATTCAAAATTCCCTGCAGGCGCCATCAATTCAATACGTCCGTTACTTGTCATCTATATAGAAATTAAACCGTGCAAAGATACACATAAAAAAAGAGTTTCAATTTACACTGAAACTCTTTAATAACTAAATCGTTGTTGCTAAACATTTAATATATCCATCCTTGCAAAAACCAACAACGAAATTAGCCTACATCAATCTTTTCGAAACAAGGAAAAGCAAAAGTTATTTTTGATTTTAATATGTAGACATTGCCGTTTTCTATCTGAAAAAATCTATGTAAATCTTTTAAAAATAAAAGACGTAACTTCCCTACAACTAGAAAATACTATTTAAGTGAATTCTAATCACAAGAGTTCTTTTTGCTTTCCTTAATTAATAGACACAAAATAATTAAAAAGGTTGCGCGGCAAATTGTATGCTGAAAAAAGAAATAGTATTTTAGCACTAATCAAAATATAAAGTACACAGAGAGAAATGAGTTCGGAAAAAGATGCAAAATTAAAAGCACTAAAGCTCACTTTAGACAAGTTGGATAAAACCTACGGTAAGGGAGCGGTGATGAAAATGGGAGATAGTGTTATTGTAGATGTAGATGCTATTCCTACAGGTTCTATTGGTCTGGATATCGCTTTAGGCGTTGGAGGTTACCCAAGAGGAAGAGTTATAGAAATATATGGTCCAGAATCTTCTGGAAAAACCACACTTACTTTGCATGCAATGGCTGAGGCTCAAAAAGCTGGAGGTATTGCTGCATTTATTGATGCAGAGCATGCATTTGATCGTTTCTATGCGCAGAAATTAGGAGTAGATATCGATAATTTAATTATATCTCAACCGGATCATGGAGAGCAAGCGTTAGAAATAGCAGATAACTTAATTCGTTCTGGAGCTATAGACATCGTTGTTATAGATTCTGTAGCTGCATTAACTCCTAAGAGTGAGATTGAAGGAGAAATGGGAGATTCTAAAATGGGACTTCATGCCCGTTTAATGTCTCAGGCGCTCCGTAAGCTAACTGCAAGTATTAATAAAACAAAATGTACCGTAATATTTATCAATCAGCTTCGAGAAAAAATTGGAGTTATGTTTGGTAACCCAGAAACAACAACTGGTGGTAATGCATTAAAATTTTATGCTTCAGTACGTTTAGACATCCGTAGATCTACACAAATTAAAGATAGTGACGGTGGTGCTTCTGGAAATAAAACTAGAGTAAAAGTTGTTAAAAATAAAGTAGCTCCTCCTTTTAAAGCTACAGAATTCGACATTATGTATGGTGAAGGGATTTCTCGTGTTGGAGAGATTTTAGATCTTGGTGTTGAGTTTGAAATTATTAAAAAGAGTGGTTCTTGGTTTAGTTATGGAGACACTAAACTAGGTCAAGGTCGTGATGCTGTTAAAGCATTATTACAAGACAATCCAGAACTCTTAGAAGAGCTTGAAGTTAAAATTTATGACGCTATTAAAGCTATGAATGAATAAACTCGATCTCTTATTTAATACCAAAAAAATCCCGAGAAATAATTTCTCGGGATTTTTTTATCCCCATACGCAACCCTTTGATTACAAAAGCATCTAATAATAAAAAAATAACACAAATAGAAAGATGAAAAAGTTTTTTGTTTTAATGCTTAGCAGCGTATTGCTACTTAGTTTTAGTTCTTGTGACTTATCTGATGATGATGCTACAAATTTTTATTATGAAACCTTAGAAGTTACTGAGGCTACATTCCCAGAATATTTTGAATATGGAAAGGTGTATAATATTGAATTCAACTATGCACTTCCTACTGATTGTCACATTTATGATGGATTTGAATTTAATCATACAGGAGAAACAGAACGTACTATCTTTGCAATCGCCACAGTGTTAGACAGAACAGATTGCGAAACACTAACAGATACAGAAGGTACAGACAGTTTCGATTTTGAAGTAAGATATAGAGACCCCTATACTTTTAAATTTTACGTAGGCGAAGATGAAAATGGAGAAAAAGTGTATATTACTTATGAAGTTCCAGTAAGAGATGCTGGAGATGAGTAAAAACAAAAAGAGCCTAACGAAGCCATAGTGAGTCTAGAACAACTCATAGAACAATGCAAGAAGCAGGATAGAAAAGCGCAAGAAGCACTTTATAAGCTTTACAGTAAGAAGCTATATAGCGCATGCCTAAAATATTCTCGCAATCAAGCTGAGGCGGAAGATAATCTGCACGATAGTTTTATGGTTATTTTTAGTAAAATTGAAAAATATAGCTTTAAAGGTTCTTTTGAAGGCTGGATGAAGCGAGTTACCGTTAATACAGTACTTCAAAAGTATAGAAAAGAAGGTGCTTTTGAAGCGCTCCCCAATAATCTGGATGCAGAAGTAAATGTTGAAGTTGTAGATGAAGACATTTCTTTGGATTATTTATTAAAACTCATCCAAGAATTACCAGATAGATATCGTCTCACATTTAACCTTTATGTATTGGACGGGTATTCTCATAAAGAGATAGCCGAAATGCTATCTATTAGCGAAGGAACATCTAAGTCTAATTTGGCACGTGCTAAAATGGCTTTAAGGAATAAAATAGAAGAAGACACTATAAATACAGCAGCAAATTCGGTATAAAATACTTTCTTTGCTACAAAATTATATAATACCTATTGGTATTTTATTAATATGAAGGACAAAAAGAACATAGAACGCTTATTCCAAGAGAAATTCAAGGATTTCGATGCTGCTCCACCTGAGCACATCTGGTCTTCGATTGAAACCTCTTTGGATGATAAAGGAAAACAAAACCGCAAGGTAATTCCTATTTGGTGGAGACTTGGTGGTGCAGCTGCTGCAGTAGCTCTTTTACTATTATTAGGCAGTCTATTCCTAAACACTCCTAACAACGCGATTCCTTCAACAGAAACAATCACCAATAAACCTGCTACACCATCAGAAGAAAAAAATACCAACATATTAAATGAAGAGCCTGCAATAACACCTAAAAATGCTATTGCAGAGGAAGAGAATAATGAGAAAGAAACTCTTGACAACATTAAAAACCCTGCAACCAAAAAAGAAGTTAACTCAAACAATACCCGAGTTGCTGTATCAGAAAAAAGCACAAATAAAGCTAACAACAACACTTCAAAAAACCCAATTAATTACCCTGAAGTAGATAAGAGTTTTGCAAATAAAGAGTCTTCGGTAGCAAACAAGGAAGTTGCAGAGGATAATAATCTAGTTGCTAAAAATTCGCCACAGACAGAAGAGGAAAAAGACACCGATATCGATGATTCTAAAAAGAGATCGCTATTAGATGTTGTTGCAGAAATGGAAAAAGAAGAAACTGAAGTTGCAGTTAACGAGCCTAAAGCTTCACGTTGGTCTGTAAACCCAAATATCGCTCCTGTTTACTATAATTCACTTAGCAAAGGATCTCCTATTAACAGGGAATTTTCTTCAAACAGCAAAGAAGGTGCTATAAATATGAGTTATGGAATTAACGTTGCATACAATGTGAGTAAGCGTTTAAGTGTGAGGTCTGGAGTTAACAATGTAAATATGGGTTATAGTACCAATAATATTGAGTTTAGCCCTGCTGTTTTTGGGTCCACACAATCACTTTCTACCGTAACTTTTAATAGATCAGATGCGCTTTTAAATGTTTCTAGTAGTAAAAACCCAAGTTTTAGCGCAACTAGTGAATTTCAAGGAAAAACAGACGATTCTTCTGAAGGAACTATGAATCAAGAGTTCGGATATATTGAAGTCCCAATGGAATTAAAATATCGCTTGTTAGATAAGAAGTTTGGAATTAATATTATTGGAGGTGTAAGCTCTTTATTTTTAACAAACAATGAAGTAACCTTACAATCTAATAATCTAGCCACCGAAATTGGAGAAGCTAATAATTTGAACGATTTAAGTTTTAGTACCAATATTGGGCTAGGAGTAGATTACCAAGTTTCCAACAAGTTACTTTTTAATATTGAGCCAATGTTTAAATACCAATTAAACACATTCTCTAGAGAAGACGGTGGTTTCTCTCCATATATTTTAGGAGTATATTCTGGATTGAGCTTTAAGTTTTAATCAACTTCTAAAGACTACTATTTCCGCTAGGAAAAGTAAAGCATTTAGCTCAAGAATAATATTGGTATATATAACTTTACAGATAATCACTCGTTAGATTTATATTTAACTAATGACCTTATCCTTCAGCAATTAATTTATCAAGAATAAGCTCACGAGATTCCTGTTTTATTTCTGAAGCATCACTAGATTTTAAATTTTCAGTTTGAATAAAAGGCATCACAACAGCCCTTGTTTTCCCAGGAGAGCCACTAAAAAATTCATACGAGAACCTCTTTTTATTATCTAAAAAAACAATTGGAACAACAGGTATCTGGTGCTCTATAGCCAATCTAAAGGCGCCATCTTTAAAAGAATCTAACACAACAGTTATATCATCGGGAACTCCCCCTTCAGGAAAAATACATATACTCACCCCTTGATTTAGACGCTTTTGAGCTCTTTTATAGACAGCAGACCTACTTTTAGAAGAACTTCGGTCAACAAGAATACAAACACGCCTATAGAAAAATCCAAAAATAGGAATCTTCGACAACTCCTTTTTACCGACAAAAACAAAAGGATTTTTAGAAACTCTTAGCATCATCATAATATCCATCATAGAAGTATGATTCCCAATAAGCATGTAACTTTCTCCTTTTTCAAGCTTCTGCTCTCTCTTGATTATTGGAAACAAAAACATACCATAAAGCACAAAATTAGCCCATATGTTTCTAGCTATCCAAAAGAAGTAAGGATACAATCGCTCACTACTACTTAGAATCAGCAATAATGGAAACAAAACAATAATTGGCAACGCCATAAGGAGATAAAACCAAATTCTATATAATAACTGAAAGAATCCTTTTATAAGTTTCTGCATGGAGTCAAAAATAAGCAATTGTACTATATTTTTTTATAAAACATTATACCTTTGTAGTATTGTTTAAAATACAGAAATGGCAAGAATACTTACAGGTATACAGAGTACAGGAACTCCCCACTTAGGAAATCTATTGGGAGCTATTATTCCTGCAATTAAAATGTCTGATAAATTAGAAAACGATTCTTTTCTATTTATTGCAGACATGCATTCGTTAACTCAAATTAAAGACGGAGAGACTTTAAGAAATAACACCTACCGAGTTGCTGCAACTTGGCTTGCTTTCGGTCTAGATGTAAATAGAGTTGTATTTTACAGACAAAGTGATATTCCACAAACAACGGAGCTTACTTGGTATTTAAGTTGCTATTTCCCATTTCAGCGTCTTACACTAGCACATTCTTTTAAAGATAAGGCAGATAGATTGGACGATGTAAATGCAGGACTTTTTACATATCCTATGCTTATGGCCGCAGATATTTTACTTTACGATGCGGAGATTGTTCCTGTTGGAAAAGATCAAATGCAGCATATAGAAATAACTAGAGATGTAGCTTCACGTGTACATACGCAAATAGGTGAAACGTTTGTTATTCCTGAAGGAAAAGTACAAGAAACAACGATGTACATTCCAGGGACAGACGGAAAAAAAATGAGTAAATCTGCGGATAACTTTATTAATATTTTCCTTCCAGAAAAAAAGTTACGTAAACAAGTAATGAGCATCGAAACGGATAGCACTCCGTTAGAAGATCCTAAAGATCCAGATACTTGTAATGTTTATGGCATTTATAAATTACTTGCTACGGAAGAGCAAACAGCAGACATGCGTAAAAAATATGAGCAAGGAGGTTTTGGTTACGGTCATGCAAAACAAGCATTATATGAACTAATTCTTGATAAATTCTCTACAGAAAGAGAACGCTTCAATTATTATATGGAAAACCTTAATGAGATTGATGACATATTAGCTTTAGGGGCTGAAAAAGCAAGAAAAGTAGCCAATGAAACTTTAAAACGCGTACGAAGCAAAATTGGATATTAAAAAATAAATCAAGGATGGGTTCTAGAATCCATCCTTGATTATTATAGTAATTCTATATCAACTCAAACAATTTACCTGGCAACGGGCGCACAACTCCTTTCATTTCCATCCCGAATAAAACTGTTACCAGTTTATGTATTGGCATTTTACAGCCTAACGCAATACTGTCTAATAATTGCTTTCCATTTTCTTGCAAATAATCATAAACAGTTTGTTCGCTTTCATCCATTTCAACAAACATTTGTTTCTGTACAGAATTTACAGATTCTTTCAATTCCCAACCTAACATATAAACAATATCGGCGGCTGAAGTTATCATATGCGCTTGTTGTGTTTTTATAAGGTTATTACACCCCTCACTAAACTTATCTGTAGCTCTACCAGGAACTGCAAAAACATCTCGATTATAGGACGCTGCAATATCTGCAGTGACCAAACTCCCCCCTTTTCCTGCCGACTCAACTACGATAACAGCATCTGCCATTCCCGCTATTACGCGATTCCTTTTTAAAAAATTATTACGCTCAGGGCCTTCATCGCTCCAAAAATCAGTAATAAAGCCTCCGTTATGTTCCATTTCAGAAACATATTTAGAATGCACTTTAGGATAAATCTGATTAAGACCGTGAGCCAAACAGCCTATAGTTTGTAAATTATTTTTAATTGCACTTTTATGTGCACAAATATCTATTCCGTATGCAAAACCACTAAGAATTAAGGGATCAAAAGGAGCTAAATCACTTATCAGTTCTTCACAAAAAGCCGATCCATAGGAAGTAATTTGACGCGTACCCACAATACTCAAAATCTTATTATTAGGCTTCGTTAGATTAATATTACCCCTACTAAAAATAAGAATTGGGCCATCAATACAATGCCGAAGGTTACGAGGATACTCCTCCTCATAATATGAAACTACATTATAATTACTACTTCTAATAAATGCAAGCTCTTTCTCTGCTTCAATTAGATTTTCCTTACGCAATAACTGATTTACTAAAAACGTACCTACCCCTCCAATCTGAAGTAGATTGCTCCTTTTTTCCTTAAGAACCGCTTCCGCACTACCGCAATGTTGTAGGATTTTCTTTGCAGTAATATCCCCAACTTTAGGCGCTCTATGCATTGCTAATAAAAAAAGAAGCTCTTTATCTGTCATCTAAACAAATGATTATCAGTTATAAAAGTATAGAAAAAAAACTACTGTTAATAAAAACTGAAAAAGTATTTTAAAATCTACTCGATTTTTTTACATCTTTGCTATATGCGAATAGAGAATTACATAAGCGATTTATTATACAGATATGAGTGTGTAACCATTCCAGGTTTTGGTTCTTTCATAACTCAACACAAACCTGCAAAAGTGCACTATAACACGAATGCATTCTATCCTCCATCTAAATCAATCGCATTTAATGAGCAACTAAAATCTAATGATGGGTTGCTTACTAAATATGTAGCAGAAGCACAAAATGTCTCTTACGAAGAGGCTACAAAGAAAATTGAAGCCACTGTACTTTCATGGAGAAAAACATTGTTATCTAAAGAAAGAATAGCACTTAAAAACATAGGAGAACTTTGGTCTAATGAAGATGAAAAAATATTATTCCAGCCTTCTTATCATTTAAACTATTTAACAGATTCATTCGGATTATCTTCTTTTGTTTCTCCCTCTATCACTAGAGAGGAGTTAAAGAAAGATATAGAAAAAATTGAAGAGAAAGCTCCGATTGCATTTACTCCAGAGCGAAGAAAAAATCGTTCTTACTTAAAATATGCTGCAATATTCTTATTAGCAGTTTCTGCTGGAACTATCGGCTATCGATTGGTTGACATTCAGAAAGAAAATCAAGTTCAAGTTGCCCAACAAGAGGCTCAAGAACAAATTGAGAGAGATATCCAGAAAGCTACATTTTTTGATACTGCTCCATTAGAAATTCCTTCTATTACTTTAAAAGTTGAAAAGCAACCTTTAAAATATCATATTATAGCTGGCGCTTTTAGAGTAGAAGAAAACGCAGATAAAAAAGTAAATCAACTCATAGAAAAAGGATTCGATGCAGAGCGTATAGGAAAAAACAAATATGGCCTACATCAAGTTACCTATGCTAGTTTTGCTGATGTTCCTGAGGCATTAACATTTCTTAGAGAAGTTAAAAAGACAGAATCTTCCGAAGCTTGGCTTTTGGTTGACGAAATAAAATAAGCTTGCTATAATAGCAATATACACATAGCCTCATTAAATAATGAGGCTTTTTTTTGGCTCATCATTAAAATATAGCTCTTCCTATTAATATTTATGTATTTACTGATCCTAATATTAATCTAACTATGAGTATTCTATAAATATTATCTAACTAATTTTCTTTTATTGAAATAAATGAAGATATCTTTGCAAAAAAATAAAAATAATGCAAGCAAAGACACCTAGCGAATCTCGCACAATAATGACCGACCTTGTTTTACCTAGTGAAACAAACCCACTAAACAATTTATTTGGTGGTGAGTTACTAGCCAGAATGGACAGGGCTGCAAGTATTGCTGCTAGAAGACACTCCAGAAGAGTTACAGTGACTGCATCTGTAAACCATGTAGCTTTTAACCGAGCTATTCCACTAGGAAGTGTTGTTACTGTAGAAGCATGTGTTTCTAGAGCATTTAATAGCTCTATGGAAATATATCTTGATGTTTGGATCGAAGATCGAGAAAATGGTCACAGAAGCAAAGCTAATGAGGCAATATACACTTTTGTAGCTGTAGACGACACAGGGAAACCAGTAGCTGTTCCTCCAACGGTACCAGAAACAAAACTAGAAAAAGAACGTTTTGAAGGTGCGCTTAGAAGAAAGCAACTTAGCCTAGTCTTAGCTGGAAAAATGAAACCAAATGAAGCTACAGAATTAAAAGCTCTTTTTACTGAATAAAAAAATAAAAGGCTTCCACTTAAAAATGGAAGCCTTTTAAATAACAAATAATTTAAAAAAGATTAGAAGCTTTAATTTTATTCATCATTCCCCTCAAAATTCAGAATACTTCAGCTAAACATAAACTCCAAAGTATAGTATTTATGTTTTAATCTTTAACAAAAGTAAACTCAATAATTCTAACAAAACATGATAAATATCATGTTTACATAGATTTAACCTTGTTGAAGACAATAAAATATATTCAACAATCTAAACCAAATGCAGCTACCTTTGTCCTGGGTTATAATCTAGAGGAGCAACTTTTGGGAGCTTTACAGTTCCAGATTCACCCGTATCATTGAAAACCATCCATTGTAAAAAATCATATTCATTATTGTTAGTAGTTACTGTTAGATTCCTCACAGCTCGACCATCTTCAAATTCGTGATTTGTACCCGATCCATCCTCCCCAGGTCTCCCAAATACATCTACAACGCTACCATTACCGTCCACTAATTCTATATTATCATCTCCATTAGAATCTGCCGCACTCCCAGTTCCAGCCTCCAAATTGGGAGAAAACCCATAAGTTGAAATAAAATCTACCTCATTTGAAGCTATTATAAAAGTACTTTCTGGCGGAATAACATAACCAGACAAATCAATAACACTTCGCTCCGTAAAACTTACATTTGCATTTGTATACCTTCGCAATGCCCAACCATTAAGACTTACTTCTTTATCACTAGAATTATAGAGTTCTATAAATCGCATATTCAAAGCAGCACTGCTATTGTCTGGATCAGCTATTTCAGAAATGAAGACAAACTTGCTTGTCAATTTCAAAGAACAATCTTCATAAGGCTGATCAAACGTGAAGTCTGAAACAGATCTCACATAAAACCGACCTCTGATCAATACTCCAACAATATTTCCCTTTCCATCACTTACATTAACATTAGCAAAACTGGCAGATTCGAGTATTGAAATTGTATAACTATCCTCACAGTTAACAATAACATTATCTCCAGCATATACAGCATTAACATCTTCAAATTGGAATCCCTGTAACTCAACAATTACATTATTGTATTTTAACGATAATAATTCATCTATACTGACTTTAAATGGTTTTACGGGCTGAGCTTCAATAATATTTAAAATATGATCATTAGTCAACCCTTTAATATGAAATCCATATTCATCATTAAAAAATGTTAGACCACGTAAGGCGATAGTGATTTCAGAATTTAAGGGAATCTGGTGTGCCTCTTTAAATTCAAGCTCCATTCCAATATCTTGATTTTGAATTATCGCGCTAGTATTTTCAAGGTTATGAGTTAAATAATCTGTAGTGACAAACCCTTTTATCTTAAGATTTTCTTTTATCTCTTTTCCACTTTCTCCATATTGACTAATTAAAGTTTCCAGACTTATCTCTGCAGCATTATCTAGAACATTACATCTTTCAAGATTCATCCCGACTAAGTCAGCAACATCTCTTATCCTTATCTGAAACCCATTATCATATTGTAAAATACCGATTATACTTCCATTATTAATAGGCACGACCTCACTACTATAAACAAAACTACGTGATGTATTTAAAGTAAGTTCATTAGCAAAACAATCTGTTATAACACTCTTTGTATCTCTGTTATTTATAACGAACTTAGAATTATCTACAAATTGTACAGAATCTACAACTACTAAACTTCCAATATCAGCTTCAGAAATATCAGCAATATTTATTTTATTAGGTATTATTTCTGAATACTCCCCTTCATCATAAAAAAAGCGATAATAATCTTCTTTTTCGACTCCAAGAATTTCTTCATCACTTAAGATTCCTAAAGTATATTCCTCATCAATTTTATCTAAGGTTAATCCATTTACTACAATTGTAATTACAGCATTCAACAGAAATCTTTCAAAAATCTTAGTATCATCTAACTTAACCTTAATTCCTCCAGTAGCATCTTGTACATATAGCTGTTTAGAAAAATTCTTATTTTCATCATTAGCAATAATCGTAGCATTAAGAACTAAAGGTTCTTTTATCGTAATCCTCTCCCCCAAGTACTTTTCTTTAACATCAAAAATAGTTGCATTAGCTTCAGGTATTTCACAATAATATTCAATCGCATCGCACCTTTCATTATTCATATCTACATCATTTAGATCACGAATAGTAATTATATATTCTTCACGCTCTTTTGTTAACACCCCTGTAACAAGACCATTTCCTAGAGGCAAAAGTGCAGACTGAAAATCAGAAAAGCCGCTATTTCTCATAATCAAAGGTGCCCCGTTGCAATTATTCAGTTCCACATCTGTAGTTTCTCGGAATTCTGCAAACGCGCCACATAATCTTTCAGGAGCAACCTCTAAATCATCAATAACAACCAACGTATTCACCATAGTACTATCAAGCTGCTCCATCTCATATTTCTTCGGAACCATTGACACAACTTCATCACAGGATACAATTATATGTTCCCTAATTTTAGTTGCGGGAAGTCTCCCTACAGAAAGATTTCCAAAAGCAGTAAACGTACCCCCAAGCTTATATGTTCCTTTATCATTATCTAAATAAAGGCCTTTCAATTTTATAAAAACCTTTTGACCAATGGGATAAAAAATCGCAAGATTCCTTAAATCCAATTCTATTTGAAGCCCTTGAGTAGGATTTGTAGGATGATCTTGAAAATGGATATTCCCAAAAAAATTACTAGCTGCATCAGAAGAATTTATGTATCCAGATATAATTAAATCCTCTTGGATCCTTAGGATCTCTCCATTATATAAAGCCTTAACTTCGTCATAAGAAGCATTTACCTCCAATGTATTCTCTATACAAATATCGTTTGGAATATCGTGCTGATCATCTGCAACACAAGCAAAAAAGAAAATCAGAATAGCTGTTAAATAAATAATACTGAGTATTATATTTTTTAGATTTCGCATATTAAAAGCTTAAAGCAAGATTCACAAAGTATGATCTACCGTATCCATACCAGTATTTATTCCCAAAAAGTGGAGCGCCACGTTGCGTATCGTTATATGCCTGTCCAAAATTCCCGTTCCTACTCTGCTCATAACCTCCCGTTCTATAACTAACATCGAAAAGGTTATTAACACTCACAAAAAAGCTAATATATTTCTTGTCTATCAACCAAGATTTTCCGCCAGTAAGATTCAATAAATAAACAGGAGTTAATCGCTCTTGTGTCAAAAGCTCAGTAACTATCTCTGAAGTAGCATTGGGAAAAACATCCCCATCGGGATCTTGTAAAAAGCTATTTGTTCTTTTAATAGCAGAAATATCCACATAGTTATCTGCTAAATAATTTCCTGTTGTACCAACCCACCAATAATTAGAACTTCTATAATCTACACCAATAGAATATGCTTTTTGAGGGCCTACAGCAAGCTTAAAATCTTTTATTGCTGTCTCACCCAAATCTAATGTTCCTATTAAATTAATTAGATCTTCCTCCGCTCCAACGGTATCGAAATTGATGGTTACATTAGCATTCTCGGTATAGCTAAAATCTCCATAGGATGCAACAGCTGTAAGCTTAATTTCTGTTGTAGCTTGATAAGAAAACCCAAGTTCACCTCCGTAATGCAACTTTTCAATTCCTGTTACCACCTCTTGGATAAAGTCACTCCCCACACCTGCATCTACATAAAAATAATTTATATCCGTTACTTCTTTAAATTTGGAATAATAACCCGTAAGTCTCATGCTTATATTAGGAAGATCAAGATTATATGTAAGTACTCCAGAATATATAACTTCGGACTGCAGACTATCTACAGTTTTATTATTTTCTCTAGCGTTTACAAAAGTATTCTGCAACGTGGGAGCCTTTGTTAAATAAGCAGCTGACAGATTTACAATGTGACGATTATTAAACTTATACGTCAGTCCAGTTTTAAACCCATAATCTGTGAAATTTTGAATTTCACCTTTCCCCTGAGAGGTTAATGGAAAGCGCTCATTTAAAAACAAACCTTCTCTTTGATATGTTGTTTGTGATATTTTGGCTGAAACAAAAAATGCAAATTTCTCTAACTGAAAGTCCCCCTGCAAAAAACCTTCATAGAAACTAGAATTGATATTATAATTATATCCCATCTTATCTCCAACACCTTTCTGAACTTCATGCTCAACATCATTTTTAGTATCTGAAAATGTATCTATATCTTCATGAAAATCACCGCCAAGTAAATCCAAAAGAAGTCCATAATTCTCAGCATCCGATTTATGATACCTAAAACCACCATCAATCTTAAAGTAGTCACTAAAAATATAGCTTGAATTGATATTTACAAACAATTGGTTCTCATCCGCTTGATCATTATAAAGCACATAAGAACTTTTACCATTCCGCTCACTAGATAAATTAGCACTGTATAAAGAACTCCATTGCATTTGCGGGTTTTCTTGAAACCCCTCTTTAGCTAGATTGGCATTATCAAAATTGGCTCCTAAAGAATTATTAATATAAAAACTAGGCAGATATCTATAATAGTCTGGATTGGGACTTGGAGCATTATAATACCCTAAGCGACTACTACTAAAGCTACCGAATTGATATGCAGCACCAAAATTCACGGTAAGTTTATCACCTGAAAAATCATAATTAAACATAGCGATAGGTTCTTCTATGTTTCTTTCTCTAGAATTACGAATCTCTCCATTTTGCTCTCCCCAATATGGATTATATCTTCTCCCTATAAGCTGAAATACTTCCGCAGTAATAGCAGCAGACTTACCTCTTCTATTAGGTGTATACATTCCAGTAAAATAAAAATTATGTTTCCCAGTTTGATATCCTATTGCTCCAAACACAGAATAGGCATCATATAAGGTTCCAGAAACATAGCCCTCTTTCCCCCATCGTTTTGAAGCGGATAATGAATAGGAAATTCCGCTCTTTTTTACTCCAGAGTTATAAGTTGCCATCAATCTACCCCTATAAGATTTGTTAGAAGCTGAAGAAGACAAACGTATTCCGGGGCGCATTTTAGCTGGATTAGTATTCATATTTGTAGTTCCAAGAAGTCCACCAAAACCATAAGGATTTGCCTTTAAACCATAAAAATATTCTTGATTTCGAAGTACGTCATTTATCCCTCCCCAATTACTCCATTGCGGTCTACCATTAAAGACTCGATTCATCCGAACTCCATTTATTAAAACATCCCCATATTTAGAATCATATCCTTTGACTTTAAAAAAGGATTGACTAAAATCGAAAGCTGCTCTACTAAGAAAAATATCACGTGTTGCCTGAAGCATTTGCCCTGAAAAATCGGTATCTACATCATCTATAAAATCACTGTCAGATAGAGAAATACTGTTTTCCTGCTGAAGTTCTTTGACATCTACTTCTAAATAGATGGTTTTAAAATTTACTGTCTGCAAATATTTTTTAGAAAACGGGAGAAACTTAATAATGTAACCTTCCTTGGTAATCTTCAGCACATGATTATTACTAGCAACATCTAAAATCACAAAATTACCATCCAAAGATGACAACACTTCGTGAAAAGAATCTTCTACTTCAATCAAAGCACCTTCAATAGGGAGTTGCGTTCTTAAATCATAGATAGAGCCTTTTACTTCCTGCCCATACAAACAGTGAAAATTAACTAATAAACAACAAAGAACTAAAACTTTCATACTCATTATCAGGCACTTGAATCTTCAATGTAATGAAATATAACGTACATTTACTATTTATTTATAGAAAATAATATATAATGAAGAAGTTATTAATTACAATTGTCGTATTAAAATCTTTTATTTTGATTGCACAATCAACAGAATATTCAATAAAAACCATCGCCTTTTACAATGTTGAAAACCTATATGACACACTAGATGATTCTCTAACTTTTGATAACCAACGCACTCCGAATGGAAAATACAAATGGACGGAGGAGCGATATAATATAAAATTATCCAGACTTGCTAAGGTCATAAAAGAGATTACAAATGAAACGATAGACAATACTCCTACGGTTATTGGTTTTGCTGAAGTAGAAAACATAAAAGTACTTACAGACCTCAAGAGTCATCCAGAATTAATAAGTAGTGATTACGGTGTTATACATGAAGATTCTCCAGATGAACGCGGCATAGATGTAGCTTTATTTTATAAAAAAGAAAGTTTTATTCCTAATACTATTCATTATAGAAGACTTATAATACACAACGAGAAGGGATTCCGAGATTACACAAGAGATCAATTGGTGGTTGATGGATATTTTGAAGGAGAGCATTTTTGTTTTATTGTTAATCATTGGCCATCGAGAAGTGGAGGCGAACAAAGAAGTAGACCCTTTAGAGAAGCAGCAGCGAGATTAAATAAGAAAATAATTGATTCTGTTGTATGGAGAAATCCAGCCATTAAAATAATCAGTATGGGCGATTATAATGATAACCCTACAGACGCAAGTTTTAAAAACATATTAAGGACAAAAGGAGAAAGGGATGAACTAGATGAGATCAATAACTTGTATAATCCTATGGAAAAATTATATAAGAAAGGAATCGGTTCTCTTGCATATCGAGACAAATGGAGTTTATTTGATCAATTTTTTTTAACATCAAACCTATTAAAAAAAGATGACGGAATGCACTTTTGGAAAGCAGGCATTTTCAGTGCAGAATATTTAAAAACAAAAACCGGAAAATACAAAGGATATCCTTTTAGAAGCTATGCTTCAGGTGCTTTTATAGCAGGATATTCTGACCATTTTCCGGTGTATCTCTATTTGGTTAAAAAAGTCCAGAAATAGACTAATCGAACCAAAGCATATAAGGTATTCTAAGTAAAATCAAGAAAAGTCCAATTCCGTAGAATAAGGCAATCTTTCCGAATTTTCTTTTAGAAGTAGTTTCTTTTTTATGCTTACTCCAACCGATAGTAATTAAAGCGATTGCAATAATATTTATAAAAGGATGCTCTACAAGAACTAGTCTTAAAAGGCTATCTCCCATTACTCCTCCTGTTTGCCAAGAAGAAAACCTTGGAGAAACAAAGTAAAGTATTAAACCTATTACCAATTGTAAGTGAGAAAAGATAAGAGCGAAAAGACTTATTCTAAAGTCTTTAGCCAGACTAAAATCTTTATTCTTAAAATATCCTACCATAGCATTTAGAACGGCTATAATAAGTACTAAAAGCGTAAAATACGCCCAATATGAATGTAAAGCATTAACTGTTGTATACATGAGTATGTTTGTTTTGTTAGTTCTTCAAAAATAAGAATTAAAGCTTGATAAACTTCAGAAAAGACATAAAAAAACCCCGCAAATTGCGGGGTTTAAATATTGTAGTGATTCTAAGTTCTAGAAGTTGAAACGCATACTAAAGTTCCATGTTCTACCGAATCCAAAATAACCTTCATTCGAAACTGCTAAACCTTGATATGTCTCGTCTCCAGGTTGTGCAAAATTATTTGTTCTTAATTCAGATAAATATATCTTATGAAGTACATTATTCACATTAAATCTAAAGTCAATAGAATTTTTGTTCTTTGAATCAGATAATATCATTTTATACGATACTCCAGAATCTAAAAGTCCATAACCTGGTAATTCTAAATTTTCTTTAACTGCACCAACATCAGAATATAAATTATCATAGTAACGGTAGTCTGAATCTATAGATAAATTTCTGATAATTTCATAATTGAAACCTAATCCTACAGTAAATTGAGCAGCTCCTCCAACTTTTCCTCCATCTACATCTTCGTCATTAAAATCAAGCACATTTCTGTCTTCATCACGAATTGTAGTTCTTGAGTTTCCTACATACTCCCAATCTCCAACGGAAAGAAAACCTTTAAGTCTTAATCTATTTACTGGAAATGCAGTAAAGTCTAACTCAATACCTTGATGCAATTGTTCTACTCCTTCATTTGTAGTATACAATAAAGTTTCAGCAGGCACTGTATTACCTCCTATCACTTCGCTATCAGAAGTAACCCTTGATGACGTAGTTACTCTATCCTTCCAACTAGTTCTATACAAGTTCAAATTAGCAGAAAAGAAATTACTTTTAAATGAATATCCAGCCTCTAAACCTAATATTTTCTCATTTTCAGTTAAAGGGTTTACTTCATTTGTAAAGTTTAAATAAATATTGTCATGATAAGGTTGACGTGAATAATATCCAGCATTTACATAAAAAGCATTATTATCATTAAATTTATAACTTCCACCACCCTTTACATTATATCCAAAATTCTCTACTTTCTCAGATTCTTCATTTTCTACAGTATATTGATATCTATCCCATCTAACGTGCGTTTGATTAGAAATTGCTCCTTGAAAGAAAGCTGAGAAATTATTTACACTATATTCTAACTGTGTAAATAATCCTCCATAATTAATTCTTTCATCATAGTCCCAAGCATATCTATCTTCTTCATCAGCATAGTTAAAAACTGCACTCCAAGGATTATTTGTGTATGTGTTAGAAATTTGATTTCCGTCAGGATAACGAACATTACGTGTATCTTCATAATAATCTGCTCCTAAAAGATCTTTTATTTGTCTAAAGTGATTTCCTTTATATGTTCTTAAATCGAAACCAACATTCCAGTCTAAATTATCATTTATTGAATGGCTAAAGTTTGTCACCAAACCATACCATGAATGATTATTAACAGAATTACGTAAAGCGTATGTTGCTGATCCATCAGGACTATTTATGTTATTCTGATATATTGCATCAAAATCTACATATCCTTCAGAGTTTCTTACACGACTACCAACACTACCAATAGAACCTCCACGTCCCCATGATCCATAAAGAACTGTTGATAATTGAGATCTATCACTTACCTCCCAGTCCCAGTTAAGGTTCATTACAGGCTTATGATAATAATTCCCTACTTCAGTCATGTATTCACCTCTGTAAGTACCATTATTATTATTAAACTTTCTACCTCTTTCTAAATAAGTCTCAATTGATTTTGAATAACTTTGATCATGTTGCTGAGGAGCTCCTGTAATTAAAAAGTTTAAATTATGCTTCTCATTAGGTCTATAACCAAAAGATATAAAATAGCTTTGCCCTGAACCGTAAGTGCCATCATTATAACCATCTCCCTGCCAGTGGCTCAAAAGAACACTAGCTCCAAAACCACCTTCGCTAATACCTGTATTATAAGCAGCTGTCGTTTTAAAGTAATTATCATTTGCTACTCCTATTGAAGCAAAACCACCTTCATTCATATCAGTAGCCTTTGTAACAAAATTAACTGTACCTCCAACAGAAGATATTGCTAATTTAGAAGACCCTAAACCTCTTTGAATTTGAATACCATTGGCGATATCAGCCATTCCAGACCAGTTTGACCAATACATTTTACCATCTTCCATACCATTAATTGGCTGTCCATTTAATAAGTACGCAGTATTATCTTGCTCAAACCCTCTAACTCTAATCTGACTATCTCCAAAACCACTAGACTGGCTAGAAACATAAACAGATGGAGTGTTTACCAACATCATTGATACATCTTGAGTTCCAATTTTTTGCTGAATTTCTTTTGCAGGAATTGTAGACACAGCTATAGGCGTTTGTCTATCTCTTGCAAGGTCAATAATACCTGACCCAACAACTACCACTCCTTCTAATTCTTCAGAATCTGGCTGTAATTTAACAGCTCCAATATTAGTAGAGCCATTACTTAATGTATAATTAACTTGTTTTGCTACAAACCCAATATATGAAACTACGATAGTTCCTGAGTTTTCGGTAACATTTAATGTGAAATTACCATCAAAGTCGGTTGAAGTTCCAGATGTAGAACCTTTCACCATAACATTAGCTCCAGGTAATGGCCCCCCGAAACTCCCATCTACTACAGAACCCGTAATCGTTCCTTGCGAAAAAGCTGTAGTAGTAATCAATGCAATTACTGTTGTTAAAATCCAATTGTAGATTGTCTTCATTTGTTTGTTTAATTTAATTTAACGGTGCAAAAATCATCTATTAAATGATTTCTAGCATTAAGGTAATGTTAAATAATTTAACATTGGAACAAAAGTAAACAAAAAACGTAACATAATAATCTTGTGCAGATTACAATGTTACGTTTTTAGATTTTAACAAAATATGTTAACTGTTTTTATAAAATCGCAAAAGATTTAACGTAGAACTATCATGATTACTAATCTTTTCGCTTTTTATATCGGTAAGTATTGTAGAGGCTAATTGTTTCCCTAATTCCACACCCCATTGATCGAAGCTAAAAATATCCCAAATTACTCCTTGAACAAAGATTTTATGCTCGTACATTGCTATAATCTCTCCGAGGGCTTGCGGTGTTAACTTATCAATAAGTATGGAGTTTGTAGGCTTATTTCCTTCAAATAACTTAAAAGGGAGTAATTTTTCAATTTCTTCTTCTAAAATATCTTTTCCTTCTAACTCCTCTCTTACTTCTCCTTTTGTTTTTCCGTTAAGTAAAGCTTCCGTCTGCGCAAAATAATTGGCCATCAACTTATCATGATGATCTTTATCTCCATGAAGTGACTCTATAAACCCAATAAAATCCGCTGGAATCAATTTAGTCCCTTGGTGAATCAATTGAAAAAATGCGTGTTGTGAATTCGTTCCAGGTTCTCCCCAAATAATAGTTCCCGTTTGATAATCTACTGGGTTTCCGGCACGATCCATACTCTTTCCATTACTCTCCATAGTTCCCTGCTGAAGATATGCTGAGAGCCTATGTAAATATTGAGAATAAGGTATTAAAGCTTCACTTTCTGCTCCATAAAAATTATTATACCAAACACTTAAAAGTGCTAATATTACTGGAATATTTCTTTCGAAAGGAGTTTCTCTAAAGTGATCGTCCATGGCTTGAGCTCCCCCCAGCAGCTTGTTGAAATTATCAAACCCTACTGCTAGCGCTATAGACAAACCAACAGCACTCCATAATGAAAATCTTCCTCCAACCCAATCTTTCATTGGGAATACATTATTAGAATCTATTCCAAATTCGTTTATCTTTTCTAGATTCGTAGACACAGCAACAAAGTGTGCAGCAACATCCTTTTGAGTGGCAGATTCTAAAAACCACTTTTTAAGAGTTGTTGCATTGCTCAATGTTTCTTGCGTTGTAAAAGTTTTAGAAACAATTACAAACAGAGTAGTTTCAGGATCTAATTTCTTGATAGTTTCATGCACATGATCTCCATCTACATTACTTACAAAATGAACATTAAGATGATTTTTATAATATTGGAGTCCTTCTGTGACCATTGCTGGCCCAAGATCTGATCCTCCAATTCCGATATTTACAACATCGGTAAACGCTTTCCCAGTATACCCCTTCTTCTCTCCGGAAATAATACTTTCTGTAAACGCTTTTATTTTTTCTTTTACCTCATAAATCTCAGGAACAACATTCTCTCCATCAACAAAAATCTTCTCACTTTCTTTGGCTCTTAAAGCTGTATGAAGCACTGCTCTCCCTTCTGTTTCATTAATAATATCTCCAGTAAAACATTTTTCTATAGCATCCTTTAAGTTGACCTCTGTAGCTAGTTCTAGAAGTAAATTAACCGTAGTATCATCGATTCTATTTTTAGAAAAATCTACATAAAAATCATTCCATTGAATGGTAAACTTCTCTGCTCTTTTATCATCTTGAGCAAACAAACTCTTTACCGATGTATTATGAAAAGTACTATAATGTTCTTCTAATTTCTTCCAAGCTTCTGTCTTGGTTGGGTTGATTGCTGATAATGGCATCTTATTGATTTAATTCGGTTACATATTCTCCTTCTTCAGAGCTTTTATCCAAAGGATATTCTATTGCGTCTAATTGTTGCTTTATCGGTTTTATATGAGCTAAATATTTCACTTTCAACGAATCTCCAATAGGTTCTGCTTTTGGAAGATCTTGTCTAAACGGATCTACTTGTGCTCCATTTTTCCAGAAACGGTAACAAACATGGGGTCCACTAGTATTTCCAGTCATACCAACCCAACCAATAACGTCTCCTTGTTTAACATACTCACCTACTTTCACCTTCCTTTTCTGCATATGCAAATATTGAGTTGTATAAGTTGAATTGTGTTTTACTTTTACATAATTACCATTTCCACCTCTTCTGGTAGATTCTATTACGGTACCATTTGCTGTAGATAAAATTGGTGTTCCAACTGGTGCAGCAAAGTCAGTCCCCTTATGTGGTCTCACTTTATTTCCGTAGTAAGCAATTCTACGATTTAAATTATAACGAGATGAAATTCTACTAAACTGAACTGGCGCCTTCAAGAAAGCTCTTCTTAAATTTTTAGCATTCTCATCAAAATAATCAACAATATGTTTTGTAGAATCAGACTCAAAACGGAATGAATAAATAGGCTCTCCATTATGCTCAAAGTATGCTCCTTTAATCTTATCGACTCCTGCATAAATAGAATCGTCTATATACTTTTCAGTAAATAAAACTTTAAACTTATCTCCCTTCTGAATTCTGAAGAAATCTATAGTCCAAGCATAGATATCAGACATTTTATAAGCTACAATAGGACTTAACCCTTGTTCCTGAAGTGTTTGATATAAAGAACCGTTTATAATTCCTGAAGCCTCACGTTCTACAAGCTTAACTTCTTTTTTACCCTTTTTTACTAATGTAGAATCAGCAAAATCTACCACCACATAATCTATGCTATTTGGTTGATAGATAAAACATTTTGGCTTCTGTAAAGAATCTTCCTTAGTACACAATAATGTATAAGGTTTTCCTACTTGAAGGCTTGCTATATTAAATGAATCTTTTACCCCTTCAACAATATTATATATCTCAGGGTATCCTATATTATTACGCTGTAAAATCTCACCAAAACTGTCGCCAGCTTTTATTGTATCTCTAACAACAAGATATTGGTTTAAATCATAACCAAATTCTTTCACTTCAACGGGCTCCAATCCTTCTGCTTCCACAACACCCACTTCCTCTACTTTCTTCTCTTCTTCTTTACACGATAAAATAGTTAGTATCGCAATAAACAAAAGTCCTACAATCTTCTTTGGCATTTACTACTAATTTGTTTGAGGGTTTAACATATGCTCCACCCACTGTTTTCCCCAGTCGGCTCTTTCTGAATCGCTCCAAATTTCGGGAAAAAAGATGATTTTCTGAAAACTTGGAGGTAAATAATCTTTCCAATTGGTACCTCCAGTAGCATCAATTGTCTGCTTATCTTTACTTAAATGCTTATAAGCTACGCCCATATGCATCAAGTTCCAATTTACATTTGCATTTACATCTAGCTCTTTCATCGCTTTAATCAATAAAGGATTCTCTTTTACCTCTTTTGGAAAGTTTAAATACTTTTCATAAATCGTCACTCCTTCTACCTCTTTGGCTATTCGCATAAACCTTGGAGTATAACGGTATTCAAACTGCTTTAATGTAAGCGTTTTTTCTTGTGTTTTAGTATCTACAGCTCCTCTTTTCCAATAAATATTTTCAAAAAGATCTTCTAGACTACTTTCTGGTGTATATTCTGATTTTGCATTTTCAGGCAATAAATTATAAAAAGGAGTACAATAAATCTCTATCATTCTAAATTGAGCAGATTGAAATCCACTGGCTGGAAGAAGCGCCATTCTATATTTTAGAAACTGAGCTCTGTCCATCCCATTAATCATAACACTAAAAGAATTAATTAAAATTTTATAATAATTATTAATCCTTCCGATTTTGGTGATCATAAAATCTGCATCATTCAGTTTATGATCTATAATCTGCTTTTGCTCATGAATAATAAGCTTAAAATACAACTCTGTAATTTGATGATAAGTAATAAAAATTTCTTCATCAGGGAAATGTGTACGTGGAATCTGCAGGCTTAACAATGTATCTAAATGGATATAATCCCAATATGTAAGATACTTTTCATAAAGCAGACCATCTAAATACGCACTAAGATCTTGTCCTGAATTTTTATACTTCTCTTCAAGCTCTTTAATTTGAGCTTCAATTTCTGGTTTAATTGCCATTAATTCATTTGAATTTTAAACTGATGCTTCAATCCTTTAAATTCTTCTAAATCTGCTTTTATTGAACCTACAAGGATATCTGCCTTTATTCGTATTGGTATTTTATTCTCATCGTCAGACACCCATAAAGTCAAACTTTCTTCTTCTTTAAAAATACGTCCAGACTGCACATAAGGTCTGAATTTCAAACATTTTACTTTACCGAATTTTGTATTTAAAACCTCTCTCCCTAAATACTTAAGTTTAAATTTAAATATCCCATCATCATCAAACAACATATCAGACACGAACTCATCTCCAGCTGCTACGGTAGTTCTATCTACGCGATCTCTAAGAAAATAAAATCCAGAAATAAGGTCTTGAACCCCTTTATCTATATCAAAATACTCTTCTGTATCGTGTTTATGATCTTTTAAAGTTGCTTTTTTTGCTTTATAATCAAAGTTTATTTCTAAATCTTTGGTATGCCCTCCTTCATCTATTTTTCGAATAAATTTATAAGGCTGACCAGTAGTCTTATCAAAATAACTTTGGTAATCGTCATTAACTTCAAAAAACAAGCTAGCTAATCCTGTAGTTTTACCAATTCCTGTTACATGGTAAACTTCTTTCCCATTTAGATATTCATCTTTAACTTGTAGTGTAGCATAACTAGCATTGAAGATTCCGTAGTGGATTCTAAACTTAAACCATTCTCCGTCTTGAAAAGCTTTTTGTTCTTTTGTCTCATTTTGATTCACAAAAGCTGAAAGCCAAAATATTGTTATCGCTAAGATTATCTTCTTCATAGTCAGAGTTAATTGTGTAAAAATAATAAAATGAATTACATTATAATTCTTTATCAATACAATTAACAATTATTATTCCAAAAGTTTATAAACGCAAAAAACTCGACCGAAGCCGAGTTTTTTTCATTAACCAACCAAAACTTTAAATTATGAAAACTTTACTTAAAGTCTGCATAGGGCACCACCCCTATTGCGAGAGCAAAGTTAATACAAAACATATATTATGCAAGCATAATAAATAAGTTTAACTTTTTTAACATTAAGAATATAAATTGTTCAGTTTCTATTTATCAATTTAATAATAAAATCGCTATTTTATAGCGTTCCTCGCATTTCCTGTTCTCTCTCTATAGCTTCAAAAAGTGCTTTAAAGTTACCCTTTCCAAAGGATTTAGCCCCTTTACGCTGAATAATTTCAAAAAACATTGTCGGTCTATCTAAAATCGGCTTTGTAAATAATTGCAGTAAATAACCCTCATCATCTCTATCTATAAGAATTCCAAGTTCTTTAAGCGGTTGCAAATCTTCGTCTATTTTCCCTACTCTATCTAAAACTGTGTCATAATATGTTTCAGGAACATTTAAAAATTCCACTCCTCTAGATTTTAGCTCCTTTACAGTTTTAATAATATTATCTGTTGCCAAGGCTATGTGTTGCACTCCAGCACCATTATAAAAATCTATATACTCCTCGATCTGCGATTTTTTCTTTCCTTCCGCAGGTTCATTTATCGGAAACTTGATTCTACCGTTACCATTACTCATTACCTTACTCATAAGAGCGGTATAATCTGTAGATATATCTTTATCATCAAAAGAAACCAATTGTGCAAACCCCATTACTTTAGCGTAGAACTCACACCATTTAGTCATTTCATTCCAACCTACATTCCCAACCATATGGTCAATAAATTTAAGACCTACAGTTGCTGGCTTATATTCTGGATTCCATTCTTTAAAACCTGGCATAAAAGCTCCGTTGTATGCTGAGCGCTCAACAAATACATGAACGGTTTCTCCGTATGTATGGATTCCTGAAAGTACTACTTTTCCATTCTCATCTTCAATAGTCTTAGGCTCCATGTAACTTTCTGCACCTCTTTTTGTGGTTTCCTCATAACTCTTCTTAGCGTCATCCACCCAAAGTGCAACTACCTTTACTCCATCGCCATGTTTTTCAATATGCCTATTTATTGCTCCCCCTTCTTGTAAAGGAGACGTTAAAACGATTCTTATTTTATCTTGTTCTAACACATATGAAACACTATCCCTTCTACCAGTTTCTAGTCCAGCATACGCTACTGGCTGAAAACCCCATGCTGCTTGGTAATAATGCGCTGCTTGTTTGGCGTTCCCAACATAAAGTTCAACGTAATCAGTACCCAAAAGCGGTAAAAAATCTTCAGCTTCTGCTACTTCCTTATTTAATTTTAGTGATGTTGTATCTTGTGACATTTTATTTTTTTATAATTATTATTTTGAATATGAATAAGCGATAAGTTAATTTCTGAGAATAACAAATACCTACCACATTGCTCTTAAATGAGCTGTTATATCAACTCTATAATTCAACATATTCTTTAAATATTAATTTTCTAACCAAGACTTATAATACGAGTCGTCTGAAATCTCAATAGCTTCTTCTGTAAGCATAAGCGGTTTAAAGGTATCTACCATTACAGCTAATTCTTCTGTTTCAGTTTTACCAATACTTCGCTCCGCTGCTCCAGGATGAGGACCGTGAGGTATTCCTGCTGGATGTAACGAAATATGTCCTTTTTCTATATCATTTCTGCTCATAAAATCGCCATCTACATAATACAAAACCTCATCAGAATCTATATTACTATGATTATAAGGAGCTGGTATACTCTCTGGATGATAATCATAAAGTCTAGGAACAAAACTACAAACAACAAAAGTGTCTGTTTCGAAAGTTTGATGTACTGGTGGTGGTTGATGAATTCTACCTGTTATTGGCTCAAAATCATGAATACTCAACGCATAAGGATAATTAAAACCATCGTAACCAACTACATCAAAAGGATGTGTTGCATAGACCATATCGAAAATCTCATCTTGCTTCTTTATTTTAATTAAGAAGTCTCCCTTCTCATCATTAGTTTCTAATTCGTAAGGTCTACGAATATCTCGTTCGCAAAATGGAGAATGCTCTAATAATTGTCCAAACCAGTTTCTATATCGTTTGGGTGTGTATATTGGACTTCGGGATTCTACAATAAAAAGTCTATTGTCTTCTGTTTCAAAATCCATTTTATAAATAGTCCCTCTTGGTACGACTAAATAATCTCCATAAGAGAAATCTAAATTTCCTAGATGAGTTCTCAGCTTCCCATTCCCCTTGTGAATAAAAATAAGTTCATCTGCATCTGCATTCTTATAAAAGTACTCTTCTGACGACTTTTTAGGTGCCGCTAATTGAATTGTACAATCGGAGTTTGTTAAAACTGATTTTCTACTTTTTAAGTAATCATTTTCAGGTTTTATTTTGAATCCATGAAAACGATACGATTGTATATTGTTAGAGACAGCAACCTTTGGAGCTACATTTATCTTAGATTTTATTTCTTTTACTTGCGTTGGGCGGTGTACATGATACAAGTTTGAGGACATTCCATCAAAACCGATAGTTCCAAATAATTGCTCATAATACAAGCTACCATCTGGCTTTTTAAAAATAGTGTGTCTCTTATGTGGTATGTTACCGAGTTTATGATAAAAAGGCATAACGAAAACGTTTGAATTAAACAAATATCGCAATAATTTACGGAGATTTCCATTAAGAAACTCTTAAAAACTATACGTATTTAAAACCAGAACCCAATACTAATCGTAAAAAGCGCCTCGTTTACCTCTGGAGACCAATGAACTTTTCCTTGGAGAGGCCCAATAATAGACTCATAACCATAACCTAAGGCGTATCCTGTATAATCAGGTAAAGAAAACCAAGTACCTTCCTCAAAAATATCATCCCCTGCATTTGCAATATTAGCTGTTATATTTACATGGTTTTGCTTTGCAAACTCCCAATCTGCAGTGAAAGTAGCCATTACATAACTGTCTCCACCAAAACTAAGATAATCATAACCTAAAAAGGGAGTAATATTATTAATGAAATTATTCCCAAAACCTCCAAAAATAAAATCTAAAGATTGAATGTTGGGATCTCCAAATTTAAATCCACCTTCTGTAAAAGCACTAAGTGACAAACTCCTATATAAAGGTGTTGCAAACCCCATTTTCGCCTTTGCAATCGAAAACTCACTAAAATCATCTCGTTTATTTGAAGAAAGTAAATACGCATGAAAATCACCGTCAAAGAAAAAACCTTTAGAAGGAAAGTATTTATCATTTAAAGAATCAAATTTCAAGAAGCTATAAACGCTAAAATAATTCTCATCCTCTAAATACACTTCCTTTCCATTATCATCAACCAATGTTTCTGTTTCAATTTGCAGCAATTTGTGTTCTAATCCAACCCCGAAAGTAAACTCTTCTTTCCAAACAGTTTGCATATATATCTGATTTGTAAAATCCGACATTTTTATATCCAACTTATTTAAATCGGGGGCATCTTGCAATTGCCCTTGATTTATAAAATCGAACTCTACATCCTTAGAGAATGTATTGAACCTAGATTTAATTCCGTAACTCCAATAAAATCCTTTATCTAAATAATATTCAAAATTATACCGAAGGAAATCACCAACTATAAAGTCAAAGTAAACATTATCATCATCAAAAAAGAGATGTTTTTTTGTAATATTAACCAAAGCTGCTGTTTTGTACAAACCATCATAATGAACGCCAAATTTCAGAAACATATCTGTATGGCGCTCTATTATAGGAACCGTAAGCATATAACCTTCCTTATTTGGTCTAAGCTCATACCTTACGCTATTAAAATTATTTGTAGCAGCAAGATTGCTCATTCCTTGATCTATTTTATCAAAATCTATATACTCTTCAGTTCTATATCGTAACTTCCCCTTTAAGTAAGCTCGAGTGTACTTATCATTTCCTTCAAAAGATAATTTGTCAATTAAAAAACTATCAACAATTTTCCCAGGATATCTCTTAATGGGCTTTTGCTTTTGCAGGCTTGCAATACTATCTAATGTTAATGATTTATCACTTGCAGCAACATATCCACTTTCAATAATATCTCTCCCTTTTCCAAAGGAAAGCACACTAAAAGGTTTAATATTTGGTTTTATATGAAGGTCTGTCTTTTTTAACTTCTCCTCCATTGCATTTATAGTGTTATAATAATTAATCTGTACTAAAATATCTGTAGCAGACTGAAGTTCATCTCGAGTTGCTAAAGAATCTTGAACGTCTACCCCAATAATAATATCAGCACCCATTTCTAGCACTTCATCCACAGGGTAATTATTAATCACTCCACCATCTACCAAAACACTTCCATCATTCATTACAGGCTCAAAAAAAGAGGGAATCGCAGCACTTGCAGCCAACGCTCTAGGCAGATATCCCTTATTCAATTTCACTTGAGCCCCCGTTTCCACATCAGTAGCGATACAGAAAAAAGGAATTGGCAGGTCGTTAAAATCTTCTATTTCATTTACATTAAAAAGAAGCTTGGATAATAAATTATATAAGCTTTGCCCTTTAGACAATGAACTCGGAAGGGATAATTTAAACTTATTAAATGGCAAGGAAACTGCATATTTTTCATAGCTATTCTTTTCATAAAAAGACATTGCAGAACGTGGAATTTTATCCTGTAATAACACGTCAAAATTAATCTCTTGAAAAATAGAATCTAGTTGCTTTGGAGAATATCCAGCAGCATATAACGCACCAACGATTGCTCCCATACTGGTTCCCCCAATATAATCTACTCGAACACCAGCCTCTTCCATTGCCTGTAAGGCTCCAATATGAGCTAGTCCTTTGGCACCACCACCACTTAAAACCAATCCTACTTTTGGGTCTTTATTTTGAACCTCTTGAGAGAAGCCTAAAAATGAAAATAGGAGTGTAAATAATAATAAATATTTCTTTGCCAACACGGTTCTAATTTTTATGAAAAGTTTGATATATTTTTTTAGCCTTTGCATTTCCTACTACAGCTGCAATCTGTTCTAATGGAGCCTCTTTTACCCGCTTTACAGACTTAAACTGCTTTAATAAATCGCTTGCTGTTTTCTCTCCAACTCCCTCTATATTCTCCAACTCTGAGTTAATAGCTGCTTTACTTCTTTTATTTCTATGGAATGTAATTCCAAATCTATGTGCTTCATTTCTTAAATGCTGAATAATCTTCAACGTCTCAGACTTCTTATCTAAATACATCGGAATAGAATCTCCAGGGTAATAGATTTCTTCTAAACGTTTTGCAATCCCAATAATTGCAATCTTCCCTCTTAAACCCAATACATCTAAACTTTTTAATGCTGAAGAAAGTTGTCCTTTTCCTCCATCAATAACAATTAACTGCGGCAAAGGTTCTTCCTCTTCTAAAAGTCGCTTATAGCGTCTAAAAACTACTTCCTCCATAGAAGCAAAATCATCTGGCCCTGTTACCGTTTTAATATTAAAATGGCGATATTCTTTTTTACTAGGTTTACCATCTTTAAAAACAACGCAAGCAGCCACAGGATTTGTCCCTTGAATATTAGAGTTATCAAAACACTCTATATGCCTTGGTTCTTCAGAAAGACGTAAATCTTGCTTCATCTGTCCCATTATACGTTTTACATGCCTATCTGGATCGATTATCTTTATTTGCTTAAAACGTTCTTGACGGTAATACTTAGCATTTCTCTCCGACAGTTCTAAAATACGTTTTTTATCCCCTAATTTTGGAATAGTCACCTTAATTTTTCCTGGTACTTTTATTGAAAAAGGGACATAAATTTCTTCTGACTGCGAATTAAAACGTGTTCGCAATTCCGTAACAGCCAATTCTAGCAGTTCTTTATCTGTCTCTTCTAATTTTTTCTTAATTTCTATAGTATGTGCTCGGATAATAGAACCATAGGAAAGCTGTAAGAAATTAACATACCCAAAGCTATCATCAGTAACAATAGAAAACACATCTACATTACTTATTTTAGGATTTACAATAGTAGATTTAGCCTGATAGTTTTCTAAAACATCGATTTTTTCTTTTACTTTCTGAGCCTCCTCAAAAAGCATATCTTCCGCCAATTCTTTCATCTGAATTTTAAACTCAGAAAGCGAATCCTTAAAATTCCCTTTTAGAATCTCTCTAATAGCCTTTATCTGGTTATCATAATCTTGATACGATTGATACCCCTCACAAGGCCCTTTACAATTACCCAAATGATATTCTAAGCAAACCTTATACTTCCCTGCATCGATTTTTTCTTTTGCAAGATCGTAACTACAAGTTCTTAAAGGATACAGTCCTTTTATTAAATCCAACAGCGTTCGCACTGTTTTCATACTTGTATAGGGTCCAAAATACTCTGAACCGTCTTTAATTAAATTACGCGTTGGAAAAACTCTAGGAAAACGTTCATTTTTTATACAGATCCAAGGATATGTTTTATCATCTTTTAATAATACATTATATCTCGGCTTATATTTTTTTATAAGGTTGTTTTCTAAAAGCAATGCATCTGTTTCTGTAGCCACAACAACATGCTTTATAGTATCAATCTTTTTTACAAGTACTCTAGTTTTACCAGAATCATGATTTTTATGAAAATAAGAAGAAACTCGTTTTTTTAAATTCTTTGCCTTACCAACATATATAATTTTACCATCTTTATTATAAAATTGGTAGACCCCAGGATTATCGGGTAAGGTTTGTAATTGAATTTCTATCGGAGTATTACTCATGTATTAATCGCAATTTCTAACAAAGATAATTTAATCTAAAATAAAACACATTTGGCAGAAAGCTTTATTTAATCCACAGTAAAAATACGATATAATTTAGCCTAAAATAACTATTTCATTCAAATACCTACCTCTGCTATTTTTTTACAGACTGAAGTATTAAAAAAAAACTATATTTAGCAGCTATTTTATTATAACTTGATCCCTAACAATATATAAATGACCCACAAAATAGACCTAGCCTGCATAATCGATGACGATAAACTCTATGTGAAAATGCTATCTCGTTTATTAGACATCAAAAAGCTTTGTAAAGAGTTTTTAGTGTTTGAAAACGGTCAAGAAGCTTTCTCTTATTTCAAAGATATTTTTGAACAACCTACAAAAGATAAAGT
Source organism: Joostella sp. (assembly GCF_048266025.1). Lineage (NCBI taxonomy): Bacteria > Pseudomonadati > Bacteroidota > Flavobacteriia > Flavobacteriales > Flavobacteriaceae > Joostella > Joostella sp. The sequence continues at coordinate 996,979 of NZ_JBLXAF010000001.1, read as the reverse complement.
CCCTCAGGTAATCCTCTTAGATCTTAATATGCCTGTTATGGATGGATGGCAATTCTTAGATGAATTTGTAAAAATTAAATGTGATCTAGAACATCCAATTACACTATATGTGGTGAGTTCTTCTATTAATCAAGAAGACATAGAACGCGCCAAAGAATTCGAAGAAGTTTCTGATTATTGGGTAAAACCAATATCTTTAGGGGAATTAGAAGAGATGTTTGAAAAAGTTTGATAATAATGAATAAAAATGAGCTTCGTATAGAATATAAAAAAAAACGTGATGCTCTCTCGCAAAGCGATATAGAAGATTATAGCATCGCTATTGCAAACCAACTTTTAAGGCTTAAAATTTGGGAAAACAATTATTACCATATTTTCCTAAGTATTGCCTCTCAGAAGGAGATAGACACTTCCTTTATCCTTAGCATTCTTCAAGGAAAAGACAAAGAAGTAATTATTTCAAAAAGTAATTTTAAAGAAGGAATACTAACCAATTTTTTACTCACCGATAATACTGTTATTAAAGTAAATAAATATGGGATTCCTGAACCTGAAGACGGTATTGAAGTGCCTAATAAAAAGATAGATGTTGTTTTTATACCGCTACTAGCGTATGATAAAAAAGGGAATAGAATTGGATACGGCAAAGGATTTTATGATCGATTCCTTGCGTCTTGCAACAATGAAGTTATAAAAATAGGTCTTTCCTTTTTCCCTCCTGAAGAAAGTATTGAGGACATTTCTCAACATGACATCGCATTAGATTACTGCGTAACTCCAAATGAAATTTGCAGCTTCTAGTATAAAAAAAAGCAACTTTTAAATGAATAAAAGTTGCTTTGAAAATATTATACAATCTTAATTTTTAATACCACAACCCATAGAATCTAACACTTGGATCTTCTGCGCTAGTAAAAGTTGCAGAGGTATTAGAAAAGTTTCTTGTATCTGTTGTGAAAGAACCTAATTTATCATAATACCACCCTTCTTCACTACCAATTAAATCTAAAAATGGCTGAAGACCTTCTTCAAAAAATCGTCCATTATTATCTGCTACGTCTTGATATGTTAAAACGTATTTACCATCTTTTATTTCAGGCAGGAAATAATACCCAGCAAAATATCCTGAAATTGTGAAACCAACTAGTACATAACCATCTTCGTCTACTTCCGCATAGATGTTAAATCTTTCGAATTCATATTGACCAAGGTTTTCATTAACTTCATCTATTAAATTTAAAAACCCTTTAGATGTTAAAGAACTTGTTCCCCAACCAAAATTAAATCCATACGTTTCATAATTAACGCTTCCAATCTCATTAACCTCATCGCTTATTACTGCTGGTGCATCTGCATATTGTATAGTTACAGTAATACCACCCTCTTCAGCAATAAAAACACCTTGCTCTTCATCAAAATTAAAGCTATCAAACTCTACTCCATCAAACTCTAACTTTGGATAAACTGTTAATCCGTCTGGAGTATACAAAATTCCAAAAGAATTATCTACAACCTTACCGTCACTATCAATTCCTGAGAAATTCATATACCTTCGTAATTCATCAAAAACAAAAGGATATTTTTCAACACTAGAACCATTATCAACTTCAATTAATGTAAATACAGAATCTTCAGGACCTGGTAATAAATTTTCTTCCATAGCTATACTCTCTTCTATGGTAGAATCCCAATCTTCTGCAGTAGCCTTTTCAAAAACAATATATTCGCCTTCTTGAAATCTTACTGAGCTAAAAGCAATATTTCCCGTCTCGGTTGTTTCTATATAATAAAACTCTCCACTACCTTTATAACCTTCTCCTCTAAGCTCAACTGGATAGTAAGAATCAACAAGATTGTGAATATCATTTTTGGTAGTAAAAGACAATTTGGTTGTATTTCCTAATTTGATATCGTACCTACTTTCACTAGTTTGTAATTCATCATCTGTATCTGAAGTCATTAAAACGGTACCATCCTCTCTAAAGTCCATTAAAAGAGTAAACCCACCAAACTCTTCACTATCAGTGAAATAATACATTTTCCATCCATTTTCTGCACTTAATAGCAAATTATTTAGTTCTTCCGAACGTTCATCTAAACGCTCCACAGCATTTTCAGTGAATAAATCTTCTGCGCCTTCGTCATTATTACATGAAGTAATTAAAAACAGCGCGAAAAAAACTGTACTAACAGCTATTCTATATTTTGATATTTTTTTCATAATGTTTTAATTAATTTTGAGTTAACGCTATTAATTTATTGTAGTTTATAGCTTGAAGTTCATATATATCTATTGCCCATTCTTTCAAAAAATAATCTGCTACGATAGCTTCCTTTGCTCTTAAATCTGCTACAGCTGTTTCGCTTTCAATACTTGCAATGATAGCCTCGTATTCTTCTTTAGAATTGGTAAGCATTACTGATGTCATTTCTGCAAAATCTTCTGAATCTCTAGATTTAGCATAATTAGTTATAAAACCTTCTTCTCTGGCATTCTCTGTAGATGTTAAGTGCCAGTCACCATCGTAACCAGAAGGTGTTATATCACCAAAGCTTTCACTGAAAATTTTATTTTGATTTAAAATATGGCAATACTCGTGTTGAATAGTTTTAAAGAATCTTCTTGTTTGTTCCAAATCAGAGAAATCAAGATCGTCCACACGGAAAAGTGTAATTTTATTTCCAGATTCCGCAAGTCCAAGCGTTATGGTTCCACTAGGATTTACATTATACCCTCCTACTAACACAATTTGTCTTGGTGCTATTTCCCTCACAAAATCATCACCTCCAACCTCAGAGTAAGAATTTATCCAAATATCTAATATCTGCTCCATTAAAGGTTTAACATTCTCCTCAGTAGGAGGATATAAATATCTAGATTGCGTAACTTGGTTATCGTCCCATTCATATAATACTTCTATATTATACGGCGATACATAACTATCTCTCAACCAAACATCCAATTCTGACAGAGCTGGTTGAGACGTATCTAAGATGCTTTCCTCTAATGATTTTTCTGAATCACAAGCACTAAATAAAAGCATCAAGAAAAAACTATATATTATATTATTTAATTTCATCTATTTTATTTTTAGTTGGATTAATTATCTTGGGTTTGCTTCAATTCCTAAACTCTGTGCTATTATAGGAATCTGTAATTGCCTTCTAGGGTCTTCTTTAGTTAAGATCTCTTCATTCCCATCAAAATCTGGATGTACTACTTCCACTCCTAGGCGCTTGATGTCTAACCATCTTATCCCTTCATGAAAAAACTCCCTTTGTCTACTTTTAGATACAAACTTCATTAAAGGCAGCTTATCTGTTCCTATTTCATAAAAAGGATCAAATTCTCCGTTTACTACAAAATCTTGATAATATGTATCTATATCATTATAGGTTAGCAAATCATTAGTAGCATCATAACCTAGTGTTTTTTTAGAAATGTATGCATTTATATCGTTTGCAACCTCTACTGTATTTCCAAGCATAACGTTAGCTTCAATTCTATTAAGCAAAGCTTCATCATAGGTTATAAGTACATTCATAGCATACGGAAACCCTATCCCTTCACTTAGATTGGTGTATCTAAAATACTCGTTATACTTAGGAACAAAATACCTAGTTGACGAAAAATTAAATACACTATACGCCCATGATTTATTTAGAGGTGTGTCAGTAGTGAAAATTTCTCCTCTATGCGCTGAACTCAACCCATATCTCCCTAATGCATATTGTCTCGCATACAAAGAACTCGCCCCAACAATAAGCAAGTTAGTCGGCTCAACACTAGCTTGATGTCTTATTCTTGTTTCATCGTAAGTAAGTGTTCTATAGAAGTTCCAATCTCTAATGTTATCTGCTGGATTTGCAGAAAGTGCTTTCGAAGCATACGTTACCACCTTATCCCATTCGCCTTTAAACAAATAGAATCTAGAAGCGAATGTATTTGCCGCATCTTGGGTAAAGTGAAATTTTGCTTCAAAATAATCATTTGTAATTAAAGGCAGTCCTTCTAATAAATCAGCTTCGATTAATTCGTAAACCTCCGCAACTGTATTCCGCTCATAATCCTGTAAAACCTCAACTTCAGGCTCCAAAACATATGGAACTCCTAGATCTGTAGCTGCTGTGTTTGAATCATACGCTTTTCCCCATAAATTTACAAGCATAAAATGTGCGTAAGCTCTAGCTAATAATGCTTCACCTCTATAAGCACTTAAATCACTACCTCCTTCTAATTCTTCAATTGCCTTTAGCGCTTGGTTTGCTTGAGCTATTGCAGCATAACATGCATTCCAATAAAAAGTAGGTGTATCTCTTGTGTCAAGGTTTGTATCTTCCCAATTGTACATGATTGTATTAACATCTACATCTGTAGTATTGGCTGAACCTAAATCTATTGCATTATCGCTCATACTTTCTGCAATCATAAAATATGACGCCTCTGGGTATGCACCCACTAGCAATTCTCCAATTTTATCAGCAGAATCTATCTCTGTTCTATTATCTGGCACTTCATCTAAAAATTCATTACAGCTAGACAGTACAAACACACTTACCAGTAATAGTGTATATATTTTAATATTTCTTTTCATCTTTCTCCTTTTTTAGAATCCTACGTTTAATGTAAAAGTATATTGCCTGCTTATTGGATAAGCAACACCACCAGCTCTAAAGAATTCTGGATCTTGACCATTTAAATCTTTATCAGAATAAATTAAAAATGGATTTGTTACCTGAAATCTTAATTTAAAATTAGACATCGATAATTTGTTTGTTAAGTTCTTCGGGAATGAATATCCTAAAGCAATATTTTTCATTCTCACAAAAGAACCATCAACAACTCTCTCTGTTGAGTAATTATAAGCATTATAAGCACGAGATAAATCTCTAGAATTATAGCTATCTATGGTTCTTGTATCTACAATTACAGGAATATTAGTAACATTTTCGTCTCCAGGGACTAACCATCTATTTCTAAAATCCGTAGTAAAGACATCTAAATCATTATATTCTGAGCTATATATGGGTGACAACCTTACTTTGTTACCTGCCTGCATTGTTATTAATGCGCTTAAATCCCAATTTTTATATGTAAAAGTATTTGAAAAACCTCCTGTAATATTTGGATCTATTGGTCCTTCATACTTTAGATAATCCGAGATATCTTCTGTGTCTTGAAAATCAACATCTGTTGTTGGATTTTGATCTTCTCCAAAATTATACATTGGCAAGCCACGCTCATCTAATCCTGTAAAGTCAAAAGAATAAAGAGAATTACGTTGTCTTCCTACTACATTCCCTCCTGTATCTCTAACCAAGTCAAACACTGACGGTTCATTATGTAATTTGGTAATTTCTTGATCGAACCAAGCAAAATTAAATGTCGAAGTCCATTTAAAATTAGGGTTATCAAAGATTTTTGCAAGCAAACTTATCTCAATACCCTTTGTTGTCATATCTGCGTTATTTGCTATCTTTATAGTTTGACCTCCAATACCCGTTGTAGAAACAAAATCTATTAAATCATAGGATTTCTTTTGGTATAAATCTGTTGTTAGCGTAACTCGATTACGAAACAAGCCTAAGTCCATTCCGAAATTAAATTCATTTACTTTTTCCCAAGTTAAATCGCTGTTTTCAAGCTCATCAATATCAATTACATTTTCACGATCATCCGTATTAAATCTATTTGTAATATCATTCTCAAAAATTGCCACAGCATTACTTGCACTTCCTAAACCAGCAATCAAACCATATCCAACTCTAAAAGATAGGTTTGAAATAACTTTAGAATCTCTCAAAAAATCTTCATTAGAAGCATTCCATTTACCACTCACATTCCATGTTGGCAACCATCTAGCACTACTTGATCTTCCTAACTTATTAGACCCTTCATAATTTGCTGTTCCGCTAATTACATATCTATCATCGAAGGCATATGTTCCTTGTCCAAAAAAAGCAACTCCTCTTTCTCTATCTTCAGATTTACCAAAGTAATCTGTATCGTTAATTAAAGCATTTTGGATAACTCTATAGTCTGTAAAAGGAATACCTCCTCGAGTATATTGATACCCATACCCCGAAAAGAATTCATTACTTCTATTTGTATATCTGTATTCTTGCCCCAAATAAAGTTCCACATCATGTTTGTCATTAAATTTATTAGAGTAATTCAATGCATTTCTGAAGTAAAAACTTTGTAAATTATCTTCACTTGAATTCAAAATACCCCCATACGGTAATACTACTTGCGGAGGTGAATTAGGGTTATTAGGGTCTGTAAATAAGAAAACATTTTCATCCGCAACAACGGTAGTTTCATTTGCTCTATATGCTGCCGCAACATTAGAGTTTTCTGTTATATTATGTTCTCTACTACTTTTTGCATACCTAAGAGATCCTAAAAAACTATAATCTAACTTATCGTTTATCTTAATTCCTAAATTACCTTGTGCCTTAATATCTATTACCTGAAGATCAATTTTATTATTATTAACCTCGTTTATAATATTAAATGGCGCCCAATTAAATCTATAGTATTCTAAATCTCCATTATTATCTCTTGGTCGTAACGTTCTACTTGTGTTTAAAGCATAACTAAATGGATTTATATCAAAGTTTCTACTAAATTCACCATCTACAGTATTAGACTCTCTTTCGTATGTCCCAGGAGCATCTTGATTTCTTACAGATCCTTGAAGTAAAATTCCAGCAGTAACAACATCAGAAATATAATAGGTGTTTCTTAAGTTAGCGGTAAATCTATCTGTTTTATCAGCAATTGTCCATCCTGGATCTGTATAAAAACCTATAGAAGCATATTGAGCACTATTTTCACCACCACCTGAAAAACTCAACGTATGGTTTTGAGTTGGACTACCTCTAAAAAGAGTCTTAAACCAATCTGTATTTGCCATTTCATATTGCTGTAAAAACCTATTTCTTCCTTCAGGAGTATTTTCTACTGCATATCCTCCAATAGATGGGTCATAATTATCTATACTTCTATACATAATATTATAAACTCCCCCGTATCTTCCCTGTGTATTTCTTGATAAATTTAAGAACCCTTTATTTTCGAGCTCTTTGTAAATACCCATTGTTTCTTGAGAATTCAATAAATCATAATCGGAATAATCAGGAATACTCCTCACGGTATATTCCCCTTGGTAGGTAATGGTGTTCTTCTGATTTCTACCTCCTTTTTTGGTTGTAATAATAACCGCTCCATTAATTGCTCGCGCTCCATATAATGATAATGCAGATGCATCTTTAAGGATTTCTATTGATGCTATATCATTAGCATTTATACCCGAAATAGCTGAACTAATTAATGTAGCTGAATCTCCTGACACCAACTCTGCAAAACTAAGATTTATAATTTCTTCTTGCACTGCTCCATCTACTACCCAAAGTGGTTTTGTATCTCCATAAATAGAAGAACCTCCACGAATCGTAATTTTTGGTGCAGCTCCAAAAGTTCCTGTAACATTTTGGACATTAACCCCAGCAGCTCTACCCTCTAACATACGCCCTACATCAATAACTCCATCTATCTTGAACTCTTCTGCCTCTAATGTTTGAGAAGCACCAGTAAAGACTTTCTTTTGAATATTTTGATATCCTGTTACTACAACTCCCTCTAAACTTTTTACATCATATTCTAAAGCAACGTTTATAACATCATTACTTCCTACGGTATGTTTTTGAGTTTTCATCCCAATATAACTATACACCAAAGTCTGCCCTTCAGTTGCTGTAATAGAGTAATTACCATCAAAATCTGTAGTTACACCTTTAGCAATTCCATCTATAAAGACGTTTACACCAGCCATTGGCAATCCATCTGGATCTGTAACATTTCCACTGATAGACTGCTGAATAATAACTTTAGTACTTCTCGCTATTATTATTTGGTTATCAAACATTTTAAAATGAAGACGATTTTCATTGAGCACATCATCTAAAATTGTTTTTATCAACTTATCTTCAGCGTGATAAGATATCTTTGAAACATTATTAACTACATTATCTTCATAAAAGAAAATAAAGTCACTCTTCTTTTGTATCTCCTTAAAAAAATGTTCTATTGACACATTTTCTACATCAATATTCATTTTTGTTTGAGAATAGGTATTTATAGCATACAAGCTATTTAACCCGAAGCATATACATAAAACAATTGTTTTTATCATACCCCATAGGAACTTATTTAATCCATTGTACAGGATTAGTGTGTACTTTTTATTCATATTTTTGTAATAGATTTTTAAATGTTGTTCACTTCAATGTTTAATTAATTTCACGCCAGAAAATGCGGGAACATTTTCTGGCTTTTTTGTTTAGCGGCTCTCATTTCATAGGCGTATAGTTTAGTTTAAAAGTTAGTTTCGCTCGTTCATATTTTTAATTTCATAATCAATACTTGTAGTCTCTTTTATCACCTGCATTACTTCTTCTATAGTTTTCTTTATATGCAATGAACCAGAGAATGTCTTTGATAATTCTTCTTTGTTTTTTATTTCAATACGTACATTATAATACCTAGCTAATTTTTTTATAATACCTTCTAATTGCTGATTTCTAAAAATTAACACTCCATCCCTCCAACTCATAACATTATTTACATCAGTAGTTTTGATCTCTACTGATTCAGCATCCTTATCAAAAAGAGAAATCATTCCTGGAGAAAGTTTCTTCTTAATTTTTGTTCCTAGAATGTTAGATTTTCTATAAATAACTTCTATGCTTCCAGATTTTAAGGCTGTTTGAATAAATTGTTCATCAGAATAACTAGAAACATTAAAGATGGTTCCAAGGACTTTAATTTCACTTTCCTTTGTATGCACAAAAAACGGCTTCTCTGAATTATGAGCAACATCAAAAATTGCCTCTCCTTCTAAATATACTTCGCGCTTTATGGCATTAAAAACACTGGGGTACGACAGTTTCGTTCCAGAATTTAACCAGACTTTTGTTCCGTCAGAAAGAGTAACAAAAGACCGCTTTCCATATGGAACAATTAAGGCATTTATATTAGATTTGATCTTTACAGAAGATTTATGAACTAAAATATTATTTGCTAGAACTTCCTCTCCATTATTAGAATAAATTAATTCTGAGTTTTTTTGCTGAAGGCTAATCGCTTTTTCTCTTCCTATAATTAATTTAACCTCCCCGCCTGTAGATAATTCGCTTTCTCTATTTTGAGTAATTATTTTTTTTAAAGGTGATGATTGGAAATAATTATCCTTATAAAATAGATGTCCCACAAAGAATATAGACACTACAGCTGCTGCAACAGAAAATATTATTCTCTTTTGTCTGATTCTCTTCTGAAGCTTCATTTGATTAATAGAATCATTAATTCTATTCATAAGCTTCATTTTATCATCATGTGTAATTCTATATCTATTCATTAAAACACAATTCTCATTTTCATTAAAAAACCTCCAAAAACAGAAGCCTTTAATAGTAAGAGTCATTAAGTTTTAATATATAGACAGATTATATGCTCTTTTTTTGAAAAAAGAATAATTTTAACTAATTCCAGCTTTTAATGTTTTCAGCGCACGGTATACTTGTGTTCTTGCAGAAGGTACAGAAATGCCCATTATATGAGCTATTTCAGGATAATCTTTACCATGGTGAAACTTGAATTGAATTACTTTACGTTGTTTATCCGAAAGTTTATGCATCGCATTAGACAGCATTTCAAGATCGTAATTATACTGTTCAAGATTAATAATTTTATGATCTTGTGAAACTACATCCGTAGCATGGTCATTTGTATTAAAAGAAACTTTAATAACTTTTGTTTCTACTTTAATCGCCTTATAAAGTTTATGTTTAAAGGAAGTAAAAAGGTATGACTCTATATTCTCGACTTTCCGTAGTTTCTTTTTATACTTATATAAATCAATAAATAAGTCGTGGATGGTATCTTTAACTAAATCAGAATCATTATTTATGTTCATTCCATAACTATACAATGAATCTACATATTCATAATAAAGAGTGTCTAAAAAAAGTTTATTTCGTTTTTTCAATATCAGCTAAGGATACATAAGTTCATCCTTTGCCCGAAATATATAAAAATTTAGATTAAATTATACGTATTGAAGCGTATAATCTAAAAATAAAGTTAAAATTTCTATATATAGCCAATAAAAAAAGAAATATAATTCAAAAAATTATAGTGGAAAAATCAACAAGCCTTAGCACTATTTCCCTTCGTTAGGGAAAGCTTTTTTGTTAAAGATCAACAGAACACCTACCCCGATACTAATTGCAGCATCTGCAACATTGAAAACGGGTTCAAAGAATCTAAAGTTTTTACCTCCCCAAATAGGAAACCAATCAGGAAGAACTGTATCTATCATAGGGAAATGAAGCATATCTACCACTTTACCATGAAATAAAGTCCCGTAAGATTCATCAGAAAAAAGTGTAGCTACATGACCATAACTATCATCAAATATTAATCCGTAGAAAACAGAATCTATAATATTCCCTAAAGCACCTGCAAAAATTAAAGAAACTGCTAAGATTAATGTTGGCGTCGAATTTTTCTTAACACTATCTACCAACCAGTAACCAATTCCGCAGATTGCTATCAATCTAAAAACAGTAAGAAATAATTTACCTGCCTCATCGGAGACACCAGGAATAATATCACTAATTTTTGTTCCCCATGCTGCCCCTTCATTTTCTATAAATAGAATTTTAAACCAACTAAAAACTTCTACGTGTTCTCCTAAAACAAAATTAGTCTTAATGTATATTTTTGAGATTTGATCTATTAGTAAGACCAATATAATTATAAATGTTGCTTTCTTTAATGACATGATTTTCTAAATAATTGCCTCCAACTTAAAAAAGTGTTTTTTAGGACGGCCGTAAAAATAAGGATATTATTCTGTTTTATTAACGTAAATATCTCCGTTAAGAGAATTTAACTCAAACTTAGTTATTCCATTTTTTAAAGTTCCTTGATATATCTGTCCATACTTAGATACTGCTTTTATAATACCCGCGGCTCTAGTAACAATAATAGCACCTTTTCTAGTTCTTGCCTTAATAAGATTCCCTGAAATATTATCTAAAACAATCGTTTCATTTCCAGTAGTGGCTTCCATAACCGCGTACTTACCTGATGCTTCTATTTTTGTATAACTTCCATGAATTCGCACCTCCTTATATTCAGGGACAACAATATTCAAAGAAATAGCAACTACTTTATGAGCGCTTAATTTATCATTTGGCTTATCAAACAAAGGTCTATTCTCTACTCCTAGATAAAGCGTTGTACCATCTTCTTTTACGGTGTTTACAAATTCATTTTGATATTCCCCATCCATAAGAGTTGTTATGAACACCTCATCAGATGTATGTGTAGTTATAGTTACTGAAAATATATTTTCGGCATTAACATCTATAAGAGAAACACCATCGGCAAATACCACCATATCCACTGCTTTTTGGGCAAAAGAAAAACTGACTGTCAAAAAAAAGACTATAAAAAATCTCACCAAAGTACGATTTACTGTAAACAAAAAACGCCCTTAAAAAGAGCGTTTTTTAAAAAAAATAAACATTGTAGATTAAGCTTGTAAATTTTTCGCTTCTATGCTTAAAGTAGCATGCGGAACAAGTTTCAAGCGTTCTTTATTTATAAGTTTTCCTGTAACTCTACAAACACCATACGTTTTGTTTTCAATACGCACCAAGGCATTTTTTAAGTCACGAATAAATTTCTCTTGACGTAAAGCAAGCTGTGTATTTGCTTCTCTACTCATGGTCTCAGAACCTTCCTCAAAAGCTTTAAAAGTAGGCGATGTATCATCAGTTCCATTATTCCCATCATTCTTATAAGAACTCTTTAAAAGTTCTAAATCCTGATAAGCTTTCTCCATTTTCCCTTCTATTAAAGTCCTAAACTCTGCTAGGTCTTTATCTGAGTACCTCGTTTTTATATCTGCTTCCATAGTACTAGTGTTTTTGAATGATTAATTTGGTGTTCACCTCATCAAATGCAATTTCTGTACCATTATTAATATTTTCTTCGAAATTAAGCTCTGCAGTCAGCGTTTCTGCTTTAATATAATCTATATTATTCTGTACAGCTTTTTCTACAAATCCATCTTTCTGTAACCTAACTTCGATCTTGTCTGTTACTTCAAAACCAGAATCTTTACGAAGGTTTTGAATTCTATTTACCAATTCTCGAGCTACGCCTTCATTGCGTAAATCATCAGTTATAGTTACATCTAATGCTACAGTGATAGCGCCTGAACTTGCTACTAACCACCCCTCTATGTCTTGCGATGAAATCTCTACTTCATCGATACCTAAAGTAACATTTTTTCCATTAATTTCAATAGAAATCTCTCCGTCCTTTTCTATTTGCTGAATTTCAGCTTGTTCAAATTTAGATACCTCACTGACAATCAGCTTCATATCCTTTCCAAAACGAGGTCCTAAAACTTTAAAATTAGGCTTAATTTGCTTTACTAAAAGCCCAGAAGCATCATCAATCAACTCGATTTCTTTTACATTAACCTCCGACTTTATAAGCTCTTCTATTCCTTTTATTTCTTCTCTTTGAGCTTCGTCAAGTATAGGAATCATAACCCTTTGCAGCGGTTGACGCACTTTAATCATCTCCTTCTTACGTAATGAAAGTACTAAAGAAGAGATCGTTTGCGCTTTCTCCATCTTACGCTCCAACAACTTATTAACAAAGTTCTCTACATATTTTGGAAAATCTGCAAGGTGTACACTCTCAGAATTCTCTTTATTGGTAGTAGCTACCAAGTCTTTGTATAATTGATCCATATAGAATGGAGCAATAGGCGCACCCAACTTAGCTACTGTAAGAAGACAAGTATAAAGCGTTTGATACGCAGAAATCTTATCTTGCTCATAGTCACCTTTCCAGAAACGTCTTCTACATAAACGTACATACCAGTTACTTAAGTTCTCTTGTACAAAGTCAGAAATTGCTCTGGCCGCACGTGTTGGTTCATACTCCGCATAAGCTTGATCTACTTTCTGAATTAAAGTATTTAGCTCCGAAAGAATCCAACGGTCTATTTCTGGACGCTCTTCTAACGGAACATCATCTTCCGAATACGTGAATCCATCGATATTAGCATATAAACTGAAAAAAGAATACGTATTATAAAGTGTTCCGAAGAACTTTCTACGTACCTCAGCTATTCCTTCAAGATCAAATTTTAAATTATCCCAAGGGTTTGCATTCGAAATCATATACCAACGTGTAGCATCTGGACCATATTCATTCAATGTCTCGAATGGATCTACAGCATTCCCTAAACGCTTAGACATTTTCTGTCCGTTCTTATCTAAAACTAATCCGTTTGAAACTACATTTTTATATGCAACAGAGTCGAATACCATTGTACCAATTGCATGAAGTGTATAGAACCAACCTCTAGTTTGATCTACTCCTTCTGCAATATAATCTGCCGGATAAGCTTCTTTATCATCTATTTTCTCCTTGTTTTCAAAAGGATAATGCCATTGTGCATAAGGCATCGATCCAGAATCGAACCAAACATCTATCAGATCAGCTTCACGCTTCATTGGTTTTCCAGATGGAGAAACTAATGTAATTTTATCAACTACATTTTTATGAAGGTCTACTTTATCATAATTCTCCTCACTCATATTATTCACCTCAAAATCAGCAAAAATATCAGCTTCAAGAACTCCCGCTTCTACGGCTTTCGCCATTTCCGCTTTTAATTCTTCTATAGAACCTACAACAACTTCTTCTTTTCCATCTTCGGTACGCCATATTGGTAATGGAATTCCCCAGAAACGAGAACGCGATAAATTCCAATCATTTGCATTCTGTAACCAATTTCCAAAACGACCCTCTCCAGTTGCTTTTGGCTTCCAATTAATCGTTTTGTTTAATTCGTACATTTTATCCTTAACATCGGTTACTTTTATAAACCAAGAATCTAAAGGATAATACAATACTGGCTTATCTGTTCTCCAGCAATGTGGATAACTATGGACATATTTTTCAACCTTAAAGGCCTTATTTTCTTCTTTTAATTTAATAGCAATCTCAACATCTACAGACTTCTCTGGCGCCTTTCCATCATCATAATATTCATTTTTCACGTATTTACCTCCTACTTCAGGAAGCTCCGCTCTAAAACGCCCTTGCAAGTCTACCAACGGAACAGGATTACCATTATCATCCAATACCAACATTGGAGGAATCTCTGGCGTTGCCTCTTTTGCAACCTTAGCATCATCTGCACCAAAAGTAGGTGCTGTATGAACAATACCAGTACCATCTTCTGTAGTAACAAAGTCTCCAGAAATAACTCTAAAAGCATTTTCTGGATTCTGATAAGGCAATGCATATGTTAATAATTGCTCATATTCTGCACCAACCATATCGGCACCTTTACCTTCAGCAATTACTTGGTATGGTGTTTTCTTATCTCCAGCTTTATAATTAGCAAAATCTTCTTCCGAAGTAGCCTCAAAATATTTTCCTGAGAATTGCTTTTTAAGAAGCGGCTTCCCAACTACAACATTAATAGGCTCATGTGTATATTGATTAAAAGTTTTAACTAAAACATAATCTATTTTAGGTCCAACTGTTAAAGCTGTATTTGATGGAAGTGTCCATGGAGTTGTTGTCCAAGCTAAGAAATGAACAGTCCCAAAGCCTTTTAAAAACGCTGGCAATGTTTCATCTTTCGCTTTAAACTGCGCTACAATAGTTGTATCAGTAACATCTTGGTATGCTCCAGGCTGATTAATTTCGTGTGAACTTAATCCTGTACCTGCTTTTGGAGAATATGGCTGAATAGTGTACCCTTTATACATCAAATCTTTAGAATAGATTTGCTTAAGTAGCCACCAAACGCTCTCCATATATTTTGGTTTGTAAGTAATATATGGATCTTCCATATCTACCCAATACCCGATTTTGCGCGTCATATCATTCCAGATATCCGTGTAGCGCATTACCGCTTTTTTACAAGCTTCGTTATATTCTTCAACCGATATTTTAGTACCGATATCTTCTTTGGTAATTCCTAATTCTTTTTCAACTCCAAGCTCTACAGGAAGTCCGTGTGTATCCCATCCAGCCTTTCTTTTTACTTGAAATCCTTTTTGAGTTTTATAACGACAAAAAATATCTTTAATCGCACGAGCCATCACATGGTGAATACCTGGCAATCCATTGGCAGAAGGAGGTCCTTCAAAAAACACAAACGGTTCGTTCCCTTCTCTGCTAGTTATACTTTTTTCAAAAATAGCCTGTTCCTCCCAAAACTTTAGAACTTCTTCTGCTGTTTTCGGTAAATCCAATCCTTTATATTCTGTAAACTTCACGCGTTTAAATTTTAGTAATTAGCTGATTACATAAATTATAAAATTAAGAACATATGTTTCCATTTTGCTCTCACATTAAATATTTCAATTCACTGAAAATTAAAATTTATTAATGTCAATTTTCATCTACAACCAATCAGTTAATCTTTGTCGTATTAAAGTTTGCAAAATTACTAAATTCCAGTGAATTGACACACCTTAATAACACTAAAAGCTCCCTATTGAATTATAAATAACTTGAAAATAATCACTTTACTAGCTATGATTTTAACTTTTATGATTGCGTGGTTCTGTTTTTCTTCTGAAATAAAAGCGATGCGCAGAAGTTATCAGCCAAATACTTGTTGAAGAATCTCCAAAGATCTCGGCTTTTTAAAATCCGTTAAATGGAGCTGGTAATAACGGATTAGATTATTAAGCAGAATAGCACGGACACCTCTTCCCATTTTAATGGTTTTAGCTTCATCAAAATCTGCTTTTAGGAATTGTTTAAATGCTTCCAATGTGACTCCTTCGATAACTTCATTATAAAGCGAAGGAACAAATTCCCCTTCTAATAAATCAAAATACGAAGCATCAATATGAGTATCATCAGGGTAAAAACCAAGAAAAGTAGTCAGTTGAATCAAGAATGAGATATGGAAATTTGCAATTTCATTATTGGTATCCAACCAAATAAAAGCATTTTCTATAAAATCAAATAAGATTACATTTTCTTCTTCCTCTTGAAGAGAAACTACTAACATTTCAGATAAAAACAGTGCAATAGAACTTTTTAGAACATCTGTCTGAAGACTTTTATAGGAGTACGCTAACTTTACATCTCGCAAACTTTCTAACGTACCTTTATTCTTATGATTTGCGACAATCTCCAATTGTGTTAACGGCTGAAAATATCCTTTTTTAAGCTTTCCCTTCTTAGAAGCCAAAACTCCTTTAAGTAAATACGATTTTACGCCATCACAAGCTGTGAAGAGCTTAACGATTAAACTCGTATCTCCATATTTTAAGGCAGAAAGCACAATAGCTTTAGTCGTAACAATCATAAAAACAAAGATAGGAAAGCGCAACCGTAAAAAAGCTATTTATTGTATTGTTTAAAGCATGAACTGCTCATTCAAAAACTTAAAATCACAAATCCAATCAAGTAATTTTAAAACAAAAAACGCCCCAAAGGTTAATAAAACCTTTGGGGCATCATTTATTTTTATAATATGGTTTCTTATACCACTCCTTGAGCTAAAACGGCATCTGCCACCTTAACAAAACCTGCAATATTAGCACCTCTAACATAGTTTACGTAACCATCTTCATCTTCACCATGTTCGATACAAGAATTATGAATACTCTTCATGATCCCTTGTAATTTCTCATCCACTTCTTCTCTAGACCAGCTGTAACGTAATGAATTTTGCGCCATCTCCAATCCAGAAGTAGCAACTCCACCAGCATTAGAAGCTTTTCCAGGAGCAAATAAAATCTTAGATTCATGGAAAACTGTAACTGCTCCAGGAGTACAAGGCATGTTAGCCCCTTCACTCACACAGATACATCCATTTTTAACTAATTCTTTTGCATTGTCTTGATCAAGCTCATTTTGCGTAGCACATGGCATTGCAACATCACAAGCAATATGCCAAGGTGTTTTACCTTCAAAATATTCTGCGTTTGGATACTTCTCAATGTATTCAGAGATTCGGCCACGATTTACGTTTTTAATCTCCATAACATGAGCCAGCTTCTCTTCGTCTATACCGTCTTTGTCGTATATTGTTCCTCCTGAATCTGATAATGTTACAACTTTAGCTCCTAATTGCGTAGCTTTCTCCGTAGCATATTGCGCTACATTTCCAGAACCAGAAACCGTTATAACTTTTCCTTTTAGGCTATCTCCTTTTCGCTCAAGCATATTCTGTGCAAAATACACATTTCCATATCCTGTAGCTTCTGGACGGATTAACGAACCTCCCCATGAAAGTCCTTTTCCTGTTAAAACTCCCGTAAATTCATTTCTAATCTTACGATACATTCCAAATAAGAAACCAATTTCTCTAGCTCCAACCCCAATATCTCCAGCTGGAACATCTGTATTTGGTCCAATATGTCTAAAAAGTTCTGACATAAAACTATGGCAAAAACGCATAATCTCATTATCAGACTTCCCTTTAGGGTCAAAATCAGAGCCTCCTTTACCACCACCCATTGGCAGCGTAGTTAAGCTGTTTTTAAACACTTGCTCAAAAGCTAAGAATTTTAAAATACTCAAGTTTACTGTTGGATGAAAACGAAGTCCTCCTTTGTACGGCCCTATAACCGAACTCATCTGAATTCTATATCCTCTGTTAACTTGGATTTCTCCTTTATCGTCTACCCATGGCACCCTGAACATAATTGCTCTTTCAGGCTCCACCATTCTTAATAATATATTTTTACCGTTATAAATTTCATGTTCAGCAATATAAGGAAGTACCGTTTCTGCTACTTCTTGTACTGCTTGAAGAAATTCAGGTTCATGCGCATTACGAACTTTTACTTCGTCCATAAATGCTTCAATTTTTTTGTCCATTGCGTTCATAAAAATGGAATAATTAAGTATTTAATAATTTGAAAGCAAAATTATGCTTTTTATTGAAAATAGGTACTAGTTTTTTTAAAAATCATCAATTTCAAACGTTTTCGTTATCCAATTGCTTGACTTAAATCCTCTATTAAGTCATTTTCATCTTCTATTCCTACACTCAATCTAATAAGTGCATCTACAATACCCGTTTTTTCTCGCTCTTCTTTAGGGATTGAAGCATGCGTCATACTCGCAGGATGCCCTGCTAACGATTCAACACCTCCTAAAGACTCAGCTAAAGTGAAAACCTTAAGGTTCTCCACTATTTTAATAGCCTCCTCATAATTATTTCCTTTTGTAACAAAAGAAATCATTCCTCCAAAACAATTCATTTGCTGTTTAGCTATTTCATGATTAGGATGCGACTCAAAACCTGGCCAATATACCTTTTCAATTTTTGGATGACTCACTAGATATTTTGCAACTGCCGCTCCATTTTCACAATGGCGCTGCATTCGAACATGTAATGTTTTAATTCCTCTTAAAACAAGAAAACTATCCATCGGGCCGGCAACCGCTCCGCTTGCATTTTGTATAAAATATAATTTATCTGCAAGTTCCTTGTCTTTAACAACTAAAGCTCCGATTACCACATCGCTATGTCCTCCTAAATATTTTGTAGCTGAATGCATAACAATATCTGCACCCAAATTTATAGGCTGCTGTAAATAGGGAGTCGCAAAAGTATTATCTACTCCCAACAGCACCTTATGTTTTTTTGCGATCATAGAAACCGCCTCGATATCTATAATATTCATCATTGGGTTGGTTGGTGTTTCTACCCAAATGATCTTAGTATTTTTATTGATATGTTTTTCAATTTCTGAAGGATTCTCCATATTCACAAAATGAAATTTGATTCCAAAACCTTCAAAAATATTACTAAACAACCTATAACTCCCACCATACAGATCACTCGTAGAAACCACTTCATCGCCAGGCATTAATAGCTTCATAACAGCATCAATAGCAGCTAAACCACTTGCAAAAGCCAGTCCGTAGTTACCATTTTCTATGCTAGCCAAGCTTTTTTCTAAAGCGGTACGTGTAGGGTTAGCACTCCTAGAATACTCGTATCCTTTGTGACCACCTGGTGTGCTTTGTGCATAGGTGGATGTTTGATAAATTGGAGGCATTACGGAACCGTAAGCTTTATCTGGCTCTTGACCTCCATGAATTGTTTTAGAATTAAAACGTAAATTATCTTTACTCATATCTGATGAAATTACATAACACTCTCAAAACAATCATTTTAATAATTTATAGAACCCCAACTTTCATACTAAAGCCGAAACAATAAAAGCAACTTTAAATTCATAAAATGTAGCAGTGTTACCCTAACAAAAATATCGTTTACTTTTGGTGATTGCAAAGAACAACGTACCTTTATCCTTTATTTAACAGCTATTTTTTATGAAGAATTTTTTTGCAATCGGAATTGTTATTTCTATCCTTTTTATAGGATGTGAAAAGAAGGAAACTCTTAGTTTTGTGAATCATAATATCATAAATGATACCTGCGAAAATTGTGCGAAAGTAGTTATCAATACTCCGCAAGCACAACCGGAAAGTCCTATTGCAACTTCTATAAATCAAGAGGTCGATAAATTTATTATCAGTATTCTTAATTATTCTGAAGAACGAACAACAGATTCTTTAGAAACAGCTATTGGAATTTTTAAAAATGACTACAAGAAATTAAAAGAGAGGTTTCCAGAAGATATTATTCCATGGGAAGCTACTATAAATGGAGAAATAGCTTTTGAAAACGAGAAATTTACTTCCATAAAAATAGACAGTTATGTTTTTACGGGTGGCGCGCACGGTTACGGGAGCGTTAGCTACTTAAATTTTGATAATGCTACAGGGAATATTATTCCTTCTAAAGGACTTTTTAAAGATGAAGAAGCATTTATAGATTACGCGGAAGAAACTTTTAGAAATCAAGAAAAAATAAAATCCGATGCCAATATTAATAGCACCGGATTTATGTTTGAAGATGATAATTTTCATTTACCAAATAGCATTGGATTCAACGAAAAGGGGATCATATTAATTTACAACCCGTATGAAATATCTGCCTATGCAGATGGACTTACTAAAATTGAAATTCCTTTTGAAAAAGCTAATGAATTTATTAAGCCTGAATGGCACGAAGCAACGCATTAATAAAACCTGTATGCAGCCCTTCATGATAATTATTAAAAGCTATAGCGTCTTCAATACTATTTAAAGTAATCCCCGCACTGGTTGGGTAGCTATTAAAAGAAGTAACTTTTTTATAATCTTCCTTTATCCTTTTGATATTTAGCATAAGTTCCTCTTTAAACTTATTAAAATCTTCTAAAGAAACTGGCTTGCTTGGATCTGGAGCTGTTCCTTTACGATAACTATTAACCACTTCTTCACTAACATACATTTCTTTTCCGGCTAACTTATAACACAGAAGTTGCTGGGTTACTAGCAGATGTATTACATTCCAAGCTATATTATTTTTAAACCCCTCAGGGATTTTATTGATTTGTTCTTCTGAAAGGTTTTGCGTTTTTTTCAATACGGCTTCTCTACTTTTCTCCAAGATATTAAACTGGTAATCGATCATTATATATAGTGTTTTTAATTCTAACCGATAAAATTACATATTTACATGCAAGAACTCATTATAAAAAGTCACATAATTAATAACATATACTATGATATAAATACCACAAAAAGAAGGCTAAAGTGTCTTATAAACTTTAAATTTGCCGTTTAAATTTTAGCTCATGAAAAAGATATACTACCTAAGCACTTGTGACACATGTAAAAGAATCATTGAAGAACTAAACCTACCTTCAGATTTCATTTTTCAAGACATAAAAAAAGAAAGCATTACAAAGGAGCAAATTGAAGAAATGAAAGCTTTAGCTGAGTCATACGAATCTTTATTCAGTAAAAGAGCACGCCTTTATAAAGAGCGAAATTTAAAAAATAAAGAACTCAGTGAAGATGACTACAAAGAGCTTATTTCAGAACACTATACATTCTTAAAAAGACCAGTTATAATTATTGGGGATTCTATTTTTATAGGAAACAGTAAAAAAGTTGTTGAATCCGCAAAACAAGCTGTTCATGGATAAAAGAGTTTTAGCGCTATTAGCAGCCTTTGGCGCAAGTGTTATTTATGGAATAAACCACACTGTTGCTAAAGATGTAATGCCAACTTATATTGAGCCTTTTGGGTTCATATTTTTAAGAGTAACGGGTGCGGCTGTCTTATTTTGGCTCATTAGTCTTTTTGGTCCGAAAGAAAAAATTGCCCGAGAAGATTGGCCACGACTTATAGGAAGTGCTATTTTCGGAATGGTTATCAATATGCTGATGTTTTTCAAAGGCCTTAGCCTTTCTTCGCCTGTAAACAGCTCTGTGATATCCACAATTACACCAATTTTTGTATTT
Organism: Joostella sp.; assembly: GCF_048266025.1. Lineage (NCBI taxonomy): Bacteria > Pseudomonadati > Bacteroidota > Flavobacteriia > Flavobacteriales > Flavobacteriaceae > Joostella > Joostella sp. Next base: position 975,528 of record NZ_JBLXAF010000001.1, on the reverse strand, counting down.
GTACTTTCTGCTTTGATTATAAAGGAACGCATTACTCCAATTAGAATTTTTGGAGTTTTACTAGGTCTAACCGGAGCCCTTGGCTTGGTGCTAGCCGGAGGGGAAATGCAACAAGGAGCTCCAGACATTGCATTGGGGAATATTATGGTTCTTATAAATGCTATTTCGTACGGTATTTATTTAATTTTGGTTAAACCACTCACAGCAAAATATCATGCCTTCACAATTATGAAGTGGCTGTTTCTAATTGCAATTTTTATTAATTTACCGTTTACAATTTCAGAATTCACAGCAGTAGAATGGAGTTCTCTCCCATTCGATGCTATTTGGCGTATGGCTTTTGTTGTACTTGGAACCACATTTTCTACTTACATTTTAAATATCTACGCATTAAAACAATTAAAAGCATCGACTATTGGAGCTTTTGTATACTTACAACCGCTTATCGGGATAGCTTTTGCTGTTTTAGTAGGCGCTGATAAAATTAGTACTGTTAGAATTGTTGCTGCTATCTTAGTATTTATAGGTGTCTATTTGGTGACTAAAACTAAAAAGCAAGTACCTAAGATGGAGAGCAAGCCTGTATAAAAAAAGAACTCCCTCGCAGCATATACCGCGAGGGAGTCAAACAAAAAAATTCGTCTTTCAACGATCTATTTTCATTAAGCTTCTAAATCGACTGGCTTTTTAGCATGTTTACGAGTATCTTCTTTGGTAAGTACTCTAAAGTCTTTAGCACGCTCTATCTTATCAAAAAGATGAACAGCCTCTTCTGGAAGCCCTATTAGTTTTCTAGATCCTAAATCAATCCAAGCACCCATTATTTCACAATGTGCTACGTTACGACCTTTATAATCATAGTAATTATGATGAAATTCAAAGAACATTCCATCTTCACTAAGTCCTTTTAACTCTAGAGAAACTGTTACTGGTTTCCCTGAGAATACTTCTTTAAAATAATAAATGTGTTCATAAAAAACTACGGGACCGATATTTAGCTTTGCCAACAAACGTTGATCAAAACCATTTTCTATTAAAAAAGACATTCTTGTATGAGCTGCAAATTCTATGTATGCCTTATTTGCTAAATGTCTATTTGCATCTAAATCGTTCCAACGTATTTCAAATTCCTTTTTGTACATATATAAATTTTAATTCATTCCAACATCAGAAGTAAAACATCTCCCACATAGATTGTTCTATTTTATACTTAAATAGACAGCACTAGCGATTATTATATCTAATTATTTTCTTAGTTTTAACCTTCCCTGAAAACAAATTTACAAACTATTATTATGCGCGCATAATATTTAACGCTTAAGGAAAATATATTTCTAATATGCCTATTATTGAATCTCATTACAATCCACCTCATTTATTTAAAAACGGTCATTTTGCAACTATCTATTCTGGAAAAATAAGAAAGGTAATTGGCGTAGAACAGAAACGTGTTGAACTTACTACAAGCGACAATGATTTTATCGATTTAGATTGGAGTTATTCAAAAGTAAAAACAACTAAGCTCTTAATTATTTTACATGGATTGGAAGGTAATGCACAAAGGCCTTATGTTACAGGAAGCGCAAAATTATTTAACAACAACGACTTTGATGTTGTTTCGGTAAACTATAGAAGTTGTAGCGGACGAACAAATAATAATTTTAGATCCTACCATTCTGGAGATTCTGATGAATTGGAATGGATTATAAATCACATTCTAAAAACAACTAATTATAAGGATATTATTTTAAAAGGATTTAGTCTTGGTGGAAATCTAGTTCTAAAATATTTAGGCCAACACGACACACCTTCACAAATTAAAGCAGCCATTGCAATTTCTGCTCCTTGTGATTTATATGGATCCATGCTAGAGATTCATAAAAGGAAAAATTATTTATATGCTCTTCGCTTTAAAAAGTCACTAATTCAGAAATTAAAAGAAAAGCAAAAAATATTTCCAGATAAAGTAACAGATCAAACTATAAAAAGCATAATCACTCTAAAAGATTTTGATGACATATACACTTCAAAAGCACATGGATTTTTAGATGCTTTAGACTATTACAAACAAAGTAGCTCTCTACAATATCTAGAGGCTATTACAACACCAACATTACTCATAAATGCAGAAAACGACTCCTTTCTTTCTGAAAGTTGCTTCCCAAGAGAAAAGGCAAAAAAAAATGAGCATCTTTTTCTTGAAACCCCTAAGTATGGAGGACATGTGGGGTTTTATGACACAAACAATATTTATTATAATGAAAAGAGAGCGCTTCAATTTGCATCAGATTTTACAGACTAAAAAGCTACCTATTTTCTACACAATGAATTCCACAAAAGAATCTGAAATGATTATCTTAGCAGTTAACTAAAAAAATAACAACAACAATGAAACTGTACAGTAAAATAGCTGCGTGTCTTTTTTCATTAGCCATTATAAGTTGTGGTGACGGGAAGAAAGAGAAAAAAGAAGAAAAATTTCAATATGAACAAGATCAGTCGTCTTCTAAAGAGAGCTCTGATGCTAAAGAATCACAAAATACTGTGGTTATTACAGCAAACGACATGATGAAATTCAATAAAAAAGAAATTAGAGTAAAAGCTGGTGAAAAAGTAACTATCACTTTAAAGCACGTTGGTAAGCTTGACAAAAGTGTAATGGGTCATAATCTTGTGATTCTAAAAGCAGGTACTGATCTTATAGAATTTGCTACCAAAGCTACTGGAGCATCAGAAAGCGAATACATTCCTGAAGGAACAGATGCTGTTATTGCACACACAAAATTAATTGGTGGTGGAGAAAGTGACACTATAGAATTTGAAGCTCCAGCTGCTGGAACTTATGATTTCTTATGTAGTTTCCCAGGACACTTTGCTGCTATGCAAGGTAAATTTATTGTAGAATAATTTATTTTAAGATGAAGATATATCAGTTTATAATATTGGCAGGACTAATTTTTACGATTGGTTGTAAAAACAATGAAGAGAAAAAAGAAATACCAACATTAAAAACTGATACAGCAGTCCAGCTAGAATGGGAGCAGCTATTTAATGGCGAAGACCTTTCTGGCTGGATTCCTAAAATTAGGCATCATGAGGTTGGCGAAAATTATGCCAACACATTTTCCGTAAAAGATGGATACATTACCGTTAATTATGATGGTTATAATGATGTTTTCAATAAACAATACGGTCATTTATTCTACGACAAGTCTTTTTCGGCATATTTCCTTGCTATTGAATACCGATTCATAGACAAACAAATTGCAGACGGTGAAGGGTGGGCTTGGAGAAATAGCGGTGCTATGTTACATGGCCAAGACCCAAGAACAATGCTGAAAGATCAAGATTTTCCAATTAGTATTGAAGGGCAATTTTTAGGAGGAGACGGCACTAACGAAAGACACACGTTGAACTTATGCACTCCAGGAACAAATGTTGTCTTAAACGATTCATTATTTACCCCACACTGTACAAACTCTGATTCTAAAACTTATCATGGCGACCAATGGGTTCGTGGTACATTTTTAGTTTTAAAAGACTCCATTGTAAAACATATTATAGACGGAGAAACAGTACTTGAATATACAAATCCTCAAATTGGAGATGCTGGGGTTAAAGATTTTGATCCAACCGTTAAACAAGACGGAAAAGCGCTAACAGAAGGCTTTATATCTATTCAAAGTGAAAGTCACCCTGTACAGTTCCGAAAAGTTGAAATCATCGATTTAGATCCTATCTATAGCAACAAAGAAAAACTAAACGCAACGATTGACGCTATTTTAAAAGAAGAAAAAAGCTGACTATAAACCTTAAAATTCAATTGGCTGAAGGTATAACCCTTCTAAACTAGCTGAAGAAGTATCACCTTCTATCAATCTTACTTTTAGCTCATATACGCCAGCTTCATCAAATTTTATCCACCCCATCGGGAAGTTTGTATAAATACTAGAGGAACCTTGCTCGTTTTGAACGACTTCACCATGAGAAGATTCGATCTTCCATACCATACGCCCATTTCCAGCATAGCGTAGTTCTGTTTGATAATATCCTGGTTGATTTACATTTACTTCCCAGGAAATATAGCTCTCTTTTTCAATCCAATTATGTGCTTGCGTAACATGCTTCCATTCTCCAAATTTTTCCATCCATCGTTTCCCTTCAATAGTAACATTATTTTCACTAGCTATCTCTACAGGTAATTCAGTTTTGTAAACTGGGTCAACTACAAGTTTGTCATCTACTTTTATTTGTCCTTTTACCTCTAAAACAACTACATTTATAAGTTTCTCTGGCTTTTGAAACGGTAAATTCACTGTAGCCCACTTATTTTCTTGATTATATGCTACTGAAAGTGTTTCATCTTCTCTCTGCAACTTAGCACTTACTATTTTATTCTCTAGTCCGTAAAACTCTAATTTTCCATTTTCTGGCCAATCAAAAACACATAACTGAATAGTATTATTATGAACTGTTACATCTCCCCAAGAAAATGCTTTTTTCCAAGGAGAAGGCTTTGCTCCATAAATAACACTAGGATGCCTTTTTATCCAAGATCCAGAACTCTCTAAACTAGCTTTTACAGCTTTAGGGATAGAACCATCTCCTTTAGGACCTATATTCAGCATATATGTTCCTCCTCTAGCAATAGTAGAAATTGTATTAATTAAAATCTGCTTAGGTGTTTTCCAATTTTTATCATACCATGTGTAACCCCAACTATCATTCGTTACATCTACAGATTCCCATAATCCATCTACATTGAGTACTGGAATATGCATGTCTCCAAATGTATTATAATCTCCTAATCCATGTCCTACCCTTCCAGAAACTAAAGCGTTGGGTTGATTATTCTTAACTTCTGCTATAAGTTTCTCTACATACTTCCTTTCCATCTGTCCAGGCGTATCAAACCAAAGCAAAGTTAAATCTCCATAATTTTGGGTGATTTCTCGAACTTGAGGCAAACATTTATTTTCAAAGTAATATCCAAAATCTACAGGATTCCCTTGACTATCTTTAGTAGGACCTCCTTTCCCTCCAGGAAATGTCCAGTCTAAATATTGCGCATAATAAAAGCCGAAACCGAGTCCTTCTCGTTCGCAAGCTTCTTGTAAAGCTTTCATCGGGTCTTTTCCATATGGCGTAGCTTTAACAATATTAAAATCGCTTACTTTAGAATCATACATCGCAAAACCATCGATATGTTTGGCAGTGATTATAATATATTTCATCCCTGCATCTTTTGCGAGTTTTACAATTTCGTCAGGATTAAAATTTTCTGGATTAAATTTACTTGCTTGCTTTTTATAAACATCAACAGGAATACCTGCTCGTCTTTTATCCATTAAAAATTCTGAAATTCCATAATAAGTAGTGTCCTGCCATACCCCAGCTAATTCCGAATAAATACCCCAGTGAATAAACATAGCGTAATTTCCTTCAGAAAAAAGCGTTTTTTTATCTACGGTATTATTATTTAATCCACCCCACAGTTCGTCCATCTCCTTTTCTTGTGCGTTCCCTAAAGCAACTCCACAAAATACAAGACAACACATTATATACAACACTCTATTCATAATAATTCGGTTTCAATTTATTGAAGAATTTTAATAACTCAGATACATCAGTAGTTCTACTAATTCAAGCATTTTATTAAATCAACACTATCATTCAAGATTAAAACAAGTAAATAGTGAATATCAATTTGCAAAAATATCGCTGTTTATATATCTCATTTTATACCGCAGAATGCTTATAGTAAGCAATCACAATAATTTTACTGATTGCAAACTACATTAATAACAGAGTTTTTTCTACACAAGAAATAACAAAGAATGATACTTTTTTATCATCAATAATTTGAAGAATATTTCAATTTAAGAAAGAAAAGAAACGCTCAACCGATAAAGGTTATTTCCTTCTTCCAAAAATTCTCAGCAAGAATAGAAATAGGTTTATAAAGTCTAGGTAAAGTGTTAAAGCTCCCATAACAGCTTCTTTTGTATCTTCTTCTGTTCCCTCATTCCCAATGATATTCATTCGTTTTATCTTCTGAGTATCATAAGCAGTTAACGCTACAAAAATTAAAACACCTGCATACGTCACAATCCAATACAACATTTCATTCTGGAAAAAGAAATTGACAATTGATGCTATAATAATCCCAATTAAGCCCATAAAAGCTATATTCCCAACTGAAGTTAGGTCGGTTTTAGTATAATATCCATAAACACTCATAGCTCCAAAGGTTCCTGCAGTAATATAAAAAGTAGTAGCTATAGACTCTGAAGTAAAAGCAAGAAAGATAACAGAAAACGTTAATCCGTTTAATATAGCATACCCTATAAACACAGCGATTGCAGTATTTGCACTTATCCTATTAATTGCAGCGCTTAAATAGGCAACAGCAGCAAATTCTGCAATAAGCAATCCGTAGAAATATAATTTATTACTAAAAATAACATTTACAATTTCTTCTGTATTAGCAACCCAAGCTGCTATTAAACCTGTTATAATCAAAGCTCCAGACATCCATCCGTATACTTTAGTCATAAATCGGGCTTGCTCTGCTTTTATTTGTTCTTGTGAAAGTTGATTAATATTCATGAGTTGAGTTTAAAAACTCTAATTAACACCTTTTAATTATTAAAAACAAAAAGCCCTTACAATAAGTAAGGGCACAATGTCTATATATTTTATGAAAGTCTTATTGCCAACCGCCTCCTAAGGCTTGATATAGAGTGACAATAGAGTTTAAACGGTAATACTTATTCTGAACCAATAATAATTCAGAATTTAATGAATTCTCTCTAGCTGTAAGCACCTCAAGGTAGTTAACTAAACCTTGATTTAATAACTCTTCTGAATATTGTGTTGCTAAATTATAAGCTTCATATTCTTTTTGTCTGACTTCAATTTTTCCTGTAGCAGCATCATAATCATACAATGCATCAGACACCTCTCTTCCAGCAACCAACAGTGTTTTCTTATAATTTAAAAGTGCTTGTTCTTGTTGAGCTTTAGAAACTTCAAATTGTGTACGTATTTTTCTTCCATTCAAAATTGGTTGTGCTAAACCAGCTACCAAAGAATTAAAAATAGAACTCGCATCTATCCAGTTATCAAAGTTTAAACTCTGAAAACCTACGCTAGCACCTAATGTAATAGAGGGATAAAAGCTACTTCTAGCTACATTAGTAAGCTCAAAAGCATTTACCAATCCATATTCCGCTGAAGCTACATCTGGTCTGTTTTGCAATAACAAATATGGCACCCCTGTTGTTAATTCAGAATCAATTTTTTGGGCATCTAAAACTCCTCTTTCAATAGCATGCGGTGGCTCAGCTAAAAGAATAGAAAAAGAGTTCTCCAATAATTTTATATTGTTCTCAAGATCAATCTTTATAGCCTGTGCAGTATACAATTGCGCTTCCGTTTGTTTAACTCCTACCTCAGTAACTAATCCTGCTTCCTTTAAAGCTTTTGTAGTCTCTAAACTTCCTTTTCTATTCTCAATCGTTTCATTGGTGATTTCTAATTGTTCATCCAAAGAAAGTAATTGATAGTAAGTAGAAGCTATAGCAGCAATTAATTCTGTTTTAACAGCTTTATGTGCTTCTAAGGTTTGTAAATAAGTAGCTTCAAAAGCTCTTTTGTTACTTCGTATTTTACCCCAGATATCTGCTTCCCAAGAAATATTTGCAGTCAAATCATACTGCTCATATGGCTCACTGAAAATACTACCAAACTGGCTATTCTCTGAGTTCTGCTGACGCGTAACCGACCCATTAACACCAAGTGTTGGATAATTACCAGCCTTTCCTTGTTTTAAATAAGCCTCCGAAGCAACAATTTGCTGAACTGCCATTCTAATATCTAGATTGTTCTCTAATGCAGTTTCTATATGTTTCTCCAAAATTGGATCTTGAAACAATTCACGCCAAGAAACCATTCCTAAAGAAGTGCTATCCTGAGAAATATTATCAGTTCTATATAAGTTTTCGGTCTCTACTTCAGGCCTTTCGTAATTCTTAGCTACAAAGCAAGACTGCAAAAGCAATGGAATACTAAGACCTAATAAGATTCTATATTTCTTTAAATTCTTCATCTTAATTTGAGTTATCATGAGGTTCTACTGCTACTTTTGGTGCTCCAGAAATACGTTCTTGTAACCATTGAAAGATTACAAACAATATCGGAATAAAAAATACTCCTAAAATGGTACCTATTAACATTCCACCAACAGCTCCTGTACCAATTGATCTATTTCCTGCTGCTCCTACACCACCTGCTAATGCTAGCGGCATCAATCCTAAGATAAATGCAAATGAAGTCATTAAAATAGGTCGAAGTCTCGCTTTTGCTCCATGTATAGCTGCTTCAGATAAGCTTTCACCATTTTTACGTCTCTGGAGCGCAAACTCTACAATAAGAATTGCATTCTTCGCCAGTAATCCAATTAACATTATCAATGCAATCTGGAAATATATATTGTTTTCCAATCCTACCACTTTCGTAGTAAAGTAAGCTCCAAAAACCCCTAATGGAAGAGAGAAAATAACAGAGAATGGTAATAGATAACTCTCATATTGTGCCGCTAATAAGAAGTATACAAAGACAATACTTAAAATGAAGATTAAAATCGTCTGACTTCCGGCACTCACCTCTTCTCTTGTTAATCCAGAGTAAGCAATATCATAATTTGCTGGTAGCTTTGTAGCCTCTGCTTCTACAACAGCAATAGCATCCCCTGTACTAAATCCTGGATTTGTTGCTCCAGTTACTTTTGATGAGTTAAAAAGATTAAATCTTGTTACAGATTGCGGTCCATATACTCTCTTCAGTTTTACAAACTGTGTAATTGGAGCCATTTCTCCTTCTCCTGTCCTAACATAAAGACCGTTAAGAGCATCTTTATTATCTCTATTCTCAGGAAGTGTTTGTAAGTATACACGATACTGCTTTCCAAATCTTGAGAAATCGGATGCATAAATACCTCCTATATACCCCTGTAATGTTGAAAATATAGAGTTTATAGGGACTCCTTTTTCTTTAGCCAATGGAACGTTGATTTCCATTTCGTACTGTGGATATCTTGTATTGAATGACGATTGCCCATATTGTATTTCAGGATGCTGCATTAAGGCAGTCATAAAATCACGATTAGTTTGATCCAGCTCTGTAAAAGCACCTCCTGATTTATCTAAAAGGTTAACCTCAAACCCAGAGGAAACTCCAAATCCAGGTATACTCGGCGGAGCAAAGAAGACAATATTTGCTTCAGGAATAGAAGCCGCCAAACCGAAGAGTTTTTTAGTAAGAGCATCTACAGAAAGAGAATCTTCACCACGTTTCTCCCAATCATCTAATTTTATAAAACCTAATCCGTAGTTACTACCTCTACCTCCTAGCAAACTAAAACCACTAATTACAGATACTCCTTCTACTCCAGGAAGATCTTTGGTTTTTTCATATAATAATCTATTAACTTCTCCTGTTCTATCAATTGAAGAACCTGGAGGCAATTCAACATTGGCAAAAATAATTCCACGGTCTTCACTAGGCACAAAACCTGTAGGTGTTGTTGAAGAAACCCATACAATACCCGCTATAGATGCCAGTAAAGCAACTCCTGTAATCCATTTATGCTTATATAAAAACCCTAGGGATTTACCATAACGCTGAGTTATAGCGTTAAATCCTCTATTAAAACCATCATAAAATCGTTGTAAGAAAGAAGTGTTCTTCTTTTCTTCCTCTGTATGTGTTTTTAGCAATAATGCACATAATGCAGGACTCAAGGTTAATGCATTTACTGCAGAAATCATGATCGCCACAATAAGTGTAATACCGAATTGCTCATAAAATACCCCTGTAGGACCTTGAATAAAGGTTACTGGAATAAATACGGCCGCCATTACTAATGTAATCGAAATAATAGCTCCAGAAATTTCATGCATCGCATCGATGGTTGCAGATTTCGCGGACTCAGAATTCCCTTCCTCAATTTTTGCATGGACGGCCTCGACGACCACAATGGCATCATCGACGACAATACCAATTGCCAGTACTAATGCAAATAACGTTAATAGGTTTATAGAATATCCAAAAACATTCAGGAAAAAGAACGTTCCAATAATCGCCACTGGAACTGCAATTGCAGGAATAAGTGTTGAACGGAAATCTTGTAAGAAGATAAATACAACAATAAAAACCAATATAAAGGCTTCTACTAGCGTATGTACTACTTTTTCTATAGACGCTGTTAAAAAGTCATTCGTATTATATGGAATAAATAGCTCAACTCCTTTTGGAAAAGTAGGTTTTAGATCATCTAATTTCCCTTGAATAGTTTCTATAATCTCTTGTGCATTAGAACCTTTAGTCTGATAAATTGCCATGTTTATACTAGGGAAGCCTTTTGTAACAGAATTTGCAGCATAAGATTGCGCATTTAATTCTACATCGGCTACATCCTTAAGTCTTAAATACTGACCATCGCCTAACGCCTTTATAATAATATCCTCATATTGAGTTTCGGTCTTAAAACGTCCACTATATTTAATAACATATGAAAATGCCTCTCCATTATTCTCTCCTAAAGATCCGGCAGCAGCCTCCAAACTTTGTTCGGTCAATGCTGCAACAACATCTGTTGGAATTAGGTTATAAGCAGCTAGCTTCTCTGGCTTTAACCAAAGACGCATTGCATAATCCTGCTGCGAAAACACATTAACGTCTCCAACCCCTTTAACACGCTGTAATTCTGGAATTACGTTAATCTTAAGGTAATTCTGTAAATAAGTAGCATCGTAATCTTTATTCGTTGAATAGAATGATATAAACATCAACGAACTTGTTTGCTGCTTTTGTGTAATTACCCCTGTTTGAACCACCTCTTGTGGTAATAAAGAGTTTGCTCTCGAAACTCTATTCTGAACGTTTACCGCGGCAATATCTGGATCTGTATCTTCATCAAAATAAACAGTAATATTAGCTGTTCCAGAGTTTGTAGCTGTTGAAGTGATATAAGTCATCCCTTCCACTCCGTTTATTTGCTCCTCAATCGGAACAATAACACTCTCTAATATTGTTTCTGCACTCGCTCCAGGATAAGTAGCATTTACTTGAACCGTAGCTGGAGCAATATCAGGATACTGTTCTATAGGGAGTGAAATAACCCCTAAAACCCCTAATATTACTAATATAATAGAGATTACTGTAGACAATACAGGTCTCTCAATAAATGTCTTTAGCATATCTTATGTTTTAAGCTTCTAGTTTCTAAATAAAGTTTTTATTGGCTTGACTATACTGTCGTAAGAAACTTCTTGGGGAGCAATAAGCATCCCTTCTCTTAGTTTCCCTACTCCCTTTGCAACAATCACATCTCCTACTTTTACTCCAGATTTCACAACATATAGATTGTCTATCTCATCACTAATTTTTATTACTTCTGATGAAACTTTATTTTCATCATTCACATGATAAACTAACACTTGACCTTGTTGTTCAAATGTAGATTCTTGAGAAATAACCGGCTGATCTTTATATATAGTTGGAATTTTTATTGTTCCACTATTCCCATTAGTTAGCAATGAATTTGGATTATCAAAAGTCGCTCTAAAACTAACCGTACCAGTATTCTGATTGATTTGCCCTGTTACAGTTTTAATTTTTCCTTTATGTGGATATAAAGCTCCATTTGCTAAAACAAGATCTATCTCAGGGAAATTATCTAGTTTTTCTTGACGAGTATCTCCTTTTGTGTTCTGAATGTAATCAATGTAATCTTCTTCATTCATAGAAAAGTAAGCATAAACCTGCTTAATATCTGAAACCGTTGTTAATGGTGTTTGATCATTTGGACTCACAAGAGTACCTTCTCTGAAAGGAATAGCACCTACATACCCATCCACAGAACTTTTAACAGTTGCGTAACCAATACTAGCATTAATACTACTATAATTACTTTTTGCTTGCTCTAAGTTTGCTTTTGCTGTTTCCAATTGCACTTTACTGATGATCCCTTTCTCTACAAGTGGCTTCAACTTATCTACATTAACCTGCGCCACATTAACGCTAGCCTGTGCAGCTTGTGCGTCTTGACTTAAAGATTCTGTTTCTAGTCTAAACAAAGTCTGTCCCTTACTCACTTTCTCTCCTTCATCTACTAAAACCTCTTTGATGTAACCAGAAACTTTAGCACGCACATCACTATTAAGAACCCCCTCTATGCTTGTTGGGTAGGTCTTATAACCTGTAATTTCTTTACTTTCTACTTTAACAGTAGGAAATGGCATGGCCTTTTGCGCTTGACTTTGATCCTGCTCTTTCTTACCTCCACAACTTAATAAGACTACTGAAAGTCCCATTAATATAATTCTTGAATATAATTTTGAACCCATTATTTATCTTGGTTGACAGTTATTAAATTACTTTTTAATTTATGCAAATTTTCGATCATCCTATCCACAAACTCTATATAGTGTTTGTTATATGATAAATCTTTTCTATTTTCTATTTCACGGTCGATTTTATCGTTTGCTAACAAAACCTTATGACGATAATCGAGCACTTTGATATGTAACTCCTTTTCTTTTTTCCAAGAATTAATTTTATCATCTAAACGGTTCACCATATTATCAAACGAAACTTTAAAATATCTCTTACGATCTCCAGGCTTAGTGTAATATCCAACTCTACCCATAGACTGTAAAAGCTGAAGATTAGTAGAAGCTGAGCTCTTGCTAATCTTTAACTCTTCTAAAATTTCATCGAAGGTAACGCCATCATCTCCCGCTAAAGCTAAATAGGCAAAAATCCTTGAAGACAATGGAGATAATATATCTTGACACTCAAAATACACTCCCATCTCTTCAATAAGCTCTGCCTTTACTTTATTTAATTTTTCATCTATTAACATAGTGCCTAAATAAGAGCGCAAAATTAACTCTAGTTCGGATAATACCGAACTAAACAGTCGTTAATAGTTTGTTAAATCTATCAAAGAACTTAAAAAGCGCTTAAAACGCTCATTATTAACTTATAAATATGTGTGGGGGAAATCTAAAAAAAGGGGAAAGGAACTAATATATGTTAAATATAGTGAAGAAATAATTCAAGTAGAAAAAAATATTTGTTTTATTGAGGGAGAATAAAAATAAATGTACTACCTACCTCATCATCTGCAGCAACAGTAATATCACCACCATGATGATACGCTAATTGTTTACAAATATTTATTCCTAAGCCCGTACCCTGCTCATTCATAGTTCCTGGCATGGAAGACACTTTTATATTTTTCTTGATTTTCTCTAAAACAGCTTCACTAACACCTACTCCAAAATCTTTTACATAAATATGAAGGCTCTTATTAATATCTCTTACTCCAATTTCAATCTTAGAATTTACATGAGAATATTTTATAGCATTAGAAAGTAAGTTTCTAATAATTACTGAAGACATATTCATATCCGCATTTATAATAAGATCTTTAGGGATTAAATTAACAATCTTGACCTCTTTAGATATATATGTGTTTTTAAACATTTCTATCTCTTCTTCAACTAAAGAATGAAGTGGGAAAGGTGTGATTTTCATTTCATGCTCTAAAGAATTGTTATGCACCCACTCCAATAAATTTCTAAGTAATTTACTTCCATTAGCAGTAGCTTCATCAAGCATTGCTTTATACTTATCAAACTTATCTTTAGAAAAATCTGCACGTTCCATTAAATCTAACAACATTCTAATATGAACAAAAGGAGTTTTCATATCATGACCCAATATTACAAACAACTCTTGGTTAGATTTATTTACCCGAATAAGTCTGTCGTTCTTAAGAGTAATATCATTATTAGCTTCTCTTAACTTAGACTGAAGACTTAATAGATGGACATACAAACGCTTTGCTATAATACCAGACCCAGATGAAATCACTAGATAATAAAATAATTTAGGAGTTGGAATATGTAAATCGATTGTAAACAAGTAATAAACCAAGAAAGTTGCAAAAATTAGATTTAATGCTATGCAATAGTTTATATGAAGAGGATCAACTAAAACCCCCATCCCAACAATTAATAAAACAAAAATAAGCTCCCCCTTTACAAAAAATGTAATTGCTGAATCTAAATTATGTATCCCTTCAATTGGTGCTGAAAAAGTTATAAAAAGAAGAATACAATACATTACGATAGTTAAAATCACCTTTAATGAAATGACCTTAAATCTATTTAACACTAATAAAGATAATATAATAAGAGTTATAAGTACATCTACACAACCTTTTATAAAATTACCATTGAGCACTAACTCATCATATGTTTCAAACAAAAAAGCAGAGATAATCACGCAAAGTGCTAAGAATCGAAGTTTTGTTATCTCATCTCTATCATCTGTAAAAAACCATAAATTCATAATAAAATTACTACCTCTAAAACTATTAAATCAAGCAATATATATAATCTATTTATTACATAGAATATATTCATTAAACGAAAATAATAATTTTAAGCTAATAACAACTATTTCAGATAAATAAAAATAGGGTTAATCAATTATAATAGTGATTACACCGAACAAATAATATGTTTTATGGGATTTATCTAGCTAAAACTCCCTCCACATCCATTAAAGGAATATTGATTTGATTACTCTCCGAGATCTGATGTGCATCAAAAATAAAATTTCTTTCATATAGCTTATTGTCTGCAAAAAAAGTTAAAAAGAATTCATTTTCTAATTTAAAAAGATCCTCATGAAGAAGTTCTACTTTACGAAAAGATTTTGCATCCAGATCACCAAGACCATGGCGCATGGTTGTAGTTTTCATTTCTTCGGCATACCCTTTGGAAACAAGAAGAGAAGCCTCCAAAGGGGTATTTCGATTATTAATAAGATAAATATACCATGTTTTAGATAGGTGTTTTTCATCCCACTCATTTACAGCGGCGATATAAACTTCTTCTGCAACTGGTATTTCAATATCTTTTTTCATCAGTAATATTATTTATAATACAGATTTAAATTGCTTTAAAAAACGAATATCATTTTCACTAAGCATTCTAATATCAGATATTTGATGTAGTAACAATGCAATTCTATCAATCCCCATTCCAAAGGCGAATCCTGAATATTCTTTAGAATCGATCCCACAGTTTTCCAATACATTTGGATCTACCATACCACAACCCATAATTTCTAACCAACCCGTACCTTTAGTCATTCTATAATCGGTTTCTGTTTCTAAACCCCAATATACATCCACCTCTGCACTTGGCTCTGTAAATGGGAAGTAAGAAGGACGTAAGCGAATTTTAGATTTTCCGAACATTTCGGTAGTAAAATACTGCAATGTCTGCTTTAAGTCTGCAAAAGAAACTCCTTTATCTATATAAAGACCTTCCACTTGGTGAAAGAAACAATGAGAACGTGAAGAAATTGCTTCATTTCTGAATACACGACCTGGAGAAATTGTTCTAATTGGTGGCTTGTTATTTTCCATGTAGCGCACTTGCACAGAAGATGTGTGTGTACGCAATAGAACATCTGGATCTTTTTGTACAAAAAAAGTATCCTGCATATCTCTTGCTGGATGATATTCAGGTAAATTTAAAGCTGTGAAATTATGCCAATCGTCTTCAATTTCTGGTCCTTCAGAAACATTAAACCCGATACGAGAAAAGATATCTATAATTTGATTCTTAACGATAGAAATTGGATGTCTCCCTCCAAGCTCTAATGGCATTCCAGGACGAGTTAAATCTCCATATTGATTACTATCTGCGTCATTATTTTCTAAGGCTTCTTTTAGAGAATTAACCTTTTCTTGAGCAGAAGTTTTCAACTGGTTAATTACCTGTCCAAATTCTTTTTTCTGTTCATTAGGAACATTTTTAAATTCAGCAAAAAAATCATTTAACAATCCTTTTTTTCCTAAATATTCAATTCTAAATGCTTCAACCTCATCTAAAGTAGCAGCTGTAAAGCTATTTACTTTTCCGATATGTTCCTTAATAGTATCTATCATAACCAACTTTTCTTTGGAAGGGCAAATTTAAAGATTTCTAAAGAATATAATGTAGTTTCCTCGAACTTATAATTCTTTTTAAAAACCATTTTTTAATAATACTTTTAAAAATTACTCGATATAACCACCTTCTATAAAATATTGAACAATCGCTTCTTTCATTAATACAGATTGCTCTCCTGCTTTAAGCACTGGCAATTGTTCTTTTATAGTATAATGCGGCCAACCATCATCATCAAAAAAATCAAACTCATAATAACCATAAGGCTCTAAAAGTCTACAAATAGCAATATGCATTAAATTAAGCTTCTCGTCTTTTTTAAACTTTCTATTTAGTTGCCCAAGTTCCTGAACACCTATTAAATATATAACTCCGTCAAGCTCTAACTCATCTCCATCAGCAAACTGATTGGATAATTTAGTAACCAACAAATCCCATTTCATCTTTAATACCTCGTCTCTTGCCATCTTTCAATTTTGTACAAAAATAGAAAGTTAATCCATAAGTATTTAACCGTTAACATTAATTCTTTATCCGCGATTAAAGAGGCCATCAATTATGGTCTTAATTATAATTTAAAAAAAGATTTATATTTGTTGAAAAGCAATCATTGCATGAACTTTATAGATATTATTATTGGCGGACTTATTCTATTTGGCTTAGTGCGTGGTTTTATGAAAGGTCTTTTCATTGAAATAGCTTCCTTGATTGCTTTAGTATTAGGTATATATGGCGCCATCCATTTTTCCTATTTTATTGGAGACTATTTAAAAGAACAGGTTAGCTGGGATGAAAAATACATTAGCCTCACTGCTTTTGCAATTACATTTATATTAATAATATTAGCTGTTTCTTTAATTGGAAAGCTCCTTACCAAAATAGCTAATCTAGCCGCTTTAGGACTCTTAAATAGGATTTCAGGAGGCGTTTTTGGAGGATTAAAGATTGCTATTATCCTTGGAGCCATCTTAATTTTTATAGACCGTTCTAACCAAACAATAGAGTTTATAAACCAGAAAACCCTCGAAAACTCCGCTACTTATGAACCTGTAAAAAGTATCGGAAATTTTGTTTTTGACTGGGTTCTAAAAGAAACATCTTAATAATTCAGCCTTACCCTTACTTCTTAGGATATTCATCCTTTACATTCATTTTTATATAGAGCAAGCACTCATTAAAATCTTTAAAAACATGATTTTCTGGCACTAATCTTGGAATCAGAGAGACTCTTTCCATTAGATATCTAGGCTGCTTATTAACATCTACAAATAAAATTTCTATATTGGCACTACTGAGTTCTATCAACACATCTTCCATTGCATACACTCCAGACTGATCCATATAGGGAACTTTATCCATTCTGATAACCACATGAGAAGCAGTCATAGGGATTTGAGATGAAAGGTGTTGGAATTCACTCGTAAACCCAAAGAAAAGAGGCCCTTTTAAATGCTTAATAAAGACTTCCTCTTTCAAGCTTTCTGGGAAATCCATCTCATCTTTCCAGTCTTCTTCTTTTAACATTTTTACATCAGATGCTTGTGCTGTATGATCTCCAATTTTCTTCATAAACACCAAAGCAGCAATCACCAAACCGATCCCTACAGCGTATACTAAATTCCAAAAAGTAGAAAGTAACATTACCGTTACCATTATAAAAACTTCACTTTTTGGCATATTCGGAATTGCTTTTAATCCCTTATAATCCATAACTCCAAGACCTACTGTAACCAAAATACCTGCTAAAACAGCAGCAGGAATCTTAGATGCAATAGGACCTAATGCTAATAATACAATCAGTAAAAGAATTCCAGCCATCATACCAGAAAGACGCGTTGCACCTCCTGCTTTAATATTAACTACTGTTCTTATGGTTGCTCCAGCCCCAGGCAATCCAGCAAATAAGGCGGCTATACTATTACCAATACCTTGTCCTATTAATTCTTTATTAGGTTTATGTTTTGTTTTAGTCATATTATCGGCAACAACAGAAGTTAATAGCGAGTCAATACCTCCTAATAACGCCAAAGTAAAAGCAGTGAAAATATAAGGCAATATAGAGGAGATACTAAACGATGTAAATATTTCGAAGTGTGGAATTGGGAATCCTCCAGGAATCTCTTGTATGGGACGATAATCTAATCCTAATATCATTGCCGCTCCAGAGACCACTAATAATGAAACTAATGTGCTTGGAATAGCGGTTGTAATTCGCTTAAATCCGTATATAATGAATATGGTAATCAGTCCTAAAGCAAGTTCTAACCAATTTATATTGTTCAAAGCACGAGGAAAAGTCTTAATAGCTCCTATGACACCAGAAGCAGATTTTTTAGCTAATACAACAGCTTCAGTATGGATCTTATCATCATCAATTTCTTCAGCTCTACTTACTGTTTCTTTAAAATCATCTAGCACCAAAATACCTTCTCCGGCTTCTTCCTTTAAAATCCTATCTAATAATATCTCCTCAGCATAGGGAGTAAACTCACTCACAAAAGCTTTATCTTCTTTAGGATAGTACCCAACCATTGGGAGCAATTGGGTAATCAAAATAATTACTCCAATAGCGGTCATAAAACCAGAAACTACAGGATATGGTATATATTTAATATACACTCCAACACCAGCAAGTCCGAACGCTACTTGCATCAATCCCGCTAGGAGAAAAACAGCTAAGATAGCAGGTAAAGCTTGCGCAACATCCCCATCATTAGCGCCAATAATACTTGCTATTACGACCATACTTACAGCAGTCATCGGAGCAGTTGGGCCAGAAATCTGTGTATTAGTTCCGCCAAATAGCGCTGCAAAGAAACTTAAAAATATAGCTCCATAAAGTCCCGCGCTAGGACCTAACCCTGAACTAACACCAAAAGCTAACGCTAGTGGTAATGCTACTATTCCTGCTGTGATACCTCCAAAAGCATCATTTTTAAAATTGGAGAAAAAATTCTTCATTCACTAAATTCTTTTATTTATTTCGAATTTTCTTACGAAGTCGTGCGAAAATTAGACATATACCTAAAAAACAAGTATTTATGCGGTCATAATGTATAACAAAATAATGTAACTAAAAATAAAATTATAAGAAACAGATGACATTATATTAAAAATATTTCATTATTAATTCAAGAAATATAGAATAAAATTTAAATAATAATGCACTACAACCAGAATAACTAACTTAAAGCCTTATAAATTGGAGATTAAAATTAAAACAGAGATGAACTTTAGGTTAGAAATAAAAGAAGAAATCTATAAAGTATACAACACAAAGGCTAAAAGGATACATCTTTAAAAGAACAACTAAGATATATAACAGTAGAAAGCAAAAAATCCTGCGGAGAAAACTCCGCAGGATTTTTTTTGCCCTCAATATCATCACAAAAACAAATGATGATATAAAATATTATTTGATTTTGATATCTCTTACTTTAGTCTAAGTGATAAATCTCCATGATATTATTTAAAATACCATCAAGATCAATCTTTAAGTCGATTAACTTTCCTGTGTGAATATCAAACACCCAACCATGTACTTTTAAGCTTCTATCTCTATATGCTTTTTGTACTGTAGCCGTCTTAATAAGGTTTACGCATTGCTCTTGAACGTTTAATTCAACTAAACGATCGTAACGTTTATCTTCATCCTCAATAGCATTTAATTCGGTTTTATGTAAACGATACACATCACGAATATTTCTTAACCATGGATTTAAAATTCCTAAATCAGCAGATTGCATAGCTGCTTTCACTCCACCGCAAGAATAATGACCACATACTACAACATGGTTTACTTTTAAATGATTAACAGCATAATCTAATACAGACATTGCATTTAAATCTGTACCTACCACCATGTTTGCAATATTTCTATGTACAAAAACTTCACCCGGTGTTAAACCCATTAAATCTTCAGCTGTAACTCTACTATCAGAACATCCTATATACAATAGCTCAGGACTTTGCCCTTTCCCTAATTCTTCAAAATAATTTGAGTCTACATCGAGTTTAGATTGAATCCACTTTTTATTATTATCGAATACCGTTTCTAAATTCATATTTATATATTTTTTCTAAAATTAAACTTTTTTAAATAAACAATTAAGCCGCTTTTCTATTTTTTGATCTAAAAAATTCAGTAAAACTTTTCGGATTGTAAAGAACTCCTTTATCGGAAATCAATTTAACTTCAATATTTTTATCTTTAGCTTTAATAGCAAAATCATCAAGAATTTCTAAAATATCATAATTTAATCGCAAAGTCTTACTCACATCCAATTCCAACAATGTATCTTCTGGAAGTGCATTAAGCTCCTTTAAAATAGCGCCTTTATTAAGAAAAGAAATCTCTTCTGCTAAAGTCATTTTAACAACATGACTTCCATCTTCTGTTTTCTGAATATGCAAGAAATGTGAATTTTGATAATTTTTAATTAGAATTATTGTAATCCCTACGGCCAATCCTAAACCGATTCCTACTAATAAATCTGTAAACACTACACCGAAAACAGTTACAATAAAAGGAATAAACTGCTCACTTCCTAACTTAAACATTTGCTTAAATAAAGCTGGTTTTGCTAGTTTATAACCTACAATTAATAAAATTGCAGCTAATACTGCTAATGGAATTTTATTAAGTAACAACGGAATCAAAATTACCGATCCTAGCAATAAAAATCCATGAATAATTGCTGATAATTTTGTCTTACCTCCTGATTGAAGGTTCGCAGAACTACGAACAATTACTTGTGTAATTGGAAGCCCTCCAATAAGTCCAGAAACAATATTTCCTGTTCCCTGAGCAAAAAGCTCTCTATTTGTTGGAGTTGTTCTTTTCTCTGGATCTAACTTATCTGTAGCTTCTACACACAATAGTGTTTCTAAACTAGCCACAATAGCAATTGTTACCCCTGCAACCCATACTTGCGGATTTGTAATCGCTCCAAAATTAGGGAATGTAAACTGACTCATAAAATCTGTTGCACTCTCTGGAACTGGTACAGAAACTAAATGATTTTTTGCTATTGCAAGCGAAGAAGTTGGATCTACAAACATATAATATAAAATACCTACAACTACTGCTACTAACGGCCCTGGTATAATTTTAAATATATCGTGTTTTTTTGATAAAACTTTCTCCCAAAATAATAAAATGAGTAGCGAAATACACGTTACTAAAAGAGCTCCAGGAGAAATAAAATCAAACATTGCTCCTATTGCTGAAAACGTATTCTCTCCATCCATTTGGAAGAAATTTAAATCTCCCTCATAATCAGAATCATATCCAAATGCATGAGGAATTTGTTTTAAAAAGATAATAATACCTATGGCTGCCAACATTCCTTTAATTACAGACGAAGGGAAATAATATCCAATAATACCAGCTTTTAACACTCCCAATAAGATTTGAAGCGCACCACCAATAATTACTGCTACTAAAAAGTTCTCGAATCCTAAATTAGCTATCGCAGCTAAAACTATAACTGCTAAACCTGCTGCTGGTCCACTAACTCCTATGGACGAACCACTCAAGCTTCCTACTACAATCCCTCCTACAATTCCAGCTATCAAACCAGAAAACAATGGCGCTCCACTGGCCAATGCAATTCCCAGACATAATGGAAGGGCTACAAAAAATACGACAAGACTAGCCGGTAAATCTTTTTTTAAATGTTTAAACATATCTAACTATATTATACCTCCGCGTAACGCGAAAGCCTATTGAAACTTTACTATAAATCTTATTTGAAAAACGAAACTATAATAAATTAGATCCTATTTATTTCATTACTGATGTACTAACTGAGTTAAACAAAAATTTATGCTGAACTATTCGTAATTTCAAAAATGAATTCTGATCTAATTAATTATACAGTAAAGGCCTCTGGAGGCGGTATAATAACATCCATTACTTGATCGTAATGGCGCTTGAAGTAGTAAAAATAATTTTCTTTTTTCTTAGAAATCTGGGAGAGCTGTAAGTTTAAGTCCTTAGGGTAAGGCATTTCTTTAACTTCTTTCAACCCATTTGTATTGGTATCTTTCTTTTCTTCTTCTGCTAAATTATAATAATAGGCTATATCTGCACCTTTCTCTACTACCGTTAAAATTGCCGGTGTTATCAAGAAAGAGCAGAATATGAATAAAAAAAAACAAACAAATATTTTCTTATTTGTATCCAATGCTAGCAAATTACATTACAATAAATGTAAAGATAATATTTGTTATTGATTTTTCTGTTAAGGAACAACTAAAAATCTTTGATTATTTTTATCTCACTGCTTGGCAACCAACCGATTTTACCGTCTGTAAGCCTAATTTTCTTCCATTCTCCAACGGTATCTAAAACGTTTACTTTGGTTCCTTCGTGTAGTAAAAAAACCTCAGTACTCCCCATGTTTGGTTCGGACATAACTGGTGTTCCTTTTGCAAATATTATAGCAGGATCTTTAGCATTTACAGCTCCATATTGAGAATGTGCAAATACAAAACTACCAATAGAAGCTATCATGAAAATTATACTGATAGCGAAAAATACTCGCTTCTTAGTATGGTAATTAGCAAAATAATAAAGTAAGAAAGCTAACACAAACAAAACCATAAAGACAATAGCTAAAATCGCCCATGTTGCGTAAGAGAACTTATTAATTAATTTCCCAAAAATCTTATCTATCCCTACTTGTGGTAATACTTCAATAGCATCAACAGTCATTTGTTGAGCGAACTTTAAGTTGTTTTTTACATCCTCATCGTCAGGATTCAACAATAAAGCTTTTTCATAATAATAAATGCTCGGTGCTATTTCATTCAATTTATAATATGAATTAGCTAAGTTATAATACAATGCTACAGAGTGAAGATTCCCTTTTTCTGCCTTTAAATATGCATCTATAGCTTCTTGATATTCACCGTCGTGATAAAAATCATTTCCTTCTTGAAATGAAGACTCCTGCTGTGCTAATCCTGAAACAGAAATTAACAAGAAAAGGACGAGCACAATACTTTTATATAAAATTTTATAACCTCGAATCATGATCTAAACTGTTTATCGATTAACGAAATAACTTCGGCTGCTTTATTATAATCATTCTGCATCTCAGCAATCGTACTCGGAGAATACCTTGCCAACTCACAACTTTTTAATAATGCAATAAACTCATTTACAACCTGCTCATCCACACTCTTAGACAGCAATAATTCACTAATTTTCTCTTTACTAAATTCTGAAGTCACTAACTTTAATTTCGCACGTAAATAATTATGCAGCGCTCGCTCTAAAGACTCATAGAAAGCTTCTTTATTACCTAAATTACGTTTGGCTTCAGATAAATATTTCTTAGCAAGCTTATTAGCCTTTCTCACACGATTTCCAACAACATCTCCAGCCATAGCTGCTCTTTTCTTACCTATCATAATTGCAATAGGGATTAACAATAAAGGAGCTAATAATAATATATAATACAAAATAGAACCAAAGAAGACATTCGCTTTCTTAGACACAAAATCAGCATCCAATTTTATATATCTAAACTGATCTCCAATAGTTGAAACTGGTTGCTTATTTAAAGTACTACTATCTGCATTATCATTTGTTGCATTCGCAACAGAAGCACTTGTAGGCCCTTCATACACATTAATTACCGACTGCTGGGAAGTTATCGTTTTATATGCTTCTTCCTTTGGATCGAAATATGAAAAAGCAACGCCTGGAATTGGATATTTCCCCTTGTACTGAGGAACAATGGTATAATTATCGGAAATCTCACCACTCATTCCAGATAAGTTCGTAGAAACACTTTCTTCATGCTCTGGCTCATATACTTCCAAAGAGCTTGGTAGCGTTAACTTTGGTAAGCTAATAAGTTTTAAATTACCCTTTCCAGATACTTTTATCTTAGCACTTAAAGATTCGTTTGCTTTAAGATCAGATTTTGAAGTAATCACATCAAAATCAAATTGCCCTACAGCACCAGTAAAACCATCAGGCTTTCCTTTTGTAGGCAACGGACGAACATTAAGTTTTCTTTGCCCAGCAGTAACTGTTTTATGAGTTTGCGTAAACAATCTACCTCCAAAAACATCCCTTCTATTAGTAGGCACATCTACCGTTACATCTAAAGAAAGTGGCTCTATCTCTAAAGATCCCGTTTTTTGAGGATATAAAACAACTCTTTTAAGAACTACAAAGCGATATTGCTTTCCATTATACAATCCATTCTCAACATTATATCTTTTAACCTTTATATCTTGAGACCAGAAATTATTATACGTAGGATTTGCTTTAGGCACAAAATTAGACACATTAATACTTGGGCTTACATAAAGCTTATAAACAACGCTTACCGCTTCATTTAAATAAGGACTAGCGTCAGAGACTTCGGCTACCAAATGTAAATTCTCTCCAGCAATTTCGTCTGCTGAAGGAGGAGCGTTCGGATCGCTAACTGCACCAGTAACTTCTATCTTTATTGGAAATGTTTTATAAGTACTTCCATCAATCTCTACTTTTGCTTGATTAATTGTAAAATTCCCTTTTGAAATAGGAGAAATTATATAAGAATATGATTTCGAAAAAGAACGTTTTCCATTCACCCATGAATGACTCACAGATTGATTTGGTCCCATTTCTACTCTAAAGCCTTCAAAAGAAGGAGGTACAAAATTATCTCCATCTTTATTCATACTAAATTCAATACGTAAGCGCTCATTCACACCAAGCTTCTGCTTGCTGGCCTTGGCCTCAAACTGTACCTCATCTTGGGAATATACATTCCCAAAAAATCCTATAATAAAAGCTATTATTAATATTCTAATCTTCATTTCTCTACCAATCTTTTTCAGATTTTACTGGCGCACCTTTTATTTTTTCAGCATTTACTTTCTCCTGAACTTTCTTCTCCTCATTATTCATAGCCTCCAAAATATTTCTCACCTGCTGCGGTGATAACTGATCTGGTCTAGGCTGTTGTTGCTGCTCTTCAGGTTTACCTTCAGGATTCTGCTTCTGCTGATCTTGTTTATCATTCTTTCCTTCATCCTGGTTTTTATCTTCAGGATTCTCTCCTTGCTCATCTTTATTGTCTCCCTCTTTATTCTCGTCACCTTCCTCACCTTGATCGTCTTTTTTATCTTCCCCTTCATCACCATCTTTCTTATCTTGATCGTCTTGATTCTGATCCTGATTCTCTTGGTTGTCTTTATTCTCGTCTTGGTTTTGGTCGTCTTTATTCTGATTATCCTTATTCTCGTCTTGCTGCTTTTTAAGCATTTCTTTGGCTAAGGCAAGATTATAACGTGTTTCTTCATCAGATGGGTCGTTTCTAAGCGCTTCTTTATACGCTTCTACTGCTTTCTGGTACTCTTTATTCTTCATGAATACATTTCCCAAGTTATGATATGCGCTATGTCTTTCTTCTTTAGTTTCTGCTGTGGTTCCCGCTTCTTTATATCGCATAAAAGCTTCGCCCATACTCTCATCCTTATAATAAACGTTTCCTAAATTATATTTAGCTTTTGCATTTGCAGAACTCTTAGCTATAGCCTTACGATATTCTACTTCAGCAGCAACAGCGTCATCACTTTCTGATAAAATTTCGTTTCCTTCATAAGTATAACCTTTTGACTCAGATAAAGCCTTCTCTTTAGCTTTTTCTAAAGCTTCTGAATCTTGTGCAGCTATTTGAGCTACGGAAAAAAGTGCTAAAACAGTTAGGAAAACAATTCTAGCATCCATAGAAAATCGCTCTTTTATAGCTATTGTTTTTATATTATTTTTCATCTTTCTTTCGCTCATTAAACAAGTTTAATTTCTGAATCCAAACCGTTTTTCTTTCCAATAAGAAAATATCTAGGAACAAAAATATAATTGCCGCAGCAATAAACCATTGAAACTGATCTTTAAAATCTGCATATTGCTTAGACTCAAATTCAGTTTTATCCATCCTTGCCAAGGTATCTGTAACAAAATCTACAACCTCCCCTGTATTAGATCCATTAATATAAGATCCATCTCCTTCCGAAGCAATCCCATCTAAAATAGTCTCGTTAAGCTGTGTAATTACAACTTCACCATTTCTATCCTTTTTATAAGAATCTATAATTCCATTTACTCTAATAGGAATTGGCCCTCCTTTTGGTGTTCCTACCCCAATAGTATATATTTTAATTCCTGCTTCACGTGCTTTCTCAACCGACTCAATTGCCATGTCGGAATGGTCTTCTCCGTCAGAAATTAAAAACAATACACGATTTGTTTGATCTTGGTCGTCGTAATATGTAGTTGCTAACGAAATGGCTTCATTTATTGCCGTTCCTTGCGAAGACATCATATCGGTATTCATACTCTGCAAAAACATTTTCCCAGCAGAATAATCGGTTGTAATTGGTAACTGCGGATATGCTTGCCCAGCGTACGCAATAATCCCTATACGATCACTAGCAAGATTGTTTATTATCTCTGAAACTATCCGTTTTGCTTTCTCTAATCTATTTGGTGCAATATCTTCTGCAGCCATACTTTTAGAAACATCAATAGCAAAAACAATATCTACTCCTTCTCGTTTAACTGTTTCGAGTTTAGAACCAATCTTTGGATTAACCAATGCAACTGCCAAACATGCTATCGCTAAAAGTAAAAACAATAACTTAATAAACGGTTTAAAGCTCGATCTATTAGGACTTAATTTATCGAGCAATGTTGTATCTGCAAACTTCTTCTGAGTTCTTCTTTGCCAGAATTTAAACCCTAAAAAAAGCAGCAACAATATTGGTATTAAAACCAATAAATAGAAATATATTTTTTCGTCTAATTGATACATATCTTATACAAAACTTCTAAAAACAGTATACCTCAATAAATATTCCAATACTAATAAAGCACAAGCTAAAAGCGCGAACACTCTAAACTTTTCTTCGTAGTTGTAATATTTAAATTCTTCAATATCTGTTTTCTCTAATTTATTTATTTCATCATAAATCTCAGACAATTTCTCATTATCTGTAGCTCTAAAATATTTCCCTCCAGTTTTATCTGCAACATCTTTTAGTAAAGCTTCGTCTATTTCTACTTTACTCATTCCATATCTAAAACTTCCATCTGGATTATAACCAATTGGCGAAAGCGCCATACCATTGCTCCCTAACCCTATTGTATACGTTTTTATACCATATTCTATTGCTAAACCAGCTGCTGTTTGTGGCTCTATAAAACCAGAATTATTAACACCATCGGTCAGCAAGATAATTACTTTACTCTTGGCTTTACTATCTTTTAATCTATTTACAGAAGTAGCCAGTCCCATTCCGATAGCAGTACCATCTTCAAGCTGTCCGTATTTTATATCTTCTAAAGACCTCAGCACAATAGCCTTGTCGCTAGTAATAGGGGTTTTCGTAAAACTTTCTCCTGAATAAACCACCAATCCAATACGGTCGTTTACACGTTCTTTAATAAATTCTGCTGCTACTTTTTTCAGTGCACTTAATCTATTAGGCTTTAAATCGCGTGCCAACATACTTGAAGAAACATCTATTGCCATTACAATATCTATCCCTCTCGTTGTATTGGTTCTTGTAGAAATATCTTCTGTCTGTGGTCTTGCCATCGCAACAATTAAAGCTGCTATTGCCAGTAAACGCAATACAAAAAGTAAAGGCTTCAATTTTGCTAGCGTAGACGACTTCCCCTTAAATCCTTTAATACTAGATATTTTTAAGGAAGCTGTTTGCTTTTTACGTTTAAAAAAGTACCAAGCAATAGCTACTGGAAGTATCAAAAACAACCAGAAAAATTGTGGATTTGCAAATTGTATATTTTCAAACATAATTAGCTTTCCGTTTTAAAATCTATAGAGTTGGTTACTCTTTTAACAATATCTTCCGCGTAACTATCGCCATTCTCATATACCATAATTATCTGCTGGAAACCTCCATTTTCAACAAAACTAAGAATAACGTAAGCAGACTTCTTCATCTTCTTATCATCAGGGTTTTCTATTTCTAATGTTCCAAAAACCTTATTCCCTTTCTTTCCTGTTGGCGTTACTAAGTCTTCTTGTTTTACAATCATATTCTTAGCTCCAGCTGCCTCTACTTTTGCTAGCGCTGCATCTATCGCTTTCTTAGCATCGAAATCAGCTTCTTTTTTATAGGTAGAGATACTTGTCTGTATATAGAACTTACTTAGTAAATCTCCATAAGAAAACACCTGATAAGTATTAGTTCCTGCCGCTTCATCTGTTGTAATATCAGTCTCTCTCTTTAGAACAACCGGTGTTTCCACATAAATTGCTGGGTATCCATAAGAACTTCCTACCCACTGCTCTTCGAGTAAAGATTTTGTAGCGTTCCCGAAAACCGAATCCTTAACATTTTTAAAGCCATAAGTATACGTGAATATCCCTACAACAATTAACAACACTCCGATTCCAGCAGCAATAGCGTATCTTATTTGTTGCTTTTTCTTTTTCTGCTTGTAGGCCTCCATGTATTCTTCTTGCTCCATCAACTCCTCTTCTGTAGGCTCTGGAAGGGCTTCTTTAGTTTTTACAACAATATGCTCAATAGACTTTCTATCACGATCTATAATCGAACCTTCGGGAGTAGACTTTGCAAACTTTACTAAATCGGCAGTTTGAAGTACATTTTTAAACTGCTTTAACGTTTCATCATCAATTTTTAAATTCCCTGCATCACGAAGCATTTCCATTTTAAAAATCAACTCATCTGTTGTACTCTCCAATGCAGAAATATGTGCATCTTCTTCTAAATATGAACGTACAATATTCGTTAATTCTGAATAATA
Organism: Joostella sp.; assembly: GCF_048266025.1. Taxonomy (NCBI): domain Bacteria; kingdom Pseudomonadati; phylum Bacteroidota; class Flavobacteriia; order Flavobacteriales; family Flavobacteriaceae; genus Joostella; species Joostella sp. The sequence goes on along the minus strand of NZ_JBLXAF010000001.1, from coordinate 946,683 downwards.
CTCTTTGTATTCCGATTGGATAAGGTATTTAGATTCGTCTAATTTTTTTAATTCAGCAAGAGCACGATCATAAGGAGGCAATAATGCTATCTTTTCTTCTTCGGAAAGTGGTTTCTTTCTAAAAACAAACCAATAAAGTAAACCTCCAACAAGAGCAGCAATTACAATCCCAACAAGTAGCCAAATCCACCAATCTCCAAGAGGCTTGTCTACTTGTGCCAAACCTTTTATATCATACATTTTTTGCTTTAACGTATCTACAACAACGGTATTTACTTCTATTTGCAAAGAATCCGTAAAATAAGGCTTGTTGTTAATCATTATCTGTTGACGCGGTAGCGTATAACTCCCAGAATCAAACTGCGTTAATGCATATTTTTTTATTAAATTGAATTTATCTTGATTTATCAATGTATCCGTTGGTAAAGCTTCCACCACTTCTATAGGCATAAAAGTTTGCCCTTCAGGAAAAATTACCTGCGCAGTAGTATCTGCTTCCACTTCAACCTTAAAAAGTATCTGCTCCCCAATTTTTATTTCTGTAGAATCTACAGAAGATTTTATTGTTGGTGTAGATTGTGCTATGGTAAAATAGGAAACACAAAAGAATATAAGCAACAGCATGCCCGACTTCCCTCGAAGCGACATCTTAAACCTATTCTTAAAAATTAAATTTGTCATTCTTATGGTTAATTCTTTTTATCCTCTTCGTTTAAAATACCCTAATAATTTCTTCACATAACTTTCATCTACGCGACTACTTATTACCCCTGCCCCACTTTTAGTGAATACTGTTTGAAAATAATTCACATTGTCTTTATAATGTTGCGCATACTGATTACGAACACTTTTTGACTTTGTATTTACAAGCATCAGTTCTCCAGTTTCTGCATCTTCCATCTGCACGAAACCAATATTAGGAATAGCTTCTTCCTTTTCGTCATAGATTCTTATTCCTGTAATGTCATGCTTATTTGCAGCTATTTTAAGAGCATGTTCATAAGCATCAGACATAAAATCTGACAATACAAATGCGATTACCTTTTTCTTGCTTACGCTAGACATAAATTTAAGTGCACCATTTATATCTGTATTCTTATTTGACGGCTTAAACTCAATCAACTCACGAATAATTCGTAACACATGAAATCTTCCCTTTTTTGGCGGGATGTATAATTCTATCTGATCTGAAAATAATATTAACCCAATTTTATCGTTATTTTGCATAGCAGAAAATGCTAGCGTAGCCGATATTTCAGTAATAATATCTTTTTTGAATTGATTGGTTGTTCCAAATAGCTCCGATCCACTCACATCTACCATAAGCATCATGGTGAGTTCGCGTTCCTCTTCAAAAACTTTTATATAAGGTTCGTTATAACGCGCAGTAACATTCCAGTCGATATTCCTTACATCATCACCAAATTGGTAACTGCGGACTTCGCTAAATGTCATCCCACGCCCTTTAAATGTAGAATGATATTCCCCGCCAAAGATATGATCACTCAATCTACGGGTCTTTATCTCTATTTTTCTAACCTTTTTAAGTAGTTCTTTAGTATCCATTTTTTATTGAAAGTTTGTTTTATCGAATCCATGAGATCTCAATAAAATTTACTCATTAGCTGAGTTTAACACTTCGAAGTTTTATGTGTTTTAGAGTTTTCCAAAACAACCTTCTCCGTATCATAATTTTTTTTTCAATTATCTATGGTACTTCTATTTCGTTTACAATTTTATTAATTATTTCTTCTGAAGTAATATTCTCTGCTTCTGCCTCATATGTAATTCCTACTCTGTGGCGTAGCACATCATGGATTACAGCACGAACATCTTCTGGAATTACATATCCTCTTCTTTTTATAAACGCATAACATTTTGCAGCTACTGCCAAATTAATACTACCCCTTGGTGAAGCACCAAAACTAATAAGTGGCTTCAACTCTGCAAGGTTGTATTTCTCTGGATAACGTGTTGCAAAAATTATATCAAGGATATATTTCTCGATTTTTTCATCCATATAAACTTCTCTAACAGAAGCTTGAGCTCTAAGAATTTGCTCTATGGAAACTACTTTATTTACCTTATTGAATTCCCCTTTTAGATTCGCTCGGATAATAAGTTGCTCTTCATCTAATTTCGGGTATTTAATTACCGTTTTCAACATAAAACGGTCAACTTGTGCTTCTGGTAATGGATACGTCCCTTCTTGCTCCACAGGATTCTGTGTTGCCATTACTAAAAATGGCTTGTCAAGTGTAAAAGTTTCGTCTCCAATAGTAACTTGCTTTTCTTGCATGGCCTCCAAAAGAGCAGATTGCACTTTTGCTGGTGCACGGTTAATCTCATCTGCCAATACAAAATTTGCAAATATTGGACCTTTCTTAATCGAAAAGTCATTATCCTTCATATTGTAAATTAACGTACCTACAACATCGGCAGGTAAAAGGTCTGGGGTAAATTGCACTCTACTAAAGCTACCATCTACAGCTTTAGATAATGTATTAATAGCCAATGTCTTTGCCAACCCAGGAACACCTTCCAATAGAATATGACCTTGACCCAAAAGGCCAATCAACAATCTTTCTACCATATGCTTTTGACCAACGATAACCTTATTCATTTCTAAGGTTAGCACATCGATAAAAGCACTTTCTTTTTCAATTTTCTCGTTAATAGCATTAATATCCAACGTAGTATTTTGCTCCATTTATGTTAATTTTTTGAGGCATCAATATAACACCATCTATAATAGGACGCAAATTGAAAATTTATTTAGACTGTCGCTGTTAACAATAGGTTAAAAAATTAAGAGTAGCCTAAAGATTAGACTACTCTTAGTAGATTTTTATGTTTTTTTAACTATTACAAGCTTATTTCACCTAAAGCAGTTGCTTCTCCGTCCATAACTTCAACAGTTTCAATTTCTTTTACATCAAAAGCAGAACCTTCCGCAGGTGTTAAAGTTAAAACATAAGTCCCAGCAGGAACACCTTCTAATGTAAATACACCTTCAGCATTTGTATCAGCAGAAACTATTTCATCTTCAACTAAAATAGAAGCAGTAATAGTAACATCAGCATTAATTACAGTTCCAGAAATACTACCTCCAGAAATCTGTATTAATTCTACAGCACCAACATCGGCAACTGATCCGTTTTCTACCTCAACATCTTCAATAGTAGCATCAGCAAAACCTGAATCTTCATCTGGAGTAAGCATTACATCATATGTTCCAGCAGGCACACCATTTAATACAAAAAGTCCATCTTCGTTTGTGTAGGTCGTAATAGTATCTTGATCTGCAACTACCCAAGCCAACGTTTGGAAATCTACGGGAGAAACAGCCCCCATAATTCTTCCTGAATTTACTTCTGTACTCGCATTAATTACAGGCTTAAGAATAATATTATCAGAGTTTCCAGCATCTACGATAGATTTCTCCGCGTCAAAATCTAGCACTACTTCATATGTAAATCCACCTTCCATTTCGGCATCGTCCAACTTTATTTTTAATCCTGACTGCTCTGCACTTGGTGTTTTTAAAGGAAACTCTTCTCCTTCAATCACAACAGTATTATTGTCTCCTAAAACAAGTCTCATTTGTTTTACTTCTCCAGCAGGAATCTCTTCATCTACAAGCACAACATTTGCACCTCCAGTTAATTCTAATAAATCGTAAACACCAGCATTTACTTCTCCGATACTTTCCCATCCTCCTTCTTCGTCGTCGGTTCTGTTAATCATAACATCTTGGATATCGACATTTACCTTTTCGTAGTCACCAGGGGCATCTACTAATTTTACGGTTACTTTTGCCATATCTGAAGACGGCACTTCTGCACCATCATTATCGTCGTCACTACAACTAGCAGCTATAAATAGCATGGCAAAAGCCATTAATACAACTTGTGATAATCTCTTTAAATTTTTCATCATTGGGTTTGTTTGTTGTTAAATTTTAATCTCTAAAACCTCTTGCGCAATGTGGTCTTATTTTTATGTACGCCGCTTTAACAGCAGAAAGATGTTAACAAGTGTTAAGATTCGGAAATTGATTTATTGTATGAAACTTCAACTTTTTTTTGATTGAAAAAATTTACGTCAAACGATAGAATTTTAAAATCGATTTTTCTAAGCGTTTATATTATGATTACTTTTAATTTCTGAAAAGCACTACAACAAAAAGATAAACTCATGAAAAATAAAATTGCACTTATAACAGGAGCAACTAGCGGTATTGGAAACGCAACTGCAAAAGTATTTGCTAATCATGGTATTGATCTGATCATCTGCGGAAGAAGGAACGAACGATTAGAGAAGCTTAAAGAAGAACTTTCAGCTAAAGTAAAAGTACATACCTTAACATTTGATATTCGTAATAAAGAACTTGTTTTTGAAGCTATCGAAAATCTCCCTTCAGCATTTAAAGAAATTGACATTCTCATAAATAATGCAGGGAATGCGCATGGACTTTCTCCTATTGACAAAGGGGATATCTCCGATTGGGAAGCTATGATGGATATTAACGTTAAGGGACTCCTTTATATTTCTAAAGCTGTTATCCCTGGAATGATAGCACGTAAATCTGGACATATTATAAATATTGGATCTACTGCTGGAAAAGAAGTATATCCTGGCGGAAACGTCTATTGCGCAAGCAAACACGCCGTTGATGCTATTAATCAAGGTATGAGAATAGACCTTCATGCACATGGAATTCGTGTTGGAGCTATAAATCCTGGATTAGTAGAAACAGAGTTTAGTAAAGTTCGCTTTAAAGGGGATACAGATAAAGCAGCTACTGTTTATAAAGGTTTTGATCCTTTAAAACCTGAAGACATTGCAGATATAATCCATTTTACGGTTACTAGACCACCACATGTAAATATTGCTGACCTGATTGTAATGCCGACTGCGCAAGCTACAAGTACGATCGTAAATAAAAATCTATAGTTTATTAAAGGAAAAGAATGAATGTCTTTTCCTTTACATTTCTACTTTATATCTTTAAAGTCAAATAATTAAGGATATATTGCTGAATGATTAATAAACGCTTGCTAGTAAAAAATCTATTGGCTCATAACGACGAAAACAGTTTTTATGATAAGAAGCGATTTATAAATATTGGAGATAAAGAAGGGAAGGCAAAATTTATAAAACACATCTGCGCATTAGCAAATTCTAATCCTAATAACAATTCTTTTATTGTAATTGGCGTTGAAGATGAAGATAATAAAATTGTTGGCGTTGATTTTTTTGACGATAGCAAGATTCAGAATCTTGTAAATGCCTACATTGTAAATGCTCCTTTTGTTTCTTATGAAAATATATACTTCCCAAAACTCCCTGAAGGGAAGGTAGTCGGCTTAGTTACTATTCGCTCTTCAGGAAAACTAGCAGCTTTAAAAAAGAACATATGGAAATATTGGGGAGGAAGTGTTTTCTTTAGAGATGGAAGCATCAGCATGCCTAAAATTTTTGATATTGAAATAAAAGACACCAATTCTGCGATTGTTAATGAAATTGAGCAACATGCCAAAAATAATATCGAACTCACCTTAGATGGAGTTATCGATTTTATAAATAACAAACACCGAGATTTAGAATCTGACTATAAAGTTTTTAAAGAGCAGTTTGTAGTATGTTGGGCTGGAAAAATTAAAAAAATTGACAACAAGGTTTATTACTCTCGGGTTGATATCGAACTTATAAACGAGCAAGTAAAACTATTTTATTCTGCCTTAGATGAAGTCGAGATTAATTATAACGATCACTCTTTTTCTATTACTGAATATGTGAAATTGGGATTAAGCAATAATAAAAAATTCTATCCCCTAGAAAAAGTAGAAATCCTTTTTAACGATAATGGCTCTTACAAAATTAACAGTACACTAATTTTTGATCCTCCGCAGTACGACCGAAAAATGCTCTATCACATTTTCAATACCAATAACACCATTCTGGAAAAACTAAAAAAAGGACTCCCATTAAATAATCGTGATGAAAAAGACCTCAAAAACATCCCAGCAACACATCTTATTTGCTATTTGAATGGTTTTGGAGGCGCCAAACAGATGCTAGAAGATTACAGATGGTTTGTAAAAGAGCACAATAAAGATGTATATGCCTCCCTTAAAGAAGCATTGAGAATTTTAAGAAAAGTGGAGTATTCTTAAATCACACCCCAACTTGATCTGCCGTTGGCAATGCATTTATCGCACCGAATTTTGTGGTTGTTATCGCCCCCGCTTTATTGGCTATTGCTATCATTTTTTTAAGCTTCGAAAAATCATTTATTGTTTCTGAAATATTATCCTCTAATGAAAGTTGATATAAAAAACACCCTACAAAAGCATCTCCTGCTCCAGTAGTATCTACAGCGGTTACCGCAGTACTTTCTATAATAATATTTTCGTTTTCTGTACTTAAAAATGTTCCTTTACTCCCTAATGTAACAGCAATTAATTTTACTCCATATAAATGAAGTGCTTTACACGCATCCAATAAAGTTTCTTTTCCAGCAATTAACATAGCCTCCTCTTCACTAAACTTAGCGAAATCTGCCTTTTTTATATACGGAATGCATTTTTCAATAAAAACATCTGAATTTCCTTTCCATAGATCTGCTCTATAATTAGGGTCGAAGCTAATGAAAGCATTTTCTGAAATAGCATCTTCCAAATATTGATGGTATGCCGTTTCTAGCGAACCTCCCAAAAAACTGGTAGCCGCTCCGAAATGAACAATCTGATTTTTTAAGTCGCTTGCTAACTCCTCCTGATGGACCAATTCTTTATCCGCTCCTCTACTGAATACAAAATCACGCTCTCCATCTTCAGCAATTGAGACAAATGCTAATGTTGTAAATATATTAGACCGTTGAAGATTTGTTATTCCTACTCCATTTTCCTTAAGGGTTTCAGCTAGAAAATCTCCAAAAGCATCTTGACCTACGCAACCTACAAACTCACTTTTTCCCTCTAGCTTTGCTATTGCAGCAGCTACATTTGCTGGTGCTCCGCCTGCTTTCTTTACAAAACTACTCGCAATAGATAAATCTGCTCCTTGGTTTTCAGCAACAAAATCTATTAACAACTCTCCTACACAATAAACTTTTTTCATTCCCAAACTTATATCGTAATTTCACCATAAATATACTTTAAAAGTGACTTCATGACAAAAAGAACGCTTGTAATCGGTGATATTCATGGTGCATTTCGCGCTTTAGAACAAGTTTTATCCCTTGCTAATGTAACCGAAAATGATACGCTAATTTTCTTAGGTGATTATGTAGATGGTTGGAGTGAATCACCACAGGTAATAAATAAACTTATCTCATTACGAAGCTCTAATGAATGTATTTTTATAAAAGGAAATCATGATGCCTTATTTCTTGACTGGCTTATTACGCAAAAGGATAATGAGTTATGGTTATTCCATGGAGGCAAAGCAACGCTCGATGCTTATAATAAACTTAGTAAAACGGAGATAAACATTCATATCGATTTTTTTAAATCTCTAGAAAACCATTATTTAGATGATAAAAACCGTCTTTATATTCATGCAGGATTTACAAATTTACATGGTGTTGATAAAGAATATTTCCCTGAAATGATGTACTGGGACAGAACTCTTTGGGAAATGCTTTTGGCAATGGACAAAACGTTAACTGAAGACAGCCCTTATTACCCAAAGCGATTAAAACATTACAAAGAAATTTACATCGGACATACGCCTACCATAAGAATCGGGGAAACTACACCAGTAAATATCGATCGTGTTTGGAATATGGATACTGGAGCTGCATATAAAAGTCCGCTTACGATAATGGATGTGGACACAAAAGAATATTGGCAAAGTGACAATGTAAACGAATTGTATCCTGATGAAAACGGAAGAAATTAAAAAACCCTCTTTAAAAGAGGGCTTCTGTATGCTTAACAGGTAAACTTTATTTACCTCCTTTTAACTCGCCTTGCCACTTATGGAGCTCGGTCCACTTACCTTCATAAGCTAATTTTGCTTGCTCTGGCCAGGTTCCAGGTTTATGAATTTCGTATGCTTTTCCTCCAGATTGTAAAACTTCTGTACATTTTTGCACACTACATTCTGATAAGTCTTTCCATGTTTTAATTCCTTTTGAATGAAAAAGCAGCTCTATTTTAGGGCCTATTCCCTCCACAATTTTAAGATCGTCTTGTTTTATTTTTTTCCCGAATGCAGCTTTAGCTAATGTAGCGTCAAAAGGAAGTAAAGTAGCAGAAGTATTTGGAGATTCTGTAGCTGCTATCGGCTCCGAGGGTTTTAGAGCTAATTTCGATCTACATTCGCTTAAATCTGCCTCTAATTTATCATACTTCTTTTGCCAAGCTCCTATTTCATCAGTATTATTCGAAGATGACTTACCTAATAAATAACCTAAAATAGCACAAATAACACCTACTATTATCGGAATAATTAAACACCAGTTCATATATTTAAATTTTGGATGATTCTTTTTTTATGGTAATTACTGTACGGCGATTTTTAGCGCGCCCTTCAATTGTACTATTATTAGCTACGGGGTCTTCTTCTCCTTTAGAAAGAGTTTCAATACTTCCCGCAGGAATTCCATTTCTCACTAAATATGCTTTAATAAACTCCGCCCTTTCTTTCCCTAAAGTTATATTATTAGCCGTATCACCGGTATTATCCGTATAACCAATAATATGCACAGAAATATTATCAACCTTATCTAGCGCCTTCACTATGTTCATATATTTAGCTTTCTGATCTTTATACAACTTTATTGTACTCTCTCCAGTTTCAAAATATAACACAATAGGATTCTTAATAATATCTGCCACAATAGCTTCCGCATCTTCAAAATCTGAATCACTCGAAATCACAAAAGACACAGGACCGATATAAATACTATCACTATCTTGAATTACCAAATCTGGCTTTAAATCTCCAGAAGTATTTATCTTTTTTGAAGATACTCCTTGCGCTATTAAATGATTTTTAATAGCATTTGCTCTTGCCATTCCTAAGTTTGGAAAAGCAGAATTGTTTTTTTCAGAAATTGAATAAAAACCATTTATGTTTATAAACTTACCGTTATTCTGATTGATATAATCTTTTAATTCATCAACACCTTTATCCACACCTTCTCCCAAAGGCCTTAATATTACGAAGTCAGATTTATTAAAGTTATAGTTGTCATTTGTAGTATAATTAAAATCTCCCGTACTATCTTTTATAACCATCGGATTTACTAATGGAGTAGATTCTTTTGGCGATACAATTTCTTGATTTTTATCAGAAGTGACATTTACCGCCTCACAGCATAAAATCCAATTAAAAAATGAACCTACTATAATGGTCAGAATAATACCAACTAAATATGTTGATTTCATATATATGGGTTTGATTTATAATTTCTTACACTCAAATTTAAACAAAATCTTAAATGATTACTCGAAATATATAAAAAACTTTAAATCAATTAGTTATCATAACATTAAAAAAACATAATGTACATTTTTATTTCGTATCTTTAAGTTACCCTCAAAAGAACTTTAATAGTTCTATTTTGTAACCTATATTAGCCAACTTATATTATTATCCTGAATTGTTATTTAGAGACCTTGCGTTAATGGAGATGGAAATATTTAAAAAGCCTGTTGGAGGTAATTTAAAATAAACAAGGAATCGCTAAAAGTATCATTTAATTATACTTAATTAGGTGTAAAATCGTGAAACAGACCCTATAATAAGGGAAAATACTATAAATATCTTAAAGTGTTCGTATTTAATTTATAGAAATACGATATTTACCAACATAAAAACCAGAACAACATGTCACTACATAATATTAGACTTGAAGTAATGAGAACCATCGAGAAGAGAGTAGACTCTTTTCTTGAACAATATCTTATTCCTGCTGAAAAAATATGGCAGCCTACAGATTTTCTTCCGGACTCTCAAAGTGAAAACTTCTTTGAAGACGTAAAAAAAATTAGAGGAGAGGCGCAAGAATTAGGATACGACTTCTGGGTAGTACTCGTTGGAGATACTATTACTGAAGAAGCATTACCAACATACGAATCTTGGTTAATGGATGTAGAAGGTGTAGACCAGCAATCTAGAAATGGATGGTCTAAATGGGTTCGCCACTGGACTGCAGAAGAAAACAGACACGGAGATGTGTTGAACAAATACCTATATCTTTCTGGACGTGTAAACATGAAGGAAATTGAAGTTACAACACAACATATGATTGCCGATGGTTTTGATATCGGTACAGGAAGAGACCCATATAAAAATTTTGTATACACTTCTTTCCAAGAGTTAGCAACCAATATTTCTCACAAGAGAGTTGGACAACTAGCTAAAAAGAAAGGAAATCCGATGCTAGCAAAAATGTGTAATATTATTGCTGGGGATGAAATGAGACACCATTTAGCATACCGAGAATTTGTAAAAACGATTTTTGAATATGATGCCAGTGAAATGATGATTGCTTTTGCTGATATGATGAAGAAAAAGATCGTAATGCCTGCACAATTTGTAAGAGAATCTGGGGACCACATCGGAAGTGCCTTCGAGAACTTCTCGAATGCAGCGCAACGCTTAGGTGTTTACACTACTTTTGATTACATTAATATTCTTGAAAGATTGAACCAATATTGGGAAATCGATAAGATTAGAGAATTAAATGATAAAGGAGAGAAAGCTAGAGATTATTTAGTTGCTCTTCCTGATAGATTAAAACGTATTTCTGAAAGGATGGCTACTCCTCAAGACCCACATATTTTTAAATGGGTTGAGGCAAATGGAGTTTTATAAAACAAAAAAGCGGAGTTGTTAATTCAACTCCGCTTTTTTTTATATTATTCCCTAACTACAAATCAAATTTTATTCCTTGTGCTAAAGGAAGTTCTGTAGTGTAATTAATAGTATTTGTTTGGCGTCTCATGTAAACTTTCCAAGCATCCGATCCACTTTCGCGACCTCCACCTGTTTCTTTTTCTCCACCAAAAGCACCTCCAATCTCGGCACCACTAGTTCCAATATTTACATTCGCTATCCCACAATCCGATCCTTGATAAGATAAAAAGTGTTCTGCTTCTCTTAAATTATTAGTCATAACTGCAGAAGACAATCCTTGCACTACACCGTTTTGAAGCTCGATAGCATCCTCTATACTTCCTTTATACTTCATTAAATAAAGAATAGGAGCAAATGTTTCATGCTGAACTATTTTATAATCGTTTTTAGCTTCTGCAATGGCTGGTTTTACATAACATCCACTTTCATAACCTTTGCCTTCAAGCACTCCTCCTTCAACTAAAATAGTACCTCCTTCTTTTTTAACTTCATCCAAAGCAGTTAAATAATTATTCACAGCATCTTTATCGATAAGTGGCCCAACATGATTATTTTCATCCAAAGGATCTCCAATTCTTAATTGCTTATACGCTTCCACCAATGCATTCTTAACTTTATCATACATGTCTTCATGCACGATTAGTCTTCTCGTAGAAGTACAACGTTGCCCACAAGTACCAACAGCTCCAAATACAGCTCCAATAACCGTCATCTTAACATCAGCATCTGGCGTAACTATAATAGCATTATTCCCCCCTAATTCCAGTAAAGATTTCCCTAAACGAGCAGCAACAGCTTGCGCTACAATTTTCCCCATTCGGATGGATCCTGTTGCAGAAACCAATGGAATTCTTTTATCATTTGTAAGCAACTCTCCTACTTTATAATCACCTGTAATTAAACAAGAGATTCCTTCTGGCAGATTGTTCGCTTTGATAACATTACCGATTAATTTCTGACAAGCAACAGAGGTTAATGGTGTTTTTTCTGAAGGTTTCCATACGCAAACATCTCCACAAACCCATGCCAAGGCAGTATTCCAAGCCCAAACGGCAACAGGGAAATTAAACGCAGAGATAATCCCAACAATTCCCAAAGGATGGTATTGTTCGTACATTCTATGCCCTGGACGTTCAGAATGCATGGTAAGACCATGTAACTGGCGTGATAATCCTACTGCGAAATCGCAGATATCTATCATTTCTTGAACTTCTCCTAAACCTTCTTGGTAGGATTTCCCCATTTCATAAGAAACCAATTTTCCTAAAGCATTTTTATGCGTTCGTAATTCTAGACCAAATTGACGCACTATTTCTCCACGCTGAGGCGCAGTTACTTTTCGCCACTCTTTAAATGCTCCTTCCGCCGTTTTAATTACTTTTTCATAATCTTCAGCAGTCGTTTGCTTTACTTTCCCTATTACAGCTCCATCAACAGGAGAAGTAGAAATTAACTCTTCGCCAGAAGTAAACCATTCGTTTCCTGTAGAAGTTCCTAAACTATTGGACTCTACTCCTAACTCTTTTAATGCTTCAGATATTTTAGATTCCTTTATGTTGTTTGTCATATTTATAACTTTTTAACTTCATTTTGTTTCAATAATCACGAAAATACAAATTCTTTATGTAAAGATGTAATCAGCAGCATAAAATAAAGCTATTAATAGTAGAACTCTTAATCAGTACAGTTCATTGTTATTTTAGAAAATATTAAGAATTAACACTGATATTTTTTGGATAAGAATAAAATGACTGTACATTTGCGCTTATTTTAAAAGAATCTAAATAAGAATAAGAATGAAATATTTCGCATTTTTACTGTTTTTCATCAGTTCAATAACTATATATGGACAAGATGGAAGTATCCGAGGAAAGGTAACCGATAACACCAATGAACCGATTCCTTATATTTCAGTTACGATAAAAGAAAATAATAAGGGTACCACTACTACAAACAACGGTACTTATGAAATAAGCAATATTGAGAATGGTTCTTATACTGTTAGATTCTCTGCAATTGGTTTTTCTACAATCACTAAAAAAGTAGACATAAAAAACAATACTTCTATAGAACTAAATGTTGTTTTAGAAGAGTCTATGGAGCAACTAAATGAAGTTGTTATTACCTCTAACAGAACAAGAGAAACATTGGACGAAGTAACATCTTCTGTTTCTGTTTTAACCTCTAAACAAGTAGAAAACTTAGCACAAACTAGTAATTCTGTTGCTGATGTACTTACCGAAGTCCCAGGAATGTCTCTAAGTTCAAATCAAACAAGTAGCACAGGACAAACGCTAAGAGGTAGAAGAATGTTGGTGCTTATTGATGGAATTCCGCAATCTACACCATTAAGAGCAGGAGGAAGAGATGTAAATACTATTGATCCGAGCACTTTAGAGCGTGTAGAGGTTATAAAAGGAGCTACTGCTATTTATGGAAATGGTGCCGATGGTGGTATTGTAAACTACATTACTAAAAAGCCACATGCCACAAAGAAAATGGAAAGCACAACCTATATTGGTGCTGAAGGTGCTTTAGTAGATATTGATAATACGGTTGGTGCTAAAGTTACTCAGACTTTTAACGGTCAGATTAATAAACTAGGATATGTTGCTAGCGGAAGTTTTAGACAAACAGGAGTTTATAAAGATGCAAATGGTGAGGTTATCTCTCCTTTCTATGGATTGGGTGAAACAAGTCAATATAGCTTATTTGGTAAATTAAATTATCAGATTACCGAAAAGCAAAGGGTTGAATTAATGTACAATTACTTCAGCAGCAATCAAGATACAGACTACATTCCGCAAGTAGGAGTTTATGGTGAAACACCTACTATTGGAGTGCTTGGTGAAGATCTAGGTGAAGACCAAGGAAATAGATACAACCATAACGCTCAACTAACATACGATTATGATGAGATTTTTGGTAAAACAGATTTCAGATTAAATCTATACATGCAAGATTTTAAAACGGTATACGGATATACAGATAGTTTTTACGATCCTAACTTAGGATATGATGGCGGACAGTCTTCTATATTATCATCAAAAAAAGGAGCGCGTTTTAATTTAAATACTTCGTATACTTTTGGAGAGGTAACGGGTAATATTCTTTATGGTGTAGATGTTTTAAATGACAGAACATCTCAAGAATTAGTTGATGGCCGTGAGTGGGTTCCAGAAATGGATATGACAAACTTTGCTCCTTATGCGCAGTTAAAAACAATCTATAAGAATTTTGTTTTAAAGGCAGGAGTAAGATTCGAAAATATAAATATTGATATTCCAGACTACACAACACTTACAAGATATAATGTTGGTGAAACTACTCCAAACAGCGGTGGCGTAGATATTACTGGCGGAGAGTTAGATTATAATGCAACTACTTTTAATGCAGGGTTACGTTACAACAAATGGAGCGTATTTAAGCCTTTTATTAGTTTTTCACAAAGTTTTTCTATTGCTGATTTAGGGAGAACGCTACGTTCTGCAACGGAAAATACTGTAAGCGAAATTAATTCTGAAGCAGTGATTGCAAATAATTACGAAATAGGTTTTAATACACATTTAGGAAGAGCAACAAGCATTAGCGGAGCATACTTTATAAGCACATCAGACTTAGGATCTACGTATAGCGAAACAGAAAGTGGTGCTTTCGAGATTCTACGTCAGCCAGAAAAAGTATATGGATTTGAGCTCTCATTAGACACTGAAATAGCTAGAAATGTAAACTTTGGAACTTCTGTTTCTTATACGGAAGGAAAAATAGATAGCCAAGATAGTGGCGATTACGACACTTATATGGGAGGAGATAGAATTCCACCAGTAAAAATTGTCTCTTATGTATCTTACAAATGGAACAATAGATTTGATGCTCGTTTAGCTTATATTTACAGCGGTGACAGAGATCGTTTCGAACCAAGTTACTCTTACGGACAAGGACCAGTTGATAGTTTTGGGGTATTAAACCTTACCACCAATTATGACTTAACTGAAAACACAAAATTGGGATTAGGTATTAAAAACTTACTGAATGAAGATTATTACAATCTAATTTCTCAATGGAACGCAAGAGATTCTAATTACATAAAAGCTAACGGAACACAATTTAATGTATCGCTAACTATAAACTTATAGTAGGGTAACTATATGAACAACAGAGTCCTTTTAAAATACCATTCATACTTTGGTATCATTGCAGGTATCATTCTATTTGCTTTGGGTATTACGGGCTCTGTGTTAGTTTTTACAGATGATATTGACCTTCTTATTTTTGAAAAATATGAGGTTAAAAGTGAAAGTGAAGCACTTCAACTAGATAAGGCTATTAGTGAAGTTCAGAGAGAATTTCCTGAATGGAGCACAAGGATTATTAAGTTTGAAAAAGGAAAAACCATTCTTTTTAACTTAAGAAGGCCTGAAGCAAGAAAATATGCTTTTGTAGATCCCGTTACCGGAAAGATTACAAATGTTATCAGTGCTACGAGCCATTTTACAAAATGGATTCTTAAGTTTCATTATTCCCTCCACGCAGGAATAACTGGACGAATTCTAATTTTTATTGCAGGAATAGCTTTTTTCTTATCTCTTATTACTGGGATAATCCTATATCGAAAAGTAATCATAAAAACGCTTCTTTTTAAAATTAAAGTAAAGAGTAATAACAAACGTAATTACTATTCGGCATTACACCGTTATGTAGGAGTTTGGTCTTTATTATTAAATTTAGTGATTGTATTTACAGGGGTATTTCTTGCGTATAAAGTGGTAACCTCTGGACTTAAAAAAGCTGTTGAGCCTACACCTCCAACAGTAGAAACTTCTATGGAGGCAGCGTTAAACAACATAAAAAAAGAGCATCCAGATTTTACTCCAACGTATCTTAGACTACCAAGCTCTAACCAAGGGAGTATTACTGTAAATGGTATCTTTAAGGGTGATTCTTTTTACCTTAGCGAATACTACAATAAGATTTCTGTTGACTATAAAACAGGTGAATTAATTGGTATAAATAAAATTGAAGAAGCAGATTTCTCAACTAAATTTAATAGCAGTATCCTTCCCCTCCACTATGGACAGTACGGAGGAATCTTCAGCAAAGTTTTATATTGCTTAATAGGGCTCTCTGGCCCGTTTCTTTCTATTACAGGTTATTTTATATGGCTTAAAAGAAAAAAACTGATTACTTAATGAATTAAGGTTTATACTTCTGAATTTCACTCCTAATCATCATTAGAAACATAACGCTCATCAACTGGCATTACAGTGCCACAGTTATCACATGTTCGCAATTCTTTACTACTATAAAAATGTTTAAAATGTTTTAGAAAGTCTTTTTCAATATCATTTAAAGGAAAACGAACTTCGTACAGCTTATTATTACAATTATCACAAAACCATAATAATCCATCTTCAATATCAAGCTTATCGCGTTTGCGTTCTACAACCAATCCAATCGAGCCTTCTTTTCTAACAGGACTATGAGGAACTCCTGCAGGATGCAAGTACATATCTCCAGGACCAAGCTCCATGATTTTCTTCTCCCCATCATCTTGAACATGAACTTCAATTGTACCCTCTAATTGGTAAAAAAGTTCTTCGGTTTGATTGTAATGATAATCTTTACGAGCATTAGGCCCCGCCACAACCATTACGATATAATCATCCGATTCTTTATAAAGATTTTTATTCCCAACAGGAGGTTTTAAGAGATCTCTATTCTCTTCTAACCATTTATTTAAATTGAAAGGTTTTATAATTGCCATTGTTCTTATAATTGAAGTATAAAAGTAAACAACTTAAAGAAAAAAGCAGGAAATCTAATCAATTATTTAATCTGATCCTTGATAGAAAATCTGGGTATAATAAAGGACACCTTCACTATTTTGAGCTACAGAAACGGCTGTATGAGAATAAGAACCTACTAAGTTTATATAATGTCCTTCACTCAAAACCCATCCTTCAACAACGTCTTTTGCTGTAGCATATCCTTTGGCAACATTTTCGGCCACCTTTATAGCATTTGTAGATTTAGAAAGTAAGGATGCTCTTTCATCAAAAGAATCATGATTTAAACTCCCAGTACGAATCATATAATGAGTTTGTGCTTCCGCATACTGGTATGCGTCCTCACTATAAGCAAGCGCATTTAACCCTTTACTTACTCTAAACTTATTAACTTCTTGAATTACTTGTTGCTCTAAACCTTCATTTACAACAATTGTTAATTCTTCTTGTTGCATTTCATCTTCTATATTGTCATTCCCACAGGAAACAATAGATAAAAACAACATCAAACTCAAAAAATAAAGATAACTTTTCATCTGGCAAATTGTATTAAACAATTATGTGTCAGAAATGGGACACCATGAAAAGTCCTTTTTTAAAAAAAGAAAAAGGCGACAAGTTGGGAAAGAGATGGGAAAAAAGTAATTTAGTAACTACTAATCAGTTAAATATAATCATTATTTATGAAACATCTGAATTTTCTGCTGCTATTTGTAGTTATTTTCTTCTCATGCGAAAACAAAAACACTACAAATACTCCAGATCAACCTACTACTGATAAAGAAAATAATACTGAAAATAACTTCGGAATTATTATTCACGGAGGAGCAGGAACCATCTTAAAAAAGAATATGAGTGATTCGCTCGAAGCTGCCTACAAAGCTAAATTAGAAGAAGCTATAAAAACAGGATATGCAATTCTTGAAAAAGGTGGAAGTAGCTTAGATGCGATTGAAAAAACAATAAATGTAATGGAAAACTCTCCTCTTTTTAATGCTGGAAAAGGAGCTGTATTTACCAATGAAGGAAAAAATGAACTAGATGCCTCCATTATGGACGGTAAAACACTAAATGCTGGAGCTGTGGCTGGTGTAACTACAGTTAAAAACCCAATTAATTTAGCGAGAGCTGTAATGGAAAAGTCGGAGCATGTTATGTTTGCAAGAGAAGGTGCAGAACAATTTGCAGAAGAGCAAGGTCTAGAAATTGTAGACCCTTCTTACTTTTATACTGACAAAAGAATGAACTCTTTAAAAAGAGCTCAGAAAAGAGAGCAAGTAGAGCTGGATCATGATGATAAAACTGTATTCTATGATCCCTTTATTAAGGATGATAAATTTGGAACTGTAGGCTGTGCTGCTTTAGATAAAAATGGAAATTTAGCAGCTGGAACATCTACAGGAGGAATGACAAACAAACGCTGGGGGCGTGTTGGGGACGCTCCAATTATAGGGGCAGGAACGTATGCTAACAATAAAACTTGCGCTGTATCATCAACAGGTTGGGGAGAATATTTTATTCGTGGTGTAGTTGCTTATGATATTTCTGCAATGATGGAATATGGCGGTAAATCTCTTGCAGAGGCTGCTAAAATAGTAATCCAACAAAAGGTTCCAGAAATGGGTGGCGATGGTGGTATTATTGCAATAGACCATAATGGGAATATGGCTATGGAATTTAATACAGCTGGAATGTATAGAGCTTCTATTGATAAAAACGGAAAACTAGAAATTGCTATTTATGGCGAATAGCTCCATTTATATTTCAATACCTTTTTAAAATAATAAAATCAAAAATTAGTACTGACTAACATCCTTATAAAAACAATTATGCAGATACAAAAGATATTTTTTTTCGTTTTAGCAATTCTCATCATCGGTTGCAAAAACAAAAAGGATGATATTCAGCAACAAAAAGAAGAGTTATTTAAATACAGAAATTACATATCTGATGTTTCCACAGGAATCATTTCTGCTAAATCTGATATTCGTGTAGTGCTAAGAAACCCTTCAGAAAAACTTTCTGACAATAAAGTATTAGATGATAAAATATTAGATATTAGTCCTTATGTAGATGGTAAAGTGGTTGCTTTAAACAATCAAACTATTGCTTTTATTCCTGAAAAGGGACTTAAGCAAGACACTGAATATACGCTAGAACTAAATTTAGAAGCTTTTATTGAAGATCTACCTTCAGAATTTGAAGAGTTTACCTTTAAAGTGAAAACTCTCAAGCAACAATTTAATATTACAACTTCCAATTTACAATCATATAGTAGAGATTGGCAGTATTTGGAGGGGAGTCTTCGTAGCAGTGATGTTATGGATTTGGAGACTGCAAAAAGTCTTGTGGCAGCATACCAGAATAGTAAATCCCTCGCTATTAAATTTGATGGAACTATAGACGAAGGAACACAAATCCCTTTTAAAATTGATAGTATTCAGCGATTTGAAGACGACTCAGAATTAGAGATTATTTGGGATGGGAATTCTCAAGGAATTCATGATAAAGGAGATACAAAAGTAAATATCCCTGGAAAGAACAACTTTTCTATTGTTGAAGTAAATACTTATGAGGGTAAGAATCAATATTTCGAAATCAATTTCTCCGATCCTATAAAAAAGTCTCAGAATTTAGAAGGGTTAATTACACTTGAAAATGTAGATAAACTGAAATTTATAATTGATGGAAATGTTATAAAAGTCTATCCTAATGAAAAAGTTCAAGGTGTAAATAGTTTAAATATTTTTCAAGGAATAGAAAGTGCTGAAGGCTATAAACTAAAAAATATTTTCAGTGAGAATATTGCTTTCGAACAATTAAAACCAAATGTTAGACTTTTAAGTAGCGGAACAATTCTTCCCAACTCTAACAATCTAAAAATTAATTTTGAAGCCGTGAATCTAAAAGCAGTAGATGTAACGGTTATTAAAATCTACCAAAATAATATCTTACAATTTCTTCAACAAAATGATATCAACGGTGGAGGAAACTTGCGTTCCGTAGCAAAACCTGTAGCAAAAAAGGCCATCCAATTACAAACAAACCTCACTAAAAATACTGGTAATTGGAGAGCATATGCACTCGATCTTCGTGAAATTATCACTCCAGATCCAGGAGCGATATACAGGGTAGAATTCTCATACAGTAAAAAATATAGTTCCTATTCTTGTGGTGCTGATGAGAATGAAACTTTCGAACTTAATGATTTTGATAATTTTAAAGAAGAAGTAAATAACTCTGAAGAGTGGACGCCTACCGCCAGCAATAGCTATTGGGATAACGACTATTATTATGATTATAATTGGAGTGAACGTGAAGATCCTTGTAAAGATTCTTACTATTACGATAAGACAATAAAAACAAACATTATTGCAAGTGATATTGGTCTAACAATTAAAAAGGGGAAAAACGAAAGTTACTTTATCAGCGCTAATGATATTATCACCACAAAGCCGCTAGCTGGCACAAAAGTAACCTTCTACAATTACCAACAGCAGCCTATTGGATACGGTATTACCGAAACAGATGGGACTACAATGTTTGATGCAGAAGCTCCAGCTTTCTTTGTAATTGCAGAGCGAAACAATCAGAAAACATATCTTAAAATAAACGATGGGAATGCATTATCGGTTAGTAAATTTAACGTCGCTGGGGCAGAACTTAAAAGAGGTCTAAAAGGATTTATTTATGGGGAACGTGGTGTTTGGAGACCTGGAGACACCCTGTTTTTAAATTTCATTTTAAATGACAAAAACAATCCTATTCCAGATAGCCATCCTGTTAAGTTCGAATTAAGTGATCCTTATGGAAAAATAGTTCACAAAGAAATTAGAGCAAATGGAATTAACGGTTTCTATAATTTTAATGTAGATACAGACCAAGACGCTCCAACAGGAAACTGGCTAGCTAAAGTGAGCATTGGGGGAACGTCGTTTTCAAAAACACTAAAAATAGAAACGATAAAGCCTAACCGTTTAAAAATAAAAGTAGATTTTGATAAAGAATTGCTTTCCTCAGATGAAGAAATCAATGGGAATATGTCGGTTACTTGGTTGCATGGTGCAATTGCGAAGAACTTAAAAAGTGATATTAAAGGTCGTTTTTCAGCAACAAAAACTACATTTGAAGATTATCAAAACTATATTTTTGATGATCCAACCATCCGTTTTTCTTCTGAAGATCAAACGGTTTTCGACGGGAAGATAAATTCGGAAGGGAAAACCAATTTTAGACTTTCTCCACAATTGGAAGAGAAAGCCCCTGGGATGCTAAAGGCCACTTTTATCACTAAAGTTTATGAAAACGGAGGTGATTTTAGCACTGATGTATTTTCGAAAAATTACGCTCCATACGATACTTATGTTGGACTTAGAGTTCCAGATGGCGATGCAAAAAGAAGTATGCTTCTTACAGATGAAGAACATACTTTTGAAGTAGCTACTGTAGATAAAAACGGAGCTCCAAAAGCGGTTGATAAACTTAATATATCTGTTTATAAAATTGATTGGCGTTGGTGGTGGGATACTTCCGAAGACAACTTATCTAGCTTTAACGGTAGCAATTATCAAGAGGAAGTATACAAAACAACAATAGCCACAAATAGCAGCGGTAAAGGGACTTTTAAATTTGAAATTAAATATCCTGAATGGGGTCGTTATTTGGTAAGAGTTGAAGATGAAGAAGGTGGGCATGCCACTGGAGAAACTGTATATATAGATTGGCCAGGATGGGCTGGAAAATCTAAAAACCAAGACCCTGAAGCAGCCACCATGCTTGTATTCTCTTCTGATAAAGAAACGTATAATGTTGGCGAAAATGCAATTATAACATTTCCTTCCAGTGAGCAAGGGCGAGCTTTGGTTACTGTTGAAAATGGAAACGAAGTATTAAAATCAATGTGGGTAATTCCTGAAAAAGAGGAAACTAAATTCGAGCTTCCAATCGAAGCTCTTTACGCTCCAAATGTATACATTCATATTTCATTATTACAGCCACATGCTACAACATTAAATGATGCTCCAATACGAATGTATGGAGTAATTCCGATTACGGTAAATGATCCTAAGACAATCTTGGAGCCAACTATCGCGATGCCAAATTCATTAAAACCGGAAGAACATATCAATGTAAAAGTGGGAGAGAAAAACAGGAAGGCTATGACCTACACTCTTGCTATTGTAGATGAAGGCTTACTCGATCTTACTCGTTTTAAAACGCCAAATCCATGGGATACTTTTTTTGCTCGTGAAGCTTTAGGAGTAAAAACTTGGGATATTTATGACGATATAATAGGTGCTTTTGGAGGTCGTATAGATCAAGTATTTAGTATTGGTGGAGATGGAATGGCAGCTGGAGCTAAAAATAAAAAAGCCAATCGATTTAAACCGATGGTTGTTTATTTAGGACCTTTTCAATTAAAAGAAGGAGAAACAAAAACTCATGACATTCTTATTCCTAAATATATAGGAGCTGTAAGAACCATGGTTATTGCAGGAAACGTTAATGAAAATGCTTATGGAGTTGCAGAGAAATCTACTCCTGTAAAAAAACCATTGATGTTATTAGCATCAGCGCCAAGGAAAATAACTCCTAAAGAAACGATTACTGTTCCTGTGACCGTTTTTGCTATGGAAAAGAATATTAAAAATGTAACTGTTTCGATAAAAGATAATAATGCTTATGAAATTATTGGAGATAAGACAAAAACCGTTACATTTTCCGATCCTGATGAAAAAATGGTTTATTTTGATCTCCAAGTAAATCAGATTACAGGAATTGGAGAAATAGAAGTTAGTGCAACTGCAAATAGTGAAAAAGCTAATTATAAAATCGAATTGGATGTATTCAATCCAAATCCTAAGTCGACCATAACTCAAGAAATCACTTTAGATGCAAATGCTACTGAAACTATAAATTTAGAAACTTTCGGAATCGAAGGCAGTAATAGCGCACAAATTGAATTTTCTACGCTTCCTCCTATGGATTTCACTAGCAGACTAGAATATTTAATCAGATATCCACACGGATGCATTGAGCAGACAACTTCTGCAGTATTTCCGCAGTTATATCTAGCTGATATTTTTGATCTTACTATAGATAAGAAACAGCGTATCCAAACCAATATCGAAAAGGGAATTAAACGTCTTAGTAATTTCCAACTTCCAAATGGAGGATTCTCTTATTGGCAGGGACAAAATGCTCCTAATGATTGGGGAACTTCCTATGCAGGACACTTTTTATTAGAGGCTGAAAGTAAAGGATATGTATTACCAATTGGATTTAAAGAAAAATGGATTCATTATCAGCAGCAAGAAGCAAAACAATGGCGTTCTTCCAGCTCTTCATCAGACTTGGCGCAGGCATACAGACTCTATTCTTTAGCACTAGCTGGAAAACCAGACGTATCTTCTATGAACAGATTACTAGAGACACCGAGTATTTCCAACGAAGCGAAACACAGACTTTCTGCAACATATGCTATTATTGGGCAAACTCAAGTTGCAAAAACAATTTTTAATAATGCTAATATCGATTTTCAACCTGTAAATTACGATTCATATACTTATGGTTCTACTGAAAGAAATATAGCGATGGCATTAGAAACATTGGTGCTTCTAAAAGAGAAAGGACGTGCTCAAGAAATGGCAAAGAGCGTAGCAAAATCTCTAGTTTCTGAAAAATGGATGAGCACGCAAACTACCGCATATAGCCTTTTAGGAATGGCCAAATTTGCTGATTATATTGGTGGTAAAGGGATACAGGTATCATACAATGTAAATAGCAATGGTACTAATAATATTAATTCAGGAAAAACACTTGCTAATAGGAATCTCGCTATTAAAAAAGGAAGCAATTCTATCACGCTAAACAATAAAGCTGATAATACACTTTTTGTAAGAGTATTGAATACAGGAAAGCTTCCTGTGGGAGAAGAAAAAGCTGCTCGAAGAAACCTAAATGCACTTGTAAGCTTTAAAGGAAAAGACGGAACGCCTTTGGAAGTAAACAAATTAACGCAGGGAACAAATTTTATTGCGGAAGTAACCATAACAAATACTAATTCTGAAGCACTAGAAAATGTAGCCTTAACCGAAATATTCCCTAGCGGATGGGAAATAATTAATACCCGCTTTACCGATTTTGGAGCTTTTGAAGAGAATCAAGTTAATTATACAGATTTAAGAGACGACCGTGCAAATTTCTATTTTGATATGGGCGGGAATAAAAGTAAAACCTTTAGAATTCTTTTAAACGCATCGTATTTAGGAAAGTATTATTTACCAGGGATCCAAGCAGAAGCAATGTATGACAATGATTATATGGTGAGAACAAAAGGTAAATGGGTAGAAGTAGTTCAATAAAAAAGAAAGAACCTAAAAGCGACTCTATAAATGGGAAGACATCAAAAATTAATCGAGTACTAACATTTTTGTTCGTAAAACACCGAATAAAAAGTGTTGTAATTATTGGATTGTTAATTACATACTATTTTGCACTTCCGAAGCAACTTTTTAACAATCCAACCTCATCGGTTATTGAGAGTCGTGAAGGAAGGTTATTAGGGGCTCAAATTGCAAATGACGAGCAGTGGAGATTTCCTGCAAGCGATAGCGTTCCTATAAAATTCAAACAGTGTATTATACAGTTTGAAGATGGCTATTTTTATAACCATCCAGGATTTAATCCTGTGTCTATGGTAAAGGCTTTTATTGCTAATGTAAAATCTGGAAAAGTTGTTCGCGGAGGAAGTACGCTTACACAGCAAGTAATTCGACTTTCGAGAGATGGTAAGAAAAGAACCTATTTTGAAAAAATAATAGAGCTCATCCAGGCAACCCGTTTAGAACTTAGGTATAATAAAGAAGAGATTTTAAGCCTGTATACTGCTCATGCCCCCTTTGGTGGAAATGTAGTTGGCTTGGAGGTTGCTTCTTGGCGCTATTTTGGGATCCCAGCAGATAAATTATCATGGGCAGAAAGTGCTACTCTCGCTGTATTGCCAAATGCTCCAGCACTGATTTATCCAGGAAAAAATAAAAAACGTTTATTAGAAAAACGAAATCGGTTACTAAAAAAGCTACATAAAGAAAACATTATAGATTCCTTAACTTATAAACTAGCAATAACAGAAACTCTACCAGAGAAGCCATACGCATTACCTCAACTAGCACCACATTTTTTACAATATACAGCGACGAAGAAAAGAGGAAAAAAACTAAAGACTACTGTATATTATGAACTTCAAAAGCGAACTAATAATATTGTAAAGAGGCATTACGAAACATTACGTCAAAATCAAGTTTTTAATGCTGGTGTGCTCGTTTTAGACATCAAAACCAAAGAAGTATTGGCATATGTGGGAAACACTCCAACAACCAAAAGTCATCAAAAAGATGTAGATATTGTTCAGGCACCGCGAAGCACAGGAAGCATTTTAAAACCCTTTTTATATGCTGCTATGTTAGATAGCGGTGAGTTACTTCCTAATACGCTAGTTGCCGATGTGCCTACACAAATTGCAGGTTATAAACCCACCAATTATAACGAACAATATACTGGCGCCGTACAAGCAAAAAAAGCATTAGCTCGTTCTTTAAATGTTCCCGCGGTACGCTTATTACAAGATTATGGCTTAGATAAATTTAGAGAACAGTTAAAGTATTTTAATCAAAAAGACATTAATAAATCTTCCGATTATTACGGTCTTTCTCTCATTTTAGGAGGTGCAGAGAGTAATCTATGGGATTTATGTAAGGCTTATGCCGGAATGGCTTCGACTGTAAATCATTATACAGAAACATCAAGTGAATATTTTTCAAATGAATTTGGAGATCCTATTTTCCTTGAGCAGAAAAAATATAACTTCGGAAGAAAGACACAAGAAAAATCCGTTTTCGATGCGGGTAGTTTTTTTCTAACCCTTGAAGCTTTAAAAGAAGTAAATCGTCCTGAAGGAGAAGAAGCTTGGGAATTTTTCGATTCCTCAAAAGAAATTGCTTGGAAGACAGGAACCAGTTATGGAAACAGAGATGCTTGGGCTATTGGAGTTACCAAAAAATATCTAGTTGGAGTTTGGGTTGGAAATGCCGATGGAGAAGGAAGGCCTGAGCTAACGGGTGTAAACAGTGCGGCTCCAATATTATTTGATGTTTTTGACGCTCTTCCAAAAACCACTTGGTTTGATACTCCTTTTGATGCGTTGGCAGCAATAAAAGTATGTAGCAATAGCGGATATTTAGCCTCTCCAATTTGCCCTAAAACGGAGGTGAAAGTTCCAATTTCAGGAACTAATTTTAAAGTCTGCCCTTATCATAGGCTCATCCATTTGGATGATAAAAAGCAATTTAGAGTGAATAACTCATGCTATCCAATGGATAAAATAATTACAGAATCTTGGTTTGTTCTACCCCCATTAATGGAGTTTTACTACAAAAGCAGTAATGCAAATTATAAAAGTATACCTCCGCTAAATATCGCTTGCAAAAATAATGACGAACTTTTAATGGATTTTATATACCCTAAAAACAATAATAAAATTATTCTTACCAAAGGTTTCCGTGGAAAAACGAATGAAATTATTTGTAAAATCGTTCATCCTAGAAGGAATGCAACGGTTTTTTGGTATTTAGATGATGTTTATATTGGGGAAACGAAAACTTTTCATGAAATAGCTATTCTCCCTTCTGAAGGGAAACATCGAATTACCGTTATTGATGAGCTAGGAAATGAAAAAACGGTTCATATAGAAATTGAAAAAACTTCTTAATATTTAGAAGCGTAAAAATTGTATATTTCTTAAAGGAAAAAGCAATAGATGAAATTATATAACTTCTCAAATCTCCAACGGACACAAATAACAGAAACGTTAAAAAGCACAACATT
Organism: Joostella sp.; assembly: GCF_048266025.1. Lineage (NCBI taxonomy): Bacteria > Pseudomonadati > Bacteroidota > Flavobacteriia > Flavobacteriales > Flavobacteriaceae > Joostella > Joostella sp. Next base: position 920,137 of record NZ_JBLXAF010000001.1, on the reverse strand, counting down.
CGACCTTATCGTTATTGGAGGTGGTATTACAGGTGCTGGAATACTTTTAGATGCCGCTTCAAGGGGATTAAAAGTGGCTCTTGTAGAAAAAGAAGACTTCGCCTCAGGAACGAGTAGTAAGTCTACCAAACTTATTCATGGCGGACTACGCTACCTCAAGCAGTTCGATTTTTGGCTTGTAAAGGAAGTTGGTACAGAGCGAGCGATTGTACATAAACTAGCGCCGCATTTGGTAATTCCTGAAAAAATGTTGCTCCCTTTAGTTGAGAATGGATCTTACGGAAAATGGCTCACTTCAATCGGATTAAAAGTATACGATTTATTAGCCCAAGTAGAGGATGAAGATCAGCGGCAAATGGTAGATAAAGAAAAGGCAATGACTTTAGAACCCTTGCTTCCGAAGAAAATTTTAAAAGGTGCGGGTTATTATGCTGAATATAGAACTGATGATGCTCGGTTAACCTTAGAAAACATTAAAACAGCCTTACAATACGATGCAACAGCAATAAACTACACCCAAGTAAATGATTTTTTATATGAAGATGGGCAAGTAAAGGGTGTTTCCGTAACAGACAATACAACTGGGGATAAATATAAAATCCACGCTAAATATGTAATTAATGCTACTGGCCCTTGGGTGGATGATTTACGCCTTATAAACAATTCCAAAAAAGGAGACAGTTTACATCTTACAAAAGGAGTACATCTCGTTTTTGAACACGAGAAGTTTCCAGTAAAGCAATCGGTATATTTTGATGTTCCAGATGGCAGAATGATATTTGCAATTCCGAGAGGTAAAATAACCTACGTAGGAACTACCGATACAAACTACACGGAGAATAAAAATGAAGTCTATACCAATTTAACTGATGCCTTATATATTATTGAAGCAGTGAACCATATGTTTCCAACTGTGAACTTATCATTGGAAGACATCCAATCTACTTGGGCAGGCTTAAGACCTTTAATTCATGAAGAAGGCAAATCTCCATCAGAGTTATCTCGGAAAGATGAAATCTTTATTTCTGAAAGCGGACTTATAAGTATTGCTGGTGGAAAGCTCACTGGATACCGAAAAATGGCCGAGCGCACTGTCGATAAAGTGACTAAAAGGATTGAGGAAGATTTTTCTATAAAAATTCCGAAATGCAATACAGATAAAATACCTCTTTCTGGGGGACCATGGAAAAACTATAAAGAAGTAAGAAAATATAAAAAAGCACTATACAAGCGCCTTCAAGACGATGGATTCTCAAAATATGACGCTTTATATTTAGTGACTACATACGGTAAGCAAACAGATGAGATTTTAAAAATTTATGAAAAACTTACCGATAGCGATGTCCACCAAAAACTCCTAAGGGCAGAATTTTTATTTTCCACAAAATACGAACTTGTAGAAAACCCAATAGATTTCTTTATCCGAAGAACAGGGCGTATGTATTTTGATATTGAAAGTGTGAAAAAATATCTTCCAGCAATACTTCAAGAATACAAAGAACTGTTTAATATTGAAATATCCGAAGTAGAAAACTATAGAGATGAAATTTTAATGCTGATTAAAAAGCACAGTGAAATTAAAAACTAATTTCAACAAAAAACCCACTAGCTTCCTCTATAAAGAATTAACTAGTGGGTTTTTAAATAAGTATATAACTGTCGTTATTAATCTAATTTCTCAGTTAACTTCAAAAACGTTTGCTTAGGGTCTTTTCCTTCATAAAGTACAGCATGAACTGCATCAATAATTGGAGTTTTAGACTTACGTTTTTGCTTTGATGTGATAATATGAGCGCTTTTTGTAGCATAATACCCTTCAGCAACCATATTCATTTCCATCATCGCACTTTTAACGGTATATCCCTTTCCAATCATGTTTCCAAACATTCTATTTCTACTAAAGATCGAATATCCAGTAACTAAAAGATCTCCTAAATAGGCTGAATCGTTAATATTACGCTTCATTTTATGAATCCTCTTAATAAAACGCTTCATTTCTCGGATAGCATTACTCATTAAAACAGATTGGAAATTATCTCCATAACCCAATCCATGAGCAATTCCTGCGGCAATAGCATATATATTTTTAAGCACCGCAGCATACTCTGTACCTATAATATCATCACTAATTTTAGTTTTAATATATGGTCCAGCGAGTTTATCTGCTAATGTTACCGCTTTATTCTCGTCTGAGGAAGCCACCGTAATATATGAAAGTCGTTCTAAAGCAACCTCTTCAGCGTGGCAAGGCCCTGTAATGATTCCGATTCTATCGAAAGGAACTTTATAAAGCTCATTAAAATATTCTCCTACAATAAGTCCGCACTCAGGAACAATCCCTTTAATTGCTGAAAAAACCACTTTATCATCAAGAGAAGCTGTTAATTTAGTGAGCTCTTCATGTAAAAAAGCAGATGGAATAGCGAAAATAAGATAGTCAGCATATTCCACGATTTCATTTATGTCTTTACTGAGCTTCAGCTTGTCTGTATTAAACTCTACAGAGCTCAAATAATTTGGATTGTGCTGATTTGTTAGAATGTGGTTTATAGCATTTTCATTACGCATATACCAACCTACTTCATCTAAGTTTTCACACAACATTTTCACTAATGCTGTAGCCCAACTACCGCCACCTAAAACAGCAACTTTTATCGTATTATTCATCCGTTTTTCATTCATTTAAAAGTCAAATGTAATTAATTTTTAAAATATGATATTACTTATTGAGTATCAGTAGTTTAATTTTTTATTTACAAATAAGAAAGTATTAAAACATCTTTAACAATAGATTATGAGTTCTCATACAATTATATGTTGAAATACACCGTTTAGTAAGTATAGAATTGTTCTATATAATTAAGTAAAGTTAGTTGATTTTTTTGGTTGGTTATTTTAAACAAAGCCGCTTTTTGATATTTCAAAAGGCGGCTTTGTTCTTTGTCGAAAATTATACTTCCAATTGTTTATATATCCTTCTTTATATTGAATAAATTCTTTGTTTTGGTGTGATAATTTTCGTAAATTGGTAGCTGTTAACTTTCAATTTAAAAAATATAGACGATGGGATTATTTTCATTTATTAAAGACGCTGGAGCAAAAATTTTCGGAGGAAAAACTTCAGCAGAAGAAGCTGCGGAAGCAGCAGCAGATAAAGCAGCAGCAATAAAAGCGGCAAATACAGCAGCAGCAGCTAGTCTTACTGAAACTATTGGAGATTTAGGCTTAAAAGTAGAAGATTTAAATATTGAAATTTCTGGAGATACTGCTACAGTAAGAGGAAAAGCATTTAATCAAAGTACTAAAGAAAAAGTTATTTTAGTTGTAGGAAATAGCGCTGGAATAGCTGTTGTAGATGATTTACTAGATGTTGAAAATGTAGAGCCAGAAGCTCAATTTCATACAGTTGTAAGCGGAGACACATTAGGGAAAATTGCTAAAAAATTCTACGGGAATGCTATGAAGTATCCTGAGATTTTTGAGGCTAACAAACCTATGCTAACTGATCCTGATAAGATTTACCCAGGTCAAGTTTTACGTATTCCTGTTATAAAAGGATAACTTTGACTTAAAATACATTGCAAAGCTCAGATTTTACATCTGGGCTTTTTTATTTGGCCCAATTTAAAGTTTGAAGGGATTTAAAAATAAATTCTGTACGCAAGAAAATTAGAATTTTTCAGCTTCCTATATTCCTTTTAGAGGATATTTTTAGTTTATTTATAGAAATCTCATTGAAAAATCTCATTCTGAATGAAACTTGATATATCACATACGTATTTAGGTAAAAAGAGCCATACAAAATTAATAGCCACAGAATATGTAGAAGTCAATTATGGCAATACTATGTGGCGGTATCAGTTTTATGTGGAAGATAGATTAGTAGACAATGAACATATGAATTATAAACATGGAGGATTATATCCAAATTTAGATTTATTTCAATTTGAAGCTATAGACGGAAGACATGTATTTATTCCGAATGGTAAAACACTAATTTACAATACAGAAGAGAAAACTTATTTTGAAGTAGCATCTGCAGTCGACACGATGAATAATAGTTTCGTAAAGAATTTTTTTAGTGACGATATGTTAGTCATTATATCTCAAAGAGGAATTCAAACTATTTCTCTTAAGAACTACGTAGTTAAAAACACATTATTTCCTCCACACAGTTATCATTTACAAGATGCTTTTTATAATGATGGAGAGTTGTATGTAATCTATAAAGATTTAAATAGTTTTAAGGAAAAGACGCAGAAGCTAACAATTTTAACTAGTGAATTAGCCAGCTAATCTATATAAAATAACTATAGAGCAAAGAACGAAAACAAAATAACATGCTAAGTAAAAAGATACGGAAGCAAATATTGCATAAAAGTCTAGACGGAATTCTAAAGCCAAAAGGGTATAAACTAATTAATACAGGTTTAGACCCAAGGTATATTTTAAAGTTAGAGAACAAAGTGGAGTTTATCTTTTTCAACTTTAAAGATGCTGGCTCAGTTTCTACGTCAGAGTTGCTAGTCTCAATTAGCGAAGTAGAGAGTATTATTTTAGAAATTGAATTGCCAAATTTCGATTTGACTTCTTATAAAGAGAGAAAAAAATATTTTTTTTCAACAATAAAAGATATTGTTTTCAATAATGAATTTGATGAAAAATACTATTTAAAAGCTCCAAAAACGGAAGTTGAAATGGAAGCCATGGCTACTTGGCTAGTTAATTACCTCCAAACTCGTGGTTTTGCCTTTGCAGAGCATTACAGTTATTTACCTAACATACTAGCAAAAATGGATGAATTAGATAAAGATGAAATACCGTGGCACAAGAGAGAAAAAGGCATTTTAGGAGGAACATTGGATGATATTTTCGCGGTTTAATAATTTCTAAACTATGCAACGATAAATATTTTGATGAAAAAATAGCGAGAATGGATAAAAAGTTTAATCAAGAAATATATGTTGAATGGCTTCCGTATTACGAAAAATTAAAAGAACGTTTGAAAAGCATAACACCAAAATACGATGCTTCGACTGGTAAAGTGTTTAAAGATGGCAATATAATAATATAAAGATGGTTCATGTTTCTTTAAATAAAATAGAGTTAGCCATAATAAAGCATAAACTCAAAAGTATAGAAGCGCTGCTTTTAAGGGTGTTTCTTGTTTTTGGTATTGTTGGAATTGTAGGAGCCTTTATACCCTCACATTTTTTCTCTCGAGGAGGAAGACGCTATTTTGAAAATACTTCTTTGACGTTACCCGATAAAATAGGTTTAACCACTTATATATTTGTTATAGTATGCTTAACATTAGCATTAGCAGGATATCTTTTATACGAGTATAAATATTTCGATTTAAAGAAAGATGTATCGGAAAAGAAAAAGAGTGCATTTAAAGCAATTGTTACACGGGTAATTGTTTTAGAAGATGATACAGGAGAACCTGTTTATAGGGTATGGTTATTACCCAATAAGTACGATATTGAAAAAATGGAAGTGCCCATAAGTAATAGTAATGAAATAATACAACCAAGAGACAATGTAGAGATACAAATTACTACAAATGCGTATTACCCACTACATCTAAAAGTATTGAAGTGATTTCTCCTTTATATAAAACTAAGTAGGTTAAAAAATCCTATCTATTTATAGAAATTCATTAAATCAATATATTCCCAAACTTTTGCATTCAGTAAAGGTTCAATATTCTTCTGTTCTGCAATTGCATTACGAATAAAAGTAGAAGATATCTCCATAATTGGCGCATCTACCTTATTTATACTAGGATGTGAATCAAACCTACTCTCCTCTGTTTGCCCCTTTGTAATACGTGGATAAACATAAATATCATTCTCTTTTAAGATAACATCATGATTTTTCCATTTATGAAAGTTCTTCAGGTTATCTTCTCCCATAATTAAAGAAAAATGATGTTTAGGATGTTTTTCCTTTAAATATACAAGCGTATTTACCGTATAATTAGGTTGCGGTAATCCAAATTCAATATCACTTGGTTTAAGCTTGCTATAACCTTCTGTAGCACGATAAACCATTTCCAAACGATGATGGTTATCTAATAAAGTGCTTTTCTTCTTTAATGGGTTATGAGGAGTAACAACAAGCCAAACTTCGTCCAAATCGCTAAACTCTACCATATGATTTGCGATAACCAAATGCCCCATATGGATAGGATTGAATGTTCCGAAATATAACCCGATTTTCTTCATCTAATTTCTTATATACTCTTTTTGGCTCTTATAAAAAGTTAGTGGTTACTTTTTATCTAAACCTATAAAATCTGCTACAAGATTGTAAGCTTCTTTTTTTGCAACATCCAAATCATAATTTTTAATGATTTTATCAAATTGAGGAGCTGTTGCTAGTTCCACAGAAGCTTTAGCGATACGCATATTGATTTTATCGTCGCTTTCTGTTTTTCTTTTCTTAAGTCTTATTTTAAGTTCATCTACACTTGGAGGTTTTACAAATACAGCAAGTGTCTGTTCTGGGAATTTCTTTTTTATTCTAAGTCCTCCAGAAACATCAATATCAAAAATAACATTCTTTCCTAGCGCCCAGATTCTTTCCACTTCACTCTTTAATGTTCCGTAGAAATTATCTCGGTAGACTTCTTCCCATTCTAAGAAATCGTCATTCTTAATATGATCTTTAAAATCCTTCAGTGAAAGAAAATAATAATTCTCTTTATCCACTTCTTCCCCCCTAGCTTCTCTTGAAGTAGCAGAAATAGAAAACTCTAAATTTAATTCAGGATATTCTAACAGATGCCTTACAATGGTTGTTTTACCACTCCCCGAAGGAGCTGAAAATATAATTAGTTTTCCTCCCTTTCCGGTATTACGATCTTGCATAGGTGACTTATTTTGCTTTTAAAATATTTATTATCGCTTGTAAATACTACAATACGTTTAACATCTGTTCTTTAATTTTCTCCAATTCGTCTTTCATCTGAACTACTAATTGTTGCATTGGAGCATAATTAGCTTTAGAACCTATAGTATTTATTTCTCTTCCTATTTCCTGACTAATAAAGCCAAGCTTTTTCCCGTTGGAACCATCAGAATTAAGCGTTTTTAAGAAATAATCTAAATGGTTTGCTAAACGCACCTTTTCTTCTGTAATATCGAATTTCTCTAAGTAATAAATAAGCTCTTGCTCGAAACGATTTTCATCTACATTCTCTTTTATATCGGCTACAGCTCTATCTAAACGCTCACGAACAGCGGCTAGCCTTTCAGCATCTATAACCTCAACTTGTTTAAGTAAAGAGAGTATACTTTCAATTCTAGAAACAAAATCTCTTTCTAAAACAGCACCTTCTTGCGCACGGAAAACATTAATATCTTTAAGCGCTTCAATTACAGCATTCTTAATTATTTTATATTCCTCTTCATCAATCTCTTCACGCTCTGCCTTTAATGCATCTGGCATTCTTACGGCCATCTTCAATAACTCAACATCATCATTTTCAGTAAACTTAGAAGAATTCACCGCACGTAATTGCTCCATATATTGCTTAACAACATTCACATTTACTTGCGTATTAGAAACCTCTCCCGTTACCTCCACAAAAAGACTAAAATCTATCTTTCCTCTTTCAAGGCTATTTGCAATTACATTTCTTAGTTCTATCTCTTTAGCTCTATATGCAGAAGGTATTCTAGCATTTAGATCTAAATTTTTACTATTTAATGATTTTAACTCTACTGTGATTTTTTTTGAAGGAAGCTGAATGATATTCTTCCCAAAACCGGTCATTGAATGTATCATGATTCTGTTTTATCTGTCGACAAAAGTACAAAATAGTATAGTTTTAAAAACCATAATCTAGAGTACTCTCATTATTTATGAATAAATATTCCTAAAAAACAAAAAAACCATGCTTTCGCATGGTTTTCTAATCTTCTATTATTATGTTTTCTAGTTGTTAATCACTACAGGATTTGAACTATTCCAAGTGGTAACATTTGTAATCCTATTATCTTGATAATTTACTTCTTTTAAAGTGTTATCATTCCAAAAAAACCACTTACCAGTTTTCTCTCCTTTATTATATTCTGCCATAGCAGTTTTTCTTCCTTCTTCATTATAAGACTTCCATTCTCCATGTAGTTTCCCCTCTAAGTAATACCCCATTTGAGAAACTGCTCCATTATCATGGAAATAAGTAGCTTTTACCATATCTCCTTCTTTTTCTAGCTTTGGTTTATTCTCAACATTCTGAGCTACCATTACAAACGAAAAAAGCATTGCAAAAATTAATATCGACTTTTTCATGATTTTATATTTTTAGTTATTAAACATCTACTACTTTACACTATCATAACAAATATAACTAATTAATTTACATAAAAAAAACATTCGCTTAACGTTAAGTTAACATTAAACTCTTAATTGACTAATTATCAGTTGATTAATTTTCACAAAAGTTCATATTTGAGTAAAGATTTAACATTGGAAAGTAAAAATCCTTAGCATTATGTATTATTTAGCCCTTCAAATGACAATAAAAAGCTTAAAAAACAATAAAATACATTCAGAAAAAACATTAAATATTTACAGATGAAAAGTTTCTTTTACCTCTTCTAACTTATTACCTTTGCAGCTCATTAAATGTTAAAATTCATGTATAGAAGTCATACTTGTGGCGAGTTACGCAAAGAACATATAAACGAAGAAGTAACTCTTTCTGGTTGGGTACAAAAAGTTAGAGATAAAGGATTTATGGTCTGGATAGACCTTAGAGATCGTTATGGAATCATACAGTTAATATTTGATGAGGAGCGTACTCCAAAAGATGTTCTAGAAACTGCCCAACAAATGGGACGAGAATTTGTTATTCAGGTAAACGGAACTGTAATCGAAAGGGTCTCTAAAAACCCAAATATCGATACTGGAGATATTGAGATATTAGTAAAAAACATCACTGTTTTAAACAAATCTAAAACCCCTCCTTTTACTATAGAAAATGAAACTGATGGAGGTGATGATTTAAGAATGAAATATCGTTACTTAGATATTCGTAGAAATCCAGTTAAAAACAGTCTTATTTTTAGACATATAGTAGGAATCGAAGTTAGAAACTATCTTTCTAATCAAGATTTTATAGAAATAGAAACACCGTATCTTATTAAATCTACTCCAGAAGGAGCTAGAGACTTTGTTGTTCCTTCTAGAATGAATGAAGGTCAATTTTATGCACTTCCGCAGTCGCCACAAACTTTTAAGCAATTGCTTATGGTTGGTGGAATGGATAAGTATTTCCAGATTGTAAAATGCTTTAGAGATGAAGATTTACGTGCCGACAGACAGCCTGAATTTACACAAATAGATTGTGAAATGGCTTTTGTTGAACAAGAGGATATTTTAAATGTTTTCGAAGGACTTACCCGTCATCTTCTAAAAGAAATAAAAGGGATAGAAATTAAAGACTTCCCTAGAATGACTTATGATGAAGCAATGCGCAAGTACGGAAATGACAAACCAGATATTCGTTTCGGAATGGAGTTTGGTGAGTTAAATGATGTTGCTCAACATAAAGAATTTAAAGTATTTAATGACGCTGAACTTGTAGTAGGTATCGCAATTCCTGGCGGTGGCTCTTACACAAGAAAAGAAATTGACAAACTTATAGACTGGGTGAAACGCCCACAAGTAGGTGCTTTAGGAATGGTTTATGTAAAATGTAATGAAGATGGTTCTTATAAATCTTCTGTAGATAAGTTTTACGATCAAGAAGATCTTAAGGCATGGGCAGAAGCTACTGGAGCAAAACCTGGAGATCTTATTTGTGTACTTTCGGGGCAGGCTAACAAAACAAGAAGTCAGCTTAGCGCACTAAGAATGGAAATGGCAGAACGTCTTGGATTAAGAAATCCAGAAGAATTTGCACCATTATGGGTATTAGACTTCCCTCTTTTAGAATGGGACGAAGAAAGTGAGAGATTCCATGCAATGCATCACCCGTTTACTTCTCCTAAACCAGAAGACATTAAATTATTAGATACAGAACCTGGAAACGTTAGAGCAAATGCATATGACTTAGTTCTTAACGGAAATGAAATAGGTGGAGGTTCCATAAGAATCTACGACAAAGACCTACAGTCTTTAATGTTTAAACATTTAGGATTTACAGAAGAAGAAGCAAAAGCACAATTTGGATTCTTAATGGACGCATTTCAATACGGAGCGCCACCACACGGAGGACTTGCATTTGGATTTGATAGACTTGTTGCTATTTTAGGCGGACAAGAAACTATTCGTGATTATATCGCATTCCCAAAAAACAATTCTGGCCGCGATGTAATGATAGATGCTCCTGCAAAAATTGACAATGATCAATTAAAAGAACTTCATATTAAACTGAATATTCAAGAATAACAGAAAAATCCCTTAAAATCCTTATTTTAAGGGATTTATATTTAGCTATTAGATTATCTTTAGTATAAACGGAGGAACTAACCGAAAATCGACATCTTTAAAAAATGTCGCAAAATTAAATATTATGGGTGATGCCACAGTCTAAAAAAAACTTATTTACCCGCATATTAATATGGCGTGCTAAACATATTTCTGAGCAACAGTTTATTTACATCTTAAGTATTCTCGTCGGATTTACTTCTGGAGTTGGTGCAGTAGTTCTTAAAAATCTAACGCATTTTATACAACTTCTGTTGGAAGGGAAACTTATTCAACAATATCACCATGCCTTTTACTTTGTATATCCTCTTATAGGTTTAACACTTACGTTTCTTATTATGAAATATGTAATAAGACATCGAGTAAGTCATGGAATCCCTTCAACGCTTTTTGCTATTTCTAAGCGAAAAGGGATTATGAGAAGGTTTCAAATGATAGGAAGTATTCTCACTGCACCATTTACAGTAGGTTTTGGAGGATCTGTTGGACTAGAAGGTCCTACCGTTGCTACAGGTGCAGCTATTAGTTCTAATATCGCTAGGCTTTTTCATATGAATCAAGCCAACAGAACTTTATTAATAGGTGCTGCAGCTGCAGGTGCAATGTCATCTATCTTTAAAGCTCCTATTGCTGCTATTATTTTTGCCATTGAAGTATTTAGCCTTGATCTAACTTTAGCTTCACTATTGCCTTTATTACTAGCTTCACTTTCTGGAGTAATCACCTCCTATTTTTTCTTTGGAAGTGATATTTTACTCCCTTTTAAACTTGAAGATAGCTTTGTACTTAATGATGTTCCTTTCTTTATATTACTAGGAGTTGTTGCTGGTTTTACATCTATATATTTTACTAAAGTATATGCTAAAATCCACGATTTTTTCGAAAAGATAGATTCCCCCGTCAAGAGATTGATTATTGGTGGTGTCGCCATCGGAATAATTGTTTTCTTTATACCACCACTTTATGGAGAGGGTTATGAAGTTATAAATCATTTAGTACAAGGAAACCCTAAAGCAGCGTTAGAAAGCAACTTTTTCAACATAGATCTAGACAATGTTTGGGTCGTTGTAGCTTTATTAACTGGACTCATATTATTCAAAATTGTAGCGAGTGCTATAACTTTTGGTGCAGGTGGAGTTGGAGGTATTTTTGCTCCTACCCTTTTTATGGGGAGTATTATGGGTAACTGCCTTGCTAAAATTTTAAACAATATCGGCTTTTTAAATAGTCCTATTTCAGAAAGCAACTTTACATTAGTAGGAATGACAGGGCTTATGGCTGGAGTTTTACACGCTCCCCTTACGGCAATTTTCCTTATTGCAGAACTCACAGGAGGCTATGAACTATTTGTACCCTTAATGATTACTGCCACCATATCTTTTGCCATCACCAAGTATTTTATCCCACATTCGGTATATACGATGGAGCTTGCTAGAAAAGGTGAACTTATTACGCACGATAAAGACCAAGCCGTTCTTACATTAATGGATATAAGAACAGTAATAGAAACTAATTTTGTTCCATTATATCCAGACATGAATTTAGGAGATATTGTTCACAATGCAGTAGTGAAATCTAATAGAAATATCTTCCCTGTACTAAATAGGGAGACGAATTATTTAGAAGGAGTTATTTTATTAGATGACATCCGTTCAATAATGTTCGATCAGAATCTATATGAAGAAATAACTGCTTCCGATGTAATGCAAAATCCACCAGCAGTTATCAAGATGCAAACAGATAATATGACACGTGTTATGCAGAAATTCCAAGATAGCGGCGCATGGAATCTTCCAGTATTAAAAGATGGAAAATACTATGGCTTTGTATCAAAATCAAAATTACTAACTGCATACAGAAGAAAATTAATAACTTTCACCAAATAATTATATAAAAAGGTTTTTATTGCTGAAGGGAATACGTTTACAATTGCATGTTTAAACATCCCAAAAGTCATATTTCAAAACAATAATAAATTATAAAACATATTTTCTGAATCTTATGAAAAGAGTTGTACAGATATTATTTATTGCAATCCTAATCGCATTTATAGTGGGATATTATTATAAATGGCAAGACAATGACTTAATTGGAGACAGAATTATAGGAATTGGCGTCTTATCATTCTCATTTTTACTGATTCCGTTGTTTCTATTCTCGAGATCCAAGGATAAAAAGATAACAGATTACATGTTAACCAAGGATAATATTGATAAAATGAACGACAAAAAGCCCGAAAACACTGAAAATCAATAATTTTTAAAATAAAAGTGACATATTTTATTTGTCCTTACAATTTAATTGGTACATTTGGTACTTTAATTTTTATTACAATTTATAATGACTGGTACAGTAAAATTTTTCAATGAATCAAAAGGTTACGGATTCATTACCAACGACGAAACAGGTAAAGACATTTTTGTTCACGTAACTGAACTTAAAGGTGTTGAGCTAAACGAAGGTGACAAAGTAGAATACGAAGAAGAAGAAGGAAGAAAAGGTATGGTTGCTGCACACGTGCAAGTAATCGGCTAAAGATATTTTATTTTTGTAGAATTAGAGTCGTCCTAAAGGGCGACTTTTTTTGTTTTAGTGTTTTCTTATTCTTAAATTCATTAAAAATTGAATATGAAATCTACACTCTTTATCATAGGACTTCTTTGCACACTAGCCGGCTTAATAGCGCTATTTGTTTTTACGCTAAAAATAGTAGCTTATGTGTTACTAGCCATCGGTTTTATAATAGGCCTTATCTATTTAACTTACAGATATAAAACTAAAGATTAGCTTTACAAGCTTTTCCCTTAAGGATTTATATAACAAATAGTATTAGTTAAGATTCCTCTTTTCGATAAAGAAACGCTTCATTAAGATTGCTGCTTCTTCCTCCAGAATTCCAGAAACTACCTGTGTTTTAGGATGCAATTTTGTTTGCATAGCATTATATCCACGTTGTTGATCTGTAGCTCCATAAACAATCTTAGAAATCTGACTCCAATACAAAGCTCCAGCACACATTTGGCAAGGCTCCAGCGTAACATACAATGTACAACCTGACAAGTATTTTCCTCCTAGAAAATTTGAAGCCGCAGTAATTGCCTGCATTTCGGCATGCGCAGTAACATCGGTTAATGTTTCAGTTAAATTATGAGCACGTGCAATAATCCTGTTTTCTACAACCACAATTGCCCCTACAGGAATTTCCCCTTTTTCGTAAGCTATTTCTGCTTCTTGAAGGGCTTTTTTCATAAAATAAGAATCGTCAAAAGGATCTATCATAAAACAAAGATACGATTCGAAATGAAAAGTGTTATCATTCAAAAACAGAGAAATATCAATAAATACCCTACATTAGTAAACGATTCTTTTGCATACTATAGAAATGAAAAAAATTGCGATTATTGGTGTTGGTCCGCGGGGCTTGTCTGCGTTAGAAAGTTTTATAAAACATTTAAGCAATCAAAATAAAAAAGCAGCAATTACTCTATTTGAAACTGCTGAAAATCCTGGAGCTGGAGAAATATGGAATATAGATCAACCAAATACTAATTGGCTAAATATATCCGAAAGAGACCTAAAAGAGCTTCCTAACAGGCCTAAAATAAAATATGATAACATCATTTTGCCTGAATTTGAAACCTACCATAAATGGGCTTGTGTAAACTTAGACACTAAAACTCCTGATGTATTTCCTGCTAGAAATAAGATTGGTAGCTATTTTAAAGAACGTTTCAGCTCGTTAGCAGTTCCTTTAATAGCGGTGAAAAAAATCGAATTACAAAAAACGAAAATCATCAACGTTTCTAAAAACAAAAATTATTTTACCTTAACAGATCAATCCTTAAACAAATATCAGTTTGATGAAGTTCTACTCACAATTGGTCATCAACCTACGGAAGACTCAGATCAACTCAAAAAGTGGACTCATTATTCTAAGGAAGAGCCTTCTGTTTTACTTGTAAAGGATGCCTATCCTATAAAGAAATACCTAAATTCAAAATTAATCTCTTCAGAAAATAATATTGCAATTAGAGGTATGGGCTTATCCATGATTGATATTTTAAGAGCTTTAACAATACAAAAAGGAGGACATTTCGAAATTATCAATCCGTCGACATATCAATCTATTTTTAAAAGTGGTAAGAATACTCCAAAAAAAATAATCCCTTTTTCATTAGATGGAAAACTAGCTGTACCAAAACCGCTAAACATAAACATTGATAATCTATTTAAACCTTCAGAAGAAGAATTTAAAGAATTTTCTAAGTCACTAATCGAAGTTACTTCAGGAAATGTAGAAGCAAAAGACACTCATTTTTTTAAAAATGCTATTGCTAAAATTTCTAGTGGTATTTTCATAAAACTCCCTTCAAAAGTAAAAACAGATAATTATAGCATTGAGCAAATACATGATACAATAATAAATTGGCTTACGGATGAAGATTTCCAGCATCCCCTTTTAGCAAAGAATAAAAAAGATCCAAAAAAAACCATACAAAGCTATATTAATATGGCAATAAATATAGCGCCAATGTCTTTAGATTATTGCGTTGGGCAAGTATGGAGACATTGCCATTCGGTTATGTATAATGCATTTTCTCATGCTAAAATAGAGGAAGATGTTTTATATCTAGCTATAGCTCTTTATGACCGCATGAAAAGATATTCTTATGGCCCACCAGTGGAAAGTATGCAGCAAATAATAGCACTTATTAACGCAGATATCTTAGTATTAGATTACATAAACAATCCAGAAATAAAATTATCATCAGAAGGATGGATCCTTTCTAAGCATGAAAAATCGATAACTGCTAGAGTTATGATCAATAGCGTTCTAAATTCGCCAAAACTGTTAAAAGTTAATTCACCAATAATAAAAGGACTATTGTCTGATGAATTAATTAGTCCTTTTCATAGTAAATTGGGAATCGAAACTGATAAAAATGCGAGTGTAATAACTGAAGAAGATAAAAAAATAAAATCATTAGCTGTGCTAGGAAGACTCGCTAAAGGGAGCGTTTTGGGAGTTGACTCAATTTCGGCTTGCTTTGGAGAAAGAGTTGAAAAGTGGGCAGAAGAAACAGCTAAAAGACTCTGAATTTGGTTTCTAACATCCATTTTTAATAAAAACATCACTTCCAATAAATAATGTACAATAACGACACATAGTTTGTACTTTTGCACTATGGATTATGCATTTTTAGATACGATAACACTCCCTGAAGATCTTCGGAAATTAAAAAGAGAAGACCTTCCTACCGTTGCTAAGGAGCTGCGAGATTATATTATAGATATTGTCTCTACAAAAGAAGGGCATTTGGGAGCCAGTTTAGGTGTTGTAGAACTAACTATTGCCATCCATTACATTTTCAACACTCCCACAGATCAATTGGTTTGGGATGTTGGACATCAAGCATATGGACATAAGATATTAACAGGAAGAAAATCGGTTTTCCATACCAATCGTCAACTAAATGGAATTAGTGGTTTCCCAAAGAGAGAAGAAAGTATTTATGACACTTTTGGTGTTGGACATAGCTCTACTTCTATTTCTGCAGCCTTAGGGATGGCGATCGCTTCTAATCTAAAAGGAGAAGAAGAAAAACAACATATAGCAGTTATCGGAGATGCTTCCATAGCAAGCGGGATGGCTTTTGAAGCACTTAATCATGCTGGTGTGAGTGACGCTAACTTACTGATTATTCTAAATGACAATGCTATTGGAATCGACCCTAGTGTAGGTGCTCTAAAAGAATATCTTACCAATGTAAAAACAGACAGGCAGCTTGCTAAAACTAACATAATAAAAGCGCTTAATTTCGATTATCGAGGTCCGATAGACGGTCATAATATACCTCGTTTATTAAAAGAACTGGAACGCTTAAAAAACATGAGCGGGCCGAAGTTTTTACATGTAATTACCACCAAAGGAAAAGGATTAAAGCAGGCTGAAGAAGATCAAGTAAAATACCATGCTCCAGGGAAATTTGATAAGAATACTGGAGAACTCATCATAAAACCTAACAAAATTACACCTCCAAAATATCAAGACGTATTTGGAGCCACAATAATAGAATTAGCAGAACAAAACGATAAGATTGTTGGTATTACTCCAGCTATGCCAACTGGAAGCTCCTTAAAATATATGATGGAAAAGTTCCCTGATCGTGCTTTTGATGTTGGTATTGCAGAGCAGCATGCTGTTACTCTTGCCGCAGGAATGGCCACACAAGGCATGATTCCTTTTTGCAATATCTATTCTACTTTTATACAGCGAGCTTACGATCAAGTGGTTCACGATGTAGCCATCCAAAAGCTTCCTGTAATATTTTGTCTGGATCGATCCGGACTAGTGGGAGAAGATGGTGCTACACATCATGGAGTATTTGATATTGCCTTTTTAAGATGCATTCCTAACCTTATAATTTTTGCTCCTAGAAATGAAATCGAACTCCGAAATATAATGTATACCGCACAACTAGGATTAAATCTTCCTATTGCAATTCGTTATCCGCGAGGAAGAGGTGTAACTATTGATTGGAGGCAGCCTTTTACCGAAATTGAAATAGGAAAAGGGCAGTTACTAAAAAAAGGAAGTGAAATTGCCGTTATAAGTATTGGCAATATGTCTCAAAATGTTTCTGAAGCAATAGACAGCTTAGATACAGATAAAATTTCTCATTACGACTTAAGATTTGTAGCTCCTTTAGATGAAGAAATGCTACACGATATATTTTCAAAATACGCAACTATCTTCACTGTAGAAGATGGGGTTATAGATGGAGGAATGGGGAGCGCTATATCAGAATTTGCAGTTAAGCATCAATATTCCAACAGAATAGTAATTTTAGGTGTTCCTAAACAATTTATAGAACAGGGAAGCGTTGAAGAATTACAGGAAATTATAGGTATCAATTCAAAAAGTATAGCCCAAAAGCTTAATAAATTTTTATAAGACATCTTTTTTCACCATTTTTGTTAATCCTAACTAATACTCTGACCTTAACAATGAGAATTTCTCTTACTATCTTCTTTTTCATGTTCTTAGCGTTAGCGCAAGCTCAAGATGATGATCAGCAAGTGTACACTAATGAGAAAACAAAAGAAGTTTTTATTATCTCTGGAAGAGATACCATCAACCTCACAAAAATCATTAAAGAATATAAACCTTTACCCCCTCGTTGGTCACGTGTCAATAAGGTTGGGATGAACATTAGTGAAATTGCATTTGTAAACTGGAATGCTGGGGGAAATAACTCCATAAGCGGATTGGGAAATGCTAAGTTTGAAAGAAACTATAAGCACAAAAAAGTACAGTGGAATAACGAAATGATAATGCGTTATGGTCTTAACGTACAAGAAGGTCAAAAAATTAGAAAAACGGAGGATGCATTTGCTATAAATTCTACTTTAGGTTTTAAAATGGAAGATCTATCTAATTGGTATTTCTCTGCTAAAGCCAATTTCAATACTCAGTTTACAAATGGTTACAAATATCCGGATACAGACACCCCTATTTCAGGTTTTATGGCTCCAGGGTATTTCTTATTTGGTTTTGGTAGTGAATACTCTCCAGAAGACAAAGATTTTGAATTATACGTTTCTCCTATCACTCAAAAATCTACGTTTGTTTTAGATCAAGATTTGGCAGATCAAGGTGCTTTCGGTGTAGATAAAGCTGTTTACGATGCAAATGGAGTGAAGATTAAAGATGGTAAACAAGTAGTAACAGAACTCGGTTTTTTAATCACAAATTCATATCAAACTAAGATCTATAAAAACATGTTTCTTTCAAATAGACTAACGTTGTATACCGATTATCTAAACAGTTTTGGAAATGTGGATATTAACTGGTTATTAGATGTAGAACTTAAGGTAAATGACTATGTGGTTGCAAATATTGGAACCCAAGTTATTTATGATAACGATGTTAAGTTTGAAGAATATGAAGCGCCATCCGGAGAAAAAATAACATATGGTCCTAGAATTCAGTTTAAGCAAGCTTTAGGAGTGGGGGTTATTTACAATTTTTAATTCCCTTGCACTATTCAGAACATCTATTTTAAGACCTAAAAAAAGGCTCCAACTTAAAAATGGAACCTTTTATAATATCGCTTCAGTAGTTTATTACGCTATACTAAACTTCCGTTTATTTTATTGAATATCATCAATGCGTTTCCATCGGTAAGACCTGCCACAAACTGCGCTACAGATAATAATGAAAGGTAACCTCCAGACATTACTTTATACTTTTCTGGAAGAATATTTAAAATTAATTTATCATAATTTGTAGCAGTTCCATCACTAGTTCTCATTACAGCTCCGCAAAAAACATCTAAAAGTTGATTAATTATCTTATAACCTACTATTTCCTTCTGAATAACTTCATTACTACGATAAATATTCTGAATACTTAAGCTAATAATATCTTCAATCTGCGCTTTGTACTTTGATTTTTCAAGCAATGACACATGAAAATCCCCATTCAAAATAGCCTCTTCATTTTCAATAAAAATTCGTGCTGCATCTGCTATTAATGTACTTATTGATAGCGCTCGTAAATAACCTAATCGATCTTCTTTGGTTGTTAAAGAATGGTATTTATCCGTATTAATAGAGTCCTTTACTAATTTGATAAGATACTCTAAGGCATATTTCTCTTGAATCAAACCAAGATTAATTCCGTCTTCAAAATCTATAATAGTATAACAAATATCATCTGCAGCTTCAACTAAAAAAGTCAATGGATGACGCGCGTAAGAAAAATCTTCTCCTATTCTCGTTTCAATCAAGCCTAACTCTTTAGCTACATCATAAAAAACTTCTTTTTCAGATTGAAAAAAACCAAACTTCTTATCTGCAATTTTACTTGTAGGCTTTTTGGGACGCGATTGCTTTGGATATTTCATAAAAGCTCCAAGAGTAGCGTAGCTTAATCGTAAACCACCAATAATACCTTCTCGGCTTTCAGTCAAAATTTTAAATCCATTTGCATTCCCTTCAAAATCTATTAAATCTTGGTATTCTTTATCCGTTAATTGAGATTTATAATTTAATCCATTTCCATTTTTAAAGTACTCTCCTATTGCTTTCTCTCCACTATGTCCAAAAGGAGGATTTCCAATATCATGAGACAACGCAGCAGCAGCAACAATGGCACCAAAATCATTAAATTTGTAACCATGAACTTCAGATAAATAAGGATGTTTTTCTAAAATAGCTTTCCCCACGGTTCTTCCCAAACTCCTTCCAACAACAGAAACTTCTAAGCTGTGAGTTAATCGTGTATGTACAAAATCGGTTTTTGATAAAGGGATTACTTGAGTTTTATCTTGTAGGCTTCTAAAGGCAGAAGAAAATATAATTCGGTCATAATCAACTTCAAACCCTAATCGAGTTTCATTCTCTTCTTTACGAAGTCTTTTGTGTGTATCGTTTGCTCTTTTAAGCGACAATAATTCTTCCCAATTCATACTATAAATTTAGGATTGCAAGATACATTACAGATTCCTTAAAAAGGAACATTGTGTAAATTTATAATAGCATATTAGGCAAATTACTTGTTGCAAATAATCTGCAATAAAGACATCTATAAAAATAGAATGCAACCATATCAATGCCCAACTTCAAAAGAAAAATTAATACTAACTTAATTATTTGTTTACATATAACTGAAGTTAAAACTAGATTTTTGCTGCTTCATTTAATTATATGATATTTCATTAACACTTAGTTTTTGTCGACTTCGTTATAGAAATATGAGGGCTGCCAAAAGGCAGCCTTTTTTTTCGTATATTATTCTTAATTAAATAATATACAGGAAACAATTTCTTAACATTACAATCTGTTCTTTGCAGCGACAAAAACTAAGAAATAAATGAAGTATTTATTAACAGTATTTATGCTGTTTAGCTTCTTCTGCATGCGTATAAATGCTCAAGAAGTTAAGGCACCTCGTTTTGGCAAGGGAATTTTAAATATTGTCGGGAAAGACAGCACTTGGAGTATGAAGTTTGGTACCAGAATGCAATTACTTGGAAGTGCAATATGGAGTGAAGAAGATGGTAATATAGGCGATGCTAACACCAACTTCTTAATCCGTAGAGCACGTTTAAAATTCGATGGTTTTATTCTCGATGAAAAGTTGACTTATAAAATAGAAATTGGATTATCCAACAGAGATATTTCTGGAGCTTCAAAATATACAAACAACACCCCAAGATATATTTATGATGCATTAGTGAAATGGAATTTTTACAAAAATTTCAGCTTGTGGGTAGGACAAACCAAATTACCTGGAAATGTGGAGCGTGTAACTTCTTCAGGAAACTTACAATTTGTAGATCGTTCTTTACTAAATGCTGAATTTAACATCGACAGAGATATAGGAGCACAAATAAGACATCATTTCAATATCACCCCAAAATTTTTAATCAGAGATATATTTGCTTTTTCTCAAGGAGAAGGGAGAAATGTAACTGTAGGAAACAAAGGAGGATACCAATACACGGGAAGAATAGAATTGCTTCCATTTGGAGCTTTTAAAGGCAACAATGAATATCAAGGAAGCGCATTAAATCGTGAAGAAGTACCCAAACTAATGATTGCAGCCTCGTACGATTTTAATGATGATGCCATAAAAACGAGGAGCAATATGGGGAGCTTTATGGAAAATGATATAGGAGAGTACCAAACGGATATTTCCACATTATTTATAGATGCCGTGTTTAAATATAAAGGCCTTTCTTTTCTAGGAGAATATGCAGATCGAAATGCTGACGATCCCATAGCTAAGAATTCTGACGGAACTGCAACTGGAGACATTGTACAGGTTGGGAATGCTGTAAACTTACAAGCTGGTTATCTATTTAAAAATAATTGGGAAGTAAGTACTCGTTACACAAACATAGATTTGGACAGATCTTTAACTTTAAAAAGCACACAAAACCAATACACATTAGGAGTTTCAAAATATATTGTAGGTCATAAATTAAAAGTTCAAACAGATTTTAGCTATTTATCAGTATACGAAAACACAAATCAATTAATGGCAAGGTTGCAGTTAGAAGTACATTTTTAAAAAAATACCAAAAAAGGTAAAAAGATATAGTAATAACCCGAATAAAATATTGATTTTTGAAGCTTGAAAAGCTTTACGGGCAAAAAACTGAATAGTAAGTAGTTATATAAAACAGAATAATTATATTTGATATTATGGATAATATTTATTTGTTAATGATTGTAGCTTTAGCGATTCTAGCTATCGCCGATCTAATTGTCGGAGTTAGTAACGACGCCGTTAACTTTCTTAACTCCGCGATAGGCTCTAAGGCAATATCCTTTAAATCTATCATGATTATTGCCAGCTTAGGTATCTTTATCGGAGCTGTTTTTTCTAGTGGAATGATGGAGGTTGCCCGAAAAGGAATTTTTATCCCCAAGGAATTTATGTTTAATGAGATCATGATCATTTTCATGGCTGTTATGATAACAGATATTCTTCTGTTAGACTTCTTCAACACTCTAGGAATGCCAACCTCAACAACTGTTTCCATAGTTTTCGAATTATTAGGAGCCGCTGTAGCTGTTGCACTTATAAAAATTGGAGCGTCAGACAGCGAAACAGTAGCTGATCTTTCTAAATACATCAATTCTGACCAAGCACTGGTCATTATCTCTGGAATTTTACTTTCCGTAGTAATTGCTTTTACCGTAGGAGCCATCGTACAATTTATATCGAGACTTATATTTTCTTTTCATTATGAGAAAAGAATGAAAAATTTCGGAGCTTTATTTGGAGGTTTCGCTCTGACAGGAATTACCTATTTCATTTTCATGAAAGGTCTTAAAGGAACTCCTTATTACGACAACATAAAAGGTGTTACAGAAGGAAATGAATTATTAGTACTAATCGGAAGCTTTATATTTTGGTCTTTATTTTCTTTCTTATACATGCGTGTTTTTAAGAAGAATATTTTAGTCCTTGTTATTGTAATGGGAACTTTCGGATTGGCTTTAGCTTTCTCTGGAAATGACCTTGTAAACTTCATTGGTGTTCCAATGGCTGCATACCACTCATACGAAGCATGGGCTGGATCTGGAGTTGCTCCCGATCAATTTGCAATGGGATCGCTAGCTGAAAAAGTACCTACAGAGCCTCTATTACTTTTTATAGCAGGTGG
Source organism: Joostella sp. (assembly GCF_048266025.1). Lineage (NCBI taxonomy): Bacteria > Pseudomonadati > Bacteroidota > Flavobacteriia > Flavobacteriales > Flavobacteriaceae > Joostella > Joostella sp. The sequence continues at coordinate 897,512 of NZ_JBLXAF010000001.1, read as the reverse complement.
TGTTATGGTATTAACATTATGGTTCTCTAAAAAGGCTAGATCTGTTGCTGAAACAGAAATAGGACTATCAAGACAAGATGAAGGGAAAGAGAAATTTCAGCCTAACTTATTATCAAGATGGATTGTTAGAGCTTCTACAAAAGCTAGCCAAGGAATAAACTTAGTTTTACCTAAAGAAACACAGAGAAAAATAAACGCACAGTTTGAAAAACCTGTAATTTCTGCAGATAAGAAAAATGACCCAGAATTACCTGCTTTCGATCTTATTAGAGCAGCTGTAAACTTAATGATTGCTGGGATTCTTATTTCTGTAGCAACTTCAATGAAACTACCATTATCTACAACATATGTAACCTTTATGGTAGCAATGGGTACTTCTTTAGCAGATAGAGCTTGGGGAAGAGACAGTGCTGTATATCGTGTAGCAGGGGTATTTAATGTTATTGGAGGTTGGTTCTTTACTGCATTTTCTGCATTTATCGCAGCAGCAGTAATGGCATACCTAATCTATATTGGAGGACCAGCAGCAATCGCTATTCTTTTATTCTTTGCTATTATTTTATTAGTTAGAAACTACTTAAACTACAAAAAGAAATCTAGCGGAATAAAAGAAGAAGACAGTCTTAACAGAGCAGAAAGCAGCTCTATTCAAGGTGTTATCGAAGAAAGTGCAGATAATATAGCTGCTGTGGCGAACAGAGCTTCAAAAATTTATACTGACGCTATTACTGGACTTTCTAAAGAAGACTTAAAACAACTTAAGAAGTCTAAGAAAGGTAATGATAAACTTACTTCAGAGATTGATGAACTTCAAGAAAGTGTATTCTATTTTATAAAGAATTTAGATGAATCTAGTGTTGGAGCTAGCCATTTCTATATAAATGTGTTAGGATATCTTCAAGATATGGCTCAATCATTAGAATATATTGGTAAATCATCATACAAACACGTTAATAACAATCATAAGAAACTAAAATTCAATCAAACGCGAGAATTATTAGAACTTCAGAATGATATTCAATCATTATTCAAGAATATTAAGAAGAGTTTTGATGCGCGTGCTTTTGAAGATATAAGTACAATTATCAAAGAGAAGCAAGGACTTTTAGAAAGTGTAAGTAAGAAGATTGAAAAACAAATTTCAAGAACTCGTACTGAAGAATCAAGTCCGAAAAACACATCTCTTTACTTTAGCTTATTAACTGAAACAAAAGATCTTGTGGTAGCTACTATGAATCTTTTAGAAATGTACAACGATCAATATGATAGCTCTGTACCAAAAGCAGAGATTACTGTTGATGAAGATAAATAATAAACATTATCAATAAATAAAGTGGGACATTGCGATACACAATGTCCCTCTTTTGTTTATATCTTACAATAGAAAGTTACACTTTATCAATGGCTTCTGCTATTAAAGTATCACCTTCTAAGATTTCAAATACTGCATTGTTCGCAGCGTCATCATGTAATACCCTAACTAAAGTTTGTGCAACATCTTCTCTACTGATATCACCTCTTTTATTAAGTTTTTCCTTTAGCTGAATCATTCCAACGCCAGCATCATTTTTTAAAGCTCCAGGACGAACAATTGTAAATTGCAATCCACTATCTTTTAAATGAAGATCTGCCTTTTGTTTAGCTATCAAATAATCTTTTAATTGATCTACAGATTCAGGATTATCTGCTCCCATAGAACTTAACATTACAAACTTTTTGATGTTTGCTACTTTAGAAACATCTATCAATCGTTTCGCTCCTTCTTGATCAACCTCTACAACCTTTTTACCACCCGAACCAGCGGCAAAAATAACTTTATCGATATCTTTTACCGTATGCGAAAGATCTTCTTCCAAATCGCCTAAAATGGTTTTTATATTCTTGTTCTCAAATTGCGATTGCTGATCTTTACTACGAACCATTGCAATGGGCGTGAAATATTGAGATTTATCTAAAAGATTTACTATTATTTTTCCTGTGGTACCGTTGGCACCTGCTACTAATACATTTTCCATAGCTATAAGATAGGCTATTGCATAAGCACCGACAAAATATTAAGATGGATTAACGTAAGTTTTACATTGCTTGTTAGAGTAATGCAAAAAGGGAAGCTGCAAAAAACAACTTCCCTTTTATATAATGTCAAAATTATTTATTTGATTAAGATCCGCACATTAAGCAATCGTCATCTTCACCATCTCTAGATTTAGCTAGCATCTCTTTTAACTCTTGTGGAGACAACGGCTCTACAGCTACTGGTGTTGAAGCTACAGCTTTAGCACCTACTTTAGCAGCTTCGGCAGGAACAACAGCAGACTTTTTAGTGTTATCTACTGTGAATTTAATGGCATCTACAGCAGACTTGGTTCTTAAATAATACATTCCTGTTTTAAGTCCACTTTTCCAAGCGTAGAAATGCATCGAAGTAAGTTTGGCGTAGTTTGCACCTTCCATAAATAAATTAAGCGATTGCGACTGATCGATAAAATACCCTCTGTGGCGAGACATATCGATAATATCTTTCATACTTAACTCCCAAACAGTTTTATAAAGCTCTCTAATATCTTCAGGAATTGTTTCTATATGCTGAATAGAACCATTAGCCCTCATAAGCTCTTGCTTCAACTCTTCTGTCCACAGACCTAAATCTACCAAGTCTTCTAATAAATGCTTATTAACTACAATAAATTCACCAGAAAGTACTCTTCGTGTATAAATATTAGAAGTGTACGGCTCGAAACACTCATTATTTCCAAGAATCTGAGAAGTTGAAGCTGTAGGCATTGGCGCCACTAAAAGTGAGTTTCTAACTCCATTCTTAAGTACTTCTTTTCTAAGTTTTCCCCAGTCCCAATTTCCAGAAAGTTCGTCATCATTAATTCCCCATAAATTGTGTTGGAAATCTCCTTTTGAAATTGGTGAACCTTCATATGTTTGGTAAGGCCCTTCTTCTTTTGCCATTTCCATAGAAGCAGTTACAGCTGCAAAATAAAGTGTTTCAAAAATATCTTGATTTAACTTTTTAGCTTCATCAGAAGTAAAAGGCATACGCAGTTTTATAAAAGTATCTGCCAATCCTTGTACTCCTAATCCAATTGGTCTGTGACGGAAATTAGAATTCTCAGCTTCTTTAACTGGATAGTAATTTCTATCAATTACACGGTTTAAGTTTCTTGTTACTCTTTTTGTTACCTTAAAAAGCTCTTTATGGTCAAATTCTTGTCCTTTTACAAACATTGGCAATGCAATAGACGCAAGGTTACAAACCGCAACCTCATCTGGAGAAGTATACTCCATAATTTCCGTACAAAGATTTGAAGAACGAATCGTCCCTAAATTCATTTGATTGGATTTTCTATTGGCAGCATCTTTATATAACATATATGGCGTTCCCGTTTCAATTTGAGACTCCAATACCTTCTCCCAAAGTTCACGCGCCTTGATTGTTTTTCTTCCCTTCCCTTCTTGTTCGTATTTTGTATATAAAGCTTCAAATTCTTCACTATGAACATCACAAAGACCCGGACATTCATTAGGACACATAAGCGTCCACTCGCCATTTTCTTCTACACGCTTCATGAATAAATCTGGCATCCACATTGCATAGAAAAGGTCTCGCGCTCTCATTTCTTCTTTCCCATGATTCTTTTTAAGATCTAAGAAATCAAAAATATCAGCATGCCAAGGTTCTATATAAATAGCAAACGATCCTTTACGTTTACCTCCTCCTTGATCCACATAGCGAGCTGTGTCATTAAAAACTTTCAACATAGGAACAATTCCATTCGAAGTTCCATTGGTTCCAGCAATATAACTTCCTGTAGCGCGGATATTATGAATAGATAGACCAATACCCCCAGCAGATTGTGATATTTTCGCTGTTTGCTTTAATGTATCGTAGATTCCATCAATACTATCTTCTTTCGTTGTGATTAAAAAACAAGAAGACATTTGTGGTTTTGGCGTTCCTGAGTTAAATAATGTAGGGGTAGCGTGTGTAAAATATTTTTTCGACATCAACTCATACGTCTCTAAAACACTGTCTAAATCATCTAAATGGATTCCTACAGAAACACGCATTAGCATATGTTGCGGGCGCTCCGCAATCTTTCCATTTAATTTCAATAGATAAGAGCGCTCCAATGTTTTAAATCCGAAGTAATCATATCCAAAATCACGATTATAGATAATCAAAGAATCTAGCTTGTCCGCATTTTTTTTGATTACATCATAAACTTCATCAGAAAGTAAAGGCGCTTTTTTTCCTGTACGGGGATTTACATACTCATAAAGATCGGTCATCGTTTCTGAAAACGATTTCTTAGTATTTTTATGAAGATTAGATACAGATATTCTAGCTGCCAAACGCGCATAATCTGGATGCGTTGTTGTCATTGTAGCGGCAATTTCTGCTGCTAAATTATCTAATTCTGAAGTTGTAACTCCGTCGTAAAGTCCTTCGATAACACGCATCGCGACTTTTACTGGATCTACTAACTCGTTTAGCCCATAGCAAAGTTTACGAACTCTTGCCGTAATCTTGTCGAACATAATAGGCTCACTTCTACCGTCTCTTTTAAGTACATACATACGCTACAATATTTAAAAATTAAAGGATAGTTATTCCTACTCAAGCCTCTACAAACTTGAGCTATATTAAAATAATCTTATGAATTTCGGAGTTCCCTCCTAATTATATTTTCTCTTTAGAAATCTGCGTCGAAGCTTATTTTCTGATCTTCATCATCTTTACTAAGCACACCCGCTTTTTGATATTCTGAAACTCGCTTCTCAAAGAAATTCGTTTTTCCTTGTAGGGAAATCATATCCATGAAATCAAATGGATTTGTAGAATTATAAATTTTCTCACATTCCATTTCCACTAAAAGTCTATCGGTAACAAACTCAAGATACTGGGTCATTAAAGTAGCATTCATTCCAATTAAACTCGCAGGAAGCGACTCGGTAATAAACTCTCTTTCGATATCTAATGCATCTACAATAATCTCCTTGATACGCTCTTTGCTTACTTTATTTTTTAAGTGTGTATTATGTAGGTGTACTGCAAAATCACAGTGCATCCCTTCATCACGAGAGATTAACTCATTAGAAAATGTTAATCCTGGCATTAGCCCACGTTTTTTCAACCAAAAGATAGAACAAAATGCTCCAGAAAAGAAAATCCCTTCCACCGCAGCAAAAGCAATTAATCGCTCTGCAAAACTTGGAGATTCAATCCATTTTAAAGCCCAATCTGCTTTCTTTTTAATAGCTGGAAAATTCTCTATCGCTTTAAAAAGTTGATTCTTTTCTTTTTCATTCTTAACATATGTATCAATTAATAACGAATAGGTTTCTGAATGAATATTCTCCATCATTATTTGAAAACCATAAAAGAATTTAGCTTCAGAATACTGCACTTCATTTACAAAGTTCTCAGCTAAATTTTCATTTACAATTCCATCTGATGCAGCAAAAAATGCTAAAATGTGTTTTATAAAATAACGCTCATCATCATTAAGTTTATCTTTCCAGTCTGATAAATCCTGATGTAAATCAATTTCTTCTGCAGTCCAAAAACAAGCCTCTTGCTTTTTATACCATTCCCAAATATCATGGTGCTGAATTGGAAAAATAACAAATCGGTCTTTATTTTCTTGTAAGATTGGTTCTACTTCTGCTGACATTTATTCTGATTTTTAGCGTTTTGAAATTTGAATTTTCTTGTGGCCGGGGACTAACAAAGATTGAAAAATGTCGGCTAAATTGAAAGGTTATTAACATACATAATTTTAAAAGTTTTTAACAAGAACTGTTGAAATGTATCTTAAGTACTGATAAACAGCGGACTGTTAAGCCATTGTTAATCAAAATGTTGAAAAGCAAGATATTCCATATAAAATAACGCTGAGAACTCATGTAATATCACGATGAAGAGCCATAAATAAGGTTGAAATTCATTTCAAAAAACAAAAACAACGCTAGCGGTTCAAAACAAAAAAAGTCTATGCAGATACAACTACATAGACTTTTATAAAATGAATTTTATCTTTTTAGGACTACAAATTAATGTCCTAGATCTTTAGCTACTACTTCTAATTCTTTATACCAATCTTCGCCAAATTTTTCTATAAGTGCATTTTTTACAAATTTATAGACAGGCACCTGAAGTTCTTTTCCTAACGAACATGCATCATCACAAATATGCCATTTATGATAATTTACAGCTGCAAACTCTTGGTATTGCTTTATTCTAACTGGATATAAGTAACAAGAAACTGGCTTTTTCCAAGACACTTCTCCCGCATTATAAGCCTGCTCGATTCCACAAAGAGCAGTTCCATTATCTGCAAAAGTAACATACGCACATTCACTACCGTTAACAAGTGGAGTTTCCCACTCACCATCTTCTCCCTTTACATACGTACCATTTTTCTCTATAGAAGCAATTCCCTCTTTCCGTAAAAATGGCTTTACTTTAGGATATATTTCTTCCAAAATACTAATTTCCTCATCTTCTACTGGAGCACCAGCCTCTCCATCTACACAACAAGCCCCCTTACAAGCCGACAGGTTGCATACAAAATCGTTCTCCAAAATTTCTTCGGACACTATGGTTTTTCCTATTTGAAACATGCTGCAAATATACCAATTTTGGCAAGCAGAAACTGTAAAAAAAATCTCTATTTTTTATTCGATTTAGAGGCTATAAATCAATAAGTTATTTATAGCTTTGCACGCTTTTTAAAATTTTTAGTTATGAATTTTGATCTTAAGGAAATATTTACAGCAGGAATGATTCTATTTGCAGTTATAGATATCGTTGGAAACGTACCTATTATTGTAGATTTAAGGAATAAAGTAGGCCATATTCAGTCTGAAAAGGCTTCAATTGTTGCCGCTATAATTATGATTGCCTTCTTATTTATTGGAGAAGAAATTCTAAACCTTATTGGTATAGATGTAAACTCATTTGCTGTAGCCGGTGCATTTATTTTATTTTTTCTAGCTATAGAAATGATATTAGGAATCACGCTGTATAAAGATGACGCTCCAGAAACGGCTTCAATCGTTCCGTTAGCCTTCCCATTAATTGCAGGTGCCGGAACAATGACAACGTTACTTTCTATACGTGCAGAATTCCACGTAGAAAACATAATTGTTGCCATTATTGTAAATATTTGCATAGTTTATCTAGTGTTAAAATCATCAAGTAAAATCGGAAAGGTGCTAGGTAAATCTGGATTAGCTGTTATTCGTAAAATTTTTGGTGTAATTTTGTTAGCAATATCAGTAAAGTTATTTGCAAGTAACGTTACTGGATTATTTTAAACAGAAGAAGCCTTTCTGAGAATATCAGAAAATTAAAAACGTCGAAAGATAAAAAAGTAATCACATGAAAGTACTTACTATTATACTTATTATAGCTGCAGTTGCCATGATAGCTTTTAATGTTACCATGTTAGATTATAACAATTTATTAGAGGGAGATAGCCTTGTTGCTGTTATTGGAATATTTGCCGCTCTTTGCGCAATATTACTGCTTGCTATTTTCTATCAGTCTAAAAAAATTCAGCAAAAAATAAAAGAGAAAGAGTGATGTTCGATGTTTTAATTATAGGTGGTGGCGCAGCAGGAATGCAATGTGCACTTGTTGTAGGTTCTGCAAATAAAGCTGCTTATGCTAAAGACAAGAAGATTGGGATTGTAATGCATCAAAAAGCATCTCACTTACAATCTGCATTATTCAATAACGTTCTCGGAATTGCTCCTGGTACTACAGGAATGGATATTTTAAATGAAGGTAAAAAGCAACTCGCTACTCTGTACCCGCATGTATCTCAAATCCATTCAGAAAAAGTTATTTCAATTACTGGAAATGCTGGGAATTTTACGGTAACAACCAACAAAAGTAGCTACCAATCTAAACTTCTTGTAATAGCGCTTGGCTATACAGATATGTTTGATATTGAAGGACTGAAACAATATATGGAGCCACATGCTTTAAGTCCTGCTGAAAAGAATAGAATTCAGTTAAAAAATACAAATCATATTGTTACTGATGGTATTTATGTTGCTGGAACATTAGCAGGTTGGCGTAGTCAGTTTGCAATTGCTGCTGGAAGTGGCGCTCAAGTTGGAACAGATATTCTAACACTTTGGAATGATGGAAAGCACACTAAAGTACACGATAAGATACCAACCTAATTTATATAGAGCATACATTCTTAAGAATACAAACCTAACGTTTCCTAACCACATAGGTAGCGATAGTTTGGCTACAAAATATTAGGACTTTTTTTCTTCTTTTAATTAAGCATATGCTTCTATTATATGTTGGCTTAATTATTGTTATATTTAAAATTAAAATCAGTATTAATTTTTTTTACTGCTGACAAAAAAGAAAAGCCACGCCAGTGTACAATAAATTATCGCTTAGAACGCGCATTTTTTTCACCATGATTTTCATTGTGATTTTAGCCTCCGTGCTAATTGCAGGCGTTACTATATACCAATATAAAGAGCAAGCAGAAGATTACCACAAAGAATACTTGCAACGCAAGGAAGACCAGCTTAATGCTCAAATAGATTACATCTTAAAAAATACTACTTGGGAAGTAAAGACAGACAACCTAAAATATATTCTGGAATATAAACATGCAATCTACGAGGCTTCCGATGTTTTAGATATTAATTTTAATGTTTACGACCTAGAAGGGAGACTTATTTTAAGCTCTAAACCTAGAATAGAGCAGGATGATTTTTATGACGATTTAGACTACAGTATTATCCATGGGCTATCTGCTAGTTCCAAAAAAAGATATGTCGAGAAAACTAAAACTGCAGGAAACAGATTCCAATCTGCATACAGTTATATTTTAGATCCTAAGTTTAAACCTATCGGGATTTTACATATTCCATATTACGAAGACGACACATTTAATAATGACGAGCTAAAAGAATTTTTACTTCGCTTGGCCGCAGTTTACGTCTTATTATTAGTGCTAGCAGTAATGTTGGCCTATATAATATCCAAATACATCACAAGATCTTTAAAAGCCATAAGTGAGAAATTACAGCAAACTAGGTTGAGTAAACAGAATCAGAAAATACTTTTAGACGATCCAAGTGAAGAAATAGGAGCGCTTGTAGATGGTTACAACGGAATGATTGATGAATTGGAAAAAAGTGCAGCTCTCTTAGCAAAAAGCGAACGCGAACAAGCTTGGCGAGAAATGGCTAAACAAGTAGCTCACGAGATTAAAAACCCACTTACTCCAATGCGTTTAAGCGTGCAGAGTTTTCAGCAAAAATTCGATCCTTCCGATGAAAATGCTAAACATAAAATTGATGAGTTTTCAAAAACGCTAATTCAGCAAATAGATACCATGAGCAGTATTGCTTCCGCCTTTGGAAGTTTTGCGAACATGCCTGCTCAACAGAATGAGACCCTAAATGTTATTGAAGTTGTAAAACTATCAGTAGATATTTTTAATGAAGATTATATCCGTTTTATTACTGATGAAAAAGAAATAATTGCCAAATTAGACCGTACACAACTTATTAGAGTAATTACCAATCTAGTGAAAAATGCTACACAAGCGATTACAGAAAATGATGATCCTAAAATTGTAGTAAATGTATATTCTGATGAAGATGAAGTAAAAATTTCTGTTTCAGATAATGGAATTGGTATTGCTGAAGAAAATCAAGAAAAAATATTTGAACCTAAATTCACCACCAAAACAAGTGGAATGGGATTAGGTTTAGGAATGGTAAAAAATATTGTGGAAACTTATAACGGACACATATGTTTATCATCTGTTTTAGGTAAAGGCACGGTATTTACAGTTTCTTTTCCTAAATTTAAGGCACAATCTGAATAAGAAAAATAAAAGAAAGGTATGGATCCTAAAAATATATTGATTGAAATTGAAGACCAAATCGGTTTAATTACTATCAACAGACCAAAAAAATTAAATGCCCTTAACAGAGCAACTATTGAAGAGCTTCATCATGCTTTTAAAGATTTAGATGAAAACGAAGATGTTCGCCTTGTCATCATTACTGGAGCTGGAGAAAAGGCTTTTGTTGCTGGTGCAGATATTGCAGAATTTGCTGATTTTTCGGTTTACGAAGGTTCACAGCTAGCTGCAAAAGGTCAAGAATTACTCTTTAATCAAGTGGAGCGCATGCAAACACCTGTAATTGCAGCCATAAATGGTTTCGCTTTAGGTGGCGGATTAGAACTTGCAATGGCTTGCCATTTTAGAATTGCAAGTGACAATGCTCGTATGGGACTTCCGGAGACTTCTTTGGGTGTAATTCCTGGTTATGGAGGTACGCAAAGGCTTCCACAATTAGTAGGTAAAGGACGCGCTATGGAAATGATATTAACCGCTGGAATGATAGGCACAGAGCAAGCATTAATGTCTGGACTGATAAACCATATGGTTGCACAAGAGGAACTCATTCCTTTCTGTAAAAGAATTGCTGGTAAAATAATTAAAAACTCACCTGTTGCAATTGCTGCCGCCATTAATTCTATAAATGCTGGGTTTAGCAATAGCGGTTACAATAAAGAAATAGAATCTTTTGGTGAGTGTTTCGGAACTGAAGATTTTAAAGAAGGAACTACAGCTTTCTTAGAAAAACGAAAAGCTGATTTCCCTGGGAAATAAAAATACAAAAAGAGGCTTCTGCGAAGCCTCTTTTTTTTTGACCTTAACTATATTCAATCTAAGATCTTTTTGAGGGGAAAATTAACCAGTAGGTCAGGTTATTGGGTTACGTTAAATTCTTTTACCAAGTCGTTAATTATAACTTCAAAAGCACCAGCTTCAAGAATTTCTTTTCCATTCTGTCCAAAATAGCTCATGTCTTTTGGATGTAAAACGAATTTCACTGTTTTACGCTCTCCAGGTTTCAACTCTATTTTTTGGAATCTACGGAGTCTCTTTACATCTGGAGTAACGCTACTCGCATATTTATCAGAAGTGTATAATTCTACAACTTCTTTTCCTGTTCTTTTACCTGTATTTTCTACCTCAACCGAAACCTCAACGTCAGCTCCCTTTTTAATAGTTTCAGCACTTAACTTAAGATTACTATACTCAAAAGTGGTATAACTCAAACCAAAACCAAATCGAAACTGCGGATTGTAATCTGCTTCATAGTTATAAACGCCTTCAGCTTTCTTTTGCTCTTCAGAAGGTTTATGGATATATGGAATTGTAGCATTAGGATATCTTGGATATGTATATGGTAACTTCCCAGAAGGATTTACCTCTCCAAAAAGTATGTCAGCCAGTGCGTCACCACCAAAATTCCCAGGTAAATACGTCTGTACAATTGCACTTGTCTGTCTTTCGAACTTACTAATTATTCGCGGACGTCCTTCATTTAAAATCAAGACAACAGGCTTTCCTGTTTCCGCTAATTTCAATGCTAGCGCTGTTTGATCATCAGAAATATATAAATCGTTTAAATCTCCTGGCTTTTCTGTATAGGTATTCTCTCCTAAACAAAGAAAAATAACGTCTACACCTTTAGCAGCTTCTATAGCTTTATCAAAATCATTTTTCTCCTCTTCATAATAACTGCCGTCCATTTTATAAGAAACACCTTCAACAAAAACAGTATTTTCTTCTCCATTAATTTGCTGTACTGCTTCTAAAATAGTGTTATACTGCTCTGCAAACTCAGGAGTTTTCTCTCCTTGCCAAGAGTATGTCCATGCCCCATTAAGTGTACGCATAGAATTAGCATTTGGTCCTGTTACCAATACCTTAGTCCCTTTTTTCAATGGAAGAATATTATTCTCATTTTTTAGCAATGTAATTGCTTCAGCTGCCATATCATAAGAAGCCTGCTCATGTTTTTTACTCCCAAACTCTGGATAATTTTTGTGATTAGTATTTGGGTTTTCAAAAAGACCAAGAGCATATTTTACTTTTAAAATTCTCCTTACAGCATCATCTAAACGCGCTTCTTTGACCTTTCCTTCTTTCACTAATGCTATCAATCCATCACAGAAAACCTCATAATTATAAGGAATCATAGACATATCTATCCCAGCATTTATAGCCAACATGATAGCTTCTTTATCTGTTGCAGCAATACGATCTCTTCTATGCAAATTTTCAATATCTGCCCAATCGGTAACTACCAAACCTTCAAAACCTAATTCTTCTTTAAGAAGCTTCGTTAGCAACTCATAATTAGCATGTACAGGAACTCCATTTATAATTCCAGAATTAATCATAATAGTGTGTGCTCCAGCCTCAATAGCAGCCTTAAAAGCAGGTAAATGATATTCTCTTAATGCATCTTCAGGAATATAAGACGGCGTTCTATCCTTCCCAGAAATAGTAGCGTGATATCCAAGAAAATGCTTTAAGCTTACCGCCACTTTTGTAGGGTCCGAAATATCATTATCCTCTCCTTCATATCCATCAATAGCAGCTACTCCAAGTACTGTACATAAATATGGATCCTCACCAAAAGACTCCCACATTCTCGAAAACCTTGGGTCCATACCTAAATCTAAAACTGGAGAAAAAGACCACGGAATATTACTAGCACGAGTTTCGTAAGCAGTAATCTCCGCTCCTCTTTTTGTTAATTCAGGGTTTCTAGCTGCTCCTTGCGCTATTTGCTGCGGAAACATTGTTGCTCCAGCTGTATAAGTAGCTCCATGAATTTCATCTACCCCATAGATGTTTGGAATCCCGAGTCTAGTTTTATCAATAGAAAAGTCTTGAATCTCCTTAATAATATCAAACCATTTTTCTTTAGATAATGCTCGGTTATTTGCCGTATTTAAAACCGACCCGATATGGTAATCTCCCAATGCTTTTTTCATCTCTTCTTGATCGAGCTGCAAAGGTTCGAAACTAGTATAACGGTCGTTTCCTTTTCCTATAACATCTAGCGTGATTTGCGCCATTTGTCCCACTTTCTCCTCAACGGTCATTTTCTTTATAAGCGCGTTGATTTCTTGATCGTGGTTATTTTTTTTCTCCTGAGCCATTGCTACAACTCCTAAAAGGCTAGCTAATATGGCTGTTGATATATTTTTTAGTTTCATTTTCTTATTTGCTAATTGAAATTTATCTAATGGCAGTAGGTTGAATTAATGTTCCAACAGATTTTGCAGGCAATTCTATTGTTAGATTCTCCTCTCCAATTTTAACGGAAATATGCTGTGTCTTTTCCGTTTTATTCTGAATAACAGAAACAATCTCTTCTGATGTCTTAAAGGCTACATTAGGAAGTGATTTGCTAGTATTTGAAGCTATACGAATGGCTCCTGGTGCTATAAATTTTGAAGCTTGAGCGATAATATAATAAGCAGGATTCCTTGTTATTTCATCTCCTTCAATTGTAATTGCCCCCAAACAACGGTCACAACCTCCTCTATCGGTATGCGGATCTTGGTTTTCATCTGCTGCAAGGTTCCATTCTAAAACAGTTTTACACCAATTACGAGTTGCCCCAATAATTAAGTTCTCGGTATGCCATTCCATTTCTTGAGAAAAATCACCAGGAGCTCCTACCCATTGCTCTGTAAAATATAAATTCTTGCTTGGATGCTTTTCATGAACTTCAGATAAAGCATTAATTTCTCCTCCATATAAATGAAAGGCAGAACCATCTATATATTTCGCAGCTTCAGGATCGTCTAAAATAGAAATCGGATAATCTGGTCTATCTGCATTATGGTCATAAACAATAATTTTGGTCTGAATCCCATTTGCTTCAAAAGTTGGCCCTAAGTTATTCTTAACAAACTCTTTCTGTTGTTCTGCCAACATTAATAAACTAGGATTATTTCCTGGGTGTAAAGGCTCATTTTGAATCGTTACCGCATCGATATTAATCCCATGAGATTTCATAGCTTGGATATATTTCACAAAATAATCGGCATATACTTGGTGATATTCTTCCTTTAAACTCCCTCCACGCGTATCATTATTTGTTTTCATCCATGTTGGCGGTGACCATGGAGATCCCATAATTTTTATTTGCGGATTGATCTTTAAAATTTCTTTTAAAACAGGAACTAAATAAAGTGTATCGTAAGCAAGTGAAAAATGCTTCAAATCCTCATCTGTTTCCCCTTCTTTTAAATCGTTATAAGACCATGTATGCTCATCTAAATCGGAAGCTCCAATGCTTACTCGTAAATAACTAACATTGATATCTTCTTCTCGATCTCCAAAAAGCTCCTGAAGAATAGCTCCTCTTTTTTCTGAAGACATTTTATGCAACAACATGGCGCTACCACCTGTTAAACTATAACCAAAACCATCTATTTCTTGGTAAGTCTTAGCAGTATCAATCGTAATTGTATAGTTACTTTTTTCAGCTTCATCATCTTGAATTACCGTTTGCTCCAACAACTTTTGCTGATCTAAAGTTGTAATATATAATGAAGCATTATTTTTCTCTTCTTTTTTCTGCTGACAAGCAATAGCGGTAATAGCAAACCCCAAAAGAAGGGTATTCTTTAAGCTCAACATCAATTATAATCTTTTAAATTTTATCTCTTTTAACTGAATTCCTTTTGTTAGAAATTCAACCTTTAGTTTGTTTTCTCCTTCCTGAAGTTCAAATTTTTCACCTGTTGCTTTCCAAACATCGGATGAAGGTATTTCTAATGTTACTTCCTTATTATTAAGTGTGATTTTCACGTTCCCCTCGGAAGTAGATTTAGAAATTAAAGAGACATTATAATCTCCTTTTTTAGCAACATTAAAAGTATAATGAAGCCACTCCCCCTCTTCTGTAGCTCCTACATACAAATGTTCTGTATCGTCTTCTTTAAATATGTCTACCCCATCGTTACGGTACATATAGCCATCGTTCCAACTAGTTCTATCTCCGCCAACAGAGATATAATAATTTCCAGCTCCCATATCAAAATAAGCTTTCCCAATAGGACCCATATCGTAATCTGCAGCTTGTAGAGTTCCTTTTTTACTTATAGTTACATTGGCATAAGGTTTTATTGCTTCTGAAGTAGTTTGACGAATCATGGCATCGACAACCCCTTTATGAAAAATATTATTTTCAATCTTAGCGTCTTCAGCAAGCTGCATAAAAGCATTATAAGCAGCATCTTTAGAAGGCTTTTCAGCTTCCCCTTTCCAATATTTCAAGATTTGTTTATACCCATCATTAACTTTTATTTCTAACGGATTATTAAAACCAAGCTTTTTTAGCGGCCACCAACACCATCCGATGTTATTCTCCTGCATTAATCTTATAGCGTCTCGAAACCAAACATTAGAATTCTCACCCGATTCTCCAAGCCAAATAGGAGTGTTATATTTCTCTCTAAAGTCTAAGAATCCTTGTATATCAGCCTTAGTATTATTGTTCCAGTATTTATGGAAACTTATAACCATATTATCGTCCCAAGGTGGCAAAACTCCATTATAGTTGTTTCCCCATCCATTTCCTTCAATGATTATAATATGATTGTTATCTATTTTTCTAATCGCTTCTGTAATAGAAACCATTAATTCTTTTAGAGGCTTATTCTCTTGCTCGTCAATTCCGTTTTTATTTTCTCCCGTAAAAGCCCAATTAGGTTCATTTATAATATCATAAGCTCCAATCCACTCTTCATCAACATATCTTTCTGCTAACTTTTCCCATAATGCTATTAGTTTTTCTTGATTTGCTTCACTTTCCCACAAAGAAGGCTTTGAAGGGTCTCTATCAGAAATATTTACATCATGTCCTTGTCCTCCTGGCGTTGCATGCATATCAAGAATGAGATACATTTTATTCTGCTCACACCACTTTAGTAGAGAATCTGTCATCTGAAATCCTTTCTCCAACCAAGTTTGTGCCCCTTTTACAGGCTCTTGATCTACAGGAAGGGTATAAAGATTATAATGCATCGGTAAGCGAACCGAATTAAAGCCCCAACTTTTTAGAGAATCGATATCTGCCTTTTGGGTATGATTGGAAAGCCATTTTTCGTAAAATTCTGCCGTAGCCTCTTCTCCAATCAAATCTACCATATGTTGTTTAAAAATATATTGCTGACCCGAAAAGGGAACCTTCATCATATATCCTTCTTGCAACATATGTCCCCCAAGTCCTACACCTTTCAGTAGAACATTTTGCCCTTCAGCATTTACTATTTTTTGCCCTTCCGTATGTAAAAACCCTTGAGAATAGGTATTATTAATTACGAAAAGGATTGCTATAAAAAGTATTTTTTTCATCTGTAATATTTTATTTATCCCATATAAAAGTTCCAACCGCACCAGCTTTCAAGTATGTAGTAAACCATTCTTCTCCTTGCTTTACGTTAAATTGCTCATCTACACTTCCTTCATTTAAAACAAGTAAAACAGTATCTCCATTAGGTGTTTTAAAAGCCACATTTATTAGAGACCCAGAAATGTTACTTCCTACTCTTATAGAACCTTGTGGAACAAATTTAGACGCATGAGAAACGATATAATAACCTACATTTCTTGTAATATTCCCAGAAGAATTAATAGTTAAACCACCTTTGCATACGGTACAACCACCATCGGTATGGGGCTGGAAGTTCTGATCATTGGCAAGATTCCATTCTAAAGCATTCTTACTCCAATTACGCATAGAACCGATAATCACATTTTTTAAATGCCAATTTAAATCCCCACTAAAGCTTCCGTCTGAAGATGTGTATTGCTCGGTAAAGTATACGTTTTTCTCTGGAAAAGCATTATGAATTTTAGTTAGCGCACTAATATCTCCTGAGTACAAATGAAAAGCTGAACCATCTGTATATTGATATGCTAAATTGTCTTTTAAAACAGAAATAGGATATTCTGGATTATCGCAATTATGATCCCAAGCAATGATTTTAGTTTGTAGATTAGCAGCCTCAAAAGCAAGACCTAAACTATTTTTTATAAATTCAGTTTGTGCTTCGGCCGTCATATACATACTCGGATTATTACCATCATGTAACGGTTCATTTTGAATAGTTATCGCATCGATTGTAATTCCTAAATTTTTCATCTCTTGGATGTATTTCACAAAATATTGCGCATATACATCGTAATATTCGGGCAATAGGCTCCCTCCAATAAAACTCTTGTTATCTTTCATCCAGATTGGAGCGGTCCAAGGAGTTCCTAATATTTTTATGTTCGGATTTATTGCAATAATATCTTGAAGTATAGCAATAACACCGTCTAAATCTTCTTCTAATGAGAATTTACTTAACGATTCGTCTGTTTCTCCTAAAGAGATATCATTGTAAGTAAATGGGTAAACATTTAAATCAGAAGCACCTATACTAATTCTTAAATAACTTATGGAAATAGAATTCTCATTAAATCCAAAAAGTTCCTTTAACAATGCATCTTTATTTGCAGTAGGAAGAGAATTTATAGCCTTAGCGCTTCCACCAGTTAATGTGAAACCAAAACCATCAATTGTTTGATAAGATTCTTGATTATTAACTTCTATAGTCTGGAAATTATTCGCTTTTGATTCAAAGGCAATAATATCAGATTGCTTTTTTAATAAGTTTTGTTTATCTCCTGTAGTTAACCAAAAATCAACTTCATTCGTTATTTCAGTCGGAGGGTTTGGATCAGGATCGGGATCTGGAGTTATTGGATCTTCTTCTGAAGATGACGAGCAATTAATAAGGCAGAAAGTAACTAATAAGAATAGTAAGCCTCGCGCCATTATATTTATGTGGTTATATTTTATTGCTTTGATCATATACTATTTGACTTAATTAACAACATACTAAAGAGTTAAATAAAAGCCCGTGATAAACACGGGCCTTAACGCTAACATTAAATTATATCATTATGAACCTCTCATTTCTACATTTGAGATTGTAATTCCAGCAGGATTCATAGATCCACCTCCACTTCTTATTAGAAGATAGATAGTTCCACTTTCAGCAAAAGTCACTTTATTAGATACTGTTTTTGTTTGTGTGTTTTCTATACAGCCAACATTAGAGAGTTTTCCAGAGAATTTTGCTGTACCGCATCCGTCCCAAGTACTTATTCCCATAATCTTGGTGTCCTCGTATGCTTGTCCTTCTACAGGTACTGAAGTTCCAGCATATACTTCTAACCAAGTATCGCCATTCGCTTCACCAGAGACTAACATATCGATAGAATATTCTTTATCTTTCTCTACCTCAATAGCCTGATAAATTCCTGTTTGGCTCCATTGTTCTGTAGAAAAAATTGTAGCACTACCTTCGTTAAAGACCCATTCTGAACCAGAATCGCTTATTTTCAAAGTATTCCAATTTGAGTGATCTTCTGAAGTTTCAAACGTTCCTCCCAAAACTATATTCCCTGCAACAGGGTCTGAAGTTTCTACAACAAGCTCTTGAGTTACAGTTCCTGTTAAACCTCCTCTACCAATAGCTTGGTGAACTATTTCATAAGTTCCAGCATCTGGAAAAAATACTTCTTCTGTCATTTTACCAGGAAGTAATCCTGCTCCAAAATCCCATTTAGAAGAAATTACATTCTCTGTTTGTGCTTCAAACAAAAACACATTAGACTCCCCTTCAATTTCTGTAATCATAAAAGAAGCATCTACATTTGGGTCTGAAAGCCCGTTACCTTCATTAATTTCCTCAGGCTGGCAGCTGGAAATAATAGCACTTACAGCAATAGCCGCTACAAGTGTCTTTCTATTAAATATATTATTAAATACCATTTTCGTTACTTTTTAGTAGTTAGGATTTTGTTCAATCAGCGTGTTTTCCATCTCTTTTAAAGGAATAGGGAAAATTTCATTTTTACCAGCAGTAAAACCTCTATCTGCCAATACAGTTGAAGCACGCCCTGTTCTCACTAGGTCAAACCATCTATGTCCTTCTCCTGCAAGCTCCAATCTTCTTTCAAGCATAATTGCATTTTGAGAAACTGGCACAGAAGGCAATCCTACTCTAGCCCTTACTGCATCTAATAAAGCTTGTGCTCTCGCTCCTTGAGCGCCTAATGCTTCGGCCTCCATTAAATAAGTATCTGCTAAACGGATTACATATACATTCTGCTTGTAGTTTAATGCTGAAGCACCACCACCAGTAGAAGTATCTGAATTAAGAGGCATGAATTTCTTTAAGAAATATCCTGTATCTAAATATCCTGGCGAGTAATCTGCTAATCCTTGTGCTTTTAATGCCTTAATATCTGCAATGGTAGCATCAAATCTAGGGTCATTCTTTAAAGCATCATATAGATTCTGTGTTATTGGATTAAAGCTCCATCCAGAAACATAATCTGGACCTCCAGAATTAGAGTAGTTTCTAGGGCCAACCATAATATTAACAGAGTTTCCTTCATCGTCTCCTGCACCCCAGTTACCCCAGTCGGCATTACTTTTATCTGTATGAGCTACCTCAAGGATTGATTCTGAATTAAATTTATTACTAATAACCCATAGATCTGCGTAGTTATCAAGTAATTTATATCCATAAGGATTACTTCCCCCTGGAGTACCATTCACTTCAGCTAATATATTTGCTGCTTGGTCATTTTTACCTTGGTATAAATATACTTTCCCTAAAAGAGCCTTTGCAGTTCCCTCAGAAAAACGAGCTGCTTCATTTTCAAGATCCGTAATTTGCATTGGAAGATCTGAAATTGCTTCCTGTAAATCTGTTTCGATCTGAGCATATACTTCTTCTGGAGTTGCTTGAACCACGTTATAAGTTTCACTAGTAGCAAGAGGCTCCGTTAATAAAGGAACATTTCTAAACAATCTTACTAATTCAAAATAATAATAAGCTCTAAGCGTTTTTGCTTCCGCAGTAAATCTCTTTTTCAGACTCTCATCCATTGGAACATCTGGAAGTTTTTGTAATAAAACGTTCGCACGAAAAACACCTTGATAAAAATCATTCCAAAAACTTGCTGGAATAGTAGATGCATCGATTGAATAGTTAGAAAAAGATTGGATTCCAGTTCCATCGGTAGCACCACCACCTCCTGCATAATGATCATCTGATCCTGCATTCATCATGGTTACCATGTTTTCAAATCCTTTAGATTGCTTTCCGAGCACATCATAAACAGCAACTAAACCTGAATATGCCTCTGTTTCGTTAGAATAATAATTCTCTTCTAAAGCAGTACCTTTTGGATCTACTTCTAAGTAATCTTTAGAACAAGAACTCAAAGCAGCCACCAATACTAGTGCTAATATTTTATGTTTTCTATTGATAAATGTCATAATCTAAATTTTAAAATTGAACATTAATTCCTAACATTCCAGTTCTTGCTTGCGGGTAGAAACCACGGTCGATACCAAATACACCACCACCAATTTCTGGATCATATCCTGTGTATTCTGTAAATGTGAACAAGTTCTCTCCTGTTACATAAAGTCTAACTCTTTGAAGTCCTATGTTTTTAATAACATCAGAAGGGAATGTGTATCCGAATTGAATTGTTTTAAATCTTAAATAATCACCATCTTCTAAGTAAAAATCTGATGGATTATTGAAGTTTTTGTTAGTATCGTTTGTAGTAAGCCTTGGATAACTATTAGAGCTTCCTTCTCCTACCCAACGATTTAATGCTGTAGTTTGGTAGTTTGCATTCTGGATATCCAAACGTCTTAACCCCTGGAAAATCTCGTTTCCAGCAGCTCCTTGAGCAAATACCATTAAGTCGAAGTTCTTATAATTTAAGTTTACTGTAAAACCAAAAGTATATTTAGGAATTGAACTTCCTAAGAAATCTCTATCGTCTTCAGTAATAGTACCATCTCCATTAGTATCTGTCCATCTGAAATCTCCAGGCACTGCATTTGGCTGAATTAAATCACCATCTGCGTTTGTATAAGCATCAACTTCTGCTTGTGTTTGAAAAATTCCATTTGTTTTAAATCCGTAGAAAGAATTATAAGCTTCCCCAACAGCAGTTCTTGTAATAGGGTATGTACTTGCTTGAACTGTCTCTCCTCCTGAAAGGAAATCGATTCCATTACCTAAGTTTGTAACTTCATTTTCAAGATAAGAAAGGTTTGCATTTACAGACATTCCAAAGTCTCCAAAAGTTCTATCATATCCTAATTCGATATCAAAACCTCTGTTTTGCATGTCTGCAACGTTTCCAACTGGCAATCCTGGCGCACCTACGTAACCTGGAATTGGCACACTCTGTAAAATACCTTTTGTAGTTTTCTCATACATATCGAAAACCAAGCTGAAATTACTAAATAAACGAGCCTCTAAACCAATGTTTGTTTGACTTGTTTCTTCCCATTTTAAATCTGGATTTGCTGGTGCATCCGGACTGTTACCAATTGTAACAGAGCTTGAAGTTCCGATGGTATAATTTCTACCACCACCAACAGTAGATAAATATCTAAAATCTCCAATAGCATCACTACCAGTTACACCATAACCTCCACGGATTTTCAACTGATTGATTACTTCACTAGGATTCCAAAAATCTTCTTTTGTAAGCACCCATCCTAAAGAGAAAGAAGGGAAAATACCATATTTGTTATTTGATCCAAATCTTGAAGAACCATCTCTTCTTATAATTCCTGTGAAAATATATTTCTCATCGTAATCATAATTTACTCTTGAGAATAATGATGTCACTCTGTGCTCTGGATTTTCATATCCATAAGCATCGATTTGATCTGTAGGAACATCAAAATTAAAAGAAGAATCATAAAAATTATCTGCAGGAATATCATAATAAGTAACTCCAGATCCATTAGTATCATTATCTACATAAGTACCTTGACCTAAAAGAACGCTTAAATTATGTTTTCCAAACTTCTTATCATACATTAATGTATTTTCAATATTCCATCCAAAACCTCTATTGCTGTTTTTCGAAACATTGTTTTGTGCATTAATATTAGAAGCATTAAGGTAAGAAACTGGAGTATAACTATAACCACCCCAATAAGCCAACTTACCACCTAAAGTACTTTTAAACTTTAATCCTGGTAAAAACTCTACTTGAATATATGCATTCCCAACAAAATTATCAGACCAACCATAGTTTCCTATTCTTGTCTGCTGATAAGCTAGCGGGTTTGTCATTTCTTGACCAACAAGAGATGATATTCCGTATGGATACCCCTCACTATTTCTCATCACCCCTTCATTTGTATATGGAGTTCTATTAATTACATTTGGATCTGTTTCTACAACTGGAGTTAAAGGATCTAAGTTTATTGCAGAACTTAAAGGCCCTCCAAACTCACTATTTGTATTTCCGATACCAATATTTTTCTCATGAGAATAACCAACTGTTTGACCAAATGTAATGGCCTTAGTTATTTTATGAGAAGAATTTAAGCGGATATTTTTTCTGTTATACTGAGAGATTTCAGGCATTACAATCCCTTCTTGCTCTAACAATCCAAAAGAAGCATAAAAAGTAGATACATCATTACCTCCACTCAAGCTTACTTCTTGACCGATACGCTTAGCACTGTTATTAAATATAACATCTTGCCAATCTGTTCCTTCTCCTAAAGCTGAAGGATCTGGATATAAAATACTTCCTCCTCCGTTAACAGAAGATTCATTCATTAAAGTTGCATACTCTTCAGCATTTAATAAATCAAGTTCTCTTGCTGGACCTGAAAAACCAGTATAACCGTTATAATTAACAGATAATTTCCCTGATTTACCTTTCTTAGTAGTAATTAAAATTACCCCAGTTGCAGCACGAGCACCATAAATTGCTTGTGAAGCAGCATCTTTTAAAACCTCAATAGACTCAATGTCAGATTGGTTTAAGTAACCTATACCACCTGCATCTACAACAACACCATCTACAACCCATAACGGATCGTTATTTCCAAAAGTCGTTATTCCACGAACACGAACTGTAGAAGCAGATCCTGGCTGACCAGAATTGGCAGCAATAGTTAAACCTGAAGTTCTACCTTGTAGAGATTGTTCTACTCTTGTAATTGGTAAATCTTCTAAATCTTCCGACTTTACACTTGATATTGCTCCAGTAACCACACTTTTCTTTTGTGTACCATACCCAACTACTACAACTTCATCTAGTGCTTGAGTATCTGTAGATAAAGACACATTAATTGTTGCCTCAGCACCAACAGTTACCGTTTTAGGAGTAAATCCGATGTAAGAGAATTTCAATACATCTCCTTCTTGAGCTTCAATAGTATAATTTCCATCAAAATCTGTAATAGTAACCTTAGATGAATTTTCTACAATTACGTTAGCTCCAGGTAGAGGGACTCCACCTTCTTCTGATACAGTTCCAGTTATTTCTTTCGTTTGGGCAACCGCTAAGGTTACTGTAAACATAAAGAACAACCATAAATACTTGTTAATCTTCATAAATAGTTAGAATTAAATGAGTTAGTTTGCTTGTTGTCAAAATCGCATTTTTTAAGACTATAATTATCATATTGATAAATTAGCCGTAGGCGAAAACGATTTCGACATAAATTCTAGTGGTTCTAAATTAGAATTTAACAATCTACTGCATAAACATAGCCATACACTTTAATTACGTCAAGTAGAAAAACAGCTACTCATTTACTACGTCAAATAGAATATTTAATTGATTTATAAGTATTTAAAAAAGAACATTTTTTAACTTTTCGTTGGCATTTTAAAAATTATTAGCGTTATTTTGGCGTTTATTTAATGTTAAGATGAAGTTAAGCCTACTATATTTTCATTTATTACTATCCATTTTTGCGTATGAGGCGCATTCACAGTCGAATTTTTCAGAAATGTTTAATGAAATCTCGACACAGCCGGAAGTTATCCACTACTATAGAAACGACTTTAAAGGTGATACCGAATTTTGGTCCTCTTGTATAGGTAATGATGGGGTACTTTACTTCGGAAACAATGACGGAATACTCATTTACAACGGTGAAGATTGGCAAAAAATAAAGCTTCCAAACAGCTCTTCCGTACGCTCATTACTTACTACTACAGACGGTACCATATATGCGGGAGGGTTTAATGAATTCGGAACATTATCAAGAGATAGTTTAGGAAATTACCACTACTCTTCCCTCATAAAAAAGCTTAGATTAGAAGGACAAGAGTTAGAAAATTTAGAACAAGCACACGAAATAGACAACAATATTATCTTTAGGTTCTATAAAGAACTCATCGTGATGAGTGAAAATAGAAAAACCATTATTCCTTCCACAACAGATTTCATGCACGCCTCTATAGTGAATAATACTTACTATGTGCAAGATATGACCGTTGGAATATTAAGCTTTGCCCCAAATAAAAATGAACTCTCTTTAGTATTAGAAAACGAAGACTTAAAAAATGTTTCAGTAAAAGGAATCCTCCCTACAAACAACATTAATGAGCTCTTAATAATCTTAGAAAATGGAAGAATATATAAAGGAAATTTAAAAACTAAGAAACTTACTTTATGGGAAGATATATTCCCTGACCTGCAAAAAGACCTTGTAGTTAGCACCATAAAAAAAGGCGATAACTATTTAATTGGAACATTAGGTTCTCGAATAAAAATGCTTGATGCTAACGGTAAACTTACCTTGCACCCAGAAGCATTTAATGAGATTCAGAATCCCTCGGTATTAAATTTTATGACTACTGAGAATGGTCTTTGGGTAATGCAATACAATGGACTAGATTTTATAAATTATGACACTTCTTCATTTAAATTCTTTGAGTCTTCTAAAATCTATGACCTTAAATTATTCAACAATAAACTCTATGTAGCCACAAATAAAGGCGTATATATATCCACTTTTGAAGCAGAAAACCCTAAAAAGGTATCATTTAAATTAATAGAAGATCTTCAAGGGCAAGCATGGACATTCGATGAATACAAAGGGCAACTATTAATAGGCCATCATAAAGGATTGTACCATATAATAGACGATAAGGCAGAAAGAATTACCACTTCTGGAACATGGAAAACTATAGTAATCCCTAATAAAGAAGACGAATTACTAGCCTGTGGTTACACCGGATTACAATTAATAAAAAAAGAAGGTGACAGCTTTAAACTAGTAAATAAAATTATTGGTTTTGAAGAGTCTACGAGAGATATTATTGCTGCAGATCAAGCGAATACTTACTGGATCTGCCATGGTTACAAGGGAGTTTTTAAAATTAAAATCAACAATGCCTACAACCACGTGTACTCGATAGACCATTATACAGACACCAATGGCTTTGAATCTCCGTTTAATATTAATGTTTTCCGATGGGATGGAGATATAGTTTTTACCAGTAACACTGGAATCTTTGAATACAATAATAGCAATAATACTTTTGAACCTTACGAGGAACTAAATTCCATTTTTGATGCTTCAAAAAACACACGTAAAATTCTTCAAAAGAGGGATACTACATGGGCTGTTCAAGATGATGAGATTACTTTTTTTACTGAAAGCGATTCTTTACACAAACTAAATACACGTCCATTTTTAAAAGCAAAAGGACAACTAAACCGCGGGATGGAAAGCATCCTTCCATTACCAGAAAACAGAGTCTTAATAGGAACTACAGATGGAGTATACCTATTTAACCTCAACGCAAACAAGGATAAAAATGTAGGAACGAACATCACAAAAGTTACTATGTTTCAAGGTCAGAACAAAACCTTGGTCCCCATAAAAGAAGAGAGCTCTCATAAACTTCCAAACGACACCGATGTACTGAGAATAGATTTTGCAACTCCAAATTTAATCTCAGGAAGCGAAATAGAGTTCCAATACCAACTCGAAGGGCTTAATTTAGGCTGGTCTGAATGGACGGAGACAAACTTTAAAGAATATTCACATCTGCAACCAGGAGATTATACTTTTAATGTAAGAAGTAGAGATTTAAAAGGAGGAAAAGGAAACATTGCCTCTTACACATTTACAGTAACTCCAAAATGGTATCAAACAACATTATTCAAGGTGTTATTAATCTTAATCTTCCTTTTTTCTTTATGGATTGGATACTTGCTAATTAGGAGAAGCTTAGAAAAAGAGAATAGCAAGATTCAAGCTGAAAATTTAAAAGCAAAGAAGCTCCTCGAACTAGAAATAGAGCGTTTAAAATTAAAGCACGATAAAGAAAAAGTTGAAGAAGATAAAAAGATATTAGAAAAAGACGTTATTACGAAGAGTAAAGAACTTGCCAATTATACCATGCAATTGGTCAATAAAAAGGACATTGTACAAGAGCTCCAAGGAGATTTAAAAGAATTGAGACAGCTTGTAAAAACACAACTTTCTAAAGATAAAATATCAGACATCTTCCGAAAACTACAACAACATAAGATTGGAGAAGAATACATGGAAGTCTTTGATGTAAATTTTGAAAATGTACACCATCAGTTTTTTGAAAAGCTAAATAAAATAAATCCGAAGTTATCTAAAAAAGACTTGCGTTTATGTGCATTTATAAAAATGGATCTTACTAATAAAGAGATTTCTCCATTATTAAATATTTCTATTAGAGGAGTAGAAACATTGCGATATAGACTACGGAAAAAGCTAAATCTGGAGACAGAAGAGAACTTACATGAGTTTTTAAAGGAATTGAACTAAGGCAATTCCTTTTCGAACATAATTTTTAAACCGTGTTCGCTATTCTCAACACCTACAATATCAAAACCATTCTTAAGGTTAAAGATCACCATGGGTTTAAAGTTATTTGTAGACTTTGTACGGAGTATCTTATAGTTATGTGCAACAAGATATTCTTCTTGCATTTCTTGTAGTTTCTTAGCAATTCCCATTTGGCGGTATGATTCTCTTACTCCGCCAACCCAACTATAGAAAACACCATCCGAGAGCTCATATCCTATTTTAAAACCAATAAGAACACCTTCATTTTCAGCAAAAGCACAAAATAAATTATTGGCAGCAGTTACTTTTTCAACAAAAGCTTCCAATTGATACGCTCCAAAAACAGCGCTATTAATATCTAAGATCGATGTTATTAAGGCATCAGAAAGCTTGCCTTTTACTGTAAAGTATTTAAACGATTCCGTTGATTTCATCATGAAATTGTTTTAAGAAAGTCTCCATGTATGCGTGTCTCTTTTTGGCAATTGCCTTTCCAGATTTGGTATTCATTTTATCCTTCAGCAATAAAAGTTTTTCATAAAAATGATTAATCGTTGGAGAATTGCTTTTTTTATATTCCTCCTTAGTCATATTCATTTTAGGAGCAATCTCAGGATCGCATAACTTTCTGTTTTTAAAACCTCCATAATTAAAGCATCTAGCGATACCAATGGCACCAATAGCATCTAATCGGTCGGCATCTTGAACAATATCGAGCTCTAAAGATTTAAACTTCTGATTAAAATTACCTCCTTTAAAAGAGATGTTTTCAATAATATTTACAACATGCTCTATAACGGAAGACTCTACATCTATACTTTCCAAAAAAGCCTGTGCCATTTTAGGGCCTACAGTTTCATCGCCGTCATAAAACTTAGCATCGGCAATATCATGCAATAAAGCTCCCAATGCTACCACCAGAGGATCCGATTTAGGCTCATCTTTGGCTATTAAAAGAGAATTCTTAAAAACCCGTTGGATATGAAACCAATCGTGACCGCCTTCAGCATCTGTTAGCGTTTCCTTTACAAAAGCAATAGTCTGCTCAATAATAGCTGGATTATTCATACTTAGTATTTTATGCTGCTACTTATGGTAGTTTCAATTTTGGCAATCAGTTCTTCAGCAGGAAGATCTCTAGCTCCCAATGGCTCATGCACATCAAAAGTAATATTAGAACCGATTCCCATTGGAAATTTACCATAGCGTAGTGTTTTCCACGAGTTATTAATAGAGATAGGAACTACTTGCGCATCTGGCATTTTCTTAAGTAGAATCTTTAATCCTCCCGTTTGAAAAGGCTTTGGTTTTCCGTCTCTACTACGAGTACCTTCAGGAAAAATAACTACCGATCGGTTATTATCTTTAGCATAATTAGCAAGATTTATAATTGCTTTTAAAGCCTGCTCTCTATCTTTTCTATCTATTAAAGCAGAACCTCCATGTCTCAAATTATATGAAATACTTGGAATCCCCTTTCCTAATTCTTTTTTACTAATAAACTTAGGGTGGTGTTTACGCATATGCCAAATAATCGGAGAGATATCATACATACTTTGATGATTCGCAACGATAATACAAGGTCTATCTGTAGCTATTTTATGAGGATTTCTAAAGATTACATTATCTCCCAATAATAAAAGAGAGTATGTTAAAAAGAAGTTGAGCGCATCCACACTCTTTTTATGGGCTTGATACCCAAATACATTAAAGCAAATCCATTGAATAGGGTGAAAAATCACTAAGAAAAGTCCGAAAACGAGTAAATATATTACCGTAAGTGGGTATGCAAGAATCTTTCTCATCTTAAGTTATAGAAATAAATTATTTTTTTAATTGGTTTACAAAATCACGAACCTTGGTTTCTAGTTTTGGTAATACAAGTTTAGGATCCTCAATATAATCATCTGCAAAAGACCAGTATTCTATATTATTTTCTTGCTCCGGAAAAAACTGTTTCATCAATTGGCGATGCTCCTTTTCATCCATTGCAATGATACGATCATAATAATCAAAGTCTTGCCTAGACACTGGAATCGGCATTCTAAGTAAATAAGAAGAATCTATATTATGATCTTTTAAATACGCTGTTGTATACACAGAAAGCGGTCCTTTATTCCGTTTTGATAATCGCAATCCCTTAGAATATGAATTATACGGCAAGCCTTCCTTTTCTACTAAGTGATCAAATAGTATTTCTGCAAATCTACTTCGGTAATAATTTCCAGTACAAATAAATAATATTCGTTCTTCCAAAATTATGATTTAATAGTCTTCAGCAAAAATAAAAAAACCACGTATAAACGTGGTCTTTTTACTCTTAAATTGCATCAAACAATTATTAATTCTTAGCAATTCTCGTTATAAGCTTCTGTAAGATTGTCTGCTATAATCTCTGCAGGACGACCTTCAATATGGTGTCTTTCTAACATATGCACTAATTCACCATCTTTAAACAACGCCATACATGGTGAAGATGGAGGAAATGGAAGCATATACTCTCTTGCTTTATCTGTAGCCTCTTTATCGAAACCTGCAAAAACAGTAAATAAATTATCTGGTGTCTTTGCATTTTTTAAGCTCATTTTAGCTCCTGGTCTTGCATTTGCAGCTGCACAACCACAAACAGAGTTTACTACTACAAGAGTAGTTCCTCCTTTTTTCATGGCAGCATCTACATCTTCAATTGTATGTAACTCTTGAAAACCTGCAACAACAAGGTCTTCTTTCATTGGCTTTACTAATTCTGCTGGATACATATCGCTATATTTTAAGGTTTTTATTTCAGTTATAATACTAAGTCGCAAAGGTAAAGAAAAACATACACTTTTTAGACTATCTCATTAAAAAGCAATCCTCTAAAATAATAAGATTCCTTTTAAATATAAACAATGAAGCGCATCTCCTTTACTCAAAAACAAATTAAACTTATATTTGAACTCTATTTTAAATACTTGTGCGGATATAAAACCCAAAAAGTATACAAACAGATAAATAAACTTTTTTAAACGCACTGCGTTATAAACAACCCCTATTGGGAAAAAAATAAACTATGTTTAAATGGATTCTTGCCTTTGCCGGATACTTTTTTTTAAGGTTCCCAGGGGCTATTATTGGTTTTATAGTAGGAAATGTAATTGATAGCTTTAGAAGAGGCGGAATTAGTGTAGATACCGTTTTTAATGACCGCAGAGAAGTATCTCCTGCAGATTTCGAACTTAATTTACTCTCGCTATGTTCTATTGTTATTAAAGCAGATGGAAAGGTAAACGATAACGAGCTCCAATATGTACGTGCCTATTTTGTGTCTACTTATGGTAAAGAAAAGGCAAATGCTATTTTTAGAACTTTTAATGAAGTTATTAAAAAGAGAGAGATTTCTACAGAGCGGATTTGCACCTATTTAAACCAGCGTACCCGTTATGAAGTACGTGTACAATTGCTACATTTTCTCTTCGGAATAGCAAAAGCAGATGGTGCTGTTACAGAATCGGAGACTTTAAAGATCCGAGAAATTGCAGGATACCTAAAAGTGCATTACAGAGATTTTGAAAGTATTATGGCTATGTTTATTGAGTCTGCCGATAATGCTTATAAAATTCTTGAGGTAAGGAAAGAGGCAAGTAATGCCGATGTAAAAGCTGCATACCGACAAATGGTAAAAAAATACCACCCCGATAAAGTCCGTACCAACGATGAGGCTATTAAAAAAGGAGCCGAAGAAAAGTTTAAAGAAGTACAACGCGCCTACGAACAGATCCAGAAGGAACGCGGGATGTAGGTTTTGGCCTATTGCATAAAGCCTAAGGCCTTAAGCTTTATGCCGTATGCTTTATGCTTTATGCTTTATGCTTAAAAAACTTTAATTCTTCTTAATGTGGATTACCGTAAACGGTTTATTATTTGAATGACTATATTTATGAAAAATAAACGCAATTGCGTTTGTTATGATGGTTAGACACAAGTTGAAAAAGAAAAACTAATGAAATACTTTGAATACTTAATAAATTTCCCAACACTCTTTTTTATATTATTAGTTATTCTAATTATAATGAATAAAGAAAAATTATCTTTTCTTCTTCCTAATAATGAAAAATTACTTGAAAAACTTCTGAAATCTAAAGAAGTATCTAACCAGAGGTCTAAGAATCTAGATGAATTCTTAGATAATGAAATTCAAAAAATAAATTTTAGCAATGCAACAGGACTTACGTATACCAAAAAAAATGAAAAATTAATTCTTCATTACAAAAAACTTGAAAATGAAATAAGTTGGAGGGATTTTAGAAAAATATCTAAACATATTACAGAATTTGAATCGCCTTCACTGATAGGGAGCAAAAAGGTAATAAGAGACTATAAAAAAAGAATGTCTTTATGGGGGGGATTATTTGTCTTATCTACTATTTCTTTTGGAATATTGGTATTTAAAAATAGTAATGTTGAAATGACTTTGTTGAAATTAAATCAGCTAGCTCTTCCTATAATAACTTTTGGAACTTGTCAAATTTGTTTTTTAAATGAAAAGTATAAATTAAAACTTGTTAAACAATACGATAAGATTATAGAAAAAATACATATACCTGACAATGTATAACCTCGATTAAGGTGGATTCGGCTACGTCCTAATTCACTCGAAATTGCTAAGACTAGTGTTTAATCTTAAAATATTTACTACTTTAACTCATAACTTACGATTACAGGCAACCGTTGCAAACAAAAGGCAAAGAAACTTTCATAAATCATTAATAGTTTAATGAGTAAACCAAAATACACAAATTTATTAAGTGAAAAACAAGCTTTCAAGAATCAAACTTTTGAAAAGAATATTTTTGAAATTGATTTTGAAACTGATAATGATATATCATTTATCAATTGTATATTTAAAGGAATAGCTTCATTTGAAAATATTAATGCAAGAGAGGTAAGTTTCATAGAATGTACATTTGAAAACGTCTTAAGCATATCAAAATCTTCATTTTTTACCTTTGGATTTTCTAACTGTAAACTTATGGAAGATTCGAGTTTCAAATCTAATATTTGTAGCTCATATGCTATTTTTCGAAGTTTGATTGGAGGAAAATTAGAAATAAGTGGCAGCTATCAAAATTTTCAAGTAGTAACTTCTAAAATTGAAAGATTGAGGTTAATACATGTGAATAGTGAATATTCTGAAAGAAATTCAAAAATAGAATTTTTGGTTGGGAATAAATTAAAAGAATTAGAGATCAAATCTCATTCTAATTTTTCAAATATCATTTTTAAAGGTGGAGAATATGAATCTATATACTTCTATGGTACTTTTAATAACAGTATTAGCTTTGACAAAAAAATTAAAAATGAATATTTATTTTTTGAGTCTGCGATTTTTAAAAGTAGAATTGATTTTAATGAAGGGAAATTTAAATATATAAATCTCTACAGAAGTAGTTTTCACGGATTAGTAATGTTCAATGGGTTTAACTACTTAGATAATTTAGAAAAAGATATTTCTATCAAAAACTTAACAATACATTCCTCATATTTTGAAAAAGATGTAAGAGTTTCAGTTTTAAAAATTAATTCTCTTAACCTTTCAAATAATAATTTCAAGCAAATACTTAATATTAACAATCATAATAGTAATGACAACAACCTACAATATTCGCATGCAAAAATAATTAGTTTAACTGGTTCAAATCTGGGCAATATTATTATTGAAAACATATTTGCTGATATAACAATATCAGATTTTAATTTTGGTAATATTTATTTTAAAAATATTGATTTACATACTTTATATATTAATCAATTTCACAATAAAGGAAATATCTCTTTTACTAATATACATTCAGGCATTTATCTTGTAATCCAAGACTCAATCATGGGTAATTTTAATCTACTAAATGAGGATTTGAACATGTTTAATGAACTTATAATTGCTAATAGTAATCTAAAAGGAATAGAAATAAGTATATATCCTAAAAAAATCCGTTCATTTAGCTCTAATCCAAAAATTGGATATGGAATAAAGAATAAGTCAAAAAACAATCAAAACTTAAAGAATGTCTATAATCAGTTAAAGCAAATTGCAAAATCTAATGGAGATATTGACCCAATGAATAAGTATAAATCACTTGAACTTAGGAAACTAAACAAAACGAAGAGAATAAGTTTTGATTCAATCCTGCTACTGTTAAACTGGGTTTCTAATAATAATGGACAAAGTTGGTTTCGTGGAGTATTATTTACTTTAATTGTTGCTTTTTTATTCTTTCTCCTATACTTAAATAATTTAGGAGTGCCAATTAATATCAATGAACATTATAAAGATTACATATCGTTCATAAGTTCATTTCCAAAATTGCAACTAGAGAAATATAGTGAATTGAATAAACTTTGGAATGTTAGTTTAGTAATATGGCTATCTAGAGTGTTTGTAAGTTATGGAGTTTATCAAACTATTTCTGCATTTAGAAAGTATGGAAAAGATTAAAAGCCCAACATCCTACAAAAACACTTGTCCAGTTTCTCTATGCATATTTTCATCACAATCACCCTGAGTATGTCACCATTTTTAGATATTTCTCCCCATAAAAGCACCAAACAACCCCAAAATATACGTTCTAGACCCCCTTCCATACGTATAAAACCCATCTGTAGGGGTGAAAAACACCTCCGAACACGTCAATACACCTATTTATAGGGCTTCCGAATGTATTTGGATACGTATAGCAACGGATACGGAGGGGTATGGGACCTATCTAGATACGTTATACCACGTATAATTATACGTCCTGAACGTATCAGGAGAGGTAGTACTACGTATAGTTTGAGGTTCGGAACGTATCGGGATACGTTATGCTACGTATAAATATAGATTAAAGACGTATCTGGATACGTCAA
Source organism: Joostella sp. (assembly GCF_048266025.1). Taxonomy (NCBI): domain Bacteria; kingdom Pseudomonadati; phylum Bacteroidota; class Flavobacteriia; order Flavobacteriales; family Flavobacteriaceae; genus Joostella; species Joostella sp. Next base: position 864,053 of record NZ_JBLXAF010000001.1, on the reverse strand, counting down.
ACCATGTATCAGTAGCTATTTGGAACGTATCGAGATACATTCTAGCTTTAATTTACTAATTAGTGAAACTGCTAATATCTATTCCCTTACTGCTAATTTTCCAGCATAATGCCTAAAGCTTAAAGCCTTTTGTATTTATCGGTATAAAGCATCACACTCCTTAATAATTACTATAACGCAAAAAGAGGCAGGATTAAATCGCTGCCCCTTTAATAAATTAAAAATATATTAATGACTATTTTGTTGTATAACCACCGTTTGCCAAAATGGTTTGTCCGGTAATCCACCACCCATCAGTAGCTAAAAATGTAACTATAGGAACGATGTCTTCTATCTGTGTTAATCCTCCCAGTGCAGATGCAGACTTATGATATGCTACAGCATCTTCGCCTTCTTGTCCGTAGAAAAAAGGAGTATCCATTGGTCCAGGTGCTACTGCCGATACAGAGATTCCACGCCCTCCAAACTCTTTGGAAGCTGCTCTTGTAAAGTGCTCCACTGGTGCTTTTGCTCCAGCATAAGTAGAGTACAAGCCTGTATATGCTCCTAATAATGATGTTAGAATTGTGATAATCTTACCGTTGTCTTCAACGCTTTTTCCTGCCTCTTGAATAAAGAAATAAGCTGCTTTGGAATTTACATCGAACATGGTATCATATTCGCTTTCGGTAGTATCTACAAATGGTTTCTTTAATACCATTCCCGCTGTATTTACAGCTACATCTACCCCACCATACTTATCTTTTGCCGCTTTAAAAAGCTGCTTTACATTTTCAACCTTTGTTAGGTCACTTTGAATACTAAAAGCCTCTCCCCCATTATCTACTATATCTTTAACAGTATTTTCAGCATCAGATTTTGATTTATTACTATGATAATGAACGACTATTTTCGCTCCCTCCTTTGCCATTTCTCGACTTATTAATCCGCCAAGATTTTTAGCTCCACCAGCAACAACAACTACTTTGTTATTTAATTCAATCTTACCCATAACTATCTGTTTGTTTATATTTTAAACAAAACTACCCTTATAGGACTGAATATTCATTCAGTAATTGTTAAATAAAAAATAATTATTTTTTTATAGAATCCCACGCCATTTGAAGCAATACATTTTTGTATTTATCATCGATAATAATCTTCATTTCTTTAGCTGCTTTTAACCAATATGCAATGGATGTAAAAACAAAAAAAGTAAGATGCGATGCTTCTATTTCTTTAAACAAGCCTTCTGCATGTCCTTTTTCATAGAGCGCATCGAAATAATGGAACCTTGACATTGCCTTTTTCTGAGTGTCAGAATTTACAATTGGAGAGAAAGCATATTGACTAATAAAATTAAACTTCATAGGGTGCTGCAAGAAGTAATCGATCATCCTACCATAATAATCATAAAACGTTTCCTTTACGGATGGGTTATGACCATTATTAACAAATATCATTTCGGCCTCCTCCTCTTTAATCCTCACATAAATTCCGTTTATAATATCATCTTTGTTTTTAAAATACTTATAAATGGTTCCTATTCCTACTTCAGCCTTATCTGCAATTTTAGATATTGGAGTACGCTCCAAACCCTCTTCTATTATAACATTTAAGGCAGCATTTAATATTCGTGTTGGTTTATCCATTTTGAAAATATTTTCAGCAAAGATACATTATACCCTCTTTGTATTTCTAATAGAGGTGATTGGTGTTTATTCAACTTCAAAAACAAACCTTATATATACAAAAAGCGTGAGGAAATTCCTCACGCTTTTTCACTTTCAATTAAATGCCATACACTGGCTGGTACTGTATATAAGTGGTTTATTTTTTCTTTTTCTTCATTTTATTAAGCCAAATAAGTGTTCCTGTTATTGGCAGACTAGTAGCAATTAAACAAGCCAAAAAGTATAGTATCTGTGAGAACAAACCAAAAATCTGTCCTGTATGAATTGGTTTTATAAGACTTGCAATTCTAACATTAAGAGGCTTGTCGTTAAAGTATTCTTTTTTAAGTACATTCCCGTAAATATCTAGTGTTAAAGCATCTGCTGTTACAGGAGAAAATGAGCTTTTATTGTATTTACTAATGCTATAAAATTTATTCTTTTTACTTGGAAAAGAAACTCTAGTATCTCCTTCAAAATCAAACTCCTTATTGGTAATAGCTACAGCTTCCTCTAAAGTAATTGTTTTAGAATCTTGTGCTTTTACTTCTATAGCAGGACCTCCGCCACGGTTTCCAAAAACCTTAGTTCCTATTACAGCGCTAAGTCCGTCTCTATAACCTTCAAAAGACCAGCAAAGCCCTGTAAGTCCCATAATGACAATAAAAATACAAGCATAGAAACCTAATGTATTATGTAAATCGTGATTAACACGTTTCCAGTTAGCATTGGTTTTAATTTTAAAACCGCTCTTCATATTCTTCCATTTCACCTTTTTAGGGAACCAAAGTACAATACCAGAAACGGAAAGAATTAAAAATATAATAGTAGCAATACCAACAATAGGTCTTCCCACAGGAACTTCTAACATAATCCAACGATGCATACGAAACATAAACATCATAAACCCATCTGCACTCGATTTTGGCGCTTTTAGAATTTCTGCGGTATATGGATTCACATAAAAAGCACTCCCTCTTCGATCTTTCGGGTTAGTTTTTACCGTAAACTCATAAGGTTGATTTGCTTCAGCAGGCAACGTAACACGAGTAAGTTCTCCTTCTACACTTTCATTTATCAAAGCAGTAAGTTCTGAAACAGATTTTGCCTCTCCGCTAGGAGTAACAACCATTTTTTCAGTAAAAATATCTTTTATCTCATGCTCAAATGTCAGAAAAGTTCCACTCAAACAAACTAAAAATAATATGATCCCACTTCCTATTCCTAACCATAGGTGAATATCGTTTATAAACTTCCTAATTCCGTATTTCTTCTTCTTTTTGGTCATATGTTTGCTAGTTGAATCATAAAATCTTGTGCTATTTTAGCGTAAATACTTAGTAATAGCCTGTTTGTTTGAAAAGTCAAATATATTTTATCGAATATAAACTTCAAAATTAATTTAGACTAATTTTAAATAAATTAACTTATTTAGCTGAAAAGCAATAATTTGATCTTATAATTGCTGAATTTTATCATTTAAATTAGGTAAGGATTTTATAAAAAGGATTCCTCTTTTTAAAATAGTTGTAAATTTGAAAAAACCCTTAAACCAATCGCAATGGATCAATTTTGGTTCTACTTTAAGTTGGGACTTGAGCATGTATTAGATATTAATGCATACGATCATATCCTATTTTTTATAGCGCTAACAGTGCCTTATACTTTTTCTAACTGGAAAAAAATACTGTGGCTAGTAACCATGTTTACAGTTGGACATACGCTATCGCTAATTCTAGCTACCTATGGCGTAGTGTCTATAAGTTCGAGTATTATAGAATGCTTAATTCCTGTAACTATTTTTGTGACTGCTGTATTTAATATTTTCACCGCTGGAAAGGGAGCGAAAAAAGAAACATTCGGTTTAACATTTTTTACTACTTTATTTTTCGGACTGATTCACGGATTAGGATTCTCAACATACTTTAAGCAGGTAGTAGCCAGTTCTTCCAACAAGATACTCCCGTTACTAGAATTTGCATTAGGAATAGAAGCCTCACAGATTATTGTAGTCCTTATTTTTTTAATTTTAGGATTTATCTGCCAATCGGTATTTAGATTTAACAAACGAGATTGGGTAATGGTCATCTCCTCTATTGTTGTAGGATTTGTAATCCCAATGCTAAAGAGCTCATGCGTATTTAATTAGATTAAAATTAACTTCTTGCATGTTGTAATTACGCAGTAAAGCCGTTATCTTCGTTTTTATAATATAACACCCTTAAATAGTACATAAGGGTTTATTTTTTTACTCAATTATCAGTTTTCTGAATCAAATTAAGGAATCGGTTATGGTAATTGTTTCAAATAAAAATACCTTTTGGAGGTATCTAAAAGGCATTGTACTCCAATAATATTATGGCTGGAAAAAAGCAAGCAAGATACGATAGGGCATATTTAAGAATGGCACAAGAATGGGGTAAATTATCTCATTGCAAAAGAAAACAAGTAGGTGCTATTATTGTAAAAGATAGAATGATTATCTCTGATGGGTATAATGGTACTCCAACAGGATTTGAAAATGAATGTGAAAATGAAGAGCATTTTACAAAATGGTATGTTTTACATGCTGAAGCAAATGCTATTTTAAAAGTGGCTTCTTCTACTCAATCCTGTAAAGGCGCTACCTTATACATTACCTTATCCCCCTGTAAAGAGTGTAGCAAATTAGTGCACCAAGCAGGAATCACAAGAGTTGTTTACAGTCGTGCTTATAAAGATTGCGAAGGATTGGAGTTTTTACAAAAAGCAGGCGTAGAATTGCTACATCTTGAAAATTTAGAAGAACAATAAATGCTCAAAAATAAAAATTATTTATGGCCTATAATTATTGCCTCAGTTCTTGCTGTTGGTATTTTTATTGGTGGAAAATTAAATTTTAATGACAGTCCGGAATTACTTTTCTCTACTAATTCTAAAAAAGACAAACTTAATAGGCTCATAGATTATATAGATTACGAATATGTAGACGATGTAAATACCGATAGCATTGTAGACGTTACCGTAAATAATATCTTAGATAAATTAGATCCACACTCTGTATACATTCCAAAAGAGCAAGTTGCAAAGGTTGCAGAAACAATGAAGGGTGATTTTGTAGGGATTGGAGTTAACTTTTATATGTATAAAGATAGCCTTGCCGTTATAAGACCCGTTGCCGGAGGTCCAAGCATAAAGGCTGGAATACTTGCTGGAGATAGAATTCTTATGGCTGATAATGATACTTTATACGGTAAGAATATTAGCAGTGAGCAGGTGGTAAACACCTTAAAAGGAGATAATAAAACAAATGTAAAGCTTACCGTTTACAGACCTTCAGAAGATAAAATCCTTTCATTTAATATTAAAAGAGCAGAAGTACCTCTTAAAAGTGTGGATGCTTATTATATGATAGAGGACGACTTTGGATATATAAAAGTAAATCGTTTTGCTGAAAGTACTTATCGTGAATTTAAAAGTGCTTTAGATGAACTTCAGGAAAAAGGAATCACCAAATTGGCTTTAGATTTAAGAAACAACCCTGGAGGATATCTAAGTATTGCTGAAGAAATTGCTGATGAATTTTTGGAAGACGACAAACTGATACTTTTCACCAAAAATAAAAGTGGTGCTATTCAAAAGGCATTCGCTTCTAGAAAAGGAGACTTTGAAGATGGTGAAATCTATATCTTAATTAATGAAAAGTCTGCTTCTGCCAGCGAAATTGTAGCAGGAGCAATTCAAGATAATGATCGCGGAACAATAGTTGGAAGGAGATCGTTTGGAAAAGGACTTGTACAACGTGAAATGAGCCTTGGAGATGGGTCTTCAGTAAGACTTACCGTTTCTCGTTACTACACTCCAACCGGAAGATCTATACAGCGTTCTTATGAAAATGGAACTAAAGATTACTACCAACAGTTTTATAAAAGGTTTGAAAATGGAGAGTTACGCTCTGCAGACAGCATAAAAGTAGCCGATTCTTTAGTTTTTAAAACTCCAAAAGGTAAGATTGTTTATGGCGGCGGAGGAATTATTCCTGATGTTTTTGTTCCTATAGAAGGGACGCAAGAGGAAGCTTGGGTAAATACAATGCTCGATTCTGGATTTATGTCTTTTTATACTTTTGAATACTTAGATACTCACAGAAATAAGTATAAAAACATCTCTGAAGACGACTTTATTAATACTGTTGTTATTGATGAAGAAATGGTAGATGAATTTATGTATTATGCTGATGATAATGGATTGAATATAGACCTTAACCCATACAGAGAGAATCTAAAGCTATACATAAAAGCCACCCTAGCCGATCAATTATATGGCGAGAATGCACATCAGCAGATATTAAAAGATAGCGATTTAATGCTACAAGCTTTAATCCATATTGATGATGTGGAAGAAGATGCTAAAGAGAATCAAATAGAAGCTATCACTACAGAAGAAGAAAACAACTAAGCGTCAGGGTTTTTATCTTGAATTCGTTTATAAAGTTTAATTCCTAGCATTAATAAGATTCCAAGGGCAAAGATTCCTACCAAGCCATAAATCCAATTAACGCTATCTTTAAGAATTACCAAAAAGACTACAGAGAATAAAATGATTGTAGCTCCTTCATTCCAAATACGCATAAATTTGGAGGTATAATTTACCTCCCCATTTTGTAATTGCTTGAAGATTTTATGCGTTTTTAAATGATATAGAATAAGTAAGAATACAAACAATAATTTTACATGCATCCAACCTTGCTGTAACCAAGCTGGAGATAAAACTAGCAACCAAACTGCAAAAATAGTAGCCAATATTGCCGATGGCCATGTAATAATATACCATAATCGCTTTGCCATTAACCCTAACTGTTTCCCTAGAATTTCTTTTTCTGGTGAAGGCTTAGCAGAAGCTTCAATTTGATATACAAACAAACGCGGTATATAAAACAACCCCGCAAACCAAGTGATTACAAAGATTAGATGTAATGCCTTTATAAAATTATAGTATTCCATTTTAGATCTTATTTAAATATACCCTTATACTTTCGCTATTTCGGGCTTCTTTATAGTCGCTTTTATTTCTCTGTTTAAAAAATACCCTGTTACAATGGTTGATAACACATCTGCAATAGGAAATGAAATCCAAACCCCCAATTCACCATAAAATTTAGGAAGGATTAATATCAGTGGAATAAAGAAAAACCCCTGTCGTGTTAAAGTTAATAATAATGCTGGTATTGCATTCCCTATCGCTTGAAAGTAAGCAGAGCCTATTAATTGAATTACTACAATTGGTGTTGCCGCAAAAACCCAACGCATGGCACCTGGAGCTTTTGAGAGGGCTTCATCACCATCTTTTGTAAAAATACTAGCAATCTCTTCTGGGAAAATCATGATTAATATAAAGATCATGAAACCCAAAATCATAGCATACTTGATAGCAGTATTAATAGATTCTCGAACACGTTGGTATTTCTTTGCTCCATAATTATAACCTGCAATCGGTAAGAAACCTTGGGTAATTCCTAATACAGGAAACAATGCAAACATTAACATTCGCCCAATGATAGCATAAACCGTAACCGATGACGCTCCTCCAAGATCGAACAAAATATTATTCAGAAATAAATAAGTAACACTAACCACCGCTTGTCTAGCCAAAGTAACCCCTCCTAAAGAAGCTATTTCACTGACAATACTTTTATTTAAACCGAAGTGAGAAAAATTAATCTTCAACTCGGAGTTTTTAGATAAGAAAAACCAAACAATATAAACAAAACAACAGATATAAGACCCAGATGTTGCCCATGCAGCACCTTCCATCCCATAGTCCAAAACATTGATAAAAAGGTAATCGAAAATTAGATTCCCAAGGGAAGGGATAATCATTGCTACCATTGCAAACTTGGGTTTCCCTTCTGCTCTAATTACATTATTACCAAGCATAGAAAGTGCCAGAAAAGGGACTCCATACAATACTATTTTATAATAGATTTTTGCAGGCTCAAAAATCTCCCCTTTCCCTCCAAAACTAGGAATAATAGTGTCTATAAAATACAAACCTCCAATTACAAAAATGGAGGTTAGTAATAATGTAAGCGTTATTTGATTCCCAAAAACTTTTAAAGCTTTTGGTCTGTTTTCGGCACCTAAAGCTCTTGAGATAATCGAAGATCCTCCTATCCCTATTGCCATCCCTAAAGCGGCAATAAAAAAGGAAACAGGCAATACCACATTTATTGCGGCGATTGCTATAGAACCAATCCAATTCCCCACAAAAATAGTATCTACCAGAATATTCAGCGACATTACTAAAATTCCGATAGATGCAGGAACTGCTTGTTTTACCAGAAGCTTCCCAATAGGATCTGTTCCTAATTCTTTAGAAGATGCTTTCGACATATGTTTATTTCAGTACAGGACTTTTTGCCCATTCATCAACCCATCTCGCTAGCACTTTTACCCACGCCTCATCATCATTTAAGCAAGGAACTAAATGAAACTGTTCTCCTCCATTTTCTTTAAACTCATGGCGAGCTTCCATTCCTATCTCCTCTAATGTTTCTAAGCAATCAGAAACAAAAGCAGGAGTAATAACAGCTAATTTCTTAATTCCCTGTTCAGGAAAACTGTTAATAGTAGCATCCGTAGATGGCTTTAACCAAGGATCTATCCCTAAACGCGACTGAAAGGAAGTTGTAAATGTACCTTCTTTTAAATCTAAATATTCTGCTACCTGCCTTGTGGTTTCATAACATTGATGACGGTAACAAAATTGATGAGCCGGAGACGCAGTTTTACAACATTGTCCGTCTATTTTACAATGTGACTTCGTGATGTCCGATTTTTTGATATGTCTTTCTGGAACTCCATGATATGAAAACAATACATGCTCCCAATCTTTATCTTTTAATTCATCTTGAATAGACTCCGCTAAAACTCGAATATAATCTGGGTGGTTATAAAAGGCAGGTACATTTGTAAACTGCATTTCTGGGAAATGTTTCTTACGAATCTCCTCCGCTAAAACCAAAATAGTTTCTGTAGTTGCCATTGCAAATTGCGGATATAATGGAATTAACAAAACCTCATCTACACCTTCATTTTTTAAAGCTTCTAATCCGCTTTTTATAGAAGGATTTCCATAACGCATAGCTAATGCAACCGGCACACTGGTAAGTGCATCTACTTTATCTTGTAAACGTTCAGAAAGTACTATTAATGGAGAACCTTCTTCCCACCAAATTTTCTCGTATGCTGCAGCCGATTTCTTAGGTCGTGTATTTAATATGATACCTTTTACGATAAAAGTACGCAACCATAATGGCATATCTATAACGCGCTCGTCCATTAAGAACTCACCTAAATATCGCTTTACATCCTTAGGATCTGTAGAATCTGGAGAACCTAAATTCACCAATAAAACTCCCTTCATTAATTATTCTTTAATAAATTATTTAGCAAAATTACTATTTTGATTACTAATCTTTTTCATTTTGAACGTTAACCTTTCAATAGTAGTATAAAGAAATCTAATGCTACTCTCTTTCTAGGCAATAAAAAATCCCTCCTAAAATATGCTCCACGAATAGCGGCTCAGAGAACGACTCGATTGAGTGCCCGCCACCAGTGTAAAAAGCACGTCCACCATCAAACTCATGATACCATGCTATTGGATGGTTGTCTCCATTTGTTCCTCCTTCATAAGAAGACTCGTCGAGCTTCATCAGCACATTCATCTCAGGATTTATATTTTTAAAATTATACCATTCGTCTTTTCTATTCCATACCGCTGGCAATCCTTTTGTAGAAATATGATTTCTATCTATAACATTGATAGCTGCATCTCTAGTTCCACTTGGGTGATTTACAAAATAAGCTCCTACTAGTTTTCCATACCAAGGCCATTCAAATTCAGTATCTGTGGCAGCATGAATCCCCATAAAGTTTCCTCCTCCTTGGATATATTTTTTAAAAGCTTCTTGTTGTTCCTCCCCCAAAACATCTTCTGTAGTGGAAAGAAACATCACCATCTTATATTTCTTTAAATTATCAAGATTAAACTGTAATGAATCTTCTGTATGTGTTACTTCAAAATCATTTTCAGCTCCTAATTTTTCAATTAAAGCTACTCCTGTCTCAATAGATTTATGACGAAATCCAGCAGTTTTTGTAAATACTAATACTTGATCTTGAGCTACAACTTCTTCACTTTGTGATGATTCTGATAATGTAACTGTTTCTTTTTCTGAATTATTCTCTTTACATCCAAAAAGGGAAATTAAAACAACTGTAAATAATAGGTTTTTCATTGTTGGTTATTGGTTTTTAAGGTTTATTGATTTAATGCCATTATATATTTTTTTGGAGTAGTGCCATACTTCTTTTTAAAAGCAGCAATAAAATGACTTGCGGTGCTGTACCCAACTTTTAATCCGACTTCATTAACGTTTAGCTCGCCTGTTTCAAGCATTTTTCTTGAACACTCCATCTTATAATCGAATAAAAAACTATACACAGAATCTCCATATACTTGTTTAAAGCCTTCTTTTAAACGCTTTAAATTTAATCCAATTTCATCAGAAAGCTCTTGTAAAGATGGTGGCTCTGCCATTCTTGCAATTACAATATCTTTTGCTCTTCTGATGCGTCTTACATTATCTTCATCAACTAAAAAAGGACATTGCTCTGTATCTGCATCTTCAGGCCTGTTAAAATAAAGTCCAAGTAACTCATATACTTTTCCTTTGAGATATAATTTTTTTATGGACTTATGAAGGTTATAATTCATTATCTGACTAAGTACAACAGACATAATCGGTGTGATTTGTGTCGTATTATAATACTTCTTATCTATATTATCTTCATCTAAAAAGTGAATGTAATTTGCTTCCGTAGAAAATAGAGAATGAAACTTTTTAATAGGGATCAATATAGAAATAAGCCACGTTTTGGAGTTTAATTCTAAGTTAATCGGCAGATCTCGCTGTGGATTATAAAGTATTAAAGCTTCTTCCTCTTTTAAGTCTAAAGCATAACTCCCTTCATTAAAATTAAAAATAGAACTTCCCTTCAAGCAAAAATGAAATTGAAGAAAACTACTGTCAATATTTTTTGTAATATGCTGAATGTCATTTCCTTCATTTTGAATTTTCAATACTGTAAATCCTTCTTCAATAATTATTTCTTCCATAGCACTTATAGCGTTATTTTTTCAACGTTAAATGAAACTCATATTTACGTTCTTTATTTAGAACAGTTCTAAACAGACATCTTCACAACACCCTAATACACTGCGAAAATAAGACATTTTGTGAGATGTTTCATCAAAACAGAGTATTTTTCCTAAAGCGACATAAAAAGTTCTTCTAGCGTTATTTTTATAAAAGTAATAAATATAAATTTGTCCCGACATCAGAAAAAACTGAATGGAAGCTTATAACATTTCAAAACATAGTTCATTTTACATCATTGGTATTAGCTATAAAAAGGCTGATGCTGCATTAAGAGGTAAATTTAGCTTAGATGAAACTGCAAAGAACGCACTGTTAGATCAGGCGAAATCAGCAGGTATCGACGGCATCCTCGTAACTTCTACATGTAATAGAACAGAAATTTACGGATTTGCTCAACACCCATTTCAACTCATACAATTACTTTGTGGAAACTCTAACGGTACCGTTGAAGAGTTTCAAAAAATAGGATACGTTTATAAAAACAACGATGCTATTTCGCATTTATTTAGAGTAGGAACAGGTCTTGACAGTCAGATTCTCGGAGATTTCGAAATAATAAGTCAGATTAAACAAAGTTTTGCTGCTTCGAAGGCAAAAGGAATTACCAATCATTTTTTAGAGCGTTTATGTAACTGTGTAATTCAGGCTAGTAAACGAATTAAAAATGAAACTGAAATTTCTTCTGGTGCTACTTCTGTAGCTTTTGCTTCTGTTCAATATATTCTAGCCAAAGTGCCGAATGTATCAAATAAGAATATTTTATTATTTGGAACAGGTAAAATTGGAAGGAATACTTGTGAGAATTTAGTGAAGCACACCAAAAATGAACATATTGTTTTAATCAACAGAACAAAAAATAAAGCAGAGAAGATCGCTGGAAAGTTCAACCTTATCGTTAAAGATTATAGCGATTTACAGGAAGAGATTCGAAAAAGTGATATTCTAATTGTAGGAACTGGAGCACAAAATCCAACTATTACAAAAGATCTTATCCATACATCAAAAGATTTACTAATTTTGGACTTATCAATCCCCAAAAATGTAGATTCTAATGTGCAAGACCACAAAAATGTAACTTTAGTACATTTAGATCAGTTATCAAAAATGACTGATGATACGCTTAAAAAGAGAGAATTATATATCCCTAAGGCTGAAGTAATCATCAAAGAGGTCGAGACTGATTTTAAACATTGGTTAGAAACAAGGAAATTTGCCCCCACAATTAAAGCTTTGAAGAAGAAGTTAAGAACGATGAAAGATGCTGAAATTGATTTTCAACGTAAGAAAATTAATGATTTTAATGACGAGCAGGCAGAAATCATCAGTAATCGTATCATTCAAAAGATAACAACACACTTCGCCAATCATTTAAAAGATAGTTCGAACACCTCAGACGAAAGTATAGAACTAATTAAAAAAGTGTTTCAATTAGAAACTTCAAAATGAACAACGTAATTAGAATTGGAACTCGCGATAGTGAATTGGCACTATGGCAGGCTAACCACGTAAAAGACCTTTTAGAAAAAAATGGTTTCGAAGCAATTATTATTCCTGTAAAATCTGATGGCGACCTTATCCTAGACAAGCCACTACATGAATTAGGAATTACTGGTGTTTTCACAAAAACGCTAGATGTTGCTATGCTTAACGGTACTGTAGATATTGCTGTACACAGCATGAAAGATGTGCCTACAAAATTACCTCAAGGCATTGTAAAAGCTGCTGTTTTGGAGCGTGCTAATAATCGTGATTTATTATTACACAAAGACACTCCAAAAGAACTAGATAAAAATGCAACCATTGCAACTGGGAGTTTACGCAGAAAAGCCCAATGGCTTAATAAATACCCAAAACATAACGTTGTTGATCTTCGTGGGAATGTAAACACGCGCTTAGAGAAATTAAAAAATAACGATTGGGATGGAGCAGTATTTGCTGCTGCTGGCTTAGAGAGAATAAATCTCAAGCCTAAAAATCACACGGTTTTAGATTGGATGATTCCTGCTCCTGCACAAGGAGCGATGTTGGTTGTTGCCTTAAAGAAAGACAACTTCTGTCGTGAAGCCTTAAAAAGGCTCAATCATTATGAAACGGACATCTGCACCACAATTGAAAGAGAATTTTTAAGTACTTTAGAGGGTGGCTGTACAGCTCCAATTGGAGCAATTGCAGAAATAGATATTGATTACCTTACCTTTACTGGTGGATTGTTTTCTTTGGATGGTAAACAAAAAGTTACTATTGAAAAAAGAATCCTAATTGAACACTGCGATGATCTTGGCGTTATTTGCGCTAAGGAGATTTTAAGTAAAGGAGGGGAAGAAATAATGAAAAAACTTAAAAAAGAATTGAGCTTGTGAAAAAAGTAAGTCCACAAAGGCTATTTTTTTTAATTATTGACTTTATCGTCATTAGTTTTCTCATATTTGATTTTGGCTTTTTCGTGTACGAGAAATTTAGAACTCACAAGCTAATTATTGTTAGCGTACTAATTTTAACGCTGCTAGCAACCAATTTATACCGCTATTTTAGTCAGAAAGATAAAACCCGTAAACTTATTAGCCTTACATACGTTGCTATTTTTGCTTCTGTAGTGCTTTTAAGTATAGGCGTTTATGTGGTAGCTTCAGAACACGTTTTGGAGCAATATCTTTTTAAAATAAAGCCATTTCTGGAAGGCGCCCTATTACTCTACCTCACTTTGAGGTTGACCATATTAATACGGTATTTATACAGCTTATATTTTAATCCAGCTATCTTATTTGTAGGTAGCTTTTTTATATTTGACCTAATAGGAGCGTTCCTATTAATGCTCCCAAAGGCAACTACCGTAGGCGAATTAAACTTTATAGATGCTTTCTTTACTTCCACGAGTGCAGTCTGCGTTACAGGCTTGGCAGTTATGGATACCTCAACAGATTTTACCGTGTTTGGGCAGGGTGTTATTTTGTTTTTAATCCAATTAGGAGGTTTGGGTATTTTAACTTTTACCTCATTTTTTGCATATTTCTTTAAAGGAGGTTCTTCTTTTAAGGAAACCCTTTATGTTAAAGATTTTGTTGCTTCGGAAACATTAAAAGATACCTTAAAGTTTGCAATGAATATCGTGCTCTTTACTTTCGCTTTAGAGGGTTTAGGAGCTATTTTTATTTACACCTCTATTGAAGATTTTACGAATATAGACCACCCTATATTCTTTAGTATTTTCCATTCTATTTCAGCATTTTGTAATGCTGGTTTTTCAAACGCTTCAGATGGATTATTTAATGAAACCCTGCGTTTCGATTATCCTTTTCAATGGGTAATTATGCTATTAATAATCTTCGGAGGATTGGGGTACAATATAGTTTTCAACATTTATAATTATATAAAAACATATTTTAAAAATTTAATCAGCAGGAATAATAAAGCAAATTTAGTACGGGTAATTACATTAAATTCAAAAATTGTAATCAGCACTACCCTTATATTGCTACTCGCAGGGTTTGTGTTTTTCTATTTTAATGAAAACTCCAATACTTTAGCTGAACACAATACAACATTTGGTAAAATAACTGCTACGGCATTTCAATCGGTTACACCTAGAACAGCAGGATTTAATACTATTAATTATGCCGACTTAACGCTGCCTTCTATACTTTTTGTAATTTTATTGATGTGGATTGGAGGATCGCCAGCTTCTACTGCTGGAGGTATAAAAACAACAACTTTTGCATTGGCAACACTAAATATATTTGCAGTTGCAACAAACAAAAGACAAATTGAGATTGGCACCCGAAGCATAGATAATGCTACATTAAACCGTGCATTTGCTATTCTTTCCATATCTCTAATTACCATTGGAACTGCTATTTTACTTTTGCTGTTCTTTGAGCCAGAGAGAGATCTTATTTCAATAGCTTTTGAGTCTTTTTCTGCATACAGTACGGTAGGATTAAGTTTAAACTTAACGCCTACACTAAGTGTGCCCAGTAAAATTGTTATAATAGTAGTGATGTTTATTGGAAGAATAGGAATGTTAAATATTCTTATCGGCGTATTGAGGCAAATGAATAATCAGTTCTACGAATATCCAAAAGAAAATATACTAATTAACTAATTTATGTTAATATGAAAATCATCATCTTTGGTTTAGGAAACTTTGGAAGCTCGCTAGCTTTAAAGCTCACAGAGTCTGGTAACGAAGTTATTGGAGTGGACTTAAAAATGGAAAAGGTAAATATCTTAAAAGATAAAATTGCCCACGCCATCTGTTTGGATGCTACCAACGAGCTTGCTTACGACGCTCTTCCGCTTAAAGATGCCCATATAGCTATTGTTGCCATCGGAGAACATGAAGGTGCAGCAATTATTACTACTGCAATTTTAAAAGATAAGACATCAGCTAAAATTATCAGTAGATCGCTATCTCCTGTGCACGATACTGTTTTAAAAGCAATGGGAATTGAAAATATAATTCATCCGGAGCAAGAAGCAGCAGCAAATCTCACAGGAAAAATCAACCTGAAAAATGTACTCGATAATTTCAATTTAGATGATGAATATTCTATTTCTGAAGTAAAAGTTAACGATTCATTTCAAAATAAAACACTGCAAGAGTTAGAGTTCAGAAAAAAATATAATTTAACGATTGTTACAATCATAAGACCTTGCAATAAAAAGAATTTTTTAGGAAATCAGTTGAAGAAAAAAGAAGTAATCGGATTGCCAGATAACAATACCAAAATTCAGAAAGACGACCTCCTTATTGTCTTTGGTAGGAACGAAGATATTTCTAGTTTTGGAGAAGAAATGACTAAATGAGTTTGATATATGATAGAGATATTAAGCACTAAAAAGCTTACCACAACCCAAAGAAATATTTTAGAGGAAGCTGAAATAAATTGCATTGAGGAGGACTTTATTAAAATCGAATCACAAGATTTTAAATGTCCCCAAGTAATAGAAAATGCTATTTTCACTAGTCAGAACGCAGTAAAGTCTGTTGCAGATCATAACATTACTATTAAAAACTGTTTTTGTGTTGGCGATAAAACGGAAGCCCTGCTTAAGCATCATGGGTTTACGGTTGTAGAAAAAGCCTATCAAGCACAACTATTAGCAGAAAGGATTGTAGCTTATCATTCTGAAAAAGATTTTACATTATTCTGCGGAAATATCCGTAAAGAAGAATTACCTAAACTATTAAAAGAAAACAATATTAAACTAGAAGAAATTCAGGTTTATGAAACGCAATTAACCTCTAAAAATATGTTTCGCACCTATGATGGTGTCCTCTTTTTTAGTCCAAGCGCTGTAGAAAGTTATTCTCAGCGAAATTTATTTGAAGACACTACTGTTTTCTGCTTAGGAAAAACAACAGAAGCAGCAGCGAGAAAACATACCAATAATATTATTACTGCCAATAGAACAACCGTAGAAAACGTACTTGTACAAGTAATAAAACATTTTAAGTAACAGAATAGCATCTTTAGCATTGAAACCATGATAAAAAACGATTTATTTTTAAAAGCATTAAAAGGAGAAACTGTAAGCAGACCACCAGTATGGATGATGCGCCAAGCAGGTAGATATTTGCCAGAATTTATGGCATTAAAAGAAAAATACGACTTCTTTACACGTTGTAGAACTCCAGAATTGGCTGCAGAAATTACAGTGCAACCAATCCGAATTGTAAAGCCAGATGCTGCAATTCTATTTTCTGATATTCTAGTAATTCCACAAGCTATGAATATAGACGTAGAAATGAAACCTGGTGTTGGTCCGTGGCTTCCAAACCCTATTCGTTCTGCTAAAGATGTGGAGCAAGTTATTGTTCCAGATATTAATGAAGAATTAGGTTATGTAATGGATGCTATTAAGCTTACCAAAGAAATGCTTAATGATGAAGTTCCGTTAATCGGTTTTGCTGGTTCTCCGTGGACTATTCTATGTTATGCCGTGCAAGGGCAAGGTTCTAAAAACTTTGACCTCGCAAAAGGATTTTGTTTCTCTCAACCAGAAGCAGCACATGCATTACTTCAAAAAATTACAGACACTACCATTCTTTATCTTAAAGAAAAGGTGAAAAATGGAGTAAATGCTGTACAGATATTCGACTCTTGGGGAGGAATGCTTTCTCCTGTAGATTACCAAGAATTTTCTTGGAAATATATGAATCAAATTGTGGAAGCTCTTGCAGACGAAACAGAAGTTATTGTTTTTGGAAAAGGTTGTTGGTTTGCTTTAGGTGATATGGCAAAAAGTAAAGCTTCGGCACTTGGTGTAGATTGGACATGTTCTCCTAAAAATGCGCGTTATCTTTCTGGCGGAAATATTACTTTACAAGGTAATTTTGACCCTACAAGGTTATTATCTCCTATCCCAACCATCAAAAAAATGGTTCATGAGATGATAGACGAGTTTGGAAAAGATAAATATGTAGTAAATTTAGGACATGGTATTTTACCACATATCCCTGTAGATCATGCAAAGGCATTTATTGAAGCTGTAAAAGAATACGAGCAAAAGTAAATGGATTTCCGTGGCATTGTAAGATCACTTTCTATAAGTCAACTTATAAAGCTTTTCGGTATTGCCATTACGAAATTCACCTTTTTCTTTTGCTTTATGAAGGCTACTAAAGATTGTATTAGGATAACAACAGAGCATTTTGGAAACGACCATCATAAAAACAATGTTGGCAATGCTTTCCGCCATGCATTATGGAATATGCTTATTACATTATATAGCATAGAAGCTGGGAAATCTATTGAAAGGTCTATTGATTGGGCTAAATATATAACCGATTGGCATGAAGATGCATTTAAAAATAGCCCTTTAGAAAGGGCTATGGATTTACATAACAATCAAGTCGGAAGAAATTGGTTTATATACTTACATGAAGAAGGTAAGCCTCTAAAAAGTCGAGACACCATAGTCTCATATCTTTTAAATAATGTTGATAAAGCAATACACATAACAAGCCTAGAAGAGATAAAATCAATGCCAAATAGACTTGTTTTTATTGATAAATAGTAAAATATAACCTTTAGAGATCATGCTTAGTAAAGGATTAAAAGATGAAGAAAATGAGCGCTTAAGTCGCATTTTGGAGAGCTTATTAAAGATAGAATTCGTTCCTAGTTTATGGGAAAAAGAACAAAGACCAAAAGTAGACGAACAGTTAGAGAAGGCATACTTACTATCTTTAAAGTTTATTATAGAAACAAATGTTGACATACTGCTAGAAAAGCTTCATACTCAGAATTTATCATTCGAGAACTATGAGGAATTGGGAGATTTATTACTGAAAATTATTGAAGTTGAGGCAGATAAAAACCAACGCAACCTAGCAGACAAAGCAATTGCCATTTACGAATATGCCCAAGTGGAAAGCAAAATTTTTTCATTTGAATTAATTCAGAAAATACAGAAAGCGGAATCTTATAAAGCATAAATCATGAAAGAAAAATTCTATCAATATATACAAGAACTTCAAGATACAATCACCAATAAATTAGAAGAAGTAGATGGTAAAGCTAAATTTCAAGAAGATTTATGGAAACGCCCAGAAGGCGGTGGCGGTCATACACGAGTAATTGAAAATGGAGCTGTTTTTGAAAAAGGAGGTGTTAATATATCTGCTGTTCATGGGCCGCTACCAAAAGCAATGCAAGCATATTTTAAAGTAGAAGATTGCGACTTTTTTGCCTGTGGATTAAGCTTAGTATTACATCCAAAAAGTCCGATGGTTCCTACGGTTCATGCCAATTGGCGCTATTTTGAAATGTATGACAAGCAAGGAAATATTATAGATAGTTGGTTTGGTGGCGGCCAAGACCTAACTCCTTATTATTTATTTGATGAAGATGCGATTCATTTTCATCAAACATGCAAAACAGCCTGCGATAAGCACAACAAAAAATTCTACCCAGAATATAAAAAGAAATGCGATGAGTATTTCTGGAATGCACACAGAAATGAAGCCCGCGGAATTGGAGGTTTATTTTTTGATTACTGCAAAGCTTCAGAAGATATGGATATCGAAAATTGGTTTAACTTTGTATCAGAAGTAGGTAATAACTTTTTAGAAGCTTATGTACCTATTGTTGAAAAAAGAAAAACTATCCCCCATTCTAAAGCGAACAGAAATTGGCAAGAAATTCGCCGTGGACGTTACGTAGAATTTAACCTTGTACATGATAAAGGAACACTCTTTGGATTAAAAACCAATGGTCGTATTGAAAGTATTTTAATGAGTTTACCTCCACATGTGCAATGGGTTTACGATCATCACCCTGAAAAAGGAAGTGATGAAGAAAAACTAATCCAAGTATTGGAAAACCCTAAAGAATGGATAAAATAAAGGCTTGTTGCATTATATTTTTTATCACCTTAAGCTGCTTTGCTCAAGAAGATAGCTTAACGGATGATGGTTATATAAAAAAGTTCAATAGCCTTGTTGGATTAAAATTATCTTTTATTGACGTTTCCAATAGTTTTAATTACTATGAAAGTGGTAATAAAACAACTTATGATATAATTCCTAACTTAAAACAACGCCTTTCATTAGGGTTTCAATATCGGTTTATAGAGTTTGGACTAGGAGTTTCCCCTTACTTCCTCCCAGGAAATGATACTGACGATAATGAAGATGCAGAAATCTATAATATGAATTTTAGATTTTTCTATAAAGGCGTCATCCAAACCCTTAGTTTTTACCACCAACGTGGATTTACCATTGAAAGTAGTGCTGAAAATTATAACGCCCCTTATTTCGAGACTAATAAATTTCAAGGTTCTACAGCCATCTCTTTAAACGATAACTTTTCTTATCGAGCAACCATTGGTCAGCGGGAATGGCAAGCAAAAAGCGCTGGAAGTCTTATTCCTAAAATAGCATACGACTACACAAATTTTGTAATGGAGTCTAGCGGTTTTGACCATAATGCGAATTCTTTTAATATCTCTGTAGTTCCAGCATATCAATACAGCTATGTTATAAACGACCATATGTTCTTATCTGCTGGTGCTTCGGTTGGTGTAGGATTAAATTATAATAATTTTGGTGGCAATTCTATAGTAACATCTTTATTTAGTATTTCTGCAAATGGAGTATTTGGCTTCACCTTAGATCGCTATTTCGGTGGTATTCATGCAGACTTATCAAAATTGAGGTACAGCGGGAAAAATCATGTCGAATTAGACGATAATATCACCTATGTAGATTTCTATATTGGATATCGATTTAAACCACCAAAAATTTTAACCACAACAACAGACAAAATAAATGACAAGCTCAAAATAGAAGAGCTTAATGATTAATAGAAATTAAAAATAATTATATGTTCCCTTTAAGAAGAAATAGACGTTTAAGATCTAACGAAGCCATAAGAAGCCTCGTTCAAGAAACAATCATTACCCCAAACGATTTTTTAGTGCCCTTATTTGTGGTGGAAGGTAAAAACATAAAAGAAGAAATTGCTTCTATGCCGAATTACTTTCGTTACAGTTTAGATTTACTGGAGAAAGAAGTAAAAGAATTGTGGCAAATGGGGTTAAAATCAGTATTACTATTTGTAAAAGTTCCTGAAAATTTAAAAGACAATAGAGGGACTGAAGCTTTAAACCCAGAAGGATTAATGCAGCGTGCCGTTAAAACAGTAAAAAATGCAGTTCCAGAAATGTTAATCATGACGGATGTTGCATTGGATCCATATTCTGCGTATGGACATGATGGCATTGTTGAAAACGGACAAATTTTAAACGATGCTTCTACGGAAGTATTAGCAAAAATGTCACTTTCACATGCACAAGCTGGAGCTGATTTTGTAGCACCAAGTGATATGATGGATGGAAGAATTTTAAAAATGCGTGAAACGTTAGAAAATGAAGGTTTTACAAACACTGGAATTATGAGTTACAGCGCAAAATATGCATCTGCATTTTACGGACCGTTTCGCGATGCTTTAGATTCTGCTCCTGTTGATGCTAAAGACATTCCAAAAGATAAAAGAAGCTACCAAATGGATCCTGCAAATCGCACAGAAGCGATAAAAGAAACTCAAATGGATATTGATGAAGGTGCAGATATTGTAATGGTGAAACCAGGACTTTGCTATTTAGATATCGTTAGAGATTTAAAGAATACTTTTGAAGTTCCCGTTGCAGTATATCAAGTGAGTGGAGAATATGCTATGATTAAAGCGGCTTCCGAAAAAGGATGGCTAGACCACGATGCGGTTGTTTTAGAGCAAACACTTGCTATAAAAAGAGCCGGTGCAGATATGATCGCTAGTTATTTTGCAAAAGATGTAGTGAAACTGATTTCCTAAAAGATGAAAAATATTTTTTTTATAGTTTTCGCTTTTGTTACATATTCGATTAATGCTCAACAGGGTTCTGTGGCAGCATTCAATGAAAAATGGGAAAATTCTAAAAACTATTTATTAGAAATTGCCCAAAGTATGCCTGAGGATAATTATAGTTACAAGCCTACAGAACGAGAAATGAGTTTTAAAGAGCAATTAATCCACATAAGACAAAATATGGACTGGCTAGGAAAAACTTATTTTGATGCTGATATCACAAAGGTAGAAACGGAGAGTATCAACAAAGAAGAGCTTATAAAAGCAATTACAGAATCGTTTGATGCTGTTAAAATAGCAGTAATAGAAGTTCCAGATGATAAGCTAGAAGAAAAAGTAGATTTCTTTAAAGGTGAAAAATCAAAACTTCAAATTCTAAATCTACTCCAAGACCATGTTACCCATCACCGTGGGCAACTTATTGTTTACTTAAACCTAAACAATATTAAACCTCCTAAATATGTAGGTTGGTAATGTCTACCATGTGATTAGAAATAAAAATCTAACTGTTTAATAAGTTAATTAAGTCTAGGGGAATAACCCAATTTATACTTAACTTATTAAACAGTTTTTTGTAATCCATAGGCATTACAAAAAACTATCTTGGTTCTTACTAGATATATACTTAAATTCGCTATAAATCATATATATATGGGATTATTAATATTATTTGCCCTTGTTTCTATTTTCTTTTCATTTTTATGTTCGGTTTTAGAAGCTGTTTTTTTGAGCGTTACTCCAACATTTATAAATGTAAAAAAACAAGAAGGTAAAGCTTATGCTTTTACACTTGAGAAGTTAAAGCAAAACGTGGACGCTCCACTTATTGCTATTTTAACTATTAATACTGTTGCGCATACTGTTGGTGCCATTTTAGTTGGTGTTCAAGCTGAAAAATTACCATATAAAGTTGATATTTTAGGCTTTAATATTGTGGGAGTTGTATCTGCTATTATGACCATATTAATTCTTGTTGTTTCAGAAATTATCCCAAAAACTATTGGAGCTACTTACTGGAGGCGCTTAGGTAATTTTACTGCCAAAGCACTAACTATTATGATTTTTCCATTAAAATGGACAGGTATTATTTGGTTATTAAAACTAACTACTAAATTAATAGGAGGTAAAAGTGCTCATGGATCTGTTTTCAGTAGAGAGGATTTTTCGGCTATGGCAGATATTGCACAAGAAGAAGGTGTTTTCCAAGAATCGGAATCTACTATGATTAAAAACCTTGTTCGTTTTGATAAAATTCTAGCTAAAGATATTATGACCCCAAGAACGGTTATGAAATCAGCCTCTGAAGACATAACAATTGAAGATTTCTTT
Source organism: Joostella sp. (assembly GCF_048266025.1). Lineage (NCBI taxonomy): Bacteria > Pseudomonadati > Bacteroidota > Flavobacteriia > Flavobacteriales > Flavobacteriaceae > Joostella > Joostella sp. The sequence goes on along the minus strand of NZ_JBLXAF010000001.1, from coordinate 841,518 downwards.
AAAAGCAATCCAAAATTGCGTTTTTCAAGGATTCCCGTTTATAAAAATAATGCTGATAACATTACTGGTTTTGTTTTAAAAGACCAAGTATTGGAGGCTATTATTAACGGAGAAGGTAATGAGAAACTAAGTTCTTTGAGTAGAGATATCCTTATTGCTAAACGTAATATTCCACTTCCAGAATTATTTGAAAGATTCATCCGAAATCAAGATCATATCGCATTAGTTGTTGATGAGTATGGTTCCATCAGCGGATTGGTAACAATGGAAGATATTATAGAAACGATGCTTGGTTTAGAAATTGTAGACGAAAGTGATAATGTTGAAGATTTACAATTACTTGCCAGAAGGAATTGGCAGATGCGCGCAGAGCGAATGGGGATCTACGAGAAGCCTATAGAAAATGAAGATGAAACAGACAATAATTAAAACTCCACTTGGAAGCACAAAAATTATTGGTGACGAAAATGGAATTGCCGCAATTACTGTTTTAGATGATGAGGTAAAACCGTCAGATGAAATTCCTACTGAACTCACAGAAGCAGTTGAACAATTAAATGCTTATTTTAAAGGGGATTTAGAACAGTTTAATTTTAAAACTAACCCTAAAGGCACCGATTTTCAAAAAAGAGTATGGAAGGCATTACTTGAAATTCCATATGGAAAAACTACTTCTTATTTAGAGCTTTCTAAAACTCTTGGAGATGTAAAAGCAATTCGTGCGGTAGCAGCAGCAAATGGAAAAAATCCGCTTTGGATTGTTGTTCCTTGTCACCGCGTTATAGGCAGCGATGGTTCTCTTACTGGCTACGCAGGAGGTTTATGGCGTAAAAAGTGGCTTTTAGAGCACGAAACTCCACCAATACAGCAATCGCTGTTCTAACCAACCAAAGGTTAGTTTAAAAGTCTTATATTTAGTATAACCCATTAACATTAAAAGATGCTTCATAAAGTAACTTTAGAAAATATCTTATTTCTAGATATAGAAACGGTGCCAGAATTTCCAGACTACAACGAGTTATCTGATGACAAAAAAGAGTTATGGGCTCATAAAACGCAATATCAGAGAAAAGATGAACATACTCCTGAAGAATTTTATGAACGTGCAGGAATATGGGCTGAGTTTGGAATTATAGTCTGTATATCTGTTGGCTATTTTACTTTTAAGGGAAATAATAGGACTTTTAGAGTAACTTCCATTCATGGGGAGGAAAAAGAAATCCTTAAAGAGTTCAAAATTCTTCTAGAAACTCATTATGAATCCCCATACAAATTACTTTGTGGCCATAATGCTAAGGAGTTTGATTTCCCTTACATAGCTCGAAGAATGATTATCCACGGTATCTCTCTTCCGAGTAAATTAAATTTATTCGGGAAAAAACCATGGGAAATACCTCATCTTGACACTATGGAATTATGGAAGTTTGGAGATTACAAACACTACACTTCTTTAAAGCTATTAACCAACATACTTAATATCCCATCGCCTAAAGACGATATTGATGGAAGTATGGTTTGCCATGTTTTTTACAAGGAAAATGACATTGATAAGATTGTTACTTATTGCGAGAAAGATGTCATTGCTGTTGCACAAGTCTTCCTACGCCTTAGAGGTAACGAGATATTAGATGATTCTGAAATTATGCATGTATAATTTTTTCTAGTCATATAAATATCAAAACCTATCAGCTTAATTTTTTAAAAATTTAGCTCCCGTCATTTTACCATTTTCTTGAACTCTAACTACATATAATCCAGTTGGGAAATTAGAAACATTAATTCTTTTGTTATAACCATTTCCACTTGCTACAATGTTACCAGTTGCATTATAAATCTGATATGCATCATTCGTTTCAGAAAGTCCGTTAATCATAATATTATCTACGGTAGGATTCGGATATACACTTATTCTTGTAATATCTTCAGCAGTCTCTAATAATTCACTCGCATCCATTGCTGCCAATCTATCTAGCACACTTTCTTTACTTGCACTATTTGTATATCCTTTTACCGTAACATTATCTATATATACGCTTGTTGTTTCGTTATAAATCTGTGTTTCAATTTTAAACTGTGTGTTTTCAGAAAACTTAAACTCACTATTCGTTACGGAAAGAGTAGCTTGATAAAAATATCCATTCTCCAATTCATCATTTACTGAATACTCATCTAATACATTCCATCCATTACCATTATTTATAGACACAACTACTTTGTCATTATTTTTAATAGCAGTTGCAAGAATAAAAAAGTCAAAAGTTAATTTCTCATAAGGCAGCACATTCATTTTTGGAGTATAAATCGAAGCCAGTCCAGTTTCTCTGCTACTTGCTGCGATAGAATTATCTAGGCTATACTTCCCTTTACTAGCTCCCCAAACACCAGCTGCAGTCCACTGCCCTATTCCTTTTTCAAAATCATTAGAAGCTATTATGGCAGTTAAACGCTCTTCAGACAATGTTTTTACATTATATTCATCGCTATTTTCAGAAATATTATTAGCTTCATCTTTAGCAATTACTGTAAAAATATAATTAGTATCTGCTTGCAATCCATTTACAGTAACCTTATTTTCAGTAACTACATCAATCATAATTCCATCCATATAAACCTCATAAGCAACAGTAGCTACATTATCTGCTGCTTGCCCCCAATTAAGATTTAAACTTGATTGAGAAATACTAGAAGCTGATAAATTCTTAACTACGCTTGGTGCTTCGGTATCTATAAACTTCGTTTTAAAGTCTTTTACAGTACTATAATCAGATTCTGCTAGCTCAGAACATAAAGTTCTTACTTTCCACTCATAAACGGTATTTTGCGATAAAGACTCTACTTTATTATTATTTTCGGTAACTAAAATAGTTTCCCAAGTTGTTTCCGAACTTTTATTATTTGCTTGCGGTCTATAAGCAACTTCATAAATAGCATCTTCCACCATTTCCCATTCTAAATTTGCCGATGTCTCCGTAATTTCTGTTGATGTAAGTTTTTGAGGAGTATCTAACGTACAAGCACTACTTTTAATTCCAGTTAAAACAACTGAAAAATCTTGCTTATTATTGGCTAGCTTACCTTTATGGGTAATTGTAATTGTATAAGTTCCTGATGCATTTGGAATTTCAATCTTTTCAAAAGGGTCTACATTATTAATTCCTTGTTGTGCTCCAGCATTTGCAGTAGCTACAGATAATTTCCATGGATAATATACAGCATCTTCACCATCTTTTGTAATTACAACATCAAGATCGTTTACCAAAACGGCGCTATCATCATTTAAATCACCTTCATTTTTAACTGGATTTGGAAGATCTGTCCATGATATAGAAGCCATTAATGTTTGTCCTTCTTCAGCATCAACGGTAAAACTATATGTTTGACCATCATTTAATGACTCTTCAATTATTTCAGATTCAAACCCAGCTTTAGAAATTGTTTGAGCTGCTTTACGGGTATTTATAATTCCCCATCCAAACTTATAGTCTGGACCTGGAAAATTCCCTGCTTCATCAGCGGTGTGTAGCGTTAATCCTTTTAAAGTTGCCGCTCTCATAAAAGTCCCATGTGTTTCTCTATAATATTGTTGCAACAATAATAAAGCACCTGTTACTCCTGGAGCTGCCATAGAAGTTCCTGATTGACTCACATAACTTGTATCATTATTATCATAAGCAGAATACACATCCACTCCTTCTCCAGTAATATCCGGCTTGATTCTCCCATCATCTGTAGGTCCGAAATTACTAAAAGACGCAATCTCTGAACTTAATAAATTATTATTTTCATCCAAAACCACATTGTCTGCAGCAGCAACTGTCAATCCGTTTTTTGAAACTGCATATCCTAGTAAAAGATCATTTGCATCTGCAGGTGTACCAACATTTGGAGCTTCATTATATTGATATTGTTGTGTGTTTCCAGCAGCAGTAACCATTAGATAATATGGAGCATTGTACATAATTTCATCCCATTCTTGCGCCTGATAGATATAAGCACCGAAGTACCAATCTGGAATAGTTTTACCACTAATTCCGTAAGAATGATTAGAAAGTAGCAATCCATTTGCAGCTGCTTCAGCAACTTCTGCCTCATCATTCGACCAATCGAAAGTTACTCCTTCCGCATTATATGCAACGCCTTTTGCCTTTTGATCCACTCCTGCTGCCATAATCGTTCCTAAAACATGTGTTGCATGCCCACTTGTTCTGCTAGAGTTATCACCAGATTGAACACGACCAGTAAATTCTTGATGAGTCATCAATGCATTTCCGCTATCCCAAACTCCTACATGCATACCAATTCCATCTACATCTAAATGTAAATCGCCTGTGTTATACAAAGAATTTGATCTAGAAGCGTGCACCACATTATCATTAAAAGTTGTATAATAAATAGGAGCGCCATCTGGCCCTATTCTTTCCAACTCCATTAAACCTCCATTTGGAAGTTCTTCCGTAAGCTTCCATCCTTTAGAAACAGCCATACGTTTTGCTTGCTCTTTTTGCAATAAAGTATTGTTTCTAAATTTTTTTGAAATCGATTTAAGATTGGTACTTTGTGATTGTTCTACTTGAGTATCCTTTTGAAATTTATGCTGCGCAGTTACTTTTTGAACATTAAGAAGTAAAACTACCATAACGGTAATAGACAAAATTGCTTTTTGTAGGATTGATTTCATAATTATTGTGATTTGGCTTAACTAATGTAGGAGTTAAGTAAAATCAATCCGATGAAATGCTCGATTTATTCGATGAAATGCACTAGTGTTTTCGACGAACTACATAAAAACATAATAAACATAAACTTAGGACTACTTTTGTTGTAATATTTTTCTGTAGTTAATTATGCATTTCATCGACGATATTTACCTTTAATAGATTTTTTAGGTGATAAATGATGAAAACAAGATTAGAAGAAACATTTTCATTTATAAAAAACTAAATCCCTCGAAATAAGTTGCGAGGGATCAGGATATATAAATAGGATAATGATATAAGATTGAATAGAATAATAGCCTCTGGATATTAAGATAATCTTATAACATTACCTTATAAAAAAGAATAGTTAAGACTCTTTTAATTGAATAAACACAGGAAAGTGATCACTATAACCACCTAAGTACTTTTTACCTACATAAGTTCTAAAAGGAAAACCTTTATACCTTTCTTTCCATTCTGCGAGAAATTTATCATCAAGAATATCAGCTTTGATAAAACGTAGTTTACTTTCAGAAATATTAAAGAAATTATTGGAGATAATAATCTGGTCAAAAATATTCCAATTAGATTTAAAATTTAGTGTTCCTCTTTCTGAAGGAATATGCAATTTTTCCATTGGATTATACAGATCGTTAGTAACCAAATTATCTTTTACACTTGGAGAACTAGGATCGTCATTAAAATCTCCCATAATAATAAACTTAGGATCATTTTCTTGTACTTTAATCTGATCCATAACGGTGTGAAGTGATTTTGCGGCGGCTATACGTTTATAAGCGGTTTCCCCATCTCCCTGACGGCGAGAAGGCCAATGATTTACAAAAACATGAATTGGCTCCCCATGAAGCTCTCCATATACATGTAGAATATCTCTAGTAAAATCACGAACTCCATCTTCACTATAAACTAATAAAGGAATTGCCTTACTATGAATTATTTTAAAATGCTTTTCTTGATATAAAAGAGCTGTATCTATTCCTCTTTCATCAGGAGAATTGTAATGAATGTATTTATAATTAGCTTCTGATAATGATTCAGTAGCAATTAAATCATTTAAAACGGCTTTATTCTCTACTTCAGCAACCCCTAAAATCACGGGTGGAAAATTAGATTCGTTTGTTCCTATATGAGAAATGGCTTTTCCTAGCTTGAATATTTTATTTTCATAACGATCATCATCCCACTCAAGACGACCATCTTCAGTAAAATCATCATCTAAAATATTAGGATCGTTAATAGTGTCAAATAAGTTTTCTAAATTGTAAAAAGCTACGGTGTACAAATTGTTATCGTTCATGCTGTAAAAATAGAAAAATCAATTGTGTACCTTTGTACTTTACATTTTATTTTATGCTGGAAAAGAAAACATTAGAATATGAGAAAACAGTGCTCGTTGGAATTATTAACCAAGAGCAAGATGAGGAAACATCTAAAGAATATTTAGATGAATTAGAGTTCTTGGCATATACTGCCGGTGGTGAAGTTGCTGCTAGGTTCACCCAGAAAGTGGATATTCCGAATCCCAAAACCTTTATTGGAACTGGGAAAATGGAAGAAATTCAACAATTTGTTACTGAGAACGATATAGGGACTGTTATTTTTGATGATGAGCTAACCCCTGGTCAGCAACGTAATATAGAGAAAATTCTGAAGGCTAAAATTCTTGATAGAACGAGTCTTATTCTTGATATTTTTGCCCAACGTGCACAAACTAGTAATGCTAGAACACAAGTAGAATTGGCACAATACCAATACTTATTACCGAGACTTACAGGTTTATGGACTCACTTGGAACGTCAACGTGGGGGAATTGGAATGCGTGGTCCTGGGGAAACAGAGATTGAAACAGATAGGCGTATCGTAAGAGATCGTATTGCTCTTCTTAAGAAAAAACTGGAGAAGATAGATCGCCAGATGGAAACGCAACGTGGAAATCGTGGCGCATTAATTCGTGTAGCCCTTATTGGATATACCAATGTTGGTAAATCTACGCTGATGAATGTTATTAGTAAAAGTGAAGTTTTTGCTGAGAATAAACTATTTGCAACGCTAGATACAACAGTTAGAAAAGTAGTTATAGGAAACCTTCCTTTTTTATTAACTGATACTGTAGGATTCATAAGAAAGCTCCCTACACAATTAGTAGAATCTTTTAAAAGTACTTTAGACGAGGTGAGAGAAGCCGATTTACTACTGCATGTTGTAGACATCTCACATCCTAATTTTGAGGAGCATATTGCTTCTGTAAATCAGATATTAGATGAAATAAAAGCTTCTGATAAGCCTGCAATTATGGTTTTTAATAAAATCGATAATTACGAGCATGAAACGATTGAAGAAGATGATTTAGTAACTGAAAAAACTACTAAACACTTTACCCTCGATGAATGGAAACAAACATGGATGGGAAGAGTTGGAGATAACGAAGTGCTATTTATATCTGCCCTTAACAAAGAAAACCTAGAGGAATTTAGAAAGAAAGTGTACGATGCAGTGAGAGAACTCCATGTACAACGTTTCCCTTATAATAATTTCCTTTATGAGGATTATACAGAAGAAACTGAAGAGTAAATTAGAATATTTATATTCAGGTTTAAAAAGCAAGCCCAAGGATTTAAATCCTTAGGCTTGCTTTTTTTATTTCCAATCTATAACTAAATTCTTTCCTTTAATAAAACCAAATTCAGAATAGTCGGCATACAAATCTTCATTACTTACTTTTATAGTAATGTTGCTAAACACATCAACCTCTGGATTAATATTCTTAAAAATTACTTTTGTTTCAATAGGTATATTCGCTAAAATTCTGTTACAAACGGAATAATAACCTACAGACATATTACCTACAGAAGCCTGTTCTGAAAAATATTTATTATCAGCAACATCTTTCACATAAGTATGCACGTCTCTGTGATAAAAACATAATAATTGATTCCCTAATATATGAGTAATAAGAAAAGAAACAGCAACTGTTTGAGCTTTTATATCACCTAGAACAGAAACAAGCTTTAAACTAAAATCAGGATTAAAAGTAGTAAGTTCTGTTTGATTTTTAAGACGAGTTATGGTTTTAGAAGAAACTTTACTTACCTCTAAATTTTCAATTTGAGAACCATCTAATAAAACCTCATCAATCATAGACTATACAATTATACTGTAGAATATAGTCTAAATTAAAAAATCCCCTTGAAATAACAAGAGGATTTTTTAATAAATATTATTTAGGTGTTCTTAGAATCCGAAATTAACTCCAAGACCAAATACTTCACGCAATTGCAATGCATTAACAGCATTATCATCATATACAGTTTGTACTGTGAAATTTGTAGAAAGGTAGTTGTTTATTTTCATTACAACATTCAACGTATAGTCGATATCTACATTCTGTGGATCTTCTAAATAGTTAGAATAAAGGTTTAATGTGTTTTCAAAAGTTACATTCTCCATCAAGCTAAATTTATAGTAACCTGAAGCATAGAAACCTAACTCATAACGAAACTTATCTCCTGGATCAATTCCATAAGCCTGCAAGTCATTAATATTCGAAGGGCCTGAATGTTCTACGAAGTCACTTATATCATCATCATAAATGTAAAGATCATCGCTAATAAAAGTCATTTTAGAAGTAGCTGGAGCTAAGTTCAATTTAAGATTCTCATTTTTCTTCCATTCCATACCTGGACCAAAAGTTAAATAAGCTGGTTTAAATAATCCTGAAGTACGGAAATCACCATCTTCATCGTTATCATAATCATAACCATCTGTAAATTGAGTTCTAAAGTTTAAGAAGAATGAATAGTTCCAATTTCCAAAAGCTTTTTTACCAACTAAAGAGTTGTATTCAAAACGGTCGTCTGTTTTACGCGTTCCTTGATCTTCGTTATTTGTAAGACCATAAGAAGCAATCACTTTATTATCCCAAGACCAATCTTCTTTTAAATAATTAAAGTCATAATTTACTCCTAATGTTCCAGAAATATTATTTTGTCCCCCAGCAACCCAATTACTAAAAGCAGATTGATTTAATAAAAAGGTAAATGTTCCACCTTTAGTCCATCCTTGTTTTGGTGCATCTTCTGCATCCGCATCCTGAGCATAAGAAAAAGTAACCCCTAATAAAAGAGCCCCTATTACTAATAATTTTCTCATTGATTTAAATTTTAAGTTATCCTTTTAAAAAATTTGTGCAATATTACTACAATAAGTAGATATGTTGAGGGAAATTATGAATTATTTTCTCTTATATAAAGGAACAGCGGAACAAGCTTCTCCGTACATAACACTTTTTGCTACAGGGATAAGGCGTTCCGTAATCATTATATAAGCATTCTGTGGTACTGGTTTTCTAGAGCATCCTTTCACAATAACAGGTTTATCTGTATACTCCAAAAGATCAATATTTGGTATGACATCTTGGTATATAGATGTCTCCAATTGCTCTAAAGAACCAACTACAACTTTTTTTGCGTAAGGAGCTAAATACGTAGTAAGCAACATAAATGCCCAAGCAGGGATAATTGCTTCTGTAGAGCATGTTAACGCTACATAACTACCTTCATATTGCTCCCAATTATAATTTTTAGCTAGCTCTCGGAAATCTTTTTCTTTCAACAAAAATCCTTCCAAAAGCCAATCTTTAATATCAAAAAGCACACGCTCACCAGCTGGATAATAATCTTCAAGATTAAAAGTCTCCAGTTTACTTTGCGCTACTCTATTAATTATTTCTTCCTGCATGCATTTATGATTTTGGAGTATTTAATAGCGTTAAAGTTTAATATATAAGCACTTTTACTTCTTACATCAAGCCTTACAACTTTAACGTATCGCTATTTAGGTATTCCTACAATAAACCTAACTCCAATTTAGCTTCTTCACTCATTAATTCTTGACTCCAAGGCGGGTCAAAAGTAATTTCTACCTCTGCATCTTTTACCTCATCAAGAGTTTTAATTCTTTCTTCTACTTCCACTGGTAATGTTTCTGCTACTGGGCAGTTTGGAGTTGTAAGTGTCATTAAAACTTTAACTTCATAATCTTCATTTACAAAAACATCATAAATAAGTCCTAATTCATAGATGTCTACAGGAATCTCAGGATCATAAATAGTTTTTAAAACCACTACAATCTTTTCTCCTAATGCCGCTGTATCTATTGTTTCACTCATATTCTTTTAATTTAATTGTGTCTGATATGCAACTGCATATAACTTTAATTGTTTTATCATACTCACCAATCCATTAGCTCTATTTGGTGACAAATGCTCTTTTAAGCCAATTTCATCTATAAAATCTGTATTCGCTTCTATAATATCCTTTGGACTTTGATTAGAGAAAGCTCTTACTAAAATAGCAATAATTCCTTTAGTAATAATAGCATCACTATCCGCAGTAAAAACCAACTTATCACCTTCAAGCTCCGCATGAACCCATACTTTACTCTGGCATCCTTTAATTATATTATCTTCCGTTTTATAATCTTCATCAATAAGTGGCAATGACTTCCCTAGCTCGATCATATACTCATAACGCTGCAACCAGTCGTCGAACATAGAAAATTCATCTACAATATCATTTTGAATCTCTTGAATTGTCATAGGTTTAATTTTCAACAAAAATACAACAAGAATAAATGCTATTCAACTGTTTTACTATATGTTATTATAAAGGAAAATGATAGTAGAAAGCATCTAAAGACATTAAAAAGATATAAAACCTATCATGTAGGCTTCTTTTTGGGCATTCCGCGAAGAAAACTCGCGTCCGGGCTTTCGTTACTCGCTTTATGGCAATCTCTTGCCATAAGAGCTCAAACAGACCACTCAATCCCTAATGCAATAACAATAGAATTAAGATTTCAAATAAATGCATCAGCCGTTAGCTCATTTAAAAAAACAACTCGTTTATGATTGAAACAATAAATATTTCAGCAATAAAATTGATATACTTTTTCAATAAAAAACTACGAAAGCATCATTGAAGCTTTCTTTACAGCTGCTACCAAAACATCAATCTCTTCCTTGGTATTATAAAAGGCAAAACTAGCTCTCACTGTTCCCGGAATTTTAAAGAAATCCATTATCGGTTGTGCACAATGATGCCCCGTCCTTACAGCTACTCCAAGCTTATCTACAATAGTTCCGATATCATAAGGATGGATGCCTTCAATATTAAAAGAGATTACAGAAGCCTTCTTATCAGAAACCCCATAAATCTTTAATCCTTCAATTTCGCTAAGCTTTTCTGTTCCGTATTTTAAAAGCTCATTTTCATAAGCAAGAATAGCATCAAAACCAATATTATTCATGTAATCTATGGCGGCACCAAAGGCAATTCCTCCACAAATATTGGGAGTTCCAGCTTCAAATTTATGAGGAAGATCTGCATAGGTAGTTTTTTCAAAAGTAACCTCCGCAATCATTTCTCCCCCTCCTTGGTATGGCGGCAATTTTTTTAACCACTCCTCTTTTCCATAAAGCATTCCTACACCTGTAGGCCCACACATTTTATGAGCAGAAGCCACATAGAAATCAACGTCTAATGCCTGTACATCTGGCTTTAGATGCGGACAAGCTTGCGCGCCATCTATTAAAACCGCAGCGCCAACAGCGTGGGCTTTAGTAATAATTTCTTCGATAGGATTTATAACTCCAAGAGCATTAGAAATATGATTACAGAAAACAAGCTTTGTCTTATCCGATAACAATTCTGAATACACATCCATCTTAAGTTCTCCGTTTTCGTCCATCGGAATAACTTTTAAGACAGCTCCTGTGCGCTCACAAAGCATTTGCCAAGGCACAATATTAGAGTGATGTTCTAAAGCAGAAACTATAAGCTCATCGCCTTCCTTTAAAAGCGCTGAAAACCCATTTGCAACCAAGTTTATACTATGTGTAGTCCCAGAAGTGAAGATAATCTCATAATCCTTTTTAGCATTAAAATGTGCTTGGATCTTTTTACGAGAAGCCTCATATAAATCTGTAGCTTCTTGAGATAATGTATGTACACCACGGTGGATATTGGCATTGTAATTAGAATAGTAATCTACAATACAGTCCATCACCTGCTTTGGCGTTTGCGAAGTCGCAGCATTATCAAAATAAACCAAAGGATATCCATTTATTTCCCTTTTTAAAATTGGGAAATCTTCACGTATTTTCTGTATATCAATCATAACTAATCTTTGTACAAAAGTAGGCAACAGTTTGTAAAGTATAAAGGTTATAAAGTTGAAAGTTTTAATAGTCCATTATTTCGATATACTTTATCTGTTTTTAATTGACTATAAACGTTAAAAATGAGTATTTAATAATCTATTTATTCTTTGTATATCCCAATCTAATACATCAATAAACATCGAAAACCATGCGCTCTATCTTCAGCTCTTAAATCTTTTTATATTATCTTTATTCTACATTAACTACAACACCTAATCTGTGAGAAATTTTAAACGCTTCGCACTCTTTACAATCATTCTTATATGTTTATTATTTATTTCGGTTGTTTACTTTAACTATCCAAAACTGAATATTATCAGTGGATTTTCAGCAAAAAACATGTGTTCTTGTGTTTTTAATGACGGTAGAAGTCAGCAATTCACAAGAAATAACGACAATAATTTTGCGCCTGTCAACTTAGCAAAGAATAAGATTAATAAAACAGCCAATTCGGTTACCGCTAGTGTTTACGGATTAAAATCGCGTACTGCCATTTACCGTAAAGGATTAGGATGTGTGTTACTACCAATAAATTCAGATGTAGAAAAAATTAAAAGTGCGAAAACACCCATCCGAAATACGGAGAAAATTAATCGGCCGTATCCGTATGGTGATTTACAGCAAAAAGATACTTTCTTCTCTAATATAGATTATGAGCAAATCGATGAGATTGTAAATGCTTCTTTCGACAACAATGAGATTCAGAAAACACGTTCTGTATTGGTTATTTATAAAAATCAGATTATTGCTGAAAAATATGCCGACTCCCTAAACAAAGATTCTAAACTCCTCGGTTGGTCGATGACAAAAAGTATTATGGCTACACTTTATGGGATTCTCCAATATGAAGGGAAGCTCAATGTAAACGACCCTACAAATATTAAAGCTTGGCAAAACGATGAACGTGCAAAAATTACGTATAACGATTTGTTACACATGAGCAGCGGCTTAGCGTGGAACGAAGATTATGCCACCATTTCTGATGTCACCAAAATGCTTTTCCTAACAGATAATATGGGAAAAGTACAAGAAGAAAAACTAGCAGAAGCTGCTCCAAATAAACAATGGAATTATTCCTCTGGAACTACAAATCTATTGTCTTCTTTATTGCGAAAAGAATTTAATAGCTATAAGGAATATCTAAACTTTCTGTACCAAAAGCTTATCGATAGAATTGGAATGAAAAGTATGTTTATTGAAACTGATGCTGCTGGAACTTATGTAGGTTCTTCTTATGGCTGGGCAACTACTCGCGATTGGGGGAAATTTGGTTTGCTATATCTCCACAATGGAAATTGGGACGGCGATCAGTTATTTGACAAGAATTGGAGCGATTATGTAGCGGAACCAGCACCAAATTCTGATGGCCTCTACGGAGCACATTTTTGGCTCAATACACCAGATAAAATGCCTCATGCACCAATGGACACCTATTATGCCGATGGTTTTCAAGGCCAGCGTGTGTATATCGTTCCATCAAAAGATCTTGTTGTAGTAAGAATGGGATTAGCTTCTGGCGATGCCTTTGATTTTGATTGGTTTTTAGGCGGTATTTCTAAAGGAATAAATTAAGTTTAACTATAAAATAAGGAGCTCTTCCGTAGATAAATGGATACAAAGGAAAAAATAAATTGTTCAAATTGTGATGTTGAAAACTTTGCGAATGCAAAATATTGCTCAAAATGTGGTCATACTTTGCCGAAACAAAAGTTAGAAACGACTGAATATATAACTCCACAAAAAGAAAATAAAAAGAAGGGTAATACAAAGAAAATCACTTCTATTATAGTTGGGGTAATAGCTGCTATTCTAAGTTTTTATTTTGTTCAAAAGCTCTTTAGTCCTTCTGCTTATGATGAAGTATTAGTGCAGGTTTCCAACGAAATTAATAAAACTTGTCCGTTTATGGTCGATCAAGACACGCGGCTAGATAATTCTGTGGTCCTCCCAAACAATACACTTCAGTATAATTATACATTGGTGAATCTAGAAAAATCTGAACTTAATATCGATGAGTTTAAAAGCAATATCGAGCCAAATATTATAAATTCTGTGAAAACGAATCCAGATATGGCCGATTTTAGAAAAAATGAAGTGACTTTAAAATACGATTATAAAGATAAAAAAGGCGTATTCTTATTCAACATTAAGGTAACTCCTGAGGATTATAAATAATAATAGACATAAAAAGAAACAATTATATGCAGCGAAAAATTGCAATCCTAAGAGGGATAAATGTTGGAGGAAAGAGAAAAATATTGATGTCGGATTTAAAAGCGATGTTTGAAGCCTTGGAGTTTTCTAATGTCGTTACATACATCCAAAGCGGAAATGTGATTTTCGATTCTAAAGAATCAGCACATACAAAACTAGCGGAACAAATAAGAGGTGCTATAAAAAACAAATTTGGATTTGAAGTTCCTGTGGTAATAAGAACTGTAAAAGAATTAAAACAAGCAACAGATTCAAATCCATATTATACTAGTAATTCAGATATAAATAAACTCCACCTTACTTTCTTAAATGAATCTCCTTCCGAAGAAAATATAAAGGAAACAGAGCGTTATGATTACGCACCAGATTTGTTTACAATTAAGGATAAAGATGTTTTTATTTATTGCGAAGGGAAATACCATCAATCAAAATTATCAAATGCCTTTTTTGAGAAAAAATTAAAAGTTGAAGCAACAACTAGGAACTGGAAAACCGTTTTAAAGTTAGTAGCATTGGGTGGTAATTAGCACTAAAAACTAGAAGTAACAGAAGTCCTATTTCCTACAAATTCAGGAATAATTCATCAAAAAAATAAATAAAAATGTAGATTATTGACTATATTTGAACTCCCCTTAAATTCAAATTCATAGCAATAATGCGCAATATTATACCACTATCGTTATTAATTATTCTTCTAATTGGCTGTAACGAAACTAAGAAAAGCACTCCTTTAAAATTAGATGATGTCTATTTTTCGTCGGCTGATACTTTGGAGTATTCAATTGATAATGAAGGTACATTAATCGGGGAAGATGCTCTAAAAAATACATTTTCTTTAACCTTTTGGAATACGGACACATTGATGTTATGGGGAAATCAACCTCTTAATAAACATTTATATCTTCTAAATTTTAAATCTGGGAAAGCGCATAAGGTAAAAACAACAACGCATGCCACTCAAGAAGATCCTATCTTAGGAAAACTAGAACTTACGGCGATTGAGCCTTCTCTATTTCGAGATAATATAAATCTAGACATCGCTGTTATTCCTAACACAAAAAATATAGATTTTAAACTGATAGATACTCATATCATAACCGATGAGCAAACTAGAAAGGAAATGGATCAACGGTTAAAGACTACTGCGAATCTAGCTTCACTTTCCAATGAACTAAATAAAGCGGCTGTTAGTCGGTTTCCAGAAATGCATGTCGCAAAAAACAAACATATTGAGGTAACAATAGCTTCCTACCGCTCTTCGGATGGCTCTACATCGGGACCACGATTTGCAATTTATAATGACCTTGTATATCCATTAACAGGTGCGTGCTCACTACAGAAATTGACCACATATACCATAAACGGTATTTTTTATATTAAAACAGGAACTAGATGTTGTAATTGTGGTGAAGTAGAAGATCTAATTTACAAAATAAACAACAACGAATTATCCCTTGACTATAGCGATAAAAGTAGATCTATATAACAATGCGGCTTTGATTATTAGTCGAAAAATCTTCTACTAGAACACTTAAAGCAATTTAAATAAACTTCTGCTTTTGTTTATTTTACACTAAAATAAAAGAGGAAATACACTTTTAGATTGACCTGCATAGCTTTAAAAATTTTATGCTGACAAAAACTGATTTCATTTGCGTAATTTTGCTTCATGATAAAAGAGATTCAACTCCGTGTTAACCTTACTGAAGAAAAGCAAGAGGATATTTTATTGTATAAAGCATCCAAGCAATTAGGAGTTTCTAAAGAAGAGATTTCAGCAGTAAAAGTATTGCGAAAATCTATAGATGCTCGTAAAAGAGATATTATCTTTAATTATAAAGTAGCGGTTTATTTAGGAGAGAAACCCTCTGACAACCCTGCTTATACTTTCGATTATAAAGATGTTTCCAATGCAAAAGAGGTACACATTATTGGTTTTGGACCTGCTGGAATGTATGCAGCACTTCGATGCATAGAATTAGGCTACAAACCGATAGTTTTAGAACGTGGTAAGAATGTACAAGACAGAAGGCGCGATTTAAAAGCTATAAATCAGGAGCATTTTGTAAATGAGGATTCTAACTATTGTTTTGGAGAAGGCGGCGCTGGAACTTATTCTGACGGGAAACTATATACTAGAAGCTTAAAACGTGGAGATGTAAGAAGGATTTTTGAGAATCTAGTATACCACGGAGCTACAGACCAGATATTAGTAGATGCGCATCCTCATATTGGAACCAATAAACTCCCTAAAATCATTCAGAATATCCGTGAGAACATTATAAAATATGGCGGAGAAGTACATTTTGAAGCCCGAGTTGTGGATTTTATAATCAAAGACAACAAACTAAAAGCTATACAATTACAAAGCGGTAAGGAACTCTCTGTTAATGCTGTTATATTGGCAACAGGGCATTCTTCTAGAGATATCTACGATCTATTGCACAAAAAAGACATCGCTTTAAAGGCAAAATCTTTTGCCATGGGCGTACGTGTAGAACATCCGCAAGAGATTATCGATAGCATCCAATATCATTGTTCTGGAAAAAGAGACGAATTATTACCAGCTGCGGCATATAGTTTGGTTCATCAAGTTAACGAACGTGGCGTATATTCTTTCTGTATGTGCCCTGGTGGCTTTATTGTCCCAGCAGCTACTGCCAATGGAGAAGTTGTTGTAAACGGAATGTCTCCTAGCAAAAGAAACAATAGGTTTGCAAATTCTGGAATCGTTGTGGAAATAAACATAGAAAAAGACCTCTTTAAATATGATAAATTCGGTCCTTTAAAAGGGTTAGAATACCAAAAAGATTTAGAAAAATTAGCATTCAATGCTGGAGGAAGGAGTCAAGTAGCACCAGCACAGCGTTTGGTAGATTTTGTAGAAGGTAAAATTTCACCTACTTTAAACGACACTTCATACCAACCGGGATTAAAATCAGCACCACTGCATTCATTATTACCTAAACTTATAGGAAGTAGATTGCGTAAAGGTTTTGCCGCTTTTGGAGATAAAATGCATGGTTATTATACCAACGAAGCTAATATTGTAGGTGTAGAATCTAGAACCTCATCTCCTGTAAATATTCCGAGAAAGGAAAATTTAGAACATCCACAAATTGAAGGTTTATTTCCGTGTGGAGAAGGAGGAGGTTATGCTGGCGGAATTATTTCTGCAGCTATGGATGGAGAACGCTGTGCTGAAGCAGTTATAGCGAAATTTTAAATTTATTGAGATGGCAAAAAAGGGAAAAGCAAAAAACACTGTCAACAAGGCCAAACATACCAAGTTGATGAATCAGAAAATCAATAAACAAAAGAAGCAAAAACTCCAACATAAAGAGCGCCTAAAAGCGATTATTAAAAAGGCGCAAGAAGAGAAATCTCTTCAGCTAAAAGATATAAACTCTAAAAATGAATAAAAGTCTCGAAACGATAAAGGCCGAAGTTTACGCGCCATGCAATTTTAAATTTTCCGATTTTAAACCTGCATTAGAAAGTAAAGAATATAGTGCTTGTACTTTTAAACTTAATGGCCTAAATATTATCTATAGAGACGGTAAAGTGACTCCTAAAAAGGCTGGACAATTTGTTACTTTTTGGAAACGAATTGAGAATAAGTCAATAGCACCTTTTCATACAATTGATGAATTTGATTTTTTTGTTGTCACCGTAAAATCAGCAAATGAGATAGGGCAATTTGTATTCCCTAAATCAGTATTAATAAGAAAAGGAATTATTTCTACTGAACATAAAGAAGGAAAAAGAGCTTTTAGAGTCTATTCCCCTTGGGACCGGCCACAGAACAAACAAGCACAAAGAAGTCAGCAATGGCAAACTGATTATTTTTACCCCGTAAATAAAGACACTAATCTTAGTGCCGTAAAAGAGCTTTTTAAAAAATAAAACTCCCATTAATAAAACAGAAAAACATATTGTCCCTGAGCTGCTTCATCCAATTCGATTACAGGAATATGGTGTCGGGATTTTTAATAGTGCCCTCACTAAATCTGCATTAAAAAAGGCTATAAAAAAAGAACTTATTACCATAAATGGAGCTCTTGCTAGCACAGCAACTTTTATAAAAGGAGGAGAAACTATTCAAATCTCTATTCCCGAAACAACAAAAGCGAAGAAAGAACTTATTTTTCCACTTCCTGTATTATATGAAGACGAATACCTAGCGGTTATCCATAAGCCTGCAGGTATTTTAGTAAGCGGAAATAGCTTTAAAACAATCGCGAATGCTTTGCCTCAAAACTTAAAGAAAAGCACGCTTATCGACGCTGCTATTCCTCAGCCTGTACACCGGTTAGACTATCCCACAACTGGTATTTTATTGACTGGAAAAACAAGCAATAGTATTCGTATACTGAACAAACTTTTTGAAGATAAGAAGATTCAAAAAACATATTTTGCTATTACCATTGGTAAAATGGATTCTAAAGGGGTAATTACAGCTACCATAGACGGGAAAAAGTCTAAATCGAAATATAAAGTTCTAAAAACTGTGCCTTCAAAACGATTTGGAAATCTCAATTTAGTGAAACTAAAACCTAAAACGGGACGAAAACACCAGTTACGAATTCACTTGGCCAGTATTGGTAATCCTATTCTGGGAGATAAAGAATATGGAAAAGAAGGCTTAATTCTAAATGGAAAGGGCTTATATCTCCATGCATATTCTTTAGAATTCACGCATCCTTTTACCCAACAAAAGCTATGTTTAAAAAACGAGCTACCCGAAAGATTTAGAAAGGTAATTGGATAATGGGTTTTTAGGCCTTTATATCTGAGTTAGCATACTTCAAAATTTATAATTATAACCAAATCGAATTACCTGCGTTTCGTAATAATCGGAGCTAGTATACGAAAAATCATTTCCTTCTATCTCCTTCTTTGTAACCATTGTATTTAATAAATCTGTAGCATTAAAATAAAATTCACCTTTTCCTTTTTGAACAATCTTTTTTATTCCTGTATCCAAAGAGAATCTACTATCTATAGTCCCTTGAGGAATAATATCGGGAGCAAGATAAATAGCTGTTAATTGTGCTTCGATACTATTTCCTATTTTAAACTTGCCATTTAATTTTATATTTCCCGAATATATATCTTGCTCATCAGCAGTAAAAGAATTCTCTACTGGGTATTGATTTACAACCGTAAAAGCATCTATTTGATTATAATAGCCATTAAGATTTAAATCCAAAGCTATTTTATCATTTAATTCCTGACTTACTACAACTTCAACTCCTGAATTATAACTATTACCTGCATTTTGAGAAATGTTATATATAAGATTGGTATTATCTACAGTAGTAGCAATTCTTGTAATCGTTCCTTCAGAAGCACGATGATATATTGCTCCATAAAAATAACCAGCGCTCCAATCCTTTTTATAACCTAACTCAAAGCTATTGGTAAACTGAGGTTGTAAACTAGGATTCCCAACCTTAATTATTTCAGCATCGTCATATTTTGGAAAAATTCTAATATCTACCTCATCAGGACGATCCACTCTTCTGTTATAAAAAGCAGAAAGTTTGTTACTATCATTAATTTTATATGTTAAACGAGCATTAGGAAATAGTTCTAAATAATCATATCCATCACTTTGGTAAGTATTATGGTTTGGATCTACATCATATTGCAAATCTGCATATTCTAATCGCATTCCTATTTCAGCTTCTAACTTTTTTATTTCATATGTATAGTTACCATAAAGTGCAGGGATTATCTCTTTATAAGTAGCCTTTCCATCAGCTCCAGTATCTAATACAGAATTTTCTTCAGATGGATTAAACTGCATATCTGTTGGAATGGTCCTGCTACGAAATTTAAAACCAGTTTCTAATAGACCATGCTTTAATGGCTTTGTGTAGTCTAAAGTAAAATCTGCTACTTTTTGATCAGCAATCAAGAAAAAGGATTCTTCTGTAGTAAATGAAGGCATTGTGTTTTCAAAAAAATATTTTTCATCTTCCCTATCAAAAGTGTAATTAAAAGCGACGTCTAATGTGTGGCCTGGCTGTTTAAATTTATGCTCGAAAGCAACAGACCCCATAAAAGCAGTTAACACTTCATCTTCTAAAAATTGCCAAAGTCGAAGGCGCTCATTTGTATAACCATCAAAAAAAGGTTGATCACCATAATCTTTAATCGATTCCTGACTAAAAAAACCTGACACTGTTAGTGTATTATAATCATTTATAAACCAATCTACCCCAGCATTGGTTGTGAAAAAATTGGTATTTCTATTTCGCTTGAGCTGTTGGTTAGTAATAGTACCATCGTCGTAAATTCTAGTAACAAACTCATTCTTATTTAAAGTTTCGGTATATAAATTATCTGCTTGCAAGAAGAAATTCACCTTTTCCTTTCTGTAGTTAAGTGCTATGGAAGGATTAATCTTGGGAGTCATTTTGTATTGTGGTCGGATTCCTGGGAGATTCTCTTTACGCTCCCAAAGTGCTCCAAGTCCTGTCGACATACCTACTTTACCACTCCATCCTGTTTCTGATTCTTTTTTTAATATGATATTGATAATCCCCGCATTACCATTAGCGTCATATTTTGCTGAAGGATTATTAATTATTTCAATTTTTTCTATTGCTGAAGCAGGGAGATTATCAAGTCCGCTCTGATTTCCAAAACCAGTTATTGCGGTTTGCTTACCATCTATCAAAATGACAACTTTACTACTACCCCTAAGCTGTACTTGTCCATCTTGAGTAGTTATTCCTGGGAGATTACTTATCGATTGCAAAACACTTCCTCCACCTTGACTAATATTATCAGCTACTCCGTAAGTTTTTTTATCCATAGCTCCTACAATAGCTTCTTGCTTTGCAGTAAGAACAACTTCGTTTAATTGCTCAATCTGAGCTTCCATTTCTATAACACCAATGTTGATATATTTAGAATTAGCACCAATAAATAGTGGCTCTACATGTTTTTTGTATCCAGTATATGAAAGTTCCAAAACATAATCTCCAGATTTTACTTCAGAAAAAGTAAACAATCCATTATCATTAGAAATAGTTCCTTCGATAAGTTTAGTTCCTGTTGGCGATTTTATTTGTACAGTTACAAAAGGGAGTGTTTCTCCTGAAGCTACATCTTTTATACTTCCTGAAACGTTCACTAGGGAATCTTGTGCATTTCCGTAAGCAAAAAACAGAAGCATATAAAATAATATGGCAACCTTGGTTCTTACTCGATAATCGAACTTTAACGTTCTTAGATACTTTATTGTATTGGACATTTGGCGATTGAATTGATATTAATTACTCATACTCACAACACCTTTAAAAGATATTGGAACGACAAACATCAAACAAGAATTAGAAGAAATTTAGAATGCCTAAAACTTTACTGTGAAAATATGATACGAGTCTTTAAAATTATATGTTACATCCCAGTTACTCTTATTAGTAATCTCTTTAATTATAGCAAGCCCTAAGCCACTGCTTACTTTTTTCTGAGAAGTACTAGAAAACCGCTTAAACAACTTATTATTATCTAATTCTTCAGCTCCAGAATTCATGATTTCAATTGTAGAATCATCACTAGTAATAATAATTTCTCCATTTGAAGCAGTGTGTCTAATTGCATTGGAAAGCAGATTATGAATAAGCGTTTCTAATAAAAACGTATTTGTATTAACTATAATAGACTCTTGTATCTTATTTTTAAGAGAAAGCTTCTTTTCATCTATATAATCTTCAAACAACAAAAGTGTATCCTGTATTAAGGCTTTTACATCAAGATCCTTTTTTTCACCATATGAATAATTATCAACCTTGGCTAGTACCAATAGATTTTTATTAATCCTTGATAATCGTGAAAGAGGCCCCTCTATATTATTAAGAATCTGGGATGTGCTTGAGTCTAACCCCTTTTGCTGAAGCAATGAATCAACTTTTGATTTAAGTAGTGCAATAGGTGTTTGCAACTCATGTGAAGCATTTTCAATAAACGACCTCTGTTGTTTATAAAGATCGATATTATGGTTTATCATAACTTCTAAAGTATCGTTTAGAGCTTTAAATTCTTCAATTTTTGTAGACGAAAATTTAATTTCCTTATCATCAGAAACTTTAAAAGTCTGTAACACTCGCAGTGTATTATAAAATGGTTTCCACGTTTTAGCGGCGATATATTTATTTAATAGTATGAATCCAACTATCAGAATTACAAAAAATACCAGCGTTATAGAAGCTATGGCAATAAAGGTTTCTTTAGATTCTTCAACATTAGTTTCTATAGTCACAACATATGGCTCGCCGTTTATCACAACATGAGATGTTAAACCACGAAATCTATCTTCCCCATTATCAAAGTCGTATTTATTAGCTCTAATTACTTCGTAAATACTATCCTTAAAAACAGTATTGTTTATTGATTTCTTTATTGATACTCCAGGCTGAAGCTGCCCCCAAATGTAATTTATCTGCTCCACCTCATCAGTAGTAAAGTTTTTAGACTGAAGCTTTTGTTTAGTATGTTGCAGTGTAAGCCAGTTATTTTCATCCAACTCCGTTGTCCATATATAATCCACCACTAATACGTACACAGGAATACTCACAATTAAAATTATCAAAGCATATATAGCAAATGCTTTTAGAGGCTTGTGAAGTAACTTTGTCATGACTCCCATTTATATCCTGTTCCGTAAATAGTTTTTATATACTCCCCATAAGATTGTTCTTTTAATTTTCGCTTTAGGTTTTTAACATGTGCATAAACAAAATCATGACTATCAAACATATCTGCAAAATCTCCAGAAAGATGTTCTGCTAAAGCTCCTTTAGAAAGCACCTTGTTTTTATTTCCCATAAAGAAAAGCAGTAAATCATATTCCTTTTTTGTTAGATTAATATTGGAATTATTTACAGCTACTATTTTAGCATTTAAATCGACCGTTAACTCATTTTGCATAATTAAATTGCTACTATCAAATTGCTGTCTCCGTATTAAAGATTCAATTCTTGCAGCTAATTCTGCTAAGTGAAAGGGTTTAGCAAGGTAATCGTCGGCTCCTAGTTTTAAACCCTTTATCTTATCATCTGTAGAGTTTTTAGCAGAAATAATAATAACGCCGTCTTGCTTATTTATTTTCTTAAGTGTTTCTAAGATTGTTAATCCGTTACCATCTGGTAACATTATATCTAATAAAATACAATCGTAATTATAATCATGAATTTTCTGTATAGCGGATGGATAATCTGACACCCATTCGCACAGGTACTGCTCTCCAGTTAGATAATTAATTATATCTTCTGCTAGTTCAACTTCATCCTCTATTATTAGAATTTTCATGACAGCTAATAAACGTGTTAATTTAGAAGAAATTTTGAACTTTTAATATAATTCTCTTTCTTCTTTTATAAACTCCCTCATTCTACAGTTGTTTTTCATTAATAAAATCATGTATAGGAAAGTAAGAAACACAAAAAACCCGAATACTCATAATGAATATTCGGGTTTTAAACTTCTAAAAGTTTCTTTTATAAATCGAAACCTAAATTAACACCTAGCTTAAGGGCTATTAATTTATTAATACGTGTTTTTACTTCTGGAATTTTAACGCTTTCTAGTACGTTATTTGCAAAAGCATACATCATTAATGCACGTGCTTCTTTTTTAGGAATTCCACGAGATTGTAGGTAAAATAGAGCTTCATCATCTAATTGTCCGATAGTACAACCGTGTGAGCATTTTACATCATCAGCAAAAATCTCTAATTGTGGCTTTGCATTGATAGTTGCTTTTTCATCAATTAGGATATTATTACTCTGTTGGAAACCATTGGTTTTCTGAGCCTCTTTCTCTACAATAATACGACCGTTAAAAACACCCGTACTTTTATCAGCATAAATCCCTTTATAATCTTGGTGGCTCTCACAATTTGGCGTTGCATGATGCACAAGTGTACTGTGATCTACATGCTGCTTATCTTGAGTAATTGTGATTCCTTTTAACGTAGAATTTATATATTCTCCATTATGTAGGAACTGTAAATTATTACGTGTTATTTTCCCTCCAAAAGAAAAAGTATGCACAGAAGCATGACTATTTTTTTGCTGAGAAATATAAGTATTATCGATTAATGAAGCATTTTCATTATCATTCTGAATCTTATAATAATCTACAATACCACGTTTATGAGTGTATATTTCTGTAACAGAATTTGTAAGCACAGGATTGTCTGTTAAACTCTGGTGACGTTCTATAATCTGAACATGAGCATTCTCTCCAACAACAACCAAACTACGAGGCTGTAACATAATAGAAGACTCTTTTCCTGTAGCTAAATGAATAATCTGAATCGGTTTATCTACAACCTTTCCTTTAGGTATATTTATAAAAGCACCTTCACGAGAAAAAGCTGTATTCAGCGCTGTTAGACTTTCATCCTTTTTTGCAATCTTATTAAAGTAATTCTCAATAATAAGTCTGTACTTAGGCTTTGTAAGCGCAGAACTCATTAAACAAGCATCTAAACCTTCATGCGATGTTTGTGATAAATGAGAACTATAGATACCATCTATAAATACAATCTTATAGCTATCTATATCATGTATAAAATATTTCTTTACATCTTTAAATTCTAAAGCTGACTCTTCCTTAGGAAACACACTATAGTCATTCTTCAATAATGTATTTAGCGAGGTATACTTCCAAGCTTCATCCTTTTTTGAAGGGAATCCTTTTTCCTCAAAGACCTTTATTGCTTCCGTACGAATATCGTGTACTGGATGATGAACATCCACACGATTTTCAAAAGCCATAAACGATGATATTAATTTATCTTTTAATTCCATTTTGTATGCTAGTTTCTGGTTTTCACGTTTACTGATAGTCAGAAAATGACTATGTCCTAAGCTTAGAAATCCAGTTTTTTATTTTTATTTAATAAAAGCCCTGAGAGCTTTTTTTTATATCCATTTTGCTACTACGACAAGCATAACCAACAAAATAGTAGTTAGAATCTAATACAACTCTTTTGCAATCGAGTATTAAAACTAACACCTCAAACTATAATGCTTATACCGCTACTTCCTGCTTAATCCAGTCGTATCCTTTTTCCTCTAGCTCTAATGCTAATTCTTTTCCACCAGATTTTACAATTCTACCGTTTAATAAAACGTGAACATAGTCTGGAACGATATATTCTAATAAACGTTGGTAGTGAGTAATTACTACTACAGCGTTGTCTTTACTTTTCAATCTATTAACACCATCAGAAACAATACGTAAAGCATCGATATCCAATCCTGAATCTGTCTCATCCAAAATAGCTAATTTAGGCTCTAACATTGCCATTTGGAAAATCTCGTTACGCTTTTTCTCTCCCCCAGAAAACCCTTGGTTTAAAGAACGAGAAAGAAATTTACGGTCGATTTCTAATAATTCAGATTTCTCACGGATTTTTTGCAGCATATCTTTTGCTGGCATATCTTCTAATCCTTGCGCTCTACGTGTTTCGTTAATTGCAGTTTTCATGAAGTTAGTAACAGAAACTCCAGGGATTTCTACTGGATATTGGAACGATAAGAAAATACCCTTATGAGCTCTATCTTCTGGTGCCAATTCCGCAATATCTTCATTTAAGAAACTAATCTTTCCTTCTGTAACTTCAAAGTTTTCATTACCAGCAATTACAGACGATAATGTACTTTTTCCAGAACCATTAGGTCCCATTATAGCATGAACTTCTCCTGGTTTCACCTCTAGGTTAATTCCTCTTAAAATTTCTTTATCTTCTACGCTAGCGTGTAAATTTTCAATCTTTAACATATACTTCTAATTATGCTGTTATCTTGTTATCAAGTTATGCTGTTACCGAGTTTGCGTTAAAAATAAATTCCCAAACTCAATACCTTATTATATTTATCCTACGGAACCTTCTAAAGAAATTTCCAGTAATTTTTGAGCCTCAACGGCAAATTCCATCGGAAGTTTATTTAAAACCTCTTTACTAAATCCGTTTACAATCAATGCAATTGCTTTCTCTGTATCAATCCCACGTTGATTACAATAGAAAATTTGGTCTTCTCCAATTTTACTAGTTGTAGCCTCATGCTCTATTTGAGCCGTTTTATTTTTAGTTTCGATATATGGGAACGTATGTGCTCCACACTCATTTCCCATTAATAGAGAATCACATTGAGAGAAATTACGAGCATTGTCTGCTCTACTATTTATCTGAACTAAACCACGGTAACTATTTTGAGATTTCCCTGCGGAAATACCTTTAGAAATAATCGTACTTCTAGTGTTTTTTCCTAAGTGAATCATTTTCGTTCCTGTATCTGCTTGCTGATAATTATTAGTTACCGCAATAGAATAAAATTCTCCAACAGAATTATCTCCTTTTAAAATACAAGAAGGATATTTCCAAGTTACTGCAGATCCAGTTTCTACTTGTGTCCAGCTAATTTTAGCATTTTTCTCACACAATCCTCTTTTGGTAACGAAGTTAAAAACCCCTCCTTTACCATCTTTATTTCCAGGATACCAGTTCTGTACAGTAGAATATTTTATTTCAGCATCATCCAATGCAATCAATTCTACCACTGCAGCATGCAATTGATTCTCATCTCTTGTTGGCGCTGTACATCCTTCTAAGTAACTTACGTAACTCCCTTCGTCTGCAATAACCAAGGTACGCTCAAACTGACCAGTTCCTGCTTGATTAATACGGAAATATGTAGACAATTCCATTGGGCAACGAACCCCTTTAGGTATATAACAGAAAGAACCGTCAGAGAAAACTGCCGAATTCAATGCTGCATAAAAATTGTCTTTCTCAGGAACTACAGTTCCAATATATTTTTTTACTAATTCTGGGTGCTCTTGAATAGCTTCAGAAATAGAGCAGAATATAATTCCTTTTTCTCCTAAAGTCTTTTTGAAAGTCGTTGCAACAGAAACAGAATCCATTACGATATCTACTGCAACACCAGCTAGCTTTTTCTGTTCATCTACAGAAATACCTAACTTTTTAAACGTGTCTAGTAATTCTGGATCTACCTCATCTAAGCTATCGTATTTCGGCTTTTTCATAGGTGCCGAATAATAAGATATAGCTTGAAAATCTGGTTTCTCGTAAGTTACATTTGCCCATTCAGGTTCGTCCATTTTCGTCCAAGCTCTGTAAGCTTCCAAACGCCATTCGGTCATCCATTCTGGCTCATTCTTCTTTGCTGAAATTGCTCGAACGATATCCTCGTTTAATCCAATAGGAAAAGTATCCGATTCAATATCGGTATAAAATCCATACTCATATTCCTTCGTCTCGAGCTCTTTTTTTAATTCTTCTTCGGTATATGCCATACTTTTATTCTAAGTAAATAAGAAAACAGTTAAAAAGTTAAGGAGTTTTATTAGCGCCTTTTAATGTACTTAATGTAATTAGAAAGTTGCTTTGATATTACTATAACTTCACTTCTTAACGACAACCATTTATCTTCATTTATATAATTTGTCTCTTTTAAAATGTTTAATATATTTCTCACTTCTCCAGAGGAGCCTTTAGAAAAATATAAAAACCGTATCAATTCTTTATCCGTCTCTCTTTCAAATCCCTCCGCGATATTATTGGAAATAGAAAGAGTTGCCCGTTTTAATTGGTCTTTAATAGAAAACTCTTTTTCGAGTTGCTTTTCATTCAATAAGTCAAAAATATTAATCGTAAAAAGTAGGGTCAATTTATAAACTTCTAAATCTTCAAAAGTTGTACTCCCCATATTTTATTACATTAACTTTTTACTTTTTTAACTCTTTAACTTTATAATTCTACAACGAAAAACTCTCCCCACAACCGCAGGTTCTTTGAGCATTCGGATTGTTAAAAACAAAACCTTTACCATTTAAACCGCCAGAATATTCTAAGACGGTTCCGATAAGATACAGGAAGCTTTTCTTGTCCACAACAATCTTTACATCATTGTCTTCAAACATTTTATCTTCGTCTGCTTTGCTTTTATCGAATTTCAAATCGTATGACAAGCCACTACAACCTCCACTCTTCACACCTACGCGCACAAAATCCTGAGCTACATCAAAACCACCGTCCGACATTAACTCAGAAATTTTCTTTTTCGCTGTTTCAGAAACTTTTATCATAATAAAATTGTTATTTCTAAATAGTTTACAAAAATATGATATTCGTCACGATTTACCATACTTATTGCATTATTATATTATATCCTTTCATAGAGATTTGTTATGATTTTTAGTAATTCCTTACATTTTCTCTAAGAAGCTTTTTTAATAGTAATAATTGCAATCACTTTCACCCTCTTACTGAACAGCACAAACAGGCTTTCATCTCCACACAGTAGCAGTCTCAATGAGATTAGCAGATAACGTATGCGAGCTTTAAATTCCATTTAAAAACAAAAAAGAATATGAGTATAAAAGCTATGTTTTTACGGTTAATTACTACACAAAAACAGCTCCCCTATATTTTGTTTTCTTATAATTTAAGTAGTTCTCAAATTTAATCAATTTTATTATCAAAAAAGACTTCATTTCTTTCTTAATATGCATTTAACTTTTCAGCTGAAAAAAAATTAAAAACTCACGAGTTTGAGATACTATTTTTAAAACCTATGAAAACAAAATCAAACCAGAAAAAAACCTAAACTTTCGTCCTTCAACTTTTTAACTAACCAAAACATCAAAACTTAAGCTTAGTAGTAGTTTATTTTTTTACTTTATAAACCTTCAACTTTAACTATCTTTGCATCATGATAGAAGACAAAAACCCAAAGCGCACATCGATATCTGAATTAGGAGAATTTGGTCTAATAGACCATTTAACCAAGAATTTTGATATTAACCAATTAAGCACCGTTCGAGGAATTGGTGATGATGCTGCTGTAATTGATTTTAAAGACAAGAAAGCAGTTATTACTACCGATCTTTTGGTGGAAAATGTGCATTTTGATCTTAGCTACATGCCCCTAAAACACTTAGGATATAAAGCTGTTATGGTCAACCTATCTGATGTGTATGCAATGAATGCAAAGGCTACACATATTACCGTTTCTATCGCTGTTTCTAATCGCTTTCCATTAGAAGCTTTAGAAGAATTATATGCAGGAATAAAACTAGCTTGCGACGCTTATAAAGTAGATCTTATTGGTGGTGACACTACTTCTTCTAATAAAGGACTCTTAATTACGGTTACTGCAATTGGAGAAGCCGATGAAGAAGATTTAGTTTACAGAGATACAGCTAAAGCTAACGATTTATTGGTAGTTTCTGGAGACATAGGAGCTGCTTACCTCGGACTCCAAATATTGGAAAGAGAGAAAGAAGTTTTTAAGGTGAATCCTCAGAATCAGCCGGATTTAGATCCATATACATATATTATCGAACGTCAGCTAAAGCCTGAAGCTCGAAAAGACATCCCTGAATTATTAAAAAAATTGGAGGTTAAACCAACTTCTATGATTGATATCAGCGACGGACTTTCTTCAGAGATAATTCATTTGTGCAAGCAGTCTAAAGTAGGTTGTAATCTATATGAGGACAAAATCCCATTAGACCCACAAGTAATTTCTACTTCAGAAGAATTCAATATTAGCAGCACAACTGTTGCTCTTAGTGGCGGTGAAGATTATGAATTATTATTCACAATTTCTCAAGAAGATTTCCCAAAAATTAAAGCAAATCCACATCTATCAATAATTGGTCATATGACACAAGAAAGTGAAGGAATGCATTTAATTACTCGTGGAAACACAAAAATACCTCTTAAAGCAAGAGGATGGAATTCGTTTGAGGATAATGAAGAAGAGAACGAATAACACAATTGTGTGAAATTCGGAAATTACAGGCCGTAAAATCCCTATACATAATCCAAAATTGGAATATGCAGCAGTTCTTATTGAGTGTTTTAGAAATTAAGCAACTGTATGCGCAGCCCTTCTCTTTTTATAAAATCTAGCAAGGGTTTCATTGATTTCCTTCAACTCTGGAGTTAAGATATCCAGGTGTCCAGTTTCGTTTGTTGTGAGCTCACATTTACATGTTTTACATTGATATTCTGTAATGTGAGAAGTTACTTTTTTCGACACTCTATATCGATGTCCAAACATCGAGCACAGCGCTTTTTTTACTGTAGAATTTGAGGTTTTCATTAGATATGTAAATTTTGGGTATCGTGAACTTATACATTATTTACCTAATAATCAAATTTTTCGCAAAAATTCATTGATATTATCGATGAATTGCGATTTGTTCTCAATAAAACTCATGTGTCCATCAGGAAATTCAACTACTTTCACATCAGCTTCTTGTGTTTGACTTACTAAAGAATCGTAATTTAACACAGGGTCCTTTTTACCAATAATCATCATTTTAGCAAAGGGCGTAAAATGGAGTAAAACTTCTCTATCGTTTCTAATTTTCATCCCTTCTAATGCAGCTACAATTCCCTGCAAAGGAGTATTCAATGCTTCCTTTTTAAGCGCCTTTATTTCTTCAGCAAAAAGCTTTCTATTTTTAGGCCTAAATAGATTAGCAATCCCCATCCGAACAAAACTCTTATGATTATGCTTTACCATTTCTATGGCACGATCTCTATTTTTTTTCTTTTCTTCAGAATCTGCGCTTGTTGTAGAATTCACCAAAACCAATCCCTTTACATCATCTGGATAAGCTTCAGCAAAAGCTAAAGCAACATAACCCCCCATAGAATGACCAATTAAAGAAACTCGTCTTAATTTTAAATGATCTAAGACAGCTTTTACCGTTTCTGCCATCATTTCCATGGTATGCACATAACCCAAGCAACCCGTTTTACCATGCCCAAGTAAATCGATCGTAATTACACGATTTCGCTTAGACAACACTTCCCTTAAAGGATTCCAAATCGTGGCATTTTCTAAGAAACCATGAAGCAAAACTACAGCTGAGCCTTTGCCCTCATCTTCAAAAAAAATAGCTGTGCCTTTATAATTTAGCGTCATTTATGAGTCATTATATAAAAACAAAACTGCCAAGTTGAGCGCAATCAATAATTATTTGACCGCGCTCAATGTGACAGGATTATCGTGAATTTGAATGTTGCTATATGTAATCAACATTCAAATTTATAATTCTAAAATTATTTATTCATCCAATCTTCAATCTCATCGACTTCAATAGGAATACCTCCCATTAAATTAAATGGTTCTCCAGATTCCTGAATTACTAAATCGTCTTCTAAACGGATTCCAAATCCTTCATCTGGGATATAAATTCCTGGCTCCACAGTAAATACCATGTTTGCTTTCATTGGTTTTTTCAACGGTCCATAATCATGTGTATCTAAACCAATGTGGTGACTTGTACCGTGCATGAAGTATTTTTTGTAAGCTGGCCAATCTGGATTTTCATTCTGTACATCTGCCTTGTCTAATAAACCAAGACCAAGAAGCTCACTCGTCATTAATTTACCAACCTCTTCATGATACTCTTTCCACATTGTTCCAGGAACTAGCATTTTTGTTGCATCGTTCTTAACTCTTAAAACAGCATTATAAACTTCTTTTTGTCTATCTGTAAATCTTCCGCTCACAGGAATAGTACGCGTCATATCACTAGCGTAATTTGCATACTCTGCACCAGCGTCAATTAACAACAACTCACCTTCTTTACACTGCATTTTGTTTTCAATATAATGAAGAACATTTGCATTGTTTCCAGAAGCTATAATTGGCGTATATGCAAAACCACGAGATCTATTTCTAGTAAACTCATGTATAAACTCCGCCTCAATTTCATATTCCCAAACACCTGGCTTTGTAAACTGCAATACACGTTTAAAAGCTTTCTCGGTAATATTACAAGCCTGTTGCATCAATGCAATCTCTTGAGGCTCTTTAGTACCTCTTAATTCTTGTAAAATCTGGTTACTTTTTTCCCATTTATGAGCTGGGAATTTATTTTTACACCAATCGATAAAACGATCTTCACGTGTTTCTGTTTCTACAGACTGGCGGTAATGCTCATTTGTATTAAAATATACAGTTTCTGCCTCTGTCATTATATCAAAGAAGATTTTATTAAAATCTCCCAACCAATAAGTAGTTTTAATACCGCTAGTTTCTAACGCTTTTTCTTTAGTAAGCTTCTCTCCTTCCCAAACGGCAATATGATCGTTTGTTTCACGAACAAACAAAATCTCTCTATGTTTCTGCTCATGAGCATCTGGAAATAAGACCAAAATACTCTCCTCTTGATCTACACCACTTAAATAGAAAAGATCTCTAGCTTGCTGAAAAGGCAACGTACTATCAGAACCAATTGGATATATATCATTAGAATTAAAAACCGCAATACTATTTGGCTTCATCTTAGCCATAAATTTCTGACGGTTTTTTATAAAAAGATTACTATCTATTAAATCGTACTTCATTTGTGTATATTTTGAATTTCGTCAAAATTAATAAGAATAGAATTTTTTCTTGTTAAACTTCGTATAAAGTTTAACAAAACAGAATAGTAATCATTATAGACAAATCCTATTTTATTCAGAAATATTGAAAAACATTATTATTTTTACCACCTAGAAACCCAAATTTTAGAATCATGAAAAAACTAGCTTTATTGCTTAGTACTACGCTATTATTAATTTCTTGTGCCGATGATGATATTGATGACACAAGAGTTACTAAGAACAATCTCATCGTAAAAATTAAATTTGATGAAAATCAAGAGCGACTAGATAACTTAGGAAGACCATCTACGATTGCAGAAGGAAATGCTGCCCAAACTCCAACTTTAAATGCTTTTAGCGCACATTATTTAGAGTTAGCGCCAACTGCAACAACTCTTTTAGGTGAAGGGACAATAATATACCAAGGTGAAGAAACTACAAAAGGAGGAGATAAAGCCATCGACTTCTCTAAAGCAACACTTATAAAAAATGACGAAACTTTTATAGAAATCCCTTTAAGTGAAGTAAAAACAGGAACCTATGAATGGGTTCGTATTTCTGCTTCCTATCAAAACGGAACTATTAAACTTTTAAACGAAGGACAAGAATACGATGCCACTATTGCAGGCTTTATCGGTTATAACCAATACATCGAATCTTTCGACATAAATGGAAATACGATTGAAGTAAACGATAACAAGCTACAAGGATTTTGGGCTTTTGAAGCAGAAGGATACACACTAACTGGTCAGGCTCCAGAAGGCGCAGTAACAGTTCCAAATCCAATTTTCGAAACCTCTCCAATTCCTCAAGGTTCTTGTGTACTTACAGGAAAATTTGAAAACAGCTTCCAAATTACAGGCGAAGAAACGGAAGATATTGTAGTTACATTATCTTTCTCTATCAACAATAGCTTCGAATGGACGGAAGTAAATAAAGACGGAAAGTACGAACCAGCAGCCGGAGAAAACTTAATAGATATGGGATTAAGAGGTTTAAAAGTAAGTAGTAAAGAATAATACTACGTAAAAATACTTAAATATAACGTTGTAGCGTTTAAAATGAGGAATTTGCAACAGTTACTTTAAACTCATTCTAAATTGCTATTAAAACAGAATCGAAAGTTTGTTAATAACTTAATCGTACTGTATTTTTGTGCGTATTAAATAAAAATTTTCTAATGAGCGGAATGTTAAATTCAACGATAGCAAGAAAAGTAGCCATGGCTCTTTCGGCTATATTCTTATTGATTTTCCTATTACAGCATTTTATCATCAACTTCACATCTGTAATAAGCGAGAATACTTTTAATGAAATATCTCACTTCATGGGAACGAACTTCTTAGTTCAGTTTCTAATGCAGCCAATCTTAATCTTTGCGGTTGTTTTTCACTTTGTGATGGGTTTTATTTTAGAAATAAAAAACAAAAGAGCTAGAAACATCAGTTACAAGAGCTTTAATGCAAGTGCTAACACAACTTGGGTTTCGAGAAACATGATCTACAGCGGATTGGTTATTTTGGCTTTCTTAATTTTACACTTTGTAGATTTTTGGTTTCCAGAAATAAACCATAAATACATAGCGTTTGCTCCAGAAGATCCAACGAGATATTATGGTGAGATGGTAGAAAAGTTTCATAATCCTATTCGTGTCGGAGCATATGTAATTGCTTTTGTATTATTGGCGTTACACTTACTTCACGGTTTCCAATCTGCATTTCAGTCGGTTGGTTTCAATAACAAGTTCACTCCGGGACTTAAAACTTTTGGAAAGTACTTTGCGATTATCATTCCATTAGGATTTATTTTCATCGCCCTTTTCCATCATTTTAATCAATAAAGATTTAAGTATTATGGCAACATTCGATTCTAAAATACCACAAGGCGATTTAGCTAATAAGTGGGTCAATTATAAAAATAGTATTAACCTAGTTAACCCTGCGAACAAACGTAATATAGATGTTATTGTTGTTGGAACAGGATTAGCGGGTGGTTCTGCTGCTGCAACACTTGCAGAGCTAGGATATAACGTAAAAACTTTTTGCTATCAAGATTCTCCACGTCGTGCGCATTCAATTGCAGCGCAAGGAGGTATCAACGCAGCAAAAAACTATCAAGGAGATGGTGACTCTACATACAGATTGTTTTACGATACTGTAAAAGGAGGAGATTACCGTTCTCGTGAAGCCAATGTTTACAGATTGGCAGAAGTTTCTGCTAACATCATCGATCAGTGTGTTGCACAAGGTGTTCCTTTTGCACGTGAATATGGTGGTATGTTAGACAACCGTTCTTTTGGAGGAGTGCTAGTTTCTAGAACTTTCTACGCAAAAGGACAAACTGGACAGCAACTTTTATTGGGAGCTTACGCTGCCATGAACCGTCAAATTAATCGTGGGAAGATTGAATCTTTCAATCGTCATGAAATGCTTGATGTTGTTGTTGTCGACGGAAAAGCAAGAGGAATTATTGCTAGAAATTTAGTTACAGGAGAGATTGAGCGTCACTCTGCACATGCTGTTGTGATTGCTTCTGGAGGATACGGAAATGTATTTTTCTTATCTACAAATGCAATGGGAAGTAATGTAACTGCTTCTTGGAAAATCCATAAAAAAGGAGCTTATTTCGCAAATCCTTGTTACACACAAATTCACCCAACTTGTATTCCAGTATCTGGAGATCATCAGTCGAAACTGACATTGATGTCAGAATCACTTCGTAATGATGGTAGAATTTGGGTTCCCAAGAAAAAAGAAGATTCAATAGCTATTCGTGAAGGAAGATTAAAGCCTACGGAAATAGCGGAAGAAGATAGAGATTATTACTTAGAAAGAAGATATCCATCATTTGGTAACTTAGTTCCTCGAGATGTTGCATCTAGAGCGGCAAAAGAGCGTTGTGATGCTGGATTTGGAGTGAATAAAACTGGAGAGGCTGTATTCTTAGATTTCGCATCAGCAATTGAGCGTTACGGAAAAGAGCAAGCTATTATCCATGGAAATCATAATCCTTCAGAAAAAGAAATAAGAGAATTAGGAGAAAAAGTTGTTGAGAACAAATACGGAAACCTTTTCCAAATGTATCAGAAGATCGTTGACGAGAATCCGTACAAAACTCCAATGATGATTTATCCGGCTGTACATTATACAATGGGAGGTATTTGGGTTGATTATGACTTAATGACAACCATTCCTGGATGTTATGCTGCTGGAGAGGCTAACTTCTCTGATCACGGAGCAAACAGACTTGGAGCTTCTGCGTTAATGCAAGGTTTAGCTGATGGTTATTTTGTATTGCCTTATACAATTGGAAACTATTTAGCGAACGATATTAGAACAGGAAAAATCCCAACAGATACTCCTGAATTTGATGCTGCTGAGAAAAATGTAAAAGATCAAATTGCTAGTCTTGTTAATAATGAAGGAAAACATTCTGTAGACCACTACCATAAGAAACTTGGTAAAATAATGTGGAATAAATGCGGAATGGCTCGTAACGCTGAAGATTTAGCTTCTGCAATTACTGAGATTGCCGAATTACGTGCAGATTTCCATAAAAATGTAAGAGTACCTGGTTCTGCTGATAGTAAAAACAGCGAATTAGAGAAAGCATTAAGAGTTGCAGATTTCCTAGAATTAGGAGAGTTATTTGCAAAAGACGCTTTACATCGTAACGAATCTTGTGGAGGACACTTTAGAGAAGAGTACCAAACAGAAGAAGGAGAAGCATTAAGAGACGATGAGAACTTTAAATATGTAGCCGCTTGGGAATATAAAGGAGAACCTAGCAAGGCTGTATTACATAAAGAAGAATTAGAATATAAAAACATTGAGCTTAAAACACGCTCATACAAATAGATGCAAGTGTTGAGAAAAGAGATGTTAGATAACTGCTCAATACTCAATACTCAATACTAAAATCTAAATAAGATGAATTTAAAACTTAAAATATGGCGTCAGAAAGATGCCAACACGAAAGGAAAGATGGTAGACTACCCGATATCTGGTGTAGAAGAAGACATGTCTTTCTTAGAAATGCTGGATGTTTTAAATGAAGAACTCGTAAATAAAGGTGAAGAGCCTGTAGAGTTTGATCATGACTGTCGTGAAGGAATCTGTGGAGCTTGTTCGCTTCAGATAAACGGAGAGCCTCACGGTCCAGACAGAAAAGTTACTACTTGCCAATTACATATGCGTATGTTTAATGACGGTGATACAATTACTATCGAACCGTTTAGAGCAACCGCTTTCCCTGTAATAAAAGATTTAATTGTAGATCGTTCTTCTTTTGATAGAATTCAACAAGCAGGAGGGTTTATTTCAGTAAATACTTCTGGGAATACGATTGATGCAAACGCAATTCCAGTAAACAAAGACAATGCAGACGATTCTTTTAACGCTGCTACTTGTATTGGATGTGGAGCTTGTGTTGCTGCATGTAAGAATGCGAGCGCGATGTTATTTACATCCGCTAAAGTGTCTCAGTTTGCTTTGTTACCGCAAGGACAAATTGAAGCTACCGATCGTGTACTTAACATGGTTAGACAGATGGATGAAGAAGGTTTTGGAAACTGTTCTAACACTGGAGCTTGTGAGATCGAATGCCCTAAAGGGATTTCTTTAGAGAATATTGCAAGAATGAATAGAGAGTATCTTTCTGCTAATATGAAGAAGTAAGATTACAACTATAAGTTTAAAAAAATAAGGGTTAAGATTTTTAAAAATCTTAACCCTTATTTTTTTTGCATTATCATAAACAACAAACACTATAATTAATATAACTATTAGATTTAGTTCAACAAAAAAGCTCTGGAAAACCCAGAGCTTTTTAACTAACTAAACTTAACTAAACTAAAGCTAATTCAAAATAATGAATCGTTATTCTATAATTTAAACCCAATTCCAATCCCAGCAATAAAAGGATTGATGTCTACATCGGCATCCACAACAGCACCTAAAGCAGAAGTAGCATCTACCTCAACATCTGTACTCATAAATAAATATTTAGCATCTACATTAATAAACCAACGCTCACTAATATCGAAGTCTATACCGAATTGAATTGCTGGAGAAAAAGTATTATCATACTTCATATTATCTGCAATTGGACCATTATCTTCTCCATAAAAAATTGTGTAATTAATCCCAGCTCCAACATAAGGTCTTACATTTTCTTCTACATTCCAGTGATATTGGAACGTTAACGTAGGAGGCAATAACCAAACGTCTCCAAGATCTAAATTACCAACAGCAGTATTAGTTGCTTTAACACCATGACGCGTAGTTGCAAGGATTAATTCTGCAGCGAAATTTTTAGTAAAAAAATAAGTAAAATCTAATTCTGGCATAAAGGCTTTTGTGATTTCTGCATCACCACCAATCAAGCTAATATTAGCACTCTCATCTGGCGTAACTAAAATACCACGAGCTCTAATTTGCCATCTATAAAAATCGTTATTATCGTGTGATTTTTTTGACTCCTGGGCAGTTGCAAAAGAGATTGCAAAACACCCTACTAATAAGGATAGAACTATTTTTTTCATTGTTTCATTTTTTAAGTTGAAACAAAAGTATATACTAAACAGAACCTAAAAGATGATTTATGTCATGTGTTTATAGATTATATACTAATACGACATCTAAATGAAAAAAAACCTTAGAAAGCACATATAATTAACATCAAAAGAAAAATAAAGAAAGTAACTAGAAGAAAGTTGTTAGATAAAATGCAGAAAATTAACTTTACTATAAAACATACAAAATCCTATTAACAAAAAATCAGTGACAAAATACCTATTAGGGCATAACAATAAGCATACTTGGACTAGATTTTACTACATTCTATAAATCCAATTTGCAGGATTATCGGTATGATCATTATTATAAATCATAAACTTAAGTACCGTTTCATTATTAGAAGTGCTCGTAAAGACCTCACCGATCTCTTGCTTAGTAATTACATTATCGCCTTCTTTTACGTACACCTTACCCAAATTATTATAAACCGATATATAATTACCATGCTGGATTAAAACAGCCTTATTCCCTCCTTTAATTGCCTGTACAGCCAATACTTTTCCACGATAAATTGCACGTGCTTTAGATCCCTTTTCTGTTGCAATACGAACTCCGTTACTCTGGATGGTAACAGATTTTACAATAGGATGCGGTTGCTTCCCGTAGCGCATTTTCAAAACTCCTTTTTCAACGGGCCAAGGTAGCTTCCCTTTATTTGCTTTAAAGTCGGTGTCCACAAGCTTAGCTTCCGCAGTTAAAGCAAAATTGGATGATTTGGTTGCACTTTCTCTAGTTTCTTTTGTAGTCTCTTTATTGGCAGCGTTGGCTTTGGCGATAGCATCACGAATAATTTTATCTATCTGTTTATCTATCTTATCCGCTTGCTTTTGTTTATCGCGAATCTGATTGGCATATTCAGTTTCCTTTTTCTTAATCGTTGCTATAAGACCTTGCTGACTGCTTAATTCTTGTTCAAGAGAAGCTTGTTCTTTACGATTTTCAGCAATAAGCGTTTCTTTCTCTTTACGCTGACCTACTAAACCATCATTAAGCCGCTGCAATTCCTTTGTTTTAGATTGAATTTCATCAGCCTGTTCTTTACGGTAGTTTGTATACTGCTTCATATACTGAACCCTCTTGTAGGCCTGAAAGAAATCTTCAGAAGAAAGTAAAAACATTAATCTACTTTGCTGAGAATTGCTTTTATATGATTTCCGAATCATCTCCGCATAATCACTTTTCAACTCCTTTAAGTCGTCTCGAAGCTTAGAGATTTTATTAATATTATTATTTATCTGACGATTGATTAAGTTCGCTTGCTGGTTGGTAACTTTTATAAGCTCCTTTCTTATTTTAATTTTATGATCTAAATCTTCAACATCTTCTAAAACACTTGTTTTCTCTTTTCTCTTTTGAGAAAGCAATGTGTTGAACTGCTGAATCTCCTCTTGGAGTCTAGATTTTCTTGCCTCTAATTCCTTTTGCTCTTCACTTTGAGCTTGGAGTGTGCCAAATGATAGGAAAGCAATTAAAAAGCTTAAAAAGAAGAAATTTTGCTTACTCATATTATTTAATCTCTACTTGTTTAAATCCGTTTGGTATATTGTACGGGAAGTTCACATCTCTATCAAACTCAACACTATTATACTCTATATTGATGCGATTTCTATGTTTTTCATCCACTGCATTAATCTCAATCTCATTTGGAAGAATCCTACCTCCTACTTTTTGATAATTCTGATAATCGATACTCAATAAACGATTTTTCTCCGGTTGAGATATTTGCTGTAAACTCATTTTATAATATGTAGGATCAATCAAAAATAGTGTTTTAAATAACTCCGATTGCTTTTCTGGTTTTAACTGATATTTATTAGCAACAGAAGCTACATAATAAGGCTCACTTTTAAGATTAAAAACAGCTTGCCCCAACAGAATATTCTGAACCATTTTAAAATCTAAATCGGTACCCAACAAATTATTTAAATAAGAAAAGTCTCCATCAAAATATGTATTATCCAATTTATTATAAAAACTAACCCGCGTAGGTGTAATTAAAACCTTTACTACAGATAAAGGAGCACTCATCCATATGGTTTCGTCCTTTTTCATTCGGAAACTTACCGTTACTCCTTGCGACTCATCACCATCTGTATAGTCAATTTTCATCCTTCCAGTAAGTGTGCTAAAATCTAACTCATTTTTATAATGGTTTGAAATAACATTTTTTGCTGAAACATCACTTTTTAACTCCCCCGCCCCTAAAACATTTTTAGATTTACAGGAAACAAAAAACAATGATAATAACATTATATATATTGAAAACTTAGCGTTTATTTTCATTCAAATTAAGTTAATTATTCGCATCTATTTTTAACTGATACTCATTTGATTTTTCTGTTTCACCCAACTTATTATAAGCGAACATAAGCTCTTTAAAAATATTATTTTCTAGTTGTTTATCATCCAACAAATATCCAAGCCCTTCTTCCAAAACTTCTGTAGCCATTTTATACTCCTGAAGCTTATTTAAAGCAACTCCTTTTAAATAATAAAAATCAGGTTGCGTAGGGAAATTATCCAACGCATCACTGCTTACACTCAGCATTTCTTTATAATCCGTTCGCTCTTGTTGCTTAAGAATTTGATTTTTATAATCGTCGATTGGATTATTAACAGAACTGGATCTCTCAGCAGATTTAGGTTTTGCTAAAGCACTAATATTTTGCAACATTATAACTTTAGACCGCTTTTGCGCTGCCTCTGCCCTCTGAACACCATTTGCATCCATCTCATCTATTACAACGAGCGCTTTATCATATTCTTGCTGCTCGATATATAAATCTGCTAAAACACCTTTATAATTAGGATTTGTAGCAGATAACTTTGAAGCAACTTCAATTGCTTTGGCTATATTTTGCTGGTTTTTATAACATGTTAAAAGCGCATCTAAATACCACTTATTATTACTACGCTTTGATATTGCAGCCTCTAAATAAGGTTGTGCTTGTACATATTTATGCTGATACATATAGTTTAAACCAAGCTCATAATCTATAACATCGTTAGCTGGTTCCAATTCTTTACAAACCAAAAGAGCAGTAATTGCTCTATCATAATTCTCGATTCCCTTTTGCTTCAATGATTCATAAAAATGTTCTTGAAAAGCATCTTCATTAGTTTCATTAGAAACATCAGCAGCAGATTCTTGAGCCATTGCAAGCGTAGAGGTTATATAAACCATCATAATCAACGCTCGTAAAAAAACCCTCTTGATCATACTATCTCTGATCTAAAATCTCTCGAATTATAAATGTAAGAATAAAGACTAATTTTAAATATAAACTTACTCAGTAAAAAATATATAAATTACTCTAAAACAGAATAATCTCCGATGCTAACATCTGTAAATTTCCCATCAAACTTGGCAAAATTCCCAATCATAGCATTATCTAAATCAGCATTTTTAATAACCGACTGTGTTTGAATTAAGCTATTTTTTATGGTTGAATTCTCTACAACAGTCCCATCTCCAATAGAAACATTAGGCCCAACTGATGCATTTTTTAAAACTACATGCTCTCCGATATAACAAGGCTGAATAATTGTAGCATTCTCTTGTTTAACGGTACTAGAAACTAAATTTTCTCCATCTTCATGTAAGAATTGTAGCATTCTGCTATTAGTTTCTACAGTAACATTCTTATTTCCACAGTCCATCCACTCATCTACCTTTCCAGGGACGAATTTCTTTCCTTGAGCCATCATTGCTTTTATACCATCATTAATTTGGTATTCGCCTCCATGAAGAATATTCGCATCTAAAACCTT
This sequence comes from Joostella sp., assembly GCF_048266025.1. Lineage (NCBI taxonomy): Bacteria > Pseudomonadati > Bacteroidota > Flavobacteriia > Flavobacteriales > Flavobacteriaceae > Joostella > Joostella sp. The sequence goes on along the minus strand of NZ_JBLXAF010000001.1, from coordinate 799,578 downwards.
TTGTAATTCCGCTTTAAGCTGCTCCCCTTCTTTAAAATAATAAATTCCAATAACTGCTAGATCTGAAACAAATTCTGTTGGCTTTTCAACCAATCCAGAAATATTCTTTTCATCATTAAGTTCTACAACACCGTATGCCTCCGGCTTATCAACTTGTTTTACCCAAATTACACTGTCTGCAGTTTGATCTAAATTAAAGTCTGCTTTAAAAAGTGTATCCGCATATGCTATTACACACGGCCCAGAAAGCGACTCTTTTGCACACATAATCGCATGTCCAGTTCCCAAAGGCTTATCTTGGTAATAAATAGTTCCTTTAGCATTTAGACTTGCAGCTATTTCATTTAATTTAGCTTCAATCTCAGCACCAAAATCGTCTTTTATTATAAATGCTATCTCTTCAATATCTTGATCAAGTACTTTGGCGATATCTTCCACCAAACGCTGTACAATAGGTTTTCCCGCTATCGGAATTAGTGGTTTTGGTATTGTTAAAGTGTGTGGTCTAAGTCTGGATCCACGTCCAGCCATTGGTACTATTATTTTCATACTAATCTCATATTCCCGCGTAAGCAGAAATCTTATTTTTAATGTTGTTAATTAAATCTGCCTAAGCAGAAAGCTATTTTTATTAATACTCTTAAAAAGAGTGCTATTTATATAATACAAAATTACCTTATCCAAGAGGGTTACTCATTTTCACAAGAGACATACCAAAGTTGTAGGCATTACTTTACACCAGTACTACCGAAACCGCCTTCTCCTCTTTTTGTTTCTGAAAGAACTTCTACTTCTTCCCAGCTAATATGTTCGTGTTTTGCAATTACTAATTGTGCAATTCGTTCTCCGTTTTCAATAGTAAAATCCTCATTTGAAAGATTTACTAAGATAACGCCAATTTCTCCTCTATAGTCTGCATCGATTGTTCCTGGAGCATTAAGAACAGTAATTCCCTTCTTTGCAGCCAGACCGCTTCTAGGTCTTACCTGAGCCTCAGAACCTATTGGAAGCTCTATAAACAATCCAGTTTTTACGATTGCTCGCTCTAAAGGTTTTAAAACTATTGGTGTTTCTATATTTGCTCTAATATCCATCCCAGCGGAGGCTATGGTTTCATAGCTTGGTAATTGATGCTCGGACTTATTTACTATTTTTACTGTCATTTTTAAATTTATTTTCTTTTTTTAATAGAAATAGATTTCACCATTTCTTTAAGCTGTTTATTCTCTAAACGATAAATCAGCATCAAAAATACTAAAACTAAGAGTGTTCCTATAATTAGATTTCTATCGAATACATAAAAAGATAGAAAAACAAAGAGAATAGATACTCCTAAATAGCTTCCTATTTTCTTTAAATTATAAGGGATTGGATGATTTTTTTGTCCGAAGTAAAAAGATAAAAGCATCATACTTCCATAGGCTACCAAAGTAGCGATAGCAGACCCTTTATACGTTATAATAGGAATTAAAATGAAATTTAAAGCTAGTGTTACAATCGCTCCAAAAACGGAAATATAAGCTCCAAAAATTGTCCTATCTGTTATCTTATACCAAACGGAAAGGTTGTGGTAAATTCCAAAAAATAAATTTGCTAATAGAATGAATGGAACTACCCATAAAGCCTCCCAATATGCTGAATTATGAATTAATATCTTTTTAAGCACGTCAATATAAACCACTACAAACAAAAATATAAGCGATCCGAAAATGGTAAAATACAACGTTGTGTCTGCATAGATTTCTTTAGCATTCTTTTTGTTGGCATTACTAAAGAAAAACGGTTCGACACCCAATTTAAAAGCAGTGACAAAGAGAGTCATAAAAGCTCCTAACTTATAACAAGCAGCATAGATTCCAACTGTTTCTTCCGCTATATTCTCGGGTAGTAAATATTTCAGCATTATTTTATCAAACCCTTCATTGATAGAAAATGCAATCCCTGCAATTAATACTGGAAAAGCATAGCGAATCATTCTCTTCCATAAATTAAAATCAAGCCTCAATCGGATTCTAAAATAAAGAGGTAGGATAAGTAATAGTCCGAAGAAACTTGCTAAAACATTCGAAATAAAGATATAATTCACCTTATTTTCAAATACTAATCCATTTAAAACAGAAGTCTCATTATCAGAAATGAGCAACGGCAATACAAGGAAGAAAAATAAATTTAATCCTAGATTTACAATAACGGTTGTTATTTTTATAAATGAATATTTTAAAGGCATTTCTTGGTTTCGAAGCCAAGCAAAAGGGATTACACAAAGTGCATCAAAAAATAAAATTAGTATTCCGTATACTATAAACTCGGGCTTAAACCCTAAAAAGGAAGCAATACTATCTTTGAATAATAGAGAAAATACTAAAAACAAACCTGAAGTAACAAAAATAGAAGTTAATGCGGTAGATTGAACTTCCGATTTTCGCTCACTTTTATTCATAAATCGGAAAAAAGCAGTTTCCATTCCATAGGAAAGAAGAACGTTTCCTGAAATTAAATAAACATATAAAGACGCATAAATTCCATAATCTTCTGTAGGAAGCTTATCGGTGTATAGGCGCGTTAATACTAGGCTTAACAACCTTGGTAATACCGTAGCCAGCCCATAGATAAATGTATGCTTAAATAGTTTTTTTAGCGACCCCAATACATGTTTTTCTTAATGTGCTAAAAGTATCGATTTATAAAGAGCTAACAAAAGTTTTACTTTTTAATTATCGGACTTTCTTTATAATGAATAGGCACAACTACTTCGAATTCATTTATTACGTAAAATTGCTTTTCATCGTTATAAGTATAACATAATAGCACTTGCTCTTCTTCGATTTCAAAAGGTGGTTTTACAGTCGCTTTAGGAGGCATGTTTCCAAATTCCATTTTTGGGTCGGCATGCATAATAAGGTCATTAAATTTTATGTTATCATCTGAAAAGCGCCCTATATAGATGTCTCCCTTTTTATAATGCTCTAAAGGCGCCATTTGTCCTTTATAATACAAGCTATCAAAAGATATATTTCCTTTTAAGTCCTCTATAGAGAATGTTAAGTAAATGTTTTCACCTTTCACTTTCTTATTCTCGCCAGCTGTCCAAGCCTCTATACTTGCTTCTTTTACACTAAAGGGTGGATCTTTTATAAGCTGCTTCGAAGTCCCACATTGAGAAAACCCCAAAACAACTAAAATGCCAAAAAAGATATTTAAAAATCGTATCATATTTGTTTTATAAACTTACTATGGTTAATCAAATCTAACACCTAATATGGTTACCACTCGACTAAGGAAAGTATCCTTTAAGTCGGTTTATTAGGTATAACTCTAAAACTTCAAAATTATTGGTATTATAAAGGTAGGATTTCAAAATTGATGCCAAATTTAATTCAAACAAAAACTCCAAAGACAATTGCCTTTGGAGTTTTATATGTAAATAGTATACCAAGGTGGGGGATTTCTTAGTATAAAACGATCTATAATTATCCTTGTTGCATTTTCACCATAATGCCTTGTAGTTTTTGTTGCAATTCTTTGCTTGCTTGTACAGAACTAGCTACTGCTTGGTAACGCTCTATAGACAATCCTGTATCTGTAATAACAGTTTCCATTTGCGACTGAAACTTAGGTTGTAACTTCTCTAAATCTGCAATTGCAGCTTTATGCTTCGCTAACTCATCTTCAGAGGCGTCTACTTCCTTATTAGGATCCATAGAAGCTTGTTGGATCTCATTAAAGCGATCTAACGCTATTCCATGATCTTTTATGGTAGTGGTCATTGCTTGTTGCGCTTCTTGGTTTTTCATTTGAATTCCCATATAAGCTTCCGCAAATTGTTGTAATTCGGCATCAGAAATGTTTTCTGCTGGTGCTGGTGCTGGCGCTTGTACTTGCGCAAAGGAACTCACACTTCCTAATAATGCGACGAATAGAAAAACTATTTTTAATCTTTTTAATACTAACATGTTATCTCTTTTAAGTTATCTAGATAAGCAAGATTAAATAAATTTGTAAGACACAAAAAAAATCTGACTATAAAGTCTATAACTTCACAAAGGTTTAACAAAATATAACCATTTTTACTACGATAATTAACAGAACATGATGTTAACTACAAAATTAAATGCCACAATACTTTCCTTCAGTAAATATTATAAAAAGATAAACCCCAAAAGCAAAAGCCTTTGGGGTTTATATATATTATTTAAGTAATAACTTCTTAGTTATTTAAAGCTTCTGCTCCACCAACAATCTCAAGGATCTCGTTAGTAATTGCAGCTTGACGTGCTTTATTGTATGTAAGTGTTAATTCTGCTTTTAAGTCAGCAGCATTATCGGTTGCTTTATGCATTGCCGTCATACGTGCTCCGTGTTCAGAAGCAAAAGAATCACGAATAGCTTTATATAATTGTGTCTTTAATGACTTTGGAATTAACGTCTCTATAATTTCCTCTTTTGAAGGCTCGAAAATATAATCGGCTGAATTATTATTTGTTTCCTCGCTTTCAATAGGTTTTATAGGTAAGAAATCTTCCGTTTTAACAATTTGCGTAGCTGCATTTTTGAAATGGTTGTAAACCAAAACAATCTTATCGTATGCTCCTTCTCTATACAATGTCATTAATCGCTCTGCAATAACAGTAACATTATCAAAAGTAAGATCGTCGTAAATGTCGTTGTTATTATGTGTAACGTAATGGTTTTTCTTAAGAATATCGTTTCCTTTTTTACCAACAGTTACAAAACTAACCTTCTTTCCTGCGTATGTAGACTGCGCAAGAAGATTAGATGCTTTAATAATATTAGTATTAAAGGCACCACATAAACCTCTATTAGAAGTAATTGCAACAACAAGTACACTTTTAACTTCTCTTTGCTCTGCATACACACTCCCTGCATCACCTTCTAGTGTAGCACTAAGCGTTTGTAAAAGCTCGGTAAGTTTATCGGAATAAGGACGCATTGCTGTAATAGCATCTTGCGCTTTTTTCAACTTTGCAGCTGATACCATTTTCATGGCACTAGTTATCTGCATCGTTGAACCAACCGATGTAATTCTGCTACGTATTTCTTTTAAATTTGCCATTCTATATTAAGAATTGAGTATGAAGCACCGAGTATTGAAATTCTGTAATCTCAATACTCGATACTAAAATCTAATTACCCTTTATATTTTGCTGAAAGCTCTTTTGCTACTTGAGAAAGTGTATCTGTTACTTCATCTGTTAATTTACCAGATTTCAATGTATCTAATACTCCTCTATGCTTAGCGTTTAAGAACTCTAAAAAGTCTTTTTCGAACTCTTTTACCTTTTCTACTGGAACGTCTTTTAGAAGGTTTCTAGAACCTGCGTAGATAATTGCAATCTGATCTTCAACTGTGTAAGGATCATTCTGAGCTTGCTTAAGAATCTCAACGTTTCTTTTACCTTTACTAATTACACTCATAGTAGCGGCATCTAAATCAGAACCAAACTTAGCAAACGCTTCTAATTCACGGAACTGTGCTTGATCTAATTTTAATGTACCAGCAACTTTCTTCATCGATTTAATCTGTGCGTTACCTCCAACACGAGATACAGAAATACCTACGTTAATTGCAGGACGAACCCCAGAGTTAAATAAATCTGATTCTAAGAAAATCTGACCATCTGTAATCGAAATCACGTTTGTTGGGATATATGCCGAAACGTCTCCCGCTTGTGTTTCAATAATTGGTAAGGCTGTTAAAGAACCTCCTCCTTTTACAATTGGTTTTAAAGATTCTGGAAGATCATTCATCTCTTTTGCAATACCATCATCAGCGATAACTTTTGCAGCACGCTCTAATAATCTTGAGTGTAAGAAGAAAACATCTCCAGGATATGCTTCACGTCCTGGTGGACGACGAAGTAATAAAGATACCTCACGGTAAGCAACTGCTTGTTTGGATAAATCATCATAAACAATTAATGCAGGTCTTCCTGTATCTCTAAAGTACTCTCCAATTGCAGCACCTGCGAAAGGAGCATAAACTTGCATTGGAGCAGGATCAGATGCATTTGCAGCTACGATTACTGTATATGCTAACGCTCCCTTATCTTCAAGAGTTTTAGCAATTGCAGCTACTGTAGAAGCTTTTTGTCCAATCGCAACATATATACAAAATACTGGCTTACCAGCATCGTAAAATTCTTTTTGGTTGATAATGGTATCAATACAAACGGTAGTTTTACCAGTTTGACGGTCTCCAATAACCAACTCACGTTGTCCTCTACCTACAGGAATCATCGCATCGATAGATTTGATACCTGTTTGTAATGGTTCTGTTACTGGTTGACGGAAGATAACTCCAGGAGCTTTACGCTCTAAAGGCATCTCATAAAGATCTCCACCAATAGGACCTTTACCATCAATAGGATTTCCTAAAGTATCAACTACACGACCTACCATTTTCTCACCTACTTTAATAGATGCGATACGCTGTGTACGCTTTACAGTATCACCCTCTTTAATTCCTTTTGAAGGACCTAACAAAACAATACCAACATTGTCTTCCTCAAGGTTAAGTACGATACCTTCTAACCCAGATTCAAACTGTACTAACTCACCATATTGTGCATTAGACAATCCATAAACTCGGGCGATACCATCTCCTATCTGGAGTACAGTTCCTACTTCGTCCAATGAAGCTTTCGCTTCAAATCCTGATAGTTGCTTTTTTAATATTGCTGATACCTCAGCCGCTTTAACTTCAGCCATCTTTATTTAGTATTTAGATTTTAGATGCTTTAAAATTAAAACATCCTACCTTTTTATTTTAGTTATTAAGAAACGTATGCGTTGTTATGTAAACCTCTCTTAAGGTTACTCAACTGGTTTGCTATACTAGCATTATACTGTAAATCTCCTACTCTAAGGATAAATCCACCGATAATACTTTCATCAATTATATTTTTTATTGTTGCGGTATTACCCGTTAGCTCTTTTACCTTGTCTAGAACTTTTTGCTCTAATTCTGATGATAAAGGAACTGCCGTTGTAACTACTGCAAGCTCTTTTCCTCTCAATTTATCATATAATACGATATACTTTTCAGCAACCACTTTTAATAAATTAATACGGTTGTTCTCTATAAGCACAGCTATCAGCCTTAAAGAAACAGGATTCACTCCAGAAAAAATTTCGTTTAATGCTGCTTGCTTATCAGATAATTTGATAACCGGACTTTGAAGCATCCCTTCCAATTCTTCATTTCCGTTTATAGTATTATAGATATCTTTCATATCTGCTCCAACTACATCAAGAGCATCTTGCTCCTTTGCGTAATCTAAAACAGCTTTCGCGTATCTATTTCCTGCTCTGGTACCTTTCATGGTATTCCTTCTTACAAATTAGTTTAAAGTAACCTCTTTTAACATATCGTCTACAAGCTGTAATTGCTTTTCTTTAGACGAAAGCTCAGATTTAACTACTTTCTCTGCTATTTCTACTGATAAATTAGCTACTTGATTTTTCAATTCAGCAACGGCAGCTTGCTTTTCACTTTGAATTGTTTGCTGTGCTTGCTTGATAACTTTATCAGCTTGCGCCTGTGCTTCTTCTTTCGCTTCAGCAATCATAGCTTCTTTGATCTGACGTGCTTCCTTCAACATAGTGTCTCTTTCTGCACGCGCTTCTTGAATCAATTTCTCATTATCAGATTGAAGATTTTGTAACTCTTTACGAGCTTCTTCAGCAGATTCTAAAGCCTTATTGATAGACTCTTCTCTTGTGCTAACAGCTCCTAAAATTGGCTTCCAAGCAAACTTACGTAATAGTATAAATAGAATTACAAAAACTATTATAGACCAAAAAATTAAACTTTCAGGATGTGTAATATTCATTATAAAAAATATTAAATAACGTTTTCTAGTTTTTAATTTCCACTGATAAATCTTAACTCTCGTGGAACGTAATCATACACTTTAAATTAAAACGATTGTAAAAATGACACTTTATCATTTATAAATCAAATATTTAAAGCATAAAACTCACTTAATGAGTAAACAACGCTACAACCAACCGTTGTAGCGTTGTTTGTTTTTTGTCAAAAATTATTTTGCGATTAACGCAACAACCACTGCGAAAAGTGCAACACCCTCAATAAGTGCAGCAGCAATAATCATGGCAGTTTGAATTTTTGAAGCCGCTTCTGGCTGACGTGCAATAGCATCCATTGCAGATCCACCAATTTTACCGATACCTAAACCTGCACCGATGGCAGCTAATCCAGCTCCTATTCCAGCTAAAATCATAATAAAAAATTTATAATAGTTAATAAATAAAACTCAATATTAATGGTGGTCTTCTACCGCCTGCCCAATAAATAAAGCAGATAGTAACGTAAACACATACGCTTGTAATGCCGCTACCAATAACTCTAATCCATACATAAACAATGAAAATGCTATAGATATAGGTGATACAGCTGCTGATTCGAAAATAAAAATCAACGACATTAAACTCAATATAATAATATGTCCTGCTGTAATGTTAGCGAATAAACGAATCATTAAAGCAAAAGGCTTTGTAAACATTCCTAAAACCTCCACAGGAATCATAATTGGTAATAACCATTTTGGAACTCCTGGAGTTGCGAATATATGCCCCCAATATGCTTTGTTACCACTAAAAATAGTAAGCAAGAAAGTAAAGGTTGCTAATACTCCTGTAAATAAAATATCATTTGTAAGTGTTCCTTGGAAAGGAAAAAATGGAATTAATCCGAAAAGGTTACCTATCCAGATTAAGAAAAATACAGTTAATAAATACGGCATGTATTTTTTGTATTTTTTCTCTCCAATATTAGGTCTCGCAATATCGTCTCTAACAAAAACGATTAAAGGCTCCATAAAACCTGCAATACCTTTTGGTGCTCTTTTATTTTTCTTGTAAGAATTAGCTACAGGAATAAATATTAACAACATTAATATTGCTGTAACCATTAAAGTGAATACATTTTTTGTAATCGAAAAGTTTAAAGGACGTGAATTTGTAACATGATGCTCCTCATCAAAAGACAAACCTCCATCTGCATAATATATTTCATCATGAACACGTGCAAATTTTTGTCCGTTACGTTCTACAATAACTTCTCCATTTTCATCATGATGAAATTCTGAAGACATAAATGTTACTAAACCATTCTCTGTCCATAAAATTACAGGAAGTGGCATGGAAATTGCTTTTCCGCCCACATCTGCAATATGGAATTCATGAGAATCCGATATGTGATGATTTATTAAATCCGTTGGATTAAAAGCTTCATCTGTAGTGTCCTCACTATGAGCGTTTTCGTGCTCCTGAGCGCTTGCTCCTAAAGAAACAAAAAACATTGCTAAAAGAAAAAATCTCTTGATAGATTTCTGTGCTATCCTCATACCTAATTAAAAATAAAATATATGCTCCTCAAAAATTTGGTGCAAAGGTACATTATTTATTCACATTAGGAAGTTAACAACTATTTTTTTTTCTATATAAAGCGAAAAGAAATTTTTATATCAAAAAGACCTCATTTCAAGAGTTTTATAACATAAAAAGCTTCTAAAAACAAATAGATGAAGTACGGAATAAAAAAACTAAACACCGTTGGAATAGGGTTAGCCATATCATTTTGAAATAAAGGAATCAAAAAAACGATCGCAGCAAACATCTTTAAGCCAGTAAAAGCTAAAAATGCGAGACCTGTTTTATCTGGCAACACATTATGAACTGCCAATATAGATATGTATATAATAAGGGTGATTACAAAATGAAATGTATAAATAATCCACGTACTATAAAAGAACGTTGTCTCTGGGAAGATATTTGCTTGAATAAAATACTGAGCGACTGCAAGAATAATTGTAAGTGGAATCAGTACGCTTAAAAAAGGAATTAATTTCTGTTTCATTTTAAAAAACCCATAGTAGTTATGGGTTGCTAATTTTCTTTTTCTCCAAGTGATTTTACTTGGCGATATACATTATACAAGGATATAAAAACTGCTAATAGGGAAAAAATAATGGTGTATGCAGAATAATCATTCGGGAATTTTTCATCTAACCAGACACCAAAAAAAGCACCTGCTGCAATTATAATACCCATTTGCAAACCAATATTAGTAAACTTTACCCAAGAACTAAGCTGATTTTTCGTTTGCTTTTGGTTGTCTTTGTTCATCTTCTTTTAAAGATTTTAAAGAAGCACCTTTCATAGAACAAGCAGCATTAAAAGTAGCTCCTGGCTCCACAGCCAATTTACCTACCACAACATCTCCTTCTATTACCGCAGTACCTTTTAGGGTTAGTACATTTTCAACTTTAAGATCTCCATCAAATCTCCCTTCTACATCAGCATTCATACATTGTATTTTTCCGCTAACTTTTCCAGATCTTCCTATTACTACTTTTCCTTTTGCAATAATACTCCCTTCCAATTCTCCGTCAATACGGATATCTGCTTCGGAAGTTAAATCTCCTTTAATTTTAGTGTTTTCTACAATTCTATTTGTTTGTCCTGAAACAGGCTCTACTCTGTTTTTCTTTGATTCTGCGAACATCTCTATTAGTTATTAAGACTTGGGTTATTGATTTTACTTTTCTCTATATCAGACAAATAAGAAGTTAGGTTCTTATGTATTTGCACTTTTTTATAGTTGCTTGACGAAATTACAAATTTCTCATTGTCAACCAAATAATCTTTGTTAATGTTTAATAGCTCCGCGTATCCTTCTGCATGTAACTTCGTGTCAAAACCATGAACCACCAAAAATACTTTATTAGGATTGTAAACGTCTTTAGAGTACGTTACATGTGTGTATTTAAGGTCTTTCAAAGAACGGTCTATCTTATCCGTAAGCTTTTTGATTGCTGCATCACTATTTCTATCAAAAGGATAAATAATTTTCCATTGGTTAGAAGCAATCGGATCCATATTAAAAGTTGTATCTGCAATTATAGGCAACGCCTCGTCTATAATTCGCTGCGCCTCTGCCCCTTCTGGCGAATTAGGATAGTTTAAAGCAATGCTACTTAATGACTTTTTATAAGCATCAACACCATATAATCTTGCGTTAGCAGAAGCTTTCAACATTTCAAACTTCAGCATAACATCTTCTCCATTATATTTAGAGATATTCTTGTCTGCTTCAGCAATTACCTTTTCATAGTTTTGATTTTCAAAATCATCATAAAGAGTAGCATAAACTGTACTCGGACTCGTTCCATCATCAGCAAGAATAGCAGATGGATTTTCTAATAGCTCCGCATATCGAGATCCGCTATGATTATTAATAATATCATTTTTATACTGATCTGCTAATGGCGATTCTAATTGTTGATAGATTTTATACAAATTATACTTGGCAGGAAGTACCAAACGCTCTTCAGGATCATTATCAAGTAGTGTTTCTAACTTATTCGCCGCCAATTCATATTCTACAAACTTCTCCTTATAAATTAACCCAAGCTGATAGTTAGCAAAATTATAATCCTTTTTTATACTGTCTATTGCTGAAGGATCTTGAGGAAGTTGGTCTAAATAATAGTCCACCGTATAATAATCGGCATTATCTGTATTTATTTCTTCTGAAGCAATTGCGGTTTCTTGCACAGAAGTCATTTTATTATTCAGCCTCCAATCATCTTCCAAGGTTCTATTTCCCCAGATTTTCTTAAACTCCTGAACACCATATTGCACACTTGAAGGATTATAGAAATAAAAATCGGAGCCTCCGCTTTTATTATTATTCCTAAAGCCTGATGCTCCAGCATAACTATTTTCTTGTAACTGCGCTATTTCCGCTCTTTCTTTAGCTTTTGCCTCTTCTACTTTTAAGGAATCTATATGCCGCTGATAAAACATTTTTCTCTCCCCTTCTGGCAATCCAACGATATAAAGAATACTGTCATTTCTAGCTGCAATAGCTTCATATTTTATAACACTTTCTAGATTTTCTCTCTTTCGAGTTAACGTTCTAAATTTTTTAGAATTCACATTCAAATTAGTAAGTGTACTATCATAATAAGCACCAGCATCTGCATAATATGCATTATCAAAATACATGGTGGCTAAGTTTTCATAATCTAAAGCCAATAAATTAGGATCGTTAACCGTATTCTTAATCGATTCGTTTAAATAATACTGCGCCCAATCATATTGTTCATTATTGAGGTAATACATAGCATTCAAGCGATACAACTTACCTAAATAAGGTCTGTTTTCCCGATTTCGTTCTAACTTATCAAGAGCTGCCAATAAAGTTGAGTCCTCTTCTCCTCTTTCATATAAATTTTTAATCTTCTCCACATAAGCATTAATCATATAAACACGTGGAGTTTTTCTCTTTAACGCGATAACCTTATCAAACGCAATATTCGCACTATCCAACTCCCCTTTCTCATCGTAAAGCTGACCTATTATATAGTTATAACGCCCTACTTCTTCGTAATTTTTAGCAGTATTGGAAGCTAATTTTAATCGGAAGATAGCACTATCCTTTTGTTCTAAATTAATATACGCCTGCGCCATCATTGCAGAAGCATCTGCATATTCTTGCTCTGTAATGTCTAACTGAAGTACTTTCTTTAAATTGGTAATTGCCACCTCCTCATTCTCCATTCGGATATTGGTTTTCTCACGCCAAATGGCTGCTTGGTGGATAATATCGCTATCGGTATATTTTAAAAGGATGTAATTAAAAGCCTCTAACGCAGGCACAAAACGCTGATCGTAGTAACGAGCTTTTCCAAGAAGCAAATAAGCCTCATCGATCTGCGGATTACGCTCTTGACCACCAATATTCATTCCATGTTTCTGGATTGCTTTGGTAGCTTTATCTTCAGCTCTTCTAAAGTTTGGATTTAACTGAGCAGTATCAATAATTATCTCCTCACGAATTTCCATTCGCTCCACAGGAAGCAATTCCCAGTAATTATCTACGTAATTGGTTATAAGCTCTTCTTGCCCTTTAGCAAGTGCTTCTTTTCCATTGTGCAAGACATTGAATTTTGTATTTAATGCATGCCAATTTCTATTAACAAAAGCATCTTTCTTGGTAGAACACGCCACTAAAACGAGCACCATAAAAAGAAGATACGTAGTTATTTTAAGGTATTTATTCAAAGCCTATTAGTTGCAATTATAAACTGCCTCGAAACACTTATTCGAAACATTATTATACGGTAAACATTTCATTTTAAACACCATCACCAAAATACTAAACCCCAAGTGAGTAACTTTGAAGTTGACTATTTATTGCTGATATGAGGTAAAAATACATTATTTTTTTGTTCACACCGTTTTTATGAATTAATAAATCTTGATGAAACCTATAAAGAGGAAAAGTTTACAACATGTGGATGTTCTTTATTATAAACACTTTATTTACTTTCTAAAATCACTAATACAAAGTTAACTTAGCATTGTTAACTCCTTTCTGCTCCCAATAACATTCCTATAAATTGATTTCACAAAAACTATACTCGGGTCTTTAAACTCGTAGTACTTACAACCAATATCAATTTTAAATTTAAACATAGAAGATTCTATAGTTTTATTCTACGAAAAGACAAGGATTACATTTTTTAATAATCCTGCTGAATAGAATAAAACTGAAATGTAAATTACTTATTACTATTTATAATAAGTGATATCGAAAAATATAGAAAACGGAGGAAGCTCACCTACAATCCAATTAGACATACTTGTTTCTCGTAGAAAAGTCTGAATATTACGCCCCTTTGTTTGTGCATAAAAAAGCATATTATCATTACTAGACTTGTACCAAAGACGAACAGGCTCGATGGTTACAACGACATCTTCATTAACAAACAACGACTCATCTGAAACATCAATAGTTATTAAGTGTTCATTTTTATAACTCTTTACAAAAAGCTGATTCTTTAAAATTGATTCTTTAGGTAAACCATCAGAAGAAAGTTTATACAAATTCATTCGAAATAAAATACTATCTATCGTATTCTCTTTTAAGGAAAAATTTATTTTATCAATTTTATATTCAAAACCTGTATTATCTATTTTTATACCATATTCTTTTCCTTTACCATAAGCGTCAGTATTGGCTTCGCCGGTATTATATATAGACTGCTTATAACCGCCAATCTTTTTGTTCTCTTGCTTAAGTTTTTTAGATTTTTCCAAAACAACCTCATCCAGAAGTAAAATTTCTTGTTCTAAAAACACCTTAGGATTTGCTTTTAAAATTGAAATAGGAACGGATTTGCTTTTATATCCAATACATGAAAAAGTAATCGATACAGCCATGTTATTCTCTACAAGAGATAAATTAAATGAACCATCTTCCTTGGAAATTGTGCCAACATTTTCTCCATAAACACCTATACTAACATACGGAATTGCCTCAGCTGTTTTAGCATCTACAACTTCACCTTTTAGGATTTTTTGAGAAAAGCCTGCATGACAAAAGTAAATTGTAAATAAAACTGATAATATGAAATACTTTTTAAACATCACTCTAGGTTGATACAATTACTCAATTTATTCTTTAGCTTTATTTATAACATAATTCTTTGCAAAAACCTCACCTTTAGTCCTTATATTCTTCCGGCAACACAGCAGCAGTTTCATTTAAAATCTCTTCAGAAAAAAAAGTTTCTAACTCTTTTAAAGTAGCTTCCGATTTCTGAATGTCTTTTACCGTTTTTCCTTTTTCTAAAACTACAATTCGTTGGCAAACTTCTGTAACATGCGCCAAATCGTGACTAGAAACTAAAACGGTAACTTCTGCATCGTCTTTATAGGTAGTTATTAATTTTTTTAATCGGATTTGCGTTGTAGGATCTAAGTTTGCAAATGGCTCATCTAAAATCACCACTTTTGGCTTCCCTATAAAAGCAGCCACAATTCCAACTTTCTTCTGATTTCCTTTTGATAAATCTCTAAGGTATTTTTTACCTCCTAGAATCTCTCCGTGGAAAAATTCTTGAAAAGGAACTAGAAACTCATCGATATCTTCTTTATTCTGACCTCTTAATTCCCCGATAAAATAAAAATATTCTTCTGGAGTTAAATAGCCTATTAAGAAGGTTTCATCTATAAATGCAGCAGTTAATGGCTTCCAATCTTCACTTTCGTTGACTTTAAAACCGTTATTTTCTACAAAACCCGTAGAAGGTTGAATTAAATCAAGCAACAAACTAAAAAGTGTAGTTTTTCCTGCTCCATTATTTCCAACTAAACCGAATATTTGCCCCCCTGGGATTTGAAGTTGCTCAATTGATAAAACTGTATTTCCGTTATATGTTTTTGAAAGATTTTCTATAGTAATCATGGTCTTAATTTTTTTGTTTGTAAGCGGCTAATGTTTTGTACTTCTCTGTTTTATAAACTTTCTCGATCTTATTAAATACCTTTTCCTTTAAAGCAAAACCAGCTATTCCTGCTAGAATAACCAATCCGTATCCTAAAAAAGGACCAACGGTATAATGACCAAGCGCATAAAGTAACACTGGAAGAATCATTTTAGGAATTGTAAGTAAAAGCGTCTTTGCATTAAAGGCTTGAGAGTCGCCAAAAGCTTTTTTATTACTCGTTAAATCAATTGGTGTTTTTATATAAGCACCTCCCCATAAAACCATATGAGAATTCACTCCTATATTATAAACAGCTCCAGTGATAACAGCGAGATAAATTTCCCAACCGAAATACAAATAGAAAGAGGCTACAATAGTGGTTATAATTGTTGCTATTACCATGAGCCACCATTTAGAGTCTAGATAATCGCGGTAACGTATATTCTGACTCATCATCAATGGGTAATAGGAGCTATCCCAACTCGGCACAAACTGTCCGAAGCTAAATAGAAAACCTCCTGTTACAAAAATAGCGGCAAAGATTCTCCACGGAGCACCTTGATATACTTCGATGGCATTGGAAAAAAATAAAAGCCCGTAAAAAACAAAAAGAAAACTCATAAAAACAGCTGTTTTAGAGCGTTTATTCCTCTTTATAAGTTTGATATCATTCTTAAGAAACACAGAAATACTTCCAAAGCGATTCAACCAATCTAAATTCTCTGCTTTTGCCTCTTGATGTTTTGTAGCAAGACCTGCATCGAGATATAGATTCTTTTTAAAATAATTAAAAGCTACAAAATACAATGTTATTAAAAGGGCTATCGGAATAAGAGCTAAATATGGAATTCCGTAAAACGCTTGAAAAACCTGCCCTGTATATAAGGTAACATCAAAAATTTCATAATATTGAAGTCCCGCCATCATAACTATTATTGCAAAAACAATGGCTAACAACACCCCAACGCCATTCATAAAAATATTAATGAAGTTATTACAATAAACAAGCGCAAAAACTCCTATAAACCATGTAAAAACCTGAATCGGTTCATAGCCATTCATTATTAAGGCTACGGAAAACGGGAGAAAAAAGAATATATGGATGATATTAAAAAACGAAAAAACAGTTTTCCATAAACTGAACTGAACAATCTTCCCTTTCTTAAAAGGCAGGTATAATAATGGTTTGATATTTACTACAGGCATTTTCTGCAGCATATATCTAAAAAGTAAATCCAATACCAAGTAATACATTAGAAATCGACTAACGACTTCCAAAGCATTTAATTCAAGCTTCTCTTCAATCACATAATAGGCAGCGCCTCCCATTACAGAAAAGGTAGCAATCATATAAAGCGCCATAAAACCCATGAAGATTTTCATCACAAGATTGGATGAAAAGGAAGCAGACCTAAAAAAAGCCTTCCACTGAAGTGTAAAAAAGTGTTTTATCATAAAATTGGTGGTTATGTTCTATATGTTAGTAGCGTAAGTTATTAATTTGTTACAAAAACTACGCTTTTAATAGTTTATATTCTGGATATACCCGACAAAAATTGATTATCACATTCATAAGTTTCCTGAAAATCCTTTGTTGCTTTCATGTCAGATACTATCGTCTATATTTCCAATTTAAAGTTTAGAAATACCGTAATATCAATTCAACACACTTAAAAAGTATAGAAAATAGCTACATACATAAGAAAGTTATGTATAAATTTTTCTTAATGTCATTTTTTTAAGTGCTAGCAATGTCTATTTTTGCCAAAAATATTATTGATGACTCATTTTCATTCGCTTAAAGTAATAGCAATACACAAAATAACACCAAAAGCCGTAGTTGTAACTTTTGAAATTCCAGAAGATCTGGCTAGCAAATACAAATTTACTCCTGGGCAATACATTACTATCAAAAAAGAAATAGACGGGAAAGAGTTACGTCGTTCGTATTCTATATGTTCTGGGAAAAATGAAGCTACTATTTCTGTTGGAATTAAAGAAATGCCTAACGGAACTTTCTCTAAGTATGCACAGACTATTAAAGTTGGTGATGTGTTAGAAGTTCACCCACCAGAAGGGCGATTTACTTTTGATGCTACTCAATATAAAGGTAAAAATATTGCTGCCTTTGTTGCAGGAAGTGGAATAACCCCAATAATGAGTATCGTAAAGGATGCATTGCAAAATAGCGATAATAATTTCATACTTGTTTATGGAAATAAATCGCTAGAAGAAACGATGTTCCACAAAGATCTTTTAGAATTAGTACAAGAATTCCCAGATAGATTAAGCGCGCAATTCATTTACAGTCAGACAGAAGAGGTTGATTCTTTATTTGGACGCATAGAACGCTCTACAATCAACTTCATTCTAAAAAACAAGCATAAAGACACTCCAATAGATGCTTTCTATATCTGCGGACCAGAAGCAATGATTGAAAGTACTTCAGAAACCTTAAAAGAAAACGGTATTTCTCAAGACAAAATTCATATTGAGCACTTTACCACTTCAGACGATCATTCTGAAGTTCCAGATTCTATTGAAGATGGAAAAACAAAGGTTAAAGTTCTTATTGACGATGAAGAAACGGAGATTGTAATGGATAAAAAACAGCGTGTACTCGATGCTGTTTTAGCGGAAGATCTAGACGCTCCATATTCTTGTCAAGGTGGTGTTTGTAGTAGTTGTGTAGCACGATTAACAGAAGGAAAAGTAGAAATGATTAAAAATCAGATTCTAACAGACGGAGAGATTGAAGAAGGACTTATCCTTACGTGCCAAGCGCATCCTACAACAGATAGTATCTCCATCGATTTTGATGATGTTTAAATAACAAAAATCACATAAAAATAGATTTACAATCATAGCTTTTAAACTTCGGGTTTTTAAGCTATTTTTGTTTTTATGAAACATTATACCACTACTAAAACAGCTTTTTTATTATTACTTTCTTCTACATTCTTATTTTTATCATGTAAAGAAGACAAAAAAAAAGCAACTGAAACCGTAACTAAAGAGAAGAATCCACCAAACGTAGTTCTTGTTATTACAGACGATCAAGGTTATGAAGACCTTGCTTGCTTTGGTTCCCCAGACATTAAAACACCTTATTTAGATCAAATGGCAAAAGAGGGAGTCCGACTAACAGACTTTTCTGCCACACAGCCAATCTGTTCTGCTTCAAGAGCGAGTTACCTTACGGGTTGTTATCCTAACCGTGTAGGAATCCACAATGCACTTATGCCAGATGCAGACATCGGATTAAATCCTGAGGAAACTACATTGGCAGAAATGCTAAAAGAACAAGGTTACAACACTGCTATATATGGAAAATGGCATTTGGGAGATGCTCCTGAGTTTATGCCTACCAATCAAGGTTTCGATGAGTATTTCGGAATCCCATATTCTAATGATATGTGGCCTAATCATCCGCAACAAGGCCCTGTTTTTAACTTTAAACCTCTTGCCTTGTATGAAAATGATAAGGTTATAGATACGCTAAACGATCAATCACAATTAACAACACAGATTACAGAGCATGCGGTATCTTTTATTGAAAAAAATAAAGAGAATCCTTTCTTTTTATATGTTGCACATCCGCAACCTCATGTTCCACTTTTTGTGTCAGATAAATTCAAAGGGAAATCAGAAAGAGGTCTCTATGGAGATGTTATTATGGAAATCGATTGGAGTGTTGGTCAGATTCTAAAAACACTTAAAGAACAAGGAATAGACGATAATACGCTTGTAATTTTTACTTCAGACAACGGTCCGTGGTTAGCCTACGGAAACCATGCAGGTTCGGCTTTACCATTCCGTGAAGGAAAAGGAACTTCTTGGGAAGGTGGTCAGCGTGTTCCTTTTATAGCACGTTTTCCAGGGGAATTGCCAGCAAACAAAACAATAAGTACACCTGTAATGGCTATCGATATTTTACCGACTATAGCTAAAGTAACGAATAGTAATCTTCCGAAGAAAAAAATTGACGGGATGAATGTATGGGATGTATTTAAAGGAGAAGAAACAGAATCTCCACACGATGCATTTTACTACTACTACCGTGTAAACGAATTGCATGCTGTGCGTTATAAAGACTGGAAGCTCTATTTCCCACACAATTATAGAACTATGGATGGGCAACCACAAGGAAAAGATGGTCTGCCGGGGTCTTATAAGTTTATAGACATGGAGAAAATGGAACTTTATGATCTAGCAACAGATTCTTCTGAAACTGTAAATGTAATAGACAAACACCCTGATATTGTTAAACAGATAACAAAGCTTGCCGATGCAAAACGAGCGGAGTTAGGAGATGCTTTAACAAATACCGAAGGAAGCGAAAATAGGGAGCCAGGTAGAATTAAAAAGTAAAACTATTAAACGCAAGGATTTCGATTCTTGCGTTTTTTAATTAGATCAAGAAACAAAAGCATCTAGCGGAAATGGACTACAATACACTTTAGTTTGTATCTTTGCACGCATAAAACAATACGATAGTGGGAATTATAAAAGTTACCAATATACAAGTCTACGCCTACCACGGATGCTTGGTAGAAGAAGGTAAAATAGGAAGCGATTACCGTGTAGATGTAGCTGTAAAAGCTAATTTACAGCCTTCGGCAGCCTCAGACAATCTTAAAGACACCGTAGATTACGTACAGATAAATAGGATTGTAAAAGAAGAAATGGCTATCCGTTCCAAACTATTAGAACATGTAGGGAAACGTATTTTAGATAGAATTCTTGATGAGATAAATATTGCTGAAGAAGCTACTGTAGAAGTTTCTAAAATCAATCCTCCAATTGGCGGCAATGTAGAACAAGTTACCATACAGATGACAATTACGAGGTAACTCTCTATTGATTATTAATCTTACAAAACAAGCGTAACTCACTTATATAAAAAGTATTAGACTTAATATTTCAATAATAAAAAAGGTAGAATCGAGAAGCAATTCTCAATTTTAAAAATACTTTTGGATAAAGAGCAATATTTTTATTACATTTGCGCACTGTAAAAAGGCATCGTGGCCGAGCGGCTAGGCAGAGGTCTGCAAAACCTTGTACAGCGGTTCGAATCCGCTCGATGCCTCAA
Organism: Joostella sp.; assembly: GCF_048266025.1. Taxonomy (NCBI): domain Bacteria; kingdom Pseudomonadati; phylum Bacteroidota; class Flavobacteriia; order Flavobacteriales; family Flavobacteriaceae; genus Joostella; species Joostella sp. The sequence goes on along the minus strand of NZ_JBLXAF010000001.1, from coordinate 779,160 downwards.
AAAAAAATCCATCTTTTCAGATGGATTTTTTCATTTTATATAGTTTCTATAAGAACTTCTTAATCAATTGTAAGCACAGCTCCTAGCGTTAAAGTCATCCCACGCCCCTTCTGGTAATATGGTCCAGTTCCTCGTACTTCAGAATTAACTGGGAAATAATCAGCATTAAACAAATTATTAATACCCATCGTGAATTTCACTTTATCCATAGTATATCCAGTATATAAATCTAATAACGTATATCCTGTAATTGGATTTTTACCATATTGACCTAATTCATCATCAGAAAAAACATCTCTACTACCTATATGAAGGGCTTGAAGTAACACACTCCAATTATCTAAAATCATATAATTCACAGAACCTGTTAATTTCAATGGCGGAACAATGGCATTATACAACTCAGATTCATAACTAGAATCGTTATCGCTATCTTCTTTCCCATCTACATATCCAACAGATGTAGATAATGTAAGCTTATCTCCAATTGGTGCAGATACAATAGCCTCAATTCCATATATTTTTTGTGGCTGTATACTAGTTTCATAAGTACCTGGTGAAACTTCTATAAAACGAACCCCTTTTTCTGACGTGCTATAATAACCAGCCACTTGATAATTAAAAATCCCTAAATCTCCATCAAATCCGATTTCATAATTATTTGTAATCCCCGGATCCACTTTAAAATCATTTACAGATAATCCATTTCTAAGCGCCAAACCAATATCTCCAATGGTATATCCTTGAGAAAAACTAACAAACGGCTTAAGCGGTTTCCATTTATTGTATTTTAAACCAGCGTTAAATACAAGAGCATGGTCATTAAAAGATTTTCCATCTAAAAGTTCTCCTTCAAAAGGGTACTCCCCGATATTAACATTTAAATCCTCATATCTAATCCCTCCTTTCACAACAAAACCTGAGCTAAACACTAATTTAGCTTGCGCATAAGGAGCTACACTTTCTAAATCTATTTCTGGTGTAACCAAACTCTCATCCAGTCCTTTTTGCACAGTAAAATCGTCTAATAAATCCAATCCATAGGTAAGAGATAAATTAGCGTTTTGACTAACGCTAACATTAGTATTAAAGTTGAAGCGCAATCCTTGGTTTGTAGCTAATATTTTATTGTAACCTTCAAAAACATTATCAGAATCATTATAATAAGCTGTAGCATTAAGATCGGTATTCCAAAAAATATCTTCCCCTAAGTATTTAAAATATAGGTTTATATTTTTTGGTGTTCCTCCTTTTATATCCGAATCTCCAATAACTCCAATTGCTGGCTCACCGCCATAAGTTCCTCCTTGAGTAATATACTTACTATCCTGCTCGCTATGGTATGTATTTGCCATAAACTCCAAACGATGCTTATCGGCAACTTGATACCCTAACTTACCGAAGAAATTAATAGATGTTGTCTCTCCTAATCCATAAAGTGGCCCTATTACTTCTCCGTCTGCAGATCGCTGTACGCCTGTTTCTCCATATTCTCCAGATAAAACCATATCAAAATCATTCGTTTTAACAAAAAGCGATGGATTAACAGAAAACCCTAAGGTTTCATCAACATTAACAAGGTTAAAAGAACCTTTAGTATTAAGCATAAACTTTGTACCATCTTCCATTAAAGGCTTCTTTGTTATATAGTTTATAACTCCACCTGTAGCACCATTTCCATAAGTTGCACTGGCACCATTTATAACCTCAACCCTTTCTAATACTTGAGAAGATATTGTACGTAAATCTCTAGACCCATCTCTCAATGGAGACGTCTGAGGAATCCCATCTATCAACACCAAAGGATCTCTCCCTCTTAGTTTTGTAGATATTGCATTCTGACTTTCTTCGCTTGGCGATAATCCTGGTACTTTATATGCCAATATATTCGGGAGGTTATCATCAATAACAGATTGCTCAAAAATATCTTCACTACTAATAACATTTACAGTACTTGGTACTTCAGAAAGACTTTCTGGCACTCTACTTTCTGTAACAATAACTACCTCATCAAGGCTATAGTTATCTTCTTTTAAAACAATATTAATGGTTTTAGATTGCGTTTCAGTAAAACTAACTTCTCTCTTTATAGCTTGATAACCCATATGAGAAAATACTATTTGATAAGTTCCCTCCGCTTCAAATGCTAAGGTAAAATGCCCTTCAGAATCTGTAGTTGTTCCTATATGGCTGTTTAAAACTGAAACATTTACTCCTGATAATGGAGTACTCGACTCCCCTGTTACAACACCCTCAATAATATAATCTTGTGAAAATACAGAAAGCGATGTTAGGAGAAATAAACATAGAAGATATTTCATCTTATTTAGACTAATTAAAATTAGCTGCAATAATACCGCTTTTTCAAGAAAATGGAAAGGCAGATTTAACAAATTTGAAAGGTTTTACCACATATTAAGGAGGGTTTTACTCCTTCAACACTTCATAACAAAGAAACTTCTTAACTATATAGTTTTCAATTCCGCAAAAATTAAAAGGCTTTCTTACATTTATACAACTTTATAATTATATTTACTGCTGATTTTATATCAATCTACATAAAAATCTACCTAAACTGAAATGAATGAACAGACGTAATGCAATTAAAAGCTTAGGACTACTAACCGGAGGTATGATGCTTATGCCTTCTTGTAGTTTTTTAGACAAAAGGACTCCTATTGTTCTTAATAAGCTAAAGATAACAGAAGACGAAGAAATATTATTCGAGGAAATTGTTGATACCATGCTCCCAGAAACCGATACTCCGGGTGGCGTTTCCCTAAAAATTCAGAATTTTGTTTGGGTAATGCTAGACGATTGTGCGGATAAAGAGAAACAAGACACTTTCTTAAGAGGCTTAAGACTATTTAACCCTACTGTGAAAGAAAAATATGGAGATGAGTTTTCAGATTTCAATGCTGAAGAAAAACTTACCACCCTACAACAACTATTTAAAGATGAAAGCCTAAACGAAGACCTCGTTGCCTTCTTACATACCACCAAACAAACTGCTGTTTGGGGTTATAAAAACAGTGAGTATTATATGACGAACTTAATGCCATATAAACTTGTTCCTGGCTCTTTTTCTTATAAAACTAAAACGATTAACGCTTCCGATAAAATAAACATAAATGCCTAACTTCAATATAGACAGCAAAGAGAAAAATACATTTGACGCGATTGTTATCGGTTCAGGAATGAGTGGCGGTTGGGCCGCAAAAGAGTTTGCCGAAAAAGGATTAAAAACATTGGTTTTAGAGCGCGGAAGAGATGTAACTCATATAAAAGACTATCCAACCACCAACATGCAGCCTTGGGAAATGAAGCATGCCAATCAAACTACGTTCGATACGCAAAAGGAGAACCCAATAGCAGCTAGATGTTACAATTTTAAAGAAGACTCACAGCACTTTTTTACAAAAGATAAGGAGCAACCTTATATTCAAGAGAAGCCTTTCGATTGGATTCGAGGGTATCAAACGGGAGGTAAATCGCTTCTTTGGGCTAGACAAACACAGCGTTTAAGCGACTTTGACTTTGAAGGTCCTGCGCGAGATGATTTCGCTGTAGACTGGCCAATCCGCTATAAAGACCTTGCGCCGTGGTATAGCTATGTGGAGAAATTCGTTGGGATTTCTGGGGAATATGATAATATAGATGTGCTTCCAGATGGGGAGTTCTTAAAATCGATGGGGTTAAATCCTACGGAAGAATATTTTAAAAAGGTTATTGCTGAAAAGTATAATAACGAGCGTCATGTAATCTATGGGCGTTGCGCACATATTACCGAGAACAAAGACATCTTCATGAAACAAGGAAGAGCCATGTGTCAAACACGAGATTTATGTCGTCGTGGCTGTCCGTTTGGAGGTTACTTTAGTAGTAACTCTAGTACCCTTCCTTGGGCGCAAAAAACTGGTAACCTTACCATGCAACACGATGCCGTTGTACATTCTATTGTTTATGATGATAAGAAAGAAAAGGCTACGGGAGTGTTAGTAATAGATGCTAATACCAAAGAAACAACCGAATATTTTGCACCTATTATATTTGTAAATGCAAGTGCTTTTAATTCGAATATGATTCTCCTTAACTCTAAATCGAATCGCTTTCCGAACGGATTGGGGAACGACAACGGACTGCTAGGAAAATACATTGCTTTCCATAACTATAGAGTAAGCATGAGTGCCGAATACGATGGCAATTTAGATGTTACTACGGAAGGAAGAAGACCAACAAGCGGCTATGTACCAAGGTTTAGAAATGTACATAAGCAAGAAACCGACTTCCTAAGGGGGTATGCTGCTGGCTTTGGTGCTAACCGACAAATAATTCAGAATTCTGATGGTCTCGGCGAAGATTTAAAACAAAACTTGGTGAATCCAAAGTACGGAAACTGGCGTGTAGGATCGCATATGATGGGAGAAACCATTCCGAAAGAAGAAAGTACATTGAGTTTGGATACTGAAAAAACAGATCAATACGGAATCCCACAGTTACGCATCAATTTAGATTATGATGATAACGATGAAAAAATGATTGCCGATTATGTAGAGCAGTTTACAGAAATGTTTGAAGTAGCAGGATTTACCAATATTAAGGTTCATGATGTACCAGACAAAGCTCCAGGGCTTGATATCCACGAAATGGGAGGTGTCCGTATGGGGAACGACCCAAAAACGTCGCTTCTAAACAAATGGAACCAGCTACACGCCTGTAAAAATGTATATGTAACAGATGGCGCTTGTATGACCTCAACAGCCACACAAAATCCGTCGTTAACCTATATGGCGCTTACAGCAAGAGCTTGCGACCATGCTATTAAAGAATCCAAAAAAGGACTTTCATAAATTATAATTTTTAAAATCAAAAAGCCACTCCTTGCAGAGTGGCTTTTTGGTTGTAACATTAACGTTTTAAAGTGAAATGTCCTGTAAATATTCTTCCGTCTCCAAGATCTGTTTTAAACCAATAGTCAGAAGGTGGGAGTAATACATTATTATACAAACCATTCCAACCCATAGAATTAGCATCTAAATTTGCTAATAGCTTTCCATATCTATCAAAAATTGAAGTGCTTGATCTAGGGTATTTTTTAATTCCTTTAATATGCCAATAATCATTATATCCATCTAAATTAGGGGTAAAAAACTTCGGGTAATCTATTAAAGTTACTTCTTTAAAATCTTCCCCGCAACCTAAGATATCTCTAACATAAACAATATATTTTCCTCCAGAAATTCTTTCAAATAAATTACTTTTTTGATAGTGTATTCCATCGATAGAATACTCAAAATCTCCGTCTCCAGAAGCCAAAATCTCAATATAATTGTTACTAGATAATTCTTGATATTTTACATCATCAATCTTAGGAAGCACTGATCTTATTAACTCAAAATTATACTCACTCTCGCAGTAAACACCATTATTTAACTTCCCTACTTTTAAACTATAATCACCTGCCTTTATAAGTTCTGCATTACTTGTAGTAGCTATTACATCACCATTCTCATACTTCCATTCATAATTATCTAAATTAGAAGCTACAGACAACCGTAATGATGGTTCTAAATTACATAAATAGTATGTCTTTTCCATTTGAATCGATGGAAGCGCTTGAACGACAAGGTCAACTGTGGTTTCTGATACACATAAGTTACTAAATGAATTTTCCACTTTAACTGAAATGGTTTGATTCCAGGGTTCCGTATTTTTAAAAAGCATGGGTAATGGACTAGGTAATGCAACCCCTTTAGAATCATAATACGAGATTGTCAAACTTGTTTGGTTGCCAATAAGCTCATTTTCTAATGCAGAGGTATCAAACAGACCATACCCTTCTCCTTCATCGCAAGCATATAAGGAGTTTGGCTGAGTAACCTTTGGCTTTATAGATGTTTTTAATACTAATAAAGTTTCTGCAAAACATCCTGTAATAAGATTAGTCACTCTAACCGTTATATCCTCTTGATATGGTATCAAATTAGTATAAGGATTTGGTAAGGGATTTGGTAGCTGTTTTCCATTATAATCGTAATAGGATATTTCTACACCAGTTTGATTTCCAGAAACTAAAGTCGCTACATTAGAAGTATCGAAATACTCCGAAATTCCATCATTATCCTCATCACAACCTATAATTTCTGGAAGGGAGTTAGCTATAGGTAGTGTATTTACTTTTAGCTTAAAGTATTCTTCATTAAAACAATCTGTATCAGTATTAATAACTTTGACTTTTATCATTTCTTCATTTGCTATTTTATTATTAACAGCATTTAAAGACGTTAATATTTGTATTCCATCTTCATGATAAAACTCCACTTTTAAGTTAGCGTTAGCACCTATAATTAAGGTTTCCATTTGCTCTAAATTAAAGATTGAAAAACCATCGTTATCATCATCACAAACACTCAAATCTGAAACAGCTGTTAAATCAGGCAGTTTATTAATAATTAAATCAAAGGTAGTTTCAGAATAACAGCAGAGATTTTCTTTATGAGCAACTCTTACTGTTATTGTCTCTCTGTCTTTTATTGTATTAGTAAAAAGGTTAGGGATTGTTTTATACTCTTTACCTGTACCATCTATAAAAGTAACTACTTTATTAACTTGCCCTTTTAAAACTTGTTGTTTTACTTCTGAAAGATTAAAATAAGAAGAAATGCCCGAATTGAAATTATCTTCACAAGCGTAAACATCACTAATCCCATATGCATATGGTGGTTCTTTAACATAAATATCTTCTGTCAACCACTCTACGCTTCCATCTATCGCAGTTACCTTAGCAGTAATGGTATAATTACCATCTGCTGAAAAATCATGGAATGGTGATAAATCTGTAGAAGTATTATTTGCTCCAGACAATGGATCTCCAAAATCCCATGCTATAGATGCTATATTAGACTTATTCTCTACACTAAATTCCTTTAAAAACTCTGAACAAATATTTGAAATATTCATATCAAAATTATTGGTAACATGGTTTATTTTACCTGTAACATTAATGTAAAAATTTGCATCTGGGTATCCTAAATCCGCAGTAGAGAAATATCCCTTCGCCCCGCCTGGTACGCACCCTCTTTGCCATGATAAGTCATTATCTTGGGTGCTTCCTGCTATAAAAGCTAATCCATCACCATATACAATTCCCTTATATACCTCAACCAATATCTTTTCAACACCAGCTGGAATGACTACAGGAGTATCAAAATCCACCTGTATGATTCTAGATTTAGTACCTATAACATGCGGTAACTGCTGGTACTGACTACTCCCTATTAAGTCAGTTTCTGAAAAAGAAGCAGGAAAATTATCATCAATCTTATAAATATTAAAACTAATTTCAGGCAACCAACCTACTTTATTAATTCCAACTTGACCTGAATTAATTATAAATTCTTCATTGGTAGATATCCCAAAATCTTCCAAATCAAAAGTTCTGGCCCAATATATATAAGACGACTTACAAGAATAAATTCTTGTTTCTATTACATCATCACAAATGTTATGTGTTAAAGTAGCACTAGCCCCATAGTTAGATGTAGCCTTCGTCTCTCCAGTTACGTTAATATAAAAATTTGCATCTGGCACAGGAATATCAAGGTTAGCTGTAGAAGTATATGTATACAATTCTCTACATCCCTTAAACCAAGAAGTGTCATTATCCTGTTTTGTACCAGCTATAGATACTTTAGCATACTCTGAATTATAAGTATCACTATTTTGAGAAACTTCTACTAAAATTCCTACTACACCAGCAGGAACAACAATAGGCGTATCAAAGTCTATCTGAACTATTTCAGGAGTATCACCAATTAAAGGAGTAGTTACCACATTTCCATAACTTATTAATTTTGGTGTTGAGTAAGGAAAATTTGAATCTATACTATAGAAGTTAAACTGAAGTATGGCACCATTATAAGCATTACTAACAGCCACTTGAGAAGATCTGATAATAAATTGATCTGCCGAGGATATTCCAAAATCAGAAAGTTTAAATGTCCTTGCCCAATATTCCTCATATTCACAGGATGAAATATTAGTTTTTACAGGCTTGTTCCCAATGTTATGGGTCAATGTAATTTGAGCTTCAGCGTATCTAAAAAAAAGAAGAAGCAAGATTAGGGCGGTATTTTTAAGCATAAATATGGGGTATAAGTAGCTAATTTTATTTATGTTATAATTACCTATTAGCAAGTTATCAGTATAACATTACAGCAGAGGTAACTATATAGATTTATAATGGTTAAATTTTCTAGTAATTTACATTTTTTTAACAACTCATAATCCTTCAGAAGGAAAATATTATACAGATTATTAAAAACCCTAAAAACTGTAGTATACAAACCCACACCAACTAAAACCAAAATGGACTTTTATACTTTTCACACAAGTAAAAAAGTTTCCCCAGTAACTAATTGCCTATCATAACATCACCACAAACCTCCCCCACACCAAGTTTGTCTTTCCCCGCGGTGGGGAATGGTGTTCTACCCGTGGGGACGGCTTTACTATGCGTGGGGAAGCCTCTCATACGTGTGGGGAGCACTATTTTGGGTGTGGGGGAGCTTATCTACCCTGTGGGGAAACCCCTAAGTAGTGTAATGTATTGGTATTTTACATGAGATATTTACCCTTAAAGAGGGTTAAAAGATATTCTGATGCTTAAACAGCTACTATTCTTTGGTATGAAGTAAGCGTGTAAGTTTAATGGAAACGTCTGTGAGTATAATTTTAGAATTTCCGTTACGCTCAATATGGTAAATGGCGTCTTCAAGCTCTTCCGTGATTTCGAGAATGTTGTTTCCATGTACAAAAGGTGCAAATTTTTCTAGCTTAAATCCTTCCACAGAGAAATCCATAAAGGCGAGCTCTCCTGCTTGATAATTTACTAGCATTGCTTGCCTAAAAACATCAATACAGAACAGTAAAAACTTCTTTTGTGTTTCGCGCCCTGTTTTGGCAACCTCCTCACTCCACGAAAGTAAATCGTGAATAACGGCTTTATTTCCTCTCGCCTTAAATGCAGCACGTACCCAGCTTACAAACCATTTTTCGAATACCAAATCTTCAGAATCGCGGTTCACCAAATCTATCGCCTTATTATAATTTCCGTTGGCTTGGTGTGCTATTTTAAGCGCCGCATTGGCATCCAATCCTTTTGCTTGTAAGGCTTCCGTTATTACGTTTTCTGCTAATGGTGGGAAATGTAAAATCTGACAACGAGAGCGAATGGTTTGGATAATCTGCTCCTCATCTTCAGCAATAAGAATAAAAAAGGTTTTGCTAGGAGGCTCTTCAATAAGCTTTAGTAATTTATTGGCAGCAGCAGTATTCATTTTATCTGCCATCCAAATAATCATCACCTTATACCCTCCTTCATAGGCTTTTAGCGATAATGATTTTACAATATCTTGCGCCTCATCTACACCAATAAGTCCTTGTTTGTTTTCTATCTCTAGAATCTGATACCAATCGAAAAGATTACCATAAGGTTGCTCTTTTACAAAGGTTCTCCATTCGGTTAAAAAGTGATTACTAACGGGATTTTTCTTTACCTTATCTGTGGTAGCCACCGGAAAGGCAAAATGTAAATCTGGATGTGTAAGGTTATTAAATTTTAGGTTGCAAGAAGCATTTCCTGTAGTGTTCTCACTATCTGTATTGCCACATAAAACATATTGTGCGTATGCTATTGCCGCTGGTAACACTCCGCTACCCTCTGGCCCAACAAATAGTTGTGCGTGTGGTATCCTGCTATTATCGGCACTATACGTTAGATGTTTTTTTATATGAGCCTGCCCTAAAACTTCGCTGAAAAGCATATTTTCTTCTTTACGGTGTGAAAGTAACTTTTCTCTTTTGTTTCTACAAATGATATTTTGATTACTTGTACGTGCCTTACCTTAGCATTTTAATAACTCAGTTCGATTCCAATCCCTAAGCTCAATTCATTAAAGTCATTCACTTTATAATATTTTAGAAATCCATAAACTCCTTTATACTGCTTTTTAACCTCAACATGGTATTCATTCAAGTTTTTGTAAATCGTAGTTTTCGCAGATACGGACATTAAAAAAGGTTGTCCAATCCATGTTCCAACTCCTATTGTTGGGCCAATAGAATTTATATTTTCATTTGTTGATGTTTTATTAAAGTTAATAGTACTTACACCTACTATCGCACTAAAATTATTGAAGTTAAGGCTTGTTTCCACTGAATAAGCAGATAAATCAATATTATTATCATAGTCCAAGCTTCTATAGGAAGAATTAATATCAGCATTAAAATTACAGCTTACAAAAAGATGATGTAGGTTTAGGTAAGCATTAATAAACACATTTTCTTTAAGATTGGTTTGATAACTAATTCCTGTTTTAATATTTGGCCAATCATAATGTGGTTTAAAAGAAAAGTGGAACAGTCCTCCAACTGGATTATTAATAAGCCCACTATTTAAATAAAAACCTACATGATTAATGTCAAACCAATCAATATTACAATCATCCTTTAAAAGTATTTCGATATTCTTTTCATCATTGAGCTTGTAATCCAAAGTTATCATTCCAAGGAAAGAAAAACTTAATATCTCTAAAGAATCGGGAACTGATATTTTGAAGTTCCCATCAATATCTGTTTGAGTTCCAATTTTTGTCCCCTTTATAATAACATTGACTCCAGGAAGAGGGAGGTTTTCGCTTTTTGATTTTACAGTACCGGTATAATCTTTTGTTTGGCAAAATATGATTCCATTCGTTATTAATAATAAAAGAAATAATGCCTTTTTCAAAATTGATTGGTTTAATTTAAGCTCAATGTAGTTTATATTTTTATTATGAAAAAGTTACATTGAATCAAAATGTATTTCGAATTAACAAACGTGTCGTAAAATACATTTCAGTTGAAAATAATTCAGCAATAACCCTTTAAACTACCGTTGAAAATTAACATTGTAACGAATTTAATATCGATTTAACTTTATATAACTCTTTGTGTTTTCTTAGGTAACGATAAATAGTTAAATTTGCGCCTTAATTAACCCAAGAATAAGATGAAGACGATAGACGATTTTAATTTTGAAAATAAAAAAGCTTTAATCCGTGTAGATTTTAATGTGCCATTGGATGCTGAATTTAATATTACAGACACCAATCGTATAGAGGCTGCTAAACCAACTGTTATTAAGGTTCTTGAAGATGGTGGAAGCGCTGTTTTAATGAGTCATTTAGGGAGACCTAAAGGGGAAGTTAGAGACGATATGTCTTTAAAGCACCTTGCTAGTAAGGCTTCTGAAATCATTGGAGTTCAAGTTAAATTTATCGATAAATGTGTAGGTAGAGTTGCTGAAGAGGCTGTTGCTGCTTTACAACCAGGAGAGGTATTATTACTAGAGAATTTACGTTTCCATGAAGAGGAAGAAAAGGGAGAAGAAACTTTTGCTGAAGGACTTTCTAAACTAGGAGATATTTACGTAAATGATGCTTTTGGAACTGCTCACCGTGCGCATGCGTCTACAACTGTTGTAGCTAAGTTTTTTGGTGAAAACAAATGTTTTGGATACTTAATGGCGAAAGAAATTGAGTCGATCAGAAAAGTAATGGAAACTGGAGAAAAGCCAATTACTGCTATTCTTGGAGGATCTAAAGTATCGTCTAAAATTACAATCATCGAGAACATTTTGGATAAAGTAGATCACCTAATTATTGGTGGTGGAATGACATATACTTTTGTAAAAGCTCAAGGCGGAAAGATTGGAGATTCTATCTGTGAAGATGACAAACAAGAGTTGGCTCTTAGTATTTTAAAAGAAGCTAAAGAAAAAGGAGTTCAAGTACATTTACCTGTAGACGTAATTGCTGCGGATGATTTTAATAATGATGCTGAGACTCAAATTTCTCCTGTAAGTGAGATTCCAGACGGATGGCAAGGTTTAGATGCTGGTCCTAAAACATTAGAGAATTTTAAGCAAGTTATTTTAGATTCTAAAACTATTCTTTGGAATGGTCCTATTGGAGTTTTCGAAATGGAAACTTTCTCAAAAGGAACCATCGCAATTGGTAGTTTTATAGAAGAGGCTACTAAAAAAGGAGCGTTCTCTCTTGTTGGTGGTGGAGATTCTGTTGCCGCTGTTAAGCAATTCGGTTTTGAAGATAAAGTAAGTTATGTTTCTACCGGAGGTGGTGCAATGCTAGAGAGCTTAGAAGGGAAAACACTTCCTGGAATTGCTGCTATTCTAGACTAATACAAGCAAATAAATACATTAAATAAACAACTAAGGCTCGCCCAAAGATTGTTTATTTAAAATACAATTATAGAAACAGGTCTTCGGTCATCCGAAGGCCTGTTTTATTTTATACCTCTTACGCCAGAGCTATTTAATTCGCGTCTCATTGGCTGAATACCCTTACATAATCAATACTTTAACATAACTGATGCTGTTAAAAGTAAAATTCACCTTAATATTTTTATATATTTGGAATTCAATCAACCTAAAACTAAATATGAATAAAGTATTGAATGCATTTTGCCTGCTTTTAATAAGTATCTCCGCATTTGCCCAAGAAACCGAATATCCCGCAGAAGACTATGTAAAAATTACTGATGATGGCGCTTGGTGTTGGTTTTCTGATCCAAGAGTACTATACGCTAACGATATGTATTTTGGCGGGTATGTAAACAGTGAAGGAGATATAGAAAGCTTTTCTTATAACCCTAAAACGAATGAGACGAAGCATGTAACCCACATGGAAAAGTTAGATCAAGATGATCATGCAAATCCATCTATCACTACTTTAGAAGATGGCAGACTCATTACTTTCTTTACAGCACATGGCGACAAAAAGCCAATGTACTACCGTATCAGTAAAAATAAATATGACGTAACAGAATGGGAACCTGTTCAAGAAATAAGTAATTATGGTAATGGTTCTTTTGGAGCTACCTATTCCAATCCTGTAAGCTTATCCGAAGAATCCAATCGATTGTTTCTGTTCTTTAGAGGTACAGACTTCAAACCAAACTTTATGTATTCTGATGATTTAGAGAATTGGTCGGAAGCTAAAACATTAATAAAGAACGCAGAAGATTCTAGAGAGGGACCACGCGGAAGACCTTATTTAAAAGTGGCTAACAATGGTAAAGACCAAATTCATTTTGCATTTACAAACGGGCATCCAAGACAAAAATACCTAAACTCTATTTATTATATGAGTTATAAAGACGGTGCGCTGCGTAAAGCAAATGGTGATAAAATTGGTGCGCTAGAAGATGCTCCATATACTCATGAGCAAGCAGATTTGGTATACGATGCAGGAAAGTCTAAGCACAGAGCATGGGTTTGGGATGTAGCTTATGATGCAAACGACTACCCAGTGATTGCCTATGTGCAGTTTGTAAGCGAATTAAAGCACCAATATTGGTATGCGCGTTGGGATGGTGAGAAATGGCAGAATCATAAAATAACAGATGCTGGGAGATGGTTTCAGAGAAACTACGACCCGAAGGAAAATGAAGAGGATGAGCCTCACTATTCTGGTGGTTTATACTTAGATCATAACAACCCCGATGTTGTTTACTTATCAAAACCTGTTAACGATGTTTTTGAGATTCAGAAATGGACCACCAAGGACTATGGTAATAAGTGGGAAATAGATAGTATTACGCAAAACTCTTCTAAAGACAATGTGCGCCCTTATGTAGCCTTAAACGATCCAAATTCGAAAGTATTTTGGATGTATAATCACGATTACGCAGGGTTTACAAATTACCATTCAACAATAAGAGTAAACGATGTTTCTAAAGGATTTAGCGCTTCCTTTAAAAAAGAAGACGTTAAGCATGTTATGAAAGAAGTTGCAGATTGGCAGATTGAAAATTTTCCTGAGGCTACAAAAGGGAATGTTAGTATGTATTGGGTAAATGCAACACTTTTCTACGGAATGTCTCAATGGGCAAAGATGGCAGATAGCGAGTCTTATTACGATTGGTTGCATACCATCGGAAAGAAAAATTATTGGCAAGTGGGAGAACGTATGTATCATGCCGACGATATCTGTATTGGGCAAACATACCTTGAACTTTATAAAAAATATAAGAAAGATGATATTCTGATCCCAACAATAGCACGTACAGAATGGGTAATAGAAAACACCCCGAAATGGGATAAGAATAATACCGAAGATAATTTTAGAAGAAACCATAAAAGGTGGTCTTGGTGTGATGCGCTATTTATGGGACCTCCTGTTTATGCTGGATTATATGAGGCTACGGGAGATAAGAAGTATTTGAAATATATGGATGATGGGTTTAAAATAACCTATGATTTTCTTTATGACGAAGACGAATCGCTTTTCTACAGAGATCTTAGATTTCCATCTATGAAAGAAGCAAATGGAGAGAAAGTATTTTGGGGTCGCGGTAACGGATGGGTTATTGGTGGTTTAGTAAACATTTTAAAAGCCGTACCAAAAGGAAATAAATACCGCCCTTATTATGAAAACCTCTATAAAGATATGTGTAAAAGAGTAGTTGGTTTGCAAGATGAAGAAGGATTCTGGCATGCCAGCTTATTGGATCCAGAATCGTATCCTGTGCCAGAAACGAGCGCTACAGGCTTTATGGTATATGGTATTGCATATGGTATAAACAACGGTTTATTAGAAGGACAAGAATATAAAGAAGCCGCAGAAAAAGGATGGAGCGCATTGGTATCTGCTGTAAACACAGAAGGTAAATTAGGATGGGTACAGCCTGTGGGAGCTTCACCAAAATCTGTAACTAAAAACATGACGCAGAAGTATGGAGTCGGTGCATTTTTAATGGCCGGTTCTGAGGTTTATTTAATGAGTACTCCTGAGGATATGTTATCACGATAATCATTAACCAATTTGATTTTAGCCAAGCCCTTCCTAATTAAAAAAAGGAGGGGCTAATTTTTTTAACAAATTTGATATGTTTTTATTTCAAAAAAACACGATTTTTACAAATTGTTCGTTCTAATGAAAATTTATATTGATTCATGAAGCAAGTTTTTACTGCACTGTTGGTCAGTGCTTTTGGCTCCCTCACCTATGCCCAGCAACAAAAACCAAATACTAAAATAGATACAATACCGTTAGAAATTTCTAGCGATACCTTAGATATTGTAGCCACAGAAGCTCTAAAAGAGTCGGATTCTCTCATTATAGATGGGGAACGCTTTGTTATTGCTGAAGAAAAAGAATTTACATACGGATATGCAGATCACCCAGAGGCTCAGAAGATAGATAGCATCTGGATGAACGAATTTCTAAACGCTGGTTTATATGATACTATCTATACTGATATTACCAATTTAACCTTTGAAAGAGTAGATTATGTAGACCTCCCTACCGATACTTTAAAGGTTAGATTAGCTAAGCTGAATCAGAAAACCCCTTTTAATGTTGAATACAACCCTTCTTTAGAAAGTGTTATTAAAATGTTTTTAAAGAATAAACGCGGTTTCTTATCTCGCGTAATGGCACGTAGTAGATTCTATTTTCCTTTATTCGAACAGCAATTAGATAATTATGATATTCCGTTGGAGATGAAATACCTAGCGGTTATAGAATCTGCATTAAATCCAAAGGCAAAATCGAGAGTTGGAGCAACGGGAATTTGGCAATTTATGTACCCAACAGGGAAAGCATACGGACTGGATGTAAGTAGTTATGTAGACGAGCGTAGCGATCCGATGCGTTCTACGGAAGCTGCTTGTAAATATTTAGGTAAATTATATGAGATGTTTGGTGATTGGGATCTTGCTTTAGCAGCCTATAACTCTGGACCTGGAAATGTAAATAAAGCCATCCGTAGAAGCGGAGGTTCAAGCAATTATTGGAACTTACGTACCTATTTACCACGAGAAACAGCAGGTTATGTACCAGCTTTCTTAGCAACCATGTATATTATGGAATATGCTAAAGAACATGGTTTTGAAGATTATGGTGCGCAGGCTGCTTACTTTGAAACAGATACGGTAAGAATTAAAAAATTAATCTCTTTTGATCAGATTTCAGAGTATTTAGAAATCGATCGTGAAGAAGTACAGCTCTTTAATCCTTCTTATAAGTTGGATATCATTCCTTTTATAGATGATAAAAACTATACCTTACGATTACCAAGAGAAGCTATTGGAAGGTTTGTTGCCAATGAAGACTCTATATATGCACGTGTTGAAAAAGAGCTTCTACTAAGAGAAAAACCACTTCCTGAGCTTGTAGAAACGAGCTCTCAGATTCGTTATCGAGTAAAAAGTGGTGATGTGTTAGGAAAAATTGCTGAGAAGTACGGTGTTCGTGTTAGCGAATTAAAACGTTGGAATGGATTAAGAAACAATAATATTCGTATCGGACAACGATTAATTATCTATCCTAAAAAGCCTGTTGCTTCGAGTAGCTCAAAGTCTACAACCAGCAGTAAAACTAGCGCCTCCAAGGAATATATTGTAAGAAGTGGTGACTCACTTTGGAGCATCGCAAATAAATTTCCTGGAATTTCTGTTAAAAATATTCAAGATTGGAACGATATTAGAGGGAGTAAGTTAAAACCTGGTATTAAATTGGTTCTTTGTAATTGCTAACCTTCCTAACAAGGGTTTGTTTTACAAATGTACCGACACCAAATTAACTTATTTTTAATTCTCGCGCTATGGTGTGGGAGTTTTATCAAAAAACCTAAAACGATGAAAAAAATTTTAATGGGAATAATGGTCTTCTTATTAGTGCTTTCCTGTAAAGAAAGTAAAAAAGAGGAGAAATTTCTTCCAAATTCTGTAGGTGCCATTAACACCTTGTCTATTGTAATCGATAACGATATGTGGAATGGGCGTGTTGGAGATTCTATCCGAAAATACTATGCAGATGAGGTCTTAGGACTTCCAATGATAGAGCCACTATTTACCATTCATCAGATTCCTTTTGAGGTTTTTACTGGAGCCACTAGAAATAGTCGTAATGTATTGGTTATAAAGAAAGATACTGCAGAAGTATCGGGATTAAGAACCGATTTATATGCCAAGCCACAAAAAGTTGGGATCATTAAAGCACCTACCGAAGATAAAATAATTGAGAAACTAGCAGAAGCTGCTCCGCAAATAATAGAAGCTTTTAAGAAAAACGATATTAAAGAAAGTCAGGAGCGTTTTACACGTTCTCTAAACAGAGAGACAGCACTTTCCGAAGAATTAGGTATTTCTTTAACGATGCCTTCTATTTATAAAATTGCGAAACAAGAAGGGAATTTCTTCTGGATAGAGCGCCAAATCCGTAAAGGAACTATGAATATCTTGGTATATGAAATGCCTTTAAACAGTATTCCAAACGATTCTTCTCGTGTAGATGCTATCATAAAAATGCGTGATTCTATTGGAGAAAAGTATGTACCAGGAAGAAAAGAAGGAATGTATATGATTACTGAAGAAGCATATGCTCCTTATGTGTTTGATGCTGAAGTGGCTGGAAGAAAGGCTATTGAAACTAAAGGTATGTGGGAAATTAAGAACTTCTTTATGGCTGGACCTTTTATAAACTATATTGTAGAAGACAAACCTAATAACCGACTATTGGTAGTTGAAGGATTTACTTTTGCACCGTCTACAAACAAAAGAGATTATATGTTTGAGTTGGAAGCTATCTTAAAAACATTGAAGTTTACAGATCAGAACAAAGACATTGCTAAAGCAGAATAAGCTTACAATTAAGCAAACAAAAATGCCGAACTATAACTAAATATAGTTCGGCATTTTTATTTTATTTTAGGAATAAACTAATATAAATTAGTTGTTCTCTTTTTTCTGATCAACTGTAGGTTCATCTTCTTCTTTAGAGGCATCTTTAAATTCCTTGATACCGCTTCCTAGTCCGCGCATTAATTCTGGTATTTTCTTACCTCCAAACAATAATAGTACTAAAATAACTACTATCGCGATTTGCCATGGACCAATCATTCCTAGAAAAATGTTTAATGATATCATTTTAATATAATTTTAGATAACAAAGGTAATAAGAAATGAATACAAAAAATCATCTTTTTTCTTAAAATCATCACTTTATGTAGGAATAATATAAAAATTAACGTTTTGATGCGTTAAAAAAAAACAAATTTCCTTTAACAGAAAGCTATGTAACATCCTAATAATTATATTTGCTTGTGATGGCCAAGAAAAAAAAGAAAAGAAAGCAGATTAAAAAGAAGCTGCTCCATAAATACAGACTTGTTATTTTAAATGAAGATACTTTTGAAGAGAAGTTATCATTTAAATTAAACAGGCTGAATGTTTTTGTATTAGGAACTCTTTTCTCGGTATTTATCATTGCTTTTACAACTGTATTAATAGCCTTTACTCCGCTTCGTGAGTATATTCCTGGCTATTCTTCTACAACACTTAAAAGAAGAGCCATCGATCTTACTTATAAAGCAGATTCGTTAACTGCAAAACTTCGAGCTAATGAATTGTATTATGATAAGATTCAGAAGGTATTAAAAGGAGAGATAAACACGCAAGAAATAGATAAAGATTCTCTTTTCAATGAATTTAGAAAAGATACCATCGCTGTAAATCTAAATCCGAGTAAGCAAGATTCGCTATTGAGAGAACGGGTAGCAATGGAAGATAAATACAATTTATTTGAATCTGCTTCTACACGATCAGATTTTGTTTTATTTCCTCCCGTAAACGGAACAATATCTCAGTCATATAATGCAAAAGAAAAGCATTATGCAATAGATATTCTAGCACCAAAAGACACTCCAATAAAATCTGCAGCAGATGGAATGGTTATTTTTGCTGAATGGACATCAGAAACTGGTTATGTTTGTATTATAGAACACGGTTCTGGACTCACTTCTGCGTATAAACATAATTCTTCATTGAGTGTTAAACAAGGGGATTTAGTAAAAGCAGGAGAAGTAATAGCTATTATCGGAAATACCGGAGAGCTAACAACTGGACCACACTTACATTTTGAATTATGGAGTGAAGGGTATCCAGTAGATCCAAAAGATTATATTGATTTTCAATAAAACTATATGTCATTAAAGCCATTTGCCGCCAAATTATTTGCCAAATACATCCATTATAAAGACCAAAAATGGATCGATAGCCCTGTTGAAACTCAGAAATCAGTTTTTAATAGGCTTATTAAAGATGCTAAAGAAACGCAGTTTGGTAAAGACCACCATTTTGATAAAATCAATTCTTATTCCGATTTTGCTAAAGAAGTCCCTGTAAGAGATTATGAGGATTTAAAACCCTATGTAGAAAGAGTTGTAAAGGGAGAAAAAGATATATTATGGCCTGGAAAACCTAGCTACTTTGCTAAAACTTCTGGAACAACTTCGGGAGCGAAATATATCCCGATTACTAAAGATTCTATGCCTCATCATATTGAGGCTGCTAGAAATGCGATTCTAGCATATATCCATGAAACTGGAAATGCAAGCTTTGTAGATGGTAAGATGATTTTCTTACAAGGAAGTCCCATTCTAGAAGAGAAACATGGGATTAAATTAGGCCGTTTATCTGGGATTGTAGCTCATTATGTTCCTGGTTACCTTCAGAAAAATAGAATGCCAAGTTGGGAGACCAACTGTATTGATGATTGGGAAACGAAAGTCGATGCTATTGTTGAAGAGACACTCCCAGAGAATATGACTGTTATAAGCGGGATTCCTTCTTGGGTACAGATGTATTTCGAGAGGATTCAGCAGAAAACATCTAAAAAAGTAGGTGACGTTTTTAAAGATTTCAATCTATTTATCTATGGCGGTGTAAATTTTGAACCGTATAGAGCAAAATTTGAGGAATTAATAGGAAGAAAAGTAGACAGCATAGAGTTATTTCCTGCAAGTGAAGGCTTTTTTGCATATCAAGATTCTCAGAAAGAAAAGGGAATGCTTTTACTGCTGAATTCAGGAATTTTTTATGAATTTATAAAAGCAGATGAATTCCATACAGAAAATCCAAAAAGACTGACTATTGAAGACGTTGAGTTGCATGTAAATTATGTAATGATTATATCTACAGATGCTGGACTTTGGGGTTATAATGTTGGAGATACTATTCAGTTTGTTTCTAAAAATCCATATCGTGTTATTGTTTCTGGTAGAATTAAACATTTTATATCTGCTTTTGGAGAGCATGTTATTGCCAAAGAAGTAGAACAATCTATGCGAGCAGCAACAAAAGCCTATAATACTTCTATTAATGAGTTTACCGTTGCTCCTCAAATTACTCCAGAAGGGGGAGGATTACCATATCATGAGTGGTTTATAGAATTTGAAACACCTCCAAATGATATGGAAGCTTTTGCCAAAAAAATAGATGAAACTTTACAAGAGCAAAACAGTTATTACTACGATTTAATTCAAGGGAAAGTATTACAACAATTAAAAATTACTCCTTTAGAAACAGGGGCGTTTTCTGATTTTATGAAATCTCAAGGGAAATTAGGAGGGCAAAATAAAATCCAACGTTTAGCGAATGATAGAAAGATAGCCGATGAGCTAAAAAAGTTTCAAAAGTCATAAAACAATTGACAGGTTGCAGTAATAAATTCTATTAAAGGTCGTATTTATTTCATTTTTCCGCAGAAGATTTAACTCATTTTCGATATAACTTAACAAGGAATTAAACTCAAATAGTGAGATTTAAAAAAGAACTTGTATTTTTGTGCAGTAAAATATCATATGAGTAAAATAAAATCTAGAACGAGAGCTCAAGAATCTTCAGGAGCTATAGAGCGAATGTATATCGCTATGAGACACCTTTTTAATCGTGGTTTTTATAAACCAATGGGAGTCTCTGGAGAAACATTACGAGAGTCATTATTACAATTAAGACCAGAAATTTATGGTTCTGTTGCAGAACCAAAAGTAGAACTCAACGGTTTGGTGTATATCCTTGACCGACTACCTATTGGAATAGAACAATGTCGATATATAAATTTAACTTCGGAAGAAGGTTATAAGAATTCGAGTTTTGAGGTGATTGTCCCTCCAAAAAGGAGAAGAAACTGCTACCGAATAGATGATGATCAGATGAATATTGAGATTACCAGAGGACGATCTGATATTTATGACATCTTAACGCATCTTACATTTTTATTTATAGAATCTCATAAAATTGCAGGAAATGTATTTATCGAAGAATCAGGACAAACGATTCGCGATTGGAAAAAATTAGAAGAAGCAGTTTTAAAGAATAAACTTACGCAACCTGAAAGGGAAGTTGCTTTAAGTCATGCATCCAATATTCTAGGAAGAACATTTGAAGAATGTTTAGCAGCTCATAAACTTTTCGCTACAAAAGACAATCCAGAACGTTTCTTAGAAATAGTTTACTGGATGGGAAAAATCGCGCTAGAAGAATTAATAGACGGCAATAAACGGACTATTACTTTTAGCCCAGTTTTAAGAGAGCGTTTGGGGCATCATATCCATGGAGAGATATGGGCTAACAATATAAAAAGCATCTTAAAAAAGAATAATTTATTACACAGACCGATTCATATTATAAGTGCAAACATGCATAGTGTTATGAATTCTCTATTTGCATCGGCAGTTTTAAAGAAAGAATTCAGCAGTCAGAAAAACGATTATGACGTTTATGAGTTGCTGAGTCAGCCCGCAAACTCTACGCTTAGAACGAAAGTACGTACTTATGCTGAGAAAAGTGGAATGATTGCAATAGACGATACATCGGGTACAAATATAGATGTTCAAATTTTTGACACATCAAAGATAGATTTTGACAAAATAAATTTTACTTTTGATGCCGATACTGACAAAGATAATATGCCAGTATTATTTGTAATGGATTATGCTTTTGGAGAGCAAGCCTATGAAACAATAGACGAGCTTCTAAAACCATTCAAAACAAAGGGAGAGAAAAATGAATTCTTGAATATCGGTTCTGTTTCTATTATGGGAAAAGCTGGTATTTTAGAAGGAGGAAAAGGGGATTTAATGATTCCGAATGCCCATATTTTTGAAGGAACAGCAGATAATTATCCATTTAAAAATGAACTTTGTGCGGAAGATTTTGAAGGAAACGATCTACGCGTTTTCGAAGGAACAATGATAAGTGTTCTTGGAACTTCCCTACAAAATAAAGACATATTGAAATTCTTTTACGATAGTACATGGAACGTTATCGGATTAGAGATGGAAGGAGCGCATTACCAAAAGGCTATCCAATCGGCTTCAAAAATACGTAAGAGTATTTCTGAAGATGTAAAGGTACGCTATGCATATTATGCTTCTGACAATCCATTAGAAACTGGAAGTACATTAGCTTCTGGAGGATTAGGAATTACAGGTGTTAAACCTACATATTTAATAACAAGAAAGATTTTAGAACAAATTTTCAAAAACAACTAACCAGCATGAGTGAAAATATTCAACCTAACAATCAGAATAACAATTCTGAAGAGATTGATTTGGGTCAATTATTCAAATTAATTGGGGATGGATTTAAAAAATTCTTCAAATTTATCGGCAATATTTTTAAAGGCATTTTTGGCCTTCTTATTGGTTTTATGCTTTTTATCCAAAAGCATATTATCAAATTTATTATAGCTGGTGTTGTTGGTGTTATAATAGGTAGCTATCTAGATTATAAAAAAGAGCCTGTTTATGTTTCTACAATGGTTTTGGAACCAAATTTCCAGAGTGTACAGCAGCTTTACAATAACATTAAATTTTATAATGAATTAGCCGAAGCAAAAGACTCTTCTGCATTGGCAGAAGCATTTAATATAAGTCCGAAAGAAGCTGCAAGCATTAAAGAAATTGAAGCTGACTCATATTCTGATGAGAATCAGAAAATAAAATTGTTTGATCAATTCATAAGGAGTCTAGATACTACCACTAGGAAAGCTATAGATATGGAAAAATATCTAGAAAACTTTAATTCTTTCGATGCTCGTTTTCATACTATTATTGTTAGAGCAACTGATAATAAGGTAGCCAAGAAAATTCAAGCTCCTATTATAAGATCCATATCTTCTAACGATTATTTTAAAATTCAGAAGAACATTAGACAAACTAACTTAACGCTTCAAGATAGCATCTTACGTACGCAATTAGTAGAGATTGACTCTTTACAAGGATTATACAAGAGAGTAATGGAAAAAGAGGCTGACAAGCCAATGCAAGGAACAAACATAAGTTTGGGTGAAAGTGGTAATTCGGAACAGAACAAAGAATTGGCTTTAATCAGACAAATTGATTTTATAAAACAAAGTATTGTAGATCTTAATCAAGAGAAAGCTAATAAATCTGAGATTGTAAACGTAATTTCCGATTTCCCAAGGAGAGGTGTGGAAGCAAAAGGATTAATTAAAAGTTATAAATTCTTAATTCCAATTGCGTTATTAGGATTGGTATTATTAGGACTATCATTATTAGAACTTAATAAATTCCTAAAAGAATACGCTAAACAAGAAAGAGCTTAGAGAAAAGTATAATCATAAAAAAATCCTATCAATTAAAATTGATAGGATTTTTTTATGATTCGTTATTTGATAACAATATTAAGAGTTATAATACGGATCTTTTTCTTCTTCGCTATAAATTATCATTTGCTTCATCCATAAAAAGAATGCAATGAATCCAATGATTATAAAGATACAGTTGATAATATTAGATAACCACCAACTATTTAAAAATCGTAAAGCGTCTAAAGGAATGAACAAAATGTTCTCAAACAAATCCTGAATACCATAGAAAAAGTCACTCATCAGTAAAAGATATATTAAATTTACAGCACAAAAATACAAAAACCTGTCATGATATCAAGCATTTTTGAAAGAACTAATCCTATAAATTTTATAATTCTTGGTGTTTTTATCTCCTTTTTTTTAATTGGCGGTTACTTTTTCTATTTGGATGCTCCTTTTAACCAGGGTGTAATTTTCAATCTTATTGAATCTATTATTGTAGTTATTATATCATTATTCCTTGTAGACTTTATCAACAGAAAAAACTCATTGACCAAGAGTAACTCCTATACAATTTTTTTATTTGTGTTACTTTTCTGCTTATTTCCCAAAATTTTCAATCAGTTAAATTTACTGTTGGCGAATCTTTTTATACTGTTGTCGTTTAGAAGATTAGTGAGTATTCGTTCTAATAGAGATATTGAAATAAAAATCTTCGATGCTTCTCTTTGGGTGTTTGTGGCCACCTATTTTTATAGCTGGTCACTCCTATTTATTATAATGGTTTATGCTGGTATTTTCTTATATAAAAAGAATGATTATAGGAATTTATTAATTCCATTAACAGCACTTTTTACTGTACTCATTATCACCTTTACATATTATTATCTAACGGAAGATTTAGATAAGTTCTTTTCTTTATTACAGTTCTCTCCGAAATTTGTAATTGAAAAGTTTGAAAACATTAAGTATACTGTCCCTTTTGTTTTTGTGTGTGTTATGGGAGGTTGGTGTTCTTTATTCTTTTTTGTGAAAAAGCAAAGTAAATCCTTTGTTACCAGAGTCCCAGGGATTCTTGTGATGCTTATGCTAATTATAGGAATTATAATAGCTATTCTCTCTGAAACGGCAAATACCTCAGAACTTATTTTTTGGATATTTCCACTATCGGTTATTATAGCTAGATATGTAGAGAATTTAAAAAGGGTATGGATAAAAGAACTTATTCTTTGGTCCTTTATTCTGCTTCCTTTTATTGTTTTATTTCTGTAGTTTTTCTCCGTAAGCTAAATCTCCAGCATCTCCTAAACCAGGAACAATATATCCTTTTTTATTTAATTCGGGGTCTATTTCTCCTATCCATAATTTTGTGTCTTTTGGAAGCTTCCCTTTTAAAAAATCTATCCCGGGTTGTGCTCCAATTACAGAAACTATATGGATTTCTTTAGGCAAACCTACTCTTGTTAATGCTTCGAAAGTTGCTAAAATAGATTGCCCAGTAGCCAACATAGGATCTGCAAGAATCAGAACTTTATTATCTAAGCTTTGAGAGGCAAGGTACTCTACATTAACTTCAAATTCATCCTCTGGAGTTTGGTAACGATATGCTGATATAAAAGAGCAATCTGCCCAATCAAAATAATTTAAAAGTCCGTTATGTAAAGGGATTCCTGCTCGCAGAATGGAGCATATTACGATCTCATCATCTATAAGATTAGAAGTAGTTTTTGCTAAAGGAGTTTCTAGCTCTTCAGAAGAAAAATGTAAACTTTTACTCATCTCATAAGCTAAGATTTCTCCTATACGTTCTATATTTTTTCTGAAACGCATTCTATCATTATGAGTATCTACATTTCTTAATTCAGCTAAAAAATGATTAACAATAGAATTTTCTTTACTTAAATTATGAATTGTCATGACGAATAGATTTAAAAATACATACTTCAAATTTACGGCATTCTCTAAATTCAACGTACTTTAAATAAGTATATTTGTACTCTAAAGTCAAAATTAAATGTTTAGCGAACTTGCTTTTAATGTTTTTGAAGAGAGTATTAAAAAGTATCATATAAAAGATACGGTAGATCAACCCTTTGAAAATCCGTATCCAAAAGATGCTATTACGCACCTTCTTTACAGAAAAAATTGGATTGATACGGTGCAATGGCATTATGAAGATATTATTAGGGATCCTAATATTAATCCAGAAGAAGCCCTTGTTTTAAAGCGTAAAATTGATGCTTCTAATCAAGATCGTACAGATACCGTAGAATTTATAGACAGCTATTTCCTTCAAGAATACAAAGATGTTATTGTAAAAGAAAATGCTACAATTAATTCTGAAAGTCCCGCTTGGGCGATTGACCGTCTTTCTATTCTGGCATTAAAGATTTATCATATGAAAGAAGAAGCAACAAGAGAAAATGCTTCTGAAGCTCATAAAAAGCAATGTCAAACAAAATTAGACGTGCTACTGGAACAAAAGGAAGATCTTTCTTTAGCAATCGATCAATTATTAGCGGATATTAAATCAGGAGATAAATATATGAAGGTGTACAAGCAGATGAAAATGTACAACGACGAAAATTTAAACCCTGTATTGTACAAGAAATAAAATATAAAATGGATAATAAAAAAGACATACATATTTTTTGCATGAAATGGGGTACTTTATACGACGCCACTTATGTAAACCGTTTACACAGCATGGTAAAACGTAATTTATCGTTGCCATTTACTATGGTTTGTTTTACTGATGATGAAAAAGGGATTGACGATGATGTTAAGTGTTTTCCGATTCCTGAGGTGAAGTTAAAATCCAATTTGCCTGAGCGTATGTGGAAAAAACTTACCACATTAAAAGAAGATCTTTATGGCCTTGAAGGAACGGCTCTTTTCTTGGATTTAGATGTTGTTATTGTAGATAATATTGATTGCTTTTTTGAAGATGACAATCCTTTTATGATTATTAAAGACTACAATAAACAATGGCGAATTACAGGTAATTCATCTGTTTATAGATTTGAAATTGGAAAACACGGATATGTGTATGATTATTTTGTTGAAAATTTTGATACGATAAGAAAAGATCATAGAAATGAACAAGAGTATTTGTCTTGGGCAGTTCATGAAAAAGGAATGTTAAACTACTGGCCTACCGAATGGTGCCCAAGTTATAAATACGATTGTGTATCTAGAATTCCGTTTGCTTTTTGGAAAGTTCCTGAAATTCCTGAGGGATCAAAAATTATTATTTTCCATGGGGAAATCAATCCTCACAAAGCTATTAAAGGCGGACAAGGAAAATGGTATCGCTATGTACGTCCTGCAAAATGGGTAGCCGATTATTGGAAATAACCAGCATAATTCGCTTGGACAAAAGGCATTCTTTATGTAAATAGCCGCTACATATATAAGCGAGGAGAAATTAATTTTATGAATCCCACAAAACATATTTTAGTAATTCGTTTTTCTGATATTGGAGATGGAGCCATTGCTGTACCCGTACTTCGCTGTGTGCTTCAGCAAAATAAAAATATCAAAATAACGGTAGCTACAAAATCCTTTTTAAAACCCGTTTTTGAAACAGTAAAAGGGATTAATGTTGTTACTGCAGATATCCGCGAGAAACACCAAGGCTTAAAAGGATTGCTTAAATTTTATTCAGAAATAAAAAACAACGGATACACAGAAATAGCAGATTTACATGGGTCTTTACGAAGCAATGTGATAAAATCTCTTTTCAAATTAAAGGGTGTTTCTTCTAAAACTATCGACAAAGGCAGAACGGATAAAAGAAATTTAGTTTCGGGAAAAGAATTTAAACCTCTAAAAACAACTTTAGAGCGTTATGCAGACGTTTTTAGAGCTTTGGGCTGCCAAGTAGACCTTTCTAAAGATATCTTTCCTGAAAAGCTTAATTTACCATCTAAAATCCACGATTTACTCGGAAAAGACACAAAGAAATGGATTGGCATTGCGCCTTTTGCCTTTTTTGACACGAAAATGTATCCGATAGATTTAATGGAGCGAGTTATTGATTATTTATCTAAAAGTAACAACTACAAAATTATTCTTTTTGGAGGTCCAAAAGATGAAACTGAATTAAAGAGACTCACCTCAACATATCCGAATACTATTTTTACGTTTAAAAAGATTTCTTTTGAAGAGGAATTACAACTTATAGCTCATTTAGACTTAATGATTTCTATGGACAGTGGAAATGGTCATTTAGCTTCTATGTTTGGCGTAAAAACAATCACACTTTGGGGAGTTACGCATCCGTATGCTGGATTCTATCCTTACAAGCAACCAGAAAGCTCTGCATTACTTTCCGATAAAGAAAAATATCCGCTCATACCAACTTCTATCTACGGAAATAAAGCTCCTGAAGATTATAAAGACGTAATGAGAACTATTTTACCCGAACAAGTAATTAGTAAAATTGAAGAAGTTCTTTCCTAAAAAATTATAACCAACCAACCTATCATGAAAAAAATATTATTCGCTTTATTTCTTTTACTGAATATTGCTCTTGGAGTTGCACAAAAAACAACCTACACAACAAAAAATGATATTCATTATTACAATGAAACTACAAATGCAACTGATGAATATATTAACGAGCGTTGTGTATTAGATTTATATTACCCAAAAGATTTAAAAAACTATCCGACAGTAGTTTGGTTTCATGGTGGCGGACTAACGGGCGGCTCCAAGGAAGTACCTGATGCATTAAAAAATAAAGGCATAGCAGTTGTTGGGGTAAATTATCGTTTGTACCCTAAAGTAAAAGCTCCAAAATATATTGAAGATGCAGCGGCAGCTGTAGCTTGGGTATTTAAAAATATTGACGATTATAATGGAAACTCTCAATTAATTTTTGTCTCTGGTCATTCTGCAGGCGGATATTTGGCAAGTATGATTGGTTTAGACAAATCTTATTTAGCAAAATTTGAAGTTGATGCTAATAATATTGCTGGATTGATTCCATTTAGCGGACATACAATTACCCATTTTACAGTAAGAGAAGAAAGAGGAATTCCTGGTACACAGCCCATTGTAGATAGTTTAGCTCCTTTGTATCATGTTCGAGCGGATGCTCCTCCCCTTTTATTAATTACAGGAGATAGAGAATTAGAAATGCTCGGGAGGTATGAGGAAAATGCTTATTTAATGCGAATGATGAAAGTTGCAGGGCATAAAAACACTACGTTATACGAAATGGATGGCTACGGACATGGAATGACGGAGCCTGCATTTCCATTACTAGTTAAAAACATAAAAGAACTTAGTAAAACTAAAGAATAAAGATTTCTATTATCAAATCTAATTTTAGCTATTAAAAAAGCGATGCTTGTTACCAATTCTTAGTTATACAAAGTCGGCAGTTAAGAAATTAACGCATCGTACAACGGCAATTACTAAGTCCTTGGAAGATATCTAATCCAATAGTTACCATATGTGTTCCTGTGCTGTATGCTTGAATATCATTCAGAATTAATTGGTACGAATAAGCGAAGTAAAAGCTTCCTTTTTTCAATCCAACCATTGGTCCGATATTTAATGGACTAAAGAACTGATCGTTTAAGAAGCGGTAGCTTATTCCTGCCCAATAATAGTCCTCAAAGTCCCAATAACGAACTTTCATATTAATATCGGTACTAGACCTTCCATCACTTTCAAAATACTGAAAGAAAGCAGATGGTTCCCATTCAAAATCAGAACGGATATTCTTTTTATATCGATACCCAGAGTACACATAGTAGTTTCTTAATCGATTTGGTTCTTTAATAGCAAATACATTAAGCTCTTTATTTAAAATATTGGAAGCATTGAAACTAGCAAAGAATCCGCCACTACGATACAAAATACCGACATCAAAATTATGATTTGTAGTAGATCTATCATCCGTAATACTTGGGTCTCCAGAAACATTAAAGTTATTAATATCAAGACGAAACTGATTAATATTATAAGAGATTCCAAAGGAAAGGAAGCGGTCTTCAGCATCATCTATTGTAAGGTGATGCGCAAAAGAAAGTCGTGCTCCCATTTGCCTTGTGTTTCCATTTTTATCATTATAAAATAAGGCTCCTACCCCAGATTTTTGTCCTAAACGAACATCCCCAACAAGGGTTTGGGTATCTGGCGCATCCTCGATACCCACCCATTGTGTTAAAGCATTTCCACGAATTTTTACATAATCTCCAATTCCAGCATACGTTGGGGAAATTACAAATTCGTTATCTGCTAAATATTGCGTAAACGTAGGAAGCGTTAACTCCTGGGCTTTAACAGAAATTCCTACGGTGATTGCTATTATAAAAAGATACTTTTTCATCATTATTTCTTTATCTGTAAAGTGTAAAATGTCCAACAAACTCTCTATCGTCACTAGCTCCATTAAGCTTGATAACATACCAATAATCTCCTGTTGGTAATAGTGATCCGTTATAAGTACCATCCCATTCGTCTCCGATGCGAAGTTCTGCGATAACTCTTCCGTAACGATCGTAAATCTTAGTGACAATATTTGGGTATAGGAGTGTGTTTCCAGGAGTCCATGTATCGTTGTTATTATCTCCATCAGGAGTAAATACATTTGGAATATCAATATCAATGAATGTCATTGCTATCTGCGCCATTACTTCACAGCCATTAGCATCAATAACTTTAACTTGATAAGTACCCGTTTCTCTAATTACATATTCAGGATCGCTACCATTAGAAACTCCATCTATAAAATACTCGTAAGGAGCAGATCCTCCAGAAGGCTCTATTGTAAACTGGTTAATATTACTCTGTCCTACAGCTAAGTTTAATGGATCGATAGCGTCTACTGTAAAGTCAACTTTTCTTTCGCATCCAAAATAAGAAACAGTAACAGTATGCTCTCCAGGCGCAACATTCTTAAATACATTTTCAAATTGATCTTCGCCATCATCCATCTTGTAAATAATGTCTTCTAACCCTTCTTCAGCCAACGTTATTTCAACCTCATTTGCTGAGCTATTATTTAAGCATGTAAGGTTTACTTCAGCTTTAGGTGAAAGGTCAACAGATTTATCTAACGTTACAATAACATTCGTAGAACATCCATTAGCATCTTTAACAAAGACAACATAAGTTTCTCCTCCTTCTAAACCTTCAAACATCGTTTTACTCAATTCAAACTTATCGTCATCTTGTGTATTTAATGCCGTGTAATAAGGCGCTGTTCCTCCTTCAATATTAATTTCAAAGCTTCCTGTTTTATCACCTTGACAAAATTCTTTCTCTAAGATATTTGCTTTTGCGGAGATAGCTTTTGGTGCTTTTATCTCTTTCTTATAAACAAATGGATTACATCCTTTAGAATCTTGAGCAATTATAGTGTACGTTCCAGGCTCTAAATCTTCAAAAACATTTTTGCTTTGGAATTGATCTAGATTTGGCGAAATAGCATATTGATACTCTCCTGTACCTCCTTGAAGTTCAAGTTCTATTCTACCCAAATCATCAGAACACATAGGATTGGTAATTA
The DNA here is from genome assembly GCF_048266025.1 of Joostella sp. NCBI lineage: Bacteria > Pseudomonadati > Bacteroidota > Flavobacteriia > Flavobacteriales > Flavobacteriaceae > Joostella > Joostella sp. The sequence goes on along the minus strand of NZ_JBLXAF010000001.1, from coordinate 748,176 downwards.
CAGGCTCCTTAGAAGTTAACTCGTTTCCTTCTTCTATCTGTACACGCTCTTCAGCAATACAATCTCCACTCTCAACTTCCACATAATATACACCAGCAGGTAAATTGCTAAACGTATTTTCTTCTTGCTGAGGCACCACAACTACGCTTCCAGAGACATCATATAACGTATATAAATAATCTCCTAAACCACCAGCAACATCTACTTTTATAAATCCTGTAGCTTCCGCATAACAACTTACATCTGTTACTACTGTAGGTGTAATTTTTATCGGTTGAATTGGTTTCGTTACTACTGCATTAGAAACATCAGAAATACATTGATTTCCGTCTCTAACAAAGTATTGATGTGTTACTTCCGTAGTGATTGGTTGTGGTACAGAAATATTAATACTATTTCCTCCCATACTAACCCATGGTCCGTTTGCAGAAGTACTATATTCATATCCACTTCCTGTACCTCCACTAGCGGTTAATTCTAGGGTAGCACCCGTATTACATGTATTATTTTTATCTATTCTTAATGCTGAAACAACTTCGTTCGGCGCAGTAATAGTTACAGGATTCGTATCAGAATCACAACCATAGTTATCTGTTACGGTTACACTGTAGTTTCCTTCTTGAAGTCCTGTAAACGTATTAGATGTCTGTGCAGCATTACTACTTACAATAGTTCCGCTAGCATCTAAAATGTTTAAAATATAAAGATAGTTTGCTGAAGGATCTATCTCTGGTCTTCCTCCAGTAACACTATTTACTGTAATGCTTGCTGTAGTTTCTCCTTCGCATTGAATTACATCTGCTTGAATTGCTGATGCTGCAATGGTATTTGGCTGCTCAAGTAATAATGTTGTGAAGACATTATCACATCCTTCATAATCTCTAACATATACATTATATGTTCCTGCTGAAAGTGATTCAAATACATTATCCTCACTCCATGACTGAAGTACGTTTCCGTTAGAATCATCTACTAACTGATACTCAAAGAAACCATATCCTCCAGTTGCCGAAGCTGTAATTTCACCACTGTCTGTACATGAGATGAATTTTGAAATCTCAGCATCAAGTGTTAATGGTTTTTCTGATTGGTTTATAGTGAAATATGCTCTATTGCTACAGAAAGGTGTATCTGTTTGCGAAACTTCAACATAATAAGCTCCTGCAAATAAATTAATTCCGCTATTATCAGCTTGGTTTCCAGATTTCACGAAAGAATCATCTTCTGCATTATAAATACTCCAAGTAAAGTTACCAGTATAAGTAGCATCTATAAGTTTAACATCTACAATTCCAGTCTCAGAATCAAAACACAATACATCTTGGATCTTTTCAACCTCAACTTCAAATGTGTTAGGATCTTTAAGTGCCGCTGTTGTTTTTAATTGACAACCTGTAGCAACATTTGTAACAGTAAGTACATAATTTCCTTTATTTAAACCTGAGAATGTATAATTATCAGCATTTACAGGTAAAGAAGCTTCTGTACTTCCATCTGGCTTACGTATTTCGTATATAAAGTTTGCACTACCAATAGACGATTCTAATACAGCATTTACTGTAATTTCTCCATCTCCTGTATTACATGTAGGCTGAATAACGTTTGTTGTTAAAGCATCTAATCCTACATAAGGATCTATTGTTACAGAAGTGCTTACTGGAGAACAGCCATTTTCATCAAATACGCTTACTGTTACTTCTCCTCCAATTGGATTAGAGACTAAATATTCTAAGCGTGTTGAATTCTGTGTTTTATCATCAGAAAGGTCACTTGGCGTTCCATTATCGTATACAAACTCATACCTAAAGTTTCCTGTTCCTCCAATTGGTGCAGTTGCAATTACTTTTGCAATAGAGTTTATATTAGTACTTGGAGTACATGTAAACTGATCTACAGAAGCAGTAAGTCCTACTATTTCTGTTGGCTGTGTAATTATTTCAGAAATCGTTTCAGTACAAGCATTTGTTGTTGACGTTGCTGTTACTGTATATGATGTTCCTGCTTCAGTTCCTTTTAGATCACTAAAAGTAGCTTCATAACTTGGAGCTGTATTATCTGGAGCTACTGAAACTGTCAGACCATCGATATCTGTAATTTCAAAGGTAAATGGCCCCGTCCCATTATCTATTGCAGCAACTGTAATACTTCCGTTTTCTGCTTGATAACAAGTAACATCCTCTTTAGTTATAGAAAGTTGTGGAAATAGTTTTTCAGGAACATTTACCGTTTTTTCTATCGCACAACCAACATTAGTATCAGTTACCGTTATAATATAATCTCCTGCTTCTGAAGCTCCATTCCAAGTAAAAGTATTTGCAGATGCAGATCCTGTTCCAGTTACACCATTTGGTCCTACAATAGAATAGTCATAATCTCCAGATCCTGCTATGTCAGCTACAGTAATTACTGCATTTCCAGCTGGCGTTGGCATTTCACAATCTAACAACGTAGTTACTTGCGCACTGAAATTTAATGGGACAATAGTAATCGCAGTTGCTGTGGTATAAGAACAACCATTAGCATCAATTATCCCAATAGTATGATTCCCAGGATTCAGTCCATGGATTTCATAAGTGTCATCTGTTTCAAAAGTTACATTTCTAACAGCACCATTAACCGTTAAACTATATGGAGGTGTTCCTATATCTGTTAGTGTTACCGTAATGTCATATCCATTAATTGGATCACAACTATCTGTAACCGCTGCGCTAATTGCTAATGCAGGCGGGTTAATAATTTCTATTTCTTTTATGTCCTCACAACTTCTATTAGAAGTAGTGATAACTCTGTAAAAACCAGCAGGTAGATTAGTAAACACTGTATTGTTCCCTGTTTGAGTAGCAACAACGCCACCACTTACTAAATTACCATTAAGGGCATCTATTTCATATAAATTATAGGTGTAAGGAGGCTGATCGTTCGAAGCATCTAATAATACTTCTATAGAACCATCTGTTGCATCATGACAGGAAATATCTTTCTTATCAAGGTTAAAATCAACTGGAGTTGGAGCTTCAAGAGAAATTGTTTGCTCCTTACTACAGTTTGTTGTTCCGTCTGTTACTCTTACAATATAATTTCCTTCTGGAACTGTTGTAAACTGACTTCCAGTGGCAGTAATTCCAGATCCAGTTCCATCAGCTTTAAATAATTCTACCGTATTTGTTCCAGATCCTCCAGAAACTGTATAATTTATTATTCCTCCTGTTCCACAAATAGGTTGTGTATTCACAGAAGCTGATAATTTTAATTCTGGTAAAATGGTAAGTGTTTCTGTTTCTCCACACCCATTAATATCTTTTATTTCTACTGAATGTAATTGTGCTTTTAATCCAGAGAAAACTACTGGGAATGCAGTAACATTCTGGAAAGGAGCTCCATTTAAACTAATTCTATATGGAGGCACTCCTACATTTACTGCATCTGTTAAAGTTGCTTCGATTGAGAATGCTCCTTCTACAGCACATTCATCAACAAGGGATAAAGTGATATCTGGAATAGTTTCAGTAGCAACATTTACATTTAATGGAGATATTACAATACATCCTTTAGAGTCTTTAACATAAATATCCCATGATGGCGTTGCTGGATCTAATTCTAGCGTGTTATCCGAAGTAAAAGTATTAGGCTCTCCTACTCCTTGAGCTACTGCCTCATAAGTGTATGGTGCTGTTCCTCCTGTTGCCTGAACCGTTACAATAGCGTTAGATTCATTACAATTTGCATTGGTATTCGATATTAATTGAAGAGCTATCTCTTCTGGAGCGTCTATTGTTACTTTATTAGAGATTTCACTACATAAAGGAGTTTCAGTCTCTGTTATTTGTACGGAATAGATTCCACTGTCTAATGTTGAAGAAGCAATAAAGGTATAAGGATCAGAAGTTGCAGTTTCATTTCCTGAACCTCCACTTACAAAACCTCCAGCACTATCTAATATTTGATAACTAAATGTTCCTGTATACCCAGTAACTGTTACAGTTATTTCTCCATCATTACTATTGCTACACGTTTCGTCTACTGTAACCTCTGCTGTAACACCTATTAAATCGTAAGGTGCAACGGTATGTTCTACAATAGCAGAACAATTGGTTGTAGTATCATAAACTTCATAAACATATTTACCAGGCGATGTAATAACAATATTTGTTGGGTCTGCTACTGGCGTTCCGTTAGGCAATTCGGTATATGTATAATTTGTGGATCCTCCTGTTACATCAATTGATATAATTTCTTCACCATTACTACAATCTATTCCTTGTTTAGTTGAAATAGAGGCAGTAACTTTTTGCATTGCTGGAATAGTAACTGATACATCATCTTCACATCCATTAGCATCTTTTACTACTACACTAACCGAAGGCGAACCATAAGCTACACTAAATGTACTTTCTGATTTAAAAGTAGCTCCTCCGTCATAACTGTATAAATAAGGTCCCGTTCCTGAAGGGTTTCCAGAGGCATCGTCTATAATATTTACAGTTACAACGCTAGCACTCTCATCACAAGTATAAGCGCTTGCTGAAGCAGTGATCGCTAATTGTGATGGCTCTCCTAAAGTAATTTCTTTAGTTGTTTGACATCCTTTATTTGAAATAACAGTAACCTCATAAGTTCCAGCTTCTAAACCATCAAAATGATTACTAGCTACAGGAGTTCCTGCTACCGATCCTTTAAGGGCATATGTGTATGTATATGGTACATCTACATTCCCTGGATCTAGATTAACAGTTATTGTTCCGTCATTACCTGCATTACAACTTATATCTGTACCTACTAAAGCAAATGTTGGCGCTACTGGTGTTGGTAACGTAATTGTGGTTTGCTCAGTACAACCAGAATCTACATCTGTTATATTAAAATTATATGATGTACTATCATCTAAACCAGTAAAAATACCCGTTGTATTTGTTGCACCTGTTTCAATTAATTCAAAAGAGAAATTCCCTGAACCACCAGCTACTGTAATTGTTACTTCTCCGGAATTTCCTGGCACGCAAGTTTCTGATGCAGTAATTGAAGGTTCTATATCTAACGGAGCATATACTTCCGTAGAGATAATTTCTCCACAGCCATTACTATCTTTTATTTCAAAAATATGTGTGCCAGAAGTTACTAGCGAATATCCTTGTGTGCTTCCGGTACTAGTAAAGTTTGTTACTTCAATAAAGGCTCCTCCATCAACACTTACATAATATGGAGCAACTCCTTCTGTACCCAATGTTAGGGTTACATTGAAATTACTCTCAGCAGCTGTACATTGGTTGGTTGTAGTTGCCGATATAGTTGGAGTTGTATCTAAAAGTACCGATACATCATATTCTTTAATACAATTATTAGCATCTTTTACATAAACCGTATAGTCTCCAGCTTCTACATTTGCTGTAGAGTTGGTAGTCCAACCTCCATCTGTTGCACTTGGAATTGCAGCCGTTCTATCTAAAAACTGATATTCATAAGGTGCTGTACCATATTTTGCTGTTGCTGTTATAACACCCGCATTTGTAGCACAATTATCATTTGTTGCAGCAGCTGATAGTTCTAAAGCTCTTGGAGATTCATTAATAATAAATGTATCTGAAGCATTGCTACAACCTGAGTTTGTACCTCCAATTTCTTCGAAATAAATATAATATTCTCCTGGAGCAAGCCCTCCTTGTGTGGTTGCTACTCCTTCTGTAGTAGAACCTGTTATGGCTGTTCCTGTATAATTATTATTATCATAGATTTCATAATTAATAGAGGTTGCATCTGTTGAAGATGGGTCGACAGTAAAAGTTACTGAACCGTCACCTCCGTTTACACAGGTAACATTACTTTGTGCATCTATAATAGCCACTAATGATGAATTAGCCGCCACATCTACCGAAGCTTCCTCTACAAATTCACATCCTGTATTTGCATCATGGACTATAAATGTATAACTAACTCCTGGATCTAAATTTGTAAATGTATAAGCTGTATTAAATCCTAAGTTTTTAGGGTCATCTGTGGCTTTATACCAATTAGAACTTGTTGGAGAAAATGGGTCTACATTTGGATATGTAGCAAAATAAAAATCTCCCGAAGTTAGATTCCCATCTGTAGTATTTGCCTCTACTGTCATAATCCCTGTTCCAGGTAAACATGCAGGTATAGTAGATGCTGATAGTATTAAATTAGGTGGATTTCCTACAGTTATTGTTTCTGTATAATCACATCCATTAGCATCTTCAACTCTTATAATATAATCACCATAATTAAGATTATCGAAAATGTGACTATTTGAACTTAAAGATGTATTATGGCTATCAGAATAAGAATAATCATCTTTTCTTATTTCATATGTAAAAGGGGCTGTTCCTCCTGTAGCATCTATAGTTATAGATCCTAAACTCATTCCTACTCCTACGCCGCCACAGGTGATATCAACTTTTACTGCATTTGCTGCAATAGGCGCTAATTCTGTTATTTCAACATTAAATGGTGCTGACTCACAACCTTTAGCATCTGTTATAATAACAATATATTCTCCCGCTGGTAAATTAGTAGTTTGGGTCCCTTTGGAATTTACAGGGTTTCCTGCGCCGTCATCTTCAAAAACCTCTATTGTAAAAGGAGAAACTCCCACAGAATTATCAATTTGAACCTCTAAAGATCCTGTTTCGCTACCATTACAAGTAACACTTGTAGGGATGACATTTGAAATTACTGGAGTAGAAATCGGTGCTATTTCCTTCTGAGTTGTTACCTCACAACCTTGAGCATCTGTTATTTTAAACATATAGGTTCCCTCAGAAGCTGGATTATATGTAAACATATTTCCTGTAAAAGTAGTAGATCCAAACCAAGTTGAGCCTCCATCAGTACTTACTTCATAAACTGCGTATGGAGTGTAACCTCCTGTTAGAGTAACTTGTATCTCAGCATTAGGGGAAGCGGTACAATCTAAACTTTTTGTAATTAAACTACTAGCTGATAGTTGAGTCTCTATTGTAGTGGATACAGCACTAGAAGTACATCCGTATGCATCAATAACTTCAATATTGTAAGCTCCAGGTAATAGATCTGAAATTGTAAAAGTTCCACCTGTAAGTGTTAAAGCATTTGATTCTCCTCCATTTATTGTATAAGTAAATGGAGCTATTCCTCCCGTTACACTAATGTCTAATGACGCTCTATTTGTGGAGTCATAGCAAACAATAGAAGAAGTTTCGATAGCAATAGATGGCGGTGTTGCAGGGTCTAAAGTAATTGGTTTACTTATTTCGCAACCTTTTCCATCTTTCACAAAAACAGTATATGTTCCTGCAGCGATATTTGTAAACGTATTATTTTTTTGATATCCTTTAATAACCGTAGTTCCTGCAGCATCTGATAATTGATATTCATAACTACCCCATCCATCAGTTGCGTTTACAGTTATTGATCCATTAGTAAGACATGTTACATCAGTAATTGTGGTTCCAAAGTCTAATGCAACTGGTTCTTTAATTGTAATTGAAGTATCTACAGTACAATTTGTGGTTTCATCTGTAATTGTAACTGTATAAGTTCCAGCAGATAAATTTGAAATTGTATTTGTGGCTGTCGAAACTCCCGTATTAGAATCGATAGAAGTCGATGCTCCATCTGTAACATCGTATGAATACGTAGTAACAAAATCGCTTACTTCAAAAATAAATTCTCCGTCAGAAGCTCCATTACAAATTACATCTGAAGAATCTGATATTCTTACTGCAACTCTAGGGATATCGTTAATAGTAAAAGTATCTACTATTTCACAACCTTTAGCATCAGTCACTTTAAAAGTGTACGTTCCAACTACTAGATTAGAAAATATATTATTTGTTCCATTATCTACTACGCTTCCTGATGGAGCAGTAATTTCATAATTAAAAGGTGTATTTCCTCCTACAACAGAAACTTCAACATCTGCCTGAACAGCTGGACATGTAAGTGCTGTTGCAGTGAAGTCTAATTTTGTTGGTTTATTTAATGGATCTATAGTGATAGAAGCAGTAGCTTCACATCCGTTCTCATCTTTTACAGTAATTGTATATGTTCCAGCAGTAATTCCAGTACTAAAAGTATCTGAAGTTTGGAAATTATTTCCGTCAATACTAAATTGATATCCAGCAGTTCCTGGTGTTCCTCCAGAATATCCTGTCAATTGAATAGTTGCTGAACTATTGTCACAACGGTAATCTGTAACAAGGCTTACTGTTCCTGGAATAATAGGATCTGGAGCATTTACTGTAACGTTACCACTAGTAACACAACCTTTATCATCTGTTACTGTGTATGCATATGTTCCAGCAGCAAGACCTGCATATTTAGTTTGCGAGGATGCTGTTCCTCCATTAAAAACAATACTATATGGAGCATTCCCTCCAGAAATTTGTAATTCTACCACTCCATCAGTACTATCACTACACAATGGCTCTGTAACTAAAGGATTAACTGTAGCTGGCGTGTTTTCTGTGACTACAACTGCATTTGTTATAACTGTACATCCTTCTGTATCTGTTATTAAAAATGTATAAGAACCAACAGATGTAGTTGTATATGTAAACGGATTCGAAGTAACTGCAGCATCAGCTCCTTGAGAAGCTCCATCTAAAAGTACTTGATAAGTATACCCTGGATAACCATCTGTAATAGTTACTTCAATTTCGGCATCATTTGTAGCACTACAATCTAAATCTTTAATCAGGTTAGCATTCGCTGCAATTTTATCATTAATTACTATTGGAGTGTTACTTGTAGCAGAACATCCGTTAGCATCTGTAACCTCAACGGTATATGAACCTGGAGTCAAATTATTAAAAACGTTAGCCGTTTGATATGCTCCGCCATTAATCTTATATTGATATGGAGCCAATCCTCCTGTAGCTGTAGCTGTTAAACTTACGCCTCCATCAGCATAACATAAATCTGAAGTAGCTGCAACAGTTACTTCTGGCAATGCTGCTTTTTTAAGTGTAAAAGGATTTTTAGATTCACATCCTCCTGCATCGATTGTTGTAACTATGTAATCTGTTTCAACAGTTAAACTATTAAAAGTACGATTGCTTTGTGGTCCTACAGAAATAGTTCCGTCCGTAGACTCTAATAAATAAGAATAAGAACCCCAACCATTTTCAGCAGTTACTTTTACACTCCCACTATTGGTACATGTGATATCTTTAACAACAATCGAAGAAGTAAGTTTAGCTGTAGGCTCTTCAATAGAAACAGTGATCTCTTCTGAGCAACCATTACCATCAGAAACTACAACTTGGTGATTTCCCGTTGTCAATGAACTTATATCAAATGAAGGTGAAGTTAAATTTAAAACTGGAGCTCCTCCATCTAAAGTATAACTATAAGAAGTTTCAAAATATTCTACTGTAATTGTAGCTGCACCATCTGCAACTTCAAAACATGAAATATTAGTTTGAGAAGAAACCGATAAGCTTAGCTGTTCGTTAATTTTAATTTGTTTTGTTTCAGAACATCCGGACCCATCCTTTACATACACATTATATGTTCCAGGAGTAAGATTATTAAATGTATATAATAATGGTGTAGCTGCACTTGCATTACGCCAAGTGCTATTATCTAAACTAAACTGATAATTTCCGTTACCTTCTTTAACTGTAACTGTAATTTCCCCATTTTTTCCATTGTAACATTCTACAGCAGAAAGATCAAAATCAACAGTTTTTGGAGGGTTTACAGTAACATTTGCCTGTACAGGGCTAACACATCCATTTTCATCTTTAACAGTTATTGTATAATCTCCAGCATTAGCTATTCCTGTTATAGTAAATTTATTATTTGCTTGGAAAGCGGTTACTATTCCTCCTGTATTTTCTAACAGATATTCGTAAACTCCTACTCCACCTTCTGCTTTTGCAGTAATTACAGCAGTATAGTTGTTACTACAAGTCATTTGAGAAGTCACATTTGCAGAAACTGTGATAGGATCTGGCATTTCTATTGTAGCATCAAAATCTGCTACACAATTAGCTGTATCTCTTACATCTCGTACTTGTACATTATAAATTCCAGCTGGTAAGTTTTCTATTTTAAGAGGAGAAGATGTTTGCGTTGTAGACCAAGTAACTCCATTATCAATCGAGTACTGAAATCCTTCTGTAGTATCGAAATTCTCAACTTCAAACTCTATAACTCCTTCGTTCTCTCCACTACAACTAGCATCTGTAACTCCGTTTAAATTAGCTGCAAAACCTTCACCATCAATAATAATATCAATATCTACAGTTAAATCACATTTCTCTGGAACTTGATACGCAAGAATATCGTCAATAGCAATATCATTCCCACTAACCTCGTCATTTTGTGTTCTAATTACGATATCTAATTCGTCGTTATTTCCAGGGTTTAATTCAACCGCATAATTAATCCAAGTATTGGCATCGGTATGTCTGGGAATTCGGTCAGTATTTGTTTCAGCAATTACAGCTCCATCTGTTCCTACTAATTGAATTACTAAAAATGGATCATCTCTATTTGTAGTTCCTTCTCCAATTAAATTAAATGCTTCTAACTCTACACTAATGTCTTGATTTGGAACTACATCATAAACTCTTTTCTTAAAAATTACACCATTAACTCCTGCTACACCTCCAATGTTAATCGCCATATAACGACCATTAGGGTTAGTAGGATCGGTATGATCGTTTGGAGAAATCCATCCTAAGAATAATCCTTTTCCTGGATCTATTTTAGAAGTAACACTATATTCTCCATCATTTATTTCTCTATTGTTAGTTCCCCCAGGATCACAAGAACTCGGATCGTTTGGATACTGCGACTCATAACAATATTTAGGGTCGATATATGGACTAGAAGTATTAGCTCCCTGTCCAAAATCTTCATTTAAGAGATTAGAATAAGTAACATAATTTGGATTATTATAATGAATAGTAATTGTATGCTCACCATTAGGTAAATCATTTACATTTAAAGTACTTCCTGAATCTGTAGGAACTCCATTTAAATCATAATCATATTCATAATCTGGAACACTTGGCGTTAAAACTATGTTACCAGAACCATCACAATTATAAGTATAAGTTACCTCTGCGGTTGGCTCAACAGGTAGTTTAGGAATTGTAACTGTCATTTGAAAAGTACAATCTTCACTATCCTTAACATATAATGTGTGTGTATTTGCAGATAGATTTCCTATTGCTGAATTCCCATAGCTAGAACCGTTATCAAAACTATATGTATATGGAGGTGTTCCTCCTAACGGATTTGTAATTCTAACTTCTGCTAATGTTTCATCACTAGAATTACAACCAGGTAATTTAGATACTCCAGCAGAAGCTGTTAATCTATCTGGCTCTGTTAATGTTATTTTATCTGAAGTAGAACAAGTCTGACTTCCATAACTTTGAGTTACGGTAACTTCATAATTTCTTCCTGCTGCCAATCCTGTAAAATTACCATCTGAAGAATTTACTGTTGAACCATCTGGTTTAGTAAGCACATATGTTAATGAATATCCATTCTTAGAACCATGATTAACTTTTATAATTCCATCATTGGATTGAAAACAACCTAAATTTGTTCTTTCTAAACTCCATGTTATTGGAGGATTGTAAGCGATTGTAACCTCATTTGAAAATGTATTACAATTGTTTTTATCAGTAACTAAAAAGATATATTTCCCTTCCGCTCCGTGACTAATTATAAATTCATCATTTGGATCATTTATGTCATATTCTGAAGCAGGAATATCATCAATATCGCTATAACTTATTGCTGAAGCTGTTGCGCTAGCAGCTGGAACATAGCTCCAAATAGCATAAGAATAACTAGGAGTACCTCCGCTTGCTGTTAAAGATATTTTACCGTCATTACAGGCAACGTTCTCATCTATAACTGCGTTTAATTTTAATTCTGTTGGTGCTGTTAGTGTTACATCTATAATGTCTTCACATTTATCGATTGTAGTAACTTTTACCTTATAATCTCCAGGATCTAAACCTACAAACACAAAATTATTATCATCTGTTTGTCTTTCTTCAGCTACAATATCTCCATCACTATCTGTTAAAACATACGTATACCATGCTCTGGCATCATCTACGGTAACGTTAATAGATCCTTTATCATCAAAGCATAGTGCGTTTTTAGGAGTTGCACTAACATCAAAAGCTCTATCTGCAATTATTACATTCTCGAATTTAAATAAACAAGGCTCTCTATCTCCCGCATTAATGTCGATTCCTTCTTGTCTGATATAAACATTATAAGTTCCTGCAACATTAACAGTAAAAGACGTTGTTGTTTGCCATGCAGCAGTAGAAGAATTAAATGCTGCAGATGCCAATCCAATAGCATACTCATAACCATTACCAACTCCAGAAATTTCTATTTTTCCTTTAGTTTTACAAATAATATCTTGTGTAGCGATTTTTGGATCTACAGAATTTTCATAAGATTTAAAATAGAATCTATTAAAACAGTTATTTTGATATCTTACCTCTAATCTATATTCTCCAGGACCATCTAATAAATACTGATCTCCAGTTCCAACAGTATTCCAAGTACAAGAATTATCTCTTGTAGGACAATCTTCAACATCAGAAAGTGCAGCACAGCTTTCATCTACTTTTTGCCATACTAATTCTATAGCATCTGGGAAACTAACATTAAGATTTCTGTCGTCATTGGTTCCACATAAAAAGAATTTTGGAAGTTGCGTTCCATCATTTGTACAGGTAACTATTTCATCTGCTACATCTGCAAATGGACTTTCAAGGTTATTACTTCTTGGGATTACAGTAATAAACTCATCAAAGTCTTTACAAGGCTCAGTTATTTTCTTTTCAACTTTATATTTTCCGAAGTTAGTAGCAGTATAGATATTTGCCTCAGAACCTTCTATAACACCTGTTAATGCTCTATAAGTTCCATCTGGATTCTGAAAAAACCATTGGTAAGTATCAAAATATTCACCAGCAATTAAGTCTACAGAGTCTCCACAAATAGCAATTTCTCTTTCAAAATTACATTGATCGAGATTAGGTAAAAAATTCGTTGATCCTGGCTCTGCGAAATTACAATTGTCATATCCCCGAACACTAGGGTCATTTGTTATTTCATTATTATTTAAAACCCCTCTATATGTAGAATAAGCAAGATTTTGAATAATATTAGAACAAGCATCTCTAAGCTTATCGCAATCTTCTTGAACTCTAACATTTATTTTTATTGTATAAGGATTTCTATTTGTTTGAATGTATATGTCTGGAATATTAAATACTAATTCATTTGTATTATAATCATACGTATAGCTCACAGAGTTTCCGCTAATCCTTTGAGGAAGCTCAACACTTAAAAAGTCAACATTCTTTGGAAGCACATCTTTTAATGTATAGTTTGTTCCATGGTCATTTCCAACATTATCAAATGTTAATACATATTGTATTTGCTGACCTAAAGAAACTTCTTTTCCTTGAATATCAATTCCGTTAATATCGTAAACCTCTTTAGTAAGCTGCATATCGGGCTCTATAATCTCAACATCAAATGAGGTAAAAAAGATGTCGTATTTATCTTGCGTAGAAATTGCTCTTAAAGTAACTCCTGTTTCATCATTCGGAATAACAGATAAATTGCTATTTTTTATTTCTAATAGATCAACATCCCATCCAAGTGTATTTTCACTATTTGGATTCCTATTCGGATTTATATCACCGCCATTTCCATTTCCTTCCCAAGAAATACTTCCATTAAAAAAATTTTTCCCTGGATTTACATCATTATAAAGTCTCGTAAACGAATTCTTAGAATTAGCTTTTATTTGAAGTTGATCTCCTGATATTCCCTTATCCCCTTCTAAAGTCATAACCCCCATTTTAGCATTCACTGGAAATGGAGCTGGAAGAGTATTAAACCCTTGTACTTGTATGTCTAGAGATTCCCCTGATTTTATCCCCGCATAACCATCAAAAGTGGTAATTTTTTTACCTATTAAAGTTGGATTTTCATAAATAACAACAATAGACCAACCTCCAGAAACTCCTCCTTTAATAGAACTACCTGAACTTGCCAGCATATCAGCTATTGTATACTCCCCACTAGGACTATTTAATTCCCCGATTATAGATGTAACATCTTTATAACATGCATATGGGCTATACTCTCCAAAATCGGAGTCATTATGTCCATCAAATAAAACCTCATCTGCTATTAAATTTTGATATCCCCCTTCTGGTGTTTTTAATTTTACCCTATCAATATTATTACGATTGTTTTTTTTGTATACAGCAGACCAATATAACCCGGCATAAACTACTCTACTACAATCTGGATCTGGAACAGAAAGATTAGCACTACTAGAACTAAATGTAGATCCATCAGAATCAACATCTATATATTGCATATTGAAGTTATCATTACTAGTGCTTCCATCATATGCTTCATTAGGCTCCTCTGCATCGACCCAATTTTGATTCCACCAACTACCTTCGTAATGACCTTCAGTTTTACGATTTACAATATTATTTCCAATAAGAATAATCTCTCCTTTGATATTATCTTGATATCTAACGTCGAAGTCATTTTTAACTTGAGCAGATAAAGAAGAAATACATGCATAAAACATGCATGCAAATAGGATACACCTATTTAAGGTAAAGTAGTTGTTTTTCATAGTGTTAAGCTTTGGGGACTTGTTACTATTAATATGTAATTAGTATGTCTTTATTATTCTTTTATAACTAGGTTTTCATGGGCATAATCCATATATCATTCTTATAATTAACGCTTGTGCGATACGAATTTTTGGCTCCTTGCCAAGTATCATATTTACTTAGGTACACATACTTATAATTATTTTTTGGATTGATAAAAATATTTGCATCATAACCTTCACTCTTTAATTCTTTTAAATAGCGCTTGGCATTCTCTTCATCAGAAAAAACATTAGCTATTAAGTAATATCCTTTATTAGGATTACTAGTAATATCATTATCTACGGCAATAGCTTCCTCTACAAGATTAATGTGATCCGATTTAAATATACGGTTAACATACCGATTGGTACATTGAGATAATCCGTTGTTTAAAATAGCTACTTCCGTATTGATATTTGGGTTTGTATTTTCTTTATTAAAAATAGGTTCAGTACTATTGTCTGCATGAGCATATGCTGTATTAGACATTGGCTTCTGTTGAGATGCATTATCGTTTTTAATATTCATTACCCATACATCTCCATCATATAAACCATTAAACTGAGAAGCATAGGCTGCATTAGCATCTGCTACAGATGAGTATCTTTTTATATACACATATTTCAAATCGCCCTTCTCAAAATAGCCGGCAGAAATTCCTTTACTTTCTAAATCTTGAAGAAACTCGTTAAGGTATTTATCGCTTTTAAAAACGTTGGCAATAACGTAAGCTCCATTTTCTACGTCGGTTAGGTTGGTAGTAGATGTTACTAATTTTTTAGTAGCGCTTACGTTAGTTTTGCCACGCTTCGGTTTTGGGGAAACCTCATTATTATTTACGGTATTTGCTTTCGCATAGGAACGCTTATTAGCAGTCCCAATATCATTATAATCACTGTTATATTTTGCTTCCGCCTTTTTGTAGGCATCATTATCTATTTCTTTCATCATAGCAACTGCACGAGCTTTTACTTCTTGCTCATTACCTTTGCCCTTGTTATCATTTACATACTTAATTATATATGCAAAACGCTTATTAATGTCGTTCTTTCTAGCTTCTTCCATCGAATCTTGTTTGAACATCATCTCATCTATGATCATGTTATTTTCTGCAACTAGATTTCTGAGTCGTGCTATTTCTGCATCTTTATCTGTAATTGTGTCTTGAACTTCTTCATTATCTACTAAAAGTAGGTTTTCATCTTCCTCTAAATCTTCAAAAACACGATTTTCACTAAGTGTAGGCTGGAATGAATATGCAAAGTTTACCTCATGAGTAACACCAAAATTTGAAACTTGTCCGCTTATACCTTTTTCAATAGTATAACCTAGAGAAAGTCTGTTTGTAATATTAAATCCTAAACCAGCAGCCAGTCCGTAGTAATCATCATATCCTGTTTGAACCCATCCTAATTTTGGTAAGTCTAGAATGATACTTCCAGATAAATTTAGGTCTTCTTCTCCCACTCTTCTAACTCTTGTCAAAGCAGATAATCTAGCATCTTTCATAATTCCAGATCCATTTTCAAACCGATTGGTATACATTAAGTGACCCGTAAAAGTTTTATCTTGGAAATCGGTAAGAGATTCGCTTGTTCTTAAGTTATAATCAAATGCATTTTCAGCATAAAAACCAACATCAAACTTCCCTATAGAAAGGTTGATTCCTGGTTGAAAAGATATCAAAGAACCATCTTGTAAGTTTGCAATGGTTGGATCATCTGGCTGAGATGAATTGATATTACCTTTATCTACACCACTATTATAATAAGAAACATTAAAACCAAAAGTAAGATTACTTATTTCGGACAATCGTATTCCGTATGCATAATTTGCCATCACACCAAAGTTGGCAATAGTTCCAAAACGTTGATGATAAACGCTTAAACCTAATCCAGAACGATCGCCTATTCTTCCTGAATAACTTCCTAAATAAGTTTGATAATTATCATCAAAACTTACCCATTGATTTCTATGATAAAGGTTTAAATATGAATTGTCTTCATGTACGGTAGAAAAGGTTGGATTAATAACGAAGCGATTAAACTTTAATAAGTTTTGTGCAGGGATATTAATAGAAGCCACAGGCGCATCTTCCTGTGCGGAGACACAGAAAGATGACAGCATAAGTAGGATTAATATGAACCTGTATTTCATTCTTTTTATTTAATTACAGTTATGGTTCCTTGCTTCAAAGTTTCTTTACCTTTTGTTATTTTATAGTAGTAAATAGGCGGTCTACCACCAGAATAGGTAATACTTGAAGACTCAGGCCAGTTATTTTGATAATCGTTTGTTGAATAAACAGGAGCCCCTGATTGTTCGTATATGTTTATAGTAATATTTTCTTGATATGCATAAGAGCTAGGAATAATCCATAGATCGTTATAACCATCTCCGTTTGGAGTAATTACATTTGGCACCACCAAACTAACAACGTCTGTTACTGTTACCTTTTTTGATACTTGACAATCGCCAACCGATACCAATACTATATATTCTCCAACTTCAGATAATGTTACCGAAGCACCATTACTAATAAGTTCATTCTCGGTATTAAACCATTGATAAGAATCTCCTCCAGCAGCTGTAACTACTTTACTATCTCCTTCTGGAATTGCTATAGTTTGTGAAGCATCAATAGTAACTACAGAATCGTCAAATTGATTTATTATATATTCATTTGAAGTAACAGAACAACCGTACGCAGCTATTTCTAACTGATATGTTCCTGAAAGATTTGTAGTGAAACTTGGTGATGACTCTGTTAACTCCACACCATTACGATACCAAACATATTTATATTCGCTATTTACTACGGAAGAATTTATTTCTATCATTTCGCCATTTTCACAAGTAACCGTTCCCGTTCCTGTTAATACTGGTGATTCTTGAACTCCTAATTTCACATCAAAAGTATTTGATGTAACTGCTATTCCACCTTCTAAAGTTATGCTTAATGAATATGCTCCACTAAGTTTCACATCAGAAACAGTGATGCTTGATCCTGTTTCTCCAGCAATAGGATTGTTATTATATACCCATTGGTATTTAGCAGATGTTAATGCTGATTCTGGTAAAACATATGGTGTTCCATCGGAGTCTGTAGTTTCTACATCTCCAAGAATAAGACTTACTGAATTACTTTGGCAAGCAGTATAATTTTCAGCAGCAATAGAAGCCGTGTAATCTGTTGGTTCCGTAACAGTAATAGCATCTGTTGTTCTGCTTGCGGTACAACCTTCTTCTTGTGTGATCTTTGCATAATAATCACCACCTACAGAAACTAAAAGCTTACTATTTGTTTCATTAGCTAATAAAGTACCATTTCTATACCAAGCATATGTTGGTGATACTGCATTGGTATTTGCAATTATTTCTATCGTTTGCTGTGGCAAAACCATAGTTCCTTGTGGTGTCTCTAAAGCAAGATTAAAGCTCCCAGCATTTATTTGAACGACAGATGTTTTCTCATTACACCCTCCCGGTCTTTCAATTTCTACATAATAATCTCCCGCAAAACCTGGGTCGTTACCTTTTACTTCTAGCGTATTGCTATTATTTTTGACTATAAGTTCATCGTTTTTATACCATGCATAAATTACCGTTTCATCAACAAGATCGGTAGTTAATGTATAAGTTTGATCTTCGCAAAGCGATACTTTCTTAGCCCCTATTAATTCAACACCAATGGAGTTTTCTATATAAACCTCAACCAAATTTGAAGCTGTAGAAGTAGAACAATATGTACCGTAATCTATTTCTGCGAAGTAAATTCCAGGTTCAGACACTTCTATTGAAGGGCCATTTTCCCCTGGAAGTAGCGACATATCCTTGTACCAGTTGTAGGCACCTTCATTTGGATAATTATCAACTTCAAGATAAACGGTAGTAGCTTCACAAACGGAAGCTTCTTCAAAATTATTAACTACTAAAGGCTCGGAAACGTTAAGGAAATATGCCCCAAAAGGATTACTTTCTGGACTTACCTGTTTCGGATTTGTACTGCGAACGCGAACTTTGTAATTCTCGCCACGTACATCTTCGGGCATTGCGAATTCAAAACTAAACTCGAATGTGGTGTTTTTGTCACTTACACTTGCAAGTGTTCTTGGAGAATTAAAACTTCCATCTGCACTAGAAAGTTCTATAATAAACTCGTTGTCGGAAGCTACGATTGGAGTAGGATCCCACTTAAATTGGACTGTAAAACTATTAAAGTCTTTGGATGAACAAGCATCTGAGAAACCTAAAATAGGCTTCTTTAAATCTTGCGCTTGTGCAGTTGTAACTCCCATAAGGAGAGACAGTAGGCAAAGACGAATAGAATTTTTGGGTAAAGGTCTATTCATTAGTTCATTTTTTAATTTGGGCAATCACAAAGTAACAACTTTCTATTATAGAAAACCAAAGTTATTAGATTTTTTCAACACTTCTGATGTTTTGTGGTGAAACGAGCATTTTTATATGTCTAGAGTGTCTTTAGTAAAGTTATCCACAATTAGTATTCAAAAGATACTAATCGGTTTGTAATATTATCCCCACAAATACAGCGGTTTTTAGAAGTTTTTGCTTTTCATCAATTAAAAGAAAAACAGCTTTAAAATTGTTGATAACTCGAAATTTTGAGGTTTAAAAAATGAAAAATAAGCTCTTTTTGCTGATAAATTCTTGTTTAAAACAAAAGGAATTGATTTATTTAACGAAATTTCATACCTCCTGACGGAGTTCCACTATTTAAATAGGGATGAACATTAAAAATCACTGTAAAATTTACGTAATTTTGCAAGCATAAGTTTTATATAAAATGGCAGAAGAAGAAAAATCATTAAATTTTATCGAGCATATTATTGAAGACGACATTAAAGAGGGCTTCGATAAGGAGAAATTACGTTTTCGTTTTCCTCCTGAACCAAATGGTTATTTACATATAGGGCACGCAAGTTCTATATGTTTAAACTTTGGTCTTGGAGAAAGATATAATGCTCCTGTAAATCTTAGGTTTGACGATACAAATCCAGCCAAAGAAGAACAAGAATATGTAGATGCTATTAAGCGAGATGTAGAATGGCTAGGCTATGAATGGAAAGAAGAGCGTTATGCATCCGACTATTTTCAGCAATTATTCGATTGGGCTGTAGAATTTATTAGAAATGGAAAGGCTTATGTTGATAGTCAGACTTCAGAAGAAATAGCAGCTCAAAAAGGAACTCCTACAACTCCTGGAACCGACAGTCCATACAGAAATCGTTCCGTAGAAGAAAACTTAGACCTTTTTCAACGTATGAAAAATGGGGAATTTGATTCTGGAGCACACGTATTACGTGCTAAAATAGATATGAGCTCTTCAAATATGTTGATGCGAGACCCAATTATGTATCGTATTCTACACAAAGCTCATCACAGAACAAATACCGATTGGTGTATTTATCCGATGTACGACTGGACGCATGGAGAAAGCGATTATATAGAGCAAGTATCTCACTCCTTTTGTACCTTAGAATTTGGGATGCACCGTGAATTATACAACTGGTTTTTAGAACAAGTTACAGAACCTTCTAAAGTGCAACCAAAACAGCGCGAATTTGCTAGAAGAAATTTAAGTCATACTATTGTTAGTAAGCGAAAATTACTTCGTTTGGTAGAAGAAGGTGTTGTAAACGGTTGGGACGATCCAAGAATGCCAACTATTTCTGGACTTAGAAGAAGAGGATATACTCCTGAATCTATAAAGAATTTTGCTAAAACTATCGGTATTGCAAAAAGAGACAACCTTATTGATGTTTCTTTATTAGAATTTCATGCACGTGAAGATTTAAATAAGAAATCGCCGCGTATTATGGCTGTTTTAAATCCTCTAAAGGTTGTTATAACTAACTATCCTGAAAATACCGATGAGTATATTGAAACAGAGAATAATCCTGAAGCAGAAGTACTTACTTACAGAAAAGTTCCTTTTTCAAGAGAAATATACATTGAACAAGAAGATTTTAGAGAAGAAGCAAACAGAAAATTCTTCCGTTTAAAATTAGGAGGAGAGGTTCGATTAAAGGGTGCTTACATTATAAAAGCTGAAAAGGCTATTAAAGATGATGAAGGTAATATTATAGAAGTTCATTGTACGTACGATCCGTTGAGTAAAAGTGGAAGTGGAACAGAAGAAAGCCAACGTAAAGTAAAAGGTACGCTACATTGGGTTTCTATACCACACGCAACAGAAGTAGAAGTGCGCCAATATGATCGCTTATTTACAGAAGCAGAGCCAGACCGACATGAAGGAAAGGATTTTATGGAGTTTTTAAATCCAAATTCACTTACTGTAATTAAAGGGTATGTAGAGCCTAGTATTAATACTGCGGAAGCTGGTGATCATTTCCAATTTCAGAGAATAGGTTATTTCAGTGTAGATAAAGATTCTACAAAAGACAATATTGTTTTTAATAAAACAGTAGGACTTCGCGATAGCTGGGCAAAATTAGATAAGTCCTAAAATAAATATAAATTATATTCTAAAAGCATCCTTTATAGGGTGCTTTTTTTATTTCTTTAACATACAGTGTTAATAATAGGCTAATTACAGTATTTTATTCGTAAAATTCTCTCATTTTATGTATCTTAGATACTATCAATTAACACATATTATAAATTCAATTCAT
Organism: Joostella sp.; assembly: GCF_048266025.1. Taxonomy (NCBI): domain Bacteria; kingdom Pseudomonadati; phylum Bacteroidota; class Flavobacteriia; order Flavobacteriales; family Flavobacteriaceae; genus Joostella; species Joostella sp. Next base: position 726,842 of record NZ_JBLXAF010000001.1, on the reverse strand, counting down.
ACAATTATGTCAAGCAACACAGGAAATACACTATTAGCATTATTAACAGGAGCAGCAATTGGTGCTGGGATAGGTATCTTATATGCTCCAGAAAAAGGTGATGTTACAAGAAAAAACATAAAGAAAAATGCTAAAAAGACTCAGAAAGAGTTAGAAAAACAGCTAAAAAAAACAACTTCTCAATTAGGAAGTAAAGCTGATAAGGCAAGAGTAGAGTTTGAAGCTAAATTGGAAGACACATTATCTACAATGAGCTACAAAGCAGATGATATTCTTGTAGCACTAGAAGAAAAGTTAGAAGACTTAAGATCTAAAAATGCAAAACTTCAAAAGGAAGTAAGTAACGCAACAAAATAGACAATATTTTATGTCTTTAAACAACATATCAGATAACGTGGAAGGTCTTAATAAAAGCGCCCAAGAATTCTTGGAAACTAATTATGACTACTATCGTTTAAGTGCATTTAAAAAATTAACTAAAGGGACTACTTCAATGATTACTTTCATAATCATTGGAGCAATCCTTTTTGGAGCCATGCTTTTGCTTACTTTTTCCATCGCTTTATTTTTAGGCGCTTGGTTAGATAACTTAGGATTAGGATTTTTAATCCTTGGGGCTTCTTACATTCTAATTGCTGTAATTGTTTATTATGGCTTTAGAAAAACTATAGAGAGAAAAGTATTAATGAAAGCATCTAGCGACTTTTTTGACGAAGATTAGATCTTGAAACAATCTAGATTAACGTCTTAAATCGCTGATTTAAATATTAATACCAACTTATTTTATAACACTAAAAAAATATGAAAGTTTATACTTCTTTTGAAGAGATTGATAAAGACCTAAAGATACTCCGTCTTAAGAAGGATATTTCTAAGGAGGAAATCAAATTGAACTATAACGGTTTAAAAGAAGATCTTGGGTTTTTAAGTGTGGTTGGTAAGGCTGCAAATTTTGTTATTAAAAATGTACTCGCCTTAAAACTATCAAAGAAACTCTTCAAATAAAAATATCTTCCCAAGCTTAGATTACGTTGAAGATGATGTAGAAGGAAGAAAAAAGGGTTGTTGAAATTAATTTCAACAACCCTTTTTGTTTTCTAAGTATTTGACTTAAAACTTATTTCTTCTTAGCGTTCCCGTTATCTTGTTCTTCACGTTGGCGCTTCATCGCCTCCCCTATCTGATTACTTGCAGAAAAAGAAGCAACCATATTATTCAACATATCACTTCCAGCTTGTGGCGAGTTTGGTAATAAAATAAGATTACTATTCGTTTCCTCACCAATAGATTGAAGTGTATCATAATGTTGGGTAACAACAATCAATGCAGAAGCTTCTTGAGAATTGATTCCTACTTTATTTAGTACTTCTACAGATTCTTCTAATCCACGAGCAATTTCACGGCGTTGATCGGCAATACCTTGTCCTTGAAGTCTTTTACTTTCTGCTTCCGCTTTTGCTTTTTCTACAATTAATATTCTAGCAGCATCCCCTTCAAATTGAGCAGCTATTTTCTCGCGTTCTGAGGCATTAATTCTGTTCATAGCTTCCTTAACCTGTGCATCAGGGTCTATGTCTGTTACAAGCGTTTTAATGATGTCATAACCGTAATCTAGCATCGCGTCTTGTAATTCTTCTTTTACGGCAATCGCAATATCATCTTTTTTCACAAAAACATCATCCAACTTCATTTTAGGAACTTCAGCACGAACTACATCAAATACATAAGAAGTAATCTGCTCATGTGGATATTCTAATTGATAAAAAGCTTCATATATTTTACTTTTTAGAACAACATATTGCACAGATATTTTAAGCTTAACAAAAACATCATCCAATGTTTTGGTTTCTACAATAACATCTAGTTGCTGAATTTTTAAGCTCAGACGACCAGCAATACGATCTACTAAAGGAATTTTTAAATGTAATCCGGAATTACGAATACTGTGAAATTTTCCGAAACGTTCAACAGTTACAGCAGTTTGCTGTTTCACCACAAAAAAGGCGCTAAAAAGAATAATTATTCCAAAGAATGCAATAGGTATTAAAAAATACATAGGATATAAAATTTATCAAGTTTATTCATGTAAAGTACAAATAAATAGAGAATTTTACACGGATAGCTAGAAAATAATTTATACTGAAAATTTAATAAAAGACTTTTCTTACTTCTGAAGGAATTATAAAAATAAACCCCAATCGTAAAACGAACACAATTGGGGTTATTTATAAAGTAAAAACTATCTGTTTATCCTAAAACCGCTACAGCTTTGTGTAAACGATTCACTGTTTCTTGTTTTCCTATAAGAGAAATAATATCAAAAACATGCGGTCCTTTTAATTCCCCTACCAAAGCTAGACGTAAAGGAGCCATTATTTTTCCGAAACCTAATTCTTTATCGGCAATCCATTGTTTAACTACAGCTTCAATGCTTTCAGAAGAAAAATCGTCGATACCATTAATCACCTCCGCTAATTCATTCATATACTCATTGGTATTTTCCTTCCATTGCTTTTTACTAGCTTTTTCATCATACGATGATGGAGCTACGAAGAAAAAGTTACTCAGCTCCCAAAAATCAGAAACAAAATTAGCTCTTTCTTTTATTGAAGCAACCACTTTTTCTACAAATTCTAAAGATAAAGAAGTACCCGCTTTTTCTACTTCAGCAGAAATGGCTTCATCACTTTTAATAATTTCTATAAAATCTTCAGCTAAACGCTTATCTTCTTTTTGTTGAAGGTATTGGTGATTATACCAATTGGTTTTATCAGGATCAAAACGTGCTCCAGATTTATGAACCTTTTCAAGTTCAAAAGCATTTATTAATTCATCTAAGCTAAAGATCTCTTGTTCTGTTCCTGGATTCCATCCTAAAAATGCAAGGAAATTAATCACAGCATCATTAAAATAACCATCTTGTTTATATCCACGTGAAACATCGCCAGTTGTAGGATCTTTCCATTCCATAGGGAAAACTGGGAAACCTAATTTATCACCATCACGCTTACTTAACTTACCTTTTCCTGTTGGTTTTAAAATAAGTGGTAAATGAGCAAATTGAGGCGCTTGCCAATCAAAAGCACGATATAATAATACGTGTAATGCCATAGACGGTAACCATTCTTCTCCACGGATAACGTGAGAAATTTCCATTAAATGATCATCTACAATATTAGCCAAATGATATGTAGGCATACCATCACTTTTAAATAATACTTTATCATCTAAAATATTGGTATCAATTTCGATATCACCACGAATTATATCTTGCAGATGTAACTTTTCATCTTGAGGAGATTTAAAACGAATAACATGATCTTCACCAGCAGCAATTCGTTTTTCAACTTCTTCTGAAGAAAGTGCTAACGAATTATTGAGTTTCAAGCGATTATGCCAATTATAAATAAATGTTTTTCCTTGAGCTTCGTGTTCCGAACGATGTGCATCTAATTCTTCAGCAGTATCAAAAGCATAATATGCCCAACCTTTTTCGATTAACTGATCGGCATAAGCTTTATAAAGATTCTTACGTTCACTTTGGCGGAAAGGTCCGTATTTCTCTTCTATTTCATTAGAAGAACCTGGTCCTTGATCAAAAGGAATATTTAACCATTTCAACGAATCTATAATATATTGCTCAGCTCCTTCTACATATCTATTTTGGTCGGTATCTTCAATTCGCAAAATAAAATCTCCACCGTGTTTTTTGGCAAACAAATAATTAAACAAAGCAGTTCTAACACCACCAATATGTAGCGGTCCTGTTGGACTAGGTGCAAAACGCACACGCACTTTTGTACTCATCACTTAAATTTTTGGCAAAGATACTTCATTTCAATTGAGTAACGAAGTTATCTTATAATGATGTTGGGCAGCTAAGAATTAAAATTCTATAATAAGAAACATATACATGCTAACTATAGCAATGAATTAACTCGAAAAGCGAATAATTAAAAGAAAGAAAATAACATAGAAGCGTGAACATAAAAATGTAATAATTACATTTATAGAGAAAATTAACCATAACAACCAATAAATATGATGAATCGCCTTTGTTTTTTATTGCTATTTAACACATTAGTATTCCAAAACTCATATTCTCAGGAACAAAAAAGTGATCTCAAACTTTGGTACAATCAACCCGCTAAAAAATGGTTGGAAGCACTGCCAATAGGAAATGGAAGGTTGGGTGCAATGGCTTTTGGAGGTGTAGAAACAGCGCAATTACAACTTAATGAAGAGAGTATTTGGGCTGGAGCTCCAGAAAATCCTTATCCAAAAAATATAAAGTCAAATTATAAAGAATACCAACGCCTTAATCTTGAGGGAAAATATGACGAAGCAGCAGCATTTGGGAAGAAATATTTAGCAGCTTCTCCAACTTCTATTCGTTCTTATGAGCCTTTAGGGAATGTATTTTTAAAATTTAATCATGGTGATTCAGCAACCAATTATAAGCGAGAATTAAACATAGAAAATGGTATTAATACAGTTACTTATACAATCGGGGAAAATAAATACAGACGCCAGACATTTATTTCTAGCGCTTATGATGTTATTTTTTATCAGTTTGAGGTTTTAGAAGGAAATGCCACTTCTTGCGAAGTACATTTTGAGAGAGAAAAAGATATTAAACAAGCCGTTATAAATAACAATACGATTTCAATTACAGGTCAGATATATGACGATCCTGAAGGATATGATGACAATGCAGGAGGTTCTGGTAAAGGTGGTTATCATTTAAAATTTGCTTCTGATGTAAAAGTAATTACTTCTTCTGGCGAAGTAAGTGAAGGACTAAATAACAGTCTTCAGATAAAAGACGCTAAGAAGTTTACCCTTATTATTGGTGCCGCAACAAACTATAATTTAGCGCTATTAAATTTTGATGATTCTGTAGATGCAAATAAAATAGTGCATGAAACTATTAAAAATGCAAGTGATATAACTTTCGAAGCGGCTAAAAATAAACATATTCCAACCTTTTCTGAACTAATGAATCGCGTTGAGTTTAATCTTGGAGATTTTACAGAAGATACAATCCCAACGGACATCCGATTAAAGAATATAAATGAAGGTAATTCTCATCCGTATCTAAATGTACTTTTCTTTCAATATGGACGGTATTTACTAGCAAGTAGTGCTGCTTTTAAAGCGAAATTACCCGCTAATCTTCAAGGAATATGGAGCAATGAAATGTGGGCAGCTTGGGAAGCCGATTTTCATTTAAATATAAATTTACAAATGAATTATTGGCCAGCTGATGTTACTAACTTATCAGAAACTTTTGTGCCGCTAACCAATTATATGGAACGCTTGGCAGAAGCAGGAAAAATTACTGCAGATAAGTTTATTGGTTCTAAAGGCTGGGTAGCCCATCATGTGGCAAATCCCTATGGAAGAACTACTCCCTCTGGATCCACAATTGGTTCACAAGTGGCAAACGGATATTCATTTCCTTTGGCGGGAGCATGGATCTCTTTATCATTGTGGAGACACTACCAATACACAAAAAAAATTGATTATTTGAAGAAAAATTATCCAATAATTGAAGGGGCAACACAGTTTATTCTGGACTTTTTAATCGAAAATAAAAAAGGAGAATTGGTAACTTCTCCTTCCTATTCTCCAGAAAACAGGTATATCGACCCAGAAACGGGAAAACACTATACAAATACAGTAGCTTCTACAATAGATATTGAAATTATTAATGATATGTTTTCCACCTGTTTAGAAGCTGAAAAAATACTTGGAATTAATCATCTTTCAGATAAAATTAAAAAAGCATTACCAAAATTACCAGAAATTAAAATTGGTAAAGATGGGACAATCCAAGAATGGTATTATGATTATGAAGATGTAGATCCTGCTCACCGCCATGTTTCTCATTTGTATGCTTTATATCCATCAGATCAATTTGCGCCTAGTAATACTAATTACTTTAATGCGGCTAAGAAAACTATTGACAAAAGATTAGAATCTGGAGGTGGCCAAACTGGATGGAGCCGTGCTTGGACGATCAATTTCTATGCCCGTTTATTGGATGGAAACACGGCTTTACACCATGCAAACGAGTTACTAAAACATCAAGTAAGTCCTAATTTATTTGATTTAATAGGAAGGAGAGTTTTTCAAATAGATGGAAACTTAGGAACCACAGCTGGGATAGCAGAAATGTTAATGCAATCTTATGAAAAAGAAACAATTAGACTGTTACCTGCACTTCCAGATTCTTGGGATAAAGGAAGTATTTCTGGATTAATAGCTCGTGGAAATTTTGAAATTGCCATGAATTGGGAGCACAATAAATTAACTTCTTTTACCATAAAATCAAATGATAAAAATTCTATTTCAGTGATTTATAATGATAAAAAATGGGATTTGGATTTTGAAGTTAATGAAACCAAAATTATGGAGGTAGAATGATTTATATTCAAATGAATAATTACAGAAGCTAAAATTAATTTTAGATAGAGAACCAAATTACAAAAAGGAGCGCAATCGGTATAAATAAACGATTGCGCTCCTTTTTTATTAAAAGAATATTTTTAGACTTAACCTTTAAGGATCGATTTTGGAACTCCCCCTTTATTAAGCAACAATGCAGTAGTTTTATACATTACATAATTTTTGGTAACATATAAATAACCATTATAGTCATTTTTTGTACCCCAAGAATTTTTAATAATGTAGTATTCTTTATTGTTTTGATCCTTCGCTTTACCTACAATTTGCATAGCATGATCGTCTGTTGTAGAATAATTATCAAACGCTTGTTGTCTTAATTCTGGCGTAATTTTTAATTCTTCTTTAGGTCCATTAAATAAGGTTTCGCGCTCTTCTGGAGTCATCTCAGAATATTCTATTTCTGGAACATATGCGATTCCATTTTTCCAACTAAAATATTTCTCACTTACATCTGCAGCCCAACCAACGGTATAACCATTATTTAGAGCATTATCAATCGTAGAAATTAAATCGTTTGTACTTACATTATAAGCATAATCAAAGCTCCAATTATCTGGAACTGCTAAAAAAACATCTTCATAAAGAGGCTCATTTGGAATGGAAGTTAATTCGATATACTCATCTGCTTTTACTCCAATAACCTCATTAGCAAAACTTTGTGGAGTATACGTTTTCCCTTTATATTCAAAAGATTCTGGAACTTGCCCTAAATAACTATCTAAAACAGCAGTAAAAGCAGTAATCCAATTTGGCGTTAATTTTCCGTTTTTATTCTGAATAACACCGTCTAATAAACCTTTTAATGCAGATTGCATCTCTCCAAAACGATTGGTATCTGTACCGTAATTTAATCCGCTGTAAACTTCTTGCGGAAGTGCTCCATATTTTTTGTAAATATTGATAACGTCATGAAGCTCTCCTCCATCTCCCCAGCCTAAATTTCCGTGCATACGGACATAATTTTTAGCCTTTTCAATATAAACACAACGTGCGGTATATATTTCTGAAATATCCACAGGTTGTTTCCCTTCACGGATCATTTCAGATTCTAAAAAAGAATTTCCGGAGTAACTCCAGCATGTACCGCTACTACCTTGATTTTTAACGGATGTTCTTTCCAAATTAACAATGGGTTCGAATATAAAACCTTCTTTGGCCGTTAAACTTGCGTTTCCATCTAGCGATTTAATAAGATCGTCTTGGGCTTGTACTCCAACCGAAATTACTGCAGCCGCCGCTGCTACGATAAACTTATTCATGGGTTATAAATTTTAAACGAAGCAAGGTACCGAATAAATAAACACTGTATTCTTAAAATTTTTGTAAGAATGTTATTATTGGAGTCGATGTTATTTAACTAGTTTCTGATATATTTTTTGCCCTATTTGAAATAAAAATAATGCTACAAAACCAACAATAAAACCAACAAGGAAATCTTTAATAATACCTGGTACCGAAGGGTATAAATCATGCATAAACTCAATATGATTAAAAATTCCTCCTGCAACCAATAATAAAGCAATGGTACCAATAATACTAAGCGCTTTAATCACTTTTGGTAAAGCATTTACAAGCAACTGGCCGAAGTTATGTAAAAAACTAGTTTCACTTTTGCTCTTTGCAATTAGTTTATAACCTGCTTCATCCATTCTTACTATTAGTGCTACAATACCGTAAACACCAACCGTTGCAATAAGTGCTATAACACTTACCACAAGAATTTGCTCCAAAATAGGTTCTTTAGTTACTGTACCTAAAGCAATGATTACAATTTCTATGGAAAGGATAAAATCGGTTACAATGGCCGACTTAATACGCTCTTTTTCTACTGCTAAAATTTCCGCTTTTGTTTGAACTTCTTTAAGTTCTTCCGTTTTTGAATTATGATGAGGAACGAAGTAATGATATATCTTTTCTGCTCCTTCAAAAGCTAAATAAACACCCCCAATTATTAAAATAATATCAATAGCCAAAGGTAAAAATGCACTCAATAAGAAAGCAATAGGCAGAATAATCAGTTTATTTAATAAAGATCCTTTGGTAATTGCCCAAAGAACAGGAATCTCTCTTGATGACGCAAAACCAGAAGCTTTTTCTGCATTTACAGCTAAATCGTCTCCCAATATTCCTGCTGTTTTTTTAGCAGCTATTTTACTCATTGCAGCTACATCGTCCATGAGTGTAGCGATATCGTCGAGAATTGCAAAAATTCCTGATGCCATATTTTAGAAATTAAAATTCTGTATAAAAATAGAGTTTTATTTATTTGAAAACCAAACAAGGCCTTCGGTTTTGTTTTTATACTCAATTTATCATCAATAGAGATCTTATAAAACCACCTAAGCGATAGCTATTTTCTAACTCGCTTAAAATTCATAATTTACATTAAATATTTTTTAATCGATTTTTATTACTTTCAAAAGTCATAAAATTTAAGCATACCCAATAATAACGAATGAGCGCACTGCAAAAAATAAAGCTAAAATTAGAAGGTTTCTTACGAAAATACTATACCAACGAACTGATAAAAGGGGTTTTACTATTTATCGGTATCGGATTATTGTATTTTATATTGACGGTTTTATTGGAATATTTTATATGGTTCGGCACTACTGGTCGCCTTATTTTGTTTTGGCTTTTTATTGCTGTTGAAGTGTTTTTATTTCTAAAATTTATTGTGAGTCCGCTATCCTACCTATTTAAAATTAGAAAGGGTATAGATTATAAAAAAGCATCTGAGATTATTGGAAATCATTTCCCAACTGTAAATGATAAGTTGCTAAACATATTACAATTATCTGAAAACAGTGAAAAATCAGATTTACTTTTGGCTAGCATCGAACAGAAAAGCGAAAATCTGACTCCAATTCCCTTTCAACTTGCTATAAACTTTAAAAGCAGTTTAAAATATGTTTGGTATGCAATAATTCCATTATTTTTTATACTGATTGTTATATTTTTAGATAAAAGTAATTTATTTACAGATAGTTACAAACGTGTAATAGATTATAAAACAGCTTATGAACCACCAGCGCCATTTAGTTTTTTTATAATGAATGACTCACTTCAAGCCATAGAAGGACAAGCCTATACTTTACACGTAAACACTGCAGGAAATGTAATTCCAGAAAATGTACAAATAACAATAGATGGGAGTCCATTTTTAATGCAGCAAAAAGAGGTAGGTAAATTTGAATATGTATTTACCCAACCTAAAAAAAATATTGATTTTAAATTAGTAGCCAACGATGTTACTTCAATTCCTTATACCCTAGAAATAATACCAACGCCTTCCCTGCTTTCTTTTGAAATGTTTCTTGAGTATCCTAGGTATACTGGTAAAAAATCAGAAATTATTAAAAGTACTGGAAATGCTACTATTCCGGAAGGAACAACTATAAATTGGCAATTAAAAACAGCGAAGACAGATGCTGTTTCCTTGAAACTAAAAGATACTATTTTAAATTTTGAAAAGAAGTCTGATGCATTTTCATTGTCTAAAAAAATCTATTCGAATATTAATTATACCATAGCTACTAGCAATAAAAACCTAAAAGATTATGAAAAGTTAGGGTTCTCCCTTTCTGTAGTTAAAGATCAATATCCTGATATAAAAGTTACCGAGAAAATAGACAGTTTACGAACAAATAAAAAGATTTATATCGGACAAGTTTCTGATGATTATGGACTGCAAAAATTAACTGTAGCCTATTATCCTAGAGGAACAGATAGTATTAATAAAGTTGAAATTCCCATTAAAAAGGGAAGCTACGATAGGTTTGCCTATATATTTCCCGAAAATCTTCCTCTAAAAGAAGGTATAGATTATGAATTTTATTTTGAAGTAAGTGATAATGACGCCATTCATGGAGGTAAGAAATCTAAAAGCAATGTTTATGGGTACCGAAAATTAACAAAAAGTGCTTTAAAAGATGAGCAATTAAAGCAGCAACAAGAGAATATAAAGGAAATGGAAAAGTCTCTTGGCACTTTTGAAGAGCAAGAAAAGCAATTAGAAAAAATTTCTGAAACTAATAAGCAAAAGAGTCAGTTGAATTTTAATGATCAAAAGAAAATTGAAAACTATCTAGAAAGACAACAACAGCAAGATCAAATGATGAAGAAATTCCATGAAGATTTACAACAGAATCTTGAAGAGTTTCAGAAAGAAAATAAGGAAGAATCAGAATTCAATGAGCTGCTTAAAGAGCGTTTAGAACGTCAGAAAAAAGAACTCGGAAAGAACGAAAAGTTAATGAAGGAGTTAAAGGAAATCTCTGATAAAATAAACAAAGAAAAATTAGCAGAACGTTTAGAACAATTAGCAAAACAGCAGAAAAAAGACAGCAGAAGTTTGGAGCAGATTTTAGAATTAACCAAACGGTATTATACTTCGGCTAAAGCAGAGAAAATTAAAAATGATTTAGAAGAATTGGCTAAAAAACAAGAAGATCTATCAACAAAAAAAGGGAAAGAAAATACTGTTGAACAGCAAGAAAAACTAAATCAAGAATTCGAGAAAATCCAAGAAGATATTGAAGGTCTAGAAGAGCAAAATAAAGAATTGCAAAAACCTATGGACTTAGGAACGGATAAAGAATTAGAAGATGAAGTAAAATCTGAACAAGAGAAAGCTACTGAAAAATTACAGGAAAAGGAAGAGCAAGAGTCTAGCAGTGATAGTAAGGAAAGCGAAAGTAGTGAGTCGGAAAATGATGCGAAGAAAAAGCAAAAAAATGCGGCCAAAAAGATGGAAGAAATGGCTGAACAAATGCAAGCAATGATGCAAGCCGGCGGTGAAGAAAGTATGGAAGAGGATATGGAAATGCTCCGCCAAATATTGGATAACCTACTGGTATTTTCTTTTGATCAAGAAACGATAATGGAACGAATTCAAGCGTATGATGGACAGAGTTCAAACCTTTCGGTATATTTAAAAAAGCAAAATGAATTACGATCGGTATTTGAACATGTGGATGATAGTCTTTTTGCACTCTCATTAAGACAACCAAAACTGTCTGAAAAGATAAATGGAAACATTGAAGACATCTATTATAATATAGATAAAACGTTAGAACAATTTGCCGAAAATCAATATTATCAAGGAATTTCTCATCAGCAATATACACTTACTGCAACAAATGAGTTAGCAGATTTTTTAAGTGAAGTAGCAGATAATATGCAACAAAGTATGCAATCCGGAAAAGGAGGAAAAGGAGGAAAAGGAAATAAAAATTTTCAGCTACCAGATATTATTCAATCTCAAGAGCAGTTAAATAAACAAATGGAAGAAGGAATGAAGAAAGGAAAAGAGGGGGAAAATAAAGGTGAAGGAAGTAAAGAAGGCGGAGAAAATGGTGAGAAAGAAAACGGCGAACAGAAAAAAGGAGGCTTAGGAAATGAACAAATGTCTGGAGAACTCTTTGAAATATACAAGCAACAACAGCAATTGAGAAATGCTTTAGAACAGCAATTAAAGAATTTAAAAGGAGCTGGTGCACAAAATCAAGCAAAGGCATTAGCTAAACAAATGGAGCAAATTGAAAATGATTTACTAGAAAAAGGATTTAATAATGCAACGCAACAAAAAATGATGCAATTACAGCATCAATTGCTAAAAATGGAAGATGCATCGTTCCAACAAGGACAGAAAGAACAACGCGAAAGTAACACCAATAATAAAGAGTTTAAAAACCCGTCTACCAATAATTTACCTGAAATACAACAATATTTTAATGAAGTTGAAATATTAAACAGACAAGCCTTACCTTTGCGGCAAAATTACAAGCAAAAAGTAAACGCTTATTTTAAAGAAGATGATTAGTTTTAATTACGAGACCGAATTTAAGATTGAAAATGAAGATCGTTTTATAGATTGGATACAAGAAAGTATTACATCTGAAAACAAGGAAGTCGGTGAGATCAATTACATATTTTGTGACGATACATATCTACACAAAATAAATGTTGATTATTTAGATCACGATACGCTTACAGATATTATCAGTTTTGATTATTCTGATGCGCATACGATTTCTGGGGATATTTTTATTTCTATTGAAAGGGTTACAGAAAATGCCGACGAATATAATGTTGCTTTTGATACTGAATTAAAACGAGTAATGGCTCATGGTATTTTACATTACTGCGGATATAAAGACAAAAGCGAAGAGGACAGTAAATTAATGCGAGAAAAGGAAGAAGAAAAAATCGCATTATTTAAATAGACTACACGAAAGATTAGTGAAATAGCAAGGGTTTCCGAAGCAGTTTCACGTGGAACGAATCGAAAACCTAGTGGCGAGCCCACAGCGTTTTTAATTATAAAGTTTTATTGATTAGAGGGAAACCTCAAGTTATAAATCCCATTAATGGGAGGTAATATAATTTAGAAATTCATTATTTATGTTTGATAAAGAATATGATGTTATTGTTGTAGGTGGTGGACACGCAGGTTCTGAAGCAGCAGCTGCGGCAGCAAATATGGGATCCTCTACCCTGCTTATTACAATGAGCTTACAAAACATTGCACAAATGTCTTGTAATCCTGCAATGGGTGGAATTGCAAAAGGACAAATTGTTAGGGAAATTGATGCTATTGGAGGATATTCTGGAATTGTTTCAGATAGAACTGCCATTCAATTTAAGATGCTTAACAAATCTAAAGGTCCTGCAATGTGGTCTCCAAGAGTGCAAAGTGATCGAATGAGATTTGCTGAAGAATGGCGATTGATGTTGGAGCAAACTAAAAATCTTGATTTCTACCAAGAGATGGTTTCTGGTCTTATTATTGAAAATGGTAAGGTAAAAGGTGTAAAAACTTCTTTAGGAATTGAAGTAAGAAGTAAGTCTGTTGTACTTACAAATGGTACTTTTTTAAACGGACTCATTCATATTGGAGAAAAGAATTTTGGTGGAGGACGTGCAGGAGAAAGAGCAGCAACTGGAATTACTGAAGATTTAATTAATGTAGGTTTTGAAGCTGGAAGAATGAAGACAGGAACTCCTCCTCGTGTGGATGGAAGATCTTTAGATTTCAGTAAAATGACTGTCCAACCTGGAGATGAAAGACCCGAGAAATTCTCTTATTCAAACAAAACAAAACCACTAACAAAACAAAGAGATTGTCATATGTCTTACACCAGTAATGAAGTTCATGATTTACTGCGTGAAGGTTTTGATAGATCACCAATGTTTAATGGTAGAATTAAAAGTACAGGTCCAAGATATTGCCCTTCCATAGAAGATAAGATAAACCGTTTTGCAGATAAAGATAGACATCAATTATTTGTAGAACCAGAAGGATGGGATACAGTAGAATATTACATAAATGGATTCTCAACTTCATTACCAGAAGACGTACAATTTAAAGCTTTACGTTCTGTTGCTGGATTTGAAAATGTAAAATTCTTTAGACCAGGATATGCTATTGAATATGACTACTTCCCTCCTACACAATTAAAACATACATTAGAAACTAAGCTTGTAGATGGTTTATATTTTGCTGGACAAATTAATGGAACAACAGGATATGAAGAAGCAGCTTCTCAAGGATTAATGGCTGGAATAAATGCTAGTTTAAAAGTACAAGAAAGAGATGCTTTTATATTAAACAGAGATGAAGCTTACATAGGTGTTTTAATTGATGATTTGATTACAAAAGGAACAGAAGAACCTTACCGTATGTTTACTTCTCGAGCAGAATACAGAACTCTATTAAGACAAGATAATGCTGATTTAAGATTAACTCCTAAAAGTTTTGAGATAGGATTAGCATCAGAGGAGCAACTAAAACGTATGGAAAGAAAGCAGGATCTTTCTAATGCATTTGTGAACTTCTTTAAAGAAACAAGTGTTAAGCCTGAAGTTATAAATCCTATTTTACAGGAGGTAGATTCTTCTCCAATGAAACAATCTGATAAGATGTTTAAAATATTTGCAAGACCAAATATTACGTTGGATCTAATTAGAAAGGTTGAAGAAGTAGATACTTATATCAAGGAAAATGAATTGGATCAAGAAGTATTAGATCAAACAGAAATACAGGTAAAATATTCTGGTTATATAAATAAAGAAAAGAATAATGCAGCTAAATTAAATAGACTAGAAGATATCAAAATACCTGAAAATTTTGATTACAGTAAATTAAAATCTTTATCGTTTGAAGCTACAGAAAAATTAAAAAAGATAAGACCAAGAACACTTTCACAAGCTTCAAGAATTAGTGGGGTTTCTCCAAGTGATATTAGTGTATTATTAGTTTACATGGGGAGATAAATTCTAAGAAGATTTAAAATTATTTATAATAATTATTTTAAAGGGTTCCACGTGGAACCCTTTTTATTTTAATAAAATTACAGTCGACAATACATGCTAAAACAATAAATATTATCTTGCAGCTTTTAAATCTTTATGGAAAAAATAATTGACAATAGTATATATATTAAGGCAAAAGATCATCTTGTTACTCAAGAAGAATTTACGATTATTACAACAAATATAAATGGACTTTTAAAAACAACCCCTACTCCATCCTCTTCAGAAATTGGTAAGTATTATCAAAGTGAAAATTATATTTCTCATACAGATTCGAAGAAAACTTTTATTGATAAAATCTATCAAATAGTGAAATCATATTCGCTTAAAAAGAAATACGATTTACTGAAAAAAAATAATCCAGCAGCAAAAACAGTTTTAGATATTGGAAGCGGAACTGGCGATTTAATTTCATATTGTAAAAAAGGATTTGAGTGTTATGGTACAGAACCAAATTTACAAGCGAGAGAATTATCGATTAAAAAAGGAAATAAAGTAGTTGAAAAAATAGAAGATCTTTCATTAAAAAAATATGATATTATAATGATGTGGCATGTATTAGAACATGTACATGATCTAGATTATCAATTATCTTCCATTTACGAAATGCTAAATGAAAATGGAATTCTAATTATAGCTGTTCCAAATTACAATTCTTATGATGCAACATATTACAAAGAGGCTTGGGCTGCTTATGATGTTCCACGTCATTTGTGGCATTTTAATAAATCAGCAATGAAAACTGTTTTAAAAAATCAAAATATGTTTGTAGTAAAAATCTTACCTTTAATTTTTGATTCATTTTATGTAAGTATGCTTTCAGAAAAAATAAAGCGTGGAACATCAAATCTTATAAATTCTTTTTTTATTGGTCTAAAATCAAATTGGAAAGCAAAATCCTCTGGAGAGTATTCATCTTTAATATATATATCCAAAAAAGGTAGTAAAAACGATTTTAAAGCTATTTAAGAGCTTTTTATATCATGAATAGATATAGTTGTCGTAGATTTTATAAAACTGCTTTAAAATAAAAATAAAAAAGGTCTTATTTATAAGGTAAATCTATAAACAAAAAAATTACCATAATAATATCTTATACAAACAATCGATAGAGAAAAAAGTTAAAAATCCATTTACTTTCCTATTTTTGTTCGAAACAATATTTTATTACATAAAAATGAAAAAAATACTTTTAATCGCTGCTGTTGCTTTTGCAACTATATCTTGTCAACAAAATAAAATTGCATTTGTAGATAATGGGAAATTGATAAATGAGTATCAAGAGAAAATTGATATCGAAGCAAAATACAAAGGTCAGATTGAAACTTTTGATAAAAGAGCGGATAGTGTTGCTCAAGCTTTTCAAGCAGAAGCACAAGCTTTCCAGGCGCAAGCTGATAAATTAGCACAAAGTGTTGCTCAAGAAAAATACAGCGCTTTGATGCAAAAAAGACAAAGTGTTGCTCAACAACTTCAATTAGAAGAGCAAAAAATTTCTCAAGCGAGTCAAGTTGAAATTGATAGCTTAATTAATAAAGTTAGAGATTTTGTAAAAGGATATAGTAAAGATAAAGGATATACTTTTGTATTAGGAGCTAATGATGCTGGCAGTGTTTTATACGGAGAGGAATCAAAAGATATTACTGATGAAGTTTTAAAAGCATTAAACGACGAGTATAAAGCTAAATAATTAGTAACATTATACACAACAAAAAGTTAAGGCGCTTCTATGAAGCGTCTTTTTTTGTATCTTCAATTGACTGCTTAAACATTTGATTATATCTGTTTAAGTTGAAACTAGATTAACCAAGAAAATTATAGTTGAGAAAATTTATAAAAATCAGTTTACTAATAATAGGAATTCTAGCTGTTGCAGTTATTATTGGAAACTATATGTTGGGTAATTTTATAGAGAAGAAATTAATAGAAAACGATTCTGATTATTCTATAAAAGTTAGAAACGTTGATGTTAGTTTATTAAGCAGATCTGTATCCTTCGATTCTATAAAAATATTTTCAAAGGGAAGTGATTTCGGTACCATAAAAAAAGTTACTGTTTCTAACATTTCCCCTATGCTCCTATTCAATAAAAAAAATATAAACATAGGTAAGGTTGCTGTTAATAAAGGTGATTTTAATCTGAATAAGAAAAAATTAAAAGATAGCACAAAACAAAAAAAGCAACTACGATTTACGATTGATGAAATAGAAATAGATAGCACTAACATTAGCTATAAATCTGCTACGGATAAAAAACCTATTACTACTTCTAATATAAATGTCAAGTTTAAAAATCTAACGGTAGACACTTCAGCAGAAGAAAAACCTTTTAATTATGATGATTTAAAAATAGCTTTTGATAAACTGACACTTCCAATTAATAGTTATCAAGATTTTGAAATAAATAAAGCTGTAGTTGACGAAAAAAATATAAATACTGGAACTGTAGCTATTAAAACGCTTTATACAAAGGAAGAACTTCAGAAACAAGTAAGCGTACAAACAGATTGGATAGATTTAGTAGTTGATTCTTTAGTTGTTAACAACTACAAAAGAAATACAAATGAAAACTCCTATGCAGCAGAAAATATTAAAATAATAAATGCTGATTTAAAAGTTTATAAAGATAAATTACTTCCAGAACCAAAAAAATATAAACCACTTTACAGCAAAGCATTGAGAGAATTACCTTTTGATTTAATTGTAGATAGTATAACGATTGAAGAGTCTAGAATTGAATACCAAGAAAGGGTAAAAAATTATGATGAACCTGGAAGCATTGTATTTACGAATGTGAATAGTAAAATAAAAAATGTAAATACCATAGAAGGAAATGGAAGTACTTTTATAGATATAACTTCTAAATTTATGGGAGATGCAGATTTTCATTTACAATGGAAATTTGATATTAACAACACAGCAGATTACTTTACACTACACGGTAATATGAAACATTTAAATGCTGAAAAAATAAATGATTTTATAGAGCCGAATATGAATGTAACTACAAAGGGAGCTATTACAAGTATTGTTTTTGATATTGGTGCAAATGAAAATGTTGCAACAGGAACATTCAACTTAAAATATGATGATTTTAAAGTAACCATCTTACGTAAGAATGAAAAGATTGTAAATAAATTCTTTACAGGAATTGCTAATCTTTTTGTTGGAAATTCAAAGAAAGAAAACACAAAAGTACCAATTGAAGTAAAACGTAATAAACAAAAATCATTCTTTAATTACTTCTGGCTTTGCGTAAAAGAAGGAACAATCCAGTCTATATTGAAGTAAGTAAATAAAGGCAAAAAACTACAGGAATAATATAAACTGTAATCTTCATAGCGCCATCAAAATCTTTAGCTATTCTTTGTCCTATTAAAAAAATAAACAATACAATTAAAGATAATATACAGCTTAAGATTGCAATAAAATAATGATCTGAGAATAAAAAATAGATTCCTAACAAAGCGAAAATTCCAGCTACAAATTCCAAAATAGTAATAACTAAAAGTGTGAATGGCAACAAAGGAACGACGGAAGTTTTAGCAAAATGACTTCTTAAAAATGTTAGATTACCATTCCAATCAGAGATTTTATCCCAAAAACTAAATAAAAAAGTAATCGCAATAAAGAGTAATAGTCCTATAATTGGTAAAAGGGTAAAATAAGCGTCCATACTAACGATTTCTAATATCTTCGATAACATTCTCTATCTTTTGTTTTTCGTCCGGGAAAAAGCCTTGTAATGATAAAACAAAGCCAAATAGAATGAGAATTAAACTAATTACTCTTTTAATTTTAAAAATACGTTTTGGTGTTAGCTTATTACGTAATTGTTTTGCTAATAATATTTTAATACAATCTACTATTAAATATGTAATAAGTATCGTACTGATAAATACAAAAATTCGATCATCATTCATTTCTAACTTAGGACCAAAAATTATAATGATTCCTAGCCAAAAACCAAGTACTCCAACATTGATAAAATTAAGCAGAAAACCTTTAAGAAAAAGTTTGAAATAATTACGTTTTACAACCACTTGATTGATTGCATTACGGATATCTTTTTTATAATCGCTTTTACATTTTATAAAAGAAATAACTCCGTAGGTTATTAATAAAATTCCGCCGAAAATAAATAAAGATGGATCGTCCTTAATTTTATGCAGAATTTTATTGGTACTGTAATAAGCAATTAAAATAAAAGTTATATCACCCAATACAACTCCTAAGTCAAAACTTATAGCAGCTCTAAATCCTTTAATTGCACTGGTTTCTAATAAAACAAAAAACACCGGACCAATTGTAAATGCCAAAAGGATTCCGAGCGGTATTGCTTTAAAAACATCTTCTATCATTAAAAATAAATTAAAAAACTCCAGCTAGAAACTGGAAGTAATTAACTACCTAAATTTTTTAAAAAATAAGGTATCGAATAACAGTTAAATTAAGAATTGGTTGCTAAGGGTAAAATTATAATGTAAAAATAAAAAATCATCATAACTTATTAGCAATTATGATGATTTTAAATACTATTTATATTGGTAATTACTTATTCTTCATTGATGGTACCACCAACAAAAGTTTGTTTTTCTATTACTTTAGGTTTCCCAGAAACGTTTATAGTTCCTCCTACTTTAACTTTAGCATCTACAAATTGTGTAGCGTGCACGTCTGCAATACCACCAGCTTTTACATCTACATCTGTTTGTTCGGAAATTAATTCTGAACCTTCAAATCTACCTCCAGTATTAACATCTACTTCCTGATTTTTTGCAACACCAGTTAAAGTAATAACACCACCAGTAACGGCTTTAGATCTTAAACGATCTACTTTTATATCTCCTTCAATCTTAGCACCTTCTTGAGCTCTAAGTTCTAAATCTATCTGTTCGATATTATCTTTTACTGTTACAAAAGCATTTTCATTAACGTCAATTACATCAATTAAATCTTTTGCATAAAGAACAACAAAAGTTTTATAACCATTAAAGACTTCGTTAATATTCATACGGACTTTTAACTTACCGTTTTTATTAACAAAAATTACTTCTGAGGAATTTTTACCCGAAATAACGGCTTTGTTTTTATCACCTTTTTTAATAGTTATCGACAAACCATCATAAGCTTTAACTTCGTGAAAGTCTCCAAGCTCTTTAGTAACATTATCTTGAGAAAATACTAATGAGGTTAAAAATAAAACACTTACTAAAATTATATTTTTCATAATTAATTTTTAATTCCACTTATTTGTTATAATCAAATCCCAATGAACAATAGCTATTGGGACTTAATTTAGTTTTATAAAGATAACCTACTATTAACTGGAATATGAAATTTAAAATGATAAAAAATGTTAATAGCAGATGGAATTAATTAACTATTAATTTTCTTACCTGTAAGTTCGAAATCTAAATGTCTTTTTACAAGATCTGTATTTTTCAATTTAACGAAAACTTCATCCCCTAATTGATACATATTCTTGGTACGTTCCCCTACTAAAGCGTATTGCTTTTCATCAAAAACATAATAATCGTCTTTAATATCTCTTGTACGGATCATACCCTCACATTTATTATCGATAAGTTCTACATAGATTCCCCATTCTGTAACTCCAGAAATAACACCTATAAACTCTTCGTCATAACGACCTTCCATAAATTTAATCTGCATGTATTTAATAGAATCTCGTTCGGCGCTAGTTGCAAGGTATTCCATACTCGAAGAATGTTTACATTTCTCCTCATAAGTTTCTGCATTTACAGAAGCACCGCCATCTAAATAATGCTGTAATAAACGATGCACCATAACATCTGGATACCTACGAATAGGCGATGTAAAGTGTGTATAATAATCGAAAGCTAAACCATAATGTCCAATATTATCGGTTGTATAAACAGCTTTACTCATTGTTCTAATAGTAAGCGTATCTACCAAATTCTGTTCTTTGGTACCCTGCACTTTTTCTAATAAACTATTTAAAGAGCTTGTAACAGCCTTTTTAGTTTTCATATCTATACTATATCCAAACTTAGAAATAACTCCTTGTAAAGTCATTAATTTCTCTTCATCTGGCTCATCATGTACACGGTAAACAAATGTTTTTTTCTGCTTTCCAATATATTCAGCAACTTTTCTGTTGGCAAGTAACATAAACTCTTCAATAAGTTTATTAGCATCTTTTGTAGTTTTAAAGTAAACTCCAATTGGTTCACTTTCATCATTAAGTTCAAACTTAACCTCTACTTTATCAAAAGAAATAGCACCAGCAGAAAGACGTCGAGAACGCATCAGTTTGGCCATATTATCTAATGTAATAATAGCATCAGAAATATGCTGTTCTACTTCATAAGTTTCTCCAGTAAGAGAAATATCAGCAGGAACAATATTGTTTTGATTTTCTATCATTACTTGTGCCTCTTCATATGCAAAACGCCTATCAGAATAGGTTACAGTTCTTCCAAACCATTTATCTAAAACTTTAGCATCTTTACTCATTTTAAAAACTGCAGAAAAGGTAAGTTTCTCTTCATTAGGTCTTAAAGAACAAGCATTATTAGATAAAACCTCAGGAAGCATTGGCACTACTCGATCCACTAAATATACAGAAGTAGCTCGTTTATAAGCTTCTTCTTCTAAAACAGAATTCAAATCGATATAATGAGAAACATCAGCAATATGGATCCCTATTTCATAATTTCCATCTTCTAAAATTCTAAAAGATAAGGCATCATCAAAATCTTTGGCATCTTTAGGATCTATTGTAAAAGTAGGAACATCACGCATATCTCTACGCTTAGAAATTTCCTCTTTTGTAATAGAAGTATCTAACTTATTAGCATAATGTTCTACTTCTTCCGGAAAAGTATAAGGCAATCCATATTCTGCAAGAATAGCATGAATCTCAGTATCATGTTCACCTGGTTTACCTAAAACTTGTACAATTTTCCCGTTTGGAGAATCTGTATCTTTAGGCCAATCTTCAATTTCTACAATAACTTTATCACCATCTTCTGCTCCTCCAATTTTATTTTTAGGAACAAAAATATCGGTATACATTTTAAAATCTGTAGGTTTTACAAATGCAAAACTTTTCTGTAATTGAACGATTCCTACAAAAGTAGTTTTCTTACGTTCTATTACTTTAGTAATTTCCCCTTCCATCTTTTTACCACTTCTTCTACGTGGAAAAACATAAACTTCTACAACATCGCCATGAAGGGCTTTGTTTAATAGATTAAAGGGTACAAAAACATCAGAATCTAAATCGTCTGTTATAACATAGGCGTTATTCCTTCCAGTCATGTCTACCACACCTTCGTGATAGTTTTGAGAAGGTAATGCTTTATATTTTCCTCTTTCTACTTCTTCAATTCTTTTTTTATCTTTTAACTGCCCTAGTTTTTTAATCAATAAGTTTCTGCCTTCGGTATCTTTAATATCCAATTTTGCAGCTATTTGTTTATAGTTAAAACTCTGATCTCTATTACTTTCTAGTACAGTAAAGATCCCTTTTGTAAGCTCATTTTTTTTATGCTTTAGGGCTCTTTTTTTCTTTTTCGTCATAAATATTAATTCTTCAAGTAAAGTACAAATTATTATAGTAGTACTCTAATTAATTTTAAAAGTTAAAGTTTTATTAAATATTGTGTAACAATACTACTTTTGCGTCGTCTATATAAATAGTAATCATTCTGTTAAACATTGAAAAAATTTTATAAAATATTAATCTTCTTTATTCTTGTCTTCTTGGCAGGGATTTTGTCGTTTGCTGGTTACATCAATTATTCTTTGGAAAAAAAGGAACATTTGGAAACTGCAAGGACTATAAATGATACTCTAAATAAAGAAATTTTATAAAACTGATTACTGTTGTTAATAACGTGCTAGTTATTAATTTAAAAGTATTTCTAATACTAACTAAGCTACAAAATATTAATACACCTTTTGGGATATAAATTCTATATTTTAAAAGAAAATTTTACCTATATTTAAGTCAACTACTTCTATTGATGTATTTTAAATATTAAAATTAAATAATTTTATAATGTTTGGAATCATAGTAAGGCAAGGTTTAAAAAATCTATTAGCAAGTTAATTTTTATCAGAATGAAAAATTTTGTTTTAGTTGCTACATACACATATCCTCATGAATATCTTGTTCTTAAGTATTTACTTATAGATGAGGAGATACCTTTCTTTTTTGAAAATGAAACGATGATTGGTATTTCTCCCTTTTACTCTAATGCCCTCGGTGGAATTAAACTACGCGTTCATGTTGACTACGCAGACTACGTAAAAGAATTAATTAAAGAATTGGATACTCCAGATACAAACTTAAAAATAGTTTAATTAAGCGTCATCTTTTTTACTTTAAACTTTTTGTAAAAGTACAATCAATTTTTTTTTTCATTTTCAATATTCAGAAAAATAGATTCTCTTCTTTTTAAAAATAGAAAAACTTAAAATCAGTTTTAGTTATTAACTCTATTAACATATATATCTTTTTCTTTTTTATAAATTTTAAATTAAATGGTGACTATTATAGTGTGTTTATATGTAGCAAAACTTTATTGTAGTTTGTTAGTTGTCTTTAATTATCCCAACTTATAAAAAGCTATTAACAACTTATATTTTTATAAAGCATTGGAAAAGAACAAATTTTAAGATTTCGTTCACAGTTGTCAACAACTCAATTAACAGAGAATTTTTAATAAGTAGCACCCCAGTTTTATGTTAATAAGTGTTGATAAGTAGTTAATGAAATGTCAACTAAAAAATACATTTTCAACTTGCATAATTCAATTAATTTTACAAATTGAAACTACTTATCATATATGCAAATTTAGTTGATAGATTTCACCACATAAATATCAACAATTAGTATGTTTTTATAATTAACTGACTGTTATCTTATTATGAATTTAAGTTAACAACGGTGTTTATAATTATGAAAACTGTGGTCTTAGCAAGAATTTAAAATCAATTTATTTTTTAAAATAATGCCTAGCAGGCTTGCTGTGAGGTAGTTTACTATTTATTACCTTTGTTAATATAAAACGAAAAACATGAAAATAGCAATCGGTAACGATCACGCAGGGACTGACTATAAGTTTGCAGTTGCAAAATACTTAAAAGAAAAGAATATTGAAGTAGAAAACTTTGGTACAGACGAAGCTTCTAGTGTAGATTATCCAGATTTTGTACATCCTGTTGCAAAAGCGGTACATAATAAAGAAGTAGATTTCGGAATTCTTATCTGCGGAAGTGGAAATGGTGTTGCAATGACGGCAAATAAATACGCTGATGTTCGTGCAGGTTTATGCTGGACAAAAGAGATTGTAGCTTTAACAAGAGCACATAACAACGCTAATATTCTTTGTGTTCCTGCTCGTTTTACAGCAATACAACAAGTTATAGAAATGGTAGAAACTTTTTTAAATATTGAATTTGAAGGAGGAAGACATCAAAATAGAATTGATAAAATATCGCTACACTGTTAATAACATATAGAATTCTTTAATTCGATGAATATTGAATTAATTCGTTACTATTTATGTAGTAATATCCCGTTTTAAGATTTATTTTTCTACTGAGTTGTTGAAATAAGATAATTTCAGCAACTCAGCTATTTTACACTTCAAAAAAGGTTCAATTAACTATACTTATTTTTAAACCAAACCTTTTGCCATTCGCGTTTAAGCACTAAAAAGGTTACCTCTTCAGAAAGTTTAACGACATCACTTCCATCCAAAGATTTTATTTCATTTTCAGAAACATCGATTATGTATAAAAAATTCAAATAATCGGCAAAACGATCGTTTATAAGTATAAAAATGAGCTCGTGGAGATCTCTCTTTAATTTTTCAGGAGAAATAGAACTACCAAATTCTTCTTCTAAATTAGAAAGTTTTAAATCTTTATTTAGTTGAAAGATTAATTTATCATAAAGCTTTTCTTCAGAAGCTATTTCTAAAAGCTGATTACTATTTATAAAATCAAATTTCATTTCTTAACGCGTGCTTCATTCTGTTTTACAAATGCATCCCAACCAGAATAACTTTTGGTTGTAGCTATTTTTCCACTGTTATAAAAATGACAAACAGCAGCTGCCAATCCATCGGTAGCATCTAAGTTATCGGGTAATTTTTTTAAACTCAGTAAACTTTGTAACATTTTAGCTACCTGTTCTTTACTTGCATTTCCGCTTCCTGTAATTGCCATTTTAATTTTCTTTGGCGAATATTCTGTAATTGCAATTTGCCTGGATAATCCTGCCGCCATTGCTACTCCTTGTGCGCGACCTAATTTAAGCATCGATTGAACATTTTTACCAAAAAAAGGAGCTTCAATAGCAATTTCATCAGGATGATGTGCTTCTATAATTCCTATGGTATGTTCAAAAATTTTCTGAAGTTTTAAGTAATGATCAGTGTACTTTTTTAAAATCAATTCGTCTAATTGTATCAGTTCCATTTTTGGTCCTACACATTTAATAAGACCAAATCCCATAATTGTTGTTCCTGGGTCTATTCCTAATATAATACGTTCTTTTTTAGACAAGTTTTATGTTTTTAAATCCTAAAAGAGGATAATTTTAGTACGCCACAAAGCTAGTTATTATCTATGTAAACTATTCTACTTTTAAGATAATTGGGAGTTGTATTTTCATATTTACAGGAATGTTCCTTTTTAGCGCAGGATATACACGCGGTAGCGTTTCTACGGTATGTGCAATTAGCGTAT
This sequence comes from Joostella sp., assembly GCF_048266025.1. Classification (NCBI taxonomy): domain Bacteria; kingdom Pseudomonadati; phylum Bacteroidota; class Flavobacteriia; order Flavobacteriales; family Flavobacteriaceae; genus Joostella; species Joostella sp. The sequence continues at coordinate 701,306 of NZ_JBLXAF010000001.1, read as the reverse complement.
CTATTTCTGGAATTTCTTTAGAAACTCTTTTATTTTTTTTAATCTGAAGTATAGTAACATTTCCTTCTTTACCAATAAGAAGTTGTACGTTTATAGTATCGTTTAGATTTTTGTGTGTAACTAAATGATTGTTGGTTAACGTAGCTAAAAAATGATTGGTAAAAGTCTCTTGGAAGCAAATACGTTGCGTATTTCTATCGTCTGTTTCGTCGCAATTTTCAAATAGCGGGTATTGATCGACATCGTTCCAATTTATACTCTGTCGTTCCCTTTTTATAATCTCTTCTTTCGCTTCTTTTTCTGAAGTAAAAAGCTCACAAGAAACCAATAATAAGCAAAAAAGAATTACCCCAAACTTCTGCATGAAAATACTTTAAAGCCGAAAATTACAATTTTTTTAGGGTAATTGGGAAAAAATGAAGCTTTAGCTGCTATTTTTATTAATTCGCAGTAAGGTGAATCTCTTCCTTTAATTCTGAAATTCGTTTTTTTGCATATTCACTATAGAATTTTTTGTTTGGAAATTTATCTATAAAATCTTCAAACAATTGAAGCCTATAACCCGCATCTTTGTAATATTTATCAGAATAAAAACAAACATTGTACAGCGTAAAATAATTTTTATCATCTTGAGCATAAGCCTTCTTATAGTAATCTATAGCTAGTTTTATATCTTTCTCATCTAATGCTATTTGTGCCAATGCTGTGTATTCATTATTAAAATTTATTTTTTGAATAGCGATTGCTGTTTTATAATTAATCTTAGCACTATCATATTCTTTTTCACGCCAATAAAGCTTCCCTAAACCACGATAACCATCGGGATCACCACTATCTATTTCAATTATTTTTTTATAACACTCAAAGGCTTCATCATACTTCCAAACAAATTGGTAACATTCGGCTAAATTTTTATAGATATATGTTTTGTGTTGATTTAATTCTATTAGTTTTTCGAAATAAGGAATAGCAGGTTCCTTTTCTCCATTATTAAAATAAGCCAATGCTTTAAGATTGTTTAAATCAATCGAATTTGGAGTTATTTTTAAACCAATATTAGCATATTTATGAACAGAATCTAATTGCCTTTGTATTAAATGGTGTTTCCCTATTTGATAGATATTTTTAATATTTGTGCTATCTAATTTATAGCTCTCTTTAAAGAAGCTAATAGCTTGAAAAGGCTTTCCTTCAATGTCTTCCAAGAGTCCGAGTTGGTATAAGTAAAAAGGATTTGGTTTGTCGGTTGTAAATAAACTATAATATACCATTTTAGCTTTTTTAAAAGCTGAAATTTTAAAATATAACTTCCCTAATTCGTTCTGTGCAACAAATAATGTAGAATCTAATTTTATTGTTTCTAGGTATTGCTTTTCTGCTTTATCATAATTTCCTAGTGCATTATAAGCTCTTGCAATTTGTAATTGAGATGCTATTGTAGGGGTTTTGGAATATAAATTTATTGCAGATGCATAATTTCCTTTTTTATATTCATTTTCTGCAGAAGCAAAAGTTGGAGCTTGTGCCCCAACTTTTATAAAGCTAAATAGTAAAATATAAATGATGTTTTTATGCATCTTTTATTTCAATTTAAATGCAATAGGATATGCAAATGTCACTGGGCGTGCAGTCCCTGATTCATCTTTTCCAGGAATAAGAGTTGGTAAAGATTCAATAATACGTCTTGCTTCCGCATCTAAAATTTCTGATGGTGCGCGTGAGTTTGTAACACTTACAGTTCCATCTATATTAATCCTAAATAATACAAATACTCTTCCTTGGATACCAGCTTCTTGTGCTTCTTGAGGATATTTAAATGTAGCTCTTACATGATTGTCTAATTTTTCTTTAAAGCAATCAAACTGTTGTTCATTAGAAACGCCATCACAATCTTTAAACATAGGTTTTACTGGAATTACAGTAAAAGGAATATCTTCGCCTTGTTCTATTTTACTTGCATCAAATTTACCAGAAGTGGTATAATCATTTTTTCGTGCTGTATGAGCCAATGAAAATATCTTCTTTTTTAGTTCTGGAGACAATTCTTCATCTGAACTTTCTATAGCTGCTTGTAATTCTTTAACTTGTTCTTCAATAGAAAGTTGTTTTTCTGTAACTACACTATCTTCTTCTTTTTCACAAGACGTATAAAAAAGCATACCTACAACTAATGGTATCATTAATAGATACTTGAGCTTCCATACTTTTTTAGATTTTGATTTTTGTAACATAACGATTCGTTTTTTGATTAATGAATGATTAAAAAATTGATTGATGAAGGAGATTCTTTCTGTTTTAAAAACTTCTTCTAATAACAGTTGATAATGCTCCTTTTTATTGTTCTTAACAGTTTTTGCATCGGCGATGAACTCGTGCAATTCGGTAATTCTAGCTTGGTAGATATAAATAAGTGGATTGAACCAAAATAATATTCGTAACACTTCAAAAAATAAAAGATCTAACGAATGTTTTTCCTTTATATGAACCAACTCATGCTCTATAATATGTTGATGTTGTTTCTTTAAAAGTGATTTACCTATAAATATATTTTTAAAGAATGAAAATGCAGTATCGTCTTTATTAACCGCTATACGGGTATAATTTTTATAATATCGGGTGTCGCCTTCCTTTTTAAGAAGATAGATTTGTATTAATTTATATAAAAACCATACTAAACTTAGTAAGCTTCCACAGATCAACATCCATTGCCAAAGATTCAAGGACGGTACAAGAGAAGATTCAACAACCGTTGTTGAATTATTATTTGGTGTAAGTACTATTTCAGGAAGTAAAAACACATAATTTTGAGGTACAGTGGTTTTAAAACTCTCTAATTGTATAAACGGTAAAACAATAGATAATGCCGGTGTTAGCAGTAAGTAAGCACGATTCCAGTTAAAAAATGTTTCTTTTTTCAGGAAGAAATCATAAATAACTAAAAACAACAATTGAAATGCGATGGTTTGGATAATGTAATTCATAATTATCTATTTTTCGTTTTCCATTTCTTTTAAAATAGCCTCCATTTCTTTTAAACTGATGTCATTTTTCTTTACAAAAAATGATACCATACTTTTAAATGAACCTTGAAAATAACCATCAACCAATTTGTTGATTGATTGATTACTGTATTCTGATTTCTTGGTAAGAGGAAAATAAATATATCCCTTCCCTTCCTGTTCATGGTCAACAAAACCCTTACTTTCTAAGATTCTTACAATGGTAGAAACCGTATTATATGCCGGCTTCGGGTCTGGTAATTCTTTTATAATGGCAGCAACATTGGCACGTTCTAATTGCCATAATATGTGCATTACTTCTTCTTCTGCTTTTGTAAGTTGCTTCATTTAACTAATTTTTTAGTTGAATTATTATAACAAATATAACTAAATATTTAGTTTAAACTAATTTTATAGTTATAAAAAACGAATCTTCTTTATTTTCGGTGCAATATGTTGGATATACTTTTAGGGAGTTATATAACGTTTTTCTAAGCTTTATAGGAAGGATGTAGCATTATAAAAAATGTAACAAATACTACGTATATTAGTTTTATAAATAATAAGACTTATGGATATTTTTCTTGTCGTTATCGGATTCTTATGTGTTATAACAGGTATTATCGGTAGCTTTTTACCTGTACTTCCAGGCGCGCCAATAAGCTGGGTTGGTCTATTATTGTTATATCTTACAAAAGTAATCCCAAACGATTGGTGGATGTTGGGAATAACTCTTATTATATCCATTGCTGTTGTTATTGCCGATTATATAATCCCCGTTGCTGGCACCAAACGTTTTGGAGGCAGTAAATATGGAATGATAGGCACAACGGTTGGTCTTATTGTGTCTATAGTTTTTCCAATTCTAGGATTATTCGGAATTGTAATATGGCCTTTTGTAGGAGCTTTTATAGGAGAACTTATAAATAAAGCAGATAGTAAAACAGCACTAAAAGCAGCTTTTGGATCTTTCCTTGGCTTTTTAACAGGAACTTTTTTAAAGTTAATAGTGGCTTTAGCCTTTTTAGTAATTTTTGTAGCTAAAGTCTGGGAGTATAAAAGTGTATTGTTTTAAGTGCTAAGTAGAGAAAGTTAAACATACAGAGTATGATATTGTTTTTGACTCCACTTAGCATGACTATTATCTATTTTAACTTTTAATTGCTTTTTAAAAAACTGAATGCTTACTACTTTACAATTTCAAATAATAAAAACTGATTTATCTGCGGATTCAAGGAATTAAAATTATTATCGGAAATCAATATCAAAGTCTTATTTCCATTTGGAAGTGTTGGTCCGTAGCAAATCCCTTCGATATTATCAATTGTGTTCTCTTGTAATCCTTTTCTAATACTTTCTAAATCGAATGCAAGCTTTTTACTTACTGGTTTTAATCTGTTTTCAGCTAAGTTATGAGTATCCAATGTATTCTCACTGTTAGAAGGGTCTACCTCGTATATTTTAAGTCCGTTAGACTCATCTCCCCAACCTGAGGAATAGGAACGCTCCAATACTAAAAATTTCTTATCAGAAATCGCAAATAAGTCAGAAAGTCCGTTTACAGCAAAGTCTCCTTTCGGTGCTTTTTCAATCTTATCAAGCGGATATATAAATTGAAATTTAGGCTTTTCCGATTTCCAATCGTAATAGGTAATCCTTACAGGAGAATAATTCTCTTTTGTAGTTGGCTCTTCTCCATCAGTTTCTAATGGTAATTCTGTTCCTACCCAGAAACCATTATTATCTACACTCTTCGTCAATCCTTCAAAAAGACCATTATGTCGAGGTTTTGCTTCGCTTTCAGCATAAAAATAAGAAGGGATTTCATAGCTATTTATAAAGCTACCATCTACCGTAACCTTAAAAATAGAAGGGTCTCTACTAGTGTTAATACTACCTTCACTAGAAACTAAAACAGCATCTTCTTCAGGATGATATAAAATAGATTCTAAATCTAAAAATGTGGTTTCAGTAAAGGGATCATCAGGCTTAAAGAAAGTAACATCAGTAAAAATAACGGTATCTATTTTCTTATTATTGATATTAATTTCAGCAGTATAAAACCTTGGATTTCTAGAGTCGTCACAAACTAAAAGATAGTTGTCTTTATAATTATCAATTCCAGAGAGTCCACCAACCTCAGCATCTGCAATTACTACATTTGCAGGGAAAATATATTCATCTAAAAACTTCAATTTTGTGTCTGCAGTAGGTTTATTTTTTACTGAAGAACAACTAGCTAATAAAGCTATAAAGCAGGTAAATAAGATATTTCTTATTCTCATCATCAAATCGGTTTATTGATATTAGGCTGCAAGATAATTTAATTTGATTTATTTTTAATGATATGTAATGTGAAGAAATAAATATGAATTATAAATAATGTACTGAAAATGAATGATAAAAATAATGATGAAAAGGCATTAATTACGGTGGAAGCTTATTTTGATGCTTTGTCTAAAGAAACCAAGCAAGTCCTAAGAGAATTAAGGGAATGTATTTTAGAAGTTGCACCAGATGCTACAGAATTAATAAATTATAATATTCCAGCCTATGCATTGATAAAAGGAGGTAAAAGAGAACAGCAAATTATGATTGCAGCCTATAAAAATCATGTAGGATTGTATCCTCATCCAACAACAATGGAAAAATTTGATTCCGCATTAATCGGATTTAAAAAAGGAAAAGGCTCTGTGCAGTTTCCTATAAATAAACCATTGCCAAAAACACTAATTAAAGAAATGATTAGCTACCGAATGAATTTATTAAAAGACTAAAATTAATAACGAATAAAGCTGTTTGATATTTGTTTATCCAGCTACGTTATTGGGATTGTAACCCATATATGGAACATCTTTTTCAATAAACTTAATATCGTGATTTTCTAATTCTGATAAAACAGGCTCATAAATATCCCTATGAATAGGAATTACAACTCCAGTTGCAGTAATCTCTTTATTTAAAATTTTTAATGCTGCGATTCCTAGTGGTAATCCTACAGTTTTTGACATTGCTGTATACGTTTTGTCTTTACCAATAGTAACCATACTCGAATCTATCTGATGCTTTTTACCATCTAAAATATATCCGAATTTATGATACATTACAATCATATCTTTATCGGTTTCATCGAGTAACCAATGATCTTCTAAGATCTTTTGTAATGCTTGAGCAGGTGTTGCATTTTTTATTCCTATCTTTTTTGTATCATCAAATAAATCGAGTTCCATTAATTTATCCCACATAATATCATCTTGATCTATCTTTAAGTAATGGCGCAGTTTCAATTCCACCGCATCGGTAGGTGAATATGGTAAAAAGGAATTTACAAATTGACGATAAGACATGTTTTCAGACTCTTTAATAGTGAAAGTATCGTCTGTCATCCCTAATTGAACAAACATATTCCAAGCTTTAGAAAAACCAACTCTACGGATGGTTCCACGGTATAATGTTAACACATCATCTAGGCCATAAGCAGTTCTATATTTTAAAGAATCTCGGTTTGCATAGCCTTCAAACTTCCCATAACCCTCAATCTCTAAAAATTCTGTTCTCCTAAAAAGTTTATGATATGGTATGTATTTATAGTTTCCTTCTTGGATAAACATAGCTGCACCGCCCTGCCCTGCTACAACAACATTACGAGGATTCCAAGTAAACTTATAATTCCATAAATTGGTGTCGCTTTCTGGAGCTACTAACCCGCCAGTAAAAGATTCAAACAATATTACCTTGCCACCTTTGTTTCTAATATTATCTAGTACTTTCATGGCACTCATATGATCTATCCCTGGATCTACCCCTATTTCATTTAAAAAAATAAGTCCCTTCTTTTTAACCTTATCATCCAAAGCTTCCATTTCTTTACTTACATAAGAAGCTGTAACCATATTTTTATCATACAATAAACAGTCTTTAGCAACTTCTATATGATATCTTGCCGGCAGCATAGAGATTACCAAGTCTGCTTTTTTTATAGCATTTTTCCTTTCCTCTTCGTTAAAAATATCTAATTTTATGGCAGTGCAATTGGGCTGTTCTTTAAGCAAGCTTTTAGCATTGTCTAAATTGATGTCCCCCACTAGAATATGTAGCTTTTCCGCATTTGCTTTTTCAATTAAAAACTTAAGCAAATAGGAAGTTGATTTTCCAGCACCGATTAATAAGATAGTACGCATAAGAGAATTATATATAATTATTTCACACTAATGTATTAAAATGTTATAAGTATAACAATTAAATAACTAAAGAATTATGAATAAGGGATTATTAGTAGCAGGAGCAGTATTAGGATGTTTAGCAGTAATATTAGGTGCTTTTGGAGCTCATGCGTTGAAAAATGCATTAGATGCTGAAGCAATAAAAACGTTTGAAACAGGTGTAAAATACCAAATGTACCACGCATTACTTCTTCTATTTGTTGGAGGGAGCTCTTTTTTAAGTAATGGTACAAAAAACACCATCCTCTATCTTGTTGTAATAGGAATTATTTTATTTTCAGGTTCTATATATGGATTGGCAACCAATGCATTGACTTCTTTCGATTTTAAAAAGATAGGTTTTGTTACTCCAATTGGTGGAACACTACTTATTATCTCTTGGGGAATTTTAATCTTTAAATTCATGCGCCTTAAGATTAATTGATACATAAAAAAATACAGATTTGAATAAAATCAATTTTTAAAGTTTGAAATAGAGCGATATTCATTATTTTCATCTTTAACAGTCTTTAAAAAGTCTAACATTTCCTCCGTGAGCAACAACTGATTTTGTTTTTCCCAAAAATCTGGATTGTAAGGATATTCTATTCTAAAAATATCTTTTTTAACTGATACATTAGCTTTTGTATTTAATTTTTTAAAGTTGTCCTGAGTAGTTAAAATATACACACACGTATACATGGAAACTTTACCTGTGATAGCATTAATCACTTCTACTTTTGCACTAATTCTTGCATTTTTTAGGAAATACTTACCATCTTCATTTTTTTGAAAAAAACTGTTCAAATCAAAATATGTTGTCCTAAAGAAATAATCTTTACTCTTATATAAAACAGAAATTGGAGCTTCAATTTTTCTCTTTGCCTCTAGAATAGCCCTGTTTTTGCTATCAAAAACATAATAGCCCTCATTAATTTCATTCTTTAATTGTGAAATTGAATCTTTAAATCTAAAATGAATTTTAGTAATGTTATCTTCAATTGGCTCCGTATTAATTTCATAAATTTTATCATTAATAGCAATAGAAACCATCCAATCAAAGATCTGTTTAAAACTGTTAAAAATGAAGTCTACTTGTTGTTCCTTTAGACCTGCCTTTCTTAAATTTAAAAGCTCCACTTTATAATTCCTATTAGGCATTTTATTTTGCTCTGTAGAAAACAATTGTTTCCTTTTTAATTTTCCAGAGAGATCTTCTAATTTTAATATAGAATCATTTTTTTTTAATAACGCACGCATTGTAAAAAGCTCTTCATAAGTAGTATAAGAATATTGTTTATCTAAAGTGCTTAAAGCATCTATGAGTTGCTTTCTTCCCTCAATTAATACAATCTCGTCTAGTTTAAATGAGGTTTCATTTAAAAATATAGTATCCCTTTTATGAAGTAATTGAAAAGTACTATGGATTGTTTGGTAGCCTAATTTTTTAATTATAATGGAATCTCCTTCCGAAGTAAACAAAAAAGAACCATCAGTATTAGTGGTGGTATAATTATGTACATTGTAAATGTCTACAAATTCTACTGGATTATTAGTTGCACTATCCAAAATAATACCCTCTAGCTGATTTTGAGAATTAATAAATTGAGAAATTAGAAATAAAATAAAAAATAACCGCATGAAATAACTTTACTTAATATGGCAGTTTAATTTACTATAAAAGATTTAATTATTTATAACAATACTTAAATAATAATCAATGTTCTTAATTCAGTACGAATATTTTTTGGTATGATACATCAGTTTAATAATAAGTATAAGAACAACAACATGCTTTTACGATAATATTTACTGCTGTTAAGGTTGTTTAAGCTTTAAATATGGATCTATACGATTAACTAGAATTAGTTTAAAAGATAGGTTTTATTACTCCAATTAGTGGAAAACTACTTATTATCTCTTGGGGAATTTTAATCTTTAAATTCATCCGCCTTAAGATTAATTGATACTTTTTTGATAAACGTTAAGTAAAATTTTGCTTTAGCGTTAAATATGCTCATAAATTGATAAAAAACTCCAAACTCAAACGTTGTAGTTGGATATTTTTTTTAAATTTGTGCTAGCTACTAACAACAATACAATAAAATGACGGTGGACAAAACACTTGTTACGCAAACGATTTCGTTAAAAAAGTACGGAATTCTAAATGCCAAGGTTAATTATCAATTAAGTCCTGAAGAATTGCACGCCATCACTTTAGAAAAAGGGATGGGGAAAGAAGCCTCTTCTGGAGCTTTAGCTATTAATACTGGTAAATTTACAGGACGATCTCCTAAAGATCGATTTATTGTAAAAGATGACATTACAAATGATAAAGTATGGTGGGGAGATATAAATCTACCTTTTGATGCTGATAAATTTGACGCTCTTCAAGAAAAAGTTACCAATTACTTATCGGAAAAGGAACTTTATGTTCGCGATTGTTACGCTTGTGCAGAAGAAAATTACAAGCTAAATATTCGCGTGATCAATGAATATCCATGGAGCAATCTATTTGCTTATAACATGTTTCTACGACCTAAAAATAGTGAGTTAGAAAACTTTAATGCAGAATGGACAGTTATCAATGCGCCTGGATTTAAAGCAGATCCTGCTACTGATGGAACAAGACAAGAGAATTTTGCTATTCTTAATTTCACAAAAAAAGTTGTTCTTATTGGAGGAACTGGTTATACTGGTGAGATTAAAAAAGGGATTTTTTCAGCCTTAAACTTCCTACTTCCTGTATATCAAAACACCTTACCAATGCACTGTAGTGCAAATGTAGGGCCAGAAGGAGATACTTCTATTTTCTTTGGCCTTTCTGGTACGGGAAAAACTACACTTTCAGCAGATCCTAAGCGTAAACTTATAGGAGATGATGAGCATGGATGGACAAAAGATGATAGTGTATTTAATTTCGAAGGAGGTTGTTACGCTAAAGTAATCAATCTATTAGAAGAAAATGAGCCAGATATTTATGGCGCTATTAAGAAAGGAGCACTTCTAGAAAACGTTATTTTAGATGCAAATGGGGAAGTTGATTTTAATGATACTTCAATTACTCAAAATACAAGAGTTAGTTACCCAATAAATCATATTAAAAACATACAGAAACCATCTGTTGGAACTACTCCTAAAAATATATTTTTCTTAACTGCTGATGCATTTGGAGTTTTACCTCCAATAGCTAAGTTAACACCTGGTCAAGCAGCTTATCATTTTATTTCTGGATATACAGCAAAAGTAGCTGGTACAGAAGCAGGAGTTAATGAGCCAGTGCCATCGTTTTCTGCGTGTTTTGGAGCGCCTTTTATGCCATTACACCCTACAGCCTATGCTGAGATGCTAAGTGAGAAAATGAAGGAGTCTAATGTAAATGTATGGCTAATTAATACAGGTTGGACTGGCGGTCCTTATGGTGTAGGAAAGCGTATGGCTTTAAAATATACACGCGCAATGATTACTGCCGCAATGAACAACGAATTAGGAGAGATAAATAAAGAGAATTATCATATTCACTCGGTATTTGGTTTAGCACAGCCTAGGACTTGTCCTAATGTGCCAGATGAAATATTGAGTTCAAGAAAAACATGGAATAATGATGTGGGTTATTATGAAAAAGCACATCAGTTAGCAGCAGCTTTTAATGAGAACTTTAAAAAGTATGCGTCTTATGCTAATAAAGAGACAAAGGACGGCGGTCCTTTGGTTTGATATTATTTTATAGGAAGGGAAACCTTTCGAAGCTTGCCAAATAGTTAGTAAAAAAGCCTCTGGATTTCCAGAGGCTTTTTGTTTATTGGTATGTAAAATACGTTTACTTCTTATTAGCTTTAGCAATGTATTTTTCTAAAGCCATGGTCATAGAAGGTGTCTCCGGAGTTGGAGCTTCTATATCGATTCTTAAACCTGCTTCTGTAGCAGCTTTTACAGTTGTGTTTCCAAAAACTGCAATTCTAGTATCGTTTTGTTCAAAATCTGGAAAATTCTTTAATAAAGATTCTATTCCAGAAGGACTAAAGAAAACTAGAATGTCATAATAAACATCTCTAAGATCAGAAAGGTCGCTTATTACAGTCCTGTAAAGAATTGCACGCTTCCAATCTACTTTGAGTTCGTTTAATGTTTCAGGAATTAATGGTTTTAATACGTCTGAAGAAGGCAATAAAAACTTTTCGTCTTTATACTTCTTAATAATAGGCGCTAATTCCTGAAAAGTACGCTTACCAACATAAATCTTACGCTTTCTGTATACAACATATTTTTGCAAATAGTATGCAACAGCTTCCGATTGGCAAAAATACTTCATCGAATCTGGGACTTTAAATCGCATTTCATCAGCAATTCTAAAGAAATTATCCACAGCATTTCTACTGGTCAAAACAATAGCTGTAAACTGTGCTAAGTCAATTTTTTGCTGTCTTACTTCTTTTGCATTTACTCCCTCTACATGAATAAAAGGTCTAAAATCAACCTTTATTTTTTGCTTTTCAACCAGCCTTAAGTAAGGAGAATTTTCCACTTTTGGCTCTGGTTGTGAAACTAAAATTGTCTTAACTTTCATAAATATCCGTTAGTTTGAAGCCTTATCAATAAAATAAAATTTTATTAGTATCAAATAAGGGGCTATTTCTAGCGTGCAAAGATACAAAATAAAATAAAATAAATATTTTCCTATTAATTTTTGATGATTTCTTAATATAAGGACTGTAGAAATAAGATTCAACGAAAGAAAAACAGCTATTATTAAAAAAAACATAATGTTACCTCTTAAATCACTGTAAATGAATAAACTAATTAAAGGCAGTAAAATTAAGGAACATAGATTTCTGTACGTAACTTTATGAAAATGGAAGCTTTCAACAAATGGAATAATATCAAAAATTGCTGCGATAATTTTCTCTACATAAAATTTAAAAAGAATGAAGAGAAAAAGAAACGGTAATATCAACATTGGATTCAATGTGAATGGTATTTTTAAGTAATCTATAGTAATCCAAACAATTAGAGAAAAACATACAAGTTGTGGGATAAACAAAAAGAAATTAAAAACACTGGTAGATTGATTGGGTTCCTTACTATAAATTTTTAAGTACTTGTAATTAACAAATAGTAATATAAACGCTTGAAACTTCTGCTCATTAATTAACTTAGCAATTGATAAACTCAATAGTGCAGAAAAAAGCAATATCGTTTCTGTAGTATGAAAATTGGTATGTCTTAAAACTTCGTTCACTACTTATCTAGCTTTATCATTTCCCCTTGAAATCCAGCATATGCTCCGTTATTAATAATTCCCATTCTAAAATATGTAACTGGTGGAATTGTAACTGTATCTGGAATTTTTATATTGAGAGTTACTGTTTCATCATGTTTTATAGCTTCTGAAGAGGTTTCTACTAGTAACGGAAACTTCTTAATATCTCTTTTATATTTATCATAAAACACGGCTGCATACTTCAATGAATCAGTTGGAATAGATTCTTTATAAGGGTTATATAATTCAGCAGAAAAATGTAACGGAATCTTATCATTAAAAGTATTTTGAGGAATTACAATCTTCATTTTTTTATAAGTTTTAAGATTGTCTATAAAAGTACCTCGAATTTTATGTTCTTTAAACTCTCTAATTACAGAGATTGTAGAATCTATTAAATATTTATGATTTCCAGTAAGATATGCTACTCTCTTTCCTCGTACTTTAAATTCTGAACTATCTAAATCAAATTGATTTTGTCTAGCATCTAAGTCATTAGAAGAAAAAACAGTTGCTCCGTCAGAATAAAAACCATACATACCGGCGTCTCTATAAGAATTATGGAAAACTACAGGAATATCACCCACTTTGTCTTTTAATTCTGTAACCCAGTCTTTATTTCCATAAGATTCATATTTAAGTGGAGATATTGGCTGATACATAAGCGCAATTCTTAAATAAGATATTAATACTAAAGAGAAAATACTAATTCTAAAAAGCCATATTCTGTATTTAGTATGTGTATAAGCATATCTTAGAGAAAAAATAATTAAAGGAATTACCATTAAAATTACCCATTGTGCTTGTGTTTTTCTAGAAAAACTTGAAAAAAGGAAAAATATAAAAACGCCATATCCTAAAAACTTCAAGGCGCTATCAAACTTATTTTTTGAAGGAAATTTATAAAATGCCCAATACATAAGTGGAAATCCTAATCCAGCAACTGCAATACAGTTTACTAAATAATTTGTTGTAAACTTAATTCTGTAAGCGCTATTAGCACGTTCAAATAAATGATACTTTAGAGGAGCGTAATCTACTTCATAAAGCCATAATAAATGAGGTGTATAAAGCAATAAAGAAACGATTACTGCTAACCAGAATTTTCCTTTTTTTAAGATGGCAAGATTAGAGATAAATACAAAACCAATAAGGAGAATCCCATGATATTTACAATACATTACTCCAGCCATACTAATACCTAAAACAAGAACAGAAAGAAGATCTTCCTTAGTAAGAAAACGTTTATAAGCCCATAAAAAAAGTAAGCTAAAAGAAAGTAAAGCCGTATCAGGAAGGATCATAAATCCGTAGGCTGTCATTAAACCAACGCTACTTACAAAAGCTATGTAAAGCCACGTATATTTATATTTCTTATCTGTATCTATTAGTAACCACAATAAAATCACATTAGCAGCATATAAAAATGGAGATGCCAATCTAACTCCGAGTTCACCATCAAAAATATGAGTTCCAATATTCACTAATAGTGCAACCATTGGAGGATGATCAAAATAACCCCAACTTAAGTTTTGAGCGAAATACCAATAGTAAGCTTCATCGAATATTAAACCTGTATATGCACTTTGAACAAGGTTAATAAGCGTAACTATTAATACAAAAGCAAAGATTATTTTATTTGAAAGTGCCTTATCAATCATAACAATTTTCTAGATATAGGTAAAAATACGTAATTATAAAGTTGCAAAAATCCTTAAAATCAGCTTAAAAAACTAAAAGATATCGCAAATACTTTTTATTAAATGCTATTTTTGTGTCTTGAAGAAAGAGAACATGCAATCAGATAGTTTAGTAATTATCCCTACATATAACGAGATTGAAAATATAGAGGCTATAATTACCGCTGTATTTGAGCTTAAAAAATCTTTTCATTTACTTGTTGTAGATGATAATTCTCCTGATGGTACTTCCCAAAAGGTAGAAGAATTACAAAGTAAATATCCAGGTATTTTACATCTGGAGGTACGAAAAGAAAAATCTGGCTTGGGTACGGCTTATATCCATGGCTTTAAATGGGCATTAAAGCACCATTATGAATATATTTTTGAAATGGATGCAGATTTCTCTCATAATCCGCGGGATCTTATTCGTATTTACAATGCATGTGTTAGTGAAAAAGCCAGTGTAGCCATTGGTTCACGCTATGTAAATGGAGTAAATGTTGTAAACTGGCCGCTACGAAGAATATTACTTTCTTATGGAGCGTCTGTTTATGTAAAACTGATTACAGGAATGAAAATTCATGATCCTACTGCTGGATTCATGTGTTATAAGCGAGAAGTTATCGAGAAAATCGATTTAGATAATATAAAATTTATTGGGTATGCTTTTCAGATTGAAATGAAATTTAAAGCCCATAGACATAAGTTTAAAATGATAGAAGTGCCTATTATTTTTAAAGACCGAACGCTTGGAAAATCTAAGATGAACGGAAAAATTATTAACGAAGCTGTTTTTGGTGTCCTTTCATTAAAATGGAACAGTCTTTTTAATAAATCCGCTTAATCCAAGTATCAGAAATAATAAAAATAGCTACTACTAAGTAAAAAATAAGAAATGCAAAGAACTATTATAAAAAACGCCACTATTGTAAACGAATTTCAAGTATTTGAAGGAGATGTATTGATTGAAGGGGAGTTTATAAAAAAAATAGGAAAAGACCTTTCTGCTGAAAATGCAACGGTTATCGATGCAAAAGGGAAACTCTTAATGCCTGGAATAATAGATGATCAAGTGCATTTTAGAGAACCTGGTCTTACACATAAAGGAAATATTGCTTCAGAAAGTAGAGCCGCTATTGCTGGAGGTGTAACTACTTTTGTAGAACAACCAAATACCAATCCGCAGACGGTTACTATTGAAAAGTTAGAAGAAAAAATGGAAATAGGAAAGCAGACCTCCTTTGCTAATTACTCTTTTATGTTTGGTGGTACGAATGATAATTTAGAAGAACTTAAAAGGCTAGATAAAAATGCATGTGCTGGAGTTAAACTTTTTCTAGGGTCTTCTACAGGAAATATGTTGGTAGATAATGAAGAGGTTATCGAAAATATTTTTTCTAATACTGAACTTGTTATTTCTGCCCATTGTGAGGATGAAACAACTATAAAAAACAACTTAGAAAAATATAAAGCAGAATTTGGCGATGATATTCCTTTAAAATACCATCCTATAATTCGTAGTGAAGAGGCTTGTTATTTATCTTCATCAAGAGCAATCGAATTAGCTAAAAAAACAAATGCACGCTTACATGTATTTCATGTTTCTACAGCAAAAGAAACAAATCTATTCAGAAATGATATTCCATTAGAAGAAAAAAGAATTACTGCAGAAGTTTGTACACATCACCTTTGGTTTTCTGATGTTGATTATGCTGAAAAAGGAACGTTTATAAAGTGGAATCCAGCAGTTAAAACAGCAGCGGATAGAGATGGACTTTGGGAGGCTTTATTAGATGATCGTATTGATGTTTTAGCAACCGACCATGCGCCACATACTTTAGAAGAAAAACAAAATATATACACCAACGCTCCTTCTGGTGGGCCTTTAGTTCAACATACGTTAGCAGCACTTTTAGAAAAAGTAAAAGAAGGTAAAATATCTTTGGAAAAACTGATTCAGAAAATGTGTCATAATCCTGCTATTCTTTTTAATGTTGAAAAAAGAGGATATATAAGAGAAGGCTATTATGCAGATTTAGTTTTGGTTGATAGAAATAGTAATTGGACTGTAAATAAGGATAATATCCTTTACAAATGTGGATGGTCTCCTTTTGAAGGGACTACTTTTAGTGCGCAAGTAACACATACATTTGTAAATGGAAACTTAGCGTACCAAAACGGCAAAATATCCGATAAAAGAAATGTAAAGAGGCTAACTTTTAATAGAGCTTAATCATGAAAAAAAGTGTCTTTATTTTATGTGCTTTTTTATGGTTTTCATCATGTGCAGAAAGCATTGTTGATAAACCCGATAATCTTATTTCTGAAGATGAAATGGTAGATATCTATTATGATATTTCTATTTTAAATGCTGCAAAATCTACAGCTACAAATAAGCTCGAAGAGAATGATATTGACCCTGAAGAGTATTTATTTAAAAAATATGATATCGATAGTGCTCAATTATCGCAAAGCAGTATTTATTATACTTCGTACCCTTCAAAACAATTAGAAATGTTTAAAGAGGTACAAGAGCGTCTTGAAAAATTTAAAGACACGCTAGATTCTAAATTAAAGAAAAAACAGACTATAAAAGAAAAACCTGAAGAAAAGGCTAAAGCTGTAAAATAACCGCTTAATAGCTTTCTTTACTTATAATTCTATTCACCGTATCCTCTAGAGGAATAAACTCAATATTTAATTGCTCTTTAGCTTTAGTATTACTGTACGTTGTATTGGTAATTAAAGAATTTGCTGCATTCTTTGTTAGCTTTCTATTTCTACCAGGAAATAGTGCTACGAACCAATCTAAGCGCCATAGCAAGCTTAATTGCCATTTTGCCAACCCTTTGCTAGGCTTCTTTTTATTTAATGCTTCAGCGATCGTATCTAGCGTTTTTTTATAGCTTGTATTTGTTCCTACTACAATAAAACGTTCGTTTATAATATTAGTTTGCATTCCTTTTATCAAGGCGTCCACAACATTTTTAACATCTACAAAAGCTGTACTTCCGGGAGGATAATAGGAGATTCCTTTTTTCATCATTTTAAAAAAAGCATTGCTTGGTGCATCTTTAAAACCTTCTCCAAAAACAACCCCTGGATTTAAAATAATTACAGGCAATCCCTCTTGTGTGCCACGCCAAACTTCCATTTCTGCTCCATATTTAGTAATAGCATACAGGTTGTTCTCTGCTTCTGGGTTCCAATAAGTAGTTTCGTCGATAGGGCCTTGGGTTACTTTATCTCCCAAAGTAGCAATTGAACTTAAGTAACACAGTTTCTTAATATTATTTGCAATACAAAGGTTTACAATGTTTGCAGTGCCTTCTATATTGGTTTTTCTGAGTTGGCGATATGCCGAGGGATCAAAAGAAATAAGGCCTGCACAATGGTATACATGTGTTACATTTTTAAAAGTAGTTTCTAAGGCAGGAATATCCGTGATATCAGCATGAATCCATTCTATCTTATCAAATAGAGAAGCACTTTCTTCCGAAGAAAAGAAATTTTTTATAAAGCTGAGCTTAGCTTCATTTCTATAAATAGCTTTTATGTTTTCTTCAGATTGAGAAAGTTTTAAAAGCAAATGTGCGCCTATGAGTCCTGTTCCTCCAGTTACTAAAATCATACGACTAAAATACAACTCTTGTTGGAATTGTAGATATGTTGTTGGCTGATTGTTTTTAAAATAGGCGTTAGGCGTTAGGCGAAGAATAAAAATTGCTATTTACAATTCAATAAATAATAGACATTAAACAGTCAAAATAAATAGAACTAATATTAAGCAGAGTAATAACAACTTCGTATCTTATATTTCTATCTTCTTTTTAACTTTTAACTTTTAACTTTTTTACTTTAAACTCTTAATCACATAAGTTACGATACCCCAAATAATAAGCTGCTCATTTTCGGAGACTTTTATGGGTTTATATTTTTTGTTTTCAGGCATTAAAAAGAGCTCATCTTTTTCAATTTTGAGTCGCTTGACAGTAAACTCTCCATCGATGAAACACACTGCTATTTTTCCGTTTTCAGGTTCTATACTTTTATCAATTATTAATAAATCGCCATCGTCTAAACCAGCTCCTGTCATAGATTGACCGCTAACACGGGCATAAAAAGTAGCGTCTTTATTTTTTATCAAAGCTTTATTAAGATCAATCGTTGTTTCTTTAAAGTCTTCTGCAGGGGATGGAAATCCAGCGGAAATTCCACCTTCTGCTAGTTGTAGCTCTAAAGAGGCATTTGCATCAGGTTTAAAAAATATCAGCTTATCTTCTTTCATCTGTTCATTATTATTGTAGATAAAGTACGTATTATTATCGCACTTTTATAATCTCATCAAGATTTGTTGTATAGCGAGGCGAGAGATGTTCTTGACGCATTTTCCATGTTCGTTTTAAATCTTGATTCGCAATACGAATTTTTAAATTTCCATACTTTTTATTGATTCCATCAATAGTTTTCATCAACTGATGATGCTTTGGATTTTCTTCAATAAACAAGTCTAATTGTCGCGCATTGGTGGGTACTAATCCTGAAACTACTACACCTGCTTTTTTATATTTTATTCCCTTTTCGTACATACTTTCTACTGCTTGAACAGCATATTTTATGAGCGTTAGTGTAGAATCGGTAGGATAGGGCAGTGTAATTAATAATCCTGGTCTGTGTTGTTGTTCATCTTTTTTATGACGATCGCTTCTTAAAAAAACATATATAAAATTACAACTACTATGTTGTTTTCTAAGCTTTTCGGCACAGCTGCCTGCAAAAGTAGAAATGCGTTCTTTTAAATTATCAAGATCAGAAAAAGTATATTCAAAACTCCGCGTAGTAGCAATTGCTTTTTTGGGAGCGGTAACATCATTTTCTAATGCTAAAGTAGGCTCTCCTTGTAAATCTTTCTTCAAACGAAGTCCTACAACTCCTAAATTACTACGTACCCAAGCATCATCTAAAAGCGTAAAATCTAAGGCTGTTTTTACACCACGCACCTCCAATCTTCGGGTATTACCGCTGCCAATACCCCAAACATCATTAATTTTAGTCCATCGGAGGGCTTTAATACGTTTTTCTTCGGTATCTATTGCATAAACTCCATTGGTACGCTCTTTAAATTTCTTAGCTATTTTATTAGCAACTTTTGTAAGGGCTTTTGTGGGAGCAATACCGATACTAATGGGCATTCCTGTCCATTTAAAAACCCGATCTTTAATTGCTTTTCCTTCAGAAGAAAAATCGATTCTTGCATACATTTCAAACTTTAAAAAAGCTTCATCGATACTGTAATGTTCAACAAGAGGTGTGAATTGCCTTAAAATATTCATAATCCGAGAGCTCATATCGCCATACAAAGGATAATTTGATGAAAAGACATGAATATGATTTTCCTTAAAGAAATCTTTGTATTTAAAGGCAGGCGCTCCCATTGGAACACCAATTTTTTTAGCTTCATCGCTACGCGAAATTACACACCCATCGTTATTAGAAAGTATAACAATAGGCTTGTTGTTGAGCTGAGGCTGAAAAACCCGCTCACAAGAAGCATAAAAGTTATTACAATCAACAAGTGCGTACATACTGCAAAGTTAGGGAATATCCGCTTGCGCAGTAAGTAGAAAATAAGTTTAGTATTGGGTTATTGTACATGTTTTATTTGGTATAGATAGTATATTCTTGCAATAATCTTTGTGTTTATATAAAAGAATAATCCTAGCTATGCATACTTACAATCTATAACTGCTTTTAAGTATCTTTGTTGATATTTAAAACGTTATAGATGAAATTCACTAATGAAACTGTAGAAATAGACGGGATTGACAAAGAGATTCTTAGGAGTTTGATGGAAGATGCTCGTAAACCTATTTTAGAAATTGCTAGAAAGATAGGAATTTCTGGTGCTGCTATTCATCAGCGATTGCGAAAGCTAGAGAATTCTGGACTTATTTCTGGCTCTAAGTTTGTAATTAACCCAAGGCTTTTAGGATATCATACAATGGCTTTTATAGGTATTTACTTGGATAAAGCGATGCGAAACCCTGAAGCTGTAAAGCAATTAAAGGAGATTCCAGAAGTTTTAGAATGTCATTATACAACAGGGAATTGGTCGATTTTAATTAAGATCCTTTGTAAGGACAATGAGCATTTAATGAATGTATTAAACCATAAAGTACAATCTATAGAAGGGGTTTCTAGAACAGAAACCTTTATCTCTTTAAATCAGCAGATCGACAGACAGATAAGCATATAAATAAATTAAGCCTGCTGAATTTATTCAGCAGGCTTAATTTTGTTTAAAATTTATTACTCTTAAGAGATCACTATGTTTTCTCTATTTTTCCAGGATCTTGTCTTGTATCAAAAATATTTACAATTTCAATGCGCTTAAAATCATAATTTATCCAATAAATAATTTTATAATTTTTAAAAAGTAAATAACGGAATTCCTGCTTTCTGTGTTTTAAATTGAATTCGACTTGCCCTCTTTCTGGATGTTTTTCAATTCCAATCGTTGTATCTACAATTCCATTCACTAATTTTTCAGCAACTATTTTACTCGCTTTTATTAGATGATAACTATAGATATCTTCAAGTTTATTTTCTGTAAATTCTAACCAATAAACTTCTAACTCCATTTCTGGATTTTAGCCTTTAAATCTGTAGCCTTTATAACTCTACCATTTTTGGAGTCATTCATTGCTTGATCAATTTCATTATCGTATTGCTCCTTTGACATTGGCTTGAAGCTTTTTTCTATCAATTCAATTTTTCTTTTTCGCAATAATTCTTCAAGTCCACTAACGATTTCTTCGTTTTGGAGTCTTAAAAATTCTTGTACAAATGATATTTTTCTTGCTTCTAAATCCATTTTATATGTCTTTACTCAAAGATACAAAATTATCAATTCAGGTGTTGTTATACGATATCACAGATTGTTACATACAAGTAATATTCATATGAAACCAAAAACAGTTAATAGCTGTTAGTCTCTTCCTCCAAAAACTTGCATTGCGAAATACAACAGCGTAGCCAACGACCCAATTGCGGCTACAACATATGTTCTTGCGGCCCATTTTAAAGAATCTTCAGCTCCATTATATTCTTCTGGAGCAAGCATATTTCTATTTTTTAACCAAGCTAAGGCTCTATTACTAGCATCGTATTCTACAGGTAATGTAACAAAGCTAAAAAGTGTTCCTAAAGCAAACATTATAAGTCCAATTACTGCCACGGTATAACCAAGTCCGGAAGTAGCTCCAAGAACTAAACCACCAAATATTACCCATGTAGACATTCCAGAAGCTACACTAACTACGGGAACTAATTTTGATCTTAGTTGCAACCATTCATATCCTTTAGCATGTTGTACGGCATGTCCACATTCGTGAGCCGCCACAGCTGCAGCTGCAGCATTACGTTGGTTGTAAACACCTTCACTTAAATTAACTGTTTTATTTGAAGGGTTATAATGATCTGTAAGCATTCCAGGGGTTGAAATTACTTCTACATCTGTAATACCATTATCTGCTAACATTTTGCGTGCTATTTCAGCACCACTCATTCCATTTCTAAGATGAACTTTCGAGTAGTGTTTAAATTTGCTTTTTAATTTCGAACTTACTAGCATACTCAGAAGTCCGATTCCCCCTATAATAATCCAATATCCTATTCCCATAACAATAATTTTTTCAAATTAAATTTACAATATAAAAAGCAAAAACCCCGCCAAATTTAGCAGGGTTTTAACTTACTGACGTTCCGACAGTTTTCTATTTTATCTTATCCAACAATATTTACGATCTTTCCTGGAACGATAATTATCTTTTTAGGAGTTCTCCCTTCTAATTGTGCCTTTGTTTTAGCATGTTCCATTACAACCTTTTCTATATCTTCTTTACTCATGTCTGCAGGAAGATCTAATGTAAAACGCATTTTTCCGTTAAAGGAAATCGGATATGTTTTACTGCTTTCTACTAAATGCTTTTCATCAAAAACAGGGAAAGCTGCTGTAGAAATAGATTCGCTATTTCCTAACATGCTCCAAAGCTCTTCAGCAATATGAGGAGCATAAGGCGATAGAAGTACCGCTAAAGGCTCTAAAATCTCCTTACTAGTACATTTTTGTGCTGTAAGTTCGTTTACACAAATCATAAATGTAGATACAGAAGTATTAAAAGAGAAATTCTCAATATCTTCTTCTACTTTTTTAATGGTTTTATGTAATGTTTTTAAACTCTCTTTAGAAGGTTCACTATCTGTAACTTTTATTCCATTATCATCAACATAAAGTTTCCAGAGTTTCTTTAAGAAATTATGAACTCCAGTAATTCCAGCTGTATTCCATGGTTTTGCTTGTTCTAATGGCCCTAAAAACATTTCGTACATACGAAGTGTATCTGCACCATAATCTTCACAAATCTCATCTGGACTTACTACATTGTATTTCGATTTCGACATTTTCTCGACCTCGTTTCCTACAATATATTTTCCTTCTTCTAAAATGAATTCAGCATCTTTAAATTCTTCACGCCAATTTTTAAAAGCTTCGATATCTAATTCTCCAGAAGCGTTTACAAATGAAACGTCTGCGTGTAATGGAAGTACATTTTGATCACCAACAAGATTTTTAGATACAAATGTGTTTTTATCTTGTAATCGATAAACAAAAGCACTAGTTCCCAAAATCATCCCTTGGTTGATGAGTTTTTTTGCAAATTCATCTACAGGTAAAAGCCCTTGATCGAATAAGAATTTCTGCCAAAAACGAGCATATAATAAATGACCAGTAGCATGCTCGCTACCACCAATATATAAATCTACATCTTGCCAATAATTCAAAGCATCTTGAGAAGCAAATTCCTCCGTATTTCCGCCATCCATATAACGGTTAAAATACCAAGAACTTCCAGCCCAACCTGGCATAGTATTCAATTCTAATGGAAAAACTTTTTTGTTATCAATCAACGTATTGCTTACCACAGTAGATGTTTCTGTATCCCATGCCCATTGTGTAGCATTCCCTAAAGGCGGCTCTCCCGTTTCTGTAGGTAGGTATTTTTCTACTTCTGGTAATTCTATAGGCAAATGCTCATCAGCGATCATTTGCGGCAATCCGTTTACATAATACACAGGAAAAGGTTCTCCCCAATAACGCTGTCTAGAAAAAACAGCATCACGAAGGCGGTAATTTGTTTTTCCTTTTCCTTGGCCTATTTTTTCTAAAGCTTCAATCGCTTTCGTAGTTCCCTCTTTATAACTTAATCCATTTAAGAAATCGCTATTAGCAAGAATGGTTTTTTCTTTATCAGCAAAAGCCTCTTCACTAATATCTACTCCTTTAAAAATATTAGGAATATCGATTCCAAAATGCTTAGCGAAATCATAATCTCTTTGATCGCCACAAGGAACAGACATTACAGCTCCAGTTCCGTAGCCTGCCAATACATAGTCTCCAATCCAAATTGGCACAGGTTCTTTTGTAAATGGGTGTTCTGCATAGGCTCCAGTAAAAGCACCGCTAATGGTTTTTACATCCGCCATACGTTCACGTTCGCTACGTTTTGCTGTAGCTTCAACATAAGATTCAACAGCCTCTTTTTGTTCTGGCGTAGTAATTTTATTGACTAACTCATGTTCTGGAGCTAACGTCATAAATGAAACACCAAATATTGTATCTGGACGTGTGGTGAAAACATCGATTTTAGATGTTGAATTCTGTACCTTGAATTGCACTTGCGCACCAACAGATTTTCCGATCCAGTTACGTTGAATTTCTTTTAATGGCTCTGGCCAGTCAAGTTTATTTAATCCTTGAAGCATACGATCTGCATAGGAAGAAATACGCATACTCCATTGCTTCATTTTTTTACGAACTACAGGGTGTCCACCACGTTCTGATACCCCGTTTACAATCTCATCATTAGCTAAAACAGTTCCTAATGCAGGACACCAATTAACTTCAGTCTCTGCTAAATAGGTAAGTCTATATTGTAATAAAATTTCTTGTTTTTCTTCTGAAGAAAAATCTTTCCATTCAGAAGCAGTAAAAAATTCTACAGCATCATCGGCAACAGCATTTACAGCTTTATTTCCTTCAGCTTCGAATTTATCGATAAGCGTAGAAATATTCTCAGCTTTATCAGAATCTTTATTATACCAAGAATTAAAAAGTTGGATAAAAATCCATTGTGTCCACTTATAATATTCTGGTGTAGAGGTGCGTACCTCTCGACTCCAATCAAAAGAGAAACCTATTTTATCTAATTGTTGGCGGTAGCGTTTTATATTAGTTTCGGTTGTAAGCGCAGGATGTTGCCCAGTTTGAATGGCATATTGCTCCGCTGGTAATCCAAAACTATCATAACCCATTGGGTGAAGTACATTATAGCCTTTGTGGCGTTTGTAGCGCGCATAAATATCACTAGCAATATATCCTAATGGGTGTCCTACATGTAGCCCCGCTCCAGAAGGGTAAGGGAACATATCCAACACATAATATTTTGGTTTATCGGAATTATTACTCGCTTTAAACGTTTGATTTTCTGCCCAATGCTTTTGCCATTTGGCTTCAATTTCATTGAAATTGTACTTCATTGTTATTTTTTTTGTTCTGAATCTCCTAATCTAATTCTAAGAAGTTGCAAAAATACGGTTAATGAATGAATAAGGAAAGTTTTTATAACAGACTGTGATGTGTGTAATAAAATAGTCATCTCGTTATATAATTACGCTGTTGTAAACTTTTTTCTTGCTGAATACTTTAAAAGCCAATTTCTCCTCAACAGTTAAACAATAAGTCTTTTTGAAGCCGAAATAAACATTAGACTTTATACTTTTGTATCCAAAGGAATGAAATGAAATTAGAAACGGAAATAAGGCTATTTTCTGAGCTCACAGCAGATCAATTATATGAAATATTACAACTCCGAAGTGAAGTTTTTGTAGTGGAACAAGATTGTGTATACCAAGACATCGATTATAAAGACCAAAAGGCATTGCATATCTTAGGAAAAAAAGAAGGGAAGTTAGTTGCCTATACTCGAATTTTTAATTCTGGTGCTTATTTTGACAAACCAAGTATTGGTAGAGTAGTAGTTCGTAATAGCGAACGTAAATACGGTTACGGTCATGACATTATGAAAGCGTCTGTTGCTGCTATTTATGATAACTACGGAAAACAAGACATAGAAATCTCAGCCCAATGCTATTTAAAAAAGTTTTATAATTCGTATGGGTTTACTCAAACAGGAGAAGAATATTTAGAGGACGGGATACCGCACATAAGAATGATTAAGAGTTAATCTTAATCATTGTCTTATCCATATTTAAGTCGTCTAACATGGTTGTTGTAAACTTATAATGCCCTTTAGTGCTAATTATTTTAAAGCGATAGGATTTCATTTTGCTCAACACATCTAAAAACATCCATTTTGATTTTAGCAAATGTGGTTTGTCAGATTTTACACTGATTTCGAAGAAATGCTTAATTCCTTTTTTATCAGCTACAATATCTGGAGTAATCGTAACATCGCTTCCTTTTTTTATAAAAGACTTTGGTATTTCAAAACCCTCTAAATCGGCTTTAATATTATCGTATCCTCGATTTTCTAAATAACTAACCGAACGACTTAAAAACTCTGTGTAATTTTCTTTATCTGTACTTATCATAATAGTAGTATACAAAAAACATTGTAAATATCCAATTATCAGTTAGTTAAATAGTGTTAATACTTGATTTTGAAAAACTATTTTGCTTAAATTTGAGTGTAAAACCAATAGATTATGATCTCGCAGTTAAAATCCTTTGAAAATAATGTACTAGCCATTGAAGTGTTTGATGGTTTTACAAAGGAAGATGAGAAAATTTGTCAGAAATTATTTGAAGATAAATTGAAACGCGGCTTCACAAAAATTAATGTTCTTGTAAAGTTGGATGAGATGAGAATTTCTAAAAGTAGTACAAAAGCTTTCTTTCAAGATATTTTATGGTCGCTTCGTAATTATAAAAAAATGGGTCACCTTGCAATTGTGGCACATGCTAATATTGTTAAAGCGCTCGTTCCTATAGATAATGTTTTCTTTCAACGTGCTAGTGAAGGACGTTATGAACGTTATTTTGATATTTCTCAAATGGAGGAAGCTATGATGTTTGTAAATTCAACAGTATAGATTCCCCCGTACCTACATTATTTCTTTGTAGTAGTTGCATCTGCATTATCAATAAGACCAGCTTCATGGAGACTGCTTTTTACAGTATCTATAACCATATTATATGTTTTCCGCTGATATAAAACCCTAAAGGCAAACGTTAACAAACCATTTCTAGAAACACTTCGCACCAAACTTCTAACGCGCTTTTTAATAGCGTCTTTATATTGATCTTCAAAAGCATTTAAATCTATTTTCGGATACTTCGGGTAATCAATTGTAGCATCTGTTCCATACGCTTCAAAATCGAATTTTTCAGAAAAAGCATTTATCGTTTTCATATCTGGAATAATAGGGAAGAAGCGCATTCCATTTTTATCTGATGCCGGCATCCTGTAAGAAAATCTGTTGATAGCTTCCTTAGAAATATCTTCTCCCAATCGTTTATTGATATTTTCTTCTTTTACTGAAAAATGATATCTCAGAAAATCTTGACAGTTTTTTCTTCCGAGATTAAAATCGTGTCTTCTAAGCTCTTCATCCATAAAACCAGCAAAACCACTAATTGGAGAAGATGCTAAATGGTGTTGCTCACGAATAGCTTTTCCATTAATGATTGTTTTTCTACTGGGAGCAACTAAAAATTTTGTGCGATCGCTAAGAGATAAAGCATCTAAAATTCCATCTTGATTAAACATTACTTGATTTCTCAGCGCTTTAAACATGCCTTTAGCAACGCTTAAAATATCCCGTTTAGGATTAAATAACGACGGATTATTATCTTGGTTTGGAAACGGATCTACCATAACAACAGCATAATTATCATTTGCCTGTAAATCGTTATTTTTCTCATTTAAAACCTTGAGTCCAATTCCATAAGGCTCGTTATTTATGAGTCCGCCATCAATAGAATTAAATTTATAGCTCTCTTCATTATCTAGAATTAATGGAGTAATTCCTTTTCTCCTTCCGAATAAATAATTTGGGTAGCGCTCAATATATTTTTTAGAGATTTCTATTTCCCTAGATTTTAATCCAATTGGGAAAGCAGCAGTGCTAAGTGTAGCATCTTTTAGGTAATCGATATCTTGATTTTCTTTAAGATCGAGGACGTAATAAAGAGAATTTTCATTGGAGGGAACGCCTCTTTCAAACAATTCATTTTTTACTTTATATCTAAAAAAACCTCCATGATTGGTAATTACATTTGCTGAATTTGTTTTACTATCACCACTAAAATCTACTTTAAAATTAAGCCCCCGAAGATTCGTAGTTGTTAGAATTAGATCTAAATCTTTAGAAACAAAAGGCGGGTAATGAACTACTTTGCTCACCGTTAAAGCATCGTTTGCAATTTTATCGATGGCAATACTATTTAATAGCGATTCTGGAATTTCATTTTTTGATAAATCGTCTGTGTTTAATAGTTTTTGAAGTGTTTTGCTCTCTTCATCATCGGCCATTTTTACCCAACATTTATAAAACAAATTATCATCTCCTTTTGGGTTTAATCTATTAACAGGTTTATGGTTTTTACGCAGCAAACTTAAAAGGGTAAGAGTTCCTGTAATTCCGCCAGCGGAGGCACCGCTTAACACATCAATTTCTACATCGTGCATCGGAACAGAATGGTTATATGCTGGATGATTAATTCCTAACTTTCTATTGGTAGCTTTGGCTTCTTCCCAGAGGGTTAAAGTTTCTATTAAATAATCCAACACTCCACCAGTGTATGAACCTGCGGAAACGGCACCAGCCATAGTTAAGCATAATTTAAACGATTTGGGCATACGTTTTGACTTTTTAGGTTTCGATAAAGTTACTGGAATTATTAAAAAACTCTTAAGGTTTTATATATTTTACAAAAAGTATCACAAATTGCAGTGAAATTACTGTTAAAGGAAATACATGCAGTGTGGGAATAAGATATATTGGTTGCTCCTAAAACAATATGCATGTGATAAATTTACCTAACTACTTACTCCCTTTTATATTTCTATTTTTAGGAGTATTACCTGTTTTTTCTCAAGAAGGAACAGTGCTTAAAGTCTTTATTTATAAAGATGATCGGGCTGTAACCAATTTTGGAATCGCCAATTTAACCAGAAGTACGGAAGGTAAATATGAAGATGAATTTCATACGATTATAGCTTCAGAAGGAGATCAATTATTTATCGCATCAGATGATATTAAGAATTTTTATAAGCTTGTTACCACAGAAGATATAAATAATAAGAAAATTGAGGTGTATACCAAAGATGGAGTCATTCAACTGGAAGAAGTGGTCTTAACAGATTATAAACTTTCTTACGGTAAGTTTACAGATAATACTCCCAAAACCTACACACCAGCAGAAAGACGTTTAGCAGCAGCTACAAAATATCATTATAAAGGCGGAGGAATGTCTTTGAGTTTGGATCCTTTAATAAATGCCATTAGCGGACGTACAAAGACACTAAAGCGCCGGTTAAGAGCAGAAACAAAAAATATAATTGTTGGTTTTTTGGAAGACAATTATAAAGACTTTATTCTTAACGATTTGGATGTTCCTAGAGATCAAATGGGATTGTTTTGTTACTATATTTCTGAAAAATATAAAGCCATTCATCGTACTCCAGATAGAAGACGTGTTGAGCAACTCCTCAGACGGGGTTACTTAGATTTTGTGGATGATCCTGCTGAAGAATAATTCTGTACAACAAGATTTGAAGCTCTTATAACAATCTATTTTTATTTTAAAATACCTTTATACTTAGCTTGATCTTTTAAAATAGCTGATGCTGTTTTTATAGCTTCATCATTTTGTAAGTAATAATCATAAAGACCATCACGGTAAAAATAACGCACTATTAACTCGTCTTCAATATTCTTTTCGATATTCTCTTGGTATTCATCTAAAGAAGCCAATTTACTTTGATTGATATCGTTTAGTAGTTTCTTGTAATCATTTTTTACAGACTCCCCAAACTCATCAATTTCTTCACTATTCATCACCTTTTTAAGTGCTTTTTCTGTTTTAGTTTCATAAGTAAAACCACTTTTAGTAACATAGTTTTTAAAGTCTTGGTAGTCGCTTTCTGTAAAATTAAAATCGCTTATACTCGCTGTCGGGTGACTGTAGTAATATTCCGTAGCATAATCAAAAAGCACATTGTTTTGCACAAGAGCAGCAGTAAGGCTATTGCCTTTTAAGTGTTTAACTTCTAAATCTGGAAACACACCACCGCCATCATAAACTTTTCTTCCGCTTCGGGTTTTAAACTCATTAAAATCTTTCTTAACAACAGCCTTCCCTTCATCATCACGGTTCCAATAATCCATAGACTGGATACAGCGTCCACTAGGCGTGTAATAACGAGAAATAGTTACTTTTAGTTGTGTACCGTAGTTGAGTTTTATTGGGCGTTGTACCAAGCCTTTCCCAAAGCTACGCGCTCCAACAATAACAGCTCGATCTAAATCTTGCAAAGCACCGCTCACAATTTCACTGGCAGAAGCACTTCTTCCATTGATAAGAATAACCAATGGAATTTCTGTATCTACAGGATTTTTACGAGTGTAATATTCTTGGTTGAATTTTTTAACTTTCGATTTTGTACTTACAATAAGCTCCTTTTTAGGAACAAAAAGGTTACAAACATTAATAGCTTCCGTTAATAATCCTCCAGGATTTCCTCTTAGATCTAAAACTATCTTTTTTGCCCCTTTACTCTTTAAATCTTCCAGAGCATCTTCTGTTTGCTTGGAAGCTTTACTATTAAATTTAGAAAGTACAATATATCCTGTTTCAGCATCTATCATATTAAAATAAGGAACAGCATCGATTTCAATTTCATCTCTAGAAACAGAAGTTGTACCTGTTTTTCCTTGTCTTAAATAAGTTATAAAAACTTCACTTTTTGTAGCTCCTTTTAATAATTCTGTAGCGTCTTCTTTAAAATCCGACACATTAATATCTCCAATTTTTATTATTTCATCCCCAGCTTTTAATCCAGCTTTATCTGCAGGATATCCTTTGTAAGGTTCTATAATTAGTAATTTATCGTCATAACTTTTCACAACAGCGCCAATTCCAGAATATTCACCTGCATTGCTAATTTTAAAGCCCTCTACGTCCTGTTCATTCATAAAGTTGGTGTAAGGGTCCAAATCTTCTAACATGCTTTTTATAGCAGTGTCCATAAGTTCCCCAGGATTTGTTTCATCAACATAATTCATGTTGAGTTCCTTAAATAGCGTGGTAAATATTTCTACTTGCTTCGCAATTTCAAAAAAATCATTTTTAAAACTAGTTCCAACCAGTAAGAGGATTATTGCAAGTGCTGGAATTATAATTTTCTTCTTCATAATTTCATCATATATTTTTCTGAAATGATACTGTAATCATTTAAGGGATTCTAATAGAGAAGTACAAGGTACTAGATTCATTAAAGTTTAGCAAGTTGATGCTGCTTCAATTATTTAAATATAAAAAATATAATCAATCAATAGAAGTATTTGTTATTCTGAGAATGTTTAAAACGTATTGTTTTTCTTCTGAAAGGTATCAGTAATAAAGAAAAATTTGATTGTTGTGAGAGGAATAGAATAGAAAATTACTGTTTTAAATGCCCTTCAAACCGCTGATGAATTTTTTGCATCACAGTATTTAGTTTTTCAAATGTAGGCATTTCTTTTCCGGTGTATAAAAACATAAACCCGTAAGTACCTTCTTCAATAGTATCAAAAAACAAATGTTTATTAAGTCGGTAAGCCTCCCGCATGAGTCTTTTAATTCGATTTCTATCTACAGCCTTTTTAAAAGAACGTTTAGAAGCAGAAACCCCTGCTTTTATTTTTACATCTTCATCGGCAAGTTTCATAAAAACCAAACGGATAGGATATTTAGATACAGAACTCCCTTCAGTAAATAATTTACTAACAAGTATAGCGCTTTTAAGCTTTTCTTTTGTTGGGAACGACTGATCCATATAATAATTAATTGGGTGTAAAAATAAGAAAAGGCTTTATTTAAAAAGCCTTTTCTTTTAGATATGTAAGTCTGATTTTTTTAAAAAGACTTATATGTTGTCTAGATAAATATCTTTAAAGCAATTAATTTGCTTGGTATTCGTTGTTTTCTCTTTTAACATCTGCCATCAATCCAGAAGGATCTATAGCAACTCCAATAATTTCACTTTTTGGAGTATCGATTGTAAAGCTATACGTTGGGAAAGCCCATGGCCAATCTGGCAATACAGTTCTTTCAACACCTTTAAAAGGATTTGCTTTCTCACCATGCATCATTCTTAATGGAGCATAGAAATACTTAGCAGAACCATCTTTAAATAAAACCATTACATCTATAGGCATTGGCATTAATCCGATGCGCTCCATTTCGATAGTTGTTTTACCACCTTCTTCAGTAACACTTTTTATTCCGTAGTCGATAGTATTAGTGGTTTTTGTCCAATCTGTTAAATACCAATCTAATTGCATTCCTGAAACTTTTTCAGCAGTACGCATGATATCATTTGGTGTAGGGTGCTTAAACTTGAAATCGTTGTAATATTTACGAAGCGTTTTCATAACGTTATCCTGACCAATAATATATCCTAACTGCGCTAAAAATACCTCTCCTTTGCTGTAAGCAGAAATACTATAAGCTTGGTTGTATGCATATCTATCTGCGTGTGTAGTTTGTGGTTGCTCGAATCCAGAATTTGCTAAAGAAATATATCCTTTATAAGCACCTTCAAAAGGATTAGCTTTGTTCTCTCCCATTACTTGATTCATACATAAATCAGAAATAAAAGAAGTAAATCCTTCATCCATCCATTCGTTTTTAGACTCGTTTGAAGCAAGAACATGTTGAAACCAAGAATGAGCAAACTCATGTGCAGTAACTCCAACAAGGCTACCAAATTTACGTTCTCCAGTAATTAGTGTACACATAGCATATTCCATACCACCGTCTCCACCTTGAATTATGGAGTATTGTTTGTAAGGATATTTACCTACGTTTTTATTGAAAAAATCTAACATTTCAGCTGCTTTAGGCTGTAAGTTTTTCCAGTTTTCTTTGATTTCTTCATTGTCTTTGTAGAAGAAATGAAGTGTTGTTCCACTAGGAGTTTCCAACGTATCATGAATATATTCTGGATCTGCAGCCCAAGCAAAATCATGCACCTTTGGCGCAACAAAATGCCATGTTAGTGTTTTTCCTTTTACTTTTTTCTGCTTTGTTCCTTCAGGAAGATAACCATGACCAACTTCTTCAGGGTTTTGGATGTATCCTGTTCCTCCAACAACATAGTCTTTATCTAATGTAAGTTTTACATCAAAATCTCCCCATACTCCTTGGAATTCACGTCCAATATATGGATCTGCATGCCATCCTTCGAAATCATATTCAGCTAATTTAGGATACCATTGC
This sequence comes from Joostella sp., assembly GCF_048266025.1. Classification (NCBI taxonomy): domain Bacteria; kingdom Pseudomonadati; phylum Bacteroidota; class Flavobacteriia; order Flavobacteriales; family Flavobacteriaceae; genus Joostella; species Joostella sp. The sequence continues at coordinate 668,595 of NZ_JBLXAF010000001.1, read as the reverse complement.
GTCATAGAAAGTGCAACACCTTCTGCATTATCACGTCCGCTTCTTCTGATTTGTTTTGGCACCTGACCGTTAAATTCCATATCAAACTTAACAGTTTGTCCAGGAAGAATAGGCTTGTTTAGTGTAACTTCAAGAATAGTTCCCTCTTCATTGTATTTAATTGCAGTTCCATCTTGCTTTAAGCTACTTACTTTTAAATATCCTATTTCTGAAGGAGATAGTTTACTAATTCTATCACCAACTCTTCTGTCTGGATCTTTTATAGTTCTACTTCTAACATCCATTTCGCTTTCTGGTTGGAAAGCATTAAAAAATAAATGGTAAAAGACAGTTTTTAAAGTGTCTGGAGAATTATTTGTATACTTTAATTCTTGTGTTCCAGTATATTGAAAAGTCTTAACATCCATATCAACATCCATTTTATAGTCAACATGTTGTTGCCAATATGTAGATGGACTAGGTTGCGTCGTTTCAGACTTTGTACTGTTGTTAGGTGTAGTGGTAGCAAATGTTTGAGAAAGCATTGCAACACTTAAACCTAAAGCAGTGATAAATCTTCGTTTCATATATGTTTGTGTTTTGAGTTTAGTGTATTTTAAAAGAAATTTAATCTGCCTTTTTTGAGTGTAGTTAAAAAATATAGCTTTTCTAGAAACCTTAAATTTCAGCTACACTCAATTAAGACATGGTTTGTAATTAAATTACTTTCTTTAATGAATTATAATTTAGCTTTTCCATTAGCAACTTTATCAGCAAGAATCATGGCATTGTATAAATTCACCATTTTCCCTGATTTAGAAGCTTCTGTAAAAGGTTTTTTATAGTTTGGATTTCCTCCTAAAATAACATTTGTAGTTGAGGTAAGTCCAGATTGCATAATAATCTGTTTTACTTCTTCCGCTTTAAGCTTAGGATAATAAGCTCTAATTAAAGCAGCAACACCAGCAACAGCAGGAGCAGCCATTGAAGTTCCTTGTAAAAACTCATAACCGTTATTTGGCGTTGTAGACCAAATTTTAGTTCCAGGAGCAAAAACATCTACATTATCTTTTCCGAAGTTAGAGAAAGTAGCTACCATTTCTGGTCCGTAAGTGTAATTTAAAGCTCCAACTGTTAAGAAGTTATCAGCTATTTCTGCAGTATTGTTTTCATTATCATTAGGGTAAACATTGTTTTCATCTAAATCTAACGATTCATTTCCTGCCGCTTTAATTATAAGAACATCTTTAGAAGCTGCATATTTTATAGCATCCCAAACCCATTCTTTATGAGGAGAATAGTATTTACCAAAACTTCCGTTGATTACTTTAGCCCCATTATCTACAGCATAACGAATAGCAAGCGCTACATCTTTATCATACTCATCTCCGTTAGGAACAGTTCTTACAGCCATTATTTTAACGTGATCTGCAACACCATCCATTCCTACATTGTTGTTACGTTCTGCAGCAATAATTCCTGAAACGTGAGTTCCGTGTTTTGCATGGTCTTTATCTCCAATAACATCGTTGTTTCCATAACCAATATCAGTAAGGTCATCTGGATTATCTCCAACAATAGATCTTCCATCAAAATCTTTATTAAGGTTATAGTTTAATTGGTCTGTGAAGTACTCAATTCCGTCTTTAAGATCTTTTTTAAGAGCAGGAACATCCTCTCCAAAAGTAAACATTTGCGTCATTGCAGCAACTGCTTGTTGTACTTTAGGATCTTCAGACTTGATCGTTGCTAAATCTTCTTTTGTATATGTTTCTTTACCAAGCTCTTTTTGTAGCATTTCATCCGCCTGCGTTACCGAGTTTAAAATCTGCTCATAACGTGTTTTATTCTGAACTGCCTCTTGGTATTTTTCTTCATATTCTGCAGCTGCTTTTTTATAAGTCTCAGAACCATCATCACCTTTAGCTAAAATACGTACAAACTCTAATTGCTCATTATTAGCTTCTCCCAAAAAGTTCCATCCATGAATATCATCTACGAAACCATTTTTATCATCATCGATTCCATTTCCAGCAATCTCATCTTCATTTGTCCAGATTACATTTTTAAGATCTGGATGCTCAATATCTACACCAGAATCTAAAACCCCTACAATTACAGTAGTTGGTGTAAGCTCTTTTATTTTGTTGAATATTTCAGTGTATGCTTTATCCACACTCATTCCAGGAATGGTATCCGATAATAAATCATCGTGACCCCAGTGTTTAAGCTGTGAATCTGTTAATTCAGTAACTTTTAGTGGCGTTGCATCTATATTTTCTTCAGGAGTTAATAAAATGGCAGGAGATCCACATCCTACTAGTAAAGTTGTTGCAATTGCGCAATATGCAACAGATTTTTTAATTGTCATCATTCGGTTTTTAGTTAAAATAATTCGTTGAATGCAAAGGTGTTTTCTAAACGTACTCCTTTTTCTGTTTGCTGAAGTGTACATACTTCGTTATGGGCATCGTGCTCTAATAACAAGTGATAGTTATTATCTACAGCGATGTCTAAAAAGTTCTTTTTCTCTTCTAGAGTTAATAAAGGCCTAGTATCATAACCCATTACAAATGGTAGCGGAATATGACCTACTGTAGGCAATAAATCTGCCATAAAAACAAGTGTTTTTCCTTTGTATTTAATGATAGGAATCATCTGTTTATCGGTATGGCCGTTTACATAAAGGACATCGAAACCAAGGTCGGTATTTTTTAATAATCCATTTTCAGGGACTGGAAGAAAATGTAACTGACCACTTTCTTGAATAGGCAGGATATTTTCTTTTAAAAAGGAAGCTTTTTCGCGGGCATTAGGTTTTGTAGCCCACTGCCAATGATCTTCATTACTCCAAAAGCGTGCATTTTTAAACGCAGGCTCATAAATGCCTTTTTCTTTATTTAGCTGAATACATCCTCCACAATGATCAAAATGTAGATGTGTTAAAAATACATCTGTAATATCATCTCGGTGGAAGCCATGTTTCTTTAATGAATCGTCTAGATTATCATTTCCCCATAGGAAATAATACCCAAAAAACTTATCAGATTGCTTATTTCCTAAGCCTGTATCTATAAGGATGAGTTTGTCGCCATCTTCGATTAATAAAGACCTTGCGGCAATATCTATCATGTTATTATTATCGGCAGGATTTGTTTTATTCCAAATCGATTTTGGGACAACGCCAAACATTGCTCCTCCGTCTAATTTAAAATTTCCTGTTTCAATTGTATATAATTTCATGTAAATACTATAGTTATAAAGCTTCGCAAATTAAGAAAAGGGAATAACAATCATTAGAAACACTTGTTTTATTAAATGTTTTTTAACATTTTTATACTTTTTAGAAACTATATTCGCTTATCAATCAAAAATAATATATGATAGAACTTGCTGGAATTGTGATTTTGGGTATCATTGCCCAATGGGTAGCTTGGAGATTTAAGATCCCTGCAATCCTACCGCTTATCCTTATTGGGATGTTCGTAGGGCCTTTTTCTACATTATTTACGGAAGATGGGACTAAGCTTATAGAACCTATTTGGAATCCACAATTAAAAAAAGGGTTGTTTCCAGGGGAATCCTTATTTCATTTTGTGTCACTCGCCATTAGTGTGATTCTTTTTGAAGGGGGATTAACATTAAAAAAGAATGAAGTTTTAACCGTAGGACCCGTAATTTTTAAATTAATTACGGTTGGAGCCATTGTTACTTTTCTTGGAGGAGGTATAGCTTCTCACTTTTTATTTGGTCTTAGTTGGCCAGTATCTTTCTTGTTTTCTGCATTAATAATCGTTACTGGACCTACAGTAATTACGCCAATATTAAGAAATATCCCACTTAAAAAAGATATTTCAGCAGTATTAAAATGGGAAGGAATTTTAATAGACCCAATTGGAGCTGTTGCTGCGGTTTTGGTATTTGAATTTATATCCATAGGACAAGGATCAGAATATACACAACAAGCATTTATAGAATTTGGAAAAACAGTAGTTGTTGGATTTTCCATAGGATTTTCTTTTGCCTATGCATTGTATTTTGCTATTAAAAAGAATGCAATCCCACATTTTTTAATGAATGTAGTTTCACTTTCATTTGTATTGGGTGTTTATGTGTTATCAGAACAATTTGCTCATGAGTCCGGGTTACTTTCTGTTGTGGTAATGGGAATGGTATTAGGAAATATAGACCTCCCGAACATCAAAGAATTACTATATTTTAAAGAATCATTAAGTGTACTTCTTATTTCAATTCTCTTTATTCTTCTGTCTGCAAATATCAATATGCAAGACTTAGAATTGATTTATAATTGGAATACATTAATACTTTTTGTTTGTGTAGTTTTCTTAATAAGACCAATTGGGGTTCTTTTAAGTACCATTGGCTCTGGATTAAAAATTAATGAAAAGGCATTTATAAGTTGGGTGGGACCTCGTGGTATTGTTGCGGCAGGAATCGCATCTCTTTTTGGAAATCGATTGGTATTGGAAGGAGAGCCAGGAGCAGAATATATTACACCATTAGTATTTATGATTGTTTTAGGAACGGTACTTCTTAATGCAACAACGGCAAGAATGTTTGCAAAAATATCTGGAGTTTTCTTAAAAGAATCTACAGGGATTTTGATTGTTGGTGCTTCGAATGTTTCTAGAATTATTGCTAAATATTTACAGAAAAATGGTCGTCATGTAGTGCTTATAGATAGCAATAAGGAGAATATAGAAAGAGCTCGAGGAATGGATCTAGATGCAGAGGAAGCTAATATTTTTTCTGATGATTTAGCTAATAATATAGAGCTTAACGATATTGGATATTTAATGGCACTTACAGGAAGTGAAGAGGTAAATAAACATGCCATCGAGCGCTTTAGAGACCAGTTGGGAGAGAACGGAGCTTTCCGTTTAATTACTACTGATGAAATGAAGAGTGACCACTTAGAGATGGTAGAATTACTATTCTCTAGAAAAGATGACTTTATTAATTTAAGTGAAGTTGCAAGAGATTATCCTAAGATTAATGAAGTTAATATTACATCTAAACAACATTTCTTTGAAGAGATTGAAATGCTTAATAAAGAAAAAGATGCTATTCCAATCTTTATAAAAGACGGAAAAGGAAATCTACATATTATAGCTTCTTACACCAAAGAAAGAGAAATCCAAGAAGATGATAAATTGGTGTATTTAGGAAAGCCTAAAGATGTGATGGATGTAAAAAGTAGTAAACCTGAAGAAGAGAAAGTAAGCGAAAACCGTTAGACTATGAAATCTAATATGTTTTTAAAAGTATTCCTCTTATTTGCGGCAGTCTTATGGCTTTCGGGATGCGATCAAACGCGCTTACGCAACAAAGGGAATAAGTTGTTTGGAAACTCATATACTTCCACAACAGATATAGAAAGTAAGCAGATACCTTCTGGTTATGTAGAAGTTGCTACCGATACTATTTTGACTACTAATTTTGTGGTGAGTTCTCTTTACCATTCTACAAATGATAAAATTCTGAAGTTAGAAAAGACAGGAAGAGGCGTATTAAATAAAACTGATTATAAGCAGTTTCATTCAGATGTATCTATTTGCTATGATGAGAAGCTTATTTTTAAAAAGCGAATCGAAAGAGACACTTTTATAAATGATAAAGATGAGTTTTTAAAAAATGCGCAGATGCAATCTTTTCAACTTAATGAAATTGCTTCTGTAGATGATCGAGTTGTATTTTCTGTAGTTTTTTACAATCCCACTAAAGAAACCTTTTTTGATTATGAACTTATTGTAGACAAGAGTGGAGATTATTATATAGAACGTGTCTAAAGCTATTACTGAAAGTTTTTTATGATTTAACCACATATGGTTTATTTTACATATATTTATAGTAAATAATCTTTAAATATATTTAAAATATGAAAAAATTAATCTACGTATGCGTATGTTTTCTTGCCCTAAGTTTAACTGCATGTTCTAATGATGATGATGGAGCAAGTAATGAAAGGGAATGTAATTTCTTAGGACAAGAAGTTGTAATTCGTAATAACGGTAACGGGACATTAAGTATTATTGCTGGCGGAGAATCTCAAGAGGTTGACCTCGAAGGAGAAAGTTTTGAAACGGTTGCAGATGCACTATGTTCAGCAGGAGAATTTGATTTCGATTTCTTAGGTTCGGAAGAATAAATAGAGAAAAAGCATAAAAAAGGCTGTCTACTTTAGACAGCCTTTTTTTATTTAATCATTTAGCTTTAATACAGCCATAAATGCTTGTTGAGGGATTTCTACATTCCCTACTTGACGCATTCGTTTTTTACCTTTTTTCTGTTTCTCTAAAAGTTTTCTTTTACGAGAAATATCTCCTCCGTAACACTTTGCAGTTACATCTTTTCTTAATGCTTTTACCGTTTCTCTAGAAATAATCTTAGCTCCAATTGCCGCTTGAATAGGAATATCAAATTGCTGTCTTGGAATTAATTCTTTTAATTTCTCTACCATTTTCTTACCGATATTATAAGCATTATCGGCATGGATTAATGCAGAAAGCGCATCTACAGAATTTGCATTTAAAAGAACATCTACTCTTACTAATTTAGATTCGCGCATTCCAATAGGCGAATAATCAAAAGAAGCATATCCTTTAGATACTGTTTTTAAGCGATCATAGAAATCAAAAACAATTTCTGCTAATGGCATATCAAATGAAAGTTCAACACGCTCAGGCGTTAAATAAGTTTGATTGGTAATAATCCCTCTTTTTTCTATACACAATGACATTACAGGACCAACAAAATCGGCTTTAGTAATAATTGTTGCTTTAATATAAGGTTCTTCAACACGATCGATACTAGAAGGATCAGGAAGATCAGAAGGATTGTTTAATATTATCTTTTCATCTGGATTTTTCTTAGTGTAAGCATGGTAACTAACGTTTGGTACCGTAGTAATAACCGTCATGTCAAACTCACGCTCTAAACGCTCTTGAATAATTTCCAAGTGAAGCATTCCTAAGAACCCACAACGGAAACCAAAACCAAGTGCAGCAGAACTTTCAGGAGTAAAAACTAAAGAAGCATCATTTAATTGAAGCTTTTCCATTGCACTTCTAAGCTCTTCATAATCTTCTGTATCTACAGGATAAACCCCCGCAAATACCATAGGTTTTACATTCTCAAAACCTGCAATCATATTCTGAGTTGGATTTACAGCATCTGTAATCGTATCTCCAACTTTAACTTCTCTAGCGTCTTTAATTCCTGTTATTAAATATCCAACGTCTCCAGTTTTAACAACTTTTCTTGGGTGTTGAATAAGTTTTAAGGTTCCTACTTCATCAGCATCATACGTCTTTCCAGTAGCTAAAAATTTTATTTTTTGTCCTTTAGAAATCTCTCCATTAATAACTCTAAAATAAGTTTCAACTCCTCTAAATGGGTTATATACAGAGTCAAAAATTAAAGCTTGTAATGGTTCGTCTGGATTTCCTTTTGGCGCAGGAATTCTTTCAATAATAGCAGAAAGTATTTCTTCGATTCCAATTCCTGTTTTTGCACTTGCAGGAATTACTTCAGAAGCATCACAACCTAATAAATCTACGATATCATCAGTAACTTCTTCAGGATTTGCACTCGGAAGATCCACTTTATTGAGTACAGGGATAATCTCAAGATCGTTCTCTAAAGCTAAATATAAGTTAGAAATTGTTTGTGCTTGGATACTTTGAGCAGCATCTACAACAAGCAATGCTCCTTCACAGGCAGCGATAGAACGCGAAACTTCATAAGAGAAATCTACGTGTCCAGGAGTATCAATAAGATTTAAAATGTATTCTTCCCCTTTATAGATATATTCCATCTGGATAGCGTGGCTTTTAATGGTTATCCCACGTTCACGCTCCAAATCCATACTATCTAAAAGTTGTGCTTTTTTTTCTCGCTCAGTAACCGATCCGGTAAAATCCAATAATCTATCTGCCAACGTACTTTTTCCGTGGTCAATATGAGCGATTATACAAAAGTTTCTTATGTGCTTCATAGCCGTATATCAATGCAAATTTTCAATCAGCAAATATAAACTATTTTAACACGCCTAAATAAGATATTGAGTATTATTAGAAAGATTATACCTACGATGATGTAAATATAGGAGCTGAAAGTAGCAATGAATGAAAAAAAAGCTATATTTATCTCCCTAAATTTACCTAAATATGCCTATTTGTAGATATAGACTTCTTTTAATTCTGTCTTTTACAGTCCATTTTATTTTCTCTCAAGATTATAAGATTGAAGGGATTGTAGAAGATGTGGACAAGACGCCCTTATCTTATGTAAACATAATGCTTCTCAAGCATTCAGATTCTACATCTATTGCTGGAACTTCTACAGAAAGCAATGGATATTTTGCTTTAAATAATATTGATCCAGGAACTTATTTTATTAAGACATCTTACATTGGTTACGATAGTGTTTATAGAGAAATTACACTAGACAGCAATTTTAATTTAGGAACCATTATTCTGAAGGAAAACATAGAAAGTTTAGATGGCGTCACAGTAACACAACAGCGACCTAAGTTACATAAAAAGGGAGGGAAGCTTGTTTTTGAAGTTGAAAACTCTACGCTCTCTTCAATGAATACATTTGAAATCCTTCAACGAACACCTGGGGTGATTTCTATAAATGATGAGATTTCAGTAAAGAACTTAAAAACTACGGTTTATATAAACGACAAGAAGGTTTACTTAGCTGCAAATGAGCTAAAAGACCTTTTAGGGAATTTTTCGGGAGAGAATATTGCATCGATAGAAGTGATTTCTAATCCATCTGCAAAATACGATGCGGAAGGTGGCGCCGTACTAAATATTATAACTTCTAAGAATATTTCTATTGGATATAAAGGAGCCGTAAACGGAACTTTTGAGCAAGCAATTTTCCCTAAATATTTGCTTGGAACTAGTCATTATTATAAAAATAATTTCTTGGATCTCTATGCAGGTTATTCCTATAGCCCAAGGAAAGATTATAAACGAAGTGACAGCTATGTAAATTTCTTTGATGGGAATACCCCAAGCGATGAATGGGAAACTTCACTTTATAAAACAACCCGCTCTAAAGCACATAATTTCAATACGATTTTTGACTTTACTCTAGACGATAAAAATACGTTGAGCTTTACTTCTAATATTTCTTATAGCCCAAATAAAAGCATAGATAATACTGTAGATACCAATATTTTTTCTACTGAAGAGATAAAAGAGGGTAGCTTTATTACAGATAGTAATTTAGAGAACGACAATACAAATATTGCCCTAAATGCTACTTACAATCGAGAAATAGGCGATAACGGAGCAAATTTAAGTATCCAAACAAATTTTGTTTATTATGATGATGAGGAACAGCAAGTTTTGGAAACCGATTATTACGATGCAAATAACGCATACGATTATACAAATGCATTTGATACAGAATCAAGACAGAAAAATAACATTTTTACTGGACAGCTAGATTATACAGCCTCTTTGTGGCAAAGTAATATAGAATTTGGAGCTAAATACTCTAATATTAGTAGCAATAGTAGGGTTGTTTTTTCTGGAGATTATATGCCAGATTTTTCTACTGATGATAACTTTAGTTACGATGAAGATATTTGGGCTTCTTATGTTAATATGAATCGCGATTGGGGTAAATGGTCTTTGGTGGCTGGTTTACGAGGCGAATATACAACTGCAATAGGTAATTCTATTGTTTTAGGTGAAGTTAATAAGCAGGATTATTTTGAGTTATTCCCAACGTTTAGTTTACAGCATCAAATTTCAGAAAAGCACCAAGTTGGAGTAAGCTATAAAAGGGCTATTGAGAGACCTCGTTACCAAAGTTTAAATCCATTTAGATATTATATAAATGAAAATAATTTTGTGGCTGGGAATCCATTTTTAAAACCTTCCATAGAAAGTAAAATAGGATTTGATTATACATTTAATGGGAATTACATTTTTGAAATTTATTATCAGCAAGAAAAAAATGATCTAACGAATCTTACTTTTCAGCGAAATGAAGATCAGATACTTTATAATTCTATTTTTAATGTTGAAGAATCATATCAATACAGTATTGATTTTGTTCATTATAGATCTGTAACCAAATGGTGGTATTTGAGTACGTATATGTCTGGATTTTTCTATGAAATTGAATTTATAGCTAGAGAAAGTAATGATGTTAGGCAAACAAAAAATACGGTAGGCTACTTCGGGCAATTATACAATTCTTTTACTATATCTAAAGACAGATCGCTTTCTGCAGATTTATACTTGGAGTATGTTTCTAGGTTTTATAATGGGAGTTATTTAATGAAGGATAGATTTAAGACAAACATCGGACTAAGAAAAAAATTATGGAACGGGAGAGCTAGTTTAAATATGAATTTAAGCGATGTCTTTAATACTTTTAATGTTCCATTTACTTCGCGCTATTTAAATCAAGATAACGGATACCTTGCAAAGCCAGAGAAGAGAACTTTTAGTCTTGGTTTTATTTATAAGTTTGGAAACTTTAGACTTGCAGATAATAAGAGAAATATAGATTTTAAAGAAGAAGAGCGCTTAAATGAAGAGGCTGAATTTTAATAACACTTCTATTGCTACTTTATGAATTAATGGATTAAGTTCTCTTGTTTATTTCGAATGGTTAAATATTATAAAATAGATAACGAGGAGACTTGCTCCAAGGGTGTTGATTTTGTATTTTCGAACTTTATTTTCAGAATTACAAAAAGTGGTTGAAAAATACTACGTTAATTTATCATTTTCAATTGAATAACAAATCCCCTCAGTGGAATTCTAAATAATTTTAGTTATGAATTTTATAAAAAGAAATGCACTTTTACTTTTAGGAGTTTCAGCAGTATTTATTTCTTGTGAGCAAGCTTCAAAAAAGGAAGCTGCAGATAATAAAGTAGATCCGATAATTACATCTGTAAAGGAAGAATTTGCGCCAGATAAACGTGTAGCTCTTTTTGATGTTGAAGCTGTTGCTACTAAAGATGGTTATGTGGTAAAGGGGAATTCTAATCTTCCAGACGCTGTAAGTGCTTTTCAGAAGGAACTTGAGGCCGAGAATATTAGTTTTATAGACAGTATAAAGATTTTACCTGCTGAAGAATTAGAAGGTAAAACAAAAGGAGTTTTAAAAATTTCAGCAGCAAATTTAAGAGGAAATCCTAAACATTCTGCAGAATTGGTAACGCAAGGAACTCTTGGAATGCCAGTAAATATTCTTGATAAGAAAGGGAGTTGGTATTTAATTCAAACTCCAGATAAATATATTGCCTGGGTAGATTATGGCGGTGTTGCTCCAATGAATAATGAAGAGTTTGAAGCATGGAAGGCGTCAGAAAAAATAATATATACAGAAACATCTGGAAGTTCTTTCACAGAAGCAGATAAGAGCTCGCAAGTAGTTTCTGATCTTGTTGCGGGTAATATTTTAAAGCTTGTAGCAGATAAAGGTGCTTTTTATGAGGTTGAATATCCTGATGGAAGAATTGCATACCTTATAAAGGAAGAGGCGAAGCCGTATAAAGAGTGGTTAAGTTCTTTAGCACATACCAAAGAGAGTTTGGTGGCTACATCAAAGTCGCTTATGGGATTACCTTATTTATGGGGAGGAACGTCTGCTAAAGGAGTAGATTGTAGTGGGTTTACGAAAACCGTTTATTTTTTAAACGGAATGGTAATTCCTAGAGATGCTTCGCAGCAGATTAACGAAGGGGTTTTAATAGACGATACTAAAGATTTTGATAAACTGATTCCTGGAGATTTACTTTTCTTTGGAAAAAGGGCAACGGAAACTTCTAAAGAACGTATTATTCATGTAGGAATGTGGATTGGAAATAATGAGTTTATTCATTCTGCTGGTCGTGTGCATATTAGTAGTATGGATAAAAATGCTGATAATTATGATGCGTATAATTACAATCGTTACTTAAGAACAAAACGTATTTTAAACGAAGATTCTAAAGGACTTCTTTACTTAGATAAGAAAGATATTTTCTAAGGATATTTTAAATATATAACTGCTTTAAGCATTGGCTTTACAAATAGCAGAAATTCTAAAACCCGCTTAGCGGGTTTTTTTTAAATCCGTATCTTTGCAACTTAAAATTAATAAAGAAAAGCTGTGGCAAAAATTGGAACGATAGATGTAGGAGAATTTCCGCTTTTATTAGCGCCTATGGAAGATGTGAGCGACCCTCCTTTCCGTGCGTTATGTAAAGAGCAGGGAGCAGATGTAGTATATACGGAGTTTATTTCTTCGGAAGGACTTATTCGTGATGCTGCTAAAAGTGTGATGAAGCTCGATATTTATGAAAAGGAACGTCCCGTAGGGATACAAATTTTCGGTGCGAATCTAGATTCTATGTTGGAATCTATAGATATTGTTGCGAAATCGAAGCCAGATATTATCGATATTAATTTTGGATGTCCTGTAAAAAAGGTAGTTAGCAAAAATGCTGGTGCCGGAATTTTAAAGGATATCCCCCTTATGGTAAAACTTACTGAAGAGATGGTAAAGCGTACCGATCTTCCTATTACCGTAAAAACCCGATTAGGTTGGGATGCCGATTCTATAAAAATTGTTGAGGTTGCAGAGCGACTTCAAGATGTTGGAATAAAAGCAATTTCTATCCACGGACGTACGCGTGTACAGATGTATAAAGGAAATGCAAATTGGGCTCCTATTGCTGAAGTTAAAAACAACCAAAGAATGCATATTCCCGTTTTTGGAAATGGGGATGTAGATACTCCAGAAATGGCTGTTAAAATGCGTGATGAATTTGGTCTTGACGGTGCTATGATTGGAAGAGCAGCTATTGGATATCCTTGGTTTTTTAAAGAGGTAAAGCACTTTTTTAAAACTGGAGAACATTTAGCACCGCCAACTATTCAAGAGCGCGTAGACGCAGCACGTAGGCATTTAGAAATGTCTATAGCTTGGAAAGGAGAAAAGCTTGGAGTATTTGAAACAAGAAGGCATTATACGAATTACTTTAAAGGGATTCCACATTTTAAAGAATACCGTATGAAAATGGTTACCAGTGATGAATCTCCAGATGTTTTTGCTGTTTTTGATGAGGTAGAAGATAAATTTGCCGATTTCCAGTTTGTGTAGTGTAGCTTTGTAAAGAGAAAAGCTTTTAAAGTAGAAAGTTTGCAGAATTTTGAAGTTGTAAGGTTGAAACCAGAAAAGTTTTTCCCTAAGAGGCGTCAGGCGTCACCTAGTTATCCATTTCACTATTCCTAGTTGAAGGCTATAATATCTTTATTTACTCTATTAGCAGCAATTTTAGAAGCTAAGAATCCTAATACAAAAATGGTAACAAATACAACCGCTACATTCATTAGGTTATATTCCACAGGATAAGCTAGGCTAGGAGTAAGTTTGATCCATTGAAGGGAGATTTGAGACCATACTAAAATAGAGGCAAGTACAATCCCTGTGATTCCACCAACAGTAGTAACGAGAAGTCCTTGGAGGAAAAATATCCGTTTTAAATTTTTTATAGAAACCCCCATGCTATAAAGAGTAGCGGCATTACTTTTCTTATCTAAAATCATCATAATAATTGCACCTACAACATTAAAAAGGGCAATAATTAATACCAATGTAAAGATGAGGTAGATAGCTAGATTTTCTGTGTTCAGCATTTTATAAAGGGTGTCGTTAAGCTGAGCACGTGTTTTAATTTTCACTTTTCCGTCTAATGCCTTTTCAATTTCAGCCCCTACAACACTTGGGGTAGCAGTAGGTTTTATTTTGAAATTAATTCCTGTAATCTGATTCTCGTTTTTCTCTAATAATGGCTGCACGGTAGATAAGCGAGCAAAAACATACTTTTTATCCAATTCATCATTTACAGCATACACACCAGAAACACTTACCGAAAGTTCGTTGTATGGTTTATTAGACCCTGAAATACCACTTGTAACACTTCCTTTCCCTGGCTTGGGAGCTAATATTTTAAGTTGATTGCGGTAATCATTTATTCCGAGTCCCAAGAGGTTTGCAATTCCAATTCCAGTAACTACTTGATAAGGATCTTTCCCTATCCAACTCCCGTAATAAAGAAGGCTATCTACACCTGTAACATTCGTATAATTACTGTCTACAGCCTTTATATATGCAATATGGTTTTTCTGCTTGAAAGTCAGGAAAATTCGTTCTTCGATTTCTTTAGAATAATCTGCTACTCCCTCAATATTAAGAAGACTTTGTTTATCGTTTTCTGTAAATTCAAAGAATTTTCCTCCAGCGGAAACTGCTTTCAAATCAGGATCAAAAGAATTAGAGAAAGACAAGCTTAATGTCTTCAAGCCGTCAAAAGCAGAAAGTACTATAAATAAGGATGCTGCACCAATTACAATCACCAAGAACGTAACAAAATTAATGATGTTAACAGCATTCTGACTACTTTTAGAAATCAGATATCTTTTGGCTATGTAAAGGGAGATATTCAAAAATTAAGACTTCTTTCTTTTATCTAATAAATCTGGATTGTCTATAGGGTTATCATCTCCTTTTAGTGATTTATCGATACGGTCGATGTATTCTAAAGAATCATCAATAAAAAATTCTAACTCCGGCACTCTACGCAGCTGATTTTTTGTGCGCTGAGATAATTCATGCTTTATAAGCGGTTGATTAGAACGAATCCCAACAATTAGCTCATCGGCCTTCGCTATAGGGAAAATACTTACATACACCTTTGCTCTAGAAAGGTCTGTAGTAACATTTACTTTGGTAACACTAATTAGAGTTCCAGACATTCCACCTTCCTTTGCAGCTTTCTGTAGAATCTCTGCCAAATCGCGTTGTATAACGCCACCAATCTTTTTCTGTCTGTTTGTTTCCATAATGCAAAAGTACGAGAATAATTATTACAATTTAAAGTATTATTTTTGATGGTATCCATAAGAGATAACTTTTAGGCAGTTTCTAATGGTTATTTAAGTATATGAAAGCTGTAAAAGGCATCTGAACACTATTTTTAATGAAAAAAGCTATAAGATGAATAAGATTGAACATTTAGGGATTGCAGTAAAAGACTTGGAGGCTTCGAATACGCTTTTTCATAGGTTGCTTGGTGTTGCACATTATAAAATGGAAGAAGTAGCCTCTGAAGGAGTAAAAACATCTTTTTTTCAGACGGGAGAAAGTAAAATTGAGCTATTAGAAGCTACAAATAGTGATAGCGCTATTGCGAAATTTATAGAAAAGAAAGGAGAAGGAATTCACCATATAGCATTTGAAGTAGCAGATATTCTTTCGGAAGTAAAGCGCTTAAAGGAAGAAGGATTTACCATTATAAATGAAAAACCTAAACGTGGAGCTGATAATAAGTGGGTGGTTTTTTTACACCCTAAAACTACAAACGGAGTGTTAATAGAGCTTTGCCAAGAGATAGATTAATGTAATAAAGAGCTCTTAACCTGAACGATATAAATGTTGAGAACTTTAAAGTTATAAAAACTAAGGGATCTACTTGCAGAATATAAAAATATATAGTAATATTGCATCCGCAATTTGCAGGTCCCATAGCTCAGCTGGTTAGAGCACCTGACTCATAATCAGGGGGTCCATGGTTCGAGCCCATGTGGGACCACAACAATGATAGAAAGCCATTCAAGAGATTGAGTGGCTTTTTTGTTTTCAAGCAAGTACAACATATGTACAACACTTCGATTTTCTTTTAGTTTTATTTGTTTATATATTTAGGTTTCTAAAACCTAATTAAATGGATCGAATTACAGATTTATTTTCAGATTATCTAGTCAAGTTTTCTCTTTGGAAAAATGGTATTAGTACAAAGTTTTCTAACCAAATTTTTTCGGGTAAGAATGAAAGATTAAACAGATTTCGCGCCTCTTTTTTATTAGTTGTTTCCCTAAATATCTTTATTTACTTAGTGATCTTTAATAAAGATCTAAATACAATAGGTCTTGTTCTAATGCTTATATCAACTACCATATTTTGGCTACTATGTGTTTATTCGATTAGTAAGGAGAAGTGGAAGAAAAAGCTCTATAGAAAACATGAAGAAAAAGAAAATGAGGATTTAATAATCGATTTGAATCAAACAATTTTTACTAATATCTATACTGAATTGTCAAATTCAGGTTATATCTACAAAGAGAATACAACATTAAAAGACTTTTTAAATGTATTTACTACTTCATTACAAAGGCATGAATCCAAGATTGATTTCAATTTGACGCAACCGAAGCTCAAGTATGTGCTTGACAAATTTAAGATTTGGAACAAAAATTTATCTTTAGCAAAACTTCAAAGGTCTGGAAGAATTCTACATAAAGGCAAACCAATAATAGCGAGAACTCTATCTCAAAAGTTTTATGATAATCCCCCCTGTCAGAATTTTACGGATGAAATTGATAGCATTTGTAAAAAAATTGGGGTATAAATGATTTTTCAATAGGGTATATATCCCAAATACCTCTTTTCTTCTAGTTACTTTAGTTTCCGAATTCAACAAATAGTAGGTGGCCATCTACTCATAATTAACATTAAAATTATAAGTATGAATGATTCGGAAAACGTAGTTAATCTACTTAAAGAAATTAAGAGATTACTATTCTTAAACAAAAAAGTATTAAATGTAGAAGACCTTGCTTCTTATACAGGCTTATCCAAAAGTAAAATCTATGATCTTACTCACCTTAAAAAGATTCCCACAGGAAATAATAAAGATATCCGACAAAAATTCTTTGATCGAGAAGTGATTGAAGAATGGTTATTAGGATATGATGAATCTACTTCTAATGAGGAGCTTGAAAACCAGCTCAATACACAGCTCTTAAAAAATAAAAAGCGTAGTTGAATCCTACGCTTTATAATTTATTACTCAATTTATTTCCTATAATAAACTGTATAGCAAATATACGGTTTCTAAATCAAATTGTATATGAACGATATACCTTATATCCGGGTGGCTACTACTTATTTTAAAAAAGTAAAAGCACCCACACTTTCCGGTACTTTCAATGAGATATTGATTCCCTGGAGTATCGAAACGATTAGACAAGATCACGGAAAAACATACCTAAGTAAAATACCTAAGTATGATGGTTTTACTTGCTTTCCAAACCATATTGATTACAAACAAGTCCATTCTGGGTTTTATAACAAGTATTCCCCTCTTAGCAAAGCACCTAAAAAGGGAGATATTTCAAATACGATTAAATTTTTAAAACACATTTTCGGAAAACAGTACGAACTAGGATTGGATTATATTCAGCTTTTGTACACAAAACCAATTCAAACTCTCCCTATATTATGTTTAGTGTCTTCTGAACGTTCCACTGGGAAAAGCACTTTCTTGAAATGGTTAAAAGAGTTTTTTGAAAATAATCTTACCTATTTAACAAACGAAGGTTTTCACAGTCAATTTAATGCTGATTGGGTTAGTATGCTACTCATCTGCATCGATGAAGTACTTTTTAATAGAGAGGAACTAACGGAACGTATAAAGTACTTAAGCACCACAAACAAAAATAAAGTAGAAGCAAAAGGTAAAGATAAAAAGGAAGTAGAGTTTTTTGGCAAATTTATCTTATGCAGTAATAATGAAGACAGCTTTATAAAAATAGATGCAAATGAAACACGTTTTTGGGTCGTTAAAGTCAATTCCATCCAAATTGAAGATACCGACTTCTTAGGTAAATTAACTGCTGAAATCCCTGCATTCATGTTTTTTCTTCTCAACAGAGAAATACACACCATAAGAAAGACCCGAATGTGGTTTACTCCAGAACAAATTAAAACCCCTGCCCTTATTAAGCTGATGCAAAATAATCGAAATCGAGTGGAAAAAGAGCTTGTAAGCTTATTAGTAAGTGTCATGGAAAAGTTTGACATAGACGAAGTTAAACTATGCCCGATGGATGCATTAAATGCACTGAATAAAACACGGGTTAAAACGGATCTTACTCAGTTGAGAAGGCTATTGAAAAAAGAATGGAAATTAACTCCAGAACCAAACTCAAAAAGCTATGAAAAATTCGTGATCTGGAGTGATGGAGAAATCACTTTGATTGAGGCGAAAGGAAGGTATTATTCTATAAAAAAGGATTTTTTAACCGAAAATTTTGATGAATTGATGCCAGAATGAGTTTAACCTCTCGTATCCCAATAATAACAAGGGATAAGAAGCGCATCAAAACCGCATCAAAATGTCATCAAAAATAAAAGTGATGCGTATAAAAGTAAAAAAAATGACAAAAGTGATGAATTGATGCGAAAATGATGCGGCCGTTATCTACTATATACAAAGGGATATGGAGGTTTCCGCATCAATTCATCAAAAATTATTCAAAAAACATCTGCAAATGAAAACTCATAAAATAACATGTGAAATAGCACGAAATTATTGCTGTATAGAAGCATTAAAAAAACTTGGGTATCACCCAAGTCAACAGAATGAAAAGCAAGCTTGGTTTTTAAGTCCATTTCGATCCGAAAGCAAGGCTTCTTTTAAGATTTCCAAAACATTAAATAGATGGTATGATCATGGTGCTGGAATAGGGGGAAACGTAATAGACCTAGTTTGTCTAATAAAACAATGCTCTATAAAAGAAGCATTATTGGTTTTAGACCAGGAGAATACTTCTTTTTCTTTTCAGCAGCCATATCCTTTAGAAAAAGAGACAAGTCTTCAAATCACCAAATCAATTAGAATTAAACACCCTGCATTGATTCAATATTTGATAAGTCGAGGTATAAAGTTATCTGTAGCCGATGAATTTTGCATGGAAGTACACTACTCTTTTAAGGATAAAAATTATTTCGCTATTGGCTTAAAGAACATCTCTGGAGGATTTGAATTACGAAATAAAATATATAAGAATAGTTCTTCTCCTAAAGACATCACTTTAATAAAGAATGAGACGAAGAATCTTGTAATCTGTGAAGGGATGTTTGATTTACTCACATTAGCAAGCCACCATAAAAATTTATCAAAAAAGACAAATATCCTAGTTCTGAATTCAATCTCATTTGTAAAAAGGATAATTCCAGAAGTAGAAAATTATTACTGTATAGAACTCTATCTAGATCGAGATAACGCAGGTTTAAAAGCAACTGAAACCTTATTAAAATCCTCGCACAAATGTCTAGATATGTCTCCGCTATACGAAGGGTTTCAAGATATAAATGAATGGTGGTTAAATAGAGAACCAAGGGAAGGTTTAAGTCTATGATATATAGAGCAAGTCGGACAGGGGCAGAACCCCTATCATCCGACTTGCTCTGCGAGGCTTAACCATTGTAAACTCTATACATCACAAAGAAAAAAGATATTATAAAGTTTTATGTGAAAATTATAAAATCACATATAAAATACTGATAACCAATGTTAAAACTTATAAAATGAACAAAAAAAGTATAATTATAAACCAAAAGGCACATAAAGAATTAACTAAGATTTCTAACGAACATAACTGTTCCTACGGAAGCCTAGTAGAAAGTATGATATACTACTTTAAGCGTACAGGAATTAATCCGAATAATGCTATTAATGAAAATCCTTCTACAATGGTAAAAGCATTAGACAAAAGAATTGTTTCCTTTCTTAAAGTACAGGAAAGAGATATTTTAAAACCACTTCGAAGTGAAGTTTATGAGTATTATAGTAAACAGAATAGAAGGCTTAAGATCATGAATCAGACTTATGAAAAATTGATTCTTCAATTGGATAAAATGGATAGCAAAAGAACTAATGCAGTATTAAATGAAATGAAGAAACAACATGAGGCAATTCAAGAGATATTAACATTTCTAGATCAACATAACAAATCGGGAATTCATGATCGTATTAAAAAAATATTTGAATGATGCCAATTAGTAAACCTCATAGTAGTTTCGCTTCCAAAAATAAGGACAGTTGTATCAAACTAGCTCAGTATTTAGAAAAGGAAAATGAAGAAATAGATCAAATGATTAAAAATGAAGTTTCCAAAAACCGAAGAGACTTACTCGAAACAATGAAGCAAAATTTCTTTACTTCTATAGAAACTAATGTAGGATTTATAGAAGTTGTTGGTTCGATTGATAAAAATATTTCCAAACTTGGAAAAAAAGACGCTAAATTTTTTGCCCCAACGATAAGCTTTAGCAAAAATGAACAACAGCATCTTGTCAGCAAAGTCACCAACAAAGGCGATATCAATTCTGTGTTTGATTTAACTCCAAAAGAGTTTACACAGTATAATAATCTATTAATTCAATATGCTCGAGAAGCTATGGATAATTACGCTACTAATTTTAATAGACGGCACAAGGGATTAGTTGATGGTTCCGATCTTTTATATTTCGGAAAAGTTGAACACTTCAGAAAATATAAAGGGATAGATAAAGAGGTAAAAAACGGAAATTCCAAAACTGGAGATTATAAGCCAGGATTACAATCCCATATTCACATTATTGTATCAAGAAAAGATGTTACTCAAAAAATGAAATTAGATCCGACCACTAAAGAGCGATTTACAAAAAGAAAAATTGGGGATAATCCGTATACAGTTGGGTTCAATAGAAACAATTGGATTAAACTTAACGAAGAATCATTTGATAAACTTTTCAAATACAATAGACCCAAGCTGGAGAGATTTGAAACTCAAAACATTCTTAAAAATGGTTCTCCACATGAGATAGACAAAATACTAATGTCGAGTCCTTCCCCAAACCAAAATGATTATCAGGAGGACCTACGTAAAAAGAAGAAAAAAAGAAGGCTATTATAAACTTGGAATATGTAACATGTGTACAGAATGACGAAAAAGACCAAGACCTGTATACATATTATAGTTCCAAACTTTTATTTTCCTTTTATATAAAAATATAATTGTAAAAATTTATGAGTAAGATTATATTAATTACCCACCAAAAAGGGGGCGTTGGAAAATCTACCCTTACCTTTAACTTGGCTCAAAATTTATCCCAAAGCACTAAAGTTGCGGTATTAGATTTCGATTTGCAGGGCAGCTTATCTCAATTATCCGAGTTGGTAACAGATATTGATATTATTCCGTTTACAGAAAACGTAACAGCTATTTCTGAAATGGATTACGACTTTATATTTATTGATACCCCGCCTTATTTATCAAATCATTTACCGCAGTTGATTCAACTGGCAGACCTTATTATTGTTCCTACAAAAGCAGGAATATTAGATTTATTAGCTATAAAAAGCACCTTGGAACTAATTAAACAAGAAGAAAAATCGGAAAACGCATTGGTGGTATTTAATATGATAAAAGCCAATACCACTTTAACCTTAGATATTCTCATAGGATTAGAAGAGTATAATATCCCTATTGCTAAAACGCATATTAGCGATTTAGTAGCTTTTACCAGATCTGTTCTTGTTAAGGGAGTTGAAAGTGATAAAAATGCCCAAAAACAAATAAATAAACTCACAGAAGAAGTATTAACCAAACTTATATAGTTATACAATTGTATGATTATATAGATCTAGAATTATATAATTATGGAAAAACAAAATTTTAATGATCTTATTAGTAAGGCCAAAGCTAAAAATCAAAAAAACACAATTCAAAAAGTAACTCCGGTTACAACCAAAGCTACAGAGGAAGTACAATTCTCATTTTACTTAGAGAAAACACTTTTAAAGCAATTGAAGCAGCGAGCATTGGATGATAATGAGAGCATTAAAAATACTATTAATAAGGCCTTGAATATGTATTTAAATACAGACTAACCAAATATTAAAAATAAATATATCTATGTATCTTGCAATACATTTTATAATGTAAAAAGACATATTAATATAAAGCGTTTAGCTTTTGATTTGGTTTTAGAAACTCGCCAGGTTTATTTCCACCACAATCAGAGCCAAGACGCCCACGTTCTGCGTGGGCTGTTCTTGTTTTGGTGGAAGGGTTTCTGGCGAGACCTCTAAAACAATCAAGATTCAGTTCCACGCTTTTTTAATTTTAAGAAAATGAGTTTAAAAAGAATTCTTAGTAAACAAGTTCCTGAAAGCGAAAAACGTGACCGTAAAATATTGAACACTAATTCTATAACACATGATAGAGTATCTATTTTGGCGGATATATTCAATGTTAATAAGACCCAGGTAGTTCATAACATCGTACAGGAGTTTATCCAGAACAATGAAGCTGAAATAAAAGACCAAATTGAAATAAAACAGAACCAATTAGGAAGCATATTCTAAGTTCAAAACTTTTATTTTTAACTTACTTGTCAATCCATTTATTCACATTATATAAAGATAGTTTTATATAAATATAGATCAACAAACATGTTTAGACCATCAGAAATACAGGACTATATAGATTTCAGAGAAGAGCATCATGATTATTACATTCTTATAAACGAGTATACTGAAACGGAGTTATACAAAGAAATTAATCATTTCATGAATCTTGCATTTCCAGAATGGAATTCTAATGCAGGAATTGGAAGCTGGGCAGCAGAATTTGTATTAACAGCAATTCAAAACCTTGAACACACAGAAGAAAAAGAATACTCTCAATTAGAAACTCTAAAGGAAATGTATGTTGGTTTGGCTGAAGATTATAATTCTTTCAAAGAAAAATATCAGTCCATAATTTTAGATGATATTTTAAAACAGTTTAATATCGAACATGGAGAGTTTTTAGATGAGCATGGGCATCTTTCCGAAAAGGATTTTGATACATTATATGAGGAGCTCTTCAATAAATTTAAATCATCATATTTAAGCGAGAAACTTTATTGTTTTTAATAAGATTATTAATTGTTAAAAATCATTTTAAATGAGAGGGTACTATTCTCTTTATATAGACTTTGAGTCGAGGTGTTTGATACTGCTGAAAATCTGATTTTTGAGTATAAAATGAATAAAGAACAATAGCACTCCAGAAGTTAGGAGTGCTATTGTTCATGTCGCACATAAAATTCCTTCAAATACTTCTAAAGGGAAATTGTGAAAATTGGAGAAATATACTTTGTAATTAATGAACTGGGGTAATCTATCCTAATTCATTACCTCTTATTTTCCTACTTTATATAATTCTAGATTTATATAATTGTGGAATTCCATAATTATATATAAAAGGGTTTTCTTACTTTTAAAGCATATATAAATTCATCTGTAAAATTTAATGGCCAAAAAGAAAGTAGAAAAGACTAAATCCA
Source organism: Joostella sp. (assembly GCF_048266025.1). Taxonomy (NCBI): domain Bacteria; kingdom Pseudomonadati; phylum Bacteroidota; class Flavobacteriia; order Flavobacteriales; family Flavobacteriaceae; genus Joostella; species Joostella sp. The sequence continues at coordinate 645,408 of NZ_JBLXAF010000001.1, read as the reverse complement.
TAGAAGAAACCCTATGGCAAGCCTGCGATAAATTAAGAGGTTCTGTTGAACCCTCAGAATATAAACACGTAGTGTTAGGGTTAATTTTTTTGAAGTTTACCAGTGATAAATTTGAACAACGTAGAGAGGAACTAATTGCTGAAGGCAAAGAAAAATATGTAGAAATGAAAGATTTCTACAATATGAAAAATGTTTTCTTTTTAGAAGAAGTTTCTCGTTGGTCGTACATCAGTAAAAATGCAAAGCAAGATGATATTGCTATAAAAATTGATACAGCACTACACACCATCGAAAAAAATAATCCTTCTCTTAAAGGTGCTTTACCCGACAACTATTTTTCTCGTTTAGGTCTCGATAAATCTAAATTAGGTTCTTTGCTTGACAAAATTAATGAGATAGATACTTTAGTTGATGAAGGACAGGATATAGTTGGGCGTGTTTACGAATATTTCTTAGCAAATTTTGCTTTAAAAGAAGGAAAAGGGAAAGGGGAATTTTACACTCCAAAAAGTATTGTTAACCTTATTGCAGAAATGATAGAACCATACAAAGGGATTATTTATGACCCTGCTTGTGGTTCGGGAGGTATGTTTGTGCAGTCCATAAAGTTTATTGAAAGCCACCACGGAAATAAAAAGGAAGTTTCAATATACGGACAAGAATACACCAATACCACCTATAAGTTGGCAAAAATGAATCTCGCCATTCGCGGTATTTCTGCCAACCTTGGTGATAAAGCAGCTGACACCTTTGCCCAAGACCAACACAAAGATTTAAAAGCCGATTTTATTATGGCAAACCCACCTTTTAATCAAAAAGATTGGAGAGGTGAAAATGAGCTAATAGACGACCCACGTTGGAAAGGCTATGATGTACCACCTAAAAGCAATGCCAACTATGGTTGGATATTAAATATGGTAAGCAAGCTATCGGAAAATGGTGTTGCAGGATTTATTCTGGCAAATGGTGCATTATCCGGAGGAGGAGAAGAATATAAAATTCGAAGAAAGCTTATTGAAAACAACTTGGTAGAAGCAATTGTTATATTACCGCAAAATATGTTTTATACTACCAATATTAGTGTAACACTTTGGATTTTAAACAAAAATAAAAACGAACGCACTGTTAAATTACCTGATACAACACGAAACTACCGCAAGCGTGAGAATGAAATTTTGTTTATGGACTTACGTCAGATAGGGATTCCCTTTGAAAAGAAATTTATCCAATTTTCAGAAGAAAATATCCAAGAAATAGCCAGCACCTACCACCAATGGCAACAAAAGAACACCAATTATCAAGACGTACCTGAGTATTGTTACAGTGCAAGCTTGAAAGAGGTTGCTAAAAAAGACTTTTCATTAGTACCCAGCAAATATATCGAGTTTGTAAACCGTGATGAGAACATTGATTTTGATGAGAAAATGAGGGTTTTACAAACCGAGTTAAGTGACTTGTTGCAACAAGAAGCCCAGAGCAAAACCGAATTATTGAATGTGTTTAAAGAATTAGGTTATGAGCTCAAATTATAAAAGAATTGGAGATTACATTCAACAGGTAAAAGTTAAAAATAAAGAAGGGAAGTATTCGGAACTTCTCGGAATTAACATAGATAAATTCTTTATGCCTTCCGTTGCAAATACCGTCGGCGTTAATCTAAAAAACTACAAAATTGTTGAAAATGGACAATTTGCTTGCAATAGAATGCATGTAGGGAGAGATTATAGAATTCCTGTTGCGCTATCTGAAAAAGAGACTCCTTTTTTAGTTTCACCCGCTTATGACGTGTTTGAAATTGATAAAACAGATGAGCTTTTACCTGAATATTTAATGATGTGGTTTCGCAGAAAGGAATATGATAGAAATGCTTGGTTTCATACCGATGCTGACGTTCGAGGAGGTTTAGCTTGGGAAGCATTTTGTGACCTTAAACTCCCTATCCCCTCCATAGAAAAACAAAAAGAAATTGTAAACGAATACAACACCGTTATTAACCAAATTAAGCTCAACGAACAACTCAACCAAAAATTAGAAGAAACTGCACAGGCCTTGTATAAATATTGGTTTGTTGATTTTGAATTTCCTGACGAAGAAGGTAAACCTTATAAATCGTCTGGTGGCGAAATGGTCTTTAATGAGGAGTTGGATAAAGAGATTCCGGAGGGGTGGGAAATTGGTGTAGTTGGAGAGCTTCTTGATACAATAAACGGATATGCCTTTAAAAGCAATCATTTTACTAATACAGGAGCTTTTCCAATAATCAAAATTAAGAATGTTGTGCCTCCATTTGTTGAATTATCAGATTGTCAATTTTTTGAAGGAAATCTTACGCGCAAATTGGAACGAGTACTTGTAAAGAAAAATGATATTCTAATTTCAATGACGGGGTCAGGTGCTAATCAAATGGCATCCGCTGTAGGACAGGTTGGTAAGTATTACAACTCAAAGGAATCACTACTGAATCAACGAGTTTGCAAGCTAGAGCCGAAGAAAGAGACACTTCGAGAATATATTTATCAATTTATCTCTAATGAAGAAACACATTTAGAGTTATTAAATGCGTCAACGGGAAGTGCAAATCAAGCAAATATTTCTCCAGACCAAATAAAGGGATTGGTTGTAATAAGGCCAGAAAATAAAGTGATGGAAAAATTTCAGCAGATAGGAAAAACTTTGGATGAGTCTAAACGATTCAACTCAAATATAAAATTATTAAAGTTGAAAGAATTTATTCTTTCAAAAATGACAAGGATTGAGGAAAAGGAGACAGCCGTATGATAACGACTTTAAACATAAAAAATATTGCCACTTATGATGCCGTTAATGGTGTTACGATAAATAACTTAAAAAGAGTCAATTTCTTTTTTGGTTTTAACGGTTCAGGAAAATCAACCTTTGGTAAGTACCTACATAATCTGAGTTTAGATACAAATAGTCAAAATTCAGATTTCAACCAGTGTACTCACGTTGGATATGATGAAACTCAGCATCAAATTTTAACCTTCAACGAAGATTTTATTGAGGAGAACTTTGTTACTAATGGTGACCTAAAAGGAGTGTTTTCTTTAAATCAATCGAATGCAACCATAGACCAACAAATTAGAGATGAAGAAGATAATGTTGAAGATTTTAAGAAGCAGATTGGTAAGTATAAAGCTAAGATAGAAGCTATTGATACAGATAAGAGTACAAGGCAAACCAATTTAGTGAATCACTGTTGGAATCAACGAAAAACTTTTGACAGTTTTACAAAAGTTAGATTAGCTCACTCTGGTAGTAGTTCTAACCATTTAACTGAAGTCAAACGGTTATTACAAAATCCTTTAGGAACAATTCCTACGATTACCGACCTGACGGAACGCTACCAAAGCTTATATGAAAAGGAACTTAAAGAAATTCAAATAAGTATTGATGCTAAGGTGTATTGGGAATTACGCAAGTTAGAAGAAAAGATTAATACCCTTTTACAAAAAGTGATAGTTGGAAATGAAGACGTTAATATTTCTGGATTAATACAAACACTTAATTCTAGAAATTGGGTTGAGCAAGGGTTAGATTATATTGAATCTTCAGATAGTACCTGTCCCTTCTGTCAGCAAGAGACAATTGATGCAGAATTAAGGGAACAGTTTTCTAAGTTTTTTGATGAAACGTATAAAGAAAAAATAGCCGAACTGGAAACATTGAAAGCTTCATATAGAGAAAAGGCTAATGTTTTTATTTCCAATATTTCTCAAATCCAAAATGAGTTCAATCCTCAAAATAAAGTTTCTAACCTTGTAATAGCCTTATCAGCTTTATTTGACGATAATGTTGATATAATAAGCTATAAGATAGAACACTCGAACGAAAAGAAAACAATCACCAGCTTACACGCAAAAAAAGCTGCTTTGTCTGAAATTATAAAACTGATAAAAGATAATAATGTTCTATTCTCTGATTTAGATGTCAATAAAGAAACTTTACTTAGTGATATATGGAAGAATATAGCCAATAATTGTCAAGACGAAATTGATGGTTTTGCAGATAGAGAAGCTAAGTATGACAGTATTAAACAGTTAGCTGGTCATTTGAAAACTTACTATGATGGCAAAATTACAGTAGCAAAGCAAAATATTGAAATCCTAAGAAACCAAACGGCAGATACAAAAGAAGCAGTTGATTATATTAATGATATACTGAAAAATGCAGGTTTTACAGGTTTTGAAATTGCTGAAAAAGATAAGGTAAATAATATTTCCAGATACTACTTAAAGCGTCCTCAAACACTGGATAGTGAGCAAATTTTCAAAACTCTTAGTGAAGGTGAAAAGAATTTTATTTCGTTCTTATATTTTTATAGGTTGTGTTTGGGAACTGATGACCTCCAAAGCAATGGTAATAAAAAGAAAATAATAGTCATTGATGACCCTGTTTCTAGTTTAGACAGTCAAGCTCTTTTTATTATCACCACCTTAATTAGAGAGTTAATCCAAAGAAAAGGCAATAGTAATAAGCCTGATAGACAGTCCTTTTTAAATCAAAATATTAGTCAGGTTTTCATCTTAACTCACAATTTCTACTTCTACAAAGAAGTGTCTTTTGAGAAAAGATTGATTTGTACACATCGTTATCATTTTAACCTCAAAAAGACCACAAACAATACATCAATAAGTGGTCAACACGAAAGAACTATAAAAGATGACTATTCTTTACTTTGGTCGAGCTTGAAAGAAACCAAAGAGAATCTTCAAAATGGAAATTCTAATAACATCTTTATTTCAAATACAATGAGGAGAATAATTGAAAGTTATGTAAACTTTATTGGTTTAGGAACTGAAGCCTGGTCTGTTCTTTTAAATGAAGATAAAGATTTACCAACCTACTACATTAAATGTGCTTTTATATCTACCATAAATGATGAAAGCCATAAAGTTTCGGCTCTTGATGGAATTTATTATCAAAAAATAATAAATGAGCAGCCTCAAGTATTATTCGATGTATTTCTCTCCATATTTAAAACAATTGGTAAGGAGCATTATGAGATGATGATGGATGAGCAAATAGCAGCGTAATCAAAAATTAAAAGAATATTTATGATAGAAACCAACCGCATAGAATATAAAGCAACAAGTTATGAAAGAATCTAATTTTTTACTGTACACCACACCTGCTGGCGATGTGCGTTTAGATGTAGTGTTAATGGACGAAAATATTTGGCTTTCGCAAAAGGCTATGGCAGAATTGTTTTCGGTTGGTGTGCCTGCTATTAGCAAGCATTTAAGCAATATTTTTGATAGTGGTGAGCTTCAAAAAGAACTGGTTATTTCCAATTTGGAAACAACCACTCGCCATGGTGCTATGGCTGGGAAAACCCAGACCAACAAGGTAGATTATTACAACTTAGATGCCATTATATCTGTTGGCTATCGTGTTAATTCTGCCAAGGCTACACAATTCCGAATTTGGGCTACAAAAACCTTAAAAGAGTACATTATTAAAGGTTTTGCCATAGATGATGAACGCTTAAAACAAGGGAAAACCACATTTGGTAAAGATTACTTTAGGGAGTTATTAGAACGTGTGCGTTCCATACGTGCCAGCGAACGTAGAATTTACCAACAAGTCACCGATATTTTTGCCGAATGTAGTATCGATTACGATCCGCAATCGCCCATCACCAAAAAATTCTATGCTACGGTTCAAAATAAATTCCACTTTGCCATTACCGGTAAGACAGCAGCCGAAATCATTTACTTAAAAGCCGATAGCTCGAAGCCTAAAATGGGTTTAACCACTTTTAAAAATGCACCCGATGGTAGAGTTTTAAAGTCAGATACTGCAATTGCCAAAAACTACTTGGAAGAAAAAGAAATTAAACAATTGGAGCGTGCCGTAACAGGGTATTTTGATTACATCGAAGGACTTATAGAGCGTGAGAACACCTTTACAATGAAAGGTTTGGCATTGAGTGTAAACAAGTTTTTAGCGTTTAACGAATACAAGGTGTTAGAGGGTTTAGGCAAAAAGTCAAAAAAACAAGCCGAAAACAAAGCCTTTTCGGAATATGATAAGTTCAACAAAACCCAAAAAATAGAATCTGACTTTGACAAGATGGTAAAGGGACTTAAAAAAATAAAAAAATAAAACAATGGCAGAAACCAATAATAAAACACCCTTGAATTTGAAAAACATACTTTGTCACAAATATTCACTAAATTTGTGACAATAAATCAAAGTAAAAACTCTGTAAATGCCTCATGATAAGATAGAAAATAGAGTATTGAAATCTTCCAAAGGAACTTTTTTTTTCGCTGAAGATTTTGCTAACTACACTTCGTCGGACAATATCCGCCAAAGCTTATCGCGCTTGGAAAAAGATGGGGTTTTGGTTCGTGTGGCACAAGGCATCTATCTAAAACCAAAAAAAAGTGAGCTAATTGGTGTTATATATCCAAGTTTAGAAGAAATTGCAAAACAAATTGCGAAAAGAGATAAGGCTCGTATAGCTCCAACAGGTGTTTTTGCCCTATACAGTTTAGGACTTACCACACAAATTCCTTTAAGAGTAGTGTATCTAACAGATGGATCTCAACGCAAAATTAAAATCGGAAATAGCGTTATTAAATTTAAAAAAACAGTACCTAAAACTTTTGCAATAAAAAACGAATTGTTACAACTTATAGTGCAAGCTTGCAAAGAGATTGGGCAAAAAAATATTACAGATCGTCATAAAGAACAACTTCAACCCAAGGTACAACAACTACCAAATAATGTATTGGAAAAAGAATTGAGGTTCGCTCCCGTATGGATTCAAAAATTAATAAAACAACTCCATAAACCTTCGAGCCATGTGGATTGATTTATCTCCTGAACAACAAGAACAAACATTACAACAAGTAAGTACAGCAACAGGATTGCCTACGTATGTAATTGAAAAAGATTGGTGGGTATGTGTTACGCTACGTGCTATTTTTCAATCTAAATATGCAGATGCTATTATTTTTAAAGGGGGTACTTCTTTAAGCAAAGCTTACCAATTAATAGAACGATTTTCTGAAGATATCGATTTAATCATAGATAGACATTTATTGGGTTTTAATGAATTGAAGTCAAAAACTCAAATAAAAAAATTACGAAAAGCTTCGGGTAGTTTTATTATCAATGAATTTAGAGAAGAATTGATAAAACAATTGGATGCATTAGGGGTAAATCGCGATTTGTATAAAATAAATTATAATGAAAAAGTTGATGATACCAGCGATCCCAATACATTAGAGATTTATTATCAATCCATAGTTTCAGCAACAAATAACTACATACAGCCTAGAGTTTTATTAGAGCTTGGTGCTCGCTCACTTACAGAACCAAGCGAAGCAAAACCTATAGTTTCATTTATAGATAAACAATTACATACTTTGCCGTTTACCCAAAAATCTTTTGATGTTCAAGTGGTTTTGCCATCACGAACATTTATCGAGAAAGTATTGTTGTTACACGAAGAATTTTCTAAACCCGTAGACAAAATTAGAACCGATCGTTTAACAAGGCACTTGTATGATATAGAAAAGTTAGTGGACACCGGTTTTGGTAAAGCTGCTTTACAAGATGAACAATTATTTAAAACTATTGTAGAGCACAGAAAGCACGTAACACCATTACGTGGAATAGACTATGCAAACCACCATAAAGGTAGATTAAGCATTATGCCACCAGAAGAAATTGAAAAATTATGGGAACAAGACTATAAAACAATGCAGGAAAACATGATTGTGGGAAAAAGCTTGTCTTGGAATAAATTATTAGAAAGAATAAAGGATATTGAAAACGGATTTAACAACGTATGAAATTCACCGAAGCCAAATTAGAGGAAGCATTTACTGAGTTATTAAGTAATGAGGGTTATCCACATTTTTTGGGTAATAGCATAAATCGTATTCCTGAAGAAGTATTAATTGAGGAAGATTTAATTGAATTTTTATTAACTCAATACACAAAGGAAGGCTTAACGCTAACGGAAGCTAAATCTATAGTGTTGCAATTAAAAACCTTACCTTCTTCTGATTTATATGAAACCAATAAGAAAATAATCCAATGGCTTACCGATGGCTTTAGCTTTAAGCGAGAAGATCGAAACCAAAAAGATATATGGATTTATCTAATTGATTATTCTGACAGAAGCAATAACACATATAAGTTCGTTAACCAACTTGAAATAATAGGTACAGAAAAACGTATCCCAGATGGTATAATATATATCAATGGAATTCCTGTTGTTGTATTTGAATTCAAAACCGCAATTCAAGAAAATTGCACCATTCATAATGCTTATACTCAATTAACTACTCGCTATAAAAGAGATATCCCAGAGCTTTTTAAATACAATGCGTTTTGTGTAATTAGTGATGGAGTAAACAACAAAGCTGGATCATTTTTTGCTCCGTATGAGTTTTTCTATGCGTGGCGTAGAGTTTCTGGTTCTGCTCAGGATGTAGATGGTATTGACAGCATGTTTACTCTTATTCAAGGAATGCTTAATCAAGATAGATTGAGCGATATTATTCAAAACTTTATTTACATTCCTGATAGTTCTAAAAAAGACGAAAAAATCGTATGTCGTTATCCACAGTATTACGCCGTAAATGCTTTATATGATAATATCAAAAAGGCGCAAAAACCCAACGGGGATGGAAAAGGAGGAACATACTTTGGTGCAACTGGTAGTGGTAAAAGTTATACGATGCTTTATCTTACTCGGGTACTTATGAAAAGTAAGTACTTTGAAAACCCTACAATAGTACTTATTACAGACCGAACAGATTTAGATGATCAACTTTCAGGACAGTTTACCAATGCAAAAACATTCATTGGCGATAATACTATTACAAGTGTTGAAAGCAGAGCAGAGCTAAGATCCTTATTACAAGGTCGCGCCAGCGGTGGTGTGTTTTTAACAACTATTCATAAGTTTACAGAGGATGTTGAACTGTTGTCTGATCGTACCAATGTAATTTGTATTTCTGATGAAGCTCACCGAAGTCAAACTAACTTAGACCAAAAAGTAAAAGTAACAGAGACAGGTGTGAAAAAGTCATATGGCTTTGCTAAGTATTTACATGATTCTTTACCTAACGCAACATATGTTGGTTTTACAGGCACGCCAGTAGATGCTACTTTGGATGTGTTTGGAAAAGTTGTCGATACCTATACTATGACTGAATCGGTAATAGATGAAATTACGGTTCGTATTGTATATGAGGGTAGAGCTGCAAAAATTGCCTTACAGAATGCTGAATTAGAGAAAATAGAAAAGTATTATGAAGAAGCTGCTGAAGCTGGTGCAAATGAATATCAGATAGAAGAAAGCAAAAAACAATCTGCAAATATGAATGCCATTCTTGGCGATCCAAACAGATTAAAAGAATTAGCAGCCGATTTTGTACAGCATTACGAAAATAGAGTTTCAGAGGGTGCAACAGTAAAAGGAAAAGCAATGTTTGTTAGCAGTTCTCGTAACATTGCCTATGAGTTTTATAAAAATGTAATTGAACTCAGACCTGAATGGAATGAAGTTAAAGTTGCTGAAGACGGAGCTGTTTTAACGGACAAGGACAAGAAAGAAATCAAACCCATGGAGCGGATCAAAATGATTATGACACGAGGGAAAGATGATCCAAAGGAATTATACAATTTATTAGGGAATAAAGAATACCGCAAAGAATTAGATAGACAGTTTAAAAACGAAAAATCTAATTTTAAAATAGCCATTGTCGTTGACATGTGGTTAACTGGTTTTGATGTTCCTTTTTTAGACACCATATACATAGATAAACCTATTCAACAACATAACTTAATACAAACGATTTCTCGTGTAAATCGTAAGTTTAAAGGGAAGAATAAAGGTTTAGTTGTCGATTATATTGGTATTAAGAAACAAATGAATTTAGCCCTTAAAAAGTATTCTGAGAGTGAAAGTGATAACTTTGAAGACATACAACAGTCGTTAGTAGTGGTTAGGAATCATTTAGACCTATTAGCCAAACTCTTACATAAATTTGATAACTCAAAATATTTCAATGGTAGTGCATTAGAGCAATTGAATTCACTTAATATGGCAGCAGAGTTTGTTCAGCTTACTAAAGATATGGAAACTCGATTTATGGGTTTAGTAAAGCGTTTAAAAGCAGCCTATGATATTTGCGCAGGAAGTGAAGAATTAACGCAACAAGAGAGAGATTACACGCATTTTTATTTAGCAGTTCGTTCTATTGTGTTTAAACTTACCAAGGGTGATGCTCCAGATACAGCCCAAATGAATGCTAAAGTAAGGGATATGATTAAAAATGCCTTACAAAGCGACGGAGTAGATGAAATATTTAAAATGGGTGATGGTACTGAAAAAGAACAAGACCTATTTGATGAAGATTACTTAGCTAAAATTGACAAAATCAAACTACCTAATACAAAAATTAAATTATTACAGCAGCTACTGGCAAAGGCCATAGGTGAAATGAAAAAGGTCAATAAGGTAAAAGGTGTTGATTTTACCAAAAAAATGGAGTCCCTGGTTCAAAAGTACAATCAGCGTGATGAAAATGATATTCTAAGAAGTGAAGTGTACGAAGATATGGCGGAACAGTTAACTAATTTAATTTGGGACGTATATAAAGAGTTTAAAGCAGGGGATAATTTGGGGATTGATTTTGAAGAAAAGGCATTCTACGACATACTAAAAGAGCTTTGTGTAAAATATGACTTCTCATACCCAGAAGATAAATTAATTGATCTCGCACGTGCTGTAAAAGGTTTGGTTGATGGTCAAGCTAAGTTTCCAGATTGGAATAAAAGAAATGATATTAAATCCGCATTAAAAGTAGGTTTAATTCTTCTATTAGATGAGCATGGTTATCCGCCAGTAGAACGTGATGAAGTTTATAAAGAAATCTTTGAGCAAGCCGAAAATTTCAAGAAGTATAGTCAAAATTGATTTATCTCTGATACTCTTTTTAAACTATGAAAAGTAAATTTCACCCCCTTGTTCAAAAAACCAAAGATGAAATTCATACATGTTCTCTATCATGATACTAATCCGAATTAGTTGTACCTAGAAATTGAATTATAAACAATGAGCAACTATTTAATTTCTAGCAATTCATTGGCTCGTTTAGTATAAGTATCCTCATGCTCGAACCTAATAAAGCAATTTGGGTTGATTTTTTTATTTTGGACTAATTGAATGATTTCATATATTCGATGTGGTCCGTGCTCTTTGCCTTTTGATGCATAATATGCTATTGTATTTAAGTTAATTTCTGCTTGAGTATAATTATTAATTCTATAATCTTTTTCTAGAACTTCATTTTTTTTATCATATTCATCTTTAGAGATAATACCATTCGCATACAAATCTTTTAATCTACCTTTTTTACTGATATACTCTTCTTTTTTGAGGAGCTTATTGTTATAGTGCTGTTTTTCTTTGTTGATTTGATCCTTTTTAGATGTATATTCACTAGCAGTCAATAGTCCTTCTTTATAGCTATCTTCGACAATTTTTAACTTTTTTTCAAGTATGCTACTACTTGTTGTTTTAGAATCATTTGTATGTGCTGAAGAAATACTTTTTTTTAATCTTTCTTTTGGATCTGAACCATATTTATTTTCACCTACTGTTCCGTCGATAAAAAACAATAATATATATGCAAATTGAATTATAGGAATAAATAGTAAAATAACTAACCAACCTGATAAATTAATATCTTTTAATCTTCCAATGCTTATAAGCATACTTATTATTATAATTACTAAACAAATAAACCATAAGAAATGAAGGTCTTCTTCTGTTTTAATTTTATAATTAAAATAAAGAAGTGCTGAAATAAAGGTCAAAAGTAAAGACGTCATTATAAATGTACGTCTTCTAATTCTACCAATCATATTAAAAGGTATTTAGGTTACTTTGGTAAATATAAAGCTTTCGTTACTATCACAAATGTGGAATTCCATAATGTTCATTAGTTGTTTTTTGATATTTTTTTGAATATTATACTATAACAATAGTTCACTTGCCTGATCTAGTAAAGAGCTGTCAAGTTCCTTTAAATAAGCTTTTGTAGTTGCCAAATCTTGGTGTCCCATTGATTCGCTTATAATATCTGTAGAAACGCCTTTTTCCTTTAAACAATTAGCATAACTATGTCTTGCGACATAGCTTGTAATTGGCTTGTCAATTTTACAGATTTTGGCAATTTCTTTAAGATCTTTATTATATTTTTTTAAAACTTTTTTCTTTCTATTTTCTAACTGTTGAGGGGTTAGGTCTTCTTTTAAAAGAATAGGGAATAGATATTTGTTTATTTTTCTATATTTATAATGAGCAATAATATCTTGAACTGGAGGTAGTATTTTTACAATAAAATTGCCATTAGTTTTCGAACGTATATAGTATATCCGATCATCAGATATATCCTCAAACCGTAGTTTCATCATATCAGCAAAATTCATACCTCTAGTGTAAAAGCTAAATACGAAGTAATTTCTACTGTTTACTAAGTGCGGATGATTAGAGAGGTCAACATTAATTATTTTTTGAACATCCTTTATTCCTAAAGCTCGCTTTATTCCCTTTCCTTTTAATCGCGATATTTTATACTTACTAAAGGGATAATTCACTTTTTTTTCAATTCCTCTTTCAATAGCTTTATTATAGAGCGCACGAATTTCTCGCATTTTTACTCCGATACCACCGTCAGTCCCTCCTCTTGATCTTAAGAAGGCTTCATACTTTGAAAGAAACGCAGGAGTTATGTCGTTAAAAGATAAATCATTAGACTTATTATTAAACAGCTTTACGGAGTTATACGTGTCTTGATAAGCTCTTGCATTCCCCATTCTTCCTGCTAATTCCATTTCTTTAATTAGTTCATCCCATAGTATGAAAACATTTTTATTAAGAGGATTCGTATTGACCCTTAGCTCTTTTTCAAAATCATCCAGTGTATAAAACTCTTTGTTTAGGTCTAAATCACCTAATATTTTGGCGGCTCTATTTTCAAAACCACTGAGGAATTCATTATGCTTTAGGTGATCTTTTTTCTTTGAATTAAATCTACCTTCATTTTTATTCCATTCCTTTGTACTGGCATTATAAATTGTTTTAAAAAATTTAGATTTTCTATCCTTAGTGACTCTCAAACAGATAGGATACTTACCATCAGAGAGTTGTGTTTTTCTTAATACAGTTTTTATACTAGCCATATTCTTTTATTATCAGTACAACATATGTACAACATTTGAAGGAATAAATGTAATTAAAAGAAACTTTAAGAAAAATATTATTTTTTAACTACCTGATTTTCAAATCAAAAGAAGTTATAAGTAAATAAAAGAAAATTATTTTCACTGACTCATAATCAGGGGGTCCATGGTTCGAGCCCATGTGGGACCACAATTACACAAAAGCCTTACATTTCTGTGAGGCTTTTGTTGTTTTTAGGGTTCCAATAAGTTATTTTTAGGAGCTATATTTAATCAATCCCAAAAGAATAATCTTATCCAAAAACAGCAGCTTCATCTTTAAAAACATTTTCATTTTCAGAAAAATCCAATGTTTCGGCTTCTTTAATATAGGTTAGAATTTCATTAACTCCTTTTTCAAGACTTAATTCTGTAGAGTACTTTCTGCTGGTAGCCAACACAAGGCCATTTTTAGAGAGTCTAAAAAAATGTTTTCGGGAGGGAGTGCTCTTTTTTGTAAAAGTAAATTGCTCGATATGTTCTCTGATTGCAGCTATTATTAATTCGCAATCTGATTTTTGCTTACAACCAATGCTAGTAAAAATAGTTTTACCTCTTCTCGAAGTAAATACAAATTTATAATCTCCATTAGATCGTTTGCTAATCACGAACATTCCCATATATAAGCTGTAGTTTTTTAAGATTCTTAATTTTTTCCGAGCTACAAATCTAATTTATTCTCATGGAATCCCATTGATGTTTTTAAAAAGGATATAAAAAACACTGGATTGAGGTTTTCCGTAAGGAATGCCGATAAAGGAAATTTACTTTTGCCCTAAATAATTTTAAATAAACAAAAATGAATTTTAGAAATCTATCTATTTTATCAATGTCAATAGCCTTTTTTATGGTTGGTTGTAGTGATTCAGCTTCTGATGAATTTGAAGAAGTTAATGGAGATGTAAAAGTGAAACTATTAAAATCTATTTCTACATTTTCACCTAAAGATGAATATTACAACAGAAATATTACAATAGGTTATGATGCAGATGGTCGTGTTTCTACTGTTTCTAACGGAGAAGAAAGTAGCATTTTTGTTTATGAAAATGGTAGTTTATCTGACATTACTGGAGGAGGTAGTGATGCTTTTGATGTAAATGAACTTTATAAGTCACCTTATGACGCTTTTGAAGTAGCAACTGTAGAAGAGTATGATGAAAATAAGAATCCAAAAATAGTATCATTTATAGAAGAAGAGTATAATTACAATACTCAAGATTATACTTATGAGCAATATACTGCTGAAATAACTTATGACGATGTTCCAAACCCTTATTTCTATACATTAGAAGCGGCAGGATTTGTTGAGGCTATGGATAAAGTTCAGCTTAATCTTAGTATGAGTCCACAAGCTTCAGAAGTTGTAGCAGCAAGAACTCTTTTTCCAAATAATAACCCTACAAGAATTACTTATAAAAATGAGAATAATGAGATAATATACATATATAATGCTGAATATGACTATGATGAGGATAGGTATCCATTATCAGCAGATATTACTACTTCAGATGCTAAAGAAGGGGAAACTAATACATATAAAGTAATATACACCTATAAAGACTAACCAAGCAATGATGCATTAACCAACGAAGCCGTTCTAGAGTAACTTTAGAGCGGCTTTTTCTATTTGCTTACTTTTCTAATAATGGAGTCACATATTTTTTATAGATATATTCCGTAACAGGCTTAAGGTGCTTTTTGGTAATAGGATGCTGCCCGTAATAAGAGAAATATTCAATAGAATTATCATTCATTTTGCAATAGTATGATTCTCCTATTTTCACATCTGCAGGAGAGATTTTACGTTGCTTTTTATACAAAGCCTTATTGTAAATAATAATCTGATTAGGAGTTTCAGCTTCACTAATGTCACAAGAAACGATTTCATAATTTACTTTTTTCCAACTCATGCATTTCTCTGTTTCAGAACTAAAAACTAATGTATAAGAGAGTCCTATAAATAATAATATCACTAAAGAAATAAGTGTTATTCGTTCAAGTTTATTCACTCTTATTTTCTTTGGTGGAACTACAATATCGGTCTCGCTTACAAATTCTTCATAATTATCATATCCAATATAGCGAGCCATAACAGATAACAACTCTGGCTTTAAAGTAGCTGATCTGCTCGTGTCTTTTAAAATATAGATGTTATAAATAGTAGTTAGTGTTTTTACTGAAATAGAATGATGGAAATCGTCTGAGAAAGTTGCCGCTAGATGTGTTGCTTGCCCATTTTTGGTATCACTACCGCTTTTGGATTTTGCTTTATCAAAAACACGCATTATAAGTTCTTCATGTGGACTCTTCATAATTGTATTAAGTTCAGGTCTTTAAAAGTAAAAATATTTAGACAAAGAGTGGACATTTTTGTCGGACATTCTTTTCCGTGTTTTGTCCACAATTAAACAGTAAGTCCACGCTTAATTTGCCTGTAAGAAAAGTGGAGGTTATGTATAGCTAACATAACTAAAGCGCATCAACTTTTCTTACGGGAATCCACAATGTGAGAAATAGAGTAGCTGGGAAGAAACTATTTAGTATCGCATTTGGATTTCTACTTCCCAAAAAGCAAAGGAGTTTCTCCTTAACCATTCTAGTTGCTGAAAAATGATATCTGCAAGAGCGGACAGCAGCACTATTGTTTAATTTTTAAAACATTAAATCATGAAAAAAATATTTTTAATACTTACCATTATTTCTTTAAATGCCGTTTTACAGTCTTGTACAAAAGAGAGCGTAGCAACTACAGATGCACTTTATAATGAACAAGGTTCTACTGGAGAAGATGCTGAAATTAATGCAGATCCAGATAAGCCTGATGAACCTGAAACACCAACAAAGAACGACTAATTTTAAGAATCATACTTCGGATGTAATTATAAGGAATGACAAAAAGGTAGCTGAGCATAAAACCTTAATCAAATTATGTTTCTAAGTGCGATAAATTTTTAATTTTGGGGAATGAAAAAGCTACTAGTTTCATTCCCTTTTTTCTTTTTTATAAGTTATTGTTTTATCAGTTGTGATAAAAAAGTGACTACACATGAATTTCCTAAAAAAGACAGTCTCTATAGTAAATTTGAAGAGGTAAACATCTTAAAAAAGAGCTCTTTAAATAGTGCGCTTCAATTGAATAAAAAATTACTCGAAGATGTTCGTGATTATGATAATTCTCTGGAAGCTGATTTATTAATGCAAAGAGCTTCTCTTTTTCGTAAAACAAATTTAGATAGCACTACTTACTACACTGAGAAATTACTTCAGCTTCAGCAAAAAAGAAAAGATAGCTTAGCTATTGCAGATGCTTATTTCCGACTAGGATTTTATTTCAGAAAGAATAATAAAATCGATAAATCGCTAGCTGCTTATTATAATTCTATAAAAACTTATGAAAGCGTAAAAGATACTATTGAAGCAGGTATGAAATTATTAAACCTTACTAATCTTTTAAATGCAATTGGTAACTATAATGAGGCAGAACAGACTGGTGTTAGAGCATTACAATATTTGGAGAATACTAAGAATAGAAAGTATGTAGCAGGAATTTATAATGCTCTTGCTATAGCATCAAAAAAGCAAAAAATATATGGAGATGCCCTCCATTGGTATAATAAAGCTTTAAATGTGGCAAGCGATTCTATTACAAAGTCAAAAGTAGAAAATAACATAGCGGTTGTATATACAGAGCAAGGAGCTTATAAAAAGGCGTATAAATTGTTAGATGAATTATCTAAGCAAGACATTATTGAAGATGAAGATAATTTAGAACTGAAAGCAAGAAATATAGATAATAAGGCCAATGTAGCTAGTTTTTTAGAGTATCCTGATGCAGAAGAAGGTTTAAAAAAGGCGCTTGAAATCAGGAGAGATATTAATGACGCTTCTGGGCAAGCAACTAGTTATTTGCATCTATCTAATCATTACTTAAAGAATAATCAAATACATAAAGCATCTTCCATGGCATTGTTGGGGTTTAAATTAGCGCAGCAAACAAAAAGTAATGAAGATACTATGGAGGCCTTGTCTTTGTTGATAGCCTCATCAAATAATCCTAGGACATATGCTATGGTTTACAAGAAGCTAAACGATAGTATAACAACTTCTCAAGGCCGATTAAAAAATACATTTGCAAAAATTAGATACGAAAGTGATAAAAATCGAGAAGAAAATTTAAAGCTCCTTAATGAGGCTAAAATTAATCAGCTCCGTATAGAAAAGCAGCATAATAACAATATAGCTTTGGGAGTTGTTATTGTTATAATAGTCATAGCTAGCTATATTTTTTATTTGCTTTTAAGAGCTAAACACCAACGGGAAAAGGCAGATCAAGCTTACCAAACAGAAATGCTGATTTCTAAAAAAGTACACGATGAGCTTGCTAATGATATGTTTAATATTATTGCTTATACCGAGAATTCTACTTTAGAAAATAAGACAAAGGATGATATTCTTTATCAATTAGAAGGAGTTTACGAGAAAACCAGAAATATAGCTCGGGATAATGCAAGGTTAGATATCGATGAGCAATTTTCAGAAAAAATTATAGGACTCATAAATAGTTATCGAAATGATACTGTGAATATATTAAATCGTGGTTTATCGAGAATTGTTTGGGAAGAAGTTCCTACCTATAAAAAGAGAGTGATTTATAGATCACTGCAAGAGCTTTTAGTAAATATGAAAAAGCATAGTAAAGCATCTGTTGTAGTGTTAAATTTCACTTCTGAAAAAAAAGATATACAAATTTCTTATTCTGATAATGGTTGTGGAGTCGACCTTACGAGAGATTTTGTGACGAATGGATTGGTAAATGTGGAAAACCGTATTGATGGCATTAAAGGAAGTTTTACTTTTGACTCATCACTTGGAAAAGGATTTAAAGCAAACATAACAATACCAGTTTAATCAATGTTTAAAAAAGTACTTATTGCAGAAGATATTGATAGTATTAACTTAGGGTTGGTAAATACTTTGAGAGCGTTTTATGATTTTGAAATAGATCATGCTAAATATTGTGATGATGCTTTTTTAAAGATAAAAAGCGGATTGCTAAACAATACACCTTATGATCTTTTGATTACGGACCTTTCTTTTAAGCAAGACCATAGAGAATCCTTAATCGATTCTGGAGAGCGGCTGGCAGCAAAAGTAAAATTGGAGCAGCCAGACATTTCCGTAATTATATACTCTGTGGAAGACAGACCGCAATTAATAAAATCTTTCTTTGATACTATTTTAATTGATGGCTATGTGTGTAAGGGGAGAAATAGCACTAAAGAAATGGTTACTGCTATAGAAAGCGTGTATAATAATGAAAAGTTTGTTTCTTCAGATTTAGAATATGCTATCAAAGAAACTCAGAATTTAGAGATTGAAGATTATGATATTCTATTACTAGAAGCGCTATCTCAAGGGAATTCTCAAGAAGATATTAGAAAGAAATTTATAAATGAAAATATAAAACCATGTAGCCTGAGTGCTATTGAAAAACGTATAAGTGGTTTAAGAATTTCGTTTAAAGCTAAAAATTCTACTCATTTGGTTGCTATTTCTAAAGATTTGGGAATCATATAAGGTATTGGTTTTTAATAACATTGAAAGATATATTTAGATTATTTTGGCTAAATATTTTGAGGAGAAAAGGGTCCTTACGGTTTTCCGTAAGGATTTTTTTATTAGAAAACTTAGCTTCGCCAGCTCTAATTTAAAACCCTAACTATTATGAAAAAAGCGGGAATAGCAATGCTATTATTCTCCATTTTATGCTCTAGTTGTGCTTTGCATAACGGACTTACCTCAAACACAAACAATACAACTACAGAAGTGGTATTATCAAAAAACAATTTTAAAGTAATTGGTAATGCGAAAGGATACTCTCGAGTTACCTATATTCTAGGAATTGGGGGGCTTTCTAAACAAGGAATGATTAATGAAGCCAAAGCTGAGATGTTTGAAAATGCAGATACAGAAGGAGCTTCTCGTGCTGTTATAAACCAAACTGTAGAGTTAAAACACACTGCTTTTCCGTTTGTAAGAACATACGAAGTTTTTGCATCAGGTCAAGTAATTGAATTTACTGGTAACTAAAACTTGTTTCGGTACTGTTTCTTAAAGGCTGTCTAAAAACATGTTTTATTACATTTTTTGGATGGCCTTTGCTTTTTTAGACTGATAAAATAATAATTAAGACTTATGAAGACTTTTTGGATAATAATAACCTGCTCATTATATATATTTCTGAGCCTTTCTAGTGTATTTTCAACAGAGAGATCAGTTTTTATATGTAATGGAAATTACAGTAAAAAATACCATTATACTAAAACATGTAGAGGTTTGTCAAACTGCTCTAAGGCAATAGAAAAAGTGACGTTAGATGTAGCTATTCAAAAGAAAAGAACTCTTTGTGGATGGGAAGATTAAATGTTTTACATATCCGAACAATACATATTTTACATTTTAACTTAAAAAATTGTATTTTGACTAATAAAACGTAAAAAGAAAAAGATTTTATTCAATCTTTAAGGCGGATTTAACCTTATGAAGATGAAACGTATATGAACATACGTTCATAAATACTATGAAATTTCTGCTTGCCAATATTACCGTTTTATTCTTACTGTTCTCAACGAGCTTGTTTGCGCAAAATAGGGCCTTAAAAAAGGCTAATAAATCTTATGAGCAACTAGATTATGTAAAGGCGGCAAAGATTTATGAAGGAATTGCAGACAATGGGTATAATTCGCCAGAATTATATAAAAAATTAGGAGACACCTATTATTATATGGGCGATTCCAAAAGGGCGATGCAATGGTACGAGAAGTTAGTAAATTCAGACAGCATTCTTGAGTCAGTATATTACTACAGGTATTCCCTTTCTTTAAAAGCAAATGAATATTATGAGCAGGCTAATATTGTTTTAAAAGACTTGCATAAGAAGTATCCAGAAGATATTAGAGGTATTTTATACAGTAAAAATCCTGAGTATTTAAATGCCATTTATAAAGATGCCGTTAAATATAAAGTAGCTCTTGTAAATTTTAATTCTCCTTATGAAGATTATGCGCCTTCTATTTATAAAAACAAAATAGTTTTTACTTCTGCCCGAGACACAGGATTTTTAGCTAAAAATATACAACGGTGGAATTATAAACCTTTTACAGACCTATATATTGCAGATCCTAAAAGTGGAAATAAAGCAATTAAGTTCTCCAAAAACATCAATTCTAAATTCAATGAGTCGGCTGCTATTTTTATAGAGAAAGATAGAAAGGTATATTTTACAAGAAGTAATTCAGAAAAAAATAAACTTATAAAGGGAGATGATAAAATAAATAGACTTCAATTATATCAGGCAGCTATAAATGCAGATGGTAATTGGGAGAACATAAATAAATTACCTTTTAATAGCAATCAATATTCTGTGGCAAACCCTGCAATAACACCAGACGGTAGAACATTATTTTTCGCTTCAGATATGCCAGGAACAAAAGGAATGTCAGATTTATATGCCGTTTCCATTCTTGAAGATGGCTCGTATACAGAACCTATAAACCTAGGAGATAAAATTAATACAGAAGCTCGTGAGAGTTTCCCTTTTATTGGTAAAAATGGAATTCTTTATTTCTCTAGTGATGGACACCCAGGTTTGGGAGGCTTCGATATATTTTCTGTAGAAATAGACTCTAATTTAGAGATTGGAAAAATCACAAACTTAGGGTCGAGTATCAATTCTTCTCAAGACGATTTTAGTATCTCTATCGCAGAAAACGAGAACATTGGTTATTTTGCATCTACAAAAAACGGAAATAGCAATATTTATAAATTCACTGAAAATTGTGTTACAGAAGTTGCTGGAACTGTTAAGAATCAGAAAGGAGAACTTTTACAAAATGTTTTTGTTACGCTATTGGTAAACGGAATGTCTGTGGCAACTACAAATACAGATGTTTCGGGAGCTTACCGATTTAAAGATTACATTTCTTGTGAGAAAGAAGTTACGCTTCAAATAGAAAAAGAGGGTTATATCCCTATAACAGAAACCGATGTTGATACGGCTAAAAACATATTTAATTACACATTAACTTCGCAAAGTTTAGATGAATTACTAACGTTAAAAGAGATTTACTTCGATTTCGACAAGAGTACAATCAAAGAATCAGCTAAAATAGAACTCGATAAAATAGCAGCGTATTTAAAAAATCATTCTGATTATAAGCTAGAAATAGCTGCATTTACAGACCGTATTGGGAACGAAAATTATAATTTACAACTCTCCAAAAGAAGAGCGCAGGCAACAGCTGCTTATATTGTTTCTCAAGGAATTTCTACCAGTAGAATCACTGCCGTTGGAAAAGGGGAGGCACAACTTTCAAACGACTGCTTTAGCAACGGCCCTTGTAGCAAGTCATCTTATAAGTTAAATCGTAGGTCAGAATTTAAAATTTCTAAATAACGATAAGTGTTTTTATGGCATGCCCCTTTGGGTCGCGCTTTCGCTACTCGCTTCCAGACACGTTGTTTTCTGGAGAGCTCAAACATACCGCTCAATCCCTCATGCTAATTTAAGTTAGAAATAGCACGATATTCATTATTCTCATCATTAACGGTTTTCAAGAAATCAAGCATTTCATTGGTAAGCAACAACTGATTCTGTTTCTCCCAGAAAACAGAATTATAAGGATATTTCAGCTTAAAAATATCTTTCTTAACCGACGCATTCTTTTTGATGTTTAATTCTTTGAAATTGTCTTGAGTAGTTAAAATATACGAACAACTATATATGTCCTTTTTTGAAGTTTCTATGTTTATAACCTCTAAAACTGCTTCCACTTTGGCGTTTTTCAAAAAATACTTTTTATTGGTTGCCTGCTCAAAAAAAGCATTAATTTTCATAAAGTTAGTTCTGTATCTATATGGACCAGATTTTTCGTAGTCAACAGAGTCTCTTTCTAAAACCAAATAATTCTCTAAAATAGCATTGTTTTCAGTATTAATTTTTAAATAACCACTGTTATTGCTGTTGGTTGCCTTGACAATAGAGTCTTTAACAGTAAACTCCACAATGCTTACGGTGTCATTTATAACCCCCGATTTAACATCGTATTTGTCTTTTTTCAGTGGAGCGTGAAGGATACACCAATCTAAGATTTTTGTGAAATCGCCTAACATAAACTCTATATCCTCTTCTTTAATCCCTGCTTTTCGCATATTAGAAAGCTCTACCTCGTAATTTCTTCTAGGCATAGAATGTTCTTTGGTAGCAAAGAGTTGTTTTCGTTTCAACTTACCTGTAAGATCTTGGAGTTTTAAAACGGAATCGTTTTTCTTTAAAAAAGCGCGCAATGTAAAACGCTCTTCATAAGGGAAAAATGGATAATTGCTTTCTATGCTCTTAACTATCCTGCTATAAACATCATTCTTTTTGGTCAATACGACTGCATCTAAAACAATAGTTTCTTCAACTAAAAAGATGTTTTCTTTATTATAAAGTTTATTAAAAGTTGTCCGCAGAGGTTTATATCCAAGGTGTTTTATAAAAACCGAATCTCCTTCAGAAGTAAATAAAAAGGAACCGTCGGCATTGGTAGACGTGTAATTATAGTGGTTATATACATCTACGAATTCTAAAGGAGCCTTCGTGGCGCTATCCAATATTACAGCCTGGAGTTGGTTTTGAGCAAATAATACTTCAGAAATCAATACAAAAAATAGAAATAAGCGCATACTCAGTTGTTTAAAACTAAAATACCGATTTTTTCTATTTAATGAAGAATAATTATTTCTGTAATCTCATTAATTGAGATACATATTAATTAATAGTGTAAAGTAATATTTGTCATGCCTTATAAAATGTATCTAAAAGCATTCCTGCTAACAATCAATGTTGTAACTTAAGTGTGTGATAGAGAAATTGTATCTTTATACATTCTTAAAACAAAAAGTTATGGGAGTATTAGAATTAAGAGAAGAGCTCCAAAAATATATAGAAGAAGGAGATAAAAATCTCTTGGACGTTTTATATAAAACAGCAAAATCATATATAGAGCAAAATCAACTTGATGAGATGATTGTAGAAGGTGAAGATGACATTGCATCTAATCGTGTGCATAGTCAGGGTGATGTTCAAAAAATGATTGAAGACTGGACTAAAGAATGAAGTCTGTTGTTTGGTCTCTAAGGGCCATTAAAGATTTAGAAAAAATAACAAAATTCTATATCGGTATATATGGGCGTGGTAAAGCAAGGGAAATAGCTACTGAACTACGTAAAAGCACGGAGATATTGCAAAATAATAATGTAGATACTTTAAAAATAGGTGCAGTAGATGAAACTTTTACGCACCTAAAGTTCGATTATCGTAAACTTATAAGTCACCATTGTAAGATAACTTACAGGGAAGGGAACACTCATATTTATATAGTTAGAGTTTTTGATACGAGACAACATCCAAGAAAGAATAAATAATAGAGTCTAAATTGGTGTGTATATTTAATAAGAATGAATATAAAACGCTTATTTCTGTAATCCCATTAATCGAGATACATATTTCCCAATCACATCAAATTCAAGGTTTACTTCATCTCCAATTTTATAATTCTTAAAACGGGTATGTTCAAAAGTATAAGGAATTATTGCAACGCTAAATTCATCGGTTTTAGAATCTACAACTGTGAGGCTAGTGCCGTCTATAGTTATGGAGCCTTTTTCTATGGTCACATTATTTTTAGAAGTATCGTAGGTAAAAGTAAATCTCCAGCTACCATTCTCTTGAGAGATATTTTTACAAATCCCAGTTTGGTCAACATGGCCTTGTACAATATGTCCGTCGAGGCGTGTTCCCATTTTCATGGCACGCTCCAAATTGATTTCATCGCCAATAGCAAGTTTACCGATAGCAGTTTTGTCTAGGGTTTCTTTAATAGCAGTAACTGTATATTCATTGCCATTAATAGCAATTACAGTAAGACATACACCATTATGAGCTACACTTTGGTCTATTTTTAGTTCGTTTGTAATTGTACTCCTTATAGTAAGGTGTAAATTATCTGCTTCTTGTACAATATTTGTAACTCGTGCCAACTCTTCTATAATTCCCGTAAACATTTGTATATTTATTAATTAAATTTGCATGTATTCCTTATAGTCGAATACAATTAAACAAACCTACTAAAGATAACGATAATCCGCAATAGGTGTTTTATAAACTAATTGTTACAAGTACAAAGCAAGCAAAATGAAAGCAGATAACAGCATAAGAGTAGGAATTTCCATTGGAGATTTAAATGGTATAGGTTGCGAAGTAATTCTTAAAACTTTTGAAGATAGTAGAATGTTAGAATTTTGTACGCCTGTAATTTTTGGTTCTACAAAGGTTATAAACTACCAGCGTAAAATGCTTAAAATGGAGCTGGCATATAATGGTATAGATACTGTTAATAAAGCAGTAGAAGGGAAAATAAATGTTGTTAATGTTTGGAAGGAAACCCCAAATATAGAGCCAGGTAAAGAAACAGAAGAAGGTGGGAAATATGCGTTTTTATCATTAAAAGCAGCTGTCGAAGCTTTAAAAAATGATGAAATAGATGTATTGGTTACAGCGCCTATTAATAAACACAACATACAATCGGAAGAGTTTAATTTCCCAGGGCATACAGATTATTTAGCCAAAGAACTAGAAGGAGAAGCGTTAATGTTTATGGTAACGGATACTCTAAAAGTAGGCTTGTTAACAGACCATGTTCCAGTAAAAGACGTCAGTAAAAAAATCACAGCTAGGTTAGTAGAAACAAAAGTCAGTAAGATTTACAACTCTTTAGTGCAAGATTTTAAAGTGCGTAAACCGAAAATTGCTGTTTTAGGGATAAATCCACATACGGGAGATAACGGAGTAATAGGAAAAGAAGATGATGAGGTTTTACGTCCAGCTATTACCAAAATTAACGATACAGGGAAATTGGTTTATGGGCCATATGCTGCCGATAGCTTTTTTGGTTCAGGTCAGCACTTTAATTTTGATGCTATTTTAGCTTCTTACCACGACCAAGGTCTTATTCCTTTTAAAACACTTTCTTTTGGTAAAGGAGTAAATTATACTGCTGGACTTTCTAAAGTGAGAACATCACCAGATCATGGAACTGCTTTTGAAATAGCAGGAAAGGGAGAAGCAAATCATAAATCGTTTGAAGAGGCTGTGTTCACGGCAATAACTATCTTTAAAAATAGAGAAGAATATAAGGAGTTAACAGCAAATCCATTAAAAAAGATAAGTAGAAAAACTCCAGACAGGAACTAGTTGCTTTTAAGTGAGTTTTTAAAACAATTATTTTGATAAATAATTGTAAGAAAACCAATTATTAAAAAGGATGTATGTAAATTACAGTCCTATTTTAAGATGACATTTATATCAGCCAATCACCTCTAAACGCTAGTGTTTTCTAGTGTTCTAAAAGGGAATGAGCTATAGCGTTGAGAGAAATAATAGTTATAAACAAAAAAAAGTTAATAACATTATTATCATAAATAAAAATTTATATCTTTGCACCCGCCTTATACTTGAGGTATAGGCTTTTAAAACTGATGTTCAAAATGAAGAAATTAAAGGAGTTTGACATTCCTTTTATAGGATTAAAGGAAGGGAAACACCAGTTCAACTTTGAAATAGACAAAAAGTTCTTTGATGCTTTTGAGTTTGAAGATTTTAATGATGCAGCAGTAGCTGTTAAATTTACTTTAGACAAAAAGAGTAATATGTTGGAATTAACCTTTAAAGCAAATGGGTCTGTAAATGTTTATTGTGATTTATCCAATGAGCCTTACGATCAAGAAGTAAAAGGGAAATTGCATCTGTTGGTTCAGTTTGGAGAAGAGTATAATGATGATAATGAAGAGATCCTTATTATACCACATTCAGAACATCAAATAAATGTAGCACAATACATTTATGAGATGATTGTACTTTCGGTTCCTAATAAAAGGATTCATCCGGGAGTAGAAGACGGAACATTGGCAACAGAGACTTTAAAGAAACTGGAAGCGTTTCAACCAAAAGAAGAAAAAGAAAGTAACGACGGAGAAACAGATCCAAGATGGGATCAATTGAAAAAACTATTAACGGATAAATAATATTTAAAATGGCACATCCTAAAAGAAGACAGTCCAGCACAAGAAGAGATAAAAGAAGAACGCATTACAAAGCTACTACTCCTCAGATCGCTACAGACCCTACAACGGGTGAAGCACACGTGTATCACAGAGCTCACTGGCATGAAGGTAAACTTTATTACAGAGGTCAAGTTCTTATTGATAACACTGTAGAAGAAGTAGCGTAAAGCAAAATTTTAGTAAAAAGTTAAAACTCTCACAGAAGTGAGAGTTTTTTTATTCAAAATTTTTCTATAAGTCAAAAACACCCTATTTTGCACCACTATTTGATCGAAAATTAGTAGTTTTGATTAATTTTCATCGAATTTTGCACGTTTTTGATAAAAACTAAGCGAATTATGAATAGACCTAAAGCAGCTATTACAGCTGTAGGAGCATATGTGCCCGATTATATATTAACAAATAAGGAACTAGAAACCTTAGTTGATACAAATGATGAATGGATAACCTCCAGAACAGGAATTAAAGAAAGGCGCATTTTAAAAGAAGAAGGACAGGGAACTTCTTACTTGGCTATAAAAGCTGCGGAAGACCTGCTTAGAAAAAGTGGAGTTGATGCTAATGAGATTGACATGGTAATTGTAGGAACTGCAACTCCAGATCAGCCTGTATCTGCTACTGCTGCATTTGTAGCTTCAGAAATAGGAGCTGTAAATGCTTTTTCTTATGATTTGCAAGCAGCTTGTTCTAGTTTTTTGTTTGGAATGTCTACAGCGGCAAGCTACATTGAAAGCGGACGCTATAAAAAGGTTCTTCTTATTGGAGCTGATAAAATGTCTTCAATAATAGATTATGAAGACAGAGCAACTTGTATTATATTTGGTGATGGTGCTGGAGCAGTACTTTTTGAACCAAATGAAGAAGGACTCGGATTACAAGATGAATATTTGAGAAGTGACGGTATCGGAAGAGATTTCTTAAGAATCGAAGCAGGAGGCTCTCGCCTTCCTACAAACGAAGAGACCGTGAAAAATAAGCAACATTTTGTCTACCAAGACGGAAAAACAGTATTTAAATTTGCCGTTTCTAATATGGCAGATGTTGCAGAAAAAATAATGACCCGCAATAACCTTACTAAAGAAGACGTACAATGGTTAGTACCGCATCAAGCTAATAAGCGTATTATCGATGCTACTGCTAATCGTGTAGATTTAGACCCCTCTAAAGTAATGGTTAATATTCAAAACTATGGTAATACAACTTCGGCTACATTACCTTTGTTGCTTAGAGATTACGAAAAGCAGCTTAAAAAAGGTGATAACTTAGTATTTGCAGCCTTTGGAGGTGGATTTACCTGGGGGTCCATTTATTTAAAATGGGCATATAACTCATAATAATAAACTCAAAACTAACAAAACTCAATCATGGATTTAAAAGAGATTCAAAGTTTAATAAAATTCGTGGCAAAATCTGGAGCAAGCGAAGTAAAGCTTGAAATGGAGGATGTGAAGATTACTATTAGAACAGGAGATGATGAAAAAAGAAGTGACAACACTACTTATGTTCAACAAATACCTGTAAATCAGCCAATGCAACAGGGAATGGCACCACAGCCTGTAGCAGCGCCAGCACCTGCACCAGCAGATGCAGGACAAGCACCTGCAGCGGCAACAGAAGACGACAGCAAGTATATTACCATAAAATCGCCAATTATAGGTACTTTCTATAGAAGACCTTCACCAGACAAGCCTAACTTCAAAGAAGTTGGAGATACAGTTGCAGTAGGTGATGTTTTATGTATTATCGAAGCGATGAAACTTTTCAATGAAATAGAATCTGAAGTTTCAGGTAAAATTGTTAAGGTATTAGCTGATGAATCTTCTCCAGTAGAATTTGATCAGCCATTATTTTTGGTAGATCCATCATAAGAAATTTAGAATTGTAAATTGTAGAATGAAGGTGTATAACCCATCATTCGCAAAACCTAAAAATTTAGAATTCAAAAATTAAAATTTCAGAAGATGTTTAAAAAAATATTGATCGCAAATAGAGGAGAAATAGCACTTCGTGTTATTAGAACCTGTAAAGAGATGGGGATCAAAACAGTTGCTGTATATTCTAAGGCCGATGAAGAAAGTCTGCATGTTAGATTTGCAGATGAAGCTGTTTGTATAGGACCAGCGCCTAGTAAAGATTCTTATCTTAAAATATCTAGTATTATAGCTGCTGCAGAAATTACAAATGCAGATGCTATTCACCCTGGCTACGGATTTCTATCTGAAAATGCTAACTTTTCGAGAATCTGTAAGGAGCATGGTATCAAGTTTATTGGTGCTGGCCCTGAGATGATCGAAAGAATGGGAGACAAAGCAAGTGCTAAAAGAACTATGAATGATGCTAAGGTACCTACGGTTCCTGGATCAGAAGGACTTTTAGAATCTTTAGACCAAACCAAGAAATTAGCTAAAGAAATGGGGTATCCTGTTATGCTTAAAGCTACAGCCGGTGGTGGTGGTAAAGGGATGCGTGCAGTTTGGAAAGAAGAAGACTTACAGAAAGCCTATGAAAGTGCTAAACAAGAAGCAGCTGCTTCTTTTGGTAATGATGGGATGTATATGGAAAAGCTTATTGAAGAGCCTCGCCATATAGAAATACAAGTAGTAGGAGACCAATTCGGAAAAGCATGTCACCTTTCAGAAAGAGATTGCTCGGTACAAAGACGTCACCAAAAATTAACAGAAGAAACTCCTTCTCCTTTTATGACGGATGAACTCCGTGAAAAAATGGGGAATGCAGCAGTTAAAGCAGCAGAATATATTAAATATGAAGGAGCTGGAACTGTAGAGTTTTTAGTAGATAAACATAGGAATTTCTATTTCATGGAAATGAATACACGTATTCAAGTTGAGCATCCAATTACCGAGCAGGTAATAGATTACGACTTAATCCGTGAGCAGATTCTTGTGGCTGCTGGAGTGCCAATTTCAGGAAAGAATTATACGCCTAAGTTACATTCTATAGAGTGTAGAATTAATGCGGAAGATCCTTACAACGATTTTAGACCTTCTCCAGGAATGATCACTACATTACATGCTCCAGGAGGACATGGAGTACGTTTAGATACGCACGTTTATAGTGGGTATACAATTCCTCCAAATTACGATTCTATGATTGCAAAGTTGATTACAACAGCGCAAACTAGAGAAGAAGCTATCAATAAAATGAAGCGTGCTCTTGATGAGTTTGTAATTGAAGGAATAAAAACAACAATTCCTTTCCATAGACAATTAATGGATGAACCAGATTATATCGCTGGAAATTATACAACTAAATTTATGGAGGATTTCAAAATGAAACCTAAAGTAGAGGAAGAATAAATTTCTTGCAGATTATTATAATATAAGCCCGTATCATTTAATACATTTGATACGGGTTTTTTTATTTTTACAGGTATATGAGGATATTTCGCTTTCTTTTTAAATGCTTTTTGTGGTTTGTGGCAATCTCTGTTATTTGGGTTTTGCTCTACAAATGGCTTCCTGTTCCTGTAACTCCATTAATGGCAATTCGTGCTTATCAACAGAATGAAAAGCAACAAGAATTAGTTTGGGAACACGATTGGGTGTCCATGGATAATATTTCAAAAAATCTTCAATTAGCTGTTATTTGTAGTGAAGACCAAAAGTTTGAAAAGCATAATGGTTTTGATGTACAAGCCATAGAGAAAGTAATAAGAAATACTTCAGAAGAAAAAAAATTAAGAGGAGCCAGTACTATTAGTCAGCAAACAGCAAAGAATGTTTTTTTATGGCCTAGGAGAAGTTGGCTTCGGAAAGGTTTTGAGGCTTATTTTACTTTTTTAATAGAACAGCTTTGGAGTAAAGAACGTATTCTAGAAGTATACTTGAACAGTATCGAAATGGGGGATGGAATTTATGGAGCTGAAGCTGCTTCAAAATTTTGGTTTAATAAAAGCGCTAGCAAGCTGTCTAAGTTAGAGGCTGCTGCGATTGCTTCCATACTACCAAATCCATTAGTTTTAAGGGCTTCTCCAGCTACAAGTTACATTGAACAAAGGGAAAAATGGATTTTAAAGCAGATGGAATATTACGGTGCTTTCAATCTTCAAAATGAAAATAAAAGTAACTATAAATAAAAGTTTATATTTACGAATCATATAATAATGACACTAATCAACAGTTTATAATGAAATCTTTTAAAATGAAAAAACCACTCTTTTGTCTTTTAATTATACTTGCGTTTACGGTTGCTTGTAAAGATGCTAAGACTTCAGAAAAAACAACTATAGAAACTGCACCTACGCCTGTTTTAAATATAGAAGAAGCAAATAGACTTGCTTCTTTACCTTTGGAATGTATGCAAACTGAGTTTCCTAATAAGCTAAATCAAACTTTAGAAGATAGTACACATTTAGCAACACCAAAGAAGTTGCACCCTGCCTTTTATGGATGCTTCGATTGGCATTCTTCAGTTCATGGACATTGGTCGCTTATTTCGCTTCTTAAGCAGTTTCCTAATTTAGAAAATGCATCTTCTATCCGAGAGAAGTTAAAAGCAAATATCTCTAAAGAGAATATAGAAGCTGAGGTTGCCTATTTTAAGATGAAAGGGAACGCTTCTTTTGAGCGTACTTATGGTTGGGCATGGACGCTAAAACTTGTTGAAGAGTTACATAATTGGAATGATCCTATGGCAAAAGAACTAGAGGCAAATTTACAACCACTTACAGATTATATTGTAAATGCTTATATAACATTTCTGCCAAAATTAAATTATCCAATTCGCGTTGGAGAGCATGCTAATACTGCCTTCGGATTGTCTTTGGCTTGGGATTATGCAAACACGCTTGGAAATAATCAATTCAAGCAAAGTATTACAGAAACTGTAAATCGTTTTTATAAAGGTGATGTTGATTGTCCGATTACTTGGGAGCCTAGTGGTCATGATTTTCTTTCCCCATGTTTAGAGGAAGCAAACTTGGTAAGAAAAGTATATAACAAGGACGATTTTAAAATATGGATTGATAATTTCCTACCTCAATTAGCTGATAAAAACTTCGAATTAGAACCAGGTAAAGTTGGCGACAGAGCAGATGGTAAATTAGTTCATTTAGATGGTTTGAACTTTAGTCGTGCTTGGTGTCTTTATGGTATTGCAGAGAGTTTACCAGAATATTCGCATTTAAAAAACATTGCAAATCAGCATATAAATTATTCGCTTCCAAATATTGTAGATGATAATTATAGCGGAACGCATTGGTTAGGAACTTTTGCATTGTATTCTTTAAACCATGTAAGCGAATAGATGTTTAAAAGAATAGGTCCTGGAGTTTTGGTTGCAGCGGCATTTATTGGGCCTGGAACAGTTACGGCTTGTATGTTGGCTGGAAATACTTTTGGTTTTTCGCTATTATGGGCAATGCTATTCTCTATTGTAGCAACCATAATTCTACAAGAAATGGCCGCAAGAATAGGAATCATCACTCAAAAGGGATTGGGAGATGTGGTGGCCACAGAAATCGAAAAACCTTGGTTAAAATGGTTGGTTATAGCTTTAATTTTAGGAGCTATTGTTATTGGAAATGCTGCTTATGAAGGCGGAAATATCGGTGGGGCAACATTAGGTCTTCAAGCATTATTTGGAACTACTTATACAAGTTTTTACCCGTTAATAATTGGAATTTTAGCGTTTGTATTTCTTTATATAGGGAACTATAAATCGATAGAAAAAATTCTAGTTTCTTTAGTGTTATTAATGAGTATATCATTTATGCTAACAGCAATAGTTACCAAGCCAAATATAATGGATATTATTAACGGACTCTTCGTTCCAAAAGCTCCTAAAGACAGCCTCTTGACTATAATTTCTTTGGTTGGAACGACTATTGTACCTTACAATTTGTTTTTACACGCTTCATTGGTGAGTAAAAAATGGCATTTAGCGAGCGATTTAAAATATGCTCGGAGAGATACCTTCCTTGCTATTTCTTTGGGAGGAATGGTTTCTATAGCTATAATGATTACTGCGGCTAAAACACAAAATTTACAGATAGAAAATGTATTAGATTTAGCAAAAGGCTTAGAGCCTATTTATGGAAATAGTGCTAAATATTTTATGGGAATTGGTCTTTTTGCAGCAGGATTAACTTCTGCAATTACGGCTCCTTTAGCGGCTGCTTTTGTTGCTAATAGTTGCTTTGGATGGAATGCTTCTATGAAAGATAAACGCTTTAAATCCGTTTGGATGTTTATTGTAATTCTAGGAGTTATTTTTATGTCATTCGGAATCAAGCCAATTGAAGTTATAAAGATAGCACAAATTTCAAACGGAATTTTACTACCAATAATTGCAGTTTTTTTACTTTGGGCAGTTAATAGAACCTCTATTTTAAAATCATATAAGAATACCTTTTTTCAAAATGTATTGGGACTCATAATTGTATTACTAACATTAGGACTTGGAATATTGAGTGTTTTAAAAGTAATTGGGATTCATATTTTTAACTAAGCCCATTTATAAGAACTTTTACTTGTTATTTAAATAAGCTTCTCTTGCTATTTTTGCTGTTTTATGCTCTCCAGAGTGGCTCCAACCTGGTGGCATTACGATATACAAAATTTTATTTTTAATCCCTGGAGCTTTATAAATATCCTTGCAAAGTGCAATAATTTCTCCAAAGTAAACATCAACAAAGTTGCCTGAATCCATTTCTCTAGTTATTCCATACTCAATTTTAACCTCCTTTTCTTCATTTTGAAATGTTCCAAAGGCTTTATCCCATATGTTTAAAAGATTACAGAAATTGGTGTCCATGTATAAAGGATTTCTAGCGTGGTGTACCCGATGGTGAGATGGTGTTAAGATAATATTGTTTAAAAAACCAAGTCTACCGTCTTTTAATAAATTCTCTCCAATATGAATAAAAGCTCCATATGTTCCATCTATAAGCATAATTATTAATAGCATTTCTGGTTGTACTCCAGCAAGAATACATACGGTTGTACGTATAGCATCTGCATATGGAGCTTCTAAGAAAAAATGCGCATGAGTAACAGAAAGATTCATGTTTTCTGGAGCATGATGTGTAGAATGTAAGCACCAAAATAACCGTACTTTATGTCCCCAATAATGATATAAAAAGTGACCGAATTCCCAAACTACATATCCATATATAAACCAATACCATGTAAGGGAGGTTTGGAAAGGAGCATATTTTTGTAAACTCCCTATAATGAGTGTAACCATAGCAATGGCTATAAATCTCCCTATTATACGATTGAAAACATAGATTAGGAAATTTACTTTGTATACTTTTGTTTGTGGTTTTTTATAGATTAGCCCAAGTATAAATTCTAAAATTATTAGAATGGGAATAATAGGATGTATAAAAGCCGTAAATCCTTTGTATGTTTTAAGAGCTTCGTAATTACCTTCTCGGAGAATTTCCCATGCTTGCGTAACTCCAAGAAAGTTTATAATCTCCTGGTAAAGAGTTTGTAAGAATTCCATTTTATAAATTAGTTTTGGCGGTGTAGTTTTAAAGATATTGAATATAGTAATAATTCTACAGTTTTAAGAGAGGAAAATTTTGTTGTAGAGCTTTGATAGTTATATAGTGTTTATAATATGCCTATGTTCCCTTATCTTTGAATAAATTCTTATAATGAAAAGCATTAAAGAGCAGTTAGTAAATAAATGCCAAGAACTTTTAAATGAACGGTTGTATCAAGTTCAAAAGGCAATTGCAACTATAGAAGAATCTTTTGCTTCCGAAACTAAAAGCAGTGCTGGAGATAAGCATGAAACAGGGCGTGCTATGCTTCAGTTGGAAAGAGAGAAAGCTGGCAACCGCTTGCGAGAAGTTGAGATGATGCATCATGCATTTTCGAGAATTAATTTCGGGAATACTTCAGCAGAAAAAGCCGTAAAAATGGGAAGCTTGGTGCAAACAAATGTCGTTAACTACTTTATATCCGTTTCTTTAGGTCAGATAACCATAGATAATACAGATGTATATTGTATTTCTGCACAGTCTCCAATCGGAAAGCTTTTATTAGGAAAAGGGATTGATGATGAGGTTACTTTTCAAACTTCCAATATAAAAATTCAAGCTATTTATTAGTAGAATTCTAAGTGAACTTTCCTTAATCATTCTATTAGTTTAAAAAATTAACAATCTTCCACGCAACCATTTCTTAAGCTTTGCTTCTATTATATATAGCATAACATAAAAGCAAAAACCTTAATGAAAACAAGAAAATTAATTGCTGCATCATTATTTGTAGCGCTAACAGGATTATTTATTAGTTGTGATGACGACGATACTGTAAGTTGTACACCAGATTACACAGGAGCTCTTTCTGATGAAGAGACTACTTTTGTAGGAAGTTGGGAGTTAACAGGAATAACATCTGATGAAGAGATCGATTTAACTGATGATGAGGAAGACAACCCAAGTACAGATATTTATGCTCAACAAACAGAATGTCAGAATGATATAGTGTACACTTTTAATTCTGATAGAACTTATACATATGAGCAAGGGGGTGTAGTTGAAGATTGTGAAGCTACTGAAGATTTCTCTGGAAGTTGGAAGCTTGGAGGAACAACGCTTGGTCTTGTTACAAACTGTTATGAGTCGATTCAAACTCTTGAGTTCAATGCAGAAGAAACAGAATATACAGTTCAAACTTCTGGGATTGCAACAGATGCAAGCGGACAGCAAATTCAAATTGTTGTTACGTACACGTACTCTCAAAAGCTAGCGGAAATAGAGCCTGCTAACTAAGAAAATATAAGTAAGTTTTAGGTTAAAAGCCGACATTTAATAAGTTTTAAATGTCGGCTTTTTTATTGATTTTTCAATTCTTCTAAAACTCGTAAACTGCTTTAATATTTACTTCCTTATCTACTGGAATTTCTTTTGTGTGATTAAAAAGGATCGTTTTTCTATTTCTAATACCTTCTATTAAATAGTGAGTTCCCTGAAAATATGATTTTTTAACCTTTACTTTTATTGCTGAAGCATTAGTTACTTCCAATTGATGTGGATATAATAAAACTTTCTTACTACTTGTTTCCTCCTTGGAAAATAAATTCAGAGGAAGCACATTTACTTCTCCGAAGAGAGAGGCTACATATTTATTTTTAGGCGTTTTATAAAGCGTTTCAGGATTGTCTAACGCAATGCATTTCCCTTGCTTTAAAACCATTGTAATATCCGCATAAGAGAGGCTGTCGGTATTATCGTGAGTGGCAGTAATACAGCTGATGTTTTCTTGCTTTAAGTATCCAAAAATATCACGCCTTAACTGATTTTTCTTAAAATTATCAATGTTACTAAAAGGCTCGTCTAATAAAAGCAATTCAGGTTCTCTTGCTAAAGCTTTTGCCAAGGCAACGCGCTGTTGTTGTCCGCCACTTAATTCTGTTGGTTTGATCTTAGCATATGCTGTCATACCAACAAGTTCTAAAAGCTCTGCAATCCTTTTTTTCTTCTTCCGAGGATAAAAATTAGATAGGAACTTCCCTATATTTTCTTCCACAGTAATAAAAGGCATAAGATCGTAATCTTGGGCTACATATTTAATAAAAGGCTCTCCAGGAACAATGTTATAATTAGGTCCTAACATTGGCGTTTTATTCCAAAAGAGTTTTCCTTTCTCTAAATGATAAAGTCCATATATAATCTTTAATAGAGTACTTTTTCCAGAGCCACTTTCCCCAATAATAGATAAGTGTTCTCCCTTTTGTAAAGTAAAGTTTATATTTTTTAAAATAGGAGTTTCGTGATATTGAAAGGATACCTTTTTTACTTCGAGCATAGATATTAGGTTTTAGCAAATATAAGAAGTAGAATAAAGAGGTGTAGCTTAAAGAAGGAAGGATTGTATAAAAAAGAAGGTTTATTAAAAAAATCTAAATATGATCTCTTTAATAAACCTTTTTTT
Source organism: Joostella sp. (assembly GCF_048266025.1). Lineage (NCBI taxonomy): Bacteria > Pseudomonadati > Bacteroidota > Flavobacteriia > Flavobacteriales > Flavobacteriaceae > Joostella > Joostella sp. The sequence goes on along the minus strand of NZ_JBLXAF010000001.1, from coordinate 609,058 downwards.
ATTCTAAAAATGGTATTGTTTAATCTAAACCACCTTTTCTAGTTGGCTCTTTTTGAGAAGGCCATTCTCTTGGAGTTCCAGTTTTATCATCAATTGGTAAAACACTTTTTTCTGTTGATGTTTTTTCTGGATCTTCACTAGCCATATAAGTTAAAATAGCAGTTAGAATAACATTATTTTGAACATCATCAAAAACAATTTTATCATAAGTATCTCTGTTGGTATGCCATGTATAATTCCAATACGACCAACTTAATGAGCTTAATGAAAAAGCAGGAGCACCAGCAGCTACAAAAGATGCATAATCGGAGCCTCCTCTAGACGGAGTTCCAGGAAAATGTGTATCGATATGTTTTGTAACATCTTTAGGAACTGCTTTAAGCCACTTTCCTAAATACTCATAAGAATGTAAAAAACCTTGCCCGGAAAGGTTAACAACTCTTCCAGTTCCGTTATCTTGATTAAATACAGCTTGTACATTTTTTACTATTTCTGGATGGTCTTCTACAAAAGAACGAGAACCATTTAAACCTTGCTCTTCACTTCCCCAAAGACCAATAATTATAGTTCGTTTTGGGTTAGGATACAGTTTCTTTAAGATTCTTGCTGTTTCCATCATTGTTATAGTTCCTGTTCCGTTATCTGTTGCACCAGTTCCTCCATCCCAAGAATCGAAATGTGCAGAAAGAATAACATATTCATCAGGTTTTTCGGTTCCTTTAATTGTTGCGATAGTATTAAAGGTAGGAGCTACGCCAAGATCTTTAGCTTCAGCTACAATTTTAAGTTGAGGTTTTGCTCCGTGTTCTACCATTCTGTATAGCATTCCGTAATCTTCAAGAGCAACATCTACCATTGGAATTTTTTTAGTTCGAGCGCTAAAAATTTTATTTACTCCAAAGCCTTTAGACCAATACGATTGCACTATTCCTACAGCACCTGCTTTCTCTAATGCTTCAGGAAGTGTTCTAGAAGTATAGCCCGAGTTTCTCATATTAGTTTGCCAAGCCTCTTCTAAAGCATCTCGCTCCGCTTTCATTTTCTCGAAAGATTCTGGTGTTGCATATTCTTCCCAGTTATCATCTGGTCTTCCTGTAATTTGGTTCATAGAAACCATTACAATTTTACCTTTAACAGACTTTAACCATTTATCAAAAGCTAGCGAATCTTTAACAGAAGGGAGCACTACTAATTCCGCAGTAACACCTTTACTAGAAGTTCCTGGATTCCATGCCAATTGCATTCCTTCAATAGATTTTACACGAGGATATACCATGTCGATATGTGTAATTCCTCGTTCCCAAGCTTTCCATTCTCCCCATTTTTCGTTCTCAGCAGAAATTCCCCAAGAATCAAACTTTTTAATAGCCCAATCGTGTGCTTCTTGCATCTGTGGAGTCCCTACTAAACGCGGACCAATACCGTCCATAAGTTCGTAGGCTAGTTCTTTTAATTGCGAATTTTGAGAAGCTTCATTTACAATTTTATCAATAACTTCTTTATCAGTTTGTGCGTGTAAAACGCTAGTAATTATAAAGAATGCAGATAATAGATTTATTTTTTTAATCACGTTCTATATATTTATTTTTTAAATTCTTTTAATGCAGCTTTATTTGGTAATTCTTCATAACCCATATTATAAAGAGTAAATCCAAAAATATCTGCATATTGATCGATTGTTTTGCTTACAGGAGTTCCTGCTCCATGTCCAGCATTGGTTTCGATTCTTATAAGAACAGGATTTTCTCCACTTTGTTTCTCTTGTAATTCTGCGGCAAATTTAAAACTATGAGCAGGTACCACACGATCGTCATGATCACCAGTTGTAACAAGGGTAGCAGGATATTTAGTTCCTTCTTTTACATTATGAACAGGTGAATATTGTTTTAAGTATTCAAACATTTCTTGATTGTCTTCTGCAGTTCCATAATCATATGCCCAACCGGCTCCAGCAGTAAAAGTATGATAACGCAGCATGTCTAAAACACCAACCGCAGGCAATGCCACTTTCATTAAATCTGGACGCTGTGTCATAGTTGCACCAACTAATAAACCTCCATTAGATCCACCACGTATTGCTAAATAATCTGATGAAGTATAATTTTCTTTGATAAGATATTCTCCAGCTGTAATAAAGTCGTCAAAAACATTTTGCTTCTGAAGTTTAGTTCCTGCGTCATGCCATTTTTTACCATATTCTCCACCTCCACGAAGGTTTGGAACAGCATACACACCACCTTGCTCTAACCAAACAGCCATAGCCGTGCTAAAGGATGGTGTTAAACTAATATTGAATCCGCCGTAACCATAAAGAATCGTTGGGTTCTTACCGTTAAGCTCAATTCCTTTTTTGTAGGTGATAATCATAGGAACTTTAGTTCCGTCTTTAGAAGTATAAAAAACCTGTTTCGATTCGAAATCGTCTGAATTAAAATCGATTTCTGGAGTCCAATAAACTTCTGAATCTCCAGTTTCAGGATTAAAAGTATAGGTGCTTCCTGGTGTATTGTAATTGGTAAAAGAATAGTAAATTACTTTGTCTTCTTTTTTACTTCCGAAGCCACCAACACTTCCGAGTCCAGGTAACTTAACTTCGCGGATTAATTTCCCTTCGTAGTCGTATTGTTTTACTTGAGAAACGGCGTCCACCATATATTCAGCAAAAAAGTAACCGCTTCCTGTATTCGGACTTAGAACATGTTCTGTTTCAGGAATAAAATCCTCCCAATTTTCTGGAGTTGGATTTGATGCATCAACAGTAACTATCTTTTTATTAGGGGCGTCTAAATTCGTAACTAAATAAAGTTTAGACCCTTCATTTTCGATTACATAGGTATCACTTTCCGTAGTTTCTATAATCGGTACTAAAGGGGAATTGTCTTTGGTAAGATCTTTAATAAACAATTTGTTTCCAGAAGTAGAAATTGAAGCGCTGATGAGTAAGTAATTATTGTCTTCGGTAACATTTCCTCCAATATATCTGTGTTTTTCGGCTTCTGTACCCCCAAATATAAGCTGATCTTCTTTTTGGGAAGTTCCTAACTTATGATAGTATAATTTGTGCTGATCTGTTTTTGCTGAAAGTTCACTTCCTTCTGGCTTATCGTAACTAGAATAAAAGAAACCTTCGTCTCCTTTCCAAGAGAGTCCGCTAAATTTTACATCAACGATAGTATCTTCAACAATCTCTTTAGTTTCTACATCTTTTATAATTACTTTCCTCCAATCGCTTCCTCCTTCAGAAATTGAATAAGCAGCTAGCTTTCCACTTTTAGAAAAACTCAATCCACCTAAAGAGGTTGTTCCGTCTTCAGAAAAAGTATTAGGATCTAGAAATACTTCTTCAGTTCCGTCGTCTCCTTTTTTGCGGTATACTACATATTGATTTTGTAGTCCGTCATTTTTATAATAATAGGTGTAATCTCCTTCTTTAAAGGGAGCAGATATTTTTTCGTAATTCCATAATTTCTCTAAACGTTGTTTTAGCTGATCTCGAAATGGAATTTTTTCTAGGTATCCGAAGGTAACTTCATTTTCATCTTTAACCCATGCTGCAGTTTCATCAGAGCGATCGTCTTCAAGCCAGCGGTATGGATCTTTTACTTCTGTACCGAAATATGTGTTTACGGTATCTACCTTTTTAGTAGCGGGATATTTCAATGTTAAATCTTTTTTAGTTTCTGTAGTGTCGCACGAGCTTAAAATGCTTGTTGCAACCACCACACAAGTGATGAGTTTCTTCATTATGTTTAGATTAGTAATTAGCGATGATAATTTAAAGAAAAAGCCCTTGATAGCTTAATATCAAGGGCTTTTTTAACATATTTTTATGGTATCCTAATTACACCAATTTATTTTCTAGTAAATACTCAGCGATCTGTACTGCATTTGTAGCGGCACCCTTACGCAAGTTATCTGCTACAATCCACATATTTATAGTGTTTGGCTGCGATTCATCTCTACGGATTCTCCCTACAAAAACATCATCTTTATCATGTGCGTAGATTGGCATTGGATAAGTGTTTGTATCAGGATTATCTTGAATTACGACTCCTGGAGTTTCGTTTAATATTCTTCGAACGTCTGCCAATGTAAAATCGCTTTCGAATTGTACGTTTACTGATTCAGAATGTCCTCCAGAAGTAGGGATTCTTACCGCTGTTGCAGAGATAGCAAAAGATTTATCTCCTAATATTTTTTGCGGTTCACGAGCTAATTTCATTTCTTCTTTAGTGTATCCATTCTCTTCAAAAACATCACAATGAGGTAATGCATTTTGATTGATAGGATAAGGATATGCCATTTCTCCTTCTACACCCGCCAATTCGTTTTCTAATTGTTTTACAGCTTTTACACCTGTACCAGAAATAGATTGGTAAGTAGAAACGATAACACGCTTCATTTTATATTGTTTGTGTAACGGAGCCAATGCCATTACTAATTGAATAGTAGAGCAATTTGGATTCGCAATAATTTTATCTTCTTTTGTAAGCTCATTAGCATTGATCTCTGGAACAACTAATTTTTTTGTTGGATCCATACGCCAAGCTGAAGAATTATCGATTACCGTAATTCCTGCTTCAGCAAATTTTGGAGCCCATTCTAAAGATGTTCCTCCACCAGCTGAAAAAATAGCGATGTCTGGTTTTGCAGCAACGGCATCCTGTAAACCGATTACTTTATATGTTTTTCCTTTAAAAGAAAGTTCTTTTCCTACTGATCTCTCTGATGCTACAACTAATAATTCTGTAATAGGGAAATTGCGTTCCTCTAAAACTTTAAGCATTACTTCTCCAACCATTCCGGTTGCTCCTACAACGGCTATTTTCATTTTCTATCTTATTAATATGGTGTATTAACCGATTAATTAATTCTCATTCTGAAAGACAAAAGTAATTAATATTCACATGTGTACAAGCTAAAATGCAAAACTTCAAAAAAATATAACAGATTGTTATAAAAATAACATTTAAGATTGTCACTAAAAAACCACCTACTTTAGAAGCAGGTGGCATCCTTGTTACTTTTTATAGAAATAGAAGAAATATTATTTAGTGTTTTGTCTTTTTAATTCGTCTCTAATTTCAGCTAATAACTCTTCTTGAGTTGGTCCTGCAGGTGCTGCTGGAGCTTCCTCTTCTTTCTTTTTAGACTTTTCGTAAGCCTTTAGAATCATAAAAATACAGAAACCAATAATGATAAAATCCATAATAGTTTGGATAAAAATTCCGTAATTAATGGTAACAGCTTCAGAAACGACTTCGTCTCCGTTTACAACAGCTTCTTTTAGTACATATTTTAACTCTGTAAATTTCACACCTCCAAGGAGCATACCTATTGGTGGCATTAATACATCTTTTGTAAAGGAGGTAACTATTTTACCGAATGCACCACCTACAATTACCGCAGTGGCTAAGTTTACTATATCTCCCTTCAATAAGAAAGACTTAAAATCTTTAAAAAATCCCATGTTATTTGATTACTTGATTAGTATCTTTTAAAGATATAAATTTTTTTAATAGTTTTTAAACGGATGATTTTTTAGGTAATAATATCAAAATATTTAAAAAATGATTCAAAGTATTTGTCTGCTTGAGTCATTCCAAATTTATTTACTCCGTAATGATGAATTCGTATTAAATCATTTTATAGTTATGATGCGTAAGGATTATAATTAAATGAGGTCTACTATAATATAATTTTTCGTTTTACACGTTGCGAAATTGCCGTTATAAGTTCATAAGAAATAGTTCCTGCGGTGGCAGCAAATTCACTAGCAGTGGGATGCTCTCCAAAAACGAGAACCTCGTCTCCTTCATTACAATCCACATTAGAAACATCTATCATTAGCATATCCATACAAACGTTTCCTATAATTGGACATTTAACGCCATTTACTGTAAGAAAAGCTTTTCCCTTTCCGTATTGTCTTCCAATACCATCTGCATGACCAATCGGAATGGTGGCTGTTTTCATGTTTGTTTTTGCAATATGACCTTTATTATAACCTATACTTTCATTTGCAGAAATATGGTGAATCTGAGAGATGACACTTTTTAAAGAGATTACAGGAGTTAGGTGTTTGTTAAAACGAACATCATTTCCAAAACCGTAGAGCCCAATTCCACTTCTCACCATATCAAACTCTGCAATTTTAGCGTAGTTTAATATTCCTGAAGTATTTAGAATATGTAACATTGGCTTGTAAGTCAGTTTAGAAAGTAATTTCTCGGCAATTTCTTTAAAAGTATGAATCTGTTTCAGTGTAAACTCTTTTTCAGAAAGGTCTTCTGAAGCCCCTAAATGGGAAAATATAGAAGCTATTTTAAGTTCTTTATTTTCTGATAATGTATCAGTGATAGCATCGACTTCATCCAAAGTAAAACCAAGTCTATTTAATCCAGTATTAAATTTAAGATGTACAGGATACTCATGTTCTTTTTCAGCAGCTTTTAAAAATGCATTTAAAACATAAGAGCTATATATGCTAGGCTCTAATTTATAATCTATTATTTTTTTAAAATGTACAGGCAACGGATGCAGCACTAAAATTGGCTTAGTAACTCCTACTTTTCTTAAAGTTATCCCTTCATCGGTATAAGCAACGGCAAAATAATCTACTCCTAAGTTTTCTAAAAAAGAAGCTACTTCTGCAGGATCACTTCCGTAGGCATATGCTTTTACTACCGCCATTAATTTGGTAGTTTCTTGTAATTTTGAACGTAGAAATTTGTAATTATTAGTAAGTGCTGGAAGACTAATTTCCAATGTTGTCTCCTGAATGTTTGTCATCCTTAATGTTATTTACAGCTTCTTTAGAAATAATTTCTTCGGGGTCTTTAACTTCCATTTTTTGTACCTTTTCTCGTAACATTGCTTTAAAAAAAGCAGCTCTACTTAAAGGTTCATATTCTTCCGTTTCCCCTAATAATACTAATTTATCGTTTGTAGATTTTCTAAAACTATAATTAGCAAGATTTCCTGTACGTGTACAAATGGCATGTACTTTTGTAACATACTCGGCAGTAGCCATTAGTGCAGGCATCGGACCGAAGGGATTTCCTTTAAAATCCATATCTAATCCTGCAACAACCACACGAATTCCTTTATTGGCAAGATCGTTACATACAGATATAATCTCATCATCAAAAAACTGTGCCTCGTCGATACCAACTACATCACAACCATCGGCTAATAAGCGGATATTCGCTGCAGCAGGAACAGGTGTAGAACGGATCTCATTAGAATCATGAGAAACTACCATATCTTCATCATAGCGAATATCTACGGAAGGTTTGAAAATCTCAACTTTTTGCTTTGCAAATTGGGCGCGTTTGAGCCTACGAATCAATTCTTCGGTTTTACCGGAAAACATCGATCCGCAGATGACTTCTATCCAGCCAAATTGCTCTTTATGATTTACTGTATTTTCGAGAAACATCTTGTAATTTTCTATACTGAGAAGGAAAGAATTCCCTTCTCTAGAAAAACTAAACAAACTTAAGCAAATATTTAAAGTTGGATTTAAGAAAGCAGAAATAATATCAACAAAAATTAAGTTTTTTTATATTTACTTACTCGCATTTAGTTTTATTTTTAAAAGGATTTACACCGAAAAATATTAAAAAAATAGCTATCTTTTATGCGTGTTTAGTAACTATAATTATAAAAATTTGTGCTTACTGTTGAAAGACAGCACTTAAATTATAATATTAACTATGAAGAAGAAATTAGAAGCAGAATTAATAGGTATATCCCAACGAATAATAAGGCAGAATGGAAAAAGAGATTTAGCCGCTTTACAGTCGGATGCCCAAAAATTGTACGAAAAACTTACACTTTTAAAATATGTGGAAGATCATTTTGGAGAACTCCAATCTTCTGATGTAAAAAGTGAAGTTGCAGATAGGTTTGAAGTATTAGCAAATTCAGTTTTAAAAGGAAATTCCGATGTTCCGGAATCAAACCCTAATGAACATGAAGATGCTATAATGACTCCCGTTATAGATTCTATTCGGGATATTGTTCAAGAAATGCCGGAAGCAGAATCTCTGGAAGAGTTATTGTCTGGAATTACACCCGATCCTACTTTTGTAAAAAGAGATATGGATTTGGTGACTCCAAAGATTAAAGAAACTTCGGTTGTAGAGAAAAAAGTGCGTTCTAGAAATCATCAGTTAAAATCTGGATTGGCAATAGGTTTAAATGATAAACTTGCATTTGTAAAGCATCTTTTTAATAATAGCAATGAAGATTATATAAGAGTAGTTTCTCAAATAAGTACCATGGATACTTTTGAGGATGCAAGAGGTTTTATAACTACAATGATAAAACCAGACTATAATAATTGGGAAGGAAAAGAAGCCTATGAAAATCGTTTTTTAGAAATTATAGAAAACAAATTTTCGTAATTTATCATTTAAAATCAACTGCAATAGTGCGTTATTTGTCTTTAATTCGATCTATAAAAAAATGAAAGTTAAAAGAATACTATATTGGGTTTCCACAGGTCTGCTGTCCTTATTATTAATGAACGCTATTTATATGTACATTTCAAAGTTTGAAATGGTACAAGGAATGCTAGCGAGTTATAACTATCCAGAATACCTTATTTACATCTTAATAACAGGAAAAGTATTAGGAGTCATTGCAATCCTTTCGAATATAAAGGGAACCATTAAAGAATGGGCATATGCAGGATTGTTTTTTAATTTTGTATTAGCTTTTATTACCCATTATGTATTAGGAGATGGCGAAGGTATGGGAGCTATAATTGCATTGGTGCTTTTAATGGTTTCGTATTTTTTAGGAAGGCAAGTGCGTCCATGGATAATAAAAAATTAAAAGAGGGTTGTTCTTTAATTCCTTTTTACCTTTGTAATCGTTTACAGCATAACACTAATTTGTGTAGTATGTAAAAACAAGAAACAAAGGCACTCAATATTAAATCTGAGTGTTTGTAAATTATAAATCTACATTGTAGGATTCGCTATGTCCAAATTATATATTGTTCCAACACCAATCGGTAATTTAGAAGATATTACATTGAGAGCTATTAGAGTGCTTAAAGAAGCAGATCTTATTCTTGCTGAAGACACTCGTACCAGTGGGAAGCTTTTAAAACATTTGGAGGTACAGACACATATGCAAAGTCATCATATGCATAATGAACATAAAACGGTTGATGGTATTTGTGATAAAATTTTATCTGGAACTACAGTAGCTTTAATTAGTGATGCTGGAACACCTGCAATTTCCGATCCTGGTTTTCTTTTGACAAGAGCATGTATTGAAAAAGGTATTGAAGTAGATTGTTTGCCTGGAGCTACAGCTTTTGTGCCTGCTTTAGTAAATAGCGGACTCCCAAATGATAAATTTATTTTTGAAGGATTCTTACCCGTAAAAAAAGGACGTCAAACACGACTTAAATTTTTAGCTGAAGAAACAAGGACTATGATTTTTTATGAATCTCCTCACAAGCTTCTAAAAACCTTAAAAGATTTTGCTACTTATTTAGAAGAAGATAGAATGGCTTCCGTTTCCAGAGAGATTACAAAACTACATGAAGAAACAATAAGGGGAACCGTAAAAGAGCTTATCCAACATTTTGAAGAAAATGCACCAAGAGGAGAGTTTGTTGTGGTGGTTGCTGGAAAGAAATAGTTGCCAAAAAACACGGTAATTTCATGATTAGATTTAATCTCCTAGTATTAAACTCATTGGGAGAATAAATAATATGCTTACCTTGGGGATATGGAAAAGCTGCTACATGAAATAAGTAAATGTCAAGTCTGTGTAGATTTTCTGCCTTTACCTCCAAAACCGATTCTTAGAGTATCGAAAGAAGCCAAAATATTAATTATTGGTCAGGCACCAGGAATTAAAGCGCATAATAGTGGTAAAGATTTTGATGATGCAAGTGGGAAAAAGCTCCGTTCTTGGATGGGAATTAGCGAAGAAGATTTTTATAATACTAAAAAAGTTGCCGTGATGCCAATGGGATTCTGTTACCCTGGCAAAGGTAAGACTGGAGATTTACCTCCAAGGCCAGAATGTAAACCGCAATGGCATGACAAAGTATTGAGCGAGATGCAAAATGTATCGTTAACAATATTAATTGGACAGTATGCTCAGAAAAATTATTTGGGAGACAGGTTTCATAAGAATCTTACAGAAACAGTACGTAACTATAATGATTTCCTTCCAGAGATTTTTCCAATTCCACATCCTTCACCTACCAATCGTTTTTGGATGGCAAAAAATAAGTGGTTTGAAGCCACTGTGTTACCCGTTTTTCAGCAAAAAATAAAAACAATTTTATAGGAAGCAGCTATAAAAACAAAGTGTATTCTTAGTAGAATGCGTATTTTTGAAGTTCACTTTAAATTCATATAAATGGGAACTACAAATACCGTAATTACTACCTGGAAAAAGAATATGCAATTTCATTCTACGAATCCAGCAGGAGAATTAATTATCGATGCAAGTCCAGACGATGGAGGAAATGGAGATGGATTAAGACCTAAAGCTTTAATGTTATCTGCTTTGGCAGGATGTTCAGGTTTAGATGTAGCTTCAATGATAAAAAAGATGAAGTTAGATGTAGAAGATTTTAGAATCGATATCCATGCTGAACTTACAGATGAGCATCCTAAATATTACAATAAAGTAACGGTAGAATATCATTTTTACGGTACAGATTTAGCTGAAAAGAAATTACAACGTGCTGTAGATTTATCTGTAGAAACTTATTGTGGCGTGATGGAAATGTTCCGTCGTTTTGCTGAAGTTAAAATAGAAACCATTTTTCATAACTCATAATACTCAAAATTCGTAATTATATATGACTCGTTGGACTGTAAAAGCAATGCCGCCAAAGGAAGCTGTACAAGAGCTTTCTGTAGCTTTAGGGGTAGATAATCTTATTGCTTCATTGTTAATACAGCGAGGAATTACAAATTACGAGGAAGCAAAAAAATTCTTTCGACCTTCTTTAAATGACCTTCATGATCCTTTTTTAATGAAAGATATGGACAAAGCTGTATCTAGAATTGAACAGGCGATTGCAGATGGAGAGAATATATTGGTATATGGCGATTATGACGTTGATGGTACTACGGCAGTGTCATTAATGTCGTCCTATTTGTTAACGCTTTACCCTAATGTAGCTACCTATATTCCAGACAGATATAAAGAAGGTTATGGAGTCTCTACTTTAGGGATAGATTTTGCAGATGATAACGGTGTTTCTTTGATAATAGCTTTAGATTGCGGAATAAAAGCTGTGGATAAGGTTGCTTATGCCAAAGAGAAAGGGATAGATTTTATTATTTGCGATCACCATAGACCGGGCGATGTAATTCCAGATGCTGTAGCTATTCTCGATCCTAAACAAGAAGATTGCAATTACCCTTATGATGAATTATGTGGTTGTGGTGTTGGTTTTAAGTTGATTCAGGCTTTAGGATCGCGTAGAGGAGAAACTATAGAAGATTTTATCCCATATTTAGATTTAGTAGCAACAGCTATTGGTGCAGATATTGTGCCTATTACTGGAGAAAATAGAGCCTTAGCTTTTCATGGTTTAAAGGTAATAAATAGTAATCCTAGACCTGGAATAAAAGCTTTTACAGAACAGCTTAAAAAAGAACTAACTATAACCGATGTTGTCTTTGTGGTAGCTCCAAGAATAAATGCCGCAGGAAGAATGAAGCATGGGTTATATGCTGTTCAGTTACTTACTGAAAAAAATGAAGATCTTGCCAAAGCTTATGCTGAAGAAATCGGAGTTTTTAATGCAGATCGAAAAACTTTAGATCAGCAGATTACACAAGAGGCTATTCTTCAGATTCAAGAGAATAATGAAGAGACAAATTTTACTTCGGTTGTTTTTAACGAAACTTGGCATAAAGGAGTTATAGGAATTGTTGCTTCGAGACTTATTGAAAATTACTACAGACCAACGTTAGTTTTTACTAAAAGTGGCGATAAGTTAGCCGCTTCTGCACGTTCGGTAAAAGGTTTCGATGTTTATAATGCAATTGAGGCATGCGAAGATCATTTGGAGCAATTTGGAGGTCATAAATATGCAGCTGGACTTACTTTAAAACCAGCGCAATATCAAGGTTTTAAAACTAAGTTTGAAGAAGTAGTTTCAGCAACAATAGATAAAAACTTGTTAACTCCAGAGATTCTTATCGATACAGAAATTGAATTAAAAGATATAACCCCAAAGTTTTATCGCATCCTTAAACAGTTTGCTCCCTTTGGGCCAGGAAATTTATCGCCTGTTTTTCTTACACAAAACCTTAAAGATACAGGCTATAGTAAATGTGTAGGTCAGGATAATAGTCACCTTAAAATAAATGTATCTCAAAATGGAGGGCCTTCTATCGGTGGGATTGGATTTAATTTAGGAAGTAAAATAGAAGCTATAAAAGGAAAACAGACATTTGCTGCCGTGTATGCTATTGATGAAAATGAGTGGAACGGAGTAGTTTCCCTTCAGTTAATAGTAAAGGATATCAAATAACATTTTACTTGCCTTCTAAAGATTCCTTTCTTCAATCTAAATAATTCCCAGTCTCTTAATTATATTAGTTGTGATTCATATAGGGAGTTTATAGTATGTGAAATTCAAGTTATAGAAGCTTCACTTAAATATAAATACCACTTAAATAGTATTATTCCTTTATTATCAGGATTAAATTCTATAACTTTAGATGCGTAGTGGTGATAGTATAAATTCAAAATTGTAAGGAATTGAAACTAAATACGACTATTAATTTGTATCTAAATATTTCGAGGTGCAAATTCAAGAAAATTATTACTTAACTAAAAAAGAAAGGACACTATAGTATGTTAACTTGGAAAGATGTTATTAATTTCTCTGTAAAAGGGAATCCAGAACCAGATAGACGTGTAGAAAAAACAGAAGCAGAGTGGAAAGAATTACTTACTCCAGAGCAGTTTAGAATTACACGTTTAAAAGGAACAGAGATGGCACATTCTGGAGCTTTATGCTCTATTTATGATGCTGGTAAATATAATTGTGTGTGTTGCGATACTCCATTGTTCGATTCTACCATAAAATACGACTCGAGTTCTGGTTGGCCTAGTTTTACACAACCAATTAAAGAGAATGCTATTAAGTATATAAAAGATAGCTCTTTTGGAATGGTGCGTGTAGAGGTTTTATGTAATACTTGTGATGCGCATCAAGGACACGTATTTCCAGATGGTCCAGAACCAAGTGGATTACGATATTGTATAAATTCAGAATCAATTAAATTAGAAAGGAAAGATAATGACAAATAAAAATTATGAATTAGCGACTGTAGGTGGAGGATGTTTTTGGTGTATCGAAGCCATTTTTCAAGAAGTAAATGGTGTAGAAAAAGTAGTTTCTGGGTATACTGGAGGAAACGCTCCAGGAAGACCTACCTATAGAGAAGTATGTTCTGGATTAACTGGACATGCTGAGGTTATTCAAATTAGTTTTGATCCTAGTGTTATTTCTTATGAAGACTTGTTGGTTATTTTTATGACAAGTCACGATCCAACAACGATGAATCGTCAAGGAGCAGATGTAGGTTCTCAATACCGTTCAGTGATATATTATCATTCTGATGAACAAAAGAAAATAGCAACTGAGGTTGCAAAACAAATAGATCCATTTTATGATGGACCAATAGTTACAGAAATCAGTCCAATTGGAGAGTTTTTTGAAGCTGAAGATTACCATCAAGATTATTATAAAAACAATCAAGCGCAAGGTTATTGTAGTGCGGTTATTACACCAAAGTTGGCCAAACTACGAAAAATGCATGCTGATAAGTTAAAAAAGACAGTTTCTTAATTGAAATTTTGATTATTACTTAGTTAACATGAATTAGCATCTAAGAGTAATCTTAGGTGCTTTTTTATTAAGTCAACCGTCTCAAGGAAACCCTTAGAGACAATAAAAGAAAGGCAATATATATGAATACTGATAAACAAGAAAAAGAAATATTTAAAGCTCCAGAATTTCAAGTAGATTCTTGGGTTGATGCTAACGGAAATAAGACTTCTCCTATTAAATTGTCGGATTATAATGGTAAATTTAAGGTGATTTATTGTTTCCAAAGTTGGTGTCCAGGTTGTCATAGTCAAGGACTTCCTGCATTGCAAAAGATGGTAGAGGCATTAAAAGATAACGAAAGTGTAGAATTTTTAGCGATTCAAACCGTTTTTGAAGGACACGATGCCAATACGTATGAGAAAATGACAGAGACTCAAAAGAAGTATAACCTAGCAATCCCTTTTGGTCATGATCCTGGAGATGAATCTACAGGGAATAGATCTAAAATATTAACCAATTACCAAACTGGAGGGACACCTTGGTTTATTTTTATTGATAAGCATGATAATGTAGTTTTTGCAGATTTTCATGTAAATGTAGATAATGCAATAGCATTTTTAAAAACAATTTAATGATTAAGAATATCCCAGAAATTAAATTATATGGGGCAGAAGGTTGTCATAAAACGCGCTACTATCAATTATTGCTAGAAGCGCGTGGACTTCCTTTTTTATTTCTCGATGTAGAAGAGAATGAGGAATACGCAACAGAATTAAGAAGTTTATATGAATCGGGTAAATTAAACTTTCCTACGATTACCATCGGAACAAAGAAATTAAGAAACCCGAATAAAGAAGAGCTTAATAAGTGGATTAACAAATTAATACCGTCAATTTTGGATATAGAACACGACAAACAGAACAATCAATACATATTGGATATCAATGGAGCACAAGCGAAAGTTGAATACCAATTAAAAAACGGAAAAATGTATTTAAATCACTCAGAAGTTCCTGTACAGCTTAGAGGTAGAGGAATTGGAAAAGAGTTGGTTGAAAAAACTTTTGAAAAATTAACCGAAGAGGGATACAAAGCAGTTGCTGTATGTACGTATGTAAGAGCAGTGGCTAGCAGAAGTGATAAGTGGAAAAATATAATTGAACATTAATATAGTGAGCAAATTAAAACTAAATATACAAGATACCTTTAGCGAAGAGCTTCCAGGAGATCCAATTATGGAAAATTCTAGAAGGCAAGTAAAAGAGTCTTTCTATTCGTATGTAACTCCAAAAAAAACAGCGGATCCGGAACTTATCCATGTTTCTGATGCTATGTTGGATGAAATAGGATTATCGGAGAGTGATAAAAACTCTGATGCATTTTTAAAAGTGTTTACAGGAAATGAGGTTTTATCCAACAGCAAACCCTACGCTATGTGTTACGGAGGGCATCAATTTGGAAATTGGGCTGGACAACTTGGCGACGGGCGTGCTATTAATCTAGGTGAAGTTGTTCATAATGATAAACGATGGGCATTACAGTTAAAAGGAGCTGGAGAAACACCATACTCTAGATCTGCAGATGGTTTGGCGGTCTTACGTTCTTCTATCCGAGAGTATTTATGTAGTGAGGCGATGTATTATTTAGGAGTTCCAACAACAAGAGCGTTGTCTCTTGCTTTAACAGGAGATAGTGTTCTTAGAGATGTTCTTTATAATGGAAATCCAGATTATGAAAAGGGTGCTGTAGTTTGTAGAGTAGCACCTTCTTTTATTCGCTTCGGAAGTTTTGAAATTTTTGCAGCTAGAGGAGACCATGAAAATTTAAAGAAATTAGCAGACTATACAATTAAACACTTCTACCCAAACTTGGGAGCGCCATCTAAAGAAGTTTATGTTGCATTTTTTAAGGAGGTTGCAGATCGCACATTAGAAACTATACTCCATTGGCAACGGGTTGGTTTTGTTCACGGAGTTCTAAATACCGATAATATGTCGATTTTAGGATTAACAATAGACTATGGCCCATACGGGTGGTTGGAAGGATTTGATTTTGGATGGACGCCAAACACTACCGATGCTCAGCATAAGAGATATCGCTTCGGGAACCAGCCAAATATTGGACTATGGAATCTTTATCAATTAGCAAATGCTATTTATCCTTTGGTAGATGAAGCAGCTCCTTTAGAGAAAATATTAAATGATTATAAGTCTGCGTTTGAAGTCAAATCGCTAAAAATGATGAAAGAAAAACTCGGTTTGTATGAAGAAAGTAACCAAGATGCAGCTTTAATTCTACAATTAGAGGAAAATTTAGAATTATCAGAAACAGATATGACGATTTTTTTCAGAAATTTGAGTAAATTTACGGATGTTGAGAGCGGAGATGCAATTCTTAAGGAAGCTTTATATGCTTCTGAAGATGTTTCAAATGATATTTTAAAGAAATGGAAAGATTGGTTTGTTTTATACAGTGAGCGATTAAAAGAAGAAACCTTAACGAAAGGGGAGCGAACTGAAAGAATGAATCAAGTAAATCCAAAATATGTTCTTAGAAATTATATGGCTCAATTAGCAATAGATGCCGCAGATAAAGGGGATTATTCTTTAATTGAAGAATTATTTCAATTATTAAAACAGCCATACAGCGAACAACCTGACAAAGAAAAATGGTTTGCAAAGCGTCCAGATTGGGCACGCCATAAAGTTGGATGTTCGATGTTATCATGTAGTTCTTAACCAAATTTAAAAAAATGAAAACAATCTTATTAACGTTATTATTGGTAGTTATGACAAACACAGATGGAATTGCTCAAAGTGGAAATGAATGGGTGGACAAGGTGTACGATGTAAAAGGAGACTGGAGCATAGAAGAAGATGGAGATGATAAATATTTTGTACTTGCCGATAATTTTTACACGCTAACAGGCCCAGATTTAAAGCTCTACTTATCTCCACTTAAAATGGAAGAAATTAATAACAGAGATGCTGTAGATCAAGAAGGGGGCGTATTTGTAGCTGAGTTAACATCAAATAAAGGAGCTCAGAAATATAAAATCCCATCTGGAACTAACTTAAGTGATTTTAATTCCTTAGTAATTCATTGCCGCAAGTTTTCTGTTGTATGGGGAGGAGTTAATATTAAAGAATAATGATTATCGAAAGTATTAAAGAGCTACCATTGGGTTATTCTGAAGTAGAATATCAGCAAAAGAAGTATGGTGTTACGCGAACAGATTTTAATGCAGGGAAAAGTATAAAAGTATATGCAGAAGAGCTAGGGGGTAATGATTTTATAAGTTTAAATTATTATATAACTAGTACTGCAGAGAATTTAAAACCATGTGAAATGCCGCAACAGAAGGTGATTCACTTTTTAAAAAATTATAAAAAACTATAGATTTATGGAAGATGTAACATTCGAAAACAAAAGATTTGATCCAGAAATAACACCTTTTCTTGGGTTAGCAAAACAATTAGCATCTGCTTTTGGTTATACAGCTGATTTAAAAACAGACAAACATTTAGCACAATTGCTTCGTTTGAGAGTTGCTCAAAAAAATGAGTGTGCTTTTTGTGTGATATTACATGCTAAGACTTCAAGAGAAATAGGTATTTCTGAGACTAAAACAGATAATATATCTTCATGGTGGAATAGTGATTTATTTACTGACAAAGAAAAAGCAGCTTTAGCTTATACAGATGTACTTTCTGAGGGAACTCATAAAAATTTCCAGAAATATCATGATGATTTAGCTAAATTTTTCTCAACAGAGGAGATCGCAGAAATAGCTGCAATTGTTATTAATATGAATTTGTGGACTCGCCTTAAATTAGCACAAGGAGAAACACCAATTTTAAAGTAAAAAAATGAATTGGTATATACCGATAACGATACTTCCTGGGCTAGGAATGCTAATTCTGTCAACGGCGACCCAAATGATGGGTTTAAGTAGTGAAATAGCAGGGTTAATTTCAAAAAAATGCAACTCTTTCCAGCATGATATCGCAAATAGAAAGATCAAGCAATTGGGACTGTTAACCAGAGCAAGCACTCTTTTATATACTGCTACTGGATGTTATGTGCTTTCAGGAATTATGGGAGCTATTTATGAAGTGGAGTCTATTTGGAGCCTGCCTAGTCTTATTTTATATGTGGGAACTGTATTGATGTTTATTGGAATTTCTATTTTGATAGTATATGCTTCGCGAACAGTAATTATTAGAAGAATTCAATTTGATAATAACCATTTGATGTAATGGAAACATTAGAAGGGAAACCACTTCCGGAGTGGTTGCTTAAACCAATTTTTGGAAACGATGAAGTTCCAAATGTAGCATCTTATAAAGGGAAACCGTTGTTAATAATGTTTTTTTATATGGGGTGCCCCGGATGTAAAGGCCGAGCAATCCCCTTTGCAAATAGAATTGTTTATGAAGATTCTGGTGTACAGGTAATAGGAATTCATACACGGTTTGAGGGTCGTACCTACTCAGACGAAGAGCTCATGGCTGCTAAGGAAGAATTTTATATAAGGTTCCCTTATTATCGAGATCTGCCAGAAGCAAAGACTTTTAATGAATATAAAGCAGGAGGAACGCCGCATTGGCTTTTGGTAAACAAAGATGGAGTTGTGATCCAGTCTATTTTTGGCTCCGATCCCAATAACGCATTATTACGATTAGACCTCAAAATAAAAGAATTAACGCAAAACTAAGAAGGATGAGATACAAAGCAGTTTGGAATGATAAAGTTTTAGCAGAAAGCAACGAAACAAAGAGTATTGAAGGGAATATTTATTTTCCTGCAGATAGTATTCGTAAAGAGTTTTTTAAAGAAACGGAAACGCACACTACATGCCCATGGAAGGGAAAAGCTTTCTATTACTCTGTTGAGGTGGATGGAAAAGTGAATGAAGATGCTGCTTGGTATTATCCAAAAGCATCTCCTTTAGCAAGAGATATTGAAGGCTATGTTGCCTTTTGGAAAGGTATAGAAATACAAGAGGGTTAATGTAATGGAGAAAATTGCTTTTGGAGGAAGTTGTTATTGGTGTATGGAAGCCATTTATCAATCTTTAATTGGCATTCAGAAAGTCGATCAGGGTTTTATAGCTTCACAATCTGCACCTGAGGAATTCTCGGAAGCGGTTATAGTTCATTTTAATCCAGACGAAATTTCTCTAGAAGTTCTTATTAAAATTCATTTGCACACACATAAATGTACTGTTAATCATAGTCGTCGTGATTTATACAAATCTGCTGTGTATGTTTTTTCAGAAGAACAAAAAAAGAAAGCATCACAAGCAATAATTAAGTTACAGGAAGATTTCAGTGAGCCAATTGTTACCAGCGTTTTTTCGTTTGAAAGCTTTAAAGCTTCCGAGGAGATATTCCATAATTATTATTATAACGATACAGAAAAGCCTTTTTGTAAAAGTTATATTAATCCGAAGTTAAAAAAATTATTAACCGATTTTTCTGCATACACTAGGAAAGAGAAGTTAAGTCATATACAATAAAATTCCGCCTAATGAAAAGTTCAAAATTAGAAATTACCAATAAAAAGGGATATAAACTACAAGCTCATTTAGAATTACCAGCAAATCAGAAACCTAATAATTATGTGATTTTTGCTCATTGTTTTACATGTAATAGTAGTTTTAATGCAGTAAGAAATGTGAGTCGGTCGCTTACAAACCATGGCTTTGGAGTTGTAAGGTTTGACTTTACAGGATTAGGACAGAGTGAAGGAGAGTTTGCAGAAAGCCATTTTTCTGCTAATGTGGACGATTTAATTGCCGTAAATGAATATTTGGCAGAAAACCTTCAAGCACCAACATTATTGGTAGGGCATTCATTAGGAGGTGCTGCAGTTCTAGTAGCAGCATCAAAATTAAAAAATATTAAAGCAGTAGCAACTATAGGAGCTCCAGCTTCTGTTAGTCATGTTAAGCATCTGTTTTCTCATCAGATTGATGATATAGAAAGCAAAGGAAATGTTGAGGTGAATATAGGTGGAAGGCCATTTGCTATTGATGAAGAGTTTGTCAAGGATTTTGATAAGACCAATCTTCCTGAGATTGTAAAATCTTTAAGAAAACCCTTACTAATTATGCATGCTCCTTTTGATAAAACAGTAGGTATAGAAAATGCGCACGAATTATATCATAATGCAATTCATCCTAAAAGTTTTGTCAGCCTCGATGATGCAGATCACCTTTTATCTAAGTCTGTAGACAGTGAGTATGTAGGTAATATTATAGGGACATGGGTGCAGCGATATATCAAACCTCAAGAAAATGAAATGCTTGGAACTAATGGAGAGCAGTTGGTAGCACATTTAAACCTTAAAGAGGATAATTTTACAACCAATATACAAACCAAAAAACATTCTTTTATAGCTGATGAGCCTGGAAGTATAGGGGGTGATGATTTTGGTCCTGGACCTTACGATTTTTTAAGCGCAGGATTAGCTGCTTGTTCTGCAATGACAGTTAAATTATATGCAGAGAGAAAAGAATGGGAGCTGGAGGAAGTTTATGTATATGTTACACATTCTAAAAAGCATTCTGACGACTTGATGATAGATGTTGAGAAACCTGGTAAAATAGATCATCTCTCTAAGAAGTTAAAATTTATAGGGAACCTAGATGATACACAACGAAAAAAATTAAAAGAAATAGCTTCAAAATGTCCTGTTCATAGAACATTACAAAGTGAAGTAATTATAGAAACAGAAGAGATATAAATAAAAAATTTAATCAATATGAAAGCTACAATTATAGATAATATAAAAGAGTACTTCAAGAAAAAAGAAAACAAAGAAGCAACGGGAAAAGCACCGGAGGGAGTTTGTCCAAATTGTTGGGGGAGCCAAGAATGGGATGGGCATTTCTATGAACTTATGAGAGCTAAAAATATCAGTCCTATGGACGATACTTACAATAGTTTCATTAAAGAAATAGTTACCAAACATATCAATGGTATTATAATAGATGAAAATACATACACTTGCGCTACTTGTCAGATTAAATACGATTAAATGGCAGGAGCTAAAACTATTATAGGAATCGGTTTAGCTGCATTAGGGCGGCCTGAATATATAAATGTCAAGCAAACTGCGGTTAGCAATAAATCTGAAGAGACATTTAAAAAAAATGCCTTTAAAGTTTTAGATGATGCCTATGAGCAGGGAGTTCGTTATTATGATACTGCGCCGTCGTATGGAAAAGGAGAGAAATATCTTCACGAGTGGAATGATACAAGAAATCATCAAGGTGTTTTCTTAGGAACAAAATGGGGATATACATATGTTGCCGATTGGGAGTTGGGGTATGATGGAAAGCATGAAATAAAAGAGCATTCACTTGCAAAATTATTGGAGCAATGGGAAGTTTCAAAAAACTTACTTCCGAATCTTAAATATTACCAAATACATTCTGCAACGCTGGAAAGCGGGGTGTTAGAAAATAAAGAAGTTTTAGAAAAGCTTGCAGAGATTAAGTCTGAATATGGATTAAAAATAGGACTGACTTCTAGTGGGGAAAATCAAAAAACTATTATCCAAAAAGGACTCGATGTTGTCGTAAATGGAGAAGAATTATTTGATAGCTTCCAGGTTACCTATAATATATTAGAAAACAGTACCAATGCTATTTTAAAGAGTGCATTAGCAAATGGTAAAACTGTAATTATAAAAGAAGCTTTAGCAAATGGGAGAGTTTTTGAGAATGAGAATTATCCTGCGTATAAAAGTATGTATGCTTTGTTAGAAAAGCTAGCTGCGAAATATAATATAGGAACTGATGCTGTAGCGTTGCGTTTTTGCATGGATGCATTAGCACCCTCAATAGTTTTAAGCGGTGCTTCATCGAGTTCGCAATTAGAAGCGAATTTAAAAGCGTATAACTTTAAACTTACGGAAGAGGAAATTACCCAGCTTAATGAGCTATCAGTAGAAAGTGATTTCTATTGGAAGGAGCGTAGTGAGTTAAATTGGCATTAAGAAGTTAAAACAGTATAAAACAATTATATGAAATCATTAGAAAAATTAAAGGAAAAGGATAGCCCAACGGCTTTTGATAAAGACATACTTTCTTATATGGAGTTTTTACATCCTTATGTAAAACACCGTTTATATGTAGCAGAAAGCAAAGGGATTCTTCCGAGAAACTTATATAATTCTACTGGTATTATAGATGATGCTATTTTAAAAATTTATGAGGATAACCTTCAGGAAAAAGGAGGTGATACAAAACTACTGTTGTTTAAAGTTGTAGATGATATTTTAAAAAGTGTCTTTGCAAAAGAGATTCAAAATTCTAACACAGAGAATTCTGATGATTTTTTAAAAGGGGAATTACAATCTTTGGAGATTGAATATTTTGTTGATGCAGGGAATGAGGTTGTTCTTTATAAAGACTTAGATGATATTTCTTATAACCAGCAGAATGATTTTGATATGGTTTATCAAGATGAAACTGCAAATACAGAAGTGATTTCTACATTTGATCTTCATAATGAAGTTTACCATTCTGATAATGCAACGGTAGGGAATTTTTATAAATTACTCCCAGAATGCGTATCTAGTATTATAGATCTTAAAACCTTTGGGAAGCTTACAGAAACAGAAATAGCAAAGCTTTATAATTTAGATGTTAAGAAAGTTGAGAACGTAGTAAATGATGCTGTGCAGCAGTTTAAAGAGCACATGCATTAATAATTCTTTCTTCTGAAAAATATAACTAAATCTAATCGGTAGGGTTAAACCATTATCGATTAGATTTATTCGTTATTATTTATCCAAGTATTTATGATTCTAGTAACGGCATCATCTTCTTTTAGTTTTAGGAGCTCAAGGTCAATCTTCTTTTTAAGAGTATTTGCTTCTTGGAAAGCAAAACCATAATGCTGAGGGAATATATTTTTCTTACTGATTACAAAGTCCGATTTTTTACTGTTTTCAAATACATATTCTAATGGGATTACATCGTAAACCAAGGCGTCTACTTCCCCATTTAATAATTTAGAATATCCTTCTTTAGCATTAGAAACAATTACAGGCTTCCCTCCTACAAGATTTACATTGTTAATTAATCGTTGATTTGCGGGTATTGCCACCATTTTATTATCCAAATGTGAAAGAGAAGTAATTGTTTTTCCTTCCTTACTAGTAATAGATAATGTTGTTGCAATCCCTGCTACAAATGAAGTTGCCATAATTAGCGAGATAATCATCCAACTTCCTATTATAAATCTTCCGAGTATAGTTTTTGGAGCATAATCTCCATAGCCAACTGTTGTCATTGTTACAATGGCAAGCCATATTCCATTTCCAATTCCTTTAATGGCGCTATTTCCATATTCTTCTGACATATATTTCCCTTCTGCAAGCCAGAAAAGGAAACCTACAAATGTTAAAACAAGGAGTAGTCCAAGTACAGCATATAAAAAGGTAGAGCTAAAGAATGGTTGGATTCTATCCCAAATTGTTAAGTCTAAAATGGGCGCTAGAATTGCCATTTCTGTATCAAAATAAGGCTGTGAGAAGCTTGCGCGCAAAGCACGATCGGAGTTAATTGTGATCGGACCTATAAGTACATCAATCTTTTTATCTTGAATGGCTGCAAGTCCTAAATCTACGGTTTTATAAGGTACAAGATTGTATTCTAAATCGGTTTTAAAAGCAATTTCTCTCCATAGGTCGATTGCAATACCTTTTGGGGTTTCTCCAGCAATAGAAAAGGGTTCCGAACCTGTGTAGCCTACCTGTATAGTACTATCTTTTACAGCTTGCGCATTGCTGCATAAAAAGCTAAATAGAATAGAAATTATAATTAATGTACGAGCCATATCTTTGTATTTAAGGACGAAAATACAAAAACGTAAGCGTTTGCAGGATATAATCGCTGCTAGTTTCTAATAACGGGATTTATTAAGAGGAAAAAAGGAATTATTTTTTCTCATAGGTTTTTAGAGACATGATTTCCCCATCGAAAACTGCATAGGTATAATAGTGTATCCAGTCTCCGAGATTTATGTACTTGCTATGCTCTTGAAGAGAGATTTCCATGGGAAGGTGACGGTGGCCAAAAACAAAATAATCTCTATGTTCTTTCTCTAGTTTCCTTTTACAATATTGTACGAGCCATTCATTATCTTCTCCAAGGAATTTTATATCCTCATCTCCAGAAATAAGCTTATTTTTTACCGACAGATATTGTGCTAGTTTCACACCAAGATCAGGATGTAGCCATCTAAAAAACCATTTTGAAATGGGATTTGTAAAGACTTTTTTCATTCTTTTATATCCTTTGTCTCCAGGCCCTAAACCATCTCCGTGGCCGATAAAAAACTTCTTAT
The DNA here is from genome assembly GCF_048266025.1 of Joostella sp. Lineage (NCBI taxonomy): Bacteria > Pseudomonadati > Bacteroidota > Flavobacteriia > Flavobacteriales > Flavobacteriaceae > Joostella > Joostella sp. The sequence goes on along the minus strand of NZ_JBLXAF010000001.1, from coordinate 584,854 downwards.
TGTTAAAAGTGAATTCTTGGGGTTTGTGGTATACAGGAATATTAAGTTCTTCTTCAAAATAACCATCCATCCAGAGATCGTGGTTTCCAACAAAATAGTAAACTGGGATTCCAGAATCGGTAATTTCTGCTAGTTTCCCTAAAGTTCTCGAAAAGCCTTTTGGGATTACTGTTTTATATTCAAACCAAAAATCAAAGAGGTCTCCAAGCAGGAAAATAGCTGCGGCATCTGTTTTGATTTCATCTAGCCATGCAACAAATTTTTTCTCACGGATAATACTTTCTTCCTTTGTAGGAGCGCCTAAATGGTTATCGGATGCGAAATATATTTTTTTACCCTCAGGGATCTTCATTCTTTGGTTTTTATAGTACTATTTTTTTTTGCGTTAGGGATTGTAGCAAGCTACCGTGTAGCGTGAAAAGCCCGCCCGCAGGGAACGCCCTATTTATTATCTGATGCATACCACTCTGCAAAAGAGGTCTCTGTTTCTTGGAGTTTTATGGAATGTAAATCGATATGTTCTGGCAAGCGTTTTTGTATTTTCTCAGCAAAATCGATCACCATATTCTCGCTTGTAGGCTGGTAATCTACTAAAATAACATTGTGCCCACGAACAGAAAGTTCTTCGGCCAGCTCTTTATGTGGAGTGTTTTTATTGAAAACGGTAGCGTGATCAAAAACATCGATAATATCTTCTTTTACAATCTTTTTAAGGTCTCCAAAATCGATCACCATCCCAAGTTTTACATGCGAAGTGTCGGTAATTGGTGTCCCGATAACAGTAACGGAAAGCTTGTAACTGTGCCCATGTACATTTCTACATTTCCCATCATAACCATAAAGGGCGTGTCCAGTTTCGAAATTAAACTGTTTTGTAATACGTATGTTGCTCATAACCTCACATAATTTATTGCAAAGATAGGGAGTTTTAATTGTTGTGTTTGTATGTTGGCAGGGAAAAGAGTAAACGTGCGTTATGTTGCGCTCCGAGAGTAAAACTGCCTATATAAATTATACAATTCCCATGTTTTTTAGTAAAAAGGAGGCGTTCATATTTTCACAAATACCCTCTTTAAATTTATAATCGAATGTAAGTTCTTTCCCGTTAATAAAGGCTTCGAAGAAATAATTATCTACTTTTTCGTTTACATTAGCCACCTCGCAAAGGCTTAAATCGTGGGTAGCAATAATCCCTGTAGAGTGAGAAGCCGATAACTTTTCTACAAATTTCCTTGATCCGATAGCCTTATCTTTACTATTGGTACCTTTTAAAATTTCATCTAAAACCACAAAATAGGTGTCGGTTTTAATCTTATCTACAATTAGTTTCAGTCGTTTTAGCTCGGCATAAAAATAAGAAGCATCGTCTGTAAGAGAATCTGCCGTTCGCATACTTGTAATAAGTTTTATCGGACTGTAATCACTTTTTTCGGCACATACAGGGAGGCCGCAATTTGCCATGACAATATGTAAAGAAACAGTTCTTAAGAACGTGCTTTTACCAGCCATATTAGCACCAGTAATTACAAAAAAGTGTTCTTTTTCTACATGGAGATCGTTGTACACCAATTTATTTTCATCGATAAGAGGATGCCCTAATTGGGTGGCTTTTATTGTTGTATTGTCGGTGTTTATAGTCGGAAATGTATAATTAGGATGGTTGTAAGCAAAATTTCCTAACGAGTTATAGGCATCGAAAAAAGCGATTACTTCAAACCATTCTTTAACTTCATTTTTATGCAATGCAATCCATTTTTCTATTCGGCGTGTATTATAAAGATCCATGAGTAAGAATCCGTTTCCAGGCACTGAGATAAGTAAATTGTTACGCTGCTCTAAAGCGTCTAACATTTTAGAGAATTTTTTTATTATTTGAGAAGTGGAAGTGCCATTACCTAAGATGATCTTTTGTTTCTCTTTTAATAAATCACTCGAAAATTTAGCAGTTTCAATTTTTGCAATCAGCTGATGATATTGCTGGAAGGTATCTTGCGTTTTAGAAGTATAAGCAGCTAAGTTATTTACTTTCTTTATTTTACTTCCAGAAACTCCGAGTCCAATAACAAACCAATAAATAATTACAGAGCTTGGAATAATATTAAAATACGCTAATAGAAAAATAGCAACCGAAGATATAGCAAAGGCGTAAGGCAACCATGTACTACTTTTCTTAATTATAGGAGTATGTGTTTGTAGCCAATCAGCTATTTTGCTCGCAGCAAGCTCTGTCTTTACTTGTGCGGCAGTAGCACTAAAATCTTGACGCCATTCTATTTTTTGAGCTAGCTCTTTAATGGCTTCTTGTTTGGCTACAATATTATTAACATCATTTTCTGTGTATATTTTAACCAATAATTCTTTCCCAGCATTCGTTGCTGTTCTGTTGCTGTATTGAAAGAAGCTACCTTTGCCAAAAAGGTCAATATCATGGCTATAATCATGATTGTAATCACTATATTTTTTTCCATCTTCTAAATCGTGAAAATCTTTTTTAATAACCCTTAATTCTATTTCATTGATATTTATACGCTCGGCAATCTTATTCTTTTTATACTTCTGGTCGGTGTATTTAGATACCAATACAATAAATAGTATTATAGAAATAACTATGGATGGTAAAATTATGGAGGTATTCCCCCAGAAAAAATAAAGGATACTAGCAATTACCAAAAAAACAAGCAGTCTAAAAACGCTTAAAATGGTAAGTGTTTTTTTGACTGCTGTAAGTTGTTGTTTAAAGAGAGATAACTCTTTATTATAAAATTGTTGTGGGTTTTCCATTTAGAATAAACTGTTATTTTTCCCAAATATGGGTTTACTTTTATAGGAGTTTAGCAAAGTCTAAAACCAAGGTTTATTATTGATTTATACACTGCTTTATTCTCCTTATTCAGTAAAGCTAAATAAATATTCTAAATGTAAAAGCCAAATAAAAGTTATTCTTCTAAGCTTCTTAAATATTGTTCTTTATAAGCCGCTTTTTGGATAGTTTTACGCTTTTGTTCCGAGGGTTTTGTGTACTCTTTACGGTCTCTTAATTCTCGCAACACTTTAGTATTTCTAAATTTTCTTTTAAGTCTTTTAAGAGCTCGTTCTATGTTCTCCCCCTCTTTTACTGTAATTTTAAGCATATATCGATTTTATAATTATAGGTGTACATTATAACAATTTTACTTAAAGAATAATGTTAATGAAATTTTAAAATTATGAATTGAATGCATTTTTCATTCTTTTGTAAGGAAAATTCTCTTTTTCTAAAAGATTTTTAATACGCTTGGTATTCTCGTTAATAATTAAGTACCTTTGGATTAAGTAAACTTTAGGGGTGCTGTTAAATCAGCTGAGATAAAACCCTTAGAACCTGATCTCGTTAGTACGAGCGAAGGGAAAAGTTGATATACTTCCTATCACCATACTTTTGTATGGCAGTAGTTGTTTCTATAATTTTTTGGAGATAACTCTAGGAATCTACTTTTTTAGGAGCACTTCCTAAAGTTTGCAGTAAACCATTTTATTATGACCACTGTAAACGTAAACAACACAGCACACACATTTTCAAAATCGCCCACTATTAAAGAGGTATTGGAGAAGTTAAATATTTCTTCCAATGGCATTGCCGTTGCCTTAGATAACAATGTTCTTCCAAAATCTAAATGGGAAGAGCCGTTATCAAATCATGTAAATATATTAATAATCAAAGCTACTCAAGGCGGATAATTATGGTTTTAGTGGCGTGCCCTCCATTTTATTACGGTCAGGCTATCTGCTATATCTTTTTGTGAAAAACAAAAAGGATGCCGCTACTATCCTTCACGCAAAAAACAGTAAATCTCAAAATATACATCAAATATAAAGCATATGAAAACCCAACAGTCAACACCAAGTACAAGTTCAAAAATTAGTAGAGAGCCTTTTCCAAATTCTTCTAAAATCTATGTTTACGGTAATATCTATAAAGATATAAAAGTACCGATGCGAGAAATAAAATTAGATGACACCACAGATCAATTTAATGGAACAACAGAGAAAAATCAGCCTGTTTTAGTTTATGATACCAGTGGAGCATATACAGATCCAAATATTGAAATAGATGTAAAAAAAGGACTTCAACCAATCCGTGAGCAATGGATTATGAAACGTGGAGATGTAGAGCAGTTAGAGGGATTAACCTCAAATTATGGAAATTCACGTTTACAAAATGAAAAACTAGATGAGCTACGGTTTAAGCATATAAAGAAGCCTTTAAAAGCTAAGGCAGGAAAAAATGTTACCCAAATGCATTATGCTAAAAAGGGAATTATAACTCCAGAAATGGAGTTTATTGCAATTCGTGAAAATCAAAAAATACAGCAAACAAAAATGATTTCCGAGCAGCATCCTGGAGAGAGTTTTGGAGCTTCTATTCCTAAGGAAATAACTCCAGAATTTGTACGTCAAGAAGTAGCAAGTGGACGTGCGGTAATTCCGTGTAATATAAACCACCCAGAAAGCGAACCTATGATTATAGGGCGTAATTTTCTAGTAAAAATCAATGCTAATATTGGAAATTCTGCTGTAAGTTCTTCAATTGAAGAAGAAGTAGAAAAATCTGTTTGGGCTTGCCGCTGGGGAGCAGATACCATAATGGATCTTTCAACAGGAAAAAATATTCATGAAACACGTGAATGGATTCTACGTAATTCTCCAGTTCCAATAGGTACAGTTCCAATCTACCAAGCTTTAGAAAAAGTAAACGGAAAAGCTGAAGATCTTACATGGGAGATTTTCAGAGATACATTAATTGAGCAAGCAGAGCAAGGAGTAGATTATTTTACTATTCATGCTGGTGTCCGACTTAAATATGTGCCACATACTGCAAAGCGTTTAACAGGAATAGTTTCTAGAGGGGGGTCGATAATGGCAAAATGGTGTTTGGCTCACCATAAAGAGAGCTTTTTATATACACATTTTGAAGAAATCTGTGAGATAATGAAGGCTTATGATGTTTCTTTCTCTTTAGGAGATGGATTGCGTCCAGGAAGTATTGCTGATGCTAATGATTATGCACAGTTTGCAGAATTAGAAACTTTAGGAGAGCTTACAAAAATTGCTTGGAAGCACGATATCCAAGCAATAATAGAGGGTCCAGGACATATTCCTATGCATATGATTAAAGAGAATATGGACAAGCAATTGCACGAATGTGGAGAAGCGCCTTTCTATACTTTGGGGCCTCTTACTACAGATATTGCCCCTGGTTACGATCATATCACCAGTGGTATTGGAGCGGCAATGATTGGATGGTTTGGTTGCGCAATGCTTTGTTATGTAACTCCAAAAGAACATTTAGGATTGCCAAATAGAGAGGATGTAAAAACGGGCGTTATTACTTATAAAATTGCTGCTCATGCTGCAGATTTGGCAAAGGGGCATCCTGGAGCTCAACACAGAGATGATGCCATGAGTAAAGCAAGATTCGAGTTCCGTTGGGAAGATCAATTTAACTTATCGTTGGATCCCGATACGGCTAGATCTTATCATGATGAAACGCTTCCTTCGGAAAATGCTAAAGTAGCACATTTCTGTTCTATGTGTGGTCCTAATTTTTGCTCTATGAAGATTACGCAAGACGTAAGAAATTATGCAAAAGAGAATGGATTGGATTCCCAAGAGGCAATCGAAGAAGGGATGAAAAAGAAAGCGGAAGAGTTTAAGCAAAAAGGAAGTGAAGTGTATTTATAATTTGGTCTGAGTCATTTTATCTAATTAAAGTATAAAGCGATGCTAATTGTAATTACAAACGAGGAGAACAATAGAGAGGAGTGGAAAATATGGAAAATGCTTTTTGATAGTGGTTTAGAGAGGTTACATATTCGTAAGCCTAGCATTAGAAAGGAGGAGCTGAGTCTATTATTAGAAAATCTTGAGGAGTGCTATCATCAGAAAATGATGTTACACGGACATCATGAATTGATTTCTGAATTTAACCTAAAAGGCATCCATTTTACTGAAAACTATAGAAAAGAGCATGAAAACGTGCAGAAATGTATTAGAAACCATCAAAATAATGACAAGTTGGTTAGTACAGGATTTCATTCTATTGCAGCTATAGAAGAAGGTTATGACTATACTTTTTTAAGTCCAGTTTTTAACTCCATCTCTAAAGAAAATTATCAAGGGAAAGGATTTGATGTTTCTTCTTTGAATAAAAATGTAATTGCTCTTGGAGGGATTGATTCTATAAATATAGAAAGCGCCTATAACTTGGGGTATAGTGGCGTTGCTGTTTTAGGGAGTGTTTGGAATGCTAAAGACCCTTTGGAAAGCTTTAAAAGTATAAATCAGAAATATAAAAAAGTATATGGAGAATCGTCCTTATATAATTAGTGTTTCAGGATTTGATCCTTCTGGAGGCGCGGGATTATTGGCGGATATAAAAACTGCTGAAGCTATGCAGGTATATGGTTTTGGAGTTTGTACGGCTAATACCATCCAAACGGATGATAGCTTTGAGGCTTGCAATTGGGTAAGTCCATCAGTTATTTATTCTCAATTGGAAGTGTTGCTAAGTCGGTATAAAATAGAAGGTGTGAAAATTGGAATTATAGAGAATACGGATGTTTTATTGGAAGTTGTTTCTCGGATTCGGAGGTATGATGCTAAGATACCAATAGTTTTAGATCCTGTATTAAAAGCGAGTAGTGGCTTCTCTTTCCATAATAATGATTGTGTGTTTTCGGAGGAAATTTTAGAGCAGATTACAGTGCTTACTCCAAATTATCAGGAAATAGAACGGTTGTTTAAAGACCTATCAATTAAAGATACTCTTGCTAAGCTTCAAGAGTCGACAAATGTTTTTTTAAAGGGCGGTCATCATCCTTCAGAAAAAGGAAAAGATGTATTGTATTTAAAGAATGGAACATCAATTGACTTTTACCCTTCAGCAGTAAAAACCTATGAAAAGCATGGCAGTGGATGTGTTTTAGCTTCTGCTTTGATAAGTTTTTTGGCAAAGGGGAGTACGATAGAAAACGCTTGTAAAGAAGCAAAACTATATACAGAGAGTCTATTAGCATCTAACAGAACAAAATTAGGATATCATTTATGGAAATAGCGGCATTACATTATATATCACAAGGGGCAACGCCAAAAGACCATCTTCAGAATATAGAAAAGGTTTGTAGAGAGGGTGCAAATTGGGTACAGTTGCGATTAAAAAATGAAGAAGCAGGAGTGCTTTATAAAACAGCAGTTTCTGCAAAAGAGATCTGTAAGGATTTTGGTGCTACATTAATAATCAATGATCATCTGGAGATTGCTAGAGAAATGAACGCAGATGGTGTACACTTAGGAAAGGAAGACCAATGTCCACTTATTGCTAGGAAACTTCTGGGGGATAATAAAATAATTGGAGGGACGGCTAATACATTAGATGATTGTAAATCACTCATACAAAAAAGAGTGGATTATATAGGTTTGGGTCCTTATAGATTTACCGATACGAAAAAGAGATTGAGTCCAATTCTAGGACTTGAAGGCTACAAAAAGCTTCTTTTAGGGCTTACTTCAGTAAAAAAAATGACCCCAATCATTGCCATTGGAGGGATTACCAATAATGATGTTTTAGAGTTAGAAGATATAGGAATACATGGAGTTGCTATGTCTGGGTGGCTAACAGAAAATGAGGATATAAAAGAGCGAATCCATTTTATAAGAACTACAATAGAATCCAAAAAAATAAAGAATTATGGTTAAAGAAGATATTTTAAAAATAGGTGATAGAGAATTTAACTCCCGACTTTTTGTGGGAACAGGAAAATTCTCATCATCATCAATGATGGAAAAGGCTGTCTTGGCCAGTAAAAGTGAATTGGTTACGGTAGCGTTGAAACGAGTAGATGTAAAAGATAGCGAAGATGATATGCTGTTGAGCTTACAACATTCGAGCGTAAATTTATTACCTAATACTTCTGGTGTAAGAGATGCTAAAGAAGCTGTTTTCGCAGCAGAATTAGCAAGGGAAGCATTGGAAACGAATTGGATAAAATTAGAAATCCATCCAGACCCTAAATATTTACTTCCAGATCCTATCGAAACATTAAAAGCAGCTGAAGAATTGGTAAGTAAAGGCTTTGTTGTGATGCCATATATTCATGCAGATCCAGTTTTATGCAAGCGCTTGGAAGATGTAGGAGTACAATGTGTGATGCCTTTGGGTGCGCCAATTGGAACGAATAAAGGGTTGAAAACTTTCGATTTTCTAGAAATTATTATAGCACAAAGTAATGTTCCTGTAATTGTAGATGCTGGGATTGGCGCACCATCTCATGCTGCAGCAGCGATGGAAATGGGTGCAGATGCTGTGTTAGTAAATACTGCAATTGCCGTATCTAAAAACCCGATACAAATGGCGAATGCATTTAAAAAATCTGTAGAGGCAGGAAGAGAAGCGTACATAGCTAATCTTGCTCCAATAAAAACCAAGGCCGAAGCTAGTAGTCCGTTAACCAGTTTTTTATATGACTAACTTTAAAGATATATTCTTACAATACTCTTGGGATGAGGTGCTGCAAAGCATAATGGATAAAGACAGTAATGATGTGCTAAGAGCAATTGAGAATCCAAAAAGAGATTTAGAAGATTTTAAGGCATTAATTTCTCCTGCTGCAAGCAATTATATTGAAGAGATGGCAGTGGAAAGTAATAGAATAACAAAGAAGCGATTTGGAAATACCATGCAGCTTTTTGCTCCGATGTACTTGAGTAATGAATGTCAAAATATATGCACATATTGTGGATTTAGCTTGACAAATAAAATACCCAGACGAACGCTTACTGATGATGAGATTCTAAAGGAGGTAGCTTTTATAAAGAGTAAAGGGTTTGATACTATTTTATTGGTTACAGGAGAGGCAAATACTACAGTTGGAGTTTCTTATTTTAAAAATGCAATTCAATTAATTCGGAAGCATTTTTCTAATATTAGTATAGAAGTTCAGCCTCTAGACGAAGATGAATACAAGCTTTTGTCAGAACATGGATTGTATGGAGTTTTAGTATATCAAGAAACCTATCACCAAGAAGAGTATAAAAAACACCATCCAAAGGGAAAGAAGTCTAATTTTTTCTATCGCTTAGAAACTCCCGATAGATTGGGGAGAGCTGGAGTTCATAAAATAGGATTAGGAGCTTTATTTGGTTTAGAGGATTGGAGAGCCGATAGTTATTTTACAGCGTTACATTTAGCTTACCTTAAAAAGACATATTGGAAGACGAAGTACTCCATTTCCTTTCCGAGGTTGCGACCTTTTTCAGGAGGTTTAGATCCTAAAGTAGAAATGACAGATCGCGATTTAGTGCAAACTATTTGTGCTTACAGATTGTTGGATGAAGATCTGGAGTTAACAATTTCTACGAGAGAGAGTGAAGTTTTTAGGAATAATGCTTCCCATCTTGGAATTACTTCTATGAGTGCAGAATCTAAAACTAATCCTGGAGGTTATGTAGTAGACCCACAATCTTTAGATCAATTTGAGATTTCCGATGAGCGCTCTACTGAAGAAGTTGTGGGAATGCTTAGAAATAAAGGTGTGGATGTTGTTTGGAAAGATTGGGAGAGTTTTTGGTAATAAAAGATGCAATAAGCCTTATTGTTGTTTTAGGATTCAATACTTCTGATTAACTTTAAGAGTTCCTTAAAATTTAGAATTATGGATGTTGAAATGATACGTGATTATTGTCTCTCTAAGAAGCAGGTTACAGAGGGTTTTCCTTTTGATGATAATACATTGGTATTTAAAGTAGCGGGGAAAATGTTTGCACTTTGCGATATCAGTAGTTGGGAGTCGGGAGCTAACGGGATAAATTTAAAGTGTGATCCTGAATGGGCTTTGGAGTTACGAGATGAGTATGAAAATATAAAGCCAGGTTTTCATATGAATAAAGTGCATTGGAATACTGTTACTTATGATGCAACAGAAATGACTCCTTCCTTATTAATGAAATTAATAGATCATTCTTATGAGCTGGTCGTAAAAGGATTGCCAAAAAAAGTTCGAGATTCGATAGTGTAAGATGTTTACCTTAAAAATACTAACTTGGGAACTTTTCAAGATTCCTTCACAGGAAAAGAGATAATCTAACCTATTCTGATATGATTTTTAAGAAATACTCTTTATTGTTTATACTTATTTCTACAGCATTCCAATTTTCATGTAAAACAGAAAATACAACTGATAATTCTGAAGCACTAGCAAGTGTTATTCAAACGGTAGAAGATTTTAAATTATACGACAGAAAGGATCATCCTTTAGGAAGGTATGAAAAGGAATTATTTAAAAAAGATGCAGAGTTTGCCAGTGAGCAATTAGATAGGTTAAAGCAAATACCTTTAGAGAGTTTATCAGAAACGGAACAAATCTCATGGGAATTACTGCGGTTTTCTCTCCAGAATAGAATTGATAAAGTCACTTTTGAAATGTATCTAAATCCTATTCAAGCAGACCAAGGATTTCATTTAGACTTAAATTATCGTATTAAGCCGATATTAAATTACGAAGATGCAAAGAATTATTTAGCTATTTTAAATGATATCCCACATTTTGTAGATCAGAAGATTGTTTTAATTAGAGAAGGAATTGAAAAAGGAATGGCGCAACCAAAGGTCATTTTTAAAGGATATGAATCTTCTTATAACGATCATATTGTTGAAGATCCAATATTGAGTCCTTTTTATAGTCCTTTTGAAAAGCTTCCAGGAATCCTAACAGATGCTCAAAAGGATTCTGTTTTATTGGCTGCTAAAAAAGCGATAAGAGAAAGTGTTGTTCCTGCCTTTAAAAAAATCAAAGTATTTGTAGAAAACGAATACCTTCCAAATACAAGAGCTAAAATAGGTGTTTCGGAAACGCCTAATGGGAAAGAATTTTATCAAAATAGAATTAACTATTACACAACCTCCACAGAATATACTGCTGATGAGATTCATGAAATAGGCTTAAAAGAAGTAGCTCGAATTAAGAGTGAAATGAAAAAAATAATTGAAAAGGTAGGTTTTGAAGGGAGTTTTCAAGATTTTCTGGAGTTTTTAAGAACAGATAAGCAGTTTTATGCCACTTCAGGACGTGAATTATTAATGGTAGCTAGAGATATTGCAAAACGGATTGATGCGGAGCTTCCTAAATATTTTAATACGCTACCAAGAAAACCATATGGTGTTATAAAAGTTCCAGATGCTATGGCGCCAAAATATACTGCTGGACGCTACGCAGGAAGTTCAAATAAAACTACACCAGGTTATTATCTTGTAAATACTTATAATTTGGAGAGTCGGCCGTTGTATAATCTACCAGCTTTAACTGCTCATGAGGCAGTACCGGGGCATCATTTACAAGGATCTTTAAATAATGAATTAGGAGATAGCATTCCAAAATTTAGAAGAAACTTATATTTATCAGCTTATGGAGAAGGATGGGCGCTTTATACAGAATCTTTAGCAGACGAAATGGGAATCTATACTACTCCGTACGAAGAGTTTGGGAAACTTACATACGAAATGTGGCGTGCTTGCCGATTGGTTGTAGACACTGGAATTCATGCTAAAGGCTGGACAAGAGATGAAGTATTAGATTATATGAGGTCTAATACAGCACTTTCTGAACATGAAATTAACACAGAAACAGACCGATATATAGGCTGGCCAGGTCAGGCGATTTCTTATAAAATAGGAGAGCTTAAGATTCGAGAATTAAGGGAAAAGGCTGAGAAAGCATTGGGAGTAGATTTTGATATTAGGGAGTTTCATGAAGTTATTTTAGGGCAAGGTACAGTTACGCTCCCAATTTTGGAGCGTAATGTAAATCGTTACTTAAAAAGTAAGGGTGTTTAATTTTTAAAATATTTTTTAGAGACTACCTTGTTTTTAACCATCCAGTAATGCTGTAACGTTCTGCTGCAAGAACAGGTTTTACCTCGTGTTCTAAAACCTGACTCTCAAAAATAACAATTCGGCCAGGTAAAGGATAGATGTTTTTTGTGATTTCTTGATTGTTTTCCGTTTTGTAAATAGTTAACTCTCCACCATTATCATTCTTCCATAAATCATCATTTAGATAGCAAACAAATGAGAGCTTACGACGGTTGTCATTCTGAAAAGTATCCAAATGACGTTTGTAAAAAGTGCCTTTTGGGTACACTGCGTAGTGGAACTCTTTGTGGAGAATTCCTAAAAAGCATGTTTCATTTAAATAGCTAACAAGGTTATTTATTTTCGAGAAGAATAGCTGTTCGCTCGGGTCATTTTTCTTTTCGTCGATCCATAAAACAAAATCTCCACGAATGGCATTTATAATTTTTTCCTCAAACTTATTACCTATAGCAGCTTTTTTAAAGTTGTCTTCTTCGTATTTTTCAAGTAGAGAGTCTCTAAGTAAGGTTACTTCTTCTGGAGAAAAGAAATCATCAATAATACTATATTGTTGTTCTATAAGATCTGTAATAATATTCTCATACAACGGATTTTCAACGAAATCCAATTGATCAAACAATTCCTTCATTCATTAAATTTAAAAAGCTGGCAAATGTAGTTTTTAATTCTATTGAATGAACAATTATTTTACTGAATGTAAGTGTGTGTAATTGCCTGTTATGAAGTTAATTGATGTGATTTTATGATTTCTATAATTTATCTGATGGAATGGAATTCAAAAAAAATACCCCAAGAGTTTTAAAACTCTTGGGGTATTTTTTAAAAAGAGGTATATTCTTACTTCACTTTAATTACAAAATAGTTTTTCTTACCACGTTGTAGTAATACAAACTTATCGTTAATAAGGTCAGAACTTTTAATTATATAGTCTTCTTTTACTTTTTCTTTATTTACAGAAATAGAGTTTTCTTTTAGCGCTCTTCTAGCTTCTCCGTTAGATTTTAAGAAACCTGTATTTGCAGCTAAAGCAGCAATAACATCTAATCCGTTTTCAATTTCTTGACGTTCAATATCCGCTTGAGGAACACCTTCAAAAATATCTAAAAATGTCTTTTCATTAAGCGATCTTAAGTCGTCTGTTGTTCCTCCAAATAAAATATTAGATGCTTTAACAGCATTTTCATATTCTTCATGAGAGTGAACAAAAGTTGTTACTTCTTGTGCTAAGCGTTTTTGTAATAAACGCATATGTGGAGCTTCTTTGTGCTCTGTAATAAGTGCATCAATTGTAGCTTTATCTAAAAATGTAAAAATCTTAATATATTTTTCAGCATCTTCATCAGAAGTATTCAACCAAAATTGGTAGAATTTATATGGAGATGTTTTATCGGCATCTAGCCATACATTTCCTCCTTCAGATTTACCAAATTTAGAACCATCAGCTTTAGTAATAAGTGGACATGTAAGAGCGAAAGCTTTTGCAGGCTCGTCTCCGTCAGCGTCAACATTCATACGTCTCACTAATTCTGTTCCTGTGGTGATATTTCCCCATTGGTCGCTACCACCCATTTGTAGCATACAACCGTATTCTTTATGTAAATGGTAAAAATCGTATCCTTGAATTAACTGGTATGTAAATTCAGTAAAAGACATTCCAACACCAGAATCGGCACTAAGACGTTTTTTTACAGAATCTTTAGACATCATGTAATTAACAGTAATTCTTTTTCCTACGTCTCTTGCGAATTCGATAAAAGAAAAATCTTTCATCCAATCGTAATTATTAACAAGAATCGGTGCATTTTCAGTAGTAGCATTAAAATCAAGGTATTTTGATAGCACACCTTTAATTCCTGCAACATTTTTTGCCAGCGTAGCTTCGTCTAGTAAGTTACGTTCGTCAGATTTTCCAGAAGGATCTCCGATCATTCCTGTAGCACCTCCAATTAATGCAATAGGTTTATGACCAGATTTATAGAGATGAACAAGAATAATTATAGGCACCAAGCTACCAATATGTAGGGAATCCGACGTAGGGTCGAAACCTATATATGTTGGCGTCATTTCTTTACTTAATTGCTCCTCAGTTCCTGGCATCATATCATGTACCATTCCTCTCCAACGTAGTTCTTCTACTAAATTTGTAGTCATTTCTATTGTTTTTTAGACAGCTGCAAAGATAGAATAATAGATTTATATGAGGAACTCTTTGTTGCTGGAATCCTTATATAGGCGCAATGATAAGCGGATATTTATATGTTATGGATGTGTTGTTACTTTTTGAGAGTAGCTTTTTCTTTAATTTTTTCAGGAATGAAATCGGTTTCTAGCGCTTTGTAGTCTAATTTCCAACCGATTGCTTGAACCATATTTTCAATCATAAGAACTGCATCTAGCGCTTCTTTTTTTGCAGTTTCAATCAATCCGCTTTCAGGGATTTTTTTCAAAATATGCTCTTTGGCCTCACTGTTTAAAGTAGAAAGATCTTCGGTTTTAAACCAATTAAAAAGGCCTTCTTTTATATCATAATATTTTACATCTGGTTCTATACTTAGTACTTCAGGTTGTGGAAATGCAGTAAGAATTATTTTTTTTGAACTCGGGTCGGCATGCATTTCTATTTTCTTTAGATCGAAGCCAATATTTACCTTCGCATTTATTACTAGCAATGCTTTTTTCTTGCTGCTGATAAGTTTCATAAAATGTTCGCGGACATTCTCATATTGATAAATTTCCGCAAACTCCCCTTCTACTGTTACTAGTTTATATACGTTTCTAATTTTCTCTAAAAGTATTACAGATTGTTTTTCTGTACTTTCTGAAGATTTACGTTTCCATAATATTGAAACCAGCCAATAAGTACCAAGAATCCCTAATAGCAGTCCTAATAATATTTGGATAATATCACTCATATTTTTCCTAAATGTGTGTTGTTAAAATTGTCTTTAAATTTTAGTCCATAGCCCAGCATTCTATCAAAAGAAGCATGAGAGAAAATTAATAATCCGATAAATTGAAGGATTTCATTTTTTAAAATAATCCCTGTAAGATATAGAATTATTGCAATTCCTTTATGGTGCAATAGGTTGTATGTTATGGCGCCTAATTTAGAATCTTTTAAGTAACCCAGCATTCCAATATCTGGAGTGAGAAATAAGATTAAAAACCACCACCAATCTATGGATAGCTTGCTAAAAAGAAAAGTTCCTAGTATGAGCATGCAAAACTCTTCTATTTTTAAACTACTTTTCATGAATTCGCTATTTTATATAAAATAGGTTTGCTAGGGGAAGCATCGTTTACAAAAGGAGCTATCTGTAGGTTTAAAATATAGCTACCATCTGAAATTGAATTCGGTACAAAAATAAACTCTGTAATTGTAGCATCCAATCTAATGTTATTATTATAATCCCAAAAACTTTTATGAGCTAATAATTCTCCGTCGTCTTTTTCTTTGTCTACAGAAGGTAAATCTATTAAAAGGTGATTAATTCCAGATTCTCTTATAAAGATAGCGGTTTCTTCTAAAAGATAAGGCGGGTTTGTATGCGAATATTGTTTAGTAAGTTTGGTGTTGGTATTGGGTAGAGTCCTAATAATTAAAGCCTCCGTTGTTGTATCTTTCAGTTTAGATTCTAGGTGCTTTTTTGTGATTACCATATCATTTCCCCTTTGTTCTGGAGAAATAGTTATCAATTCAGCTATAAAGAAGAACTGTTTTAAAACATCATTTATATTATAGAAGTCTCTGGTAATATGGCCAACGCATTCTGTATGCGTACCGTGTGCGTGAGGGTTAAAAAATATGTTATTAAAATTTGTAGAGGCACCTGCTTTAATGCTCCCAGTAAAGTCTCCGTCTTTAACTGGCGTTATCTTTGGGGCAGGAACATACCATGCATTTGGGTTCGAAACATCTCCCTTTAAAGGAATAGAAATATCTAAAGGTTTAGAGAGGTCAACTTCGTATGCTTTATTGTTGTATTTTATGATTGTTTTCATGCAACTTATTGAATCACTCTAAATTTAACATAAAAAGATCGGATGCAATTCCATCGGCTAGAAATTTTCCTTTTTTTGTAGTCTTAAGAACTGTTTTATTTTCTTCTGAAGTAAAAATTAGCAAGTCTCTAGTAATATGTTTTTCAGCTTGCTCGAAAATGTATTTCTTGAAATTTTCACCGAATTCTTCCTGAATTTTATCTATAGAAACTCCCCAAGAAGTTCTTAATCCCGTCATTACAGCTTCATTATATCTATCGATGGGGGTTAATGTTTCTATTTCGCTTGGTAGCATGTTTTCAGTAATGCTTTTAATATACTTCGTGTTATTGTTAATGTTCCAACTTCTATTTTTGCCATTAAAACTATGAGCAGAAGGACCAATGCCAAGGTATTTTTTTCCGAGCCAATAAGCGGTATTGTTTTTACTGAAAAAGCCTTTTTTTCCGAAGTTAGAAAGCTCGTAATGCTCAAAATTATTCTTCTCTAAAGTGTCTACTAATACATCAAAATGTTGTTGCGCTAAGGCGTCATCTACATCTTCTATAATACCTTTTTCTATAAACTTTGCTAATGCTGTTTTAGGCTCTACTGTAAGTGCATAGCTGGAAATATGAGGGATGTTGTAATCTAAAGCTGTTTGGATATTTTCTTTCCAGCGCGCTATAGACATCTGTTGAACTCCATAAATAAGGTCGATAGAAATATTTGCGAAATATCGGGTAGCAAGATCTAGACTCTCTTTAGCTTCTTTAGCATTATGAGCACGGTTCATTAGTTTTAAATCCTCTTCAAAGAAAGATTGTATTCCAATACTTAATCGGTTTATTGGAGTTTGCGAAAATGCAATTATTTTTTCTTTGTCAAGATCATCGGGGTTAGCTTCTAGCGTTATTTCTGGCTTTTCACTTATTTCATAATGATTGTATGCGGTGTCTATTAAAAAATTAATTTCTTCAACTGATAAAACGCTGGGAGTACCTCCGCCAAAATAAATAGTTTCTACAGGCTCATCGATTTCTGACTTCCGAAGAATCATTTCTTGAGCAAGCGCATTTATAAGTTCCGATTTCTTTTTCATAGAAGTAGAAAAATGAAAATCGCAATAGTGGCAAGCCTGCTTGCAAAAAGGGATATGAATGTAAATTCCAGCCATATTACAAAAGTATCACTTTGTAGTTAGAATCCCTCTATTTGATGCATCAGTATATAAAAGGAGTAGTTTTGACGTTCTATTTATTTGTTACGAACTACATTTTTCAATTGTTACTTTTACGGATTTACTAATGGGCGTATAGCTTTTATCTGCAAACTGATTGTGTGGAATTAGAACATTAGTTTCAGGAAAATAAGCTGCCAAGTTGCCTTTCGGTATTTTATAAGGGATCACAAGAAATTGTCTAGCAATTCGTGTAACGCCATCATAATTACTTATAATGTTTATTTTATCGAGTTTTTTAAGCTGAAATTTTTCCATATCATCTTCATTAATCATAACAATACGTCTTTCATTATAAATTCCTCGATAGCGATCATTGAGTCCGTAAATAGTAGTGTTAAATTGATCATGAGATCTAATACTCATCAATAAAAAATCATTTTCTGATAATTCGTGAGAAGGTAAATTACAATTGCTAAACTGTGCTTTTCCCTGCGGAAGTTTACTAAAATCTAACTCTCGGACATTGTTAGGCAAGTAGTAGCCTGTGCCTTCACTCTTTTTAGAAACTTTATTAAAACTAGGAATTACAGCACCCATTTTCTCACGAATAAGATCGTAATTTTCACTTAAATCAGACCAATTTACAGAGTGATTACCATTAAAATATGCATTAGCAATCCCTCCTACAATTTCAGGTTCACTTTTTAAGTTTGTAGAAGATGGAGGGAGAATTCCTTTTGTACGATGAACTTTACCCATGCTATTCTCTACAGTAAGAAATCTAATTTTATTATCTTTTTTATCCTGCTCAGAGCGTCCCAATGTAGGGAGAATTAATGCTTTTTTTCCAGGGATTAAGTGAGATCTATTCAGTTTGGTACTTATATGTACAGTAAGGTTACATTTCTGCAATGCGTTTGCTGTGTATTCTGTATCGGAAGCTGCAGAAACAAAGTTTCCTCCAAGAGCAATAAACACTTTTGCTTTGTTTTCATGCATAGCTTCGATGGCCTTTACGGTATCATAACCTTCTTCTTGCGGAGCGGAGAAATTAAAAACCTTTTTGATGTTATTATTTAACTCCTTATCTACAAAATGCATAATTCCAACAGAGCGATCACCTTGTACATTACTGTGTCCGCGAACAGGGCATGTTCCAGCGCCAGGTTTTCCTAAACTACCTTTTAGAAGCAATAGATTTACGCATTCTTTAATGTTTTCAACACCATTTTTATGCTGTGTAAGTCCCATTGCCCAACAAACAATAATTTTCTTCTTTTTTGCTAATAGAGCTACAGTTTGGTTTATTAAACTCTCTTTTACGCCGCAACGTTTTAAAAGTTCTTCTTCTGAAAATTGATTTAAATGCGATAAGAAAGATTCGTAACCAGCAGTATATTTATTAATAAAATCATGATCAAAAACAGGCTCTGAAGTATCTAGTAAAGCAAGCTTCTTCATGATAAGTTTTAAGAGCGCAACGTCTTCATTTATTTTCACAGGAAGATGAATATCCGTAAGGGCAGTTCCAGAAAATAGGAGCCCGTTTACTTCCTGTGGATTTTTAAACCTTGTTAATCCAGCCTCTTCTAAAGGGTTAATACTTACTACATGTCCGCCGTTATTTTTACATTTCTCTAGAGCAGAAAGCATTCTAGGGTGATTTGTACCTGGATTCTGACCAATCACCATAACCACTTCTGCATCTTCAAAATCTTCAAGTTTTACAGAACCCTTACCTATTCCCAGTGTTTCTACTAATGCTACTCCGCTAGATTCATGACACATATTGGAGCAATCTGGCATATTATTAGTGCCAAAAGCTCTAGCAAATAGACCGTATAAAAATGCCGCTTCATTACTTGATCTACCAGAAGTGTAAAAAACAGCTTCATTTGGAGAATTCAGTTTTTTTAATTCTTCAGCAATAACATTAAAACTCTCCTCCCATGAAATTGGCTTATAGTGTGTGCAGTTTTCCTCTAAAATCATAGGAGTTTCTATACGTCCACTTTTTCCAATTTCAAAATCCGACCATTTGGAGAGTTCTTCAAGAGAATATTTTTCAAAAAAATTGATATCCACTTGTTTAAGAGTTGCCTCTTCTGCTAAGGCTTTTGCGCCATTCTCACAGTATTCTCCTAATTTTGAAGGCTTTTCTGGATCTGGCCATGCGCAACCTGGGCAATCAAAACCATCTTTCTGATTCATGTGTGAAAGTGTAGGTAACGATCTGGAGACTCCCATTTCTTTAAAAGTATGCTCTAATGCGACTTTTACAGCTTTAAAACCAGCAGCATAAACTTCGGGTGTTTTTAATTTTATTCCAGTGAATTTTATGTCACCTTCAAAAGAGACCTTTCTATTGTTTTCTTGTGCCATGATGTTGTGAAGATATAATTTCTGAAAACACAAAGTTACTATTATTATACTAAAACGAGTGCGTTTAGTAACCTATAAGGGGTCTCTTGTATAAAAGTAGTGTATTGTAAATAGTAAAAGCCCGGTATAAACCAGGCTTTCCATCGAAAAAAACATCTCTTTTTTCTTAACTAATATAGTGTAGTAGTTGGGGGGTGAGATGAATCATCACTTATTCGGTAAAATATTATATGATCAATTGTTGTTGAAGGAGCGTGTAAATATACGACATATTAACTATTATATTCATAATTAATAGTAAAACTATAGAATATTTAACATTATTATGTTTTTTTGAAATTTTCAATAAATAATTTATTTTCAGTTTTTTACACAAAAAGAAGTGTTTGATATTGATATCAAAAGAGAAATAGCGTATATTTGCACCCGCTTAAGCCATATGGCGAGCGAAACATAATTAATAATGGGGTCGAGTACCCCGCAAATTAATGGATTATGCCAGTAAAAATTAGATTACAAAGACACGGTAAAAAAGGAAAACCTTTTTATTGGGTTGTAGCGGCTGATGCTCGCGCAAAAAGAGATGGTAAATTTCTTGAAAAATTAGGAACTTACAATCCAAACACAAATCCAGCTCAAATTGACTTGGATGTAGATGGTTCTGTAAAATGGCTTCAGAATGGTGCACAGCCAACTGATACTGCTAGAAGAATTTTATCTTACAAAGGTGTTTTATTAAAGCACCACCTTTTAGGAGGTGTAGCTAAAGGAGCTTTAACAGCAGAGCAAGCAGAAGAGAAATTCAATGCTTGGGTTGAAGATAAAGCTGGAATAGTAGAGGCTAAGCAAAGTGACTTAGACAAAGCTAAAGAAGAGGCTAAAGCTAAAGCATTAGAAGCTGAAAAAGCAATTAATGAAAAGCGTATTGCAGATGCTAAAGCAGCAGAAGCTCCAGCTGAAGAAGAAGTAGCTGAAGAAGCTGCTCCTGAAGCAGAAGCAGAGGCTCCAGCAGCTGATGCACAAGAAGAAAATAAAGCAAACGCTTAATATATTTCCATGAGAAAAGAAGAATGCTTCTATCTCGGAAAAATAGTTAAAAAGTACGGCTTTAAGGGTGAAGTATTGGCAAAGCTCGATACTGATGAACCTGAACTTTACAAAGATTTGGAATCAGTATTTATTGCCCATGGTAATAATCTGGTTCCTTTTTTTATAGAGAAATCTTCCTTGCATAAATCGCAGCTCTTAAGAATGCGATTAGAGGATGTAGATACAGAAGCCGAAGCAGATTCTATTTTGAAGAGTGAACTCTATTTGCCTTTAGAGTTCTTGCCTAAATTAACTGGAGATAAGTTTTATTTCCATGAGATTATTGGTTTTACAATGAAAGATGTGAAGTATGGTGCTGTAGGGACCATTGTTTCCGTTAATGATAATACTGCCCAAGCACTTTTTGAGGTAGAAAATGAAGGTAGACAAATTTTGATTCCAATGAACGATGAGTTTATTGAAAAAATAGATCGAGAAAACAATGAAGTGGTCGTAAAAACTCCCGAGGGACTTATTGACCTATATCTATAAATTCTCTATAATATATTAAAAATGTCTACGAAGCCTTTTAAATTTAAAGAGTTTACTGTTCAGCAAGACCGTTGCGCTATGAAAATAGGAACGGATGGAGTGCTATTAGGAGCATGGACTTCTTTAAAAGGTAATCCTTTTTCTGTTCTAGATATAGGAGCAGGAACCGGATTAATTGCATTGATGCTCGCGCAAAGGAGTAATGCCGAATTAATTGATGCAATAGAAATAGACGATGATGCTTATGAGCAATGTGTAGGTAATTTTGAAACTTCTTCATGGGGAGATCGTTTGTTTTGTTATCATGCAGGTTTTGATGAGTTCGTTGAGGAGATTGAGGATAAATATGATTTGATAATTTCCAATCCTCCTTTTTATACAGAAGACTTTACAAGCCATGATAACCAAAGAGAAAAAGCACGATCTAATTTTTCACTCCCTTTTGAAGATTTATTAAAAGGAGTGTCTCTTCTATTATCTTCTAGTGGAGTTTTTAGTATCATTATTCCATATAAAGAAGAAGTTAGTTTTTTAGAATTGGCTTCAAAAAACAACCTTTTTCCTAATCGAGTATTACGAGTTAAAGGAAATCCCACTTCAGAAGTTAAAAGATCTCTTATAGAATTGTCCTTTTTAGAATCAGACTGTAATTATGAAGAACTGATTATAGAAAAAGAAAGACATAAGTATACCACAGACTATATAGAGCTTACCAAAGACTTTTACTTAAAAATGTAAGTATCTAGAAGATGTTTATATTTTCACTTTACTAATCAATAATATTGTATGCTTCTTTAAGCTAGAGACTTAATTTTGCGTCAATATTTATTTTTTTGTAATATAGCAGAACCTTATCTAAATTAATATTATAAGTCATCTTGGTTAATAATTGCTAAAACGTTTTACTAATTATTAATTTTAAAATAAGAAAGCTTAAGCTATTTGTTTTATTTTAGATAAATTACAATAAGCAAACAACTAAAAAAGCTTTAATGTTAAGCTATATTTACTTATGAGACCATCATTTTTTATCTATTTTATATTTATATGCGCTGTCTCTTTTGGACAAACAAAGCAAATAGCTTCAATTGAGAATCCAATTGATTATGTCAAGCCCTTAATGGGAACCGACTCAAAACCAAGTATGTCTAATGGTAATGTATATCCAGCTATTGCAATGCCTTGGGGAATGAATTTTTGGACACCTCAAACTGGTAAAATGGGGAATGGTTGGGCATATGAATACGATGCAGATAAACTCCGAGGTTTTAAACAAACACATCAGCCATCACCTTGGATGAACGACTATGGGCAATTTGCTATCATGCCAATTACTGGAAAGTTAGTTTTTAATGAAGACGATCGTGCAAGTTGGTTTTCTCATAAAGCCGAAACCGTAAAGCCTCATTATTATAGTGTTTATTTGGCGGATCACAATGTTACCACAGAGATTACACCAACAGAAAGAGCTGCTCGCTTTAGATTTACTTTTCCAGAAACTGATAGTGCTTATATTGTAATCGATGCATTAGACAAAGGATCATATGTGAAATTACTTCCGAAGGAAAATAAAATAATAGGTTATACTACTAAAAATAGCGGTGGAGTTCCTGATAATTTTAAAAATTACTTTGTTATTGAATTTGATACGCCTTTTGTTAGTACAAATACTTTCAGCAACAATAAACTTCAAGATGTTTTAGAAAATGAAGCAGATCATGTTGGTGCCGTTGTCGGATTTAAAACCAAAAAAGGACAACAGGTAAATGCCAAAGTAGCGTCTTCTTTCATAAGCATTGAACAAGCTGAAATTAATTTAAAAGAAATTGGGAATAAAGATTTTGATGCTTTAAAAGAGGCAGGAAGAAATATATGGAATAAAGAATTAAATAGAATTAAAGTAGAAGGCGGAACTATAGATCAGTTTGAGACTTTCTATTCTTGCTTATACCGTTCTCTTCTTTTTCCAAGAAAGTTTTTTGAATACGATAAAGATGGAAACGTAGTTCATTATAGTCCATACAATGGTAAGGTCTTGCCTGGATACATGTTTACGGACACAGGTTTTTGGGATACCTTCCGATCTCTGTTTCCTTTCTTAAATCTAATGTATCCTGAGTTAAATGTTCAAATGCAAGAAGGTTTGGCAAATGCTTACAAAGAAAGTGGATGGCTGCCAGAATGGGCAAGTCCAGGACTTAGAAGTGTTATGGTTGGAAATAACTCCGCTTCTGTAGTTGCAGATGCTTATCTTAAAAATAAAGATGCTAATTACGACATAGAAACACTTTATGAAGCTGTTATTCATGGAGCAAATAATGCAGGGCCGCTTACTGCTGTTGGTCGTGCCGGAGCAGAATATTATAAAGACTTAGGTTATGTTCCTTACGATGTAGATATTAATGAAAATGCAGCCCGTACATTAGAATATGCTTATGATGATTTTGCAATTTATCAGTTAGCAAAAGCCTTAGACAGACCTAAAAAAGAAATAAAACTTTATAAAGAAAGAAGTTTAAACTATAAAAATCTATTCGATAAGGAAACCAATTTAATGCGTGGTAAAAATAAAGATGGTAAATTCATGGAGCCATTTAATCCATTTAAATGGGGAGATGCTTTTACCGAGGGTAATAGTTGGCATTATACATGGTCTATTTTTCATGATATCCAAGGACTTATGGATTTAATGGGAGGGAAAGATAGTTTTACAGCTAAACTAGACGAAGTATTTACTTTACCACCAATTTTTGATGAAAGCTATTATGGAGGTGTTATCCATGAAATTCGCGAAATGCAAATAGCAAACATGGGGCAATATGCACATGGGAATCAACCTATTCAACACATGATTTATTTGTATAATTATGCTTCTCAGCCATGGAAAACTCAGTATTGGGTTCGTGAAACAATGGATAGAATGTATATGCCTACGCCAGACGGTTATTGTGGTGATGAAGATAACGGACAAACATCAGCTTGGTACGTGTTTTCTGCAATGGGATTTTATCCAGTTTGTCCAGCAACGGATGAATATGTTTTAGGTGCCCCACTATTTAAAAAGCTTACTGTTGAATTACAAAATGGCAAAAAAGTTATAATTGATGCTCCTAATAATAATGACAAGAATAGGTATGTGGATCAAATGAGTCTTAACGGGCAGAATTATAGCAAAAACTTTATCAGTCATAAAGCTTTAATGGAAGGAGCTAAGATTGATTTTGAAATGAGTAGCACGCCTAATAAGAATAGAGGAACAGAAAAATCAGATGCTCCATATTCTTTATCAAATGAATAAAATGTAAATTGTTTAAGAGAGATTATGATAAAACCTCCTAAATTTATATATGAATATACGTTAAAGTTTGCTGTTTTTTTCTCAGCATTAATGTTTGTGGCGTGTAATCAGAAGAAAGAAGTCGCTAATGAGTCAGCTTCTAATCATACTGATGATTTCCAAAATTTAGTCCAGTATGTAGATCCAATGATTGGAACTGCCAAAATGGGACATACATATCCAGGTGCTACGGCTCCATTTGGGAGTGTACAACTAAGTCCAGATACGGATACCATTCCTTATGAGATAGATGGGCATTATAATCCAGATGTATATAAATATTGCGCAGGATATCAATATGATGATACAACTATTGTTGGTTTTAGTCATACACATTTTAGCGGTACAGGACATTCAGATTTAGGTGATTTTTTAATCATGCCTACTGTAGGCGAGCTTCAAATGAATCCAGGAACAGAATCTAATCCAGATACTGGGTATCGTTCACGATTTTCTCATAAAAATGAGCATGCAGAAGCTGGTTATTATAGCGTTCAGCTAGAAGATTATAATATTAAAGCTGAATTAACTGCGACTACACGTGTAGGGATGCATCAGTATACATTTCCAAAATCGGAAGCATCTCATATTATTTTAGATCTAACATCGGGAATTTATAATTATGAGGAGAAAAATGTATGGACCTTTGTTCGTGTAGAAAACGATACGCTAGTTACTGGTTACAGACAAACTAATGGTTGGGCAAGAACACGTAAAGTTTATTTTGCGATGGCTTTTAGTAAGCCAATCACTAAATATGGTCAAGAAAATTATGACAATAATGTTTACAAGGGCTTTTGGAGAAAGTTTGACCAAAACACTAACTTTCCAGAAATGGCGGGAGAAAATTTAAAAGCATATTTTGATTTTAATACTTCTGAAGGTGAAAAGGTGAAAATTAAGTTTGCTATTTCTCCTGTGAGTACAGAAGGGGCTATTAATAATATGAATGTAGAAATTCCTCATTGGGATTTTGAAAAGGTCAAGGAGGAAACACAAAGTTCATGGAATTCTGAACTGAATAAGGTTCAATTGGATCCTATAAATCAAGATGAAATGGTAAATTTCTATACGGCAATGTATCATGCTTTTCTTGGTCCAACAGTTTATATGGATGTTGATGGTAAATATCGTGGTTTAGACATGAATATTCATCAAGCTGAGAATTTTACAAATTACACTAGTTTTTCTTTATGGGATACATACAGAGCATTACATCCATTATTCAATGTATTGCAACCTAAGAGAAATTCAGACATGATTAATTCTATGGTTTCGCATTATAATCAAAGTGTACATGGGATGCTTCCAGTTTGGTCTCATTATGCCAATGAGAATTGGTGTATGATTGGATATCACAGTGTTTCTGTAATTGCTGATGCTATTGTAAAAGGTAATACAGGTTTTGATGCTGAAGCTGCACTTATGGCAAGTGTTCATACAGCAAAGGTTCCTTATTACGATGGCTTAGAATATTATATGGAAAAAGGATATGTTCCAGAAGATAAAAATGGTTCTTCTGTTTCTAAAACGCTAGAGTATGCTTATGATGATTGGGCAATTGCGCAGGCAGCAAAGAAACTAGGGAAGGATGATATTTATAACGAATTTAGTGAACGTGCTGAGAATTA
Source organism: Joostella sp. (assembly GCF_048266025.1). Classification (NCBI taxonomy): domain Bacteria; kingdom Pseudomonadati; phylum Bacteroidota; class Flavobacteriia; order Flavobacteriales; family Flavobacteriaceae; genus Joostella; species Joostella sp. The sequence goes on along the minus strand of NZ_JBLXAF010000001.1, from coordinate 558,854 downwards.
TAAAAATGTATATGATGAGAAAAGCGGGTTTATGCGTCCTAAATTAGACGACGGAAGCTTTAAAAAGGATTTTGATCCATTAAATACTCATGGGCAAGGTTTTATTGAAGGTAACTCGTGGAATTATAGTTTGTATGTCCCACACGCGCCAAATAAGATGATTGAAATGATGGGAGGTAAGGAAGTCTTTTCGCAGCATTTAGATTCGCTTTTTTCTATGGATTTACCAGATAAATATTTTGAAAATACGGAAGATATTTCCCGTGAAGGAATAATTGGTAATTATGTTCATGGAAATGAACCTTCTCACCATGTAGTGTACTTGTATAATTGGACAGATACTCCATGGAAATCTCAAGATAAAATTAGGATGATATTAAAAGCAATGTACCAACCTAAAGCTGATGGTTTAGGTGGGAATGATGATTTTGGACAAATGAGTGCTTGGTATATTTTTAGTACTTTAGGGTTTTATCCAGTTGCACCAGGCTCAGATGTATATGCATTAGGAAGCCCTGCGATGAAAAGCGCTACTGTGAATCTTGAAAATGGTAATAAATTTAAAGTGGTTGTTAAGAATCAATCAGAAGAAAATGTATTTGTCGATAAAGTTTTATTAAATGGTAAAGAGTTAAAGGAACCATTTATAAAGCATGACGATATTATAAAAGGAGGCGAGTTAAACTTTTATATGAGTAATCGCCCAAATAAAATCCTTTACAATAAATAAGATTTATATAAAATTAATATTAACTAATACAAACGTAAATGTCTTTTCAAATTAAAGAAGCGTCTAAGGTTTACGACATTTTGGTCGTGGGTTCTGGAGCTGGAGGAGGAATGGCGACAAAGGTGCTTTCTGAAGCTGGTTTTAAAATAGCCTTGCTAGAAGCTGGACCTAATTTTGACCCTGCTAATCCCGATCAACAAACGCAATTTAAATGGCCTTATGAATCTCCTCGTCGAGGGGCTGGAAGCACAAGAGCTTTTGGAGATTTCGATATGGCTTATGGTGGATGGAAGCTAGATGGCGAACCGTACACTCATAAAAATGGATCTAAATTTGATTGGTTCCGTTCTAGAATGGTTGGTGGAAGAACAAATCACTGGGGACGTATATCGCTACGTTTTGGGCCTTTGGACTTCAAAAGAAAAGATTTTGATGGAAAAGGAGATAACTGGCCTATTTCTTATGACGATGTAAAACCTTACTATGATAAGGTTGATAAATTTATTGGAGTCTTTGGTAGTAAAGAAAACATTAAAAATGAACCAGATGGGTATTTTTTACCACCACCAAAACCCCGTTTACACGAATTATATCTTAAAAAAGCAGGAGCAAAATCTAATATTCCTGTTATTCCATCAAGACTTTCTATTCTTACTAAACGTGTAGATAATCGTCGTGGTGCTTGTTTCTATTGTAGTCAATGTTCTCGTTCATGTAGTATTTACGGAGATTTCTCGTCTTCATCTGTTTTGGTAAAACCAGCATTGGAGTATGATAATGTAGATCTCTATGTAAATGCAATGGTAAGAGAGGTTTTAACGGATGAAAATGGAAAAGCTACAGGTGTTTCTTATGTAAATAAATATGATAATCAAGAGTACACGGTAAAAGCAAAAGTTGTTATTTTAGCTGCTAGTGCTTGTAGTTCTGCTAGGATTTTATTGAATTCTAAGTCAGAAAGATTTCCAAATGGAGTTGCCAATTCAAGTGGTGTAGTAGGAAAGTATTTACACGATTCTACAGGAGCTTCTAGATCTGCAATAATCCCTGAATTAATGGAAAGAAAACGTTATAATGAAGATGGTGTTGGAGGAATGCATTTATATGTTCCATGGTGGTTAAATGATAAAAAGGATCTTGGATTTTCTAGAGGATATCATATTGAATATTGGGGAGGTATGGGAATGCCTTCTTATGGAGCTGGAATGGGAATTCAAAATCTTAATGGAAAGTTTCAAAAACCTGGCGAAAATAAAAAGGCTGGGGGTTATGGAGTTGGACTAAAAGAAGATGTTAGTAGATATTATGGTGCCACGGTTGGTATGGCTGGTAGAGGTGAAAGTATTCCGCAGAAAGATAATTACTGTGAGATAGATCCTAATGTAGTCGATAAATACGGAATTCCAGTGTTGCGTTTTAACTATAATTGGACAGACGATGAGGTTAAGCAAGCAAAACACATGCAAGACACTTTTGAAGAGCTTTATCATAACATGGGAGCTATTCCATTGGGAGATAAGCCTGGAAAAGAAAGCGATTATGGATTAGATGCTCCAGGAAGAATTATTCACGAAGTGGGTACAACGAGAATGGGTGATGATCCTTCTACTTCTGTGGTAAACAGATATAATCAAACGCATGATGTGCCAAATTTATTTGTTATGGATGGTGGAGCTTTTGTTTCTCAAGCAGATAAAAATCCTACATGGACAATTTTAGCATTGGCTTGGAGGGCGTCTGATTATCTTACAGAAGAAATGAAAAAAATGAATATTTAAAACATAAAAATCATGGATAGAAGAAAAAGTTTAAAAGCCATGGTGGCAGGTACTGTTACTTCCGGATTTATGTTTTCGGGATGTCTTACTGATACCGAAGAGCCAACCATTGCAAACACAGATGCGCCAAGTGATAGTGATAATAATTACGACACAACACGTACCAAAGAAGAGTTAGCCTATGAAGAGGAGTTACGTGCTAAAGGGGCTTATTTTAACGATCATGAATTAGAAACACTTACCGTTCTTGCTGATATAATTATTCCTGCTGAAGGTGATTATAGTGCAGCTAGTAAAGTAGGAGTCATAGACTTTATCTCATACATAGTTTTAGATATGCCGCATCATCAATTACCACTTCGAGGTGGGATTATGTGGATAGATCATGAAAGTAATAAACGCTTTAATAAGGTTTTTAAAAGTATTTCTGAAGAGCAACAGATAGAAATCGTTGAAGATATTGCTTATCCAGATGATGTAAAACCACATCTTGTTCAAGGAGCTCGCTTTTTTACACGTTTAAGAGATTTAGTGTCTACGGGATATTTTACAAGCGAAGAAGGGATTAAATATCTTGGCTATGTTGGGAATACACCAAATGTTTGGGATGGAGTTCCAGACGATGTTTTGGCTCAATATAATATGAAATACGATCAGCGTACTTTAGATATTTGTATTAAACCTGAAGAAAGAAATGAAATTGCTAATTGGGATAATTACGAAGTGTAATAGCCGTTTATTAGTTTAGATCATATTAAAAGAGCATTTAATTAATTTTAGATGCTCTTTTTTTATATAAGATTCTGGCTAGTAGCATAAAAGCAAAAATAAGCCATTCCTTTACTATAAATAATTTTCACTATATTTAGTATACCAAGAGTTTAATTGGTTGGTTTTTATATTAAACTATAATTCAGTAAATGAAAGAATATGTGGATAGTAGTTATTGCGGTTTTAATTTTTTTATTAATGAATTTTGTTCATTATATAGCTCTTAGTGACTATGTTAAAAAAATAGGCGGGAAAAATATGTGGAAGACATGGGTAGGTAGACTTTATTTCTGGCAAAGTTCAATAATAACCAGTAGTGCAGCAACTCTTTTTGTCATGTTTCTCTTGAAATGGACAAACATTTTATAATTTATATTTCTCTGTTGAATGTTAATTTATTTTCCTTCTGAAAATAGAAAACAACCCACTATTAACAACAAAATTTCTAGGTAATTACATTAAATACTAAATGTACTCTACAGAATCATAAGGCAGTTTTAAATCTCGATTACCAGTAAAACAACTATTAACTTCATACTTCACTTAATAAACGGGTAAAATATAACAATACATCGTTGATATGTTATATTTCTTTGGTTATATTTGAGTAAAACAATTCATAAAAGTTAACCATGAAACCAGACCTTTTCGAAGCACCTGATTATTATAATATAGATGATTTACTTTCCGAAGAACATAAATTAGTGCGTGACGCTGCGCGTAGTTGGGTTAAAAAGGAAGTTTCTCCAATAATTGAAGACTATGCTCAAAAAGCAGAATTTCCAAAACAAATTATAAAAGGACTAGCAGAGATAGGAGCATTTGGTCCCTATATTCCCGAGGAATATGGAGGTGCAGGTTTAGATCAGATTAGTTATGGTCTTATCATGCAAGAAATAGAAAGAGGAGATAGCGGTGTTCGTTCTACAGCATCTGTGCAATCCTCTTTAGTTATGTACCCTATTTGGAAGTATGGATCGGAAGCACAGCGTAAAAAGTACCTTCCAAAATTAGCTTCAGGAGAGTTTATGGGGTGTTTTGGACTTACAGAACCTAATCATGGCTCTAATCCTGGAGGAATGGAGACTAAATTTAAGGATGCTGGGGATCATTATATTTTAAACGGAGCAAAGCTTTGGATTTCAAATGCCCCATTTGCAGACATTGCCGTAGTTTGGGCAAAAAATGAAGAGGGGCGTATCCATGGCCTCATTGTAGAAAGAGGTATGGATGGATTCTCAACGCCAGAGACTCATAGTAAATGGTCGCTTAGGGCTTCTGCTACAGGAGAATTGATTTTTGATAATGTAAAAGTGCCTAAAGAAAATATATTGCCTGGTAAAAGTGGACTTGGAGCTCCTCTGGGCTGTTTAGATTCTGCTAGATACGGAATCGCTTGGGGCGCAATTGGTGCAGCTATGGATTGTTATGATACTGCGTTGAGGTATTCTAAAGAACGAATTCAATTTGGAAAGCCTATCGCTTCTACACAACTTCAGCAAAAAAAGTTAGCTGAAATGATTACAGAAATTACAAAAGCACAATTGCTAGCACTTCGTTTAGGTCAACTTAAAAATGAAGGAAAAGCTACTTCTGCTCAAATTTCTATGGCAAAACGTAATAATGTTAACATGGCTCTAAATATAGCAAGGGAAGCTCGGCAAGTGCTAGGAGCTATGGGGATTAGTGGTGAGTATAGCATTATGCGTCATATGATGAATTTAGAGAGCGTTATAACCTATGAAGGAACCCATGATATTCACCTGCTAATAACTGGGGCGGATATCACGGGAGAACAAGCTTTTAAGTAGTTGATTCTCTGTCTTTAAGAGCCTCGATTTTAGCATTTTTTTATGAATTTCGCTATTTATCAAAATCATAATATTTTGTATATTTGTTAATATAATTAGAGTATAATAACAATTAAGCAAAATAGATATGAAAAAGAGATTGTTTTTTGCAGTATTCTCATTTTTTGTGTTTGCTGTCCAAGCACAAGATAAAGAGGTTAAAGTTGGAGATGTTCTAACAATTAATAGTATTTCTGAAAGTACTTACAACCACATTGATTTACCTAGAAAGAATATTATTATAAAAAGAGGTGGAGTACCAAACTACAAATCTGTTTATAACAATGAAGTTGTAGTAACTGAAATTAATACAAATGCAGATGGAGAGCAACTTGCAGTTTTAAAAAGAAAAGATGGACGTAAGTTTTTTACTAGTTTTCCAACTATTAAAGCAAATGTCACAAAAGCTATTGATAGCGAAGAGCTTATTTTTTAAATTTCTCTAATGCTTTCTTAGTAAAGTCAGATAATACCAATTTTCCTGATGTTTTAGCTCTTTCTTCTAAGAGCGAATCCCAGCTTTTGGTATTTTCCCATAATGCCTTTTTCATGGCATATAACGATTCTGGGTTGTATCCCGCTAATTTGTTCGTTAGAGTATTGATTTCATCATCTACTTCGGTAAGAGTTTCATATACTTTGGCATACAACCCTTTTTCTTTAGCCCAATAAGCATTTTTCCATTCGGTAGCTGCAATTGTTAATTCTGCCAAAGCGGCTACTCCCATTTTACGCTCTATCGCAGGAGCAATTACAAAAGGACCAATACCAATAGTAAATTCGGATAATTTAATAGCTGCTGCTTCTGTTGCAATAGCATAATCACATGCCGCAATAAGTCCAACACCACCTCCTACAGTTTTTCCTTGAATGCGACCAATAATTAGTTTACTACATTTTCGCATGGCATTGATAACATTTCCAAAACCACTAAAAAAAGCCTTTCCTTGTTCATTGTTTTCAATAGCAATAAGTTCATCAAATGAAGCTCCAGCGCAAAATGCTTTTTCACCTTCACTCTTTAATACAATCAGGTGAACTTCTTCATTTTCAGATAACGAATTTATTTCATCAGTAAGTCTTTTCAAAAGTATTGAAGGGAAAGAATTGCTTGCAGGATGCCCAAATTCTAGGATAGCAATATTATTTTCAATTTTAGTGTATAAACTTCCGTCAATTCTATCTGTGCCCATATTGATAATATATAAAAGGTGTTTTCCAAATTTAAGAAATCTAAGTCTCTTTTGCTTCTTGAGTAGATTTTAAATCTGCTTTTAATGGTTATTTATTTTTAGTTAAATCATCTGGGTGTAGATTCATTAACATATTTTCTTCTGAATTTAATTACTAGTGCTGAAGATCGAATAAGCATCCAAACAAAGAAAGCAATCCAAATAGCGTATAATTTATAATCAAATGAATCTAATAAAAATAGTGTAGGAGCAAACCCAAGGAAAGTAGCTGCTAAAAGAACATTTCTGAGGTAGCTAGCCTCGCCTAACCCTTTAAATATCCCGTCGAACATAAAAGCAACTGCATTAACGGGTTGCATGATTAATACAATCCAAAATACCGATGAAAAGAGACCTAAAACGGCTTCCTCTTTGTTGAAAAGACGTCCTATTTCGTCATAAAATAATCCACAGATTACCATCAAAATTAGGGAGATTATAATAGCATATTTACAAATATCGATACTTAAATACCATAAGCGCTTGTAATCTTTGGAACCTAATAACCTTCCTGAAATAGCATTTCCTGCATTAGCATACCCATCAATAAAAAAAGAAAAGAAAAGCCATATGTTCATTAAGATGCTTTGTGCGGCAATATAATTTTTTCCATAGTCTGTAGCATAACTGTTTGCAAGATAAATGGCGAAATTTAAAGCTGCTGTTCTCACAAATAAATTAGCACTCATCAATAAGAGCTTTTTCATTTGTGGATTTATATTAGTGCTTATCTTAAAGTTAAAAGGGGTGTTATAAATGTAAAAAAAGATTGCCATTATAAGCATTACTAGCTGTGCAATAACACTGGCGTATGCGGCACCTTTAAGATGCATAGCGGGAATTATTCCATCAATTCCATATACTAAAACATAATCTAAAATAATATTTACTGCAGCTCCAGTTAAGCTACATGCCATAGCCCAGAGCGTATTTTGCATACCTCTAAAAACACCAAAAATCCCGAATGTTACTAGTGTAAGTGGATATCCAAGCGCTCTAATTTGGTAATAATCGGCTGTGTATTGTAAAATAAGTCCTTCAGCATTATATAGACTGAAGATACTTTCTGCCACCCACGCAGTTCCAAAGTAAATTATTAAGCTAAAAAGAAAATTAAATGCTAAAGCTTGAGGAACTAATGTTTTAACAGCATGCAGTCTATTTGCTCCATAATGTTGAGAAACTATTGCAGAAATAGCTGTTTTTGTCTGCGCTACAATCCAGATTATTGCAGAGAGAAATGAGCCTACTATTCCTGCTGCCGCTAAGGCTTCAACTGGATTTTTTTCCACGTTACCGATAATAGCTATGTCTGTTAGAGAAATTAGAGGCTCAGCAATTCCTGCAATAATTGCTGGAATGGCTAGTTGATTAATTTCTTTAAAGTTAATTTTAGCTTCTTTCATAATAGAATAATGCCAATTTTAGCCTTAAAAATCGACGAGAAAATATTTTTATGTAAATTTAAACGCAAAAGTAAGAAAGCATTTTATCAATCATTCTTTAAACACCATACCATATGAAAAATATTTTGGTTCCAATAGGGACATCCGCTAATACTACAAATACTTTGCAGTATGCTATAGATTTTGCTAAGTTTTTTGATAGTAAGATTTATCTTATGCAAGCATACACATTTTTTAACAAAGCAGGTTCTATTGCAAATGTCGAGCAAGTAGTTGCAAAAACTACTACAGAGCAATTAGAAGAAGTTGTAAGTAAGGTTGATAAAAAGGGAGTTTCTATTACGATTACCGCATATAATGGAGAGGTTTTAGATGGTATAAAAGCTGTGGATAAGCAATATGGAATAGATTTGCTAATTATGGAACCTAGGAGTACAGATATTCGTGAAGAAGTTTTCTTAGGGAAGACTACTGGAAAAATTGTTAAGCAAACAGATATCCCTACTCTAATAGTTCCTGAGGGGAATACTTTTAAAGATTATAATACAGGGCTTGTTGCATTTAAATCTGGGATCGTAAAACGTCCGTCGATATTGGATCCATTGGTGGCATTTAAAGAGAAGTTTAAGTTAAGTTTGAACTTGCTCTTAGTTAAAACACCTAGTTACGTTGAAGAAGATTTACAAGTTGATAGTACACTTAAATCTCTTAGTGACGATGTGAAGGTTACAGAGAATACGACTACGTTTGAAGGAGTTTTGGAGCATTTCCAAGAGCATAAACCAGAGATATTAGTAGTGTTCAGAAGAAAACGAGGATTTTTTGCTAAGCTTTGGGAAAAAAATATAATTTTAAAGCGAGAATTTAGATGTACAATCCCGCTTTTAATTCTAAGTGTAAAGAAGTAGTGTTTAATTATTTATAGGGGCATTAGCTCAGCTGGCTAGAGCGCTACACTGGCAGTGTAGAGGTCATCGGTTCGACTCCGATATGCTCCACATAAAACGTAATCATTTTTAATAGTGATTGCGTTTTTTTGTTTGTTAAACTATGTTTTATAAAATGTCTTTTAGCTTACAGACAAAGTTGTTCTTTTAAGAAAAGAATAACGTAGCTTGTTTTTTACTCTATTTCCTAGCTTTTATCTTTATATAAAAATTAAACAAATGGATTTAAAAGGAAAAGTAGCCTATATAACAGGTGGAACAAAAGGAATAGGATATGGCGTTGCAGAAGAGCTTACAAAAGCAGGTATGAAAGTGGCTATTAGCGGTCGTAAATTAGAAGATGCACAAAAGGCAGCTTCCAATTTAAGTAGTGATAGTAATTTAGTGCTTGGTTTATCTTCTGACGTCACTAAAATTCAAGACGAAAAAGATGCTGTAAAAAGTATTTTGGATAAGTGGGGGCAGTTAGATGTAGTTCTTGCAAATGCAGGTGTTGGTCATTTTGCTCCAATTGATGAGTTAGAAGACGATGCATGGCATCAAATGATAAATACAAATTTGAACGGTGTTTTTCATACGTTAAAAGCGTCTGTAGAAGCTTTAAAAAAATCTTCTGGTTATTATATAACATTAGCAAGTTTGGCGGGTACAAATTTCTTTCCAACAGCAGCTGGTTATAATGCTACTAAATTTGGTGTTGTAGGATTTACACAAGCTGTCATGCTAGACCTTAGAAAGTATGATATCAAAGTGTCAACTATTATGCCTGGCTCTGTTGCTTCTCATTTTAACGACCATACTCCATCTAAAGATGATGCTTGGAAAATACAGCCTGAAGATATCGGACAATTAGTATTAGATTTATTAAAAATGAACCCAAGAACGTTGCCTAGTAAAATTGAAGTGCGACCAACGCGTCCAGATAAAAAATAATTTTATTTAACAATAAAATTTATCGAAGCTTCTACAACCTGTTTCATGTGTTGTGGGAGCTTTTTTTCTTCCCAAGGATGTTTTCCTCCAAAAACATGATCAGCTTCATCAATTACTAATAATTCGCTTTTTGAGCTCCAATTATGCAAAGCTTCTCCTTCTCTTAAATCTACAGTAGGATCTTTTGTGCCGTGTATAATTAAAAAGGGGATATCAATATTTTCTGCTGAATTTTTTATTGTAAAACGTTCTTCATTTTTGATGAAGTCTTCATAGAACTGATAATAATGAGGCAGTTGCTGTTTAGTTCTACTATTTTCAATGTAAATAACACCTTGTTCCTTCCAATATGCGCGTGCTTTTTCATCTGCAAATCGAGCTTTAAAATCGCTAACACTGGCCCATGTAATTAATTTAGTAATTTTCTTATCTTCAGCAGCTTTTATTGTTACAATACCACCGCCACGAGAATGACCTATTAATGTAATATCAGAAGTATTTATTTTTTCTGAGAGTTCATTATTACTACTTATTATCCAATCGATAACGGTTTCTAAGTCGTCTAATTCTATTGTGAAATTATTTAGTGCGAATGCTTCCAAATCTGGAAAATCTATTGGCTGTTTCACGGTACCTCCATTGTGAGAGAAATTAAACTTAACAAAGCATATGCCGTTATTTGCAAATTCTTTAGCGACTAAATCCCAATATCCCCAGTCTTTAAATCCTTTATAGCCGTGACAAAAAATTACAATTGGTTGCCCATTAATCTCTTTGTTGCAATATGTGTCTACTAGAATTGGTCTTTTGTGTTTACCTTCTAATACTATGTTTCTGTTAATATGCATGTGTTTGGATTTCTTTTTCCTGAAATGGAATTTCTTTATTGAATATTTCTAACACTAAGTTGTTTAATTGCTCTATAAAAGCATTTTCAATTTCAGCATTAATTTTAAGTGTTTTAGTTGCTTTACTGCCTGGACCGTCTTTTTTAGTAAACTTTAAAATGCCGCCTCTTATGTTTTTAAAAGAAATGATGCCGCCTTGAAATTCATTATAAATACTATTTTTTTGCATCATGTATGCATAACAAAGAATTTGAAATGCTTTGCTGTATTTGTAATCCTCAGTTAAACATTCCCAATCTATAATTTCAACATCTTTTTGTTCTACTTTTCCTGTTTTGTAATCTATAATATTGATAACTCCATCCACTTCCTCTACACGATCTACTTTCCCTTTTATAAAAATAGGGAAATTCAATTCTTTTATGTGGAGCTCCGTTTTAAGATTACTTTCAATTTCAATTATTTTTACAATAGCTCCTTTTTTTATTCTTTGTTCTTCAAAAGTTAGAAAATTCTCAATATATCTTTTAGCAACATAATAAGATATTAAATTTTTACCTCTTAATGATTTAGTTTCTGTGTATGATTTTGAAAAGTGAATCCCAACTTGTTTATCGAGATCTTTACGCATTTTCTTGGTGTCTTCAAGTGTAACTATTTTACCTTCTAATGGCTTGTAGAAAAACTCCAAAGTATCATGCACAATGGTTCCCAACGTATTTGCTGCTATCGTCTCTTCGACCTCTTCAACTTGCCTTATTCCTAAAACAGACTGTGTGTAAAAATCTAATGGATTTCGAACATAGTTACTTAATGAAGTTGGTGAAAACCCTTTTTCAGCAACTTCCTTTAATTTATTTATAACCGCCGCGCTTTTATTGATAGTTGCTAATGTTGTTCTGTCATTTTTTATGGTTGGACTAGCAATAGTTTCTGTAATAGTATGCTTAGGCTCTTTAAGCATAGTTAGTTGTTGCAAAAGTCTACTTTTCTCTCCCCCTTCCAAAGCATCAGGCTCCGTATTGTAAATGAGATATATGTTTTTTGCTCTTTGTAATAACCTATAAAAGTGGTACGAATAGATGGCATCTTTTTCTTTATAAGTAGGTAATCCGAATGCAGTTTTTAAATCAAAAGGAATAAATGAACTGTTTGTTTTTCCTGCGGGAAGAATACCTTCATTAACTGAAGTTAGTATAACCGTTTCGAAATCTAAATTTCTACTTTCTAGCATTCCCATTATCTGCAATCCTTGTAACGGTTCTCCTTTAAAATCTACTGTTTCACTAGCAAGTAGTTCTACATATATTTTTTTTAGGGTTTTAATTCCTGTAATCGATTTATATTGATTGTTAAAAGTTTTTAGCTGATTAAAAACCTCATAAAAGCGATAAAGGTATTCAAGGAATAATGGATTTCTTTGTTCATCGCTGGTATATGTTGCCTTGAGGGATAAGATTATAGAAATACAGTTTTCAATTACTGTATTTATAGAAATTCCTTTTTTATCTAGGAATAGATTTGCTTCTTTTTGGTTTAATTCATTTAAAGAATGTTGATTGATGTATATAAGATTTTCCTTTTTAATCTTCTCAATTAATTCATTGCTTTCCTTGCTAATATTTTCTAGAAGTGAATTACTTATTGGGTTTGAGAGTATGTTTATCACATCTTGATAATGCCATAATTGATCGTTTGTTTTGTCCCACACATCCAGTAATGTTTCAAAAAAAGAAGCAAATGGAGATAGGTTTAAAGGAAAACCACTTGTAATATTAGCTTTCTGAATTTCTGGTGGGATGCTATTTAAAACCGGAGCTAATAGGTTTTCATTTCCTAGTACAATTGCCGTATTTTTTATAGCCCCTTTAAGATTTTCTAAAATAGCTCCAACATATTTAGCTTGTCCTACATTTTTAGGTACTCCTATTATCTTGATATTTTTTTCTTCTGAAAAGTGATTGCTTGTTATTTTAAATTCGTTTTCGATGAAATGAGGCCAATTCTGTTTGTAATCCCTGAGGAATAAACTAGCATCGTGTTCTGTATTTTCTAAGAACACTTTATCAATGTCCCAAAAAACATCTGCATTCGTCTTTTTTAGAAAAAATTGAATAATATTCTTTTCAGCATTATTTAGCGCGTTAAAACCGATAAAAACATGCTCTATCTCTTTATGGCTTTCAATGAATGATTCTATATTATCATTTGCTTCGCGGTATATCATTCCCTGATATCCGATTCCTTTATCTACTAAATGCTTGTTGAAAGTTTTGTAATAGAGGTCTAATTTTTCCCAAAACTTAAGATAGTTTTTTTGCAGTTCTGTTTTCTCCTCTACATTGGTCCAATGGAATTGATCTAATTCTTTAATATTGAAAAGGTGAGAAAAGAAAGTTTCTGTATCTATTAAGTATCGATCTATTTCATTAAAATCTTGTAATATGGTTTGAGACCAAGATGTAAATGAATAAAAATCTTCCTGTTGACTTTCTGGCGTGATTTTTTTATAAACCTCATAAAACTCAAACGAAAGCTGAATGTTTGAAGCTAATTTAAGATTTGCTAGCTGTTGTACAAACTCTTCAATACTAATAATGTTTGGGGCAATGGTAGTTTTCTCTACTATATTTAAGAGCTCATTTTTTAAGAATGTAACAGCCCTTTTGCTGGGAAGTATAATGGTAAGGGATGGTAATTGTTCCTTATGTTTAGTATATATCTCTAAAGCTACTTGAGCTAGGAATGATTTCATGGAAAGTAATTTTCTTCCACTAAATTACCAAAATATAAAGTATTATAAATAAAAAAACGCTCCGAATATTCGGAGCGTTTTCATTATATGTTTTGAACTAATTTAGTTAATTACTTAACTAAGTTAATCTCAACTCTTCTGTTTTGAGCTCTACCATCTCTAGTAGAATTCGAAGCGATTGGCTTAGTTTCACCGTAACCAGCAGAAGATAATCTGAATCCGTCAATTCCGTTAGATACTAAGTATTCTTTAACAGAAAGTGCTCTAGACTCAGAAAGTCTTTGGTTAAGAGAATCACTACCAGTACTATCTGTGTGACCGTCTACAGTAAATTTAGCATTTGGATACTCATTAAGAATTCCAATGATATCAGCTAATACTTGTTTAGACTGAGGTTTGATAGTAGATTTACCAGTATCAAATAAGATAGTTTTAGCATAGTTATTTAATGCTTTCTGAACTTCAGCAGATAACTCAGGACATCCGTCGTTAGCTACAGTTCCAGGAGTTTCAGGACACTTGTCATCTTTGTCAAGTACACCGTCACCATCTTTATCTGGACAACCGTTTGTAGCAGCAGGACCTGCAACTTCAGGACATTTGTCATCTTTGTCAGCTACACCATCTCCGTCAGAATCTGGACAACCAGCTAATTCTTTAAGACCTGGAGTATTTGGACACTCATCTTGAGGATCAGCTACACCGTCTCCATCAGAATCAGGACAACCGTTCATAGCAGCAGTACCAGCTTCGTTTGGACAAGCATCTTTAGAATCTTCGATACCATCTCCATCAGAATCAGGACAACCGTTGAAAGCTTTTAAACCAGGTACTTCTGGACAAGCATCGTCTTTGTCATATACACCATCTCCGTCAGAGTCAGTACCACCAAATTTGATAGCAAGACCAGCTAAGTGCTGGAAGTGAGGAGTAGAGTAGTCTTCGAAAACATGTTTGTAACCTGTTTGTAAAGTAAGACCTAAGTTTTCAGTAAACCAGATGTTCATACCAACACCCCCATTAAGAGTACCAGCTCCGATTTCGTCTAACCAAGTGTAACCCCCACCAATCTCGATGAAAGGATCGATTACGTGACCTTGAATGAAGTTGTACTTAATAGTACCGTCAACTCCGTAGTAAGATAAATCATCAACTGAAGTATCTCCAAGGTTTTCAATTTTGTTTAATGATCCACGAACTCCTAAAGATATTCCACTACCTACGTATTTAGAAACAGATACGTAAGAAATAGAAGGTAGAATGTTCCAGTGATCACTTGCGTTAAAATACTCGTCGAACCAAGATTCTGAAGCATATGGTCTATCAGAATTTGTTGGGTATGCATCAACTGCGTTTACCCCAAAAGCGATTTGCCATGGATTGTTCTGGTCTTGAGCATTCATGTTGCTAATCCCTACAAAAAGGAAAGCAGCAACTAGTAATTTGCTAAGATGTTTCATGTTCAATTATTTAATTTTAAGTGTTAATTTAAAGACAAATGTAAGTTGTTATGATTTATTAACAAAAACAAATATATATTTTTTTAGTTAAAATAAAAAGAGAGGTTCCCTAAATGACCCCTAGATCCTTACCAACTTCGGTAAATGCATTTATTGCCTTATCCAAGTGTTCTCGGGTGTGCGCAGCCGATAATTGCACTCTAATTCTTGCTTTTTCTTTAGGTACAACGGGAAAGAAAAAACCTATAACGTAGATACCTTTCTCAAGCAGCTCTTCGGCCATTTTCTGCGATAATTTGGCATCATAGAGCATAACTGGTACTATTGCAGAGTCTCCATCGATGATGTCGAAACCTGCTTTTTTCATCCCATTTTTGAAATATGCAGTGTTTTCTTGTAACTGATCTCTAAGGGTGGTACTTTTAGTTAGCATGTCAAAAACTTTAATCGATGCGCCAACAATATTTGGAGCTAGAGAATTTGAGAATAAATACGGACGTGAGCGCTGACGTAAAATTTCTATAATTTCTTTTTTTCCGGTAGTATAACCACCCATAGCTCCACCAAGTGCTTTACCAAGTGTTCCTGTAATGATGTCTATTCTATCCATCACTCCTTTTTCTTCTAGCGTACCTCTTCCAGTTTCTCCGATAAACCCTGTTGCATGGCATTCGTCAATCATTACCAATGCATCATATTTATCAGCTAGATCACAAATTTTATCAAGAGGAGCTACTAACCCATCCATGGAAAAAACACCATCTGTAACGATAATTTTAAAACGTGCTCCGTCTTCATTTGCTTGCTGTAATTGCTTCTCTAAATCTGCCATATCGCTATTCTGATAGCGGTAACGCTTAGATTTACAAAGTCTTACACCGTCAATAATAGATGCGTGGTTTAATGAATCAGAAATAATAGCATCTTCAGCAGTTAATAACGGCTCAAATACACCTCCATTAGCATCAAAAGCTGCAGCGTATAATATAGTATCTTCAGTTCCGTAAAAGTCGGCTATTTTCTCTTCTAATTCTTTATGTATGTCTTGAGTTCCACAAATAAAACGTACTGATGACATCCCAAAACCATGAGAGTCTAAAGTGTCTTTAGCGGCTTGTATTACCTCAGGATGAGAAGATAAACCAAGATAGTTATTGGCGCAAAAATTAAGAACTGTTTCACCTGTGTTAATAGTGATTTCTGCTCCTTGTTGCGAAGTGATAATTCGCTCCTTTTTATAAAGACCAGCTTCTTTAATTTCTACTAATTCTTTTTCTAAATGTTCTTTTATTTTCCCGTACATGTTCTGTTGTTTTTTGCAAAGTTAAAGGTTTAGGTTAATTATACCTTTATTATCTCGATATTATCATTTATAAATACTAATAATTTTTCTTCTACTTCATAGCCTACTTGCGCTAAGGCATTTGCGTAGCCGTTAATTTGATTTTTATATTTGTCTGAAAATCCTCCTGTTTTATAGTCTATTATTGTTACTTTATTATCCTTTTCTACAAATCTATCTGGTCTTAGAAAAGTTCCTTCTGAAGTAATAATTTCTCTTTCATTATATATTTTATAGGCTCGAGTATAATACTTTTTTAAGCTAGATTCTTCTGTTAAATCTGTAAGATATTGCTTAAATGTACCACTCTCTTCTTTTTCAATCAGGCCATTTGCTACCGCTTCATCAACAGTAATTTGAATGTCTTCTTTGTAGAATATTTTTGAAAGTAAATAGTGGTAAATATTCCCTTTGTCTATAGCCGTTTTTTGTTTAGTATCCCATAGCGATCCACTTTTTGTAATCAGTTCAAAAGAGTTTCCAAAAGATGAATTACTGATGAACGGAATTGTTTGAGATAGTTCTGTATTCATACTTTTACCTTCAGACGATCTTTGATGGTTTCCAAGGCTGTAATTATCTTGGGTGTCTTTCCATAAATCTTCAGATTTAAGGAAGTTTATAAAGAGTCCTGCAAAAGTCTTCACATTCTCTACGCCCCCTGCAGAAATGTCTCTTTTGCAAATTATATAAAGTTGCTCTACAGCCCTTGTAAGCGCTACATATAAGATATTTAATTGATCTAGCTCTTGTTTTTGATCATAATCGCTTACCAGTGCTTTTCCTGTTTCGTTAATGTTTTCGATTGCACTTTTTTTGCTGAATAATGCATAGTCGACTCCAAACAGGTCTTTTTCTACAGGAAACCACATTTTAAAATCTCTGTCGTTATAAATACTGGTATCTGCAAACGGATAGATAACCACTGAAAACTCTAAGCCTTTAGACTTGTGAATTGTCATTAATTGTACCGCGTCTGAAGATTGAGGTGCAACGATGCTTAAAGCGTCTTTTTTAAGTTCCCAAAAGGCTAAAAAGCTACTTAAACTGTCATTGTTGTTTTGTGAAAAAGCTAAAATTTCATCTAAGAAAAATTGTAAATAAGCTTCCGATTCTTCAGCCAAATTAAATGTATTAATGGCATATTCTACAGCATTATAAAACGGTAATTGTAGAAAGTAATTTGGTTTAAAGTCTTGTTCTTCAAAAACTAATTCTAAATTCGAGATGTACTTTTCATAAAAGCTATGTAGCTCCTCAACTTTATTTTTTTCAGCTAAGAAACGCAGTATATTCAAATGAATTTCTTTGTCTTCGGGTTGATTGAAATAGGTGATTAAATCAATCAAAAAAGCAATTTTCTTATCGTTTTTCAGCAATAAAGATTCCGAAGAAATTATTGGGATATCATTTTCAGAAAGGTAATCTGCAATAGTCGTTCCTTGCGCTTTTGAACGAGTTAAAATACTTATATCGTTATATGTAAAACCTTTATCTAAAGCATCTTTTATAGCATCTAAAGTGGCTATACAATAGAGGTTGTCTTCACTTTCTTTATTCTCTTTCGGATCTATAAAATTAAAATTCACATAACCTCCAGGCTTATTATTCTGCTTCTGAAAACTATGCTTTTCGAAAAGGTCTTTATAAGTGTCGTTATTTAGAAATTGAGAAATATGTTGAAAAAATTGATTGTTAAACTTAACAATTTCGTCATAACTCCGGTAGTTTGTAGGTAAAGACGTAACCTCTTTATCAGCGTGAAAAGGATTCTCTTCGTTATAAAGATCTATAAATTGCTCTGCCTTACCTCCACGCCATCGATAAATAGCTTGTTTCGCATCTCCCACAATCATCAAGCTGCCTGTTTTGCCACTTGGCAATTCTGCTTCTAAAGCATTAGAAACGAGGGGTTGTATATTTTGCCACTGCATGGTAGATGTATCTTGAAACTCATCTATAAAATAATGCTTGTATTTTTCCCCTATTCGCTCATAAATAAAAGGTGCAGGCTGATTTGCAATTGCGGAAGAAATAAGCCTATTGAATTCCGAAATCAATAGGAGGTTTCGTTCTTCTTTAATTTTGATAAGCTCTGCATTAATAGCGCTTAAGAGTGATAATGGAACTAAATTTTTATAAAAATTATTTAGAAACTCTAATCGGAAAAATCCAGTTTTTATATTTTGAAAGTCTTCTGCAATGCGCGGTTGTAAATTATCTATTGTAGTGGTAGTTCCTAAATTCACTCTTTTTGGGTACAAAGGATCGGTTGCTATTTTTTCCTGCCACTTTGCATTGAATTTTATTGATGTGTAGTTTTTAGATACAATTTTTTGTAAAAAACCAGGAAGGTATTTTCCAGTAAAATCTGTTATTTCAAGTCCTTTTTTAGTAAAAGTTTCTAAGAGCGAAGTAGCTATAGTTGTGATATCTTCTTCTTGCTGATTTATCATTTCTTTTAGCTGCTTGCCTAGATTTTTAAAATCTTCAAGACTCTTACCTTTCAAAAGTTTAATGTGTTCTATATATTCTTCTTTGGAAAGTAGTTTTGCAATCTCTTTAAGATCTCTAGCAACGTCCCAACTTTTATCATTATCAGTTTTTTCTAAAGCGAAATCTATAAGTATTTCTGTAAGTATTTTATCTTCCCCTGCCTGATAAATTAAGTTGTCTACAGCTTCATTAATTAGCGTTTTTTCGTCTAGAGAAACTTCGAAGTTTGTAGGAAGTTTAAGATCAAAAGCAAAGGTTCTTAACAATCGATGGTTGAACTTATCAATTGTAACGATATCAAAAAATGCGTAATTATGAAGGATTTTGGTAAGTACTCTTTTTGCTCGTAGGTGTAATTCTTCATGAGAAATAGAGAGTTCTTCAGCAATAATATTAAAAAGAGGTGTTGGGTTGTTTAAAATACTTTCTTCTGAAAAAGCATGAAGACTTGTAAGCACACGTTCTTTCATTTCATTCACTGCTTTATTGGTAAATGTAATGGCTAATACTTGTTTGAAGGCATGAAGATTTTTAGATCCTAAAAGAATATTTAGGTATTTTTTCACAAGGGTAAAGGTTTTACCCGAACCAGCTGAAGCATTATATATTTGAAAAGGCGCAGAATTCAACATAAAAAGTTTATTGCAAAATAGGGAAACTCTATGAGTTATTAACAAATAATTACCATGTTTTCGATAGCTTTTTATTAAATTTGAAGAACGAATAATATTAACTAAAAAAAGATAAAAATGGCTTTTGATTTACCAAAATTACCGTACGCATACGACGCTTTAGAACCACATATTGATGCAAGAACTATGGAAATTCACCATACGAAGCATCACCAAGGATATACATCAAAATTAAATGCTGCTATTGAAGGTACAGATTTAGAAGGAAAATCTATCGAAGAGATCCTTAAAAATCTTGATATGGACAATGGAGCTGTTAGAAATAACGGTGGTGGTTTCTTTAACCACAGTCTTTTCTGGGGAGTAATGTCTCCAAACGGAGGAGGAAAACCAACAGGAGAATTAGCAGCAGCAATTGATGCAGCTTTTGGTTCTTTCGATAAATTTAAAGAAGCTTTTACAGCTGCTGCAGGAACAAGATTTGGTTCAGGATGGGCATGGTTATGTGTTCATAAAGGAGGAAAAGTAGAAGTTTGTTCTACTCCAAACCAAGACAACTCGCTTATGACAGGTGTTGGTTGTGGTGGAGATCCAATTTTAGGATTGGATGTTTGGGAGCACGCTTATTACTTAAACTACCAAAACAAACGTCCTGATTATATCTCTGCATTTTTTAATGTAATTAATTGGGATAAAGTAGCAGAATTATATGCAGCTAAGAAATAATAAGCTAGCATTATTCTTATAAAATAATAAAGACAGCTATTCCATTTTTGGAGTAGCTGTTTTTTTATAGCCCTACTTTTTTCTGTAGCTTGTTCATTTTATCGAGTACTTTTTTAGGTGCATTAAAACGATAACCAATATGAAATTCTGCATACGCATGTTGATCAGATAATTTGTAATCACCATCAGTATTGTGATTAAAAGATTGAGAATTGATGTTTATTCCGGTAAAGAAGTTTGCTATATTATATCCTAAACCAAGCGTTAAATCTGCTTGATAATTTAACCCATCAGACGTTGTTTTTTCATTGTTAGATTTTGATGTAGTGTGACTATAGCCAATCCCTAAAAGCAAACCAGATGTAACAATAAACCGTTTGTTTATAACCCAATTGTAAAAATAAGATGGTCCAATAGTGATATCAAAAACCTTATCTTTACTTGATGACTCGTTAGAAATTTCAGAATAATAATAACTCAGTGTAGGCACGAAGCTACCAGCGCTACTTTTTTGCCATTCGTTTTGTTTGAAAATAGTTCTGAAAGAAAAATTTTCATTGAAAATATAAGATGTGTTTCCGCCAATTCTTGTTACTTTAAAATCAGGGAAAATCACATTCTCTTCACCAATATTTAGATCACTTACATCTACATAAAATCCTTTTGTCTTGCTGTATTCAAGATTTTGCATCCATTTTTTGTAATAGAAGCGAGTTCCTAAATTAAAATATGTTGTTTTTCCATTTTCATCGTCATCATCATTAAACTTTAAGAATGCAGGGGTGTAACCAACGTTTATCTCTATAAAGCGAAAAAGCAATGAAATATTAGAGCGCAATCGTTGATTTGGACCAATAGTAATAGAAAAATCGTCAGATGGATCTGTTAATTGGTATGAATTACTATCGTTTGTAAGACCTAAGCGAAGGGTTATTTTATCGGGGTACTTAGTAATGTTTCCAGTTTCTGTAGAAATAGTGTCTAGTTTTTTTTCTTGTGCCTTTAGTCCGTAAGCAAGACCAAGAAATAGGATTGATAAAAGTGAATATTTTAATTTCACAAAAACTAAAATTAGATGAGTTGGTTATAGTAAAGTTATCGAACAATAACTTAGTTTCCTAATAATCTGTTAAGCTTGTACTTTAAGTGTTAACTCATTCCTAATCAATAAGAAGTATTTATTTCAATTTTTATATCTTTAAGATACCTATAATTACCTACAAGATATTGTAATGCAGTTGTGTAATATTTTTATTACATATTTATTTTTTAATTTGAATGCATTATATATGAAAAAGCATATTTTTCAAAAAAGTATATACTTTGTTCTTCTGATGTTGTTTTTTGTTTCCTGTGGATCTCAAAAGGGATCTCAATCTTCTGATGCAAAAGGAATGTCATTCGAGCCAACTGCTCCTTATGCTGAAGTGATTCCGGAGGATTCAGAAACTAAGAAAGGGCTCTTTATAGTTCATAAAGTAAACGAAGATTATTATTTCGAGATTCCAGATAGTTTACTAAATCGTGAGATATTGGTAGTAACTCGATTTATAAAAACTCCTGGAGGCGCTGGGAATTATGGTGGTGAAGAAATAGGTGAAAAAACTATTTTCTTTGAAAAAGGCCCTGCAAATAAAATATTTCTTAGAGTTTCTACATTTGTCAGTCAGGCTAATGAAGAAGATGCTATTGCTAAGGCTGTAAATAACTCTAATGTCACTCCAATTTTGGAAGCTTTTGATGTAAAAGCACGAAATAAGGATAATTCTACGTCTGTTATTAACGTTACAGATTTTATAAATAGTGAAAATAATCTTTTGGCATTGAGTTCTGGTCGGAAGGAAATCTACAATCTTACTTCATTAGAAAAAGACAGGTCTTATATCTCTGCAATAAATAGCTACCCTATAAATACTGAGGTAAAAACGGTTAAGACCTACAATGCTAGTGTTTCGCACAATGATAAGAAAAGTTTGCCCGCAGCGGCATTATCTGGAGTTGTTACTTTAGAGTTGAATAATTCATTTATTTTATTACCGAAAGAGCCTATGAAGAAGCGATTTTACGATCCTCGGGTTGGGTATTTTGCTAGCTCATATTTTTTATATGGTGATGATCAACAAAAGGTTGATAAAAATGTATACATACACCGTTGGCGCTTAGAGCCAAAACCCGAAGATTTTGAAAAGTGGAAGCGTGGTGAATTAGTAGAACCTAAAAAGAAAATAGTTTATTATATAGACCCTGCAACCCCTAAAAAATGGCGTCCTTATCTTATTCAGGGAATTAACGATTGGCAAGAAGCATTTGAACAGGCTGGTTTTAAAAATGCCATTGTAGGGAAAGAGTGGCCTGTGGGAAATGACTCCATGAGTTTGGAAGATGCTCGGTTCTCAGTTTTGCGATATTTTGCTTCACCTTCAAAAAATGCATACGGGCCTAATATTATTGACCCTCGAAGTGGAGAAATATTAGAAAGTCATATGGGTTGGTATCATAATTTAATGAATTTACTTCATAATTGGTACTTAATTCAGGCAGGAGCTGTCGATGAAAGAGCTAGAAAAATGACTTTCGATGATGAGTTGATGGGAGAGCTTATCCGTTTTGTGTCCTCACACGAAGTTGGGCATACGCTTGGGCTTCGTCATAACATGGGTGCTAGTTATGCAACTCCCGTTGAGCGATTAAGAGACAACGATTGGCTAACTAAAAACGGACACACAAGTTCTATTATGGATTATGCTCGTTTTAATTATGTAGCACAGCCAGAGGATAGTATTTCCGTTGAAAATTTAATGCCAAGAATTGGAGATTACGATAAATGGGCAATCCAATGGGGGTATTCCCAGTTTAAAGACAGCCTTTCTTCAGAAGAGGAAAATGAGAAATTGAACGCAATGGTGATCGATAGTATTTCTAAGAATTCTAGACTTTGGTTTGGTGGCGAAGGGCGCGATTTTGATCCTCGTTCTCAAACTGAAGATTTAGGTGATAATGCAATGGTAGCTTCTTTCTACGGAATTGAAAACTTAAAGCGGGTAGTTCCAAATTTAATTCAATGGACAAAAGAGGAGTCTGGAGGGAATTATAACGATTTGGATGAAATATATACCGATGTGGTAAAACAATACAGTAATTATTTATTCCATGTAGTAAAAAGCATAGGAGGAATTTATGTTACTCCAAAATCTAATATTGAAGATGGGGACGTGTATAGGCCTGTTTCTAAAGCGAAGCAAAAGGAGGCACTGTTATTTATCAATAAGTATGTTTTTAATGAGCCTACATGGCTGTTAAATGATGAAATTTTAAATAAAATAGAAGAGCCGAATGCTAAAAGTCCTACAACCGAAATGATGGAAAGTCTTATGATGACACTTTTGGGAGGTAGTAGAATGAGTAGAATTTCTTTTATTGCTGACAGGTATAATTTTAATGATCCATATACACCAGAAGAATATCTAAATGATGTTAGTAGTTATATTTGGAGCGATTTGGATATGTTTTATAATCCTAATGATTATGAGCGTAAACTTCAGAAAACTTATGTATCGGATATGATTGCCTTGTATAAGCCTGAAGAGGCGCAAGGACCGTTGGCGGGGTTAATGGCAAAACTTTCAGAAGAAAAGACATCGAATACAGATATTCGGTCGCTAGCTTTAAACAATTTGATAAATCTTGAAAGAAGGATTAATAACCTTTTGCCAAGTGTGTCTGATAAAGTTTCTAGAGCACATCTTCAGTATTTATTAAAACAGATAGAAGACGTTGTAGGGGATACAAAATCTATGGAGCGTACCTTTCGCCCGATTACAAATTAAGGAATGTAAGGTGTTATTTGTAAGTAATGATAGATTTATCGACCATTTATAATACGCTTTGAAATAAAAATTGATTATTAAATGACTAAAAATATATTACAAGACACAAAATTCTCTGTACTCGATTTAGTTCCCGTTGCTCAAGGGAATACTCCTATTCAAGCAATGGAAAATAGTTTAGATTTAGCACAGCATACTGAAAAATATGGCTATCATAGATTTTGGGTTTCCGAGCATCATAATATGGAAAGCCTTGTAAGTTCAGCTACGGTAGTTTTATTAGGTTATTTGGCTCAAGGAACTTCTTCGATACGGATTGGTTCTGGTGGGGTAATGTTACCAAATCATGCGCCGCTTATTGTTGCTGAGCAGTTTGGAACATTGGCAACTTTATACCCTAATAGAATAGATTTAGGCTTAGGAAGAGCTCCGGGAACAGATCAGCTTACTGCCCAAGCGCTAAGACGAGGAAAGCAAGAGAGTGTTCAAGATTTCCCTAAGGATATTGAAGAATTGCAACAGTTTTTCTCTTCAGAAAATCAGCATTCTAAAGTGCGTGCCATTCCTGGAGAAGGGTTAGATATTCCTATTTATTTATTAGGATCGAGTACTTTTAGTGCGCAATTAGCTGCTGAAAAAGGACTTCCTTATGCGTTTGCGAGTCACTTTGCACCTGCACAACTATTTAATGCACTCGATTTATATGCAGAAGGTTTTAAGGCTTCTGAAGAAAATAAAACACCATATCCTATGGCTTGTGTAAATGTTATTGCTGCAGAAACAGATGAAGAAGCAGAGCGTTTGGCTACAAGTTTGTATCAATTTGCAATGGGAATAATTACCAATACGCGTAGACCATTACCAGCGCCTATTGATTCTATGGAAGGTGTTTGGACGATGGAGCAAGAAGCGATGATAAAAAATATGATGTATTTTACATTTATTGGCTCTAAAGATACAATCAATACGGAGCTTTCTAAGTTTGTAGAGAGTACAGGAGTGAAAGAAATTATAGCTGTTTCTCATATTTATGACCATCAGGCGCGTTTGAAATCATATGAGATATTAAGCGAAGTTTTTAAAGGTAACTAATTTTATTCCTTTATCCTTCAGGAAGTATTATTGCTGATCCACTTTTCTTTAGCTGTGGGTTTTATAACACAAAAAACTTGGGAAATGCCCAAGTTTTTTGTTCAATTTATATATTTAACTAGCTTTTCTTAATTCAAAGAAACTAATAATGGAGTCTGGAGTTTTTTAGAAAAGTCAGAAAGATAGGCTTCCCATTCTTTTTGGTTTTTAAATTGTTTGCTCTTTTTCCATCCAAAGCCAGCATAATAAACAACTTTTCCTTGCTCAAGATTTAACTCAGCATAAAGATTACTTTCGTCTTTTTTAGAGGTGATATATTTTTCAAACTCGATAATATTATCTTTATCAGTAACAACACCAAGACCCAATTCTGAATCTCCATGTGGTTCCCAATAGCTCATCCATCCCTCTTCTTTATTGGTATTCGTAACTCCCTTCTGTTGATGAAGTGTAATTCCTGTTGAAATAGAGTTTACACCATCAATGTGGAGTTCAAATCTTGATAGATTTTGACCATAATCTAGAGAAATATGCTTTTCTTCTGAAATAACATTTCCGTCTGCGTCCCAATCTTTATAAGTTAAAACAAAACTTGTTCTAATTGGGCCATTGGTAATCGTTTTCCAAGAAGAGAAATTTTTAGAAAGGTAATAAGTGGTATCTACTTTTTTAGCTATTCCACCAATCCCACGACTTTTTCCAACATGGAAATTATCTAAACCTTCACCAGTGTCTTTATGATAAGACCCTTTGCCAGTAACGGTCTTTTTATACCATTTGTTAATGATAGGGTAATCAACGCGCTTAAGCCAAGCATCAATTCCGCTAGAAAGTGTACCTCCAGGAACGCTATCTTCTACCATTTTTTGAGCAACAGGACCGTAAGTTCTAAATGCAACCTTATTATTTTCCCATGCATAATCGTCTGTACGTTCTGGCACAAAACGAGAATAGCAATATGAGGTAGTGTCTTTACTTACTTCTTCTGTTACTGGGTAAATCTGAAACTCCTTTTTTGAAGAAGCTTCTATTGAAGGTTGGAATATAATTAGATCCCATTTACCATCATTATCTTCGTCTATTAATTGAGAAGTAACTTCTTTACCTTCTTCAATATCACGAATTCTCCAGCTATTAACTCCGTTGGTAGCATTCTGCTTCAAATCGCTAAGTCTTACCTCAACAGTTTCGTTCGTTCTGTTGATAGCAAGCTTGTTTTCTACAGTAATTATGTTTTGCTCTTCACTGCACGAAGAAAGAATGATTGCTAATATAGTAAGGGAATATATTAAAGTTTTCATGGTTGGTTTAGTTTTCGTTAGCAGGTTTTCCTATTGTAGCTAAAATTCCACCATCAACATATAAAATGTGTCCGTTTACAAAATTACTAGCCTGAGATGCTAAAAATATAGCTGCTCCACCAAGATCTTCTGGAGCTCCCCATTTTGCAGCAGGAGTTCTATTGATTATAAAATCATTAAACGGATGTCCATCAACACGAATCGGAGCCGTTTGCGAAGTTGCAAAATAACCAGGTCCAATCCCGTTAACTTGGATGTTGTGTTTAGCCCATTCTGTAGCCATGTTTTTAGTCAGCATTTTTAAACCTCCTTTGGCAGCTGCATAGGCACCAACAGTGTTTCTACCAAGCTCTGTCATCATAGAGCAGATATTGATAATCTTACCGCTTTTTCTCTCTATCATTCCTTTTACAACATGTTTCGATACAATAAAAGGAGCAACAAGATCTACATCGATAACCTCTCTAAAATCCTCTACTTCCATTGTTTCTAATGGGATTCTCTTAATAATACCCGCATTGTTCACAAGGATATCAATAGCGCCCACTTCTTTTTCAATGGAAGAGATTGCTTTAGATACATCGGCTTCATTTGTAACGTCAAATTTATAACCAAAAACTTTTATATTCTCGTTTTGATACTCTTTAATAGCATCATCTATTTTTTGCTGTGAAGAGTTGCCATTTATAACAATAGTAGCTCCTGCTTTTCCAAGCTGCATTGCCATTGCCATACCCAATCCGTGGGTAGCACCAGTTATTAATGCAACTTTTCCTTCTAAGTTAAATAACGATAAGCTCATCTATCTTAATTCTTTAATTTTTGCAACATCCATATCAGCATAATCTAAATTTTCTCCTGCCATACCCCAAATAAAGCTGTAATTTGAAGTTCCAGAACCAGAGTGGATAGACCAAGGCGGTGAAATTATTGCTTGATGGTTGTGCATCCATACGTGTCTAGTTTCTTGTGGCTCACCCATGAAATGGCAAACAGCTTGCTCTTCAGGAATATCTAAATAAAAGTAAACCTCCATTCTTCTATCGTGAACGTGTGCAGGCATAGTGTTCCAAACGCTTCCAGGTTTAAGTTCTGTAAGCCCCATTTGTAACTGGCAAGTTTCTACAATACCTCCAATTATCAATTGGTTAACAGTACGATGATTTGCAGTTTCTAAAGAACCTAATTCTAATTTATTAGCTTCTTGCATTCCAACCTTTTTAGTTGGTAGCTCTTTATGTGCAGGTGCAGAATTGAAATAGAATTTAGCGGGATTGTTAGCATCGCTACTTTTAAACACAACATCTTTCTTTCCTCTACCTACATATAAAGCTTCTTTATGTTCTAGTGTGTATACTTCACCATCTACAGAAACTTCTCCTTTTTCTCCAACATTTATAATTCCTAATTCTCTTCTTTCAAGAAAATATTCAGACTTTAATAAATCTACAGTTTCTAATTTCAACTCTTTTTTAGGAACTGCCGACCCTGCTATATATCTGTCATAGTGAGAATATGTTAAACTAATCTCATTCTCCTTCATTAGATCGTTAATTAAGAAAGTATCTCTTAATTGCGTGGTGTCCATCTGCTTAACTTCATTAGGACTAGAAGCATATCTTTTGCTATAAATCATTATTCAATTTTTTATAATTTATTTCTTAACGTATAAAAACAAATATAAAAAAATATACAATCGATTGCAATTAAATGACATAAGTTTGTGATACTGAATTCTTAATTTTATCCTAAAACCGATGTTTTTTTCATTTTTGTCAATTAAATTCTCTGATTTATATGAAATTCGCTTTAATTTGTGTTGTTAAACATATTTTGCTTTTGAATCATAAAAAAGGTGACTGTACTTTCAAGATCTGTCGAGCTCTTGTTATTATTGTTGACTTATGAGTTTATAAATTTTTAAATAGATGAAGAAAAATAAGCCTACGATACACGAAATAGCAAGGCTATTAAATATAGATAGTTCCACTGTTTCAAGAGCTTTAAATAATAGTAATTTAGTTACAAAAGCTACTAAGGAAAAGGTTCTAAAAAAGGCAAAAGAAATTGGGTATCAAAGAAATCTTTTAGCATCAAACTTAAGAAAAAGTAGGTCTAATACTATTGGAGTAATTGTACCTAGAATTTCCCGTCATTTTTTCTCATCTACAATTGCTGGTATTGAGGAAGCTGCATATACTCACGGTTACAATGTTGTTATTGCACAATCTATGGAGCAGTTGGAAAGAGAAAAAAGAATTGTAGGAAATCTAATTTCTAATCGTGTGGATGGAGTGTTAATTTCTGTGTCTATGGAAACTTCAGAAAGCAACCATTTAGATAGGTTTTCATTAGGAAATATTCCTTTAGTTTTTTTTGATAGATGTATTCCTGGCGGGAAAAACAGTAAGGTATTGATTGATGATTATAAAGCCTCTTTTGAGGCTACTTCACATTTAATTGAAGTTGGTTGTAAAAACATTGGTCATATTGCTGGTCCTAAATCTTTAAATATATATAAGGGAAGATTAAAAGGGTATAAAGAAGCTTTAAAAGCGAATGACATTCCTTTTAATTCTAAACTAGTGCATACTTCCGCTTTAAATGAAAAGGATGGATATGAAGCTGCAGAGAAGCTTTTGAGTGAAAATAAAAATTTAGATGGTATTTTTTCTGCAAATGATGTGGCAGCCATCGGTGCGATGAAATATTTAAAGTCAGTAGGAAAATCTATTCCAAATGATATAGCAGTAGTTGGTTTCAGTAATGAGCCAATATCTGAAGCCATTGAGCCTTCTTTAACAACGGTAGACCAGTCTGGCTACGATATCGGTAAAATAGCCTGTAATCTTTTAATTGACAGTATAAAGGATGAAGGAGATGATGTTTTAGCTAAGACAATTACACTAAACCCAACTCTTATTAAAAGAGATTCTACTAAAAGAGTTTAGTTAAAAACACAGTATGTTTCTGAAGATTTAAAAGTTGAATTAACTTTTAAATTATGAGGTTGTCAATAATAACAGTTGTTTTTTGGTATATGCGTATTTTTTTGAATGTTTTTTATCGAAAAAATCATACAATCGATTGTATGATAACTTTCATTTTGTATTATTGTAGGACATAAACTAACAATTATACATAACTCAGACATGAAAAAACAAAGCTTATTTAAAGTTTTGGTAGGTAAAAAGATGCTCTTATTAGGGCTTTTTTGTTGCTTATCATTATTCGTAAAAGGCTCAGATTTTGAAAATCCGATACTTCAGAAAGTGGTATCTGGTATTGTTCAAACAGAGAGAGGAGAACCGTTGCCAGGGGTTTCGGTAACTATTGAAGGTGTAAATGCCGGAGTAGTAACCGATTTCGATGGTAATTTTGAAATCAATGTAGCATCTAATAGTGCTGTATTAGTATTTAGCTATATTGGTTTTACTACAGAAAAAGTAACAGTTGGTAATCAATCAACAGTAAAAGTAATTTTAAAAGAAGACGTATCGCAGCTCGATGAAGTTGTGGTGGTAGGTTATGGAACACAAAAGAAGAGTGACATAACAGGATCTGTTTCTTCAGTAAAAGCTGAAGAATTGGATGCATTCCCTGTTTTAAATGCAGAGCAAGCTTTACAAGGTCGTGCTGCGGGGGTTGTTGTTCAATCTAACAATGGGGGTGAACCTGGAGCGCCAATTTCTGTGCGTGTTAGAGGTAATACATCTATTGGAGCAAGTAGTGCAGCTTTAATTGTAGTAGATGGGTTTGTAGGAGTACAAATGCCACAACAAGCAGATATTAAGTCGATCGAGGTGTTAAAAGATGCCTCTGCAACTGCTATTTATGGTTCCAGAGGTTCTGGAGGGGTTATTTTGGTAACTACCAAAAAAGGTAGAAGCGGAAAGATGCAAATCGAATTAAATACCTCCTATTCAGTACAGAATGTTTCCAATCAATTGGATTTATTAAATGCAGATCAATTCGGAGCGTTTAGGCAAGCAATTAGTCCTAGTTATGTTCAAGGACCAGCAGATATAGATTACCAAGATCAGATATTTAGATCTGGAGGGGTGTCTAATAATCAATTGTCATTTTCTGGTGGATCAGATAAAATTAATTATTATGTATCAGGAAATTATTTTAACCAAGAAGGTGTTGTTATCAATTCTGGTTATGAGCGTTTTTCTTTCTTGAGTAATATAGACGTTCAGATGACAGATAAATTAAAACTTGGTTTTAGTGGATTTGGAAATCGTGGAAATAAAGATGGTGTGTCAAGTCAAGCTGGATCTGGAGGAGCGCAAGAAGGAGATGTTATTTCTTTAGCATATCGTTTTGCACCAGATACCCCTATCCAAGATGAAAATGGAAATAATACTACGAATCCTGTTGGTGATGCTTTTGATAATCCTGTTGCTATTGCCAGAGAAACGCAAGATGATTCTACTGTAGATGATTATCGAGCGAATTTCTTTGCTGAATATGAAATAATTAATGGATTGTCATTTAAAACGACCTTTGGTTATAGTACTACAAATAGTATGAGAGGTGTGTTTAAACCTTCTACTTTACTTTCTACAGCAGGCGGAGCAGGAGGAATTGCAAGTCTTAATACAACAAAATCAACAAACATACTTTCCGAAAATTACTTAACATATAATAAAGAGTTCGGAAAGAATAATTTCACAGCATTAGTTGGTTATTCTTATCAGAAGGAGAAATCTCTATCTTTTGGAGCTGAAACTCGTGATCTTATTAGTAATAGTATTTCTTATTATAATTTGGAAGCTGGAGCCAATGCTCAAAAACCAACTTCAGCAAATATTCAAAGCGAGATAGTTTCTCAATATGGGAGGTTAAATTTTACTCATGATGATAAATATTTATTAACCTTTACGGTGAGACGAGATGGTTCGTCAAATTTCGCTAAGAATAATAAATATGCAATATTTCCATCCGGAGCAATTGGTTGGACAATTTCTAATGAAGGTTTTCTTAAAGACAGCGAGGTTTTATCTAATTTAAAACTTAGAGCTAGTTATGGTGTTACAGGGAATCCATCTATTCAGCCATATCAATCTTTAGCATTTTATGAGTCCATTTATTCAGCACCAGGAGATGAAATTACAAGTGCTGTAGTTCCAGATCAGTTAGCTAATCCAGATTTAAAATGGGAATCTTCTTATCAAACTAATTTAGGATTAGACTTTGGATTTGCAAACAATAGAGTAAGTGGTTCTATTGACCTTTATAATATAGATACCAAAGATGTTATTCTAGGGGATACTTCAGCACCAGAATATTTTGGACTGTTAACATTAGCAGCCTTAAAAAATGTTGGGGAGATCAACAATAAAGGGATTGAAATTAGCTTAGTAACTAAGAACATTATTAAGGATAATTTTACATGGACATCAGAATTTAACTGGGCAAAGAATAAAAATGAAGTTTCAAAATTAATAGATGGAGCTGATATATTTTTAGATTCTTCTCCAGGATCTTTCTTACAAAACCAAACTCATGTGTTAAGAGAAGGAGAGCCTGTTGGTGTTTTTTATGGATATGAATATCAAGGAGTAAATCAGGGAGGTACGCTTCCAGCGGGTATTGCAGGTTATGAAGGAAGTGGAGCTGGAGATGAACTTTTTACAGACCTTAATGGAGATGGTGTTATTAACACAGATGATAGAAAAATTATAGGTGATCCAAATCAAGATTGGACTGCAGGTTTTAATAATAACTTCACCTATAAAGACTTCGATTTAAATATCTTTTTTCAAGCAGCAGTTGGAGGAGATATATTTAGTTATACTTTATTAGAATTGGCTTCTGGGGAGTCTAATGCCACTACGGAAGTTCTAAATGCTTGGACTCCTACAAACACAGATACAGATGTGCCTTCTGCGGCAGTTCGTGAAAAGCGTGTTACTTCTAGGTTTGTTTATGATGGTGGTTATGTACGCCTTAAAAACTTATCGTTGGGGTATAATTTACCTGCTAGAGCGGTAGAGAAATTAGGAATGCAAGGGATTAGATTCGGAATAAGCGGACAGAATTTACTAACGTTTACCGATTTTCCTGGAACAGATCCTGAGGCAAGTTACCGAAGCCAAGGGAGTCAGAATGGTAACGTAAATAAAGGGTTTGACTATGGTAGTTATCCTAATATACGATCTCTGACACTTTCTTTAAATCTAAAATTCTAATATTAAAAACTTTATAAAATGAAAAATTTCAAATATTTAGTTTTACTAATGACATTAGTATTAGCTAGCTGTTCAGATCTTGAGGAAGAGCCACTAGGTACACTTTCTCCAGATGGATTCGTGCAGTCACCAGATGATATTCAGTCTTTAGTAAATGGAGCCATAGGAAATATGGCAACCGAGGCATACTGGGGAAGAAAGCTCTCACTTTCTATTATGGTTAGAGGAGATATGGTTTCTATTGGAGATCAAGGTACTTCAGCAAGAAGAAAAGAAGTAGATAATTTTACAATGAATGCAGATAATGGAATGGTTTCAGAATTTTGGCCTAAATCATACCAAATTATTGCAGGTTGTAATGAAGCAATTTCAGCATCATCTAATCTAAGTGATTCGCCAGCTCAAATAGATCCAATAAGAGCACAAGCTAATTTTTTTAGAGCATATGCTTATTTCCATTTAGTACGTCTTTTTGGAGATATTCCTTACTTAGAAAATACGGTTACAGTAGAAACCTTTGATGACTTTAAGAATATCGAAAAGTCTACTGCTGCAGAAGTTTATACCAAAATTATAGCAGACCTTCAAGAGGCTAAAACATATTTGCCAGAGCAACAATCTAATAAATCATTACCATCTAAAGCAACAGCTGCGGCATATTTAGCATCTGTTTATTTAACGATGGAAAATTATGAAATGGCTTATAAAGAAGCTAAATATGTAATTGATAATGAAGGAAAGTTTGGTTTAGGTTTAGAAAATGATTTTCAAGATCTATTTAATGCAGATAAACAAGGAAGTCAAAGTGAAGTATTACTTCAATTAGCTTACAATGGTCAAAGTGATGGAGATACTGGACGAGATTATACAGGAGCACTTACAGGGATAAGAGCTAACGAACGTGGAGATATTGGCGGTGGTTGGTCTGTTACAGTTCCGAAAATAGGTGTTTATAATACTTGGGATGGTAGAGATTACAGAAAGGCAGTAAGTTTAGATACTACAGGAATATTTAATGGGGTTGTAGAACCTTTTACTAAGTTCCCTGATTTTGATTCTAGAAATGTTGCAAGTGCTTATATAGCTAAGTACACTAGATTTATTGGAGCTACCGGAGATAGTAATGGGCGTACAACAAGCTTTAATTATCCATTAATGCGTTATGCTGAAGTTTTACTTATTGCTGCTGAAGCTTTAAATGAAACAAGTCCTGGTTCTGCTGAAGCAACTTCTTATGTAAACAGAGTACGTACAAGAGCGAGAAATGGAAATCCAAATGCTACTGGTTTCCCAGAGGATGCAATGTCTGGATTGTCTAAAGATGCATTTAGAGATATGGTTTTAGAAGAAAGAAAATGGGAGTTAGCATTTGAATTTAAAAGATGGTATGATATCAAAAGAAGAAAGCTAGGAAACGAAGTATTTAGTACAGGAAGCTTAGATCCACAGCCAAATTTTGATGCTTCTCGTGATTATTTATTCCCGCTTCCAGCTGATGAATTAGAAAGAAATCCTAATTTACAACCTAATAATACAGGATATTAAAAAAATAGAATTCATGATTAAAAAAACGAGCATTATAGCCTTTAGCTTATTAGCTCTTACAGTGATAAGCTGTAAAGATGGTAAAAATAAAGAGGTAACTTCTACGGAAGTTGCCTCTATTGATAACGATTCTCTATTGAGGATAAGATATCAGAAGTTATTGGAGTACAAACCAGATTCGTTAGCTATTCCAAGAAGTTACTCTAAAGAAGAGGGCGTTCGCGGAGTTCCATCAAAAGATTGGACTTCTGGCTTTTTCCCAGGAAGTCTTTGGAAAATTTATCAGTTAACAGATAATTTTAAGTATAAAGATCAAGCACTTGTTTGGACAAAGTTCATCGAAAAGGAGAAGTTTGATGATGGAACACATGATACTGGATTTAAAATATTCTGTAGTTATGGAAGTGCTCTGCAAGTCGAAGACAATCAGGAGTATAAAGATGTGGTTGTGCAAACAGCAAAAACACTTTCAAGCAGGTATAATGAAAATGTAGGAGCCATTCGATCTTGGGATTGGAGCCCAAATTGGGAATATCCAGTGATTATAGATAATATGATGAATTTAGAACTTCTGTTTGAAGCCACAAAATTCTCTGGAGATAGTACATACTATAGAATTGCAGATAATCATGCAAATACAACGCTTAAAAATCATTTCAGAGAAGATAATAGCTCGTACCACGTAGTGGATTATGATACAATTAATGGTCAGGTGAAAGAAAAAGTAACTCACCAAGGTTATGCAGATGAATCTGCTTGGGCTCGTGGTCAAGCATGGGGTATTTATGGGTATACAATGACATACAGATATACTAAAAACCCTAAATACTTGGCGCAAGCTGAAGCAATTTCAAAGTTTTATCTAGAGAATAAAAACCTTCCTAAAGATGGAATTCCATATTGGGATTTTAATGATCCAGCTATTCCAAATGCACCTAGAGATGTTTCTGCAGGAACAATTATTGCTTCTGCATTCTTAGAATTGTATGGTTATACAAAAGATGAGAAGTATAAAAATTATGCCGTTAAAGTATTAGATGTATTAGAAACTCCAGAATATCTTTTGGAAGCTACTGTAGATGCTCCTTTTATTTTAAAGCACAGCACGGGAAATTGGCCTAAAAAAGATGAAATCGATGGACCGATTAATTACGGAGATTATTATTTCCTTGAGGCATTATTAAGAATGCAAAAAATGGGACTTTAGTAGGAGTCTCCGTATTATTTTGAAGGTGAATAGGCTCGGTAGAGAATAAAATTAAACGATGGTTATAAATATTAATTACAAAATAAGAAGTGTGTGTGTTGCGATGCTGCTGTTGCTTTTTTTTGGAGCAGAGGCGCAGCAAACATCATATTTTGATGTTGTTTCCATCGAAAAAGAACGGATTCTAACCAAAGCTGAAAAGTATTTGGAAGCGAAACCGATTACGGTCACTTCTTTTGTTTCTGATCGAAGTGCAGGTGGAGTTCATGATTTTTATTCTGAAGGAGATTACTGGTGGCCAGATCCTAATAACCCTAAAGGGCCCTACATTAGAAAGGATGGGTTGACAAATCCAGATAATTTCACAGCCCACAGAGAGGTGATGATCCGCTTTAATGATATTTCTGGAACTTTGGCTTCTGCATATATTATTACTAAAAACCCTAAGTATATAAAGAAATTAATTCCGCATTTAAAAGCTTGGTTTATAGATGAAGATACTTTTATGAATCCGAGTTTATTATATGCCCAAGCCATTTCAGGAAAAGTAACAGGAAGGGGGATTGGAATTATAGATACCATTCATTTAATGGAGGTTGCAAAAGCAGTTATGGTATTGGAGGCTAACAATTTAATTGATTCAGAAACGCTTTATAAGATTAAGGATTGGTTTTCTAGTTATTTAAATTGGATTACAACACACCCATATGGAATTGCAGAAAGAGATCATGGGAATAATCATAGTGTATGTTGGGCAATGCAAGCTGCTGTTTTTGCTGAATTAACAAGTAACAAAGAGGTCTTGGATTATTGTTCAGAAATGTATAAAAACACCTTGCTCCCACAGCAAATGGATAAAAATGGAGGCTTTCCTCAGGAGTTGGAAAGAACCAAGCCTTATGGGTATTCTTTATTTACTTTAGATGCGATGACGGCTATTTGCCAAGTACTTTCAGGTTCTGATAATAACCTTTTTGAGTATACGACCAATGATGGTAAAAACATTCAATTAGGATTAGAATTTATGTCCCCTTTTGTAAATGATAAATCCATCTGGCCTTATCAAAAAGACGTAATGTATTGGGAGGATTGGCCTGTTCAACATTCGTCGTTTTTATTTGGAGGTTTAGCTTTTAAGAATCAAGAATACCTCTTGTTATGGAAATCGCTAAAAGCTGATTACAAAAAGCAAGAGATAATTAGAAATATGCCGATTCGACACCCATTACTTTGGTTGTAGAGTCTTTGAAGATAGTTTTATTTGTTTTTATTGATTAGTTAGTAATTAAAAAGCTACACTTTTTTTAAGGTGTAGCTTTTTTTAATTCAAAAGGAAGACCTTATCTTCTTAAAACCTCTTTATATATCCTATTCCTATTGTGTATTGATTTCCTCTAGAATCTGTTGCATACTCTATGTTCTCATAAGTTCCACGAGCAAAAATAACATGAGTTTTCTTAATGAGTTTCCTGTATTCTAGTGAGACGTTTGTAGAATTAAGTTGTGTATTGCTGTTCAATAATATATTGTTTGTGGCATCATCAGGAGAAAAGCCAGTTCCAACTTTCACACTGAAAAAATCATCTGCACCTCCCGTATAATACCTTACTGTTAAGGCATATGAATTGGAAACACCACTATCTGATGGCGTGAGGTATGTCCTGAAATTAAACCAATAATTTTTATAATATTTTCCAATAGATCCCGTATAAATCCAGGTTTCATCAGAAAAAAATAAAACTCTAAAACCTGCATCTATTTCAAAGGCAGCAGGAAGGTTTGCAAATAATGAAAATCCAGCTTTGTATTCTGGGAAAACGCCTTTATCACTAGAAATTCCTCCATTTACATAGGCGTAAAAGGTATTTGATATTCTAGGGTATAAATCTAATTCGAATTGTGTACTCCCTGTTCCAAAGCGATTGGCATAATTAAAACGACTTATTATCGAACCATATTTTGTTTGTCTTGAATAATCTACACTTGCCAGATGCCATGGTTTATCAAAACGTTCGTCAAAATAGACAAAATCGTAAGAAACACCGATTTCATTTTTAGCAGATTCTTTTCTTACATTTTGCATTAAAGATCGAGCTTCAGTAGATTTAGGATTGTTTTCTAGTACTGTATTTAGCGTGTTATTAGCTTGTTGGTACTCTTTTAAATCCATTAAAATTTTAGACTTCAGTAATAATAAATCTTCAGAATCTTGATTGTGCTCTAAAGATGCATTAACAATAGCTAACGCTTCAGATGGGTTGCCATTCCAGTATTCTAAACTTGCATAAGCAATTGCTGCATCCTCATAATTTTTATTGTTTAAATACGCTTCTTTTAGAATAGGCCTTGCTTTTTCTGTTTGATCTGTCCAAGTGTAAAGTCTTCCTAAAAAGATATTTAAATCAGCATAATCGGGTGTTTTTTCAGTAGCAATTTTCATTAAGCGGATAGCTTCGTCATAATTTTCATTATCAAAAGCTTCTTTTCTAGCCATAACAAAAAGTTCGTCACTAGTTTTATCTTCTTGAGCAAGCGAAATAAAAACCGTAGAGAGACAGATAAAAAGGCATAGCGCTTTTTTATATAAATAGAGGCCTCCAAAATTATTTGTAATTATAGGATGATTCATTTTGAATAATATCTTAATTTATATCGTTTTTATTTTGTTGAATTTCTTAATCCAGATCTGTTCATGGCTCCCCAAGATTTTCGTCCTCTTATTAAGTCAATATTACCTTTTAAAGATGCCCAAAGTATGAATGGATGGTAAAAAATTGGTTCCAAACATGCTGTGATAATTAATTTATATAAATAATCTGTTCTTTTATATTGTTGAAAAGAATATTCTTCAAATAGTAATGCTGTAATTGAGTATAGAATGCCAAAGCAATAAGAAACCAAGAAAAAGCTTAATGCAAACTTCCATTCGATATGACCGAAGCATAATAAGGCAATAAAAAACAATATCCCAATGAATTCTATTAATGGGGCGAGCCACTCAAAGAACAGCCAATAAGGGGTGCTTAACATTCCTAAAACCTTATATTTTGGATTAAAAATCATAGCTCTGTGGAGCCATAATGTTTCTGCGGTACCTCGAGTCCATCTATTACGTTGTCGATGAAGTACTTTCCAATCTTGGGGAACTTCTGTCCAACATAAAGGGTCTGGTATAAATCCAACAGTATATTTTTCCTTCCTTTTTAGCATCATTCTTCGCATACGAACCAAGAGCTCCATATCTTCCCCGACGGTATTTGTATT
Organism: Joostella sp.; assembly: GCF_048266025.1. NCBI lineage: Bacteria > Pseudomonadati > Bacteroidota > Flavobacteriia > Flavobacteriales > Flavobacteriaceae > Joostella > Joostella sp. Next base: position 520,515 of record NZ_JBLXAF010000001.1, on the reverse strand, counting down.
ATATCCGCCAGCTTCCATAACGGTATTTTTATCAAACATTCCAAAAGCTCCAGAAATAAGAAGTAGTCCATCCATTCGAGACCATGCCATTCTCCCCATAAGAAACGCTCTGAAATATTCAATAACTTGTGCTCTTGCTATAAATTTATTAGGCAATTTTACCTCTATAATTTTACCATCTTCAATAATGCAAGAGTTTGCTATACGTATAATTCCTCCAGAAGCTATTACCTTATTTTTGTCGTTTAAAAAGGGTTTTATTAATTTTAATAAAGCATTACTCTCCAAGATACAATCAACATCAATACTCGTTATAATGTCATGTTTGCAGATATTAATACCTGAATTTAATGCATCAGATTTACCACCATTTTCCTTATCAATCACTTTGAGGTTTTTAAAAGACTTACTTTTAGACTTATATACTTTTTTTATTTCTTTAGTTGGAATGAAATTAAAGTATAGTGAATCGTCTTCAACTAAATGGAAACTTTTTATGAGTTGTTCTAATGTTTTGTCTTTACTTCCGTCATTAATAATTACTATTTCATAGGAAGGATAATTGATGGTGAGAAGCGACCTTATATTTTCTACAATATTTTTTTCTTCATTAAAAGCGGGTGCGAGTATCGAAATTGACGGAAGGTTTGTTGATTGTAATAAAGCAACTTCATCTTTTAGATTGTACTTTCTTTTATAATCTCTAATTTCAAAAAAGGAAAACATAGCCGAAAAGATATAGCCAGAACAAACTATTATTCCGTAAATTAGGAATGACCAACTAACAAATTCTATTATCTGGTTTATATTAACGATATCTTTTGCTTTTTAATTAATTAAAAAATTCTTTTCTATCTGCAAGTAAGTAAGTTCTACTTTTTCGTTACTATAGATATATGGTTCAATACTTTTTAACTGCTCCATACCTCCTACTGCTTGAATTGCTTTTATAATTTCTTTCTTTACGATTTCTTTTTCTGACTTAAACGTAGGGATAACCTTCTCCAATAAAGAATCATAATTTAGCATATAGAGCGTTTTAATGGTTTCCTTTCGTATAAGAGCATTCTCATGATCAAGAAAAGGAGTTATTTTTGGGATATTCTCAAATTGATTAAAATGTTTAATCATTCGGATAGAGAAAATTATAACAGTTATTAAATCATGGTTAAGCCATTCAGCAAAATCAGGAGTTTTACCTTCATATACATGTTTTATACTGTCTTCAATATAAATAAGTTCCCAAAGGGTTAATTCGGCTTTTAAATTTTTAAAAAAAGCTAATGGATTGTCTGTGGCAGTTTTTAAGAAATAATAGATTGCTTGCTCTCTAACTTCCTCTTGTTTAGCGTTTAGAAAGGGAGATATAAGTTTTGGTTTAACAACAAACAACTCTGAAAGGATATATATTGCACGTGCTTTATTATACCAAGCGCCTTTTTTTAAGATGTTAAAAACAAATACATCTAATTCTAATTCTTTGAAAATTCTTTTTATAAGAACAGAAGATTCTCCAGTAAAATTCTCATTATAGATTAAAATTTGTCGAATCGTTATTTTCTTTTTTAAGGAGGTGTTTAAATGTTTGGTTTTAAAATTTTCAACTTCATTTTTAATATCAAAATCATCATTAAACATGTAATTATTTAAAAAATGATCTGCTTCTTCTTGGTATAGGAGCTTAAATTTTTCACGGCGATTTTTATAAACTCTTAAATAAGTGAGAAAAACTATACCAGTAATTATTAATACTAAAAACACGGATATAAAAAATACATTTACTTTTAATATCCATGGCCAATCATTTATTATGTTTTCTAGTTGATTCAAAAAAATTAATTTTTTTCTATCGTTCTTTTCACCCTTAATGATAATTCATTTGGACTGAAAGGTTTTGTTATAAAATCATTAACTCCCATTTTAAAGGCATCCATAATTATTTCTTCTTGGTTTGAGGTGGATAGTACAATAATAGGTAAATCTGGGATGTTTTCTTTTATGTGTTCAATGAGTTCTGTTCCTTTAATAAAGGGCAGCATAAGGTCTGTTATTACAAGTTGAAAAGAATCTTTTTTTAATATATCTAGCGCTTTTCTTCCGTCGCTTGCAATAACTACTTGGTAACCGTCTTTTGTTAATTTAAATTCCAGTGATTTTACAATCATTGGATTGTCTTCAATAATTAATATTTTCTTTTTCATTTAATCTCGGGGAATTCCTTTTTTAATTCTTTTACAATTTTTGTGTATTCTTGATTTAGTTTTTCAGCTAAAAAAGAGATTTCTTGATCTTCGGTTTCATAACATATCTTATCACAAATCACTCTACAGTAATCATTTTCTAGTATTTCAAATGAAGGTTTAATATTATGAGCAATTTCTCGCGCTTCTTTAAATTCAGCGTCTTTTACGACTTGTTTTAATTCGTTGATTTTTTCATTTACAGAATCTTTAAAAATTTGTAGTGATTCTAAGATGAATACTGGATCGTTATCTGATAATTGTTTTAAATAATTAAGAGAGTATGGCTTTATGTCTTTATTTGAAGTTCCTAGGGACTCGCTAATAAAGAAAAACATAAGGTCGATATCTTTTTTTGTTAATGGCTTTTTTAATACGTAAAAATGCGCTTCATTATTTAGACTTTTCGGAGTGTTGTTTTCTGTAATAAGTATTGCTGGGATATCTAGATTTAACTCAATAGATAAATAATCTGTAAGCTGAATTGGATCTAGCGGGGCTATAGCATGATTTATTATAAGAGCATCGTAATCGTGATTCTCTTTTATTTTTTGAATTGCTTTAAAGCTATCAAAAGCAGACACTATGTTCCAATCAAAATTCTCTGATATTAATAAAAATTGATCCAACTCAGATGGATCATTAGTTATAAAAAGGATGTTTAAATGTTTTGACATTTCGTATTGCGATTGATGCTTAATAAAAGTTAGGTTATAAATAAGAATTGAGCAAAAAAAATATTATAATGTTTCTTTATTTTTTCAAATAATCAATTAACACTCTTTTTATTGTATTAAAAACAACAGGTTTTAACACATACTCATCCATTCCATGTTTTATACATCGGTCTTTCTCTCCTTTCATTGATCGTGCCGTTAAAGCGATTATAGGGACACGAGACTTCCCTTTTTCTATAGCTCGGATTTCTTTAGTAGCCTCGAAACCACTCATAATAGGCATTTGGATATCCATAAATATTAAATCAACTTTATTTTCCGTGAATAGCGCTACAGCCTCTTTACCATTATCAGCTTCAATAACGGTAGATTTAGGTAAAATTCGCTGCATTAATGTTCGGGCTAATAATTTATTAACTGGATTATCTTCAGCAATTAGAATTGATGGAGCTATATCTTCTAATAACATTTCATTGCTAGTAACAGCAATCTCTTCTGCTTTGTTAGGTTTTTCAATCCGATTAATGACATTATATAATTGATGAAATAGAATTGGTTTTGTAATATTAAACTGTACTTTGAGCTCTTTACATGCCTTATTCAGGAACTCGTCGTCTACTGAGCTATGAAGTAACATTATAGGGAGTTGGTCACTATCTATTTTGAAACTATTTCTAATATGGTCTATAACTTCAATCCCGTTTAAATAAGGCATATTAAAGTCGATAATTAATAGGTTGAAATCATTTTTATCTTCTAATATTTCTAGTGCTTCAACCCCATTAGAGGCAGCTGCATAGGTTATGTTGTTTACTCGAAGCATTTCTTTAAGAATTGTTCGATTGTTGTCATTATCATCAACAATTAATACTTTGTGTACTGTTTCATATTCAGTTAAAATATTTTCATATTCACCTTTTTCAGTTTTAAAATCAATAGCAAAAGAGAAAGTACTTCCTTGTCCTAATTTACTTTTAACCTCTAGCTTGCTATCCATAAATTCTAACAAGCGGTTGCTTATTGTTAATCCAAGTCCTGTACCTCCATATTTTCGAGTTGTAGAGGCATCTTCCTGGTCAAAAGCTTTAAAAACTTTTGCAAGATTGCTAGCGGCGATTCCAACGCCAGTATCTCTAATTGAGAAGAGATATTTCTTTTTTTCGCTATCCAATGGGTCAGGGACACAACGAACCTCTAATTCTACTTCCCCTTGATGCGTAAACTTTACAGCATTTCCTAAGAGATTAGTTAAAATTTGGCGAAGGCGAATTGGATCTGTGTATATAAATCGATCGATAGTTGTTGAGATGTCTAATAAAACCTCTAACTTTTTCTCGTGTGCTTGATGTTTAATAATATCTATTGTCTGGCTACATAGTTCTAAAAGATCTACCTTTTCTATGTTTAACTCCAATTTACCAGCTTCGATTTTAGAAAAGTCTAGAATATCATTTATAATATCCAGCAAATGATTTGCAGAGTTATAAACAGTGTGCATATACTTTTCTTGACTGTCAGATAAATTGGTTTTCATCAATAAATCAGTAAAACCTATAATTCCATTTAAAGGTGTACGAATTTCATGACTCATATTTGCTAAGAACTCTGACTTCGATCTATTTGCTTTTTCGGCTTTTTGTTTTGCAACAATTAACGACGCCTCATAAGCTTTGATAGTACTTATATCTTGAACAATTCCATAAACTCTAGTGTTTTTATCAAAACTTTTAGTGCGACCAACAATGCGAACCCATTTTTTATTGGACTTAGCCGTTACAAAGCGAAGCTCTAAATCAAAAGGGATCCCTTTTTCTAAAGCATTATCGGTAGCTATACGAAGCTTTTCAGTATCTTCTTTTTGGTAAAATTTAAACGAATTATTTCTTGTTGGAACATAATTTTCTGGCACTTCATGTATTTTTTTAGTAATATCACTCCATGTCATGTCATCTTTTTCCCTATCGTATTCCCAACTCCCTATTTTTGCTACTTCATTAGATTGATTCAACATATCTTGCAATCTAAGTCGCTCTAAAATGTTTACCTTAAATTGAGTAATATTTGCGGTATACATTAATAATCCACCAATCTCATCTTCTTTTTTATACCATGGTTTTATTTTCCAAGTAATCCATTGTTTTGTGCCATCTGCCTTTTCATATAGAGCTTCGTCACAAGTATCAATAGCTCCTTGTAAGCATTTTTGATGTATTTTTTTCCATTTCTTTTCTATATCAGGGAATATTTCATAATGAGATTTCCCTATAATATTTTCAGTGATTCCATAATCTTCTAGCCATTTTTTTGATGCAGCTTGATAAATCATATTATTATCAAACATGGCGATTGCAGAAGGAGCCTCTTCAATAAACAGTTTGTTTTGCTTTATACTGTTTTCAAGTGCTAATTGGGATTCTTTTTGAGCTGTAATATCCCAATTTGTACCAGACATTCTGATAGGTTCATTTTTAGAGTTTCTATGAAGCGACCCCTTAGCTCGAATGTAGTGGATTGATTTGTCTGGCCAAATAATTCTAAAAAAAGTGTCGTAGGTAGCTTTGTTGGCTAAGGCGTCATTAAATAGGTTTAATACGCGATCAACATCATCTGGGTGTAAAGTTTCCTTCCAAAGATCTAAAGAGATTTCTGTGTCTTCTGAGTGTACACCATAAAGTTTGTACATGGTTTCATCCCATTCTATTTTGGAATTTACCACATCTAAATCCCATATTCCAATAATTGAAGCATCTAGTGCAGTAAGTACTTTTTCTTTCGCAGCTTTAAACTGTTCTTCTGCTAAAATTCTACGAGAAATATCTCTAAAAGCAACTAAAGTTATAACTCCGTTTTTAGTCCAGATAGTATTGAGAGTCATCTCTACAGGAGCTTCATTTCCATTTTTCCGTAGAGCCTTTAGCTCAATCATTGAGGTGTGATTGGGTTTGCCAGTTTCTGAAATATTATGGTTTTTACTTTTCTGTTGTTCGATGTAATTTTCTATATGAAGGCTGTGTTTTTCATGATCGTCTTCATGAATTAATACACTTATATTTTCTCCGGCTAAGTCTGATTCGCTATATCCAAACACCTTTTCCATTAACGAGTTAGAAAGATGTATTTTTAAATTCCTGTCTACTATAATTATGGGGTCTGGAGTAGCATTTAAATAAGTTGATGTTATATGTAGCTCTTCTTCGATTTTAGTTCTATCTTCTTCGAGCTCATTCATAGAATTAACAACTAGAATAAGTATTAATAGCGCTATTGCAATAAAAGAAACACCCAGAATGGTGATTGAGAAGTCAGGTGCAAAATATCCTTTTCTATAGCATAATAGTATGATGTAAGAAACGGCAAGTGTTATAAATGTTAGCTTGAAAAATAGTTTTCGCATAACCATATTTCCAATTTTTCTTCCTGTAAAAAGTTCTGTAATTCCATAATATGGGAATATCAGAGAAATGGCTATACTGGCAATTAGAAATCCAATTGCAGTATGAATTGCCATAGAAGAAATAAAGGTGATTTTATCAATAGTAGAAATTTCAAAGAAATATCCTATAATAGCTAAAAAGGCAAAAAAAGTAACTACATGAGGTAAATAAGCCGCTATTTTTTTAAAGGTCTGATTTTTTCCAACAATAGAAAATAAAGATAAACTAAGGAGTATAAAAGACAGCGAGGTAGCCATAGACATTCTACCAGGAGTTGGCTTTCCAAGCATTTCTCCTTTATTGTCGGCTATAAATAATTGATCTATTTTTAAATCAACACCGCTAATATCTTGGAATAATGTAAGGCTACATATTAAAAAAAGGAGTGTATTTAGCACATAAACTAAAGTTGTACTTTTTTTTTGCTGAATACAATAGATAATTAAAGATAGCAGTAAGAAAGATATGGCAGTATTAAATTTCATTGATGGAAGTCCAGAGATAACTTCTGTCAACGATTCAATATTGAAAACCCATCCTACAATTGCAGAAATAGATACCAGAAAAATGACTATTACTATTGATAAAATGGTTTTTTTATAGATGTTGGTTTGAACCATTAGGTTTTAAATTTGCAATTTTCAATACAAGGTACTAATTTGTCAAAATTAAAGTGCTAAAATTCAATTTTTTATGATTAAATTCGCACCCCAAAATATGTATGTAAAATATAAGAATCAAATGAAGAAAATTGCACGCATAATCGTACTAATATTCACTGTTTCGTTTATAGGTTGTCAGTCTGATGATGACAGTTCAAATATACAAGAACCGGAACAAACAAATGTCATTTTAAATAGCGATAATCTTACAAATCGCGTTAATTTTGAACATGCAGGAGTTGTAAGAGTAAAAGGAGCTCCTTTAGAAAATCCAGAAGAAACTGCTGGGAAGAGATCAAATATTCTAGCTGCAAAAGATATGGAAGCTAATGATCTTCCTCTTGTTGAGGTAGCAGAAGTCTCAGCTCCAGTATATAATGGAACTGTATTAAGAGCTACGCACGTTGAAATTAACGGAAACTACGCTTATGTATCATATAATGTAGAAGGAGATGCATATATGGGGGCCATAGATGTGATCGATATCTCTAACCCATTAACACCTACAGTAGTATTACAGGCTATATTTCCAGAGACAGACATTAGTTCGATAGATTATTATCAAAACGCACTATATATTGCTGGAGCAAATCCATCTATGAGTAGCGATGATTCAAACCCTGCATTTTTAATTAAAATGCAACTTCAAGATGGAATTCCTACTGATAATTTAACTTTAATGGACATGCCTGGGTATGTTGCTACTGGTGTAGTTGCTAATGCTGATGGTATTTTCGGAGTTTCAGGTGATAATGGAATTTTAGGAAAGTATAATATTAGCACACAACAACTAGATGAAGATGCTCCTTTAGATGACTTGAGAGCTGTTGAAAGTTATGATAGTAAAATTGTTGTGTTGAGTGGAACAGAGGGAATTCATGTTTACAACACTAGTAACTTAAATGAGACAAAAAGTTTTTCAACAAGTCAAGATGTAGCTGAAGCAAAACGTACTATTGATTTTTATGATAACAATGTTCTAGTTTCTGAAGGTTTTAATGGTTTAGGAATCTATAAATTAAGCAACGGGTCTAAGGTAACAACCATCGAAATTCCTGAAGTTGATTCTGAGGAAAATATAGATCCAAATGATGTTGTTACAAATGCTGTTTCAGTAGATGATAAACACATCTTTACAGCAAATGGAGCAGGAGGAGTTTCAGTTTATACTATAAATAATAGCGTAAGCGATCTAACAACTATTGGGACATTAAATCTAGAAGGATCTGCAAATTATGTAAAGAGCGATGATGATTTTATTTTTGTTGCTGATGGTAAAGGAGGATTGAAAATTCTCAAAGCAGTTACTAAGCCAGATTCAGGAAGTAATATAGTATGTTCTGATTATCCAGCTTATCAAGGAGGCTACTGGTTAAATGTTAATTCTAATAAAGATGAAGCTTATAATGGATCGGCTAGTTTAATGGGGGTTAATGTAAACTCTAAAGCAAGTCTTATTTTTTGTGGGGCTCTTGCGGTAAACAAAGGAGTTAATGTAAATAGTGATGGTACATTCTTAGTTAAAGGGACTTTAGCTCAAGGAACAACAGAAGCTCCATACAATGCATTAATTGTTAATAATAACGGTGTTTTACAGATAGAAGGAAGCTTAGTTGTGTACGGAAATATGATTTTAAATAACGGCGCTACATTAGAGTTTTTAGGAAGTGGATCTTCGATTACGGTTTACGGAAAAGTAACTAAAAACGGAACTGTAACAATTAAAGGAGATTATACAGATACTTTTAATAGTCTAAAATAAATTATATAAAAATTAATTTCCTGAATTGTTATTACAGGATAAAAAAAGAGCAACTTTTAAGTTGCTCTTTTTTGTTTATGAGGCTTTTATTAAAAATCATTAATCTTCTAAGTGGCAAGATCTTCTGTTTTAGGTTTAAATAATTTAGCAAAATAACCAGTAAAAGGTAGTAAGATGAGGCCTATGCCAAGGTTAAATATCAAATGAGCGTAAGCAACTTGAAAAGTAATGTTTGGTGTTATACTCAAAATAAGATTCTCGAACACCTTATGGAAGGGTAAATAAATTAAAACACCGATAGAATTAAAGCAAAGATTGGCTAGGGCGGTTTGTTTGGCCATTTTGCCAAGCTTTAGAGAGGCCAAAAAGGCAGTTGTAGTAGTTCCAACGTTAGAACCTACAATAATACCTATAGCGCTATCTAATTCGATTACACCTTGCGAACTTAATATAATTACTAAGCCAACGGTAACGGAGCTAGATTGACACGCAGCTGTAATTATAATTCCAAATAAGATTCCTATAAATGGATTAGATGCGTAGCTTAGAAATTCTATTAATCTAGGACTGTCTTTTATAGGAGCTAAGTTTGCGCTAATAAGTTCTAAGCTAAAAAGAATGAGTCCTAGGTAAAAGATTGGCTTAGAAATCAATTTTATTTTATTAGGGAAATATCCCATTATAAAGCCAAGAGCAATTAATATTGTTCCTAGCATTTCTAATTTAAAAGAAACGAGCCATGCTGTTACAGTAGTTCCTAAATTACTCCCTAATAGAATTGGTAAGGAGCTTTCAAATAAAATAACCCCTGCGTCCACAAAAGAAACTACAATAGAAATCACAGCGCTGCTAGATTGAACGACAGCTGTAGCAGCAAATCCTAATAAAAAAGAGCGAGCTTTAGAGTTGGAAGCTTTCAATAAAAAAGATTTAAGCTTGTCTCCAGTCTGCGATTGCAAATTTTTAGAAAAGCTTTCCAGGCTATGAGTGAATAACCCAATAGCTGCAATTATTGATATAGTCAATTCTATCCAATCCATGATTTATTGTTTCTAAGAAAAAATTAAACTAAGATAAGTGCAATCAATTATATATACAATTTTGTTCTTATGAAAGGTTGATAAATGTTTTTTAAGATCAGAAAACGCTATAAAGCAAAAAATCCAGCCTATTTTGAATAGACTGGATTTGAATTTGCTCCCCCTCTTGGAGAGCATAAATATATTTATTTAATTTCTATCATATCTAAATAAGCAGTAAATAAGGGTTTTATGGTTTTGTGTAATTGATTTAGATTTAACTGTATTTAATGTAATTGAATAAAATTCGGATAAAAGTTCGGATAAAAAATGTAGATTTGTCCTAAAATAATACTTTGTTCAATGGCTACTATTAAGTTTTATCCATATAAACCTAAAGAAAAGTCTAAAATTTATATTAGATTATTTAAAGGTAAGAATCTTGATGTAAGATTATCTACTGGATTATCAATTTTAAGAGCTGAAAATTGGGATTATAAAAAGGGATTTCCTAAAAAAAATTCAGAGAGTAATAAGGAGCTTCACAATTCATTAAAGGAGTTAGAGAGTCATATCGAAAATGAAATTCTTAATATTGAAAAGTCAAGTAATGAGAATTCTCATGGTTTATCTAGTAAATGGCTTAAATCTCTCATTGATGTATATTTTAATGAAGGAATACCTGTTGATAGAGAGTTACTTGTAGAATATTCTAAATTTTATGCTGAAGAATTAAAGTCAAAAACTTTTATTAGAAATGGAGTTAAAAAGAAATATAAGCAAGAGACTATTAATAAGTATGTAAACTTTGCTAGGCATATAAAAGAATTTCAAGATTATTCGGGAAGGAAACTTTATTTGAAAGATGTAGATTTAGGACTTTGTTCTTCATTTTTAGAATATATAACAGACATTAAAGGCTTGTCAATAAATACTACTGGTAGATTTGCAAAAAGACTCAAAACAATTGTTGGAGATGCTGAAAGTAAAAGACTGCCTGTTAATGTTGAATATCGAAAAATCAAAGGGTTTGAAGACGATACTATAGTAGTCTACCTAACATTAGATGAGATAGATAGAATCATAGAGGCTAATGTGAGTAATGCTAAGTTGGGTATATGTAAAGACTGGTTAGTAATAGGATGCTATACAGGTCAAAGAATATCAGACTTGTTTAGAATGCAGAAGAAAGATATTATTGAAATACAGGGGATTAATTTTATCTCAATAAAACAATTTAAAACAGGTAAAAAAGTTAACATTCCAATACATTATAAAGTTAAAGGAATACTTAAAAAGTATGATGGGGCGTTTCCTCCAAATTTAAGCGAGAACGAGAAAAGCAATAGAACCGCTTTATCCAAAGGAATGAAAGAAGTATGTAAAGCTGCTGAAATAAATGAGATTACTAGAGGAAGGTATAATGGGAAATTGGGTAATTACCCAAAGTGGAAATTAATCCAAAACCATTCCTGTAGACGATCATTTGCAACAAACTTTTATGGCAAAGAAGGATGGAGTACTCCAATGATAATGGAGATAACAGGACATGAAACAGAAAGAAATTTTTATAGATACATTGACAAAGAGAATTTTGAATTAAGTATACAAGCAGCTAAGAACTTTGAAATGATGGAGATGAATGATAGTTTGAAAGAAAAAAAGCTAAAATCTGTTTAGGTTAAAATCTTATTTTTATCACCCTCTCCTTTAATAGTGAGTAATTTCCTTTTAAGAATGTATACTTCAATTATATGTATGGTACCTAGTGCATCTTCTCTTTTATGAGTTTTCATTGAAGTTTCTTGTGTTTTTATACCTTGCTGTTATTCTAGTCGCAATTTAAGTAATTAAAGAGGATCCTTTTCTTTAATTGTTATTTCATACACATCAGTCTTATCAATTGAAAAGTGGGGTATTTTTTTTAGGAGAATACCTCTTTTAGTTATTGAGGAGGTATCAATTAATTTAAATCTATTTATTAGGTATATTTTTGCGTATTTAAAGGTATCTATCCTCGATAGGTTTCTGTTTTCATATTGAAGTACGTCTATATTTTTTTTATGTTTCAAATTCAATAATGTAACGAGAACAAAATTATCTATTATTAATGCATTTTCCTCTAGTTTAATTGAATCTTCAATACGTTCATTTATTAAATGATAATTTCTTATTTCCTCATTAATAAAATCTTCCATTTTGATATATGAATTCACATAACTAAATATGAAAATGAAGAGCATTAATGCCTTCATTGTTAGTAGTTCTCTATTCTTTGAAAATAACATAGCTCCAAGTAATAAAGGGGTTGTGTTAGTCATGTATCTATATGTTTCAAATAGAGATATACTATGATCTTCTATTGCATATTGACTCCTGTAATGAAAGCTGTATAATATTATGAAAGCGAAGAATAAAGCAATAAAATAAAAAGTTTTTAATGTAGGTCTTGTTAATATAATTAATGCTAGTGAGAAGTTCAGGAATCCATTATATGATATAAACGTTTTTAGATATTGTGGTAACTGAAAGATTAAATAGTCAATGGAAAATGTTGCTTTTTCAAGTTGTTCAGCTTCAATAAATTCAGTATAAAATGGATTAATTATAGTTTGTGAAATTATGAGAAAAGAAAATGATAGAATAATTTCTTTTTTCTTTAAATCATTATATCTAAGAATCAATGCTAAAAGAGGTAACATTATTAGGTTCTCTCTTTTTATTATTATTGAGATAGATAGTAATATGATTATTATAACCTTATTAAGACTTCTTCTCTCAAATGATTCAATATAGATAAAGACAATAGTTAAGATATTTATCGAGATTGAAATATTTTCAATTAAGGAGCTGTTTAAAACGTAAATAGATGGGATAGAAGTCGAAAGTAAAATAAAGAAATAAATAAGATTATTTAAATCACTCCTTGGTCTTTTTGATTTTATGATAAACACAGAGAATATAACAGTAAAAACATATAATATAAGATTACCTATTCTGTGAAGATAATATGGGTTTATTTTGAATATTTTATCCCAAATTTTTAAAAATAAAGAATAGGTTATATAATGCCCTGTGTATGTTTTTTTTATATAACACTTATTGTCTATAAGTTTGTGGCAACCCTGAGTTCTATAATTATCAGAATAGTCAAGAGGATTATCCTGTGAAGCTACAAAAGAGCTAACAAATGCATCTTCATACTCGAAACCAAAGAAAATTTTATTGATACCTACCATGAAAGGTAGTGCAATAATTGTTATGATTATTAAAATTATGGATATATTAAACCTCAACTTCAGTTATTGGTTTTACATGTGAATTTTTGATATTCCATGAGAAAAATCCAGCACATTCACTTTTAAGCAGGCAAGATGTACATTCATTATGAAAGCTGTTTTTCCAATCTGAAATAGATTGTTTCGCGTACTTTCTTAGGTTGGTCGGTAAATGACAAAGGGGTGTGTTGTATATTGAGGTGTTATAGTTCCATTTATCTAAATAAAGAACTGCCTTTTCTAGTATTTGATTTGTGTGATTTATATCATCAATAATTAGAACATCCTTGTTGGCTTTTGTGTATCCAATTATTTCAAGCCCCATAAAGGTTATGTGGTAGATAAAAGGAAAATTTTTATGTATATACTTAGCAAGCTCTTCTAGTCTTTCTATTGATATTTTGTGTAATACAACTCTGATTTCTATTAAGAAACCTAATTCTGCCATGTTATGAATACCTAATATTGTTTGGTAGAAAGCATCTTTAGATTGAACAATGTAATCATGTATATTATAGATATCAGAATATAAGGGAATCGCAAATACTACTCTTTTAGGGTCAATTATTTTTTCAAGTACTTTACAGTAATCATTAGTGGCTTGGAGTCTTCCATTTGATAAAATATCGATGATTATGTTAGGATATCTAATCAAAAGCTTATTTATTAATAAAATTAAGTATTCTTCAAGAAGAGTAGGTTCTCCACCTGTAAAACCAATAAACTCTAATTCTTCAGGCATTAACTCAATCGCATAATCCCAAATTATGTAGTTTTCTTTAGTGTCATCAATATCTAATGGAGGTTGTGAGCACATCAGGCAATTACTATTACATCTAATGGTTGCGAATATCGAATTATTATTGCTGTTTTTTCTAAATAGAGACCTTATGTTGTTTTCTTTTACTAATAGAATATCCCCTTCTTCAATATGGTTAAGGTTCTTAAGTATAGAAACTGAGTAATTAATATTTGTCTCTATTTCAGAGAGCAATAAAGTGTGGTTTGTTCCATTAATAAGATTTCTACCTTCTAATTTAATTTGAATTCCATAGGAGCTAGTTATAACATTAATGACTTTGCCAACAAACAAACTTATAGGATTAACTAAATTTTTCCCCTTCCAAGTTAACTTTCTTTCTTCAACCATTCTTTACCCATTTACTAAAAATTTCTAGAGCATCATTATCTTCATCAATTTTTTTAAATATGATATCGAATACACCCATATTTCTCTTGCAAAAAGAGCTAGTAGGTCTATATCCATATATATCACCTTGAGTGGCGTGGTGATGAACTGGGTCTGCTCCACAATATATGTTGTAAGCACATGTGTCACAGCCTGCCAGATAATCATTAACACCACTATCTGCAATTTCGTCAATAACTTTGCTAGAAAGTAATTCTTCCCAAGTATTATCCACTGTACCTAAACAAAACTTTTCATCTTTCATTTGTGCAAGCATCCTAGCTTCGTCACTTACATAAACATTGCCATTATAATCGTAAACTATTACGCTATTTATTAGTCCACTCGGAGACATTAAATCAACATAATTTTCACTGTATGCAGTTAATAATTTTTTTAGAATGATAGAGCTGTATACTTCTCTAAAATCTTCCCCTTTTTTATTTAAATCAATTATATAATCTAAACCTTTTTCATAAAATTCCAGAAATTCTTCAGTATGATAGTATTTATTTTTTCCTTTAATAGCAAACCCATATGGAGAGATAGGTCTTAGGAACACTGAGTTAAAACCCAATGTTCTGTATTGATTAATTATTTCAATTGGGAACTTTAAGGATTCGACTGTTGTTGTCATAAGTGCAGAGATGTTTTCCTGACCTACTATTTCTTTTGATAGTTCAATTCCTTTTATTGCTAATTGGTGACTATCTCTACCTTTTTTTGGTCTATTTTTATTATGTAAATATTCATGTCCATCTAAAGAGGAAGATACCAGTACCTTATTTTCTTTACAGTAATAGAGAATTTCTTCATTTATAGGTGCTAGATTAGTGCAAATTACATAATTGATATTCTTATTAAATTTTTCATTTTCCTTTTTAGTGTATGAGATAGCTTTTTTTATCTGATCAAAAGCTAAAAGTGCTTCCCCTCCTTGAAACTCCATAGTTATGTTTTGTTCAGGGGAGTTCAGCATTAAGTCAATCCCTTTAAAAAGTTTCTCTTCTTTAAAATCGAATTCATCTTTGTTTTCAGATACCCTAGATACTTGACAATACTTGCAGGTGTGTTCACATCTCAATGTTATAACAAAAATATGTAATGTTGCAAAGTTTAAAGCATTTGATTTTTTTGCTCTGTACCTATTGGCTAATACATCTAAGTTCTTTAATGAGAGTGAATCATGAATAAAATTATTAGATAATAAATTTCTGTAGAGTTCAACTGAAATTACATTCCTGTCTTTGCTAAGAATCTTTTTAACTGAGCCATTTGGTACAATTAAAAAGTCGCCAATAAAATTTATTAAAAGCTCTCTGCCTGAATCAAGTCTTTTAAAGTTAAATGGGAGTAATGAAAAATTATTTTTATAATCATCATAAAACTCTTCATTTTTAAAGCTTCTAAACTCCTTTCGATATTTACTTTGTTTCATTGTTATCCATGTTTACTGGGTCGTCAAAATTCCCAATAGTATTGAAATGAATAAGGTCTGGATAAAATGCTTTTGTAACTACTAGGGTTTTTATGTCTTTGGTTTCTTGGGTGATTAGATCTCTTAAGGAATAATCGTTTAGGGTAGTAAGAAATACTTTTGAAAAATGATCATCTTCTGTATCTGCCTTTATAATGTATTGTTTGTCATCATGACTAAGGTTTATAGCATAGTCATTGGATAGCCAGTAAATAGTGTCTTTGACGGATTTAAGGCTGTACATGTCTTTTGAAACTCTTAAGCTCATTATATAAATTTATACAAATGAGGATGATCTGTGAGAAGAGTGACTTGAGTGGCTTGAATGACTTGAGTGGCTTGAATGACTTGAATGCATACATGCCATGCTTTTGTCTAAATCATTGAAGTTAACTTTTAAAACGAATGATTTTTTCTTAGCAAGAGAGGAGTTTTCGTAAGATATTGTATTTCCAGAATCTTCAGGATTCTCAATTTCTACTTTTGAAACATTATCGTTTGCAATAGCTGAACCACCTACTAAGGCGCTTAAAGCTAGTAATACTTTTTTATTCATAGGTTTAGGTATTGTTTTCAAAAATAAATATTTTTGATTTAAAATAAAAATGTTTTGATAGAAAATATAAGATACTTACTCTTATTACCCCAAATCCATAGATTACACTTCTTTTGAAATTAATTGATGAAGAATCTTTTTCGTATTTCACTGGACATGAAATCTCACCGATTATAAATTTTTTATATATGATTTGTGAGAGTATTTCGTTGTCAAAAATAAAATCATTTGAATTTGAATTAAAATTTATACTTTCTAAAACTTCCTTAGTAAAAGCTCTGTATCCTGTATGGTATTCTGATAGTTTTTGACCCAATAAAATATTTTGAAATAGAGTTAGTGCTCGGTTAAATATGTACTTGTATATAGGCATACCGCCTTTTAATGCGCCCGTACTTATAATTCTGCTTCCTAATATTACGTCGTAATGTCCTGATAGTATCATGTATATAATCGGTTTAATTAATTTTGGAGAATATTGATAATCTGGATGGAGCATTATGACTATGTCAGAATTTAGTTCTAGGGCTTTGTTGTAACAAGTTTTTTGATTTGCTCCATAGCCTGAATTTCTTTTATGTTGGATTATGTTTTTAATTCCTAGTTTTTTTGCTATTGCGACTGTATTATCTATGCTTTTATCATCCGTTAGAATTATGTTGTCAACAATATCCAAAGGTATTTCTTGAAATGTATTAATTAATGTCTTTTCTGCATTATAAGCAGGTAAAACTACGCTGATAATTTTATTGTTAACCATTTTAACTTTCTCGATGATGTTTGGCGGTTGTGTTTTTAAATATCTTCTATATTGTCGTATATCCTAAAGATATTTATGTGATAGATATAATTGAGAAATAGACAGAGTCGTCTTATTTCAAATAATATCTTTTTCATTAAAAAATTATTTTATGCAAACTTAATTGGTAAATATAATAATTTACCATTGTTTAAGAATTGTGACAGGTGAAAAACTAAAATAATCTTTCAATAGTATTTCCATCTTAATCTTTAGTAGGTTTCCTTGGTTTTCAGTTGTTGATATACTATCATGTCTCGTAATCAGAAGTACTTCAGGGTGTTTCCTAGAAATCTTTTTTGCGCAATAATCTAAAACGCATTTTGCCTCAACTTGTTGCATGAATATAGGTAAGTGTGAACTTTTGTCTATTTTAAAGCAATCAAGGATGCTCATTACATTAGGAAATAGTCTTTTAAATGAATTTACTGCTTTAATTCCATAAGATTTTGTTGATGAATATAGGGCATTAATAGTTATTTTTTTCCCGCATTCCCTTAATGTTTCAAAAGAATGGATTTCTTGAATTTTTTTAGATTCATTGTATAAATATGTGCAATATCTATTATTCTCTGTCCAAATAACGTTTTTGTCTTTTATTAATTCCTTTCCAACATATTCATATATATCATGCTGTCTGATTAATTTAATGAATCGTTCAGTTTCAGTAAAATCAATCGGTTTGGAAGGATTTAATAAGATAGTAGTGATCTCCTCACTTATTCTGTTTATATTTATCTTATATTGTTGTTTATTGTCTATCATCTTTTTTAGCTGGATATTAATTTCTCTTTTAAGTTCATTATGACTCAGTTTGTTCCCATTAAATGGTTTGACTATTTTATCGAGAATAAGACTTGCAATAATTGGTTGTGAACTTTTAATATCTACTTCCACCATGTTTTCATTATTAAATTTGATGAACTGTTTTAGGTCTGAAGGTATCCTTGTGAACAACGAGTGTAGTCTATCATCTTTACCTTCTCTTGAATAGTTATTTAACTCTGATTCAAAATTTTCAATATATCTGATACGAAGTACTTTTCGTTCGAAATCACTATCATCAAAATTAGATTTAACATACTCTAAAGCATTTGACCTATCAATAGACCATAAAGGTGAATCTATCCATTTAGTTAGATGTTTAGTTCTTTCCTCTGCATTTAATGTTCTTTTATTCCGCTCTTTCGCATGTTTGTTAACTATATGTTTGTTTTGGAATGTTCTTTTATTTTGTAATTCAAGAAAATGCGCGAAATATTTTTCACTTAGCTTATATTGCTTGCATCTGTTTTGTTTGCTACTTATGTTGTTTATGTGATTTTTTATTTTAATAAAACCGTTTTTTTCTAAAAAGGTTAACTGCTGATTGTAACTGTATCTTATTTTGTTTCTAGTGTAATCGTACTGTTGTAACCTTTTAGAGCTTAAGCCTACATAAGAATTGACCTTGCTTTTATAAATAATCAAATGGATTAAAAAGGCGCAGTACTCTATACTTATCTCTTTCTTACCAATAACTAACTTACTTAAATCCTTGTAAAGATTATTTGGGAGATTAACATAAAACTCCTTTTTCTTAATATCTACTCTCATGGCAATTACTATTTAAGCTTAATAATTGCCTTTTCGATATCTGAAAATTTGTAGTAAACCCTATTACCTATGCCGTATGGGATGAGTTTACCCTGTTTAGTCCAATTATGAACCGTACTGAGGTTGATTTTAAGCATCTCAGCAACCTCTTGTCGTGTTAGGAAAGGATTGTTGGGCTCTTTCGTATTAAGCGAATCCTCAGGCTTTAAAATAGCTTTTAATATTTTAGTGATTCGCGTTTCTAGCTCTTCTGGGGAAAATTGAATAAATTGTACTGTTTTCATAAGACTTGTTTTTTATGTGAACAAAAGTCTTATGTGAACTGTACCGAGATTGGTACTTTTTTGTACCATTTGGGTACAACTTTTAAAATCTAATTATACTTCCGCTTTAATTCAAAATAAATTCGATCTCTCTTTGATGGATCGGATAGGTCTACTTCTTTGAATGTCTTTGTTTTGTTGATGTCGATATCAAAGCTTTGATAAAGCCAATTTCTATATGCCTGATCACCCAAATCAAACACAATAAGTTTATCACTAATCATTCTTCTATATATGAAGCTATAATCGGCATGTTCGTGTTTGATAAATTTCTCTTGAAATTCAGAAAAGATCTTATATCCCCTTATGGATGGAAAAATATTTGGGTGTGGATTAGTTAATAATGGGAAATTATTTAAATCATTTTCAACTGTAGTCAAAGATTCGATAAATTTATCAGGATGATTACTTTTAATAATAACTATATATTCGTCGATAAGAGTTTGTTTGTCTTTTAAGTTGAGGAAGGCTTCTAATCCTTCGATAGATCTCACATAATCTACTATTTTATTGATTTCAAATAAATTGGGTATAGGTGTATTATGATAGTCTAATATCTGTTCAATTTTATATTTAATCATATTTATATACTCTTCGATATAATTTCTTTCAGGTTGGTTTTTAAATTGATGTATTTCCTCCGTAGATGGTTCGAAATCGTCATCTACAAATAATGTGGTTTCTTTTTCCAAATCACTCAAATTATTCCCGTCATCAATATAGCTAATGAAAAGCTCAAAAGAATCTAACTTTGAACGCTTATAGTCTGCATAAATTTTTACATTAATTAAGTGCTGAATTAGGTCGGTGGTCATAATTAAAGTGTGTTTTAGGATATGATTTTAAGATTTTTTATATACAACTTAGTAATGTTCTTTTTGATGATTAAAAAGTCTGTTGAAAGCTTATTTTAAAGGGACTAGAAAAATTTTCATCATTCAAAAGTATTCATATATATCATATTAAGATATGTGCTATGAATTTTATAGCGGACAAACCCTAATGAGTAGAAGAGTGTCTACTAAATTTTTAATGTTTTTAAGTGATTTATTATTCGCATTTTCTTCGTAGGATTGTTTATCAAAAATTACTTTTTTCCAAACTTTCTAAAAGCAGATATAAATTGGTATATTAGGTATCCAGCTAAAATTCGATTGATAAAGTCTACTATCATTGATGCACCAGTTAGGGAATCTTTTTCGACTAAAAAGTTGAGTTTATGCGCAATGTTTATAAATGAAAAGTAGTGTCCTATTAATTTCCAATCAAAATCATTATTTACATTAATATGCAGCCCTAGTGTTTCAAGATAAATAACATAAAGTAGGAAAGTGAAACCAAAAAATAGAAAGAATGCATTTTTAGGCTGAGTACCATGCATATTAGTCCATCTATTAAGTCTTAATATAGTGCGGTCTTCGAAATTCAGGTGGTTGACCTTTTCTAATGAATTAAAAGCAATCCTTTGCATTCTTTGAGACTCGAAAGTGTTTCCCGTTTTCAATAAAGCCATTTTTAATTGTAAAAATAGCTCATACTGATCTCTTTGATAAGAGTCATTTCGTTCATTTGGATAATGAACATTTTTTAAGGATTTAAATACTTCGTAATCTAACCCTTTTGATTGAAAAACTGTAGAAGTGAATTTGGTATTAGCTAAATTTGATCTATAAAAGGAGACGATATTGTAACTATCAAATCTAACACCGTAGAACCATGATTCGTCTAAAAAAGATTTATGTATTTCAAAGTTTCCGCTTTTCATAACGAAAGATTTTACTTGAAATAATCTAAAATTTTGATCTGCGGTAAAGTTATGCATATAGATGTTGTCTATAATTGAATCTTCTATCTTTAATTTACCCATAAGTTTTCCTCTTAAGGTAATGCTCTTTAGGCAAGAAGAAGTTATAGAGAAATCGTTTGCAATACCATCCTCTTTATAGTCTATAGTTAAAGAAATGCTGATTGATGTAATAAAATCCAATGAAGGAACAAACCTAATTTTATAATCTTTTATTGCTTCATTTCTCTTTCTTTCAATACGTGATTTTTTGGGAGCGTCTTCTAGAATGTTAGAGTGAAAATTTATATTTTCAACATTGTCGATATGATATGATGTTTTTGTTTTCGTTAAATCGCGATGAGTAGCCAGGATCTGGAGCCATACCTTCGGGAATATATTTTCTTTTGTGTAACTAATATCTGCGCTTTTAAAGCCATTAAGTAAGAATTCACCAATACAATTCTGTATTGTTATTCTTGTAAAAGAAGGGTTCTTTCCATGAAGCCTTTTTACATAGCAACTAAAAAAGAATAAGTTAATTCTTTTTGAAATAATTGTTGACACATCCATGGAGTCAATAACACAACCAGAAAAGCGGAAAAATAAGCCCAATGGAAATTCTCCATCAATTTCAAAGGAGATTTCATGTTTGAAAATACATTTTTCAAATGATAATAAGGCTTGGTGTTTGTTAATCGTTCCCCGTACCTTAAAATAATCAGCTCTTTTTAATATAATTAGTATGGGCTGATTATATGTTTTATTTTCGAATTTTGAATTAGGAGAAGAAAAAGGGTTTATCGGTATATTGCTTGGTAACATGAGTGGTAACTTATTACGGGTTTATGTTCTCCGTTTCAAATGACAATAATTGATTATATCCATTTTTATGATTAGCAATCATATATTATTAGACTTTTGATTCTTTATTTTTTAAAACTACGAATTATTTTTTTCTTGATATCGAAAAGCATAATAAATAGAAAATGAGTAGATTCTGAAAAAAGGGAATGTAATGTAGTTTTCGGATAAAAATTATTTATAAAAACAGAAAACCCAGTAAAACTAATGCTTTACTGGGTTTAAATGCTCCCCCTCTTGGGCTCGAACCAAGGACCCTCTGATTAACAGTCAGATGCTCTAACCAACTGAGCTAAGGAGGAATTTATTTTTATATGCTTCTAAGCCTTTGTTAGTGCTTGCTTGAGAAGCTTTTTGTTTCTTTTTGCGGATGCAAATATATATGTTTTTTTCTTTACACCAAATAAAAAATAAACTTTTTTATTTTATTCGAAAATCGCTTTATATACATCGTTTCCGTTCGCGTACAAAAGTAAGGCAATTAATATAAAAAAACCAATCATTTGTGCATATTCCAAAAACTTTTCACTTGGCTTCCTTCCAGTAATCATCTCATATAAGAGGAACATTACATGTCCTCCATCCAAAGCAGGGATAGGAAGGATATTCATAAATGCCAGAATAATAGATATAAAGGCCGTCGACATCCAAAATCCTTGCCAGTCCCAAGTGTCAGGAAATAGCTTTGCAATGGTTCCAAAACCACCCACTTCTGTAGCTCCTTTTTTCGTAAAAAGAAACTTCATTGAGCTGATATAATCCCTAAGTGTCCAATATCCGTAGTTAATTCCTGCAGGAATTGCTTCTGCAAAAGTGTATTCTTTCTTAATAATATCCTTTTCTGTAAGGTGAGATTTAGGATAAACTCCTATTGTATTAGTTTCAGATGGAGTTACAGAGATCGTATCTGTTACTTTGTTTCTTTCTATAACTAAACTTATCGCGTTGTTGTCTGCATTTTTTACTTTGGTAGTAAACTCATCCCAAAAAGTAACAGCATTTCCGTTTACAGAAACAATTCTGTCATTCGACTTCAATCCACTTAAATCTGCTGGGCTATCTGGAATAACACTATCTATTACAGGGTTTATTCTTGGTGTAAGTGGTCGAACTGCTCCTTCTGTATATAGGTAAGTTCCTAAAGTATCTGGAAGACTAAGTACTTCTTTTTTACCGTCTACGTGTTTTACTTCTATTTCTTCAACTCCTCTTACAAGCAGTAAACGACTCACATCTAAAATATTTTCAGGTTTTTTACCATCAATATTTAATATTTTATCACCATTTTTAAAGCCATAAGGCTCTAATTGTTCAGCTACAGCAAAACCATTAGGATAAGAATCTTGAGAAACTTCATTACTTCCCCAAACGTATAATACCATGGCATAGATAAAGAAACCTAGAATTAGGTTTACGGTAACTCCTCCTAGCATGATAATAAGACGTTGCCAAGCTGGTTTAGAACGGAATTCCCATGGTTGAGGTGGTTGTGCCATCTGCTCTTTGTCCATGCTCTCGTCTATCATACCAGAGATCTTTACATAACCTCCTAATGGAAGCCACCCGATACCGTATTCTGTTTCTCCTATTTTCTTTTTTAATAGGGAAAACTTTACATCAAAAAATAGATAGAATTTCTCAACACGAGTTTTAAATATTTTGGCTGGTATAAAGTGACCGAGCTCGTGTAAAACAATAAGTATAGATAAACTTAATAAAAGTTGAATAGCCTTAACTAAAATTGGACTCATAAATTAGGTTTCATTTTCAAATCGCACAAAAGTAATGTTTTCCATCTACTTACCACAATCAAAATGTAGTAAGGCGAAGTTTTTATGACTGTTTTATGATAAAAATATAGCTTTTCCTAGCTTATATTGTATTTTTGCAACCATAAAATAAGCCATTGTATGCTACAGTTTTTTAGCAAATTCAAATATTTTTTTATTACCCTATTTATCCTTTCGGTAATTATTGTGAGCTTAATATATCAGGCCTTAAAGCCAAAAGAGAGGCTTCCTGTTTATGAGCCTTCAATGGTAAATGCAGAGCTTGTTGATTCTTCAATTCAATATATCAGAAAATATCATACAATAGCTCCATTCAAATTAATCAATCAGAATGGAGATACTATTACTGAAGCTACTTATAAAGATAAAATATATGTAGCAGATTTCTTTTTTACTACCTGTCTTACTATTTGTCCGAAAATGACAGATAATATGGCCATCATACAAAAGGAGATTTTAGATGATCCTGATGTTATGCTTTTGTCTCATTCTGTAACTCCAGAAATTGACTCTGTACCTCGACTAAAAGAGTATGCTCTAGAAAAAGGGGTTGTAGATAGTAAATGGAATATGGTTACTGGCGATAAAAAACAAATATATGAGCTCGCCAGAAAAAGTTACCTAGCGGTGAAAACAATTGGAGACGGTGGTCCTTTTGATATGATTCATACTGAGAACTTTGTTTTGGTTGATAAGGAGAAAAAAATTAGAGGCTATTATGACGGTACCAAACAAGAAGATATCCAAAAATTACTTCATGATATAGCTGTTTTAAAAGAAGAATATAAGGAGCAGAAACCATAAATATTTTGGTTTTATACTCCTTTCAAAGAGCTGTAATTCTATTCTGCTTTATTATGTTCTACCCAAATTAAATCGGCGGTGTTATATCCAATTTCCTGAGCTTTTTTTAAATACTCGTTTTTAACATTTTCTGGAATTGTAGTTTCTCTAGATAGAATCCATAGATAATCTAAATTTTTTCCAGCAACCAAAGCGTATTTGTAATTATCGTCAATGGCAATAACATTGTATCCAGCGTAGAAAGGTCCAAAAAAAGATACCTTTAATTTTGCCACATTATCGTCGCCTACAAATTTGGCTTTCCCTGTGGACTCTGTCCATTCCTCTTCTTCGTAATCATAACCTCGATTTACAACTTTTATAGTTCCATTGTCATTTAAAGAATAATTAGCGGTAGTGTTATTTAGGCCTTCTTCGAATTTAAAATCCAAACGAGCAATCTCATACCATTTACCTAAATATTTTGCCTTATCAAAGGGTTTAACAGCTTCTGCTCCTTTTGGAATGGTATTGCAACTAAAAACGCCTAGTGACAATACGCACAATATTATTATGTTTTTCATGTTGTTGTTTTTTTGGTTCGTTTAAAGACTGTCTTTTAGCGACAATACTTTTATCTAAAGTAGCTAAATTCTTATGTTTTTTTCATAAAATAGATTTAAAGTCTTCTAAAAGCATCGCTAATTTTATGTCGTAAAATTCTCCTCTGAATTATTCGTCACTGACTTTTTTAATTTTAATTGCTAAAATTTAACTTCCTTGTTCTTAAACATCTATTAAATTATTTCCTCAAACTCAATTTTTATGTTACTTTTGCTTACTTAAAATGAATCTAAATAAGATTTGAAATTGACGATTGCACATTTAAAAAGAGGCGAACGCGCCATAATTAAAGAGTTTTCTACGGATATTATTCCTATTAAATTACTAGAAATGGGCTGTTTGCCAGGTAACGAAGTAGAGTTACTGCAGATTGCGCCTTTTAGAGACCCATTGTATTTAAATATTAATGGTTCCTTCTTAGCAATTCGTCGTGAAACTGCACTGCAAATCGAAGTAGATATTATAGAAAATAAAGCTTTATGAGTAAGCAGATTAATGTTGCCCTCATAGGGAATCCAAACACAGGAAAGACTTCAGTATTTAATCAGTTAACAGGATTGAATCAAAAAGTAGGTAACTATCCTGGAATTACTGTAGAAAAAAAAGAGGGAGTTTGTAAGCTTCCAAGAGGAGTTAAAGCTCATATTATTGACTTGCCAGGGACGTATAGCTTAAATGCAAATTCTCTGGATGAGAATGTAGTAATAGAGCTACTTTTAAATAAGAATGATAAAGATTTTCCTGATGTTGCTGTTGTTATAACAGATGTGGAGAATTTGAAGCGAAATTTGCTTCTTTTTACTCAGATTAAAGATTTAAAGATTCCCACTATTTTGGTGATTAATATGGCCGACAGAATGGAGCGCCGTGGAATTACTTTAGATACCAAAATATTAGAGGAGCGTCTTAACACAAAAATTGCGGTTGTAAGTACCCGTAAGAAAATTGGAATCGATAAGATTAAAGAACTTATAACAAATTATAAGTCAATTTCTATTGAGCCTTGTGTAGATACAACTGTTATTGATGTTGAATATTTTGGAGGGTTAAAAGCCGCTTTTCCAAAACAAGATATTTACAAATTATGGTTGGTAATTACGCAAGATGTCAATTTTGTAAGCTTAGACAGAAAATTGGTTCAAGATGCTTCTAATTTTTCAACTAAATCCACTTCAGATCTAAAAAGAATGCAGCATAAAGAAACGGTGCTGCGTTACCAATTTATAAATGGAGTTTTAAAAGAAGGGTATAAAAAAGATGAAAATGCCGCAAAAGGTTTCCGAGCTTCTTTAGATCGGATTCTTACTCACAAAGTGTGGGGATATGTAATTTTCTTCTTAATCTTACTTACAATTTTTCAAGCTATTTACGATTGGAGTAGCTATCCAATGGATTTTATAGATGCCACATTTGCCTCTTTTAGTGAATGGGCAAAAGAAACACTTCCGCCGGGATCACTTACAAACTTATTAGCTGAAGGGATTATTCCTGGGTTGGGAGGTATCGTTATTTTCATTCCGCAGATTGCATTTTTATTCCTTTTCATATCCATTTTAGAAGAATCTGGTTATATGAGTAGGGTTGTATTCTTAATGGATAAGATAATGCGTAAGTTTGGTTTGAGCGGGAAAAGTGTAGTTCCTCTAATATCTGGTACTGCGTGTGCAATTCCTGCTGTAATGGCAACTCGAAATATAGAGAATTGGAAGGAAAGGTTGATTACCATTTTGGTGACTCCCTTTACAACGTGTTCCGCTAGATTACCAGTTTATCTTATTATTATCTCTTTAGTAATTCCAAATGATCGCTTTTTAGGGATGAATTTGCAAGGAGTTACATTGATGTTGTTATATTTAATAGGCTTCGGAACGGCTGTTTTTTCAGCTTGGTTGCTTAATAAAATATTGAAGATTAGAAATAAGACATTTTTTGTTGTTGAAATGCCTAGTTATAAACTGCCATTATTTAAGAATGTTGCGATTACGGTTATTGAAAAAACAAAGAGTTTTATTTTTGGAGCAGGTAAAATCATATTAGCTATTTCGATTGTTTTATGGTTTTTAGCGTCCAATGGTCCTTCTGAGGAGTTTGATAATGCAGCAGAAATTATCACTTCAGAAACATCTTCACAAGAAATATCACCAGAAGAGCTTTCAACAAAAATAGCATCTTACAAACTCCGTCATTCTTATATCGGAATAGCAGGAAAAGCTATCGAGCCTGTTATTTTACCTTTGGGGTACGATTGGAAAATAGGAATTGCATTGATCAGCTCGTTTGCTGCAAGAGAGGTTTTTGTTGGAACACTGGCTACCATTTATAGCGTTGGTAGCGATGAAGAAGAAACTATTAAAAATAGAATGGCTGCAGAAACAAATCCTGTAACTGGAGAGCCTTTATTTAATTTAGCTTCCGGGGTTTCATTATTATTGTTCTATGCTTTTGCAATGCAATGTATGAGTACATTAGCCATTGTAAAACGAGAAACGAACACATGGAAATGGCCAGTTGCACAATTAGTATTTATGACAGGATTTGCTTATGTTGTAGCTTTAATTGCATATCAATTGCTTAAATAGTATAGAAATGGATCTTCAGAGTCTTATCGTTTATATTGTATTATTACTAGCTGTTGCTTATCTAGTGTTGAAGTTTGTATTCCCTAAAAAACTCAATTCTTTGCTAGGGAAAAAATCAAGTGGAGGTTGCGGAGATGGCGACTGTGGTTGCCATTAAGATTATTTGTTTTTTTGGTAAGCATATTAAAATATTGAAGTAATTATTCTTCTGAAGGATAATTACATTAATTTTAAATCTTATTTTTCTCAGTAAGTTATGTCTAAACGTGATTTAAAAAAATACTTAAGCACCTTAAAAAAGGAAGATCTAGAAACGCAGGTTTTAGAGTTATATACACGCTTTAAGGAGGTGAAGGTTTATTATGATTTTGTTTTTAATCCGAAGGAAGATAAGCTTATTGATCAATGTAAAGCTAAAATTGCAAATGAATATTTCCCAGTTTCTAGACGAAAACCAAGAGCAAGGAGGTCTGTAGCTCAAAAGCATATAAAACACTTTATAGATTTAGGAGTAAACCCTATTATGGTGGCCGATGTGATGTGGTTTAATTTGGAAATTGCTCAGACATATAATAGAGAAAAGCAGTTAAAACAAGATGCTTTTTATAAGAGTATGGCGAAGTCTTTTGATGAAGCTGTTAAGTATATTTTAGTACATGGACTTTTGGATGAATTTAAAGTTCGGTTGTTAGCTGTTTATGAAGAAGCACAAGTTCAAGAATGGCCTACTTTATATACAATGGAAAGTACCTTAGATTTATTAGATTAATTGATAATAAACGATTTTTATTACTTAGAAAAGTATTATTTTGTACTCTTAAAATTATTATTCAAATGAAAAATTCCCTTTTACTACTTCTCGTTTGTTGTTCGTTTTTCTTGTCTTCTGCTCAAGAAAAGCTTTCAGAAATTAATAAAACCCAAATTCTTGAAGTTTTTAATAAGCAAGAAGAAGCTTGGAATCGTGGAGATATCCCTGCTTTTATGGAAGGGTATTGGAAATCTGAAGACTTAGCTTTTTCTGGTTCCTCTGGTCCTCTTTTTGGATGGGAAGCTACTAAAGATCGCTATCTTAGAAGTTATCCTGATACAACTGCAATGGGGAAACTTACTTTTGAAGTGATTAAAATTCAGCAAGTAAAAGAAGGAGTTGCTCAAGTTATAGGTTCTTTTCATTTAAAAAGAACTATCGGAGATCTTAGTGGTTATTTTACCTTGGTTTGGCGTAAGTTTGATAATCAATGGCTTATTATTAGCGACCATACTTCATCAGCGAAATAATTTTACCCCAACGCCACATCTAATGTCATCATTATAATAAAACCACCTATAAAACCTAAGGTAGAAATATCGGTATGGTTTGCTTGTTGAGATTCAGGAACCACTTCTTCGACTACAACAAAAATCATTGCACCAGCTGCAAAGCAAAGTGCATATGGTAAAATCGGCTCAAATGTGAGTACAGCCCAAGCACCAAGTACAGCTGCAATCGGTTCTACAATAGCAGATAATTGTCCGAAATTAAAACTTTTCCATCTGCTAAGTCCTAAACCTCGTAAAGGCATCGCAACAGCGAATCCTTCAGGCAAATTCTGAATTCCAATACCAAGTGCTAAAATTACTGCGCCTTCAATAGAAGCTTCTGGAATTCCGGCAGCAACACCGCCAAATAAAACTCCAATTGCTAATCCTTCTGGGATGTTATGCATCGTAATTGCCAGCGTTAATAACACCGATTTATGCCAAGGAGTTTTAATACCTTCCTTCTCGCTCATTTTAAAATTCACATGTAAATGAGGTAATATTTTATCCAAAGCAAAAATGAATAAAGCTCCTAGTCCAAAACCAATAACTGCAGGAATGGTTTTAACAAACCCTTCTCCTGGACTCATTTCAATTCCTGGAGCCAATAAACTCCAAAAACTTGCTGCAACCATTACACCACCAGTAAATCCTAACATTCCATCAAAGAGGCGTCTGTTCATTTTTTTGAAGAAAAACACAAGTGAAGCTCCTAAAGCAGTTAATCCCCAAGTAAATAAAGTGGCATAAAATGCAGCTAAAACAGGGTCTATTTCTTTAAAAAAGGCAACGATATCGTTAAACATGGCTTATTATTTAATTTTTAGGTATATGTTATTGGCGGTCAATGCAGAGATATTAATCTCCGTGGAATTTAATTTTATTTGTACTGAATTATCAAACGGTTCTTTGTTTATAATAGTGATTTCTTCTCCTAAAGAGATGTGTAATTTGTCTAAGTACCTTAGGAAATCTGAGGATGAATCTTTTACTCCAACAACAATCCCCTTATCACCATTTTGTGCTGATGATAATAATACTTTTTCAACTTTTTTAATATTCCCATCCTTATCAGGAATTGGATCTCCGTGAGGATCAATCCGAGGGAAATCTAAGAATATGTCTAGCTTTTCAATAAGTTTATCACTTTTAATATGCTCTAATTCTTCAGCAATATCATGAACTTCATCCCAAGAAAAATTAAGCTTTTCAACTAAAAAAAACTCCCACAATCGGTGTTTACGTATAATTTTTGCAGCATATGTTTTTCCTTCTTCGGTTAAACGAGCTCCTTGGTATTTTTTATAATGAACAACTTTTTTCTCCGCAAGCCGCTTTATCATATCTGTCACAGAAGATGCCTTCGTTTCCATTTGTGCAGCAATAGCATTGGTGGATACGCCTTTCTGGTCATCTTTTGATAAATGATAAATAGCTTTTATATAATCCTCTTCTGAAAGTGTCATTTTTTTAGTTTATACAAAAATACATTTTTTTAATTAAAAACAAATTTTTAGGTTTGTCTAAAAATTAATTCTGTTTACATGAAAAATGTAGTTTTTACTTTCGTGAGTGTTTTATTTTTAATTACTTCTGGATCTGCTCAACAGATTAAAGGTCGAGTAATTTCTAATGATGAGGTCTTGGCGTTTGCTAATGTGTATCTTAAAGGAAGTGAGAAAGGAACCATTACAGATGAAAATGGTTTTTTTGAAATTTCAGAATTAAAAAATGGAACATATACAGTTATTGCTTCTTATACTGGTTTTTCTACTGAAAGGAAGGAAATTAAAATTAATGGAAATACTATAACCATTAATTTTAATTTGAAGGCGGATTCTAGTTTAGATGAGGTTGTTATCACAGGAACTCTAAAACCTGTAAGTAGAATGGAAACTCCAGTTCCTGTAGAGGTTTATAAACCTGCTTTTTTTAAAAAGAATCCTACCGCAAATGTTTTTGAAGCGCTACAGAATGTAAATGGAGTTAGGCCTCAACTCAATTGCAATATTTGTAATACAGGTGATATTCATATTAATGGACTTGAAGGGCCATATACAATGATTTTAATTGATGGGATGCCAATTGTAAGTGGATTGTCTTCTGTATATGGGCTCTCCGGAATACCGAATTCTTTAATAGAAAGAATGGAGATTGTAAAAGGGCCAGCTTCTTCTTTGTACGGGAGTCAAGCGGTTGGCGGACTCATAAATATAATAACCAAAACACCACAATATGCCCCCAAACTTACGGTAGATACTTTTGGTACTTCGTGGGGGGAATTTAATTTAGATGTTGGATATAAAGCGCTGTTGGGAGAAAAAACATCTTTTTTGCTAGGTGCTAATTATTTTAACTTCAATCAGACTATAGATAATAACAACGATAATTTTACAGACCTCACTTTGCAAGACCGAATCTCTTTATTTCAAAAATGGGATTTTAAAAGAAAAGCCAATCGACTTTTTTCACTAGCGGCACGCTATTTTTATGAAGACAGATGGGGAGGGGAATTGCAATGGACACCAGCGTACAGAGGTGGCGATGAAATTTATGGAGAAAGTATTTACACTTCTCGATGGGAGTTTTTAGGAAAATACCAGCTCCCTTTTTCAGAAAAAATGCTGTTCACCTTTTCTTATACAGACCATGATCAGAATTCCGTTTATGGAGACACTCCTTATTTAGCGCAGCAGCGCATAGCATTTGGTCAACTTGCTTGGGATAAAAAAATAAAAAATCATGATTTGCTCTTTGGAGCTGCTTTAAGATATAATTTTTATGATGATAATACGTCTGCAACAGCAGAAGTAGACAAAAATAATCCTGATGAAGTTACGATTCCAGGAGTTTTTATTCAGGATGAAATAGAATTATCTGCCAAGCATACACTCCTTTTAGGGATGCGATACGATTATGATTCTCGTCACGGAAATATATTTACACCTCGGATGGCCTATAAATGGAGCCTTTCTGAAAATGATATCTTAAGATTGAATGCAGGAACTGGTTTTAGAGTCGTTAATCTTTTTACTGAAGAACATGCTGCACTAACAGGAGCGAGAGATGTGATTATTGAAGAAGAACTTAAGCCAGAACAATCGTATAATATTAATATTAATTATTTGAAGAAGATTTATACCGATAATAATAGTTTTATAGGTTTAGATCTGTCAGCTTGGTACACCTATTTTACAAATATGATTTTACCTGATTACGATACAAATCCTAATGAAATTATTTATGATAATTTAGATGGGTATGCTGTAAGTGCTGGAGTAAGTGCTAATGCAGATGTGGTTTTTTATAATGGAATAAAAGTAAACTTAGGAGCTACTTTTATGAATGTATCACAAACTGAAAATGGTATTACTACTCGGCAGATTCTAACGGAACAATTTTCTGGAACTTGGGGAGTTTCCTATAAAATAATGCCATGGAACTTAAACATCGATTATACGGGCAATGTTTATGGCCCAATGCGATTGCCGTTATTGGGAGATTTAGATCCCCGAAAGGAGTATTCTCCTGTTTGGAGTATTCAGAATATACAATTTACTTATGATGGATTTAAAAACTTTGAAATTTACGGAGGTATAAAAAATATATTGAATTGGACACCAAACAAAGGGAATCCTTTTATAATAGCTCGTGCTGAAGATCCTTTCGATAAAAATGTAGTTTTTGATGCACAAGGAAATGTACAGCCTACACCAGATAATCCGTATGCACTTACTTTCGATCCATCTTATGTGTACGGGCCAAATCAAGGAATTCGAGGGTTTCTAGGGGTAAGATATTTATTAGATTAAGTTTTTTATTTTCTATGTTATTGAATTAGTGTAAAATATTTACTTTTAGCTAAAATCTAAAGAATGAAATTGTTGCCTTATTTTTTGTTTTTATTTCTGAATGTAATTTACAGTCAGACTAATATCAATGAAGTTGTAGTTTTAGAAAGTGATTCAGAAAAAAGCTTTTTGATAGCTGCTCAAGAGGGAGATGTGGTAAGCTTTAATATCAAGAAAATTAAAGGAAAGAAAATAGCTGATTTCACTTTTAGTTCATTAAATGATAGTAATACAGTCTTTTCTGAAGATAATTTTAAGTCATTAAAAAGGTCAATGGCTATTTCTGAAAAAAGTATTTATAAATTGAGTTTTGATAATGATTCTAATAAAGAGTTGACATTTTCTGTACAAGTAAACATAGATTCTCAAGGTAAAAAACCAGCTACAATTGCATATAGAACAGTTTACGATACAACTTACGGTCCTGAAAAAACGGAATTAAAAGAGGTGAGTAAGCTTACAACAGAAACTATCCAAAAAGAGCAGTTTTATCTCAATAGTAAGTCAAATAAGCTTGTTAAAGGCGGAAAAGATAGAGTTGTTTTTCCAGTCTATCTACCAGAAAATACTAGAGAATGGTTTTATGTGCTTACCGCAGATCGTGATAAAGAAGCGATTAATAAAACGGTAGGTACTTTTAGTTTGGCTTCAGAACTTTCAAAATATTTAGATACAGAAGTAAGTTCTATATCATCAGCAGTAACAAATTTACAAGCGCCTCCTGGAGCTCATATTTGTGATGTGTACTTGTTAAATAAAGAGCAGGCAATGCTATTCAGAAATAATGAAGACTTTACTTTTTCTTTGGATGGAACTCGTGAAAATTATAAGTCTGGGATAATTCAGGTTAAAGAAGTGCCAAAAGAAAAGTATTTTATAGGAATCAAAAATCCAGATAATTTATATGGAATTCATATCGGGATCGAAGTTGTTGCTATTGTTGAAACAACAGAAACTATTCCTGTTCTTATAAAAACTCCAGAAATTCATACTCAAAAAGTGCCTTATGTAGAATAGCTGTTACACTACTCTTCCCATAAGCATGTTTGCAAAATCTCTTAGTGCATCTTTTTTAGTGTCATCAATAGATAGTTTATTGAGTATCTCTAACGCTTTATCGGTGTAATCTTCGATGGCTTCTAATGTAGCTTCTGCAGCTTTGCTTGAAACCATAAGCTCTTTTACCGTTTGGATTTTATTAGAAGCTTCGTTTGGACTAATAGAATACAGGTGGTGCAATTGCTGCGCCTCTTCTGCTGTTAAATGCTCGAGTGTTTTTAAGTATAAATAAGTTTTCTTATTTTCTATAATATCGCCACCAACTTGTTTTCCAAATGTTTTTGGATCTCCAAAGGCATCTAAATAATCGTCTTTTAGCTGAAAAGCAATTCCTAAATTAAGACCGAAATCATAAATAGCCTGCGCTTCTTGTTCGTTAGAATCTGCTATTATTGCACCCATTTTCATCGCTGCACCAACAAGTACTGCCGTTTTATAGGTGATCATTTTTATATATTCTTCGATGGTAACATCGTCTCGAGTTTCAAAATCAACATCGTACTGCTGACCTTCGCAAACTTCAATAGCAGTTTTACTGAATAGTTTAGCTAGCTTCTGAAAAGTTTCAGGTTTATAATTTTCAAAAAATTGATACGCAACAATAAGCATGGCATCTCCAGAAAGAATCCCTGTATTTAGATCCCATTTTTCATGTACAGTTTCTTTTCCTCTTCGCAGTGGAGCATCGTCCATAATATCATCATGAACTAAGGAGAAATTATGAAACATCTCTATCGCCATTGCAGCATGAATCGCATCCTTATAGTTTTTTCCAAATATATCTGCGGTCATTAAAGTTAGGATTGGACGTAAACGTTTCCCTCCTATATTTAAAATGTAATTGATAGGCTCGTATAAATTTACGGGCTCTTTCGTAACAAATGCTTCCTCAAGATGACTAATAAAAGTGTCTCTATAGGCTTCGATAGATAACATAGAATCAATTTTCGGCTAAAATACCATAATTAAAAAAAATGCCAATTTAATTTCGAAGTTAAATAATTGTAATACTTTGGAAACTTTTATTGTTTTTAAAGTTTCCTGTATTATATTTGCACCCAATTATGAAAGAAAAAATACTTGATAAAGCAACAGAGATGTTTTTAAGCCTAGGCTTTAAAAGCGTTACGATGGATGATATTGCTGATGAATTGGGGATGTCTAAAAAGACAATATATCAACATTTCAAAACAAAAACAGCATTAGTAGAGGCTACCGCTTTTTATATATTTGAATCGATTTGTAGTGGTATTGAATTTATCTGTGAAGCAGCTCCTAATCCTATCGAGGAGCTATTTCATATAAAAAAATTCACGAGTGATTATTTAAGAGATAAGAAGTCGTCCGCACAATTTCAATTAAAAAAATATTACCCGAGAATATATGATAGACTTATTCTAAAGCAGTTTGAGGTAATGAAAGAAAGCGTGTCAGGTAACATCAAAAAGGGGGTGGATCTTGGAATGTACCGTAAAGAATTAGATGTAGACTTTATTTCTCGAATTTATTTTAGCGGAATGGTGGGGATAAAAGATACAGAAATTTTCCCCGTTAATATATACAAGACTGATGAGCTAGGGACCAAATTTCTAGAATACCATATTCGAGGCATTGCCACGGATAAAGGACTAACTATTTTAAATGAATTTATTAACGAAAACAAAAATTAAACGATGAGAAAATATTATATCATCGCCATATTGCTACTAATTACTACGTTGGGATTCTCTCAAGAAAAAAAATATAGTTTTTCTATGGAAGAGGCTATAAATTTTGCTTTAGATAGTAGTTATACAGCAATAAACTCTAGGCGTGACATTGCAATATCTTTAAAGAAAAAATGGGAAACTACAGCCGCTGGTCTTCCTCAAATAAATGGAGCTGTAGATTATCAGAATCAAATAAAGCAGCCTGTAACTCTTATTCCTGGTGAGATTGCTGGTGCTGAGCCTGGAACTTTTGTGCCAGTAACTTTTGGAACAAAACAGAACATGTCGCTCACAGGGACATTAACACAGCTTATTTTTGACGGTTCATACTTGGTAGGACTTCAAGCAGCTAAAGTTTTTGTTGATTACAATGAAAATGCTAATGAGAAAACTCTTTTAGAGGTTAGAAAAGGAGTGATCAATGCTTACGGTGGTGTTTTGTTAACCGAGGAGAGTGTTGCTATTTTTGAGAAAAACCTTGTTACCTTAAAAGATAACCTTAATGAGGCACAAGCTATGTATGATAATGGTTTTGCTGAAGAGGAAGATGTAGAGCAGCTACAGATTACAACAGCACAAATTCAAAACCAGTTAAGTAATTCCAAGAGAATGGAATCTATAGCGAAGCAGATGCTAAATTTAGCACTTGGAATTCCTGTAGATGCAGAGGTAAATTTAGAGGATAGCTTAGAGACTTTGACAATAGAAAGTGTAAGCCTAGCATTAACGGAAACTTCATTTGATTTTGAAGATAATGTAGATTATAGAATCGCAAAAAATCTAACGGAGCAAAGAGAATTGGAAGTAAAGCTTGAAAAAAGTAAAGCATTGCCAACTATAAACGGATTTATAAACTACGGTACTGCCGCTTATGATAATGACTTTATATTTTTTGAAAATGAAACTTCATGGTTCCAGTCTTCGATATTAGGGTTGAGTATGAATATTCCTATTTTTAGCTCCCTACAAAGAAGTGCAAGAACGCAGCAAGCAAAAATAGCATTAGATCAATCTAAAACAGATTTTATTCAAGCCAAGCAACAGATTAATTTAGATCTTGATAGAGCGAAGAGTAATTATAAGTTTGCTATTGAAAATTACCATACAGCAGAAAGTAATTTAGGACTTGCAGAGCGTATTGAAAAAAAGAACTTAATAAAATATAGAGAGGGTATTACCACAAGTTTTGACTTAAGACAAGCGCAAACTCAGTTGTATACCGCGCAGCAAGAATATATAAATTCTATGCTGGACGTGATTGAAACGAAGGCAACATTAGAAACTGTTTTAAACACACCTCAATTATCAACAAGAAACGAATCAGCAAAAAAATAAATCAAAAAAAGATGAAACAAACATATTTAATCATATTAACAGCCTTGATTTTGGCTTCTTGTGGAGGCGATAATAAATCTGTAGAAGACGTTATAGAAAGCGGAAATTTAGAGCAGATAAAGGCAAAGCGTGAACAGGTAAATGCAGAACACGATGCTTTAAGTGCAGATTTAAAAGCACTTAATCAAGCAGTGAAAAAGCTAGATACAACAAAAAACTATGCTTTGGTGACTACTTTTGTAGCAAAAGATTCTCTTTTTAATCATTATATAGAATTACAAGGAAGTGTAAGTACTAAAGAGAATATTATTATAAATGCTGAATATTCTGGTGCACTTCAACAAGTTTTAGTGAAAGAAGGACAAGAAGTAAAGAAAGGGCAAGTTTTAGCTAGAATTGACGAAGGTGGTCTTGGAGCTCAATTAGCACAATTAAAAGCACAAGAGAGCTTATCGCAAACAACGTATGAGCGTCAGAAAAGATTATGGGAGCAGAATATTGGTTCAGAGATTCAGTATTTACAGGCTGAAACACAATATGAGTCTAATAAAAGTGCTGTTTCTCAATTGGAGAGTCAGTTGGCTAAAGCAACTGTTGTAGCTCCATTTTCAGGAACAATTGAAGAAATAATGTCAGATCAAGGAAGTAATGTTTCTATGGGAACACCTTTAATGCGTATTGTAAGTTTAAGTAATATGTATATCGAATCTGAGGTTCCAGAAAAATATTTAGCTAGTATAGAAAAAGGGACTAAAGTAATTGCTGATTTTCCAGTAATCAACAAAAAGATTGATACAGAAATTAGACAAGTAAGTAATTACATCAATCCAAATAACCGCTCTTTTAAAATTGAAGTTGGAGTTCCTAATAAAGATGGGTTGATAAAGCCAAACTTAACGGCTAAGGTTGTTATTAACGATTATACTAGTGAAAATGCTTTCTTAATTCCTCAAAGTGTTATTTCAGAAAATTCAGAAGGAAATCAATATGTGTATATCGCTACAAATATCAATGGGAGTAATGAAGCTGAAGTGCATCAGTCGATTATTCAAACAGGAAAAACACAAGGAGATTTAGTAGAGATTCTAGAAGGAATAAAAGCCGGAGATCATATTATAAAAGAAGGTGCACGTAGTGTTCAAGAAGGACAAAACGTTCAAATATTAAAGCAATAGTCCATGAGTAAAATTAATAAAAACGCCGATAAAGAATTTGGGCTTTCGTCTTGGGCTATCGAGAACAAAACCACTATCTATGTAATGATAGCGATTGTTCTTGCCTTGGGGGTTTCCGCATATTTCGGAATGCCTCGTGAGTCGTTTCCCGAAGTAAAAGAAACTAAGATTTACATCAGTACTCCTTATCCAGGGAATACTGCCGAAGATATAGAACGTTTAATTACAGATCCGTTAGAGGATGAGTTGAAAAACGTAAGTAATGTTGTTGAGATTCTTTCTACTTCTCAAGAGGATTATTCTATTATTACTGTTGAGTTTGATGAAGATATTGCGGTAGAAGCTGCAAAGCAAAAAGTTAAAGATGAGGTAGATGCTGAAAAAGCTGGCGAAGATTGGCCAGTATTTAATGATGCAAAGGTAGAGCCAAATGTATTTGATCTTAACTTGTCTGAAGAGATGCCAATTTTAAATATCAATATTCAGGGAGATTATCCTGTTGATAAATTAAAAGAATTTGGTGAATACCTTGAAGATAAAATTGAAGAACTTCCAGAGATTAAGCAAGTAGATATTCGTGGAGCTCAAGAGAAAGAAGTTGAGGTAGCTGTTGATGTTTATAAAATGATGGCTGCTAAAATTAGCTTTGACGATGTGTTAAATACGATTCGTAATGGAAACGTTACGATGTCTGCAGGGAATATGATCACCAGCGGGCAACGTAGAACAATTCGAATTTTAGGGGAAGTTGAAGACCCGAAAGAGCTTGATAATTTTGTAGTAAAATCTCAAGATGGAGTTGTTTATTTAAGAGATATTGCTGAAGTAACTTTTAAAGAAGAAGATAAGACTACGTTTGCTCGAGAATTTGGAAAAAGTGTAGTTATGCTCGATGTAAAAAAGCGAGCTGGAAAAAACATGATTGAGGCTTCTGAGCAGATTCAAGAAATTATAAAAACTGCTAAGAAAAGTTATTATCCACCAGATTTATCGATTACAGTAGCAAACGATCAATCGTCACAAACATTAAATCAGGTAAATGACCTTGTAAACAATATCATCTTCGGGATTATATTAGTTGTAGGAGTGTTAATGTTCTTCTTAGGATTCCGAAACGCACTCTTTGTAGGGTTTGCAATCCCGATGTCGATGTTTATGTCGTTTATGATTTTACAAGCATTAGGATACACTTTAAACACCATGATTCTTTTCGGACTTATTATGGGTCTGGGGATGTTAGTGGATAACGGAATCGTTGTTGTAGAGAACGTTTACCGATTGATGGATGAAGAGAAAATGTCTCGAATAGAAGCTGCTAAAAAAGGAATAGGAGAGATTGCTTTCCCTATTATTATTTCTACAGCAACAACTGTTGCCGCTTTTATTCCATTAGGAATGTGGCCTGGAGTAATGGGAGAGTTTATGAAATATTTCCCGATTACGCTTTCTGTTGTACTTGGTTCATCTCTTGTAGTTGCTATTTTTATGAACTCGATGTTGGTATCTCAGTTTATGGATACTGCAGAGAAAAGGCTTACAAGAAAACAACTAATTAGGTTGAGCATAATTTTAGGAATTCCAGGAATACTGATACTAATATTTGGAGGAACTATTCGTGGTATTGGTACATTAATGATCTTTACTGCTATAATGTTCTGGATTTATAGATATTGGTTAAAAGGATCTGCAGATTATTTCCAAAAACACACATTGACTTGGTTAGAGAATAAGTATCAGAACTTCTTAAAAAAGTCTCTTCAAGGGTGGAGACCTGGAATTTATGTGACGGCTACTTTTGCTTTGTTAATAGTTGTGTTTATGTTATTTGGTGCTTCTTTAGGAAGTGGGAGAACGAAGGTTGAGTTTTTCCCAGATAATAAGCCAAACCAGATTATAGTTTATATCGAATATCCGCAGGGAACAGATATCGACAAAACAAATGCCATCACAAAAGAAATTGAGAAGCGTGTTTATGCAGTTTTAAATGCTGATGAATACATGGATGGTGATTATAATTATATGGTAGAATCTGCTGTTTCTCAAGTAGGAGAAGGAGCTGGAAACCCACAAACAGATGGAGGTTCTAGTGCAGAAATGCCGCACAAAGGAAAGATTACCGCGACTATGCGCGAGTATAAATATCGTCGTGGAAAAGATAGTGAGGTGCTTCGTAAGAAAGTTCAAGAAGCACTAAAAGGTGTTTTCCCAGGAATTGCTATTTCTGTTGAAAAAGATGCTAATGGACCTCCTACAGGATATCCAATTAATATAGAATTAAGTGGTGAAGATTATGATGAGTTAATTGTTACTGCTGAAAAAATGCGTGATTATATCAACACTAGAAATGTAGCCGGAGTTGAAGAGCTTAAGATCGATGTAAATAAAGACAAACCTGCAATGGTTGTTGAAGTTGACAGACAAAAAGCGGGAGAACTTGGAGTTGCTGTTGGTCAAGTAGGGAATCAATTGCGTCGTTCTATTTTTGGTGAAAAAGCTGGGATTTATAAAGAAGATGGAGATGATTACGATATTTATGTTCGTTTCAATGAAGATTTAAGATACAATCAGAGTGCACTTTTCGATCAGAATATAATATTTCGTGATCAGGCGTCTGGACAAATAAAGGAGATTCCTGTTTCTGCTGTTTCAAAACATAAAAACACCTCTTCTTTTAGTGCTATTAAGCATAGGGATTTAAAGCGTGTGGTTACCGTGTATTCTGGATTAGCTCCAGGTTATACTGATGCCGGTGCTGTTGTAGGGAAGATCCAAAAGGAGATGAATAATTTTGATGCTCCAAATGAGATTTATATTGATTATACTGGTCAGTTAGAAGAGCAACAAAAGCAAATGAATTTCTTAATGGGTGCTTTCTTTTCAGGATTAGGACTTATTATGCTGATTTTAATTTTTCAGTTTAGCTCTATTTCTAAACCAACTATTATTATGTTAGCTATCTTCTTGAGTTTTATAGGAGTTTTTGGAGGATTAATGGTTACGGGTTGGTCGTTTGTTATTATGATGACAATGATGGGAATTATTTCGCTGGCCGGAATTGTGGTTAATAATGGAGTTGTATTACTCGATTATGCCCAGATTCTTATCGATAGAAGAAAAATAAGATTAGGATTAACTGAAAATGATGATATTCTTCCTAAAGAAGACATGAAAGAAGTATTAGTAATGTCTGGAAGAGCAAGGTTGCGTCCAGTTTTACTTACGGCAATTACTACCATTTTAGGATTAATTCCTTTAGCAATTGGGTTGAATATTGATTTCTTCTCCTTGTTTACCAATTTTAACCCTGACATTTATATGGGAGGAGATAACGTAATTTTCTGGGGACCTCTAGCTTGGACAGTAATTTTCGGACTATTTATAGCTACTTTCTTAACGCTAATTATTGTTCCACTTTTATTTTACATTGTATATTTAATAAAGTTTAAATTCAGAAGTAAAAAAGAAGAAGTTATTGAAAAACTAGATGATGTGTCACCAGTTTAAATAATATACTTAAGTTCGTTTTTGAGAAAATCGGCTTTGTGAAATATTCATAAAGCCGATTTTTTTATTTCTGAAAGAATTTTAATTTTCCTAACTGTAATAAATGATTATTTAGAATAAACTTGTTTGCCCATTGCCACTATATTTAGTTTTATGACGTTGCATTTCGAACAAACTATGGTTTAATTTAGGTAATTCTTTATCTTTAAAGTAGGTATGCCGTGCTATTCTAATAAGGTTGTGTATTTGTTCAGCAATCTTCCCTTCTCCTGTTTTCCTTACGCCATATCTGCTGTCGTTCAAGCTTCCGCCGTGACATTCCGCAATTTGATTTAAAACTTTATCAGCACTATCTGGGAGCGTCTTTTTAATCCAGTCGGTAAAAAGTTCCCCAATAGCTCCATTAAGACGCACCATCGTAAAAGCAATAGATTTTGCTCCGTTTTCGCTAACAGCCTTAGCTAACGGTAAAATTTCATGACTGTTAATAGCTGGTATTATTGGAGCTATCATTACATTAACAGGGATGTTGTGGTCACTTAATAGTTTTACAGTTTCCAATCTTTTTTTAATGCTTGTGGTTCGTGGCTCTAAAATTCTTCTGGTCTCTTCACTCAAAGAAGTGATTGAAATATTAACAGCAATAAGTCCTTCAGAAGTAAGCTCTTTTAAAAGATCTAAATCTCTTTTTATAAAAGCATTCTTAGTAATAATAGCTACTGGGTGTTTATATTTTAAAAACACTTCTAAGCATTTTCGAGTTATTTGATAGCTTTGTTCTGCTGGCTGATAACAGTCTGTATTTCCAGACATAACAATAGTTTTTGCCTTCCAGTTCCTGCTAAGAAGTTTCTCTTCTAAAAGTTGTGGTGCATTCTTTTTTACTAATATTTTACGTTCAAAATCTAATCCAGCACTATAGCCCCAATATTCATGAGAATTTCTAGCATAACAGTAGATGCAACCATGTTCGCATCCTTGATATGCATTCATAGAGTAACTCATTCCAACGTCTGGACTCGTTACTTTATTTACTATTGTTTTTGGGAATACTTCTAAGTAGCTTGTTTTGTTTTTATCTGCTACTTCACCCTCTAAACGGCAATACTCTAAGAAATCATCTCTAGTTTCGTAAGATAATTTCTGAAACTTATTATGTACGTTTAGTTGAGCGCCTCTACCTTTAATAAAATCTTTATTGGACATATTCCAAAATTATGGAAAAAATCCATTCATTCCATTGATTTTACTTCAAAATTTTTTACGTAACTTTTTGCCTTTATTTTTCATTAACCAATAAAATACTAACTATTTAGAAATGAAACGAAGAAACTTTATTAAGAACACTGCAGCCGCCGGAAGTGCACTTTATATCATTCCATCTCATGTAATGGGAGGGATTCATACCGCACCAAGTGATACGCTCTATTTAGCAGGAATTGGTGTAGGAGGCCGTGGTGAAGCGGTCGTTAGAAATCTTCATAAAACAGGAAAAGTAAAATTTGTATCCCTTTGTGATGTTGATGATGTAAGGGCTAAGAAAACTTTTTCAGAGCATCCTAAAGCTAAAATCTATCGTGATTTTAGGAAGGTCTACGATAATCATTTAAAGGATATTGATGGAATTATGGTCGCTACGCCAGATCATAATCATGCTACAGTTGCAGTTCCTTTTATGCAAGCTAAGAAACATGCTTATGTAGAGAAACCTTTAACGCATACCATTGCTGAAGCTCGATTAATGTCGAAAATCACGAAAGAGCAAGGTATTGTAACCCAAATGGGGAATCAAGGAAGTTCTTCGGATGGCGCTAGAACAACGCAAGAATGGATTGAGGCCGGCGTTATAGGTAAGATTATTAAAGTTGATTGTTGGACAAATAGACCTGTATGGCCACAAGGATTAAAAAATAGTCCAGAAGGGGAGCCTGTTCCAGATACTTTAGATTGGAATCAATGGCTAGGGCCTGCGGAATTCAGACCATATAATTCTGCTTATTTGCCATTTAAATGGCGAGGTTGGTGGGACTTTGGAACTGGAGCTTTAGGCGATATGGGTTGCCATATTCTAGAAACACCTTTCAGAACGCTAAAACTTGGATATCCAACAGAAGCTGAAGCTAGTTGTACAACGGTTTGGTCTGGAGATTTTATAGAAGCAAATTATGATGAGGCATGTCCTCCTTCTTCTATTGTGAGATTAAAATTTGATACAGAAGCTCATGGTCAAATAGATGTTAATTGGTATGATGGTGGAATAATGCCAAAAATTCCTGAAGAATTGCAAGAAGGGGAAACTATTGGTGATGCTGGTGGAGGTTCTATTTTTTATGGGGAAAAGGGAATCTTAGTA
Source organism: Joostella sp. (assembly GCF_048266025.1). Lineage (NCBI taxonomy): Bacteria > Pseudomonadati > Bacteroidota > Flavobacteriia > Flavobacteriales > Flavobacteriaceae > Joostella > Joostella sp. The sequence continues at coordinate 476,792 of NZ_JBLXAF010000001.1, read as the reverse complement.
ACAGATGCATATTCAGAAAACCCTAGAATCTTAAATCATTATAAAGATAAAGTTGGTGCTTTCCCAAAACCTAGTCTTAAAAGAGTAGATGGTGCTATTGGCGGTCATTATAATAATTTTGTAGATGGATGTTTAAAAGGAGTAGAGACATCTTCACCTTTTTCTTATGCAGGTCCTTTAACGGAGGCTGTTCTTATGGGGAATCTCGCTATAAAAGCTTTCCAGTATAAGGTTTTAAAGCCAGGTAAGAAGGTTGGAGATTGGGCGCCTTATGATTACCCAGGTAGAAAGAAAATAATGTGGGACGGCGAGAATATGCGCGTAACAAATTATGAAGATGCTAACAAATGGGTTACTGGGACATACCGTAAGGGATGGGAATTATTATAGTTCTAAGTGATCCTAAATAAGATTAAGATACTATTGAAAAAACGTCTGCGGAAGCAGGCGTTTTTTAATTGCTATTTCTGAAGTTTTAATTTGGAAATAATTGAAAATAAAAAGGGCGGAAATTAATCCGCCCTTTTTGCCCCAAATCTTACCATGAACTTAACCTACTTATGCTATGGTATTAACAAATATAGGTTTTATTACGTATTTATAAGTTAATAATCAGTTAAATTACTGTTTTTAACGTTTAAATGCACTTTTATTGTTAATATGCTCGTCCTTGAACTCCTTCGTAAAAATTGATAAAAGCTCTATTAACAACTCTATTTCCTCCTGGAGTAGGGTAATCTCCAGTGAAGTACCAGTCTCCTAAATTTTTAGGACAGGCTTTATGTAGGTTTTCAACAGTTTGATATATTATTTGTACTTCTGCTTTAATTCCTTCAGGAGAAAGAAGTTCAGAAATCTTATTTGAAATCTCTTCATCTGTAAAAGGATCATAAAAAGCTTGAACAGCATTTTTAACCTCTGTATCTGGTAAATTCACCTGATCGATACAGTTTTTATAGATTTCCTCTACGATTCCAATAGTTCCTCGATCCTCATGAAGCGCTAATGCTGCTTTAAAGGCAATAAGTCCTTCCATTCTTGCCATGTCAATACCATAGCAGTCTGGGTAACGAATTTGCGGAGCAGAAGAAACTACAATTATTTTTTTAGGATTTAACCTATCAAGAATTCTAAGGATGCTCTTTTTTAAAGTAGTTCCTCTTACAATACTATCATCGATAATAACTAAATTATCGGTAGGTTTTACAGAGCCATAAGTAACATCATAAACGTGAGTCACTAAATCATCTCGACTACTGTCTTCCGTAATAAAAGTACGAAGTTTCGCGTCTTTTATAGCTACTTTTTCAATTCTAGGTCTTTTAGAAAGAATTTCATGTAAGCGCTCGCTTGTAAGGTTTGCTCCTTCTTTTAAGATTTCTTGTTCTTTTTTATCATTTAAGAAATCTTGAGCAGCTTTTACCATTCCGTAAAATGATGTTTCTGCAGTATTAGGAATGTATGAAAATACAGTATTTTCAATATCTTCATCAATAGATTTTAAAATCTTTGGAAGTAGAAAACGACCTAAATTTTTACGCTCTTGATATATTTCAGCATCACTTCCTCTAGAAAAATAGATGCGCTCAAAAGAACATGCTTTTCTTTCTAGGGGCTCTAATATCTTCTTAGTATTTGTAGAACCGTCTTTTTTGATAATGATTGCTCTTCCAGGTCCAAGTTCTTTAATGGAATCGAAATTAACATTAAATACTGTTTGGATCACAGGTCTTTCTGAAGCCACAACTACAACTTCATCATCTTGGTAATAATATGCAGGACGGATTCCAGCAGGGTCTCTAAGTACAAATGCGTCACCATGACCAATAAGTCCAGCCATTGCATAACCTCCATCAAAATTTTTAGCTGCCTTTTTTAATATTTTAGCAACATTTAAACGTTCTGCAATAAGTGGTGAAGCTTCCATTTTATTGAAACCTTCTTTTTTAATATCCTTATATAATTTCGAAACAGCATCATCTAAAAAATGACCTATTTTTTCCATTACAGTAACCGTATCTGCTTTTTCTTTAGGATGCTGACCGATGCGAATAAGGTTAGAAAACAACTCATTAACATTGGTCATATTGAAGTTACCAGCCACAATTAGATTTCTATGCATCCAGTTGTTCTGTCTGATAAATGGGTGTACACTTTCAATACTATTTTTTCCAAAAGTACCGTAGCGAACGTGCCCTAACATAACTTCTCCGATGTATGGGATATTACGTTTTTGTAAATCGATACTTTCGCTGTATTCTGGATTGTCTTTTAACTCGTCGTTTATACGTGTGTTTATCTGCTTGAAAATATCTTGAATAGGCTGCGATTGGTTAGAGCGCACTCTACTCATATATCTTTCTCCAGGCTGCATATTTAATTTGATGCTTGCAAAACCAGCGCCATCTTGACCTCTGTTATGTTGCTTTTCCATCATTAGGTACATTTTATTTATACCATAAAATGCAGTACCATATTTTTCTTTGTAGTATTCTAATGGTTTCAATAGCCTTACTAAGGCAATTCCACATTCGTGTTTAATAGCGTCACTCATTATAATCTATCTTATCTAATAAAAAACCCCGAAATTATTTCAGGGCAGTGGTTTCTTTATGTAAGTTTAATATCAAATTGTGTAAGACTCTTAAATTGTTGGAGCCTGTTATATATTTCTTTACTTGTTACGCTTTGTAGTCTTTCAGTTCCAAATTTCTCTACGTTAAAAGAAGCTAGATTAGAACCGTGAATAATTGCGGTTTTCATATTTTCAAAAGAATAATCATCCGTTTTTGCAATATACCCAGAAAAACCACCTGCAAAAGTATCTCCAGCACCAGTCGGATCAAATACTTCTTCTAAAGGTAAAGCAGGAGCGAAGAATATTTTTCCGTTATGGAAAAGTAAAGCTCCGTGTTCTCCTTTTTTAATTACTACATATTTTGGACCCATACTATGGATTTTTTCAGCAGCTTTTACTAATGAGTATTCACCAGATAACTGTCTTGCTTCTTCGTCATTAATAGTAATAACATCCACTTTCGTAATCACCTCTTTTAATTCTTCTAATGCAATATCCATCCAGAAGTTCATAGTGTCTAAAACGATAAGCTTCGGTTTTACTTCCATTTGTTCTATAACACTTAATTGGACGGAAGGATTTAGATTTCCTAACATCAAAACTTCAGCATCTTTAAAATTTTCTGGAACTATAGGATTGAAATCAGCTAACACATTAAGTTGTGTTTCAAGCGTATCACGAGAATTTAGGTCGTTGTGGTATTTCCCTTTCCAAAAGAAAGTTTTTCCGTCTTTAACAACTTCAATCCCGCTGATGTCTATTTTTTTATCAGAAAAAAGATCTAGATACTCCTGTGGGAAGTCATTCCCAACAACAGAAACAATAGCGCTTTCTACATTAAATTGTGAAGCCGCTAAACCAATAAACGGAGCTGCTCCACCAAGAATTTTATCTGTTTTACCAAAAGGAGTTTCAATAGCGTCAAAAGCTACACTTCCAACTATTAGTAGTTTGCCCATGCAATAATTTTTTTGCAAATATAAGCTTAGTTTTCGAGTATCCCTTTTAGTTTTTCAAAAGAATGATATGGAAATGTAGTAAGAATACTGTTAATTAGCCATGCTGGAAGATTCCCATTGGGGTCGCCATACATTTGCTGCGTGATTTCGACGGTGTTTTTATCTACATTTCTTATAAGCCAATTCCCTTTAAAATTATCCATTCGGATTACATTTTTATTAGCCTTTATGTAGGTGCTGTCCGCAGGAGAAATATCTATTTTATATACTTCTTCACTAACTTGATTAATGGTGACTCTAGAGATATTATCACGATCGCTAATAGGCCAAGGAAGATCGTTCTGCATCCATACTATAAATTCTGTCTCCGATATTTTAGCAATCAATTCACTTTCTGGGGTTTTATAATTCCAATTTTTTAGACCATTACCGTCGGTAAGAACTTCTAAAACTTTTTCTAAGGAAGTATTTACTTTTAGAATTGCTTTGTATTCGTTGATTTTTGTTGAATCGAGTTCACGGGTATATACTTGGATATTATTTGTATTTCTTTTTAATTCCCATTCTTGTTCTTGGCAATAGGAGGAAAAAACGATTAGTAGAAAGCAAATAACAAATAGAAGTTTCATAGAGGGAGTGTAGGTTATATTGTTTTATGAGGTAGTGCTTTCATAGGCCAAATCTGCTGGTAGGTTTGGTTTTTTTGAAGCCTCTACGGCAAGAAAGTCACAACGTTCATTTTGGGGATGGTTATTATGACCTTTTATCCATTGAAAGCTAACTTTCTGCTTTCGGTATTCAATTAAAAATTCTTTCCATAAGTCAGGATTCTTTTTGTCCTTAAATTTTTTCTTCTCCCATCCAAAAACCCATCCTTTTTCTACAGCATCAACAACATATTTAGAATCGGAGAACACTTTTATGGCAATGTTATTCTTTTTAAGTTTTTTTAAAGCTTCTATAACAGCCATTAGTTCCATACGGTTGTTAGTTGTTTTTCTAAAACCTTGAGAAAATTCCTTTTTATAGGGTTTCCCTACCCATTCCATAACAATTCCGTAGCCACCAGGACCAGGATTTCCTCTAGAGGAACCATCAGTATATATATAAACGTCTTGTTTAGTCATTTAGTACTTTTTCAATAATTTTTGGAAAATACATGTATTCTAATTGATGAATTTTATGCGCTACATCTTCCGCATTATCATTTGGAGTAATCGCTACACTTTCTTGAAAGATAATATTTCCTTCGTCATAATTTTCATTTACATAATGTATAGTAATTCCAGAAGTTGTCTCTTTATTTGCTACAACAGCTTCATGAACATGCATTCCATACATTCCTTTGCCTCCATATTTTGGTAATAATGCAGGGTGGATATTTATAATCTTGTTAGGGAAAGCTTTTATTATGTCTGAAGGTACTTTCCATAAAAATCCAGCTAAAACTATTAAATCTGGTTTCAAAATTGACAAGAAGTTGACGATATGACCATTTGTAAAAGCAGTTTTATTGAAAGAAATGGCACTTTTTCCGTATATTGTTGCTCGATCTAGAACTTTTGCCTCTTTTTTATTTGATAAAATCATAGTGACGGAAGCAGTCTTAGAATCCTCAAAGTATTTAATGATATTTTCGGCATTGGTTCCGGAGCCAGAGGCTAATATAACGATGCTTTTCATAGGATGTAATTATTTTAATTATAGGCAAAAAAAAGGATAAATATTAACAATATGAAGGTAAAAATAGAATACTTGAATTAAAAAATATGAACTTTAAAAGCACATTTTAGCTTCAAAACGTTTTTTTAAAGTAAAGTTTTTTATTTTTGCGAACAATTAAATTTTAAAACAAAAAAATTATGTCAGACATTGCATCAAGAGTAAAAGCGATTATCGTAGACAAATTAGGTGTAGATGAGAATGAGGTTGTGCCAGAAGCAAGCTTCACTAACGATTTAGGCGCGGACTCATTAGACACTGTGGAATTAATCATGGAATTCGAAAAAGAATTTGATATCCAAATTCCAGACGATCAAGCTGAAAACATTGCTACTGTTGGTCAAGCAGTAAAGTATATCGACGAAGCAAAGTAAACGTTTTTATAAAAAGATAGACCAAAAAATTTATTCATGCTATATTGCGTGAATAAATTTTTTTGGTAAATCTTTATTTTTATTTATTATTTATCAGAATAAAAAATATTCAGATGAAATTAAAGCGAGTTGTAGTAACAGGACTAGGAGCATTAACACCCATAGGGAATACTGTAGATGAATATTGGAACAGTCTTTTGAACGGCGTTAGTGGAGCTGCTCCAGTAACCCATTTCGATGCGTCCAAATTCAAAACACAATTCGCCTGTGAGTTAAAGAATTTTGACCCTACAAACTATATAGACAGAAAGGAAGCGCGTCGTATGGACCGTTTTGCTCAGTATGCCATGGTTACGGCAGATGAGGCCTTAAAAGATTCTGGACTTGACATCGATAAGGTGAATAAGTATAGAGTAGGTGTTATTTGGGGAGCAGGAATTGGCGGATTAGAAACTTTTCAAGAAGAGGTAACTAATTATGCTAATGGAGATGGAACTCCAAGGTTTAATCCTTTCTTTATCCCAAAAATGATTGCAGACATTGCGCCCGGATTAATTTCCATAAAACATGGTTTCATGGGGCCTAATTATACTACTGTATCTGCATGTGCGTCGTCGGCAAATGCTATTATCGATGCGCTTAATTCTATTCGTTTAGGAACAACCGATGTTGTTATAACTGGAGGTTCTGAGGCAGCTGTTACAGCAGCCGGAATGGGAGGATTTAATGCGATGCATGCAATGAGTACTAGAAACGATGACCCTCAGGCGGCATCTAGACCTTTCGATGCAAATCGAGATGGTTTTGTGCTAGGAGAAGGATCTGGAGCGTTAGTACTTGAAGAATATGAACACGCAATTGCTCGTGGAGCAAAAATTTATGCAGAAGTTGTTGGTGGAGGTTTATCTTCTGATGCTTACCACATGACAGCACCACATCCAGAAGGTATTGGAGTTGTAGCTGTTATGAAAAATTGCTTGGAGAATGCTGGTTTAAAACCAGAGGATGTCGATGCAATTAATACGCATGGTACTTCAACGCCGCTAGGCGATGTTGCAGAACTTAAAGCGATTGGTAAAGTATTTGGAGAATATGCTTACGATATAAACATCAACTCTACAAAATCTATGACAGGACACTTATTGGGTGCTGCTGGAGCTGTAGAAGCTATTGCCTCTATTTTAGCAATTGAAAACAGCGTAGTTCCTCCTACAATAAATCACTCAACAGTAGATGAGAACATCGATCCTAAGCTTAATTTAACTTTAAATAAAGCACAGAAGAGAGAAGTTAAAGTTGCAATGAGTAATACTTTTGGTTTTGGTGGACACAATGCTTGTGTAGTATTTAAAAAGCTAGATTAGATATCAATCCTACTGAATGAAAATCATTCGAAAAATATTAAATTCCCGATCACAAGATGACGGGGATTTTTTTTTAGAAATTCATCGGATATTAGGTTTCAAACCCAAAAATATAGCGCTTTATAAAAAAGCTTTTACACATCGTTCTATTAATTTAAAAGACGATAAGGGATTGCCTCTTAATTACGAACGTTTAGAGTTTCTAGGGGATACTATGCTCGGTTCTATCATATCTCATTATCTATACAATGAGGTTCCAGAAGGAGATGAGGGATATCTTACCAAAATGCGTTCTAAAATTGTCAGCAGAGAGCATCTTAACGAATTAGGAAAGGATTTAAACCTTATTAAATTCGTAAAAAGTAAGATTCCAAACGAACACTTCGGGGATAATATCCATGGGAATGTTTTTGAAGCATTGGTAGGTGCTATTTTCCTAGATAGAGGGTATCATTATTGCGAACGTTTTATAAAAAAATGTGTTGTAAAACCCTATGTTGATATCGAAAATTTAGAGGGTAAAATAATAAGTTATAAGAGTTTAATTATTGAGTGGTGTCAGAAAGAAAAGAAAGTATTTCTTTTTGATACATATGAAGATAATGGAAATGATGACTTAAAACATTTTGCTGTAAAACTCTATATCGACAAAAAAATAATTTCTAAAGCTAGAGCAACTTCTAAGAAAAAAGCGGAAGAAAGTGCATCAAAAAGAGCTTATTATGCTTTACAGCATAAAATTGAGGAAACTTCATAAGCAGTACTATAACGTTTTCGTTTTAAAATCAATGCAATCAAGTACTTAAAAGTTGCTAAGTCAGAGTTATAATTATATATTTACAATTCCGTGTAAACTCATTTATGGCTATCTATAAACTTTTAGATGATTTTTATGAACACTCATATACTTTAATCGCTATCCACGGTTCCTTAGACGATTATAGGCTTGCTTATTTTTTAAATTCTGAATTTAAAATAAATTTACGCAGACTTAAAACTGATGTGAACATAGCAGAACGAGTAAATACTTCTGTATTTAAATCGTATGATGATGTAAATGAAGTGTCTTGGAGTTTAATAAAAAATAGAATTAATATAGAACAAATTGGGACTGAAGTAAGTCTTTTTGCTGAAAAAAAATCAGTGAAGCGTTTCTTTTTCATTCCAGAATATAGTAAAGCGGATTATTTCCTTAAGATTGATGAAGATGGACCCTATAGGGATGAAATAAAGGTATTGGTGAAGCTCAAAAAAATACCAGGAATTATTACCGCTTATAAAGTAGAAGCACAACAACTAAAATCTAAAAATAACTTAATTTTTCTAACGAATGCCTAATAGAAAAAAGACAAAAATTGTAGCAACGCTTGGTCCCGCCACAAGTACCAAGGAGGTCTTAAAAGACATGATTGAAGCAGGGGTTAATGTTTTCAGAATTAACTTTTCACATGCCAACTATGACGATGTAAAAGAACGTATCGATATGATTCGCTCTTTAAATAAAGAATTTAATTATAACACCGCTATTCTTGCTGATCTTCAAGGACCTAAACTTCGTGTTGGGGTGATGAAAGAAGACGTAATTGTATCTCCTGGAGATGAATTGACTTTCGTTACAGGAAAAGCTTTTGAAGGAGATGCGAAGCGTGTTTATATGAATTATAAAGAATTTCCTAGAGATGTAAAACCAGGAGAACGTATTTTACTTGATGACGGGAAATTAATGTTTGAAGTTATAGCTACTGATAAAAAAGCAGAGGTAACAGCAAAAGTTATTCAAGGAGGGCCATTGAGATCTAAAAAAGGAGTTAATCTTCCTAATACAGATATCTCTTTACCAGCACTTACAAAAAAGGATATTGAGGACGCTATTTTTGCAGTAAAGCAAGATGTAGATTGGCTGGCTTTATCTTTTGTTCGTAATAGCGAAGATTTGATGGATCTTAAGAAGTTGATTGCTGAACATACAGATCAAAAAATTCCGATTATAGCTAAGATTGAAAAACCTGAAGCTGTAGAAAATATAGATAAAATTGTTGCTTATTGTGACGGATTAATGGTTGCACGTGGTGACCTTGGTGTAGAAATTCCTGCTCAAGAAGTTCCATTAGTACAGAAACAATTAGTGCTTAGAGCTAAGAAAGCGAGAATTCCAGTAATTATTGCTACCCAAATGATGGAGACAATGATTTCTAGCTTGACTCCAACTAGAGCAGAGGTTAATGATGTTGCCAATTCAGTAATGGATGGAGCAGATGCTGTAATGCTTTCTGGAGAGACTTCTGTAGGAGCGTATCCTGTTCAAGTAATTGAGAAAATGTCAAGTATTATTGATAGTGTAGAGCATTCTCCATTAATTAAGGTGCCTCAAGAGCCACCACATATCAAAACAAAAAGATATATTACAAAATCTGTTTGTTTCCATGCAGCAACTATGGCAAATGAAATTAATGCAAAAGTTATTTCTACATTAACAAATAGTGGATATACAGCTTTTCAAATTTCTGCTTGGAGACCAAAAGCGCATATTTTAGTATTTACATCGAATACTAGAATTGTAACTCAACTTAGTCTTCTATGGGGGGTTAAAGCTTTCTATTATGATAAGTTTGTAAGTACAGATCAAACTATTGAAGATGTGAATAAGATAGCTTGCGAAAAAGGATTCCTAGATAAAGGAGATATGATGATTAGCCTTGCAGCAATGCCAATTAAAGAAAAAGGAATGGTAAATACTTTGAGAGTTACAGAGATATAATTCTTAAAACATATTGTAATATTTTAAACCGCTTATATCTAATTATAAGCGGTTTATTTTTTTGGAATATATATAAACAGAACAGACTTATATTGATCCCCTAGCTTTCCTCTAAGCACACAATAAGCCTTTGTTATTTGTGCTTCCACTGTTTTTATAGATATATCTAAATATTCTGCGATTTCGATATTTGTAAGACCATCGACTTTACTTAACATGAAAATGTTTTTGCATTTTGGAGGTAGTTTTTCAATTTCCTTCGTTACTATTTTAAAGAAATATTCAATCTTATTATCGTCAACACTTGTTGTAATTTCTTCTAAGTTTTCTAAATATTTATAATGTAAATAAGTAGTTGCTTTACTTTTCTGATATGTATTAACAAATTCATTATAAACAGATTTATATAAAAAACTTTGAATAGACAAAGAGGCATCTAGCTTTTTTCGGTATTGCCAGGTCTTTAATAATACATTTTGTACAATATCCTCAGCAATAGTTTTATCGTTAATTAAGCTTACAGCATATGCATATATTTTTCGGTAATAGTTATCAATTAAAAATTCATAAGCCTTTTCATCTCCTTTTTTTAATCCTTTTATAAAAAGACTATAGTTATTATAAATCATTGTTTATTTAGTTTGGAGAAATAAATCTACGTTAATAAAAGTGAATTTGATAATTTTTATGTGAAAAAAGTAAGGGTATTTAATTTTTTAGCTGTAATAATAAATAAATACTTAAAATGATTCCTTCGGATATAGAAGATATTATTTCAAAATTCCTTAACAATTCTGCAAACTCTATAGAATTGGATATGCTTCATGAATGGATTGAAAAGGGTAATAATGTTAATGTATTTAAAACATATGTGGAAACACATTTTGCAATAGCTGTAGCAATGAATCAACCTGATTTAAAGAAAATAAAAAATAATTTTTTAAGTGATGTACGAAAGGAAAAAAGAAAGCAGCGCTTTTTGAACATGACGTCCTTTCTTAAATATGCTGCTGTAGTAATATTTATAATTGGTGCTGGACTTATGTTTAAAAGTAATTTTTATTCAGATGATTTAGAACAAACAATATCTCCTAGAGAAGGAGAAATCACACTCCAGTTAGCAAATGGTGAGGTGAAAAGCATAAAAAATGGAGCTCAAATAGATATTAAAGGTAATAAAGGGCAAACGCTTGCAAATAGTGATGGTAATAAACTCTCGTATAGCAATAAGGTTGAATATGACGAAACGTTAGTTTACAATAAATTAACTATTCCATACGGAAAAAAATATGACTTAATATTAGCAGATGGTACTCGTGTAAAGTTAAATTCAGGGAGCTCGATAAAGTTTCCTACCAAGTTTAATAATACTAATGAGCGTCGTGTTTTCTTAGAAGGTGAAGCTTTTTTTGTAGTTAGTCATAATCACCAAAAACCATTTTATGTGCAAGCCAATGGAGTTGATATTAAGGTCTACGGTACAGAATTTAATGTTAAAAACTATACTGAGAATAAAACAACTGAAGTGGTATTAGTTAGTGGATCTGTAAGCCTTGCTCAAAATAATAGTACAAGTAAAAAGGATGAATTTAAATTGCAGCCTGGAGAAAGAGGATCTTTTGATAGAACAGATAAAGCAATTGTTAAAGATAAAGTTGATACTTCTATATATACTTCTTGGGTACAGGGTAATTTAATTTTCAAGAAAGAACCTTTTAAAAATATAATTAAGGCTTTAGAGCGAAGTTATAATGTGGTAATTATTAATAATAATAAGGTTTTAGATGAAGAACATTTTAATGCAACAATTGAGACTGAGTATGAATCTATAGAACAGGTGTTCAACTATTTCAGCAAAGTATATAGTATAGAATATAAAGTAATTGAAAATAAAATAGTAATTAATTAACGATGCTTTTATGAAGAAAAACTAATCAAAAACCATTTTTTTAAAGTTAGTCACTTTACTATTAAAAATCAGGGAATGCGGCCACATCCCCCGATTTAATTACGTGACTAATAAATTATTAATCAACGCTAACAATTCAAAATTATGAAAAAACTATTAAAGTTGAGGGTTTTAAACTCTCGGACTTACAACCTTGATTTAAAAATGAAGCTATCTATTTTGTTTCTTTTTGCAATGATTTTCACTTTGCAGGCAAATAATACTTATTCTCAAAAGACAAAAATAACCTTAGACATAGAGAATAGTAGCGTAGGAGCAGCTATTCATGAGGTTGAAGCTAGAACAGAGTTCAAATTCATTTTTAATTCCGATGTAGTAGACTTGAATAAGAAAGTATCTATTAAGCTTAAAAAGGTATCTATAGAAGATGTATTAAAGAAAATTTTTATTGGACAGAATGTGAAATTCGAAATACTAGATCGTAAAATACTACTTAAAAAAACAACCACTCAAAATAATATTTCTAATAACATTGGAGTAAAGTTTGAACAAGAGTTTGAGGTTTTAGGACAAATACTCGATAATAATGGAACGCCTTTACCAGGAGCGAATGTTTTAGAAAAGGGAACTTCAAATGGAACACAAACAGATTTTGATGGTAACTTTTCTTTAAATGTATCTAGTGGAGATGCTACTTTGGTAGTTTCATATATTGGATTTACTACAAAAGAGGTTCCGTTAAATGGACAAAATAGTATAACAATCACCATAGAGGAAAGTGCAGCCGCTCTAGATGAGGTCGTGGTAATTGGTTACGGAACGCAAAAAAAGACTGACTTAACAGGAGCCGTATCTTCTTTAAAAGCAAAAGACTTAAATCCAGGTGCTAATGCATCAGTAGATCAAATGATGCAAGGGCGTGCGGCAGGTGTTCAGATTACACAGAGTAGCGCAGAGCCTGGAGGAGGATTATCAATAAGAGTAAGGGGTGCAAGTTCCATTAATGCGGGTAATGAGCCGTTGTATGTTATTGATGGTTTTCCGATTGATAATAGTCCACCGTTATCAGGTTCATCAGGAGATGTTCAACTTGGTTCAAATGAAAGCCCCAGAAATCCATTGAACTCTATTAATCCTAATGACATTGAATCTATTGAGATTTTGAAAGATGCATCATCTACTGCTATTTATGGTTCTAGAGGAGCAAATGGAGTAATCTTAATTACAACAAAAAAAGGAAGAGAAGGACGTGTTAATGTTAATTACAGTCAATATACAGGTTTTCAAGACATAGCCAAGAAAATAGATGTATTGAATACTACAGATTACATTAATGGTATGAATGATATTTCAGTTGCGTCAGGAGATGGAATTATTTTTACTGATGAAGATATTCAGAAGATAGGAAAAGGGACTGATTGGCAAGATGAGATATATCGAACTGCTTTTGTGATGAATCACGACATATCAGCATCTGGAGGAGATGAAAAAACTACATTTTTCACTTCATTAAATTACTACGATCAAGATGGAGTAGTCAAAAACACAGGTATAGAAAAATATATAGCTCGATTCAATTTAGAGAGAAACTTCGGAGAGTATATCAAAATGGGTGTTAATTTTAATACAAGTTTAGTTAAAGATAATAGTAGTTTGGATGGTATTAATAATAATGAGGAAGGAGGTCCGATTTATAGTGCATTGCTTTATGATCCAACTGAACCAATATATGATTCTGAGGGTAACTACAATCAATCATCTAACTTAACGATTAATAATCCTCTCAGTATAATAGATGGTGTTAGTAGCTTGAATGAGACAAACAGAACCTTTGGTAACATATATTTAAATTTTCAATTAACAGGTGATTTAAGTGCTAAGATAAATGTAGGTTCAGATAGGCAGACATCCCGAAGAGATTTGTATAATTCGACTCAAACCCTTAGAGGAGAATCATTAGATGGGATTGCTAATATATCAACATTGGAACGTTCTAATGAACTTATAGAGTTTACGATGAGTTATAGTAAGGAGTTTAATGAGAATCATATAATTAATGCTCTTGGAGGTGTTACATATCAAAATTTTACCTCAAGGATGTTTTCAGGGACTATTAGTTCTTTTCCTTCTGATGTTATAGGAACTGATAATTTAGGCTTAGGAGATACAGGGAATGATGAATTAACAAGTTATAAAAATAATAACAGTCTATTATCCTATCTAGGGCGTGTGAATTATAGTCTATATAATAAATTTTTAATCACTGCTTCTCTTAGGGCGGATGGCTCATCTAGATTTGGAAAAAATAATAAATATGGATATTTTCCTTCATTTGCTCTAGGTTGGAAATTAGCAGAAGAAGAGTTTATTCCTGAAGTTTTTAATAACTTAAAACTAAGAGCAAGTTGGGGAGAAACAGGAAATCAAGAAATTGGAAACTATGCTTCTCAGTCAACTTTCACAACAGGGCCAAATGCAGTGTATAATAATACAGTTGTTAGTAGCGTAATTCCATCTAGAATTGCAAATCCTGATTTGAAATGGGAAACTACTTCTCAATTTAATGTAGGGCTAGATGTTGGGATGTTTAATAATAGGGTATCCGCTACCTTAGATTATTTTATAAAGACTACAAAAGATATGCTTTTCAATCTTCCTTTGCCAGTAGCCTCTGGATATGAATCCATTTTAACAAATATTGGAGAGATGGAAAATAAAGGAGTAGAAGTTCTTTTAAATACAACAAACATCTTGTCGGATAATTTTAAATGGAGTACATCTTTAAACTTTTCAGCAATAAAAAATGAAGTGAAAGATTTAGGTGGATTAGAAGAAATAGTTACTGGTAATATTCAAGATGTAGGGAATACATCAATTATAAAGGTAGGATCGCCACTTGCATCTTATTACGGATATGAAGTTGATGGATTATTTCAACAAGGAGACGACATAGCTAGCTCTGCACAACCAAATGCTCAACCAGGGTATCCAAAATTTGTAGATATTAATGGTGATGATGTTATTTCTCCAGCAGATCAGACAATTATAGGAGATCCTTTTCCTGATTTTACATATGGGATTCAAAATTCATTTTCATTTAAGAATTGGCAGTTAGATGTTTTTATGCTGGGTCAAGAAAAAGCAGATTTATTAAATATAAATGTTATTGAAAGTATGTATCCCGCAAATTTTAGAAGGAATAGAATAACAGAGCAAGTTATAGATAGATGGACTCCAGAAAATACAGATACAAAATGGCCGTCTGGAGTTGATCCATTCGCATACGGGGGAGGTAAGGTAAATAGTTTGGTACTACAGAACGCCTCTTATTTTAGATTAAAAAGTGTGCAAATAGCATATAGTTTTTCAATGGATAGTATAGATGTTTTTAAATCTCTTAGAGTATATGTAACTGGTCAGAATTTAGCAACTATAACTGATTATTCTGGATTTGATCCTGAAGCCAATTCGTTAGGAGGTAGCAATGTAAAAGTAGATTATAGTAGCTATCCAATATCAAGAACCTTCTTGTTTGGAATAAATGTTGGATTTTAAATTAATAAATATGAAAAATAATATATATAAAATTATTGCTTTAATGGGATTCTTTTTCATTTTAGCCTGTGAAGACACACTTGATGAAACTGTATATTCTGAACTAACCCCGGATACAGTTTTAACAAGCGAAAGTGGAATACAATCTTCTTTAAATGCAGCATATTCTAATGCTAACCTTGAGAGTTTCGATGGTTATGTAGCGTATCACTATCTATCTGGCATGACATCCGGTGAGGTTTGGAATAGAGGAGGAAGTATAGAGGTTTGGTTTACTGCATTGACAGATTTTTCTTGGGATAGTAATCATAGATATGTTTTAGGGATATGGACCGATTTATATCAGGCTAACAGAGATGCTAATATTGTTTTGGATAATATTAATAACGACATATTCACTTTAAGCTTCAAAGAGTCCATCACAGCACAGGCAAATTTCATAAGGGGGTGGAGTTACTCTGAATTATATAATTTGTTTGGAACAGTTCCTTTGTATAAATCATCCTCAGATCCTGTTTTGATTCCAAGAGCTTCAGAGAAAGAACTTAAAGAGTTTATTGAAAGCGAATTAATTGCTGCATCTGAAAAATTACCAATAAAATCTGATGCTTATGGAAAAGCAACAAAAGGAGCTGCTTTAGCTATTTTGACTAAGTTTTATCTAAATACTAAAAGATGGAATGATGTTTTAGATATAACTGATGATATAATGAAATTAGGGACATATAAATTAGAAGCTAATTATAGAGATGTATTTAGTTTAAGTAATGAAGGGAATAGTGAAATTTTATGGGCAATGCCCAAAGTAGCGCCTGCTGCGAGTCAGAATATTAATGCGTTAATATTTCCTACAGATTATCCTTTACCTTACTCTAATAATAATGTATTTGCAGCGAAGACATATATGTTTGATGATTTTGTTGAGTCTTTTGATCAAAGTGATGAGAGAAGAGAACTTATAGTTACCGAATATACTAATGTAAGTGGTAGCTTTATTTCATTACTAGGAAATGATCAATCTTTACCACTAAAGTATGAATTTGATCCCAACTCAGCTGGAGCAGCTGCAAGTAATGACATTCCTGTTGTAAGATATGCTGACATTTTATTGTCAAGAGCAGAGGCATTAAATGAAGTTAATGGACCAAATCAAGAATCAATAGATTTATTAAATCAAATCAGAAATAGATCAAAAGTAAGTTCTATTGAGTTAGGAAATTTCAGTAAAGAGAGTTTAAGGGAATTTATTTTAATCGAAAGACAAAAGGAATTTTTCTTTGAAGGGAAAAGAAGAGAGGATCAGATACGCCATGGAGTGTTTATATCAGAAGCACAAAAACGAGGAAAGAGTGCGCAAGATTTTCATAAGATTTTTGCAATTCCACAAATAGAAATAGACTCAAACCCACAAATCACGCAAAATGAAGGATACTAATATTTTTAAGACATTTAGAATGACAAGATATATTTTCAAATTTTTTGTATTATCATTATTTGTATATGGGCAGCTTGCTGCACAATCATCTGTAAACACTAAAACAAATTTCATCATTATTTTTGCCGATGATTTAGGTTATGGTGATTTAGGAATATATGGACACCCAACAATACAGACTCCAAATTTAGATCAAATGGCTTTGGAAGGTCAAAAGTGGACAAATTTTTATGTTGGTTCTAGTGTATGTACACCCAGTAGAGCAGCATTACTTACAGGAAGATTGCCAATACGTAGTGGAATGACAAGCAGACCTGAACGTGTTTTATTTCCAGATTCTAAAAACGGATTACCTGCTTCTGAAATAACATTGGCAGAGCAACTTAAAAATGCTGACTATGCAACAGCTTGCATTGGGAAGTGGCACTTAGGTCATAAAAAACAGTATTTACCAACAAATAATGGTTTTGACTATTATTTTGGAATTCCATATTCTAATGATATGAATTTTGAAGGAACGTTTACTTCAAAAGAAGAGCAGAGAGCTGTTTTGGCAGGTTCTAAAAATTCAGAAATAGAGAATTTTAATGTTCCTCTAATGAGAAATGAAGAGATTATTGAACGTCCAGCGAATCAGCATACCATTACAAAACGTTACTCAGAGGAAGCAATTTCATTTATAAAGAAAAATAAAGACAATCCTTTTTTTATATACTTAGCACATAATTTGCCGCACATTCCCTTATTTGCATCAGAAGAGTTTTTAGGAACAAGTAGTAGGGGTTTATATGGTGATGTTGTTGAAGAAATAGATAATGGAATAGGTGAGATTATAAAAACATTAAAAGAAGAAGGACTTGATGAAAACACCATTGTTGTTTTTACTTCAGATAATGGACCATGGTTAGTTTTTGATGAAAATGGAGGAAGTGCAGGATTGCTTAAAGGAGGGAAGGGAATGACTTGGGAAGGAGGAATGAGAGAGCCTTGTGTGTTTTGGGGACCAAGCAATATTAAACCTGGTGTTATTCAATCTATTGGAACTACAATGGACCTTTTTAATACATTCAGTAGCATCGCAGGTATACCAATTCCTCAAGATAGGGTTATGGATGGTGTAGACCTATCAAAAACGCTTTTTAATAGATTTCCCTCAGAGCGGGAAGATGTTTTTTATTATCGCGGTACCGAATTATATGCTGTAAGACATGGAGATTATAAAGCTCACTTTATAACAGAAGGAGAATATGGGCAGTTTGGAGAGAGGGAAATGCACAATCCACCGTTATTGTATAATCTGAGTCATGATCCATCAGAAAAGTATAATATTGCCTCCCAGAATATGGAGATTATAAATATTATTAAAAATGTTGTCAAAGAGCATCAATCTAATTTAATTATTGGAGATGATCAACTTAAGGATAGGGAAGGGAGATAAAATGATACTATTTAAATTATTTTCTTTCCTATTTGTACTGAGTGGTATGAATGTGCTTTATTCACAAGCAAGGCCTAATATTTTGCTTATTTGCACGGATGATCAAGGATATCATGATGTTTCTTATTATGGAACAAAGGATCTTAGAACGCCTAATATAGATAGTATTATATATAATGGAATTAGGTTTGACAACTTTTATGCAAATAGTTCAGTTTGTTCTCCTACTCGAGCAGCTTTATTGACAGGGAGGTACCAAGGGAATGTAGGTGTACCTGGTGTTATTAGGACAAGTGAAGATGATAATTGGGGTTACTTATCTCCGAAAGCAACATTATTATCTCAAAGATTAAAAGATGAGGGGTATAATACTGCTATAGTGGGGAAATGGCATTTAGGGCTAGAGAGTCCTAATTTGCCTAACGAAAGGGGTTTTGACTATTTTAAGGGATGGTTAGGTGATATGATGGATGATTATTGGAAACATCGTAGACATGGTATTAACTATATGTATGAAAATAATAATGTTATCGACCCAAAAGGTCATGCTACGGAACTTTTTACAGACTGGGCTATTGATTATATAGGAAGACAAAACAAAAAGAAACCATTTTTTTTATACTTAGCATATAATGCGCCTCATTTTCCAGTTCAACCTCCAGATAGTTGGTTAAATAGAGTATATGAGCGTGAAGGGAATATTGATAATGCTAGAGCAAAACTTGTCGCTTTTATTGAACACATGGATCATGGTATTGGTAAAGTAATAGAATCTTTAAAGACTAATGAATTATTTTCTAATACAATAATAGTTTTTACAAGTGATAATGGAGGACATTTGCCAAGTAAAGCTAACAATGGCCCTTTAAGAGGAGGTAAACAGAGTATGTATGAAGGAGGATTGAAAGTTCCAACAGGTATAAGTTGGAAAGGTAAGATACGATCAGGGAGAGTCTCAAGAACAAATCACATGTCAATGGATCTATTCCCTACTATACTAAGAGCCGCAGGGGTAACATATGATATTGAGGGAATTGAAGGAGTAGGATTTTTTGAGGAATTGATTAATGAAGAATACAAAGTTGATCGAAATCGAGAGTTTTATTTTAGTAGAAGAGAAGGAGGGACAAGCTATGGAGGGCAAACTATTGTTGCAATAAGAAAAGGGGATTGGAAGTTATTACAAAATAATCCATTTCAATCTTATGAGTTATATAACTTAGCAAATGATCCTTTAGAGTCAAACAATGTAATTGAGACAGAATTTGAAAAATTTAAAGAGCTAAATATTCTATTGATGAAGAATATTCAACTTGAAGGACAAGTTCCTTGGCAAAAATGATTATGTTGAATTGTTAAAAGAAAGTAGGGAAAGAATTTTTAGTGTTGCCTAAGCATGAGTATTTTCCTATTCCACAGGGATAAATTAATACCAATCCGGAGATTGAACAGAATCCAAATTGGTAGTATAATTATTTTCTATAAAAAGCGACTAACATATTTTATAGTGTTAGTCGCTTTTATTTTAAGGAATAATTTTCTTGATTAAATTATTCTATAATTAATACTAGATCGTCTGAATTAACTAAGCTAGCATCATCTAAGACAATCTCTTTAATAGTTCCATCAAATGGAGCAATTGTAGTTGTTTCCATTTTCATTGCTTCTATAATAAACAGAGGTTGATTTTTTGTTACTTTATCTCCTTTTTTTACAAGTATAGTGGATAGCATTCCCTGTAATGGTGCTCCTATTTCATTATCTTTAATAGCCTTAATATTTTCTTTTTTATCAACCTTAATACTATTGTTTTTTATTAGAATATTTCGAAGTTGACCGTTTACCTTGAAATATAAATTTACATTTCCAGATTCATCAGGTTTACTTTTTATCATTAAAGAAACAAGAATGGTTTTTCCTCTATCTAGTTCTATTAAAATCTCTTCTCCTTCTTCCATTCCGTAGAAGAAATTTTTTGTTGGGATATTCTTTACATTTCCATATTTAATATGCTTATTATAAGCTTCTATAAATACTTTAGGGTATAATAGAAACGATAGGAAATCTGTAATTTCAAGCTCTCTTCCCATCCCTTTTCCGTAGAGATTTTTAAAGGCAGTAAACTCTTTATCAAAATCAATTGGGGCTAAGTGAGTATTGGGTCTATCAACTATTGGTTTTTGCCCTTTTAAGATGATATCCTGTAGCTTTTTAGGAAAACCTCCTAGTGGTTGTCCTAAATCTCCTTTAAAAAAGCCAATTACAGATGCAGGAAAAGCTAATGAATCTCCTTTTTCTAAAATATCTGCTGGCTGGAGATTGTTGCTTATCATAAATTGAGCCATGTCTCCAACTACTTTTGAGCTAGGAGTAACTTTTATAATATCGCCAAAGAGTGTATTTACTTTGGCATACATGTCTGTAACTTCAGTAAATTTGTTTTCCAGCCCTAGTGAAGTTGCTTGTCCCTTTAAATTGGAATATTGACCACCAGGAATTTCATGGGTATATACATCTCCACTTCCTGCTTTAAGCCCTGCTTCAAATGGATAATAATATTTTCTTACAGCCTCCCAATAATTAGAGTATTCTGCTAACTTTTCAGTATTCATTTTATTCTCCCTCTCATGGAATTTCAACATTTCTACAACAGAATTAAAGTTTGGTTGGGAGGTTAATCCAGACATACTTCCTAATGCAACATCTATAATATCTACGCCTGCTTCAATTGCTTTTAAGTATGTTGAAGATTGAATTGATGAGGTGTCATGTGTGTGTAGATGGATTGGGATAGAAATCTCTGTTTTTAAAGCGCTAACTAGCTCGTAAGCCGCATACGGTTTAAGTAATCCAGCCATATCTTTGATGGCTAATATATGTGCTCCTGCATTTTCAATATCTTTTGCTAATTGGATGTAGTAAGCAAGATTGTATTTTGTTTTTTCGACATCTAAAATATCTCCAGTGTAACAAATAGTACCTTCTGCTAAGCCCTTGGTTCGAGTTCTTACATGTTCTATACATGGTGCCATAGACTTCATCCAGTTTAATGAATCGAAAATTCTAAAAATATCAATTCCTGTTTCCCATGACTGCTCAACAAATTTAGCAATTAAGTTATCTGGATATGCGGTATATCCAACTGCATTAGACCCTCTTAATAGCATTTGAAGTAAATGATTTGGCATTGCTTCTCTCAATAACTTTAGGCGTTCCCAAGGATTTTCATTTAAAAACCTCATCGAAACATCAAAAGTAGCGCCTCCCCATACTTCCATACTGAAAATTTCAGGATTGTTTTTAGCGTATCCTTCTGCAACTTTCATCATGTCTAGGGTACGCATCCTTGTTGCTAATAAGCTTTGATGCGCATCTCGCATAGTAGTATCCGTATAATGGATCTTTTTTTCGTTTTTCAACCACGTAGAGAACTTTTCTGGTCCCAATTCTGTTAATAGGTTCTTCGTTCCTTTTGGAAATGTTTTTCCCTTCTGATATTCGGGAATTATAGGTTCGCTAAATACTATATTATCATCTTTTCTTTTAATATCTGGATTCCCATTTACAGTAACTTCCCCTAAAAAGTTTAGTAATTTATTAGCTCTATTTCTAGGTTCTTTGAACTCTAATAATGAAGGCTCGCTTTTTATAAAGTTTACGGTAACTTCTCCCCTTCGGAAGGTAGGGTGTGTAAGTATATTATCTAAAAAAGCGATGTTAGTTTTAACACCTCTTATTCTAAACTCAGCGAGCGTTCTACGCATTTTTCTACAAGCACCATCTAGTGTTCTGCTCCTCGCAGAAACTTTTACAAGCATGGAGTCGAAAAATGGAGAAATATTAACTCCTTGATAGATGCTACCAGAATCTAACCTGATTCCGAATCCACCAGCACTTCTAAAAGTCGTTACTACTCCATAATCTGGTTTAAAATCATTTGTTGGATCTTCTGTAGTAATTCTACACTGTAGGGCAAATCCACTTATATTTACAGCGTTTTGATCTTTAATTTTTATTTGTTTATCAGATAATTTATAGCCTCCTGCTACAAAAATTTGAGTCTTTATAAGGTCAATATTTGTTACCATTTCGGTAACAGTATGTTCTACCTGAACTCTAGGGTTTACTTCAATAAAGTAGATGCTACCATCGTCATCAACTAGAAATTCTACGGTACCTATATTGTTGTAGTTAACTGCTTTACAGATTTTAAGGGCATATGTGTATAAACTATTTTTTGTGCTTTCACTTAATCCATAAGAAGGGGCAAACTCTATAACCTTTTGGTACCGTCGTTGTACAGAGCAATCTCTCTCATATAAGTGTATCATGTTACCATGGTTATCCGCTACAATTTGTACTTCAATATGCTTAGGGTTTTCAACATATTTTTCTAAAAAGACAGTGTCATCTCCAAAGGCATTTAACGATTCTCTTTTTGCTTCTTTAAAAGCTGCAGAGAGAGATAATTCATCACGGATTACTCGCATTCCTCTTCCTCCTCCTCCAGAAGCAGCCTTTAGCATAATTGGGTATCCTATTTTTTTTGCTTCGTCTTTAGCAATTTCAATAGATTCTAATGGAGCTACATTACTTTTAATTATTGGGACATCATTATCAATTGCGATTTTTTTTGCAGCAATTTTGTCGCCAAGTGATTTTAAAACAGAAACATCTGGGCCAATAAAAATAATCCCATTTTCTTTGCATTTTTCTGCAAACGTTGAGTTTTCAGACAGAAAACCATATCCTGGATGAATGGCATCTACATCATTTTCTAATGCAACTCTTATAATTTCATTTATATTTAGATAAGGCTTTAAAGGCTCTGTATTACTTCCTATTTGGTAACATTCATCTGCCTTGTATCTATGTAAGGAGTACCTATCTTCAAAGGTAAAAACTCCAACAGTCTTTATGCCTATTTCTACACAAGCTCTGAAAATTCGGATGGCAATTTCTCCTCTATTCGCTACAAGAATTTTTTTTATTTCCATGATGTTTTAAATTGGCAACTGATTTATAAAGTATCCAAAATTAGTTGGTGTGTTTCCGTTATTCTACATTATAATATACTTGCGTTTGTATTTTTTTTGCTCACCACAGTAACTTACAAATAATATTGTATATTTTTTGCTATATTTAAAGCTTACTTATAGAATATTATCATTATGAAGTTGCATTTTTTAAATAGGGCGAGTACACAATATCAATCATTTTCTGTAACGAGAAATACTCATAAGCATTTCTTAAAAGTGTGGCATTACCATCCAGAACTAGAACTGGTTTTAATTTTAAAAAGTACAGGTACTCGTTTTATAGGGGATAGTATTGATAAATTTCAAGAAGGGGAAGTGGTTTTAATAGGGAAAAACTTGCCGCATATGTGGTTAAATGATGAAGAGTATTACAATGAAGATTCAGAAATGTTTGCAGATGCAATATCGATACACTTTAAAAAAGATTTTTTAGGTGATGCTTTCCTAGAGGCTTCAGAGATAAAACAGATTCATGATCTAATTGAAAGGGCAGAATCTGGATTGGTATTTTCTAGTGTTAATACAAAGACACTTTCATTAATAAAGGAACTTGATGAAAATAAGGAATTAACCTTATTTTGTAAATTATTAAAACTATTAGAAATATTAAATAATCTTTCAAATGAAGATGATGCGAAATCCTTATCAAGTAGGGGTTTTTTAAGTTCTTTTAATGAAAGAGAAAACCAAAACCTTAAAAAAATATATGAATATATATTTAATAATTTTAATAAACCGATTAGTTCCAAGGATGTTGCTGAAGTCGCTTATATGAATTCTTCAGCATTTAGTAGGTATTTTAAAAGGATTCATAGAAAAACTTTTACTACTTATTTAAATGAGATTCGTATTGGTTATGCATGTAAATTGTTGATAGAAGAAAAACACAAGGTAATATCGGTATGCTATGAAAGTGGTTTTAGTAATATTTCTAATTTTAACAGACAATTTAAAAAGATTAAAAAAATGTCTCCTTCAGAATTTGTTAAGAAACACCGATGATTTTCTTATTTAGGCAAAAAAAGTATCATTACTTGCGATTTGTTAAGTTGATAGCATATAGATAGCTTACTACATTTGTTTTAAATGAATATTTAGAGTTATGTATAAAGGTATTTATATTTCAGATGTAATAGTAAAAGACGTTCGTTTTCCAACAAGTAAATCTTTAGACGGATCGGATGCAATGAATCCAGATCCAGATTATTCGGCTGCTTACGTAATCTTAAAAACCAATAAAGAAATAGAAGGGCACGGACTAACCTTTACCATAGGTAGAGGGAACGAACTCTGTGCTGCTGCAATAAACTCTTTAGCTCCTTTAGTAAAAGGTAAAGAACTAAAAGAGTTTACAGATGATATGGCTGGTTTTTGGAGAATGATTACTGGAGATAGTCAGTTAAGATGGTTAGGGCCAGAAAAAGGAGTTATTCATTTAGCTACTGGAGCAATTGTAAATGCCGTTTGGGACTTATATGCAAAAGCGGCAGAGAAACCGTTATGGAAATTGCTTGCAGATATGTCTCCAGAAGAATTAATAAAATGTATTGATTTTACATATATCTCAGATGCTATCTCTCCAGAAGAAGGATTAGCATTACTGAAAGAAAAAGAAGCAACGAAGCAAGAAAGAATAGATTACTTATTAAAGGAAGGTTATCCTGCTTATACAACATCAGCAGGATGGTTGGGGTATTCTGATGAAAAGATGCGAAAATTGTGCAAGGAAGCTAAAGAAGAAGGCTTTAAGCATATGAAAATAAAAGTAGGATCTAATCTTCAAGATGATATGCGTAGAGCTAAAATTATTCGAGAAGAAATTGGAGACGATTTAAAGCTGATGATGGATGCAAACCAAAAATGGGATGTAGATGAAGCTATAACTAATATGGAATCTTTAAAGGTATTTAACCCTTGGTGGATTGAAGAACCAACAAGTCCAGATGATATTTTAGGTCATGCAAAAATAGCAAAAGCAGTCAGTCCAATAAAAGTTGCTACAGGTGAGCATTGTCAAAATAGAGTTATATTCAAGCAGCTTATGCAGGCATCGGCAATTGGAATTTGCCAAATTGATAGTTGTAGAGTTGGAGGAGTAAACGAGAATTTGGCTATTATGTTAATGGCAGCTAAATTTAAGATTCCTGTATGTCCACATGCTGGAGGAGTAGGTTTGTGTGAGTATGTGCAGCATTTGTCAATGTTAGATTTTATTTCGATTAGCGGTTCTTTAGAAGATAGAATTATAGAGTTTGTAGATCATTTACATGAGCATTTTTTAGAACCTGTAGTTATTAAGGATGGAGCTTATATGCCGCCAAAAATGCCAGGATATAGTATCACAATGAAAGAAGATTCGTTGGAAGCTTATACTTTTCCAGATGGAGCAATGTGGAAAGAATAATAATAAAAGTTTATTATGGATTTGAATCTTGAAAATAAAGTAATAATTGTTACTGGAGGCTCAAAAGGTATCGGTAACGGTATCTGTAATGTGTTGGCAGAAGAGGGAGCAATTCCAGTTATTGTAGGTAGAAATAAAGAGAATGTTTTATCTGCTGTAGAGCGAATAGAAAAGGCTGGGGGGAAAGCCTATTATGCATTTGCTGAATTGACGGATCCTGAACAGTGTAAACTTGCTGTAGAGAGAACTGTAGAAAAGTTCGGTAGAATTGATGGCTTGGTCAATAATGCTGGAGTGAATGATAGTATAGGTTTGGAGAATGGGTCTCATGAGGAGTTTATAACATCTTTAAAGCGCAACGTTGTTCATTATTATTTAATGGCTCAATATGCATTACCTTATTTAAAAGAATCTTTTGGAGCTATTGTAAATATAGGTTCAAAAACTGCTGAGACAGGCCAAGGAGGAACTTCGGGGTATGCTGCGGCAAATGGAGGGAGAAATGCTTTAACAAGAGAATGGGCAGTAGAATTACTTCCATATAAAATAAGGGTAAATGCCGTTGTAGTGGCAGAATGCTATACACCTTTGTATGAAAAGTGGATTAATACTTTTGATAAACCGAAGGAGAAAATAGAATCTATTACACGAAAAATACCGTTGGAAAATAGAATGACAACAACTGAAGAGATTGCAAATGCAGTTGTATTTTTAATTTCATCAAAATCTAGCCATACTACAGGTCAGATTTTCCATGTTGATGGAGGTTATACACATTTAGATAGAGCATTACATTAAATAAAATATATGAGCGATAAAGATAATAACAAACCTAAGGTTGTTTCCAAAGAAGTGTTAGTTCCATTTATACTAATTACTTCTTTATTTGCCTTATGGGGTTTTGCGAATGCGGTTACAGATCCAATGGTTCAGGCGTTCAAAAAAGTTTTAGAATTAACTAATTCTGAAGCAGCTTGGGTGCAAATGGCTTTTTACGGAGGTTACTTTTGTATGGCATTGCCTGCGGCTATTTTTGTAAGGAAGTACTCTTATAAATCGGGAGTTTTATTAGGCCTTTTTCTTTATGGAGTTGGAGCACTTCTATTTTATCCAGCTGCAATTACGGAGCAATTTTGGTTTTTTTGTTTAGGACTATATGTGCTTACTTTCGGATTAGCATTCTTAGAAACTACTGCCAATCCTTATATTTTATCAATGGGAGATCCAAGAACGGCAACCCAGCGGTTAAACTTGGCGCAGGCATTTAATCCTGTTGGTTTAATTGGAGGACTCTTGGTAGCACAACATTTTGTGCTTAAAAAATTGAAATCAGATGATATCGATAATTTCTCAGCTTTAGATGTGCTAGAGAAAACTCAAATTAGAACAGCCGATCTGATTGTAATAAGAAATCCATATGTAATTTTAGGACTTGTTGTTTTGTTCCTTTTTATTTTATTGTTGGCAGTTAAAATGCCGCAAGTAAATAATGAAGAAGGTAAATTAAGTCTTAGAAAAACATTTATATCGCTTTCTAAGAATAAAAAATATGTATTTGGAGTTATAGCACAAGTATTTTATGTGGGAGCACAAATAATGTGTTGGACTTATATATATCAATATGCAGAAGCAATTGGTATAAGCTCTAGTGATGCAGCAAATTATCAGTTTATTGCATTCATACTTTTCTTAGTGGGTAGAGCCGTAGGAACATATATGCTCAAATATATCTCAGCTGGAAAATTATTAATGTTATTTGCTTTGTTTGCAATAATAGCTTCTTTAGGAACCATCTATATTGAAGGAATTATTGGATTATATTGCTTAGTGTCGCTTTCATTTTTTATGTCTGTTATGTTCCCTACAATATATGGAATTGCATTAGATGGTTTGGATGAAGAAAGTTCCAAAATTGGCGCGGCAGGATTAGTAATGGCTATTGTAGGAGGTGCGTTGATGCCTAAGTTTCAAGGGATGATAATTGATATCGCTGGAAATGGGGTTAATGACACAACAATAATGGGTGTTTCTGAGGTGAACTTTTCATTTGTACTCCCTTTAATATGCTTTTTAGTAATTTGTTTCTACGGAAAAAGATTCATCAGTAATAATTAATGAGTTATGAAAAGATATTGTTTTGCTTTAGACTTAAATGAAGATCCTAATTTAATAGAAGAATATAAGGCTTATCATAAGGAAGTATGGCCAGAAATACTAGATGATATTAAAGAATCTGGAATTTCTACTATGGATATCTATTCAGTAGAAAACAGACTTTTTATGATTATGGAAGTGGTCGATGAGGTTGCTTATGAAGAATCTAAACTGAAAGAGCCAAAAGCGATTGTAAAGAAGTGGGAAGATTTGATGTGGAAATACCAAAAGGCTCTACCTAATTCTAAACCGAATGAGAAATGGAGACTAATGGATCACATTTTTAAATTATAGTAGAAATGAAAAAAGTAGAAATTAAAGTAGATAGTAGATACCCTTCTGCAGATGATCTTAGAAATAGAGCAAAAAAGCGAATGCCAAAATTTGCTTTTGAATACTTAGATGGCGGATGTAATGAAGATGTAAACCTGCATAAAAACACTTCTCAAATTAGAGATATTGAATTGCAACCCTATTATCTCGATAATTATACAGATTCAACATTAAAAACAACATTATTTGGCCATGAATATGATGCTCCCTTCGGGATTTCTCCAGTAGGCCTGCAAGGACTTATGTGGCCAAATGCTCCTGAAATCTTGGCGAAATCTGCGTTCAAACATAATATTCCTTTTATTTTAAGTACGGTAACTACCGCTAGTATTGAAAGAATAGCAGAGCTTACGGAAGGACAAGCATGGTTTCAACTTTATCATCCTGCTGAAGATGCCTTGAGGGATGATATAATTAAAAGAGCAGCAGATGCAGAGTGTCCTGTTCTAGTTGTTTTATGTGATGTGCCAACTTTTGGATTTCGACCTCGCGATATTAGAAATGGCTTAGCAATGCCACCAAAAATGTCTGTTAAAAATATAATTGAAGTATTTAAAAAACCTCGTTGGGCATTTGAAACATTGAAGCATGGACAGCCAACTTTTGAGACTTTAAAGCCTTATACACCTGAAGGATTAAATCTGAAACAACTTGGGAAGTTTATGGATAAAACCTTTTCAGGGAGATTGAATGAAGAGAAAATTAAACCAATCCGAGATATGTGGAAAGGGAAGTTGGTTTTAAAGGGTGTAGCTACAGAGTCTGATGCTGAGTTAGCCATTAAAATGGGCTTTGATGGTATTATTGTTTCTAATCATGGCGGGAGACAACTCGATGCAGGGGAATCTACTATTAGGCCTCTTACAAGAATTGCAGAAAAGTATGGCGACCAGATTACTGTAATGATGGATAGTGGAATTCGTTCAGGTCCTGATATCGCTAGAACAATAGCTAGTGGTGCATCTTTTACTTTCTTAGGAAGGCTCTTTATGTATAGTGTAGCAGCAATGGGAGAAGAAGGAGGAGACCACGCTATATCTCTTTTAAAAACAGAATTAAGGCAAGTGATGGAACAGGTCTGTTGCGGTGAAATTAATAATCTACCAAATCATTTAAAAAAGTAGTAGAATTACGACTAAGCGAATATAATATACAACCTAATCAATTTGATAGAATAGGTATTAAATTTTAATTAAAAGCAATCCATCATGGGTTGCTTTTTTTTGCTTTTCAATTTGGAACCTGTTTCAGGTTAAAATCTATCTCTTCGTCCTACTTAAATGAATGTTGTTACTTAACTACGAAATCGTTATTTGTGCTTTTTTAATTTATTTAAACTCATAAAGAGCAAAAAAAGTACAACATTATGTTATTTTTTTGGTGGAAACAGCCTTTGTTCTTGAGTAAGTTTACTTAATTATTGTTATTTATTTTCAGTACTTAAGACTTTTATTTTTCAAGAGATCATTTTATGACTGATTTTTTATAGTGATAAAATCAAAATCAAACAAAACTATATAACTAAATTATGAGAGAAACTACAGCAAGAGTGAAGCGAAATAATTCGTTTTTACATGTGTTGCTAATTGCTTGTATGTTACTATTTTATAGTAAGGGATCAGCGAATACAGCCATGAAATCAATAGAGATAGAAGAGGATTTAGTAATTAACCTACAAAATCAAGTTCAAGGAGTTGTTCTTGACGTTAACAATACACCATTGCCAGGAGCTACAGTTCATTTAAAAGGGACTAAAAATGGAGTTGTTACGGATTTTGATGGAAACTTCAGTATTAATGTCCCTAACGGGAGTGGTACTTTAGTTGTATCCTATATATCATATATTACAAAAGAGGTGTCTGTTTCTGGAACTCAAAAGGTAACTATTGTTTTAGAAGAAGATTTAAATGAGTTAGATGAAGTTGTTGTTATCGGATACGGGTCTGTAAAAAAGAGTGACTTAACAGGGTCTGTTTCTACGGTAAAAGCAGAAGATATAACCAATGCATCTACAGTATCTGTGGATCAAGCATTAGCAGGAAGAGCATCTGGGGTTTTAGTAACGCAAAGTTCTGGTGTTCCAGGAGCTGGAGCGAATGTTAGGATTCGAGGAATTAGCTCTTTGAGAGGTTCTGCTCCTTTATATGTAATAGATGGAGTGCCAATGGATAATACAGCTTTAGGTGCTTTGGATTCTGATACAGAACAAGGTGGGCAGATTAGTCCATTATCTACCATAAACCCATCAGATATTGCATCTATGGAGGTTTTAAAAGATGCATCAGCTACTGCTGTATATGGGTCTAGAGGAGCCAATGGAGTTATTATTATTACTACCAAAAGAGGTAAAACTGGGCAAGGAGTTGTTGAATTTGAAACAGAATATGGGGTATCTAATCTTCCTAGAAAGATTGATTTGATGAATGCCAATGAATATTGGATTAATAGGTATACTGCAAAAAGAAATTCTAATTCTGTAACAGAGGATGAAGAACTTAACTATCAAATAGCACTTCAAGGTGAACATGAAACATACGATTGGCAAGATTATGTGTTTCAGCAAGGACAAACGATTAATAATAATTTAAAAATAAGTGGGGGAAAAGAGAACTTACGTTACTTATTCTCATTAAACTATTATGATGTTGATGGAATTGTTAGGGAAACAGATTTTGATAGAATTTCTGCAAGATTAAACTTAGACGCTAAAGTTAGTAAGTCACTAGAGTTTGGTGCACGTTTAAGTTTTTCGAGATTAGAATCTAACCAACAAAGTACAAATACAAATTTTAATACCGTAAACGGAACTAATAGTGTTATTATGCGTGCTTTAAGAACAGCGCCTACGGTTGGAGAAGATGCAGCGTTGGATGTTGATGGAGTAGAGTCATATACACCACAAACAGCCATTGAAGGAAATAATTACTTCAATAAAGTAAGTGAGTTCAATGGTAATGTATTTGGAAAGTTTAATTTCAATGATAATATTTCTTTTAAAACAGTATTGTCTTATCAAGGAAGAAATGCAGATCAAGATTTTTATCAAAAAGATATTTTTCCACCTAACATTAGTAGAGGTGGAGTTGCTAGATCAATGAGGTCAAGCTTAGACTTCCTTACAAATACGAATACGCTTAATTTTGATTATAACTTTGGTGATAACTTTCAGTTTTCAGCTTTATTAGGGCAGTCTTACGAATATAGAGAGAATAATTCCTTACGTATATCTAATGCTGGATTTTCAAATGATATCTTAACGTTTTATGCGCCACATACAGCAGCATTTAATGACCCAGACCAAGTAGGATACACAGATTCTAAGCTGTTGTCTTTTTTTGGAAGGGTAAATTTAAATTATAAAAGCAAAATATTGCTAACGCTAACTGGTAGGTATGATGGATCTTCAAAATTTGCAGCAAACAACAAATACGGATTTTTTCCAGCAGCTGCATTAGCATATAAGTTAGATCAAGAGGATTTCTTAAAAGATTCAGAAGTAGTCTCAACAATGAAATTGAGATTGAGTTATGGAGAATCTGGTAATCAGGCAATTCAGCCATATCAATCATTAAATCAATTAAGCGCAGATCAATATCCTTTTAATTTAGGGGGAACAGAGACATTAAGTCCAGTTTTTTATGTAAGTCAATTACCAAATAATGATTTACAGTGGGAAAGAACTTCACAGCTTAATGTAGGATTGGATTTTGGTTTCTGGAATTCTAGATTAACTGGTACGTTTGATTATTATAACAAAGTGACAGATAATTTACTGGTTGTAGGGAATAAAATACCTGCACATTCTGGCTTTACAGTTTATACTGAAAATTTTGGTAAGTTGAAAACGAATGGAATAGAAGTAGCTTTAAATGCATCTTTAATAAGAACAGACAATGTGAGCTGGGACATTGGGGTTAACTATTCTACAGGAAAAACAAAAATCGATGATTTAAATCAAGATTATATTGAAAGTGGATATAATCAAGGATGGATTTCAGGAGGAAGTCAGCGTTTAATTATAGGAGAAGAACTAGGAGCTTTTTATGGATATTCAAGAGCTGGAATTTCTCAATTTAGTGACTTCGAAGAGTTTCAAGGCTTATCTACAGAAGAGCAAATAACATTATACAACTCAGATTTAAATGCTACATATACACCTATTACAGATGCAGATGGAAATGGAGCTATTGCAGCTAGACCAGGAGAGCAAATGTATGAGGATTTAAATGGAGATGGGATAATTAATGAATTAGATCAAGATGTTATAGGTAGAGCTCAAGCAGATGGTATGGTTGGGTTTAAAACATCATTTAGGTTTAAACAATTTGATATTAGTGCATATTTTGACGCACAGTTCGGTGGAGAAATAGCCAATGTTACAAACTTTCAACTATTATCTTTTGATGACGGTCAGCAATTACAGCGTGTAACAGAAGCATGGACTCCAGAAAATCCTAGCAGTATTTATCCTAGACCTGATTCAAGTAATAGAGGAGCACAAAGCTTTCGTTTTAGTGATCGTTATATTGAAGATGCATCATTCTTTAGATTTCAAAACATAACAGTTGGATATAATTTATCTAGAAATATAACTGATAAGTTGGGGATAAGTGGAATGAGATTCTATGCTTCTGGGAATAATCTTTTTATAGTATCAGATTATACAGGGTATACTCCAGATGTTTCATTAACAGGCTCTAGTACACAAACCATAGGGCATGATAATGCAGGGTATCCAGTTCCAAGAACATTTATGTTTGGAGTTAATGTTAAGTTTTAAGAGTTAAAAAAGACAATTATGAAAATACAAATAACAAAAGGATTAGTAATTGCTATATGTGTATTGATAAGTTCGTGTTCATTAGAAGAAAATCCACCTACGTTTATATCAAAGAGTAATTTTTTCAAAACAGAATCTGATGCGAGAACTGCAACAGATGGGATTTATAAGAGTTTAGCTGATGGAGGTGGGTTTTCGACTTACGGACGTTGGTGGCCAGCAGTAGATATTGGGACTGATGATGTTGCAAGTAAGACCAATAGAAATAATTTTAGAGATTTTATGACCCATACCTTGAATGGATCTCATATATGGTTAAATGATTGGGATCAGTATAATAATTTCTGGGAGGGTATAGCTAGAGCAAATACAGTAATAGACAATATCGGAGATATTGAAATGGAGGAAGTATTAAAGCAGCAGATGCTAGGTGAAGCCAGAGCGCTTAGAGCCTTGTTTTACTTTCATTTAGTAAGAGCTTATGGTGATGTTCCGATGATCGTGAAAGAGATTGAATCTAAAGATGATATAGTATTACCTCGTACTGATGTTGATGAAATTTATAATAATGTAATTATTCCTGACCTTCAGTTTGCTGAAGAGAATTGTGAAGATGCGTTACATAATGGTAGAATTACAAAATGGACAGCAAAGGTAATCCTTGCAGATGTCTACCAAACAAGGGCCGGATGGAGACGTACTTCTGCTGGAGAGTTTGTGCAAGGAGATGCTTCAAATTGGACTTTAGCTAGAGATAAAGCTAGGGAGATTTTAATGAATTCGCCTCATGAATTAATTACGGAAGATTTTGTAGACGGAGCATCCGTTGTGCCTGCATGTGGGGTAGCTTGGAACGAAAAAAATTCTTTTACTCAAGAATCTATGTTAGAGCTTTCTAGTGTAAATGTTGAAGGATTTGGTTCTTTCTTAACAAGAGAGTGTTTTCCTAACCCTAATGGAGTTAATTTCTTTGGAGCGGCTACAGGTGATATGCCTTTTACTGATGAAGGAATAGACTTAACTATTGCAGAAATGAAATTTCCAAATACACCAGGAGTAGGAATGTTCATTCCAACACCAGATTTATGGAGATCTTTTGAAGATGGTGATGAAAGAAGAGATTGGGGTTTATTAACAAGATATACAACACCAAATGGAGACACATTTTTGTTACAACCTACTTTTAGAAAATACATGGATATGGCCTTTGTTTTAGGTGAAGCAGGAACGAGTTTTAGAAATACTAATAATAACTTTTTAGTTTATAGATATGCAGATGCATTGCTAATATATGCAGAAGCTGCTAATGAAGCTGGAGCGGCAGATGCATTGGCATATAGTGCTGTAAATGAAATTAGAAATAGAGCAGGACTAGCAGATTTATCATCAAGTTTATCTCAGGATGATTTCAGAAAAGCAGTTTGGCAAGAAAGAAGAGCAGAGTTTCATGGTGAGTGTAAAAGACGTTTTGATCTAATTAGAACGAACAGATTGAAAACAGAAACTGATGATATTGAAACAGATTGGAGTTCTGAAGATTCAGATGGATATGGGGTTGATTTTAGAAACTCTCATATAGCATATGGAGTAGCTCCATGGCCTGATCATGAATGGTTGTTGCCTATTCCAACTTCTGAGGTTAATTTGAATCAAGAAAGTGGTTGGGTTCAAAATGCAGGATATTTGGATGAGTAATAAATTTCCCTTAAAACTGAGACTGATTTTCTTTACCATGTTACTATATAGTAGCATGGTAATTGGTCAGTTTAATGAAAAAAAGTATCCTGATTTTTCCTGGGATCAGATACAACTTTGTTTCCATTTTGGAAACAATAATCGCTTATTATCTGATGATGAAATAAGTTTCATAACTGATCATTCTAATATTATTTGTTTAGAAAAAGCACATGGTATAGGAGAGATGGGATATACGGAAAAAGGGATAGCTACAGATGCGTCACGTTTAAAATTAGCGAAGCCTGATATGAAAGTAATATTCTATTGGAATGCTTTTTTAGATTACAAGATGTATAAAGCGAGTAAAACATATAATCAACATCCAGAATGGTGGTTAAAAGATAAAAATGGAAATTTAGATTATAAAAGTAAAGATTTAAAGCGTTATGATTTATCTAATCCTGCAGTAAGAAAATGGTGGGTAGATATTGCATACAAAGGAGTTACAGATTATAACTGTGATGGTGTTTTTATGGATGCTTTCCCTCAAGTAAATGCTTCTGCTAATATAGATTTATGGGGGCAAGAAAAGTATGATGCAATAAATCAAGGACTTCATTATTTAGTGAAAGAAACTCGGGAGCGATTAGGGCAAGATAAATTGATACTGTTTAATGGAATAAGAACAACAGACGCAGGAACATTTGGAACTTCTTTTTATGAGCATGGAGATGCACCGATGATGGAGCATTTTGGAGTTATTAAAAGTGCTACTAAAGAAGCTATGTTGGCAGACATACAAGCAATGCAAGCTGCTGGTAAAAAAGGTAAGATGGTCATTTTTAAGGGCTGGCCTGGTGAAAAAGGTTTGTGGATTAATAAAGAGTTTATGGCACACTCAAAGGAAGAGAAAGAAGCTATAGCTAAAAGAGAAATAGTATTTCCTCTTGCCTGTTTTTTAATAGGAGCTCAAGAATATGCATATTTCTCTTATTCATGGGGTTATCAAGCAGAGCATGGATTTTTTATAGATTATCCAGAATATCATAAAAAATTAGGTAAACCGCTCTCAGATTATAAAAAAAATGGATGGGTTTTAACTAGAGATTTTGAGTATGCAAAAGTTTGGGTAAACCTCGAGAATAGAACTGCTAAAATAGATTGGAAAGAATGAAAGTATTAAGAAAAGTATTGTTTTTGTCATTTACATTAATGTATAGTCTTTCTTTTTCTCAGGAAAAAGAAAAAAGTATGGACAAAATGTGGGGAGACAATCAGACTAATAAAACAACAGTCGTATCTCCTTTATTTAAAGATGGAAATTATGCTATGTTTATTCATTGGGGATTGTATTCCAAATTGGGAGGCGTATGGAATGATAAAACCTACTACGGAATTAGTGAATGGCTAATGAATCCTAGAGTAGCAGATATCGCTCCTGAAGATTATATGAAAGAAGCGAAGACTTTTAATCCTGTTGATTTTAATGCAGAAGCTATTGTACAATTGGCTAAGGATGCAGGGATGAAATATATTATTGTAACTAGTAAGCACCATGATGGATTCGCAATGTACGATTCTAAAGCGAATGATTTTAATATTGTAGATGCTACACCTTTTGGTAGAGATCCTATGAAAGAGCTAGCTGAAGCCTGTAAAAAGGAAGGAATTGGATTTGGTTTTTATTACTCGCACAATCAAGATTGGACCTACCCGGGCGGAAATGGAGGACCTGAAACTACTCCAGAAGGAAAAGAGGTAGGGTTTGATTATTATTTTAAAACTAAATGCCTTCCACAGGTAGAAGAAATTACAACAGAATATGGTGATATCGCACTTGTTTGGTTTGATACTCCAGGAGATATGAAAAAAGAGTATGCAGATCAATTAGTAGATGTAGTTAGAAAAAATCAGCCAAAAGCGATGGTTTCAGGCCGTGTTGGACATGGTTTAGGGGATTATTTATCATTAGGGGACATGAATATTCCTAAAGAGAATATAGATGGTCTATGGGAAACAGTAGATGTTACCAACGATTCTTGGGGTTATGCTTGGTATGACAATAACTGGAAATCTCCAAAAAAGATTTTAGAAAACATTATAAGTACAGTAGCTAGAGGAGGGACATATATGTTAAATATAGGTCCAGATCCTACAGGAAATGTAAAAGAGCAGGCGGTTTTATCACTTAGAAAGTCAGGAGATTGGTTAAAAAAGTATCCTCAAGTAATTTATAATGCTGAGGCATCTCCATGGAATCATGAATTGCCATGGGGAGACGTAACGATTGCTAAAGATGGTTCAGTGAATTTATTAGTATATAACTGGCCTTCAAATGGGAAATTGGCATTACCTGGGTTGAAAAGTAAAATAAAAGATGCCACACTGCTTTTTGATGATAAGAGAGAGTCCATTTCCTTTAGTAAAAATAATGATTGGACAATTTTTAATTTGCCTTCAACTGCTCCTAGTAAACTTGTATCTGTTATTTCATTGAATCTCGATGGAGAAATTGAAGTAAACAAAACTATAGGGATAGATCCTACTACGGAAACAGATATTTCGGTAGCGTTTGCGGAAGCAGAAAATGCTACTATTGATGATATACGATGGATGGAGAAATTTGGAGAGTGGAAGCATATCACACATGCTACCGACTGGAAAGTAAATGATAGTAAATTAACTTTTGAAGTTGAGGTTCTTGAACCAGGATTCTATCAAACAGAATTAAATTACAAAGGAACAGGTCGTGTAGTGTGGAATATCGCTAATAGTGAAAGGTATATTGTTCAGAACGAACAAAGTGCTTCATCAGTATATACAACATATCCTTTTGGTTGGTTAAAGTTTGATAAACCAGGAAAACATACTATTACTATTAAGTTTGCTGAAGGGGATTCAGAAAAAATAAGTTTGAAAAAATTAATAATCACTCCTATAGATTTTTAGAATAAACCAACTTTTATATGAAATTTATCAACTATTTAGCGGTTATTACTTTTGTAGTAAGTTTTGGATGTAAGAAAGAACAAACTGCAGAAGTAAAAAAAGAAGTAACATCAGTAAAGCAACCCAATGTTATTATTGTAATGACAGATGATCAGGGATATGGTGATATTGGTGCACATGGAAATGAAATAATACAAACACCAAATATAGATCAACTTCATGAGGAATCTGTACACTTAACAAATTTTCATGTAGGAACTACGTGTGCACCTACGAGAGCAGGATTATTAACTGGAAAGTACTCTAATAGAACTGGTGTTTGGCATACTGTAGGAGGATACTCTTTACTTAGAGAGGAAGAAGAAACATTGGCAAATGTATTGAACGATGCTGGTTATCAAACAGCACTCTTTGGGAAATGGCATTTAGGAGACACATATCCATCTAGACCTATGGATAAAGGTTTTCAATATGCAGCATACCATGGTGGAGGTGGAATTGGGCAAACACCAGATATTTGGAAGAATGATTATTTTGATGACACTTATTTTGTTAATGGGAAACCGAAAAAATTTGAAGGGTATTGTACAGATGTTTGGTTTAATGAAGCAATGAGTTTTATCGAAAATAATAAAGAAAAGCCATTCTTTTGTTATTTGGCACTTAATGCGCCTCATTCACCCTTTAATGTCCCTCAAGAGTATTACGATTTGTATAAAGAAGCTCCAATTCCAGAAAGCATGAAGCGTTTTTATGGAATGATAACTAATGTAGACGATAATTTAAAGAGGCTTGAAGATCAGCTAGAACGTTTAAATATAGAGGATAACACTATTATTGTTTTTATGACAGATAATGGAACAAGTGCTGGATATACTGTAAAAAATGGGAAAGTGTATGGGTATAATGCTAATATGAGGGGAACAAAGGCAAGTGAGTATGAAGGAGGACATCGAGTACCATTTTTTATAAAATATCCAAATGGAAATATAAAAGGAGGAAAAGATGTAAATGAGCTTACTGCACATATAGATGTTTTACCAACAATTGCTAGTTTGTGTAATGTAGATATCTCTAAAAGGGATTTGGATGGAACGAATATTACAGGTTTGTTGAATGGAAATGAAAAGTCTTTGAGTCGAGATTACTTGATTACGGATACCCAACGGATACAAACACCCGAGAAGTGGAAGAATAGTTCAGTTATGTCAGGATCTTGGCGATTGGTAAACAGGGAAGAATTATATAACATAGCCGAAGATGCAGGACAAGAGCATGATATATCGGATAAATATCCAGAAAAGGTGGCTAAATTTCAAGAGTATTATGAAGAATGGTGGTCTAATATTTCATCATCATTTGATGATGTACCTGTAATAAAAGTTGGAACTGAAAATCAAAATCCAGTTGAGTTTACTTGCCACGATAGTCATGTTCATGATAGTCATATTGCTTGGAATCAAAATTTTATAAGAAAAGGAGAAAGAAATGCTTATGAAGGGTATTTTGAATTGGATGTTGCTGATGAGGGAACATATGAAATTGAAATTAGTAGATGGCCTTTAGATATAAAAAAACCAATCAATGCTGGGCTACAAGACGGAATTGAGGCGACACAAATTCGAGATGAAATTTTTAATGGAAAAGCTTTTAATTTTAAAAGTGGTGGAATTTCTTTAGGGGACTATTCAGAGAGAAAACCTATAGCTGATAATTCAATATCTATTAAATTTGAAAGAAGTTTAAATAAAGGGCGAATTAGATTTAATACTTGGTTTACAAATCTTGAGGGTAAAAATGTAGGAGCTTACTATATTAAAATCTCAAAAAAGTAGTCGATTTCAATTAACTTATAATACTTTCTATTGAAAATAAGTTGTTAAGCAAAAATTATATAGTATAAAGACTATATTGTATTGGAAGTGATTATTTTCTTAAGTTAAATTTACATTCATACACTGTAAATCAATATATTATGTATTTAAAGCAACCTAATTTATTTTTAAAACCTTCATTAGTAATCTTTCGTCTAATAATCTTCCTGACAGTTTTATTTTTGACACTACCATTAATTGCTCAGAATCAAAATGAAGAATTGGTGTCTGTCTTTCCAGATTTAGGGATGGATCAAATTGATGATAATGGATTTAATTTCACAAAACAATATTATAATAATCCTTCGAGTTGGTTTGTTGAGAAGAAGTTTTCTGAAAAAACAGTATTTCATGCAGAGTTAAAATATACATCAGAGTATCCTTCATTATCTTATTCTATGAGGATAGGAAAAGGAGGACAAATATACTCACTAAGAAATAGAGGGATAGGAGAAGCTATTCCTCCACAGCATAGAGACGGACCCCGTGAACCAAGCTATTTTGGTCAATATTATGCGCCATGGGTAGATGAAGTATGGCAATTAGTAACTGTAGATTTAAATCAAAAAAATAGTACTGGTCAAAAATGGTTTATTCATCAATCTGGAGTTTATCTTCATCAGCAGAATATACAGAAAAGGCCTTTTTTTTCACCATTACTAGCAGAATATTATGACGAAGCTAATCAAGCATATACTGTAGTTAATTGGGGGCAACAGGCTCATACTAAAGTCGCTCGGTTAAGAAATTTTACTTCAAACATACTGTATTATGCCAGATATAAAAATATTGGAGAAGGAATCATACAGGTTGATTATAAAATATACAATTTTGGAGATGATGAAATAACCTGGGCAAATGTACCATGGGGAGGAGCTCGTACAAGTAGATTAAAATATGCTTTTTTCTCTAAGCCAAATCATGGTAGGGCACGTTTTACTGCTGATTTTAAATTGGGGAGAAAAAGAATAGCTAGTAATACTGGTGGATGGGGAGCTTTCTCTAAAAGTGGAGAAAAAGGTCAAGGGCCAACGCTTGCTTTAGTAGTTGGGAATGATAATAATGGTAGGGATCAGGAAAATTTATGGAGATACGGGTTTACTGATAGAGATTATACCGCAATGACATATATAAGAAGACTCTCTGGTGAAGATGCTATTTCTTTTGGTGAATCTGCTAATTTTAGAATTTTCTTTGTTTTAGGATCATCATATAATAATGCTAGAAGTCGAATACTAGCTAAGAAGTTATTGGAGAAAACTGTAGATACTGTTGACAATTGGGAAAAGGAAGAAGCTGTAACTGTAAAATACGAATTTCATAAAAATGTAAATAATATTATTAGCTATCAAAAAGTTGAAGGAGATGATGGACTAGAGTTAAAGGCACAACCCTATAAAAACTCTTATCCCGTTTTCTTAGTGAGGAATAGAAATAATGTACAGAAAATAACAAGTGATCCATATTTCTTTTCTAAATTACCATATGATGGTAAATTGAGGAAAATGGAGTTGTTAGGTTTCAATGATCATAAAGTAGATGCAGATGTTGTATTCACTTCTGTTGAACGTGGTGAAAATATCACTTTCGGAGATGATCATACAGTTCATAATGTTCAGGAGGATTTTATTTACACTACTGAAAACATAGGAGATGACGGAGTGGCGAGTCTTGTTATTACAAATGTATCAGTTGTCGAATCTAGTAATAGAGTAGCAGAAAAGGAAAAACTTTCGTTTATTGTGTTTCCAAACCCAGCTGAATCAAATATTTCATTGAAATTTAACGATACAGTATATAATAATGAAAGTGTTGGCTTTTATGACATATCAGGTAATAATATTACAAGTAGTGTGAAGCTAATCAATAAAATAGAAGATGATTCTCTTTCATATGATATTTCTTTGTTGGGATCAGGAATTTATTTTATAAAGATAAATGATGATGTTGTTAAGTTTTTTAAACGATAACTCAGTGCTTATCTTAACTAATTGTTAATTAGTTTTTTGTGGATATTTAAAAATAAAGATCCTCGTAAATAAATCTACGAGGATCTTTACTTTAATAATAACATTTAAATCCATACAAGATGTTTTATCTTAAATATCTAATGGATTTACTTTAACTCTCTTACCCAGATATTTCTATAGCTCACACGGCTATTATCCCCATGATCTTGAAGACGGATAGGGCCTTTTCCATGTGCTTCATTTTTAGGCCATCCAATATAAGGGGTTGTTCCTTTTATCTCTGTATGATCTTGAATTAGCACATTATTATGTAATACGGTAATCGTAGCAGATTTTATTTTACCACCTTCTTCGTTGAATTCTGGCTCATGGTAAATAATGTCATAACTATTCCAATCTCCAGTAGGGGCAGATGCTTTTGCTAAGGGAACTCCTTGCTTATAGATAGAACCTACTTGACCGTTTGTGTAGGTGTCATTGTCATTATTGTCTAACACCTGAACTTCGTAAAGATTTTGAAGGAATACACCACTGTTCGCTCTATGTTGCCCCTCACCTTGTATGTCTGAAGGCGACTTCCATTCAATATGTAGTTGAATGCTTCCAAAGTTTTGTTTTGTTTGTATGTCTCCAGATTTATCTTTTACAGTCATACTACCATCTTTATTAATAGTCCATGCTGCTGCTGTACTATCTTTTGAACTGATCCAGTTGTCTAAATTTTCTCCATCAAAAAGAATAATGGCATCGCTTGGAGCACCACTTTTAGAAGTAGGATCTACTGTAGAAACAATAGGCTCATAGAACTCTGTTTCCTCAGGAGTAGTTGGTTCTTGTCCAGAATATTCTTCATAAGTAATTACTTCAGACTCTTCTTTTGTAACTGGAATTTCTCCTTTCTGTTCCTCTTCTTTAGGTGTATTACAAGAAGCTATAGCAGTAAGAACTAAAGCGCTTAAGATTATTTTTCTAATCATTATTTTAATTCTTTTATTTTAATATTTCTGTATGAAACGATGTTTCCATGGTTTTGAAGTCCAATTTTTCCAGTTTTGGAAACTCCAAAGCCATCCCAGCCTTTAAACTTGGAATTCGCTATCATTTCTTCCCATTTCTCACCATGTACTGGGAATTCTACGATTTTAGTTCCGTTTAAAGTTACAGAACCTTGATTTGTTTTATGGTTGATTGTTAATACGCAGTTGTTCCACTCTCCAGCTGGTTTTACTACGTTTTCACTTGGTGCAATCATATCATATAAAGCACCCGCTTGGTGTGTTTCTCCTGCTTTAGCATCTGGATGTCTTTCATTGTCTAATACCTGAATTTCAGGCCCCGTTTGGTATGGTTCTTTGTATTTTTCACCCTCTTGTACTCCCCAGAAAATACCACTGTTTCCTCCTTCAGAAATCTTCCAATCTAAAGAAAGTTCAAAATTAGTGTAATCATTATTAGTAACAATATTTCCTGCATTTTCTCCAGGTGTAAATACCATTGCACCATCTTTGATAGACCAAGTATCATTCACTTCACCACCATTGAACATATGCCAAGAATCGTAATTTTTTCCATCGAATAAAGAAACCCATTCTTCTTTGTTAGCATCAGATTCTTTAGTGACTTCTTCTTTTTGAGTAGCTACCGTATCAGAAGTAGCTTTTTCATTATTTTGTTGCTTGCAAGACATCATTGCGAGAGATGCCATAAATAAATAGTTAATAGTTTTCATTACGTTTTGTTTAAAATAGTTGTGTTTATATTCCTAATATTTTTTTTAGTTTAGCTTCATCGACATCACCACCAGCAAAATCATCAAAAACTTTTTCTGTAGCTTCTATAATGTGACTTTGAATAAATGGGGCTCCTTCTCTTGCACCTTGCTCAGGGCTTTTTATACAGCATTCCCATTCCATTACTGCCCAAACGTCACATCCG
Source organism: Joostella sp. (assembly GCF_048266025.1). NCBI lineage: Bacteria > Pseudomonadati > Bacteroidota > Flavobacteriia > Flavobacteriales > Flavobacteriaceae > Joostella > Joostella sp. The sequence continues at coordinate 433,585 of NZ_JBLXAF010000001.1, read as the reverse complement.
TATTGTGTAAGTTTAGAAAATATCTTTTTAAAATCTATTTGTCCGTCCCCTAAAGAGCGATATCTTCCAGCACGATCTCCCCAGTTATTATAACCTCCAAAAGCTCCTTTTTTTCCTGTAGGATTAAATTCGGAATCTTTTACATGGAATGCCTTTATAAACTCATGGTAGTGGTCTATGTATTCTATGTAATCTAACTGCTGAAGAACAAAGTGTGATGGATCATATAGTATGTTTACACGCTTATGCTTTCCAGTTGCTTCTAAGAAACGTTCAAAAGTGTCACCATCATGAATATCTTCCCCCGGATGCACTTCGTAACAAACATCTACTCCTTGTTCGTCAAATTCATTAAGAATAGGAAGCCAACGTTTAGCAAGCTCTTCAAATCCCATTTCTACTAATCCTGGTGGTCTTTGTGGCCATGGATGGAAGGTATGCCAAAGTAGCGATCCTGAAAATGTTGCATGAGCATTTAGCCCTAAATGATTACTTGCTTTTGCTGCTTTTTTCATTTGGTCTACAGCCCATTCTGTACGCGCCTTAGGATTGTTTTTAACATTATCAGGAGCGAAATTATCAAACATAATATCGTAGGCAGGATTTACAGCTACTAATTGTCCTTGTAAATGCGTGGAAAGTTCCGTGATTTCTAATCCATAAGAATTAATTTTTCCTTTTAAATCATCACAATAAGTTTTGCTTTCCGCGGCTTTATCAAGATCAATTAAGAATTTTTCTGTAGTAGGAATTTGAATTCCTTTATATCCTAAGTCTGCTGCCCATTTACAAATTCCATCTAATGAATTAAATGGAGCTTTACTATCTACAAACTGCGCTAGGAATACGGCAGGGCCTTTTATGGTTTTCATTTGTTGAAGTATTTAGTTGAATGTTATAAAATCGATTTAGTTAATGGATAAGCAATTTATCCAGAAAAAAGGTTGATAAAAAATTTAATGTATTAAAATTAGAAATTATCAACCATATAAGCTATTGTTTTAATTTAGTCCATGCTGAATTTTCTTGATCACTTTTTACTGCAGCATAAATAAATTGTACTCCTCTTACACCATCGCTAACAGATGGATAATCAGGTTTTTCTATAGGTTTATTTTCCAATACACTCATTAAGTGTGTCGCAAAGGCACGATAGATGTTCCCAAAAGCTTCTAAATAACCTTCAGGATGCCCTTTTGGGATTCTAGAGGTAGCTCTTACGCTATCATAAATATCAATTCCATCAGGAGTGAAGGTTTGTTGTGGCTTATCTATCCATTTTGCTATAAGTTTGGTGCTTTCTTCTTGGTTCCATTCAATGCTTCCTTTACTACCGTAAACTTTAACAATAAGTGCATTTTCTTCTCCTGTTGCAACTTGAGAAATAGACATAGTTCCTTTTGCTCCGCCTTCCATTCTTAGCAATAAATTCCCGTCGTTATCTAAAACACGGTCTTTTCCAATTCTCCCTAAATCTGCTGCTATTTCTACAATTTCTTGATTTGTAATATAAGAAACCAAGTTTTCTGCATGTGTTCCAATGTCTGCTAAAGAACCTCCAATTCCAGATTTTTTAGGGTCTGCTCGCCATGGTTTAATTTTGGCTTCCTTATTAATTTCTGCAGCCATCCATCCTTGTAGGTATTGTACCTGCACTTTTCTAATTTCTCCAAGATCTCCATTTGTTACCATAGCTCTGGCTTGTTTTACCATTGCGTTTCCGGTATAATTATGAGTCAAAGCAAATAGTAAACCAGATTCTTTTGCTAGTTTCTCTAGTATTTGTGCTTCTTGGATAGTAAGTGTCATAGGTTTGTCGCAAACCACATGAAATCCATTTTCTAGTGCCATTTTTGCGGGCTCAAAATGTAAGTGGTTTGGAGTGACAATGGTAACAAAATCCATACGTTCTCCTTCCGGAAGTTTCTTTTCTTCAAGAATCATTTCTTGGAAGCTTCCGTAACATTTTTCTTTAGGTAGGTATAGTGATTTTCCAGATTCGATAGTTTTTTCTAAAGTACTATTAAAAGCACCACAAACAAGTTCTATCATTCCATCTAATCCAGAGGCTTTACGGTGTACATCTCCCATAAAAGAGCCGATGCCTCCGCCAACCATTCCCATTCTAAGTTTTCTCATTTTGATTTTTTTAGATATAAATTATTCGTTAAATGATTTTTTTAATGAATAAGGCTGTGAGTAAAATACGCACAGCCTTAATATAACAATAGAATGTGTAGGAGTTTTTATACTTCTACCCAAACATTTCCTTGTTGATGAGAAGCTACTGCACGCTCAATAAAATTCATTCCTCGTACTCCATCCTTCATAGTAGGAAACTCTCCAGGATGGTATTTTTCTTTTCTGATGGCTTTAGCAACACCTTTATAGATATTCCCCATAGAATCGAAAATCCCTTCTGGGTGACCTGGAGGCAATTTTGTTCCATCTAAAGAGAATTCACTGTTGTAAGCGTGTCCTGGTTTTAAAACTCTTAATGGCTCATCATCAGTTAGGTGGTATAGGTAATTTGGGTTTTCTTGTTCCCATTTTAAACCTCCTTTTTCACCATATATATTTACAGTAAAGTTGTTTTCTTCACCAGTAGCAATCTGACTAGTTCTAAGAACTCCTTTTACGTTTTCCGCTAAGCGAAGTAAAATGGTTCCGTCGATATCCATTTTGTTATCTGCATATAAATAATTGAGATCTGCCAGAATGGTTTTCACTTCCATTCCTGTTACATATTCAATCATATCGAAACCATGCGTACCAATATCTCCAACACAACAGCTAATTCCAGATTTCTCAGGATTTAAACGCCATGTATTTGCTCTTTTTTCTTTATCATGAATGATTGAATTAATCCATCCTTGATAATATTGAACGTCTACTTTTTGAACTTTACCGATAATACCAGAGGCGATCATTTCTTTCATTTGACGCACCATCGGGTAACCAGTATATGTATAAGTTACAGCAAAAATAGTATTCGCTTTTTCTAATGTTTCTTGAAGAATTTTAGCCTCTTCAAAAGTGGTAGTCATTGGTTTCTCACAAATAACATTAAATCCAGATTCTAATAGCTTTTTTGCCATCGGAAAATGTAAAAAGTTTGGTGTAAGAATAGAAACTACTTGGATGCGCTCTTCTTCTGGAAGTTTCAATTCTCCTTCAATTAAGGCATCAAAATCTTTATAAATTCTATTTGTTGGAATTCCAATTTGTTCGGCAAATCCTATATTTTCATCGTAATTCGGATTAAAAACACCACCAACTAATTGATAGCTATCATACATTGAAGAAGCGATACGGTGAAGCACACCGATAAGTGAATCGCCTCCACCTCCTAAAATTCCTAATCTTATTTTTTTACTCATTTTTAATTTTTTCAATAGGTTGTAATATAGTTTTCTATTCAGAAAAGAACATATAAAAAAATGTTATAAATCTTTTTACTGTTCTTTATATTCTATTTTTTCGTCTTTAAAGAAAATAGCAAATAAAATGGCTACTGCAAATGCAAAACCAGCTGGGAAAATCCAGATGCTATACCAGTCGTGAGTTCCTTCAGCAATTAAGAATTTATCTGAAATCATTCCTGCAATTTCAAAACCGATTAACATTCCGATACCATATGTAGCTAAAGTAATAAGGCCTTGAGCAGCACTTTTGTTTTTAGCACCAGCCTTAGAGTCAGTATATATTTGTCCAGATACAAAGAAGAAGTCATAACACAATCCGTGTAGAGCAATTCCGAGGATTAACATAAATACTAATTCTCCAGAGTCTCCATATGCAAATAATAAATAACGGATAGTCCATGCAAGCATACCTGCTAAGATTGTTTTTTTGAATCCGAATTTTTTAAAGAAAAATGGAAGTAACAACATAAATAATACTTCTGACATTTGTCCGAAAGACATTTTGAAGGTTGAGTTTTTAACTTCGATTTCTGTTAAAAATGGACTAGCATTTTGGTAATAAAATGCTAATGGAATGCAGATAAGTACCGATGAAATAAAGAATAACAGAAAGTTTCTATCTTTTAAAAGTTTAAGGGCATCCAAGCCTAAGATTTCAGAAACATTTGCCTTTTTACTTCTGTCTGCTGTTGGTGGCGTTTTAGGAAGTGTAAAACTGAATATTCCTAGTAAAGCTGAAGCTCCTGCTACCATTAAAAAAGTGTTTTTAAGCATCCCTTGAGCAATATTCTCTGTAGAATCCCAAGCTAAGAAACTAATAACACTTCCAGCTACAATCCAACCGATAGTCCCAAAAACTCTAACGAAAGAGAATTGTTTTCCTGGGTCGGTCATTTGGTTAAAGGAAATAGAGTTTACAAGTGCTAATGTTGGCATATAGGCAATCATATATGCTAGTACAAACGGATAAAATGTTCCAAAATCTGTACTTTGATACATTAAATACATAAGTACAGCTCCTATGATGTGTAGTATTCCCAGTATTTTTTCAGCATTAAAGTAGCGGTCTGCAATAAGTCCGATTATAAAAGGAGCAATGATTGCACCCCAAGATTGAGTAGAAAAAGCCATGGCAGATTGTGCCCCAGTAGCTTCTAAGTTATTGCCAAGAAAAGTTCCTAGCGTTACAAACCAGCCTCCCCATATGAAGAATTCTAAGAACATCATAAAGGATAGCTGAAATTGAGTTTTTTTGTTCATGTTAGCTTGCGTTTAAATAGTTATAGTTAGTAATTATTAGTAATCCCAATGCTTGCATATTGAGATTGTATTTTAAATTTAATTATGCTTCTGTGGAAACCGAAGTGTCGCTTAGTTTTTTTGCAACCTTCAGTAAAAGTGCTTTTGAGGCAATGATTCCCTTCTCTTCGGATAGCGTGTCGCCTTCATATTCTACACCGACAAAACCTTTGAATCCTGCATCTTTAATGATTTTCATCATTCGATAGAAATCGATAGTTGTTTCGTCTCCATTTTCATCAAAGTTAAAAGTTTTTGCACTAATTCCTTTTGCAAATGGCATTAATTCTTCCACTCCTTTATAGATGTCATATTGATCAATACATGGAGCGTCCCATAATTTATCATCTTCTCTTCTTACACAGAAGTTTCCGAAATCAGGAAGTGTACCGCAGTTATCTCTATTTACGGTTTTCATGACTTCTGCCATTAAAGCACCGTTAGAAGAAAGAGCTCCGTGATTTTCAACAATAACATTTACATTTTTTTCTGATGCATATTCAGAAAGCTCATTTAAAGAAGCTACAGATTTTTCTTTCCAAATTTTTTCATCATTCGAACCAAATAAATTAATTCGCATAGAATGACATTCTAAAATAGCGGTAGCATCAATCCATATTTTATGATTTTCAACAGCTTGCTTTCTTAACTTTTCATCAGCTGTAGAAAGGAGGTTTTCTTCTCCTTGAAGATCTACCATCATAATTTGATTTAGCATCCCTTCTTTATCACTTATTTTTTTTAAGTCTTCGGCTAAAGAGATAATAGCTTTGTTATTATTTCCACGTTTTTCGATTTCTTTGTTATAAAGTTGGTTCACATATTCTAAACCTTCAAAACCTAATTCTTTAGCTTTTTTTGCAAAATCCATCGGATTTAACTTTTCTTCTCGAATCATTTTATGAAGAGACCACTGTGCTAACGATAGCTTAAAAAAAGGTTCGAAAACTGGAGTATTTTGTTTCAATTCTTTCTTTTCGGAGGAAGTTTCTTTACAGGCGTACATGCCTAAAAATGAGATGGCTAGTCCTGCTTTGCTTGAATTTGTTATAAACTTTCTTCTCTCCATATTCGTATTTATTTGTGTGAATAATTATTAAATCAATAATGTTAATGTTGTTAAAATGCTTTATTGATAATTAAAATATTCGTCTAATGTAAAAAATTAATTTTTATATTTGAAGAACTACTATTGTAAACAAGCTAAAATAATGAGTACATTTTATTACAATTCCCCACAAGAAGAGTACGATGCTATTGTTGTCGGAACTGGAGTTTCTGGTGGATGGGCAGCAAAAGAACTTTGCGAAAATGGATTAAAAACATTGGTTTTGGAACGAGGCCGTATGGTAAAACATGTGGAAGATTATCCAACTGCTAATTTAGATTCGTGGGATATGCCAAATGGAGGTGCAGCTTCCAGAGAAACTAAAGAAAGAAAATTTAAACAAAACAGAACTGGTTATACCGTAGGTGGAGCTAGTGAACACTTTTTTGTTGATGACATTAAACATCCATACAATGAAGACCGCCGCTTCGATTGGATGCGTGGATATCATGTAGGAGGACGTTCTCTTATGTGGGGTAGACAGAGTTACCGTATGGGAGATATCGATTTTGAAGCAAACCTTAAAGATGGGATTGCCGTAGATTGGCCAATACGTTACGATGAAATAAAACCATGGTACGATAAAGTTGAAGAGTTTATTGGGGTAAGTGGAACAAATTTAGGATTGGATATCCTTCCTGATGGAAAGTTTTTACCTCCAATGGATTTAAACTGTGTGGAAGATCACTTTAAAGATTCTATTGAAGAGAAGTTCGGAGATCGTAAAATCACTATCGGCCGTGTAGCTCATATTACAAAAGGAACAAAAGAAGGAGACGGGAGAGGTCCTTGTCAATATAGAAATAGATGTATTAGAGGATGTCCTTTTGGGGCTTACTTTAGCAGTAACTCATCTACATTGCCAACTGCAGAAGCAACAGGAAATATGACGCTTCGTCCAAATTCTATTGTACATGAAGTAATGTATGATGCTGAAACTGGAAAAGCAACAGGAGTACGTGTTATAGATGCGGAAACTAAAGAGACAATGGAGTTTAAAGCAAAAGTAATTTTCTTATGTGCTTCTGCTGTTGCCTCTGCATCAATCTTAATGCAATCTAAATCAGATAGATTCCCTGATGGAATGGGGAATGATAGTGGCGAATTAGGACATAACTTAATGGATCACCACTTTAGAGTAGGTGCTAGCGGTAAGTTTGATGGATTCCATGATAAATATTATAAAGGAAGAAGACCTAACGGAGTTTACATACCACGTTTTAGAAACTTAGGAGGTTCTACCGATCAAAAAGATTTTATAAGAGGATACGGGTATCAAGGAGGAGCAAGTAGAGGAGATTGGTCTGAATCTATCCGTGAGCTTTCTTATGGTAAAGATCTTAAAAAGGCTTTATTAGAACCAGGTGGATGGACTATGGGAATGACAGCTTTTGGAGAAACACTTCCAGAGCATAGTAACCGTATGTATCATAATTATGATATCCTTGATGAGTGGGGATTGCCAACAGTAACTTTTGATGCTGATTTTGGTAAAAATGAACTAGCAATGCGTGTAGATATGAAAAATCAAGCTGCAGAGATGTTAGAAGCTGCTGGGTTTAAAGATGTTTCAACTTACGATGATATTGGAGGTATGGGATTAGGAATTCATGAAATGGGAACTGCTCGTATGGGTAGAGATCCTAAAACTTCTGTACTTAATAAATACAATCAAGTACATGCGGTGCCAAATGTATACGTAACCGATGGAGCTTTTATGACCTCTTCTGCATGTCATAATCCATCTTTAGGATATATGGCATTCACGGCGAGAGCTGCTAATCATGCAGTAGAAGAACTTAAAAAAATGAATTTGTAATAAACATATCATGGATAGAAGAAAAGCACTTAGAAATATAGGTTTAACAGCCGGTTTTGTGGTAGCAACACCTACACTTTTGAGTATGTTGCAAAGCTGTACTGCAGATAAAGCAACTTGGGTACCTGAGTTTTTTACTGCTGAAGAAGGAGTTGCGCTTACAAATATTGTAGATATTATAATTCCTGAAACAGATACTCCATCTGCATCACAAGTTAATGTACCTCAGTTTTTAGATAAGTATGTTAATGAGGTGGAGACATTAGAGACTCAAAAAAAATACCGCAAAAGAATGGCTGGTTTAGTGAGTCAGCTAAAAGAGAAGTACAATGAAGATTTAAGTGATATAACTCCAGAACAATATGAGGAGATTGTTGCTGAAAATCTTAAAGTATCAGAAGATAAAAGGAAAGATTTAAACAAACGTATCAGTATTGAAGGTAATGAAGTTGAAATCGGAACTACAGAAAATAAAGTAGAAGACAATGAAGCGCTTGCTTTCGGAATGATAAACGACCTTCGTTGGACTACTATCAATGCATATAAAAACAGTCAGAAAATAGGTGAAGAAGTGTTAGCTTACGATCCTGTTCCTGGAGTTTATAATGGATGTATGACAGTAGAAGAAGCTACTAAAGGTAAAGCCTGGTCTTTATAGACTCAGGATTTAGTTAAATTTTGCAATAAAAAACCTCTTCATTATTTTTATATGAAGAGGTTTTTTTATTTGTATAAGTTTATTTATCAGAAGTAAATTCTAATGAATGGCATAAATGGTGTTCCATAAATACTTTTGTCATCATCGTATAAAACATCATAACGTACCCCCATGGTTACATGTCCAGTATTAAAACCAACTCCAAGATGGAGTGCTGGATACCAGTATTCGTCTTTATAATCTGGAATGTTGCCGCCGTAATCAAATTTTCTATTTACATGGAGTTCTTCGAATTCTGCAGAAAGTTGAATCTCTCTGATTGGGTTGTAATATCCTAAGACACTTGCTCCAAATACGGTGGCGGTATAATTATGGTCATCGCTGTATGTGAAATTTAAACCTACACCTGTTGCAAACTTATCATTTACTCTGTAAATAGCACTTGGAGTAATGGAACCGCTAAAAAAGTCACTTCCAAACCCTAATCCTATTCCACCTCCAAAGCTAACATTGTCCCAAAAATGTGGACTTCTATAATTTTGAGTCATTTGAGCAGAGGCAAAATGAGTAATTCCTAACATTATAAAGAATAAGGTGTATTTTTTGAAACAGGTATTGTTATAAATATGCATATTGGTAATTTTTATCTTATAAATATATTAAAACATTGTATCAATTTTCTCAAATATTGTACTTTTGTATAAATTTTGTCTAATTAGAGACATTGAAAAGAAAACATGGATAAATATTCCTTTTTAAATGCGGCAAATACCGCTTTTTTTGCGGATTTATACGATCAATACTTAATTAATCCGGATAGTGTAGAACCAAGTTGGAGAGCTTTCTTTCAAGGTTTTGATTTCGGAATAGAAAGTTCAGATTCAGAAGGCGGAGAAGCCATTTCAGAAAATGATACTGTTTCAGTCAAAAATCCTAGTACAGGAGAAAAGATTGATATTCCTCAAGATGTATATAAAGAATTTCAAGTTGTACGTCTTATAGATGGTTATCGAAGCAGAGGGCATTTGTTTACCAAAACAAATCCTGTAAGAGAACGCCGAAAGTATTCCCCTACATTAGCAATCGATAATTTTGGATTAGAAAAATCAGATTTAAATACCGTTTTCAATGCTGGAGATATTCTAGGAATTGGAGCATCTACATTGCAGGAAATTATAGATCATTTAGAGTCTATTTACTGTGATGCAATCGGGATTGAATATATGTACATTCGTAATCCAGAGCGTAAGCAATGGATTCAAGAGTGGTTGAATGTTAATGACAACCATCCTAAATTTGATGATGATTCTAAAAAGAATATTCTTCGTAAATTAAATGAGGCTATTTCTTTTGAGAATTTTTTACATACTAAATATGTAGGTCAAAAGCGTTTCTCTTTAGAGGGAAATGAATCATTAATTCCTGCCTTAGATGCATTAGTAGAAAAGGCTGCGGATATGGGCGTTCAACAGTTTGTGATGGGAATGGCTCACCGTGGTAGGTTGAATGTATTGACAAATATATTTGGAAAGTCAGCAAAAGATATATTTAGTGAATTTGATGGTAAAGATTATGAGCTAGATATTTTTGATGGAGATGTTAAATACCACTTAGGTTGGACGAGTGATCGAAAAACAAATAGCGGGAAGAAAATAAACATGAATATCGCTCCAAACCCTTCTCATTTAGAAACTGTGGGAGCAGTTGTAGAAGGAATTACAAGAGCAAAACAAGATACACATTATCAAGACGATTTCTCTAAGGTTTTACCAATTGTAGTTCATGGAGATGCAGCAATTGCTGGGCAGGGACTTGCTTATGAGTTGGTGCAAATGGCGCTATTAGATGGTTATAAAACTGGAGGTACGATACATATTGTAGTTAATAATCAGATAGGATTTACTACAAATTATTTAGATGGAAGGTCGTCAACTTATTGTACTGATGTAGGAAAAGTAACCCTTTCGCCAGTACTTCATGTAAATGCAGATGATGCAGAGGCTGTTGTTCATGCAGTGAATTTTGCTTTAGATTACCGTATGAAATTCGGAAGAGATGTTTTTATAGATCTTCTTGGATATAGAAAGTATGGTCATAATGAAGGAGATGAGCCTAGGTTTACACAGCCTAAATTATATAAGGCAATTTCTCAGCATGATAATCCTCGTAATATCTATGCTGATAAATTAAAGAAAGAAGGCGTTATAGACGATTCTTATGTTAAGAAATTAGAGGATGATTATAAGGCTTCTTTAGAAGAAGAGCTTGAAGATTCTCGTAAGGAAGATAAAACCGTGATTACTCCATTTATGGAAGATGAGTGGAAAGGTTTTAATCCTTGCTTGGAAGATAGAATGATGGAGTCTATAGATACTAGTTATCCAAAAGATAAATTGACTCAGATTGCAGAGAAGATAACAAACCTTCCGAAGGATAAAAAATTCATGCGTAAAATTGAGAAGCTGATAAAAGAGCGTAATAAAATGTTCTTTGATACAGATAAGCTTGATTGGGCAATGGGAGAGTTATTAGCATATGGAACTCTTTTAGAAGAAGGTTTTAATGTGCGTATGTCTGGGCAAGATGTAGAAAGAGGTACTTTTTCTCACCGTCATGCAGTAATAAAAGTAGAAGAGTCTGAAGAGGAAATAGTATTACTAAATGAGTTAAAAGACAATCAAAATGGACATTTTGATGTTTACAATTCACTTCTTTCAGAATATGGGGTAGTTGGATTTGATTATGGTTATGCCATGGCGAGTCCAAATACTTTAACAATATGGGAGGCTCAGTTTGGAGATTTTAGTAATGGTGCTCAGATAATGATCGACCAATATATTTCTGCTGCTGAAGATAAATGGAAAATCCAAAATGGATTAGTAATGTTGCTTCCTCATGGTTATGAAGGTCAGGGAGCGGAGCATTCTTCTGCAAGAATGGAACGTTACTTACAGTTGTGTGCAAAAGACAATATGTTTGTTGTTGATGTTACTACACCTGCCAATTTATTTCACCTATTAAGAAAGCAGATGAAGGCTGATTATAGAAAACCTTTAATCGTCTTTACTCCTAAAAGTTTATTGAGACATCCTAAAGTGGTTTCTTCAGTAGATGAATTTGTAAATGGAAGCTTCCAAACCGTTATTGATGACGCTGAAGCCGAAGTTAAAAAAGTAAAAACTTTAGTATTCTGTACAGGTAAATTCTATTATGATTTATTAGATGCTAAAGAAAAAGAAAGTAGAGATGATGTGGCTTTAGTAAGGCTAGAGCAATTATTTCCATTGCCATCTACAGAAATGCGTAAGATAATGGATAAATATAGTAATGCAGAGGAAGTGGTTTGGGCGCAAGAAGAGCCAAGAAACATGGGTGCTTGGAGTCATTTATTATTACATTTTGAAGAGGCTAGAACTTTTAGAGTAGCTTCAAGACGTTTCTATGCCGCTCCAGCAGCAGGTAGTGCAACACGTTCTAAGCGTAGACATCAGCAAGTAATTGAATATGTTTTTGATAAATCCAAAGACAATATGCAACGTAAAGCTAAATAAGAGTATATTTATAATAACAAGACAATAAAATATAAAACTAAATAGAAGAATAATGGTTTTAGAAATGAAAGTTCCCTCTCCTGGGGAATCGATAACAGAAGTAGAGATCGCAGAATGGTTGGTTGAAGATGGAGATTATGTTGAAAAAGATCAAGCAATTGCTGAAGTAGATTCTGACAAGGCTACTTTAGAATTGCCAGCGGAAGCTAGTGGGATTATTACACTAAAAGCGGAAGAAGGGGATGCAGTAGCTGTAGGAGCAATTGTATGCTTAATAGATACTTCTGCTGAAAAACCTGCTGGAGGAGATGATGCTCCAAAAGAAGAAAAAGTAGCTAAAGAAGAACCTAAAAAAGAAGCAGCTCCAGCTGAAAAAGCACCGGAGAAAAAAGAAACATATGCAACTGGTACTGCAAGTCCAGCTGCAAAAAAAGTACTTGCTGAAAAAGGAGTAGATACTAAAGAAGTTAAAGGTACAGGTAAAGACGGACGTATAACTAAAGACGATGCTGTAAAAGCAACGCCTTCTATGGGAACTCCAAGTACTGGAAGTCGTGGTACTGAGCGTAAAAAATTATCAATGTTGAGACGTAAAGTAGCAGAGCGTTTAGTTTCTGTGAAAAACGAAACAGCAATGCTAACTACTTTCAACGAGGTGGATATGAATCCTATCTTCGAATTGCGTAAGCAGTATAAAGAAGAATTTAAATCTAAGCACGGAGTAGGACTTGGGTTTATGAGTTTCTTTACATTGGCAGTAGTACGTGCATTAAAAATGTATCCTTCTGTTAATTCAATGATTGACGGTAAGGAAATGATAAGCTACGATTTCTGTGATATTAGTATCGCAGTATCTGGACCAAAAGGATTAATGGTTCCTGTAATTAGAAATGCAGAGAACTTAAGTTTTAGAGGTGTAGAAGCTGAGGTGAAAAGATTAGCGATCAGAGCTCGTGAAGGTGAAATTACAGTAGATGAAATGACTGGTGGAACTTTTACAATAACCAACGGAGGAGTTTTTGGTTCTATGTTATCAACACCAATAATCAATCCGCCACAAAGTGCTATTCTTGGAATGCATAATATTGTAGAGCGTCCAATCGCTAGAGATGGAGCTATTGCAATTGCGCCAATAATGTATGTTGCATTGTCTTATGACCACCGTATTATTGATGGTAAAGAGTCTGTTGGATTCTTAGTAGCAATAAAAGAAGCTTTAGAAAGTCCTGAAGAGTTATTGATGGATGGAAATGTTAAGAAGGCTTTAGAGTTATAGTATTTTAAAAATAACTTATAAAATAGGAAACGCCCGAACTGAAATTTAGTTCGGGCGTTTTTTTGGTTTTGGTTGGCTAATATATGTATAGGATTATTAAATAGATAAAACCAAAAATATATTCAGAAGAAATGTAATCATTGCAAGAGCAATAATTATAACCGCTAAATGAATGTCGTTTGAGTTTTTGCTAATTTGGTAGTTAATGTCTGTCTTCATGGCCCCGATTGTTGATTTGTGTAAATGTCTATATAATACAGTGTCAAATCAACAGGAAATTCCCCCTTTTTAAAGAGGGTAACTTACAGGAAAATTAGTTAAATGGATTAGGATATTTAAGGTTTTAAATAAAGCGTCTTTTTATTGTAGTCGATCACAGCCTTAGCTCTTTTAAGAACATCAGCTCCAATAATGCCGTGAACAGGAAGTGAGTTATGAACTGTAAGAGCAGAATTTACATGGGTAAGATCAAAAAGAACAATTTTAAGCTTTTTCCGTTTCCAGCTTTCAATCTCTAAAACATTCTTTTTAGAAACTTGTGTTAGCATATTAGTGGCACCAGCACCAGCAGCTTTAACTTCAGAGTCTTCTGTTTTCAGGTTAAAATGTTCAATACAGTCAAAGCCAATACAGGTGTTTGACGCTCCTGTATCTAGGATAAACCTTCCAGTAACACCGTTAATTTTAGCTACAACTTCAAAATGATTTGTTTTAGTGAGTGTTAGCGGGGTTTTAATATATCCCTTCTGTAATAAGAATTTTTTTAGGCTTTGCATTATCTCTTTAGTTTTATGCAAATATAGCCGTTTAAACTATTATTTTTGCAGCATGATTTTTACAGATACACATACACATTTATATAGTGAGGCTTTTGATGATGATCGTGATGAGATGATTAAAAGAGCGATGGATGCAGGAATAGAACGTTTTTTTGTGCCTGCAATAGATTCTACATATACAGAAGCGATGTTAAAGTTAGAGGCTAGCTATCCTGAAAATGTTTTTTTAATGACAGGATTGCATCCAACTCATGTAAAAGATAATTATAAAGAGGAGTTAGCTCATATTGAAGAGTTGCTGGCGAAAAGAAGTTTTTATGCTATTGGAGAAATAGGAATAGATCTTTATTGGGATAAAACTTTTTTAAGAGAACAGCAAGCAGCTTTTAAGCATCAAATTCAGTTGGCGAAAAAATATAAACTTCCTATAGTTATTCATTGTCGAGATGCTTTTGATGAGGTTTTTGAAGTTTTGGAAAGTGAAAAGGGAGATAATCTTTATGGTATTTTTCATTGTTTTACGGGAACATTAGAGCAGGCAAAACAAGCAGTTTCTTATAATATGAAACTTGGTATTGGCGGTGTGGTAACATTTAAAAATGGAAAAATAGATACTTTTTTAAATGAAATTCCTCTTTCAGAAATAGTTTTAGAAACCGATGCGCCTTATTTAGCGCCTACTCCATATAGAGGGAAACGAAATGAAAGTTCTTATTTAACACAAGTAGCTGGAAAATTAGTAGATGTTTACGGTAGTTCTTTGGAAGAAATCGTAACAACTACGACTAATAACTCTAAAGAAGTATTTGGAGTTTAACAAGCTTTTAAAGTTAAAGTAAACTAAATTTTGTTTTTTTGCCATTAAACTTAGAATCGAGTGATAACGATAGACGATATAAGACCTTATTATGATACCGAAGTAAATGATGCTTTACTGCAATTCATGAAGCATCCCATGGTGCTTGCTATGCTTCAATTTACGTTTCCAGATAAGGAAGTAGATGAAATTATGGAGATAGCAAAGAGTTGTCATTCTATAAGAGATTTCCAAACTAAGATAATATATAATAGTGTCCGTATGGTGCTCGAAAAGAGCTCTGAAGGTTTTTTTACTTCCGGTTTTGATAAATTAGATCCAAATGAGTCGTACTTGTTTGTTTGTAATCATAGGGATATTATTCTTGACACATCTTTATTGAATGTCGCTTTGTACGAGCATGATTTGGTGATGACGGCGTCTGCAATTGGTGATAACCTTGTTAAAAAACCATTTTTAATGGCTTTATCTCGATTGAATAGAAATTTTTTAATCAAGAGGGATTTGTCACCAAGGGAAATGCTTAAGAGTTCTAAGTTGGTATCTTCCTATATTGGAGATTTACTTCAGCAGGAAAAAAGATCTGTTTGGATAGCGCAAAGAGAAGGGCGTACTAAAAATGGAGATGATCAAACACAGCAGGGAGTATTGAAGATGTTAGCATTAGCTAGTGATGAAGCTGAGGTGATGGATTATTTTAAGAAATTAAAAATTGTTCCAATAGCCATTTCTTACGAATACGATCCAACAGATATCTGGAAAATGCCAGAATTAATGGCGAAACATAAGGAGATTGAATATGTGAAATCGAGTAATGAGGATTTTAATAGTATATTAAAAGGAGTTACTGGAAAGAAAAAACGTATTCAAATTACTGCTGGCGATGTTCTTTCTGATGAATTAGATCTTATTAGAGATAGCGGAGAGCCTAATAATAAGCAGTTTCAGATGTTAGCAGATATTATTGATGAAAAAATACATCTAAATTATAAATTGTGGCCTTCTAATTATTTAGCGTATGATATGCTTAATAATACCACGAGATTTGAGTCTAAATATACAGACAAAGAAAAGCGACAATTTAATAGACGTATAAAGCGCAGGGTGCAGGCAGCGAATGAAATTGAATTACAAAATTTTTTAAGCATGTATGCTAATCCTGTTACGAATCATTTAAAACATAAAGCGATTGCAGGCTAGAATATTACTTATTTATACAGGAGGGACTATTGGTATGGTTAAAGATTCTGCCACTGGTGCTTTGCATGCTTTTAATTTTGATAAATTATTAAAGAGCATCCCAGAGCTTTCCCTTTTAGATTGTAATATAAATACAGTTTCTTTTGATGAGCCTATAGATTCCTCAAATATGAATCCGAGTTCATGGGTTCATATTGTGGAGATTATTGAAGAACGATACGAAGATTATGACGGATTTGTAGTGCTTCATGGAAGTGATACGATGAGTTATACGGCATCTGCTTTAAGCTTTATGTTAGAAAATCTTTCAAAACCAGTTATTTTTACTGGATCTCAACTTCCAATTGGAGATTTACGTACCGATGCAAAAGAGAATTTAATAACTTCTATTCAGATTGCATCATTGAGAAAAAATAATAGTGCGGTTATTAGAGAGGTTTGTCTTTATTTTGAATATAAATTATACAGAGCAAATAGAACAACAAAAATAAATGCGGAGCATTTTCAGGCATTTGCTTCTTTAAATTATCCACCATTGGCGGAAAGTGGTGTTCATTTAAAGGTTAATTATGAATATTTGTTGAAGCCAACGCGTAAAAAATTGAAGATCCATAAAAAAATGGATGTAAATATAGCTTTGGTAAAATTATTTCCTGGGATTACAGAGAGTACATTAAACTGTTTGTTATGCAATCCAAATACAAAGGCTATAATATTAGAAACTTATGGAGCTGGAAATGCTCCTACTGAAAAATGGTTCGAAGAATTATTAGAAAAGGCCATAAAATCAGGTAAGATAATTGTGAATGTAACGCAATGTTCTGGTGGAAGTGTAATAATGGGACAGTATGAAACGAGTTCTCACTTACGAAAAGTAGGTGTTATTAGTGGAAAAGATGTAACAACGGAAGCTGCAATCACAAAATTAATGTATCTTATGGGGAATAATATTCAACGTAAAGTGTTCAAAACCATATATGAAACACCTTTAAGAGGTGAAATGTCTTAAAATTAACGGCATAAATTTTAACAACTAAAAAAAAATTCGTTATTTGGCAGTCTAAAGCTATATGAAATATAGAGAGGTGGCCGAGTGGTCGAAGGCGCACGCCTGGAAAGTGTGTATACGTCAAAAGCGTATCGAGGGTTCGAATCCCTTCCTCTCTGCTGTAGTTTTTAATGTTTAATAACATTTTTTTTTTATCTTTAACCCTATTAACGAACAAATTTAAGTTTAGAAGAAATGAAAAGACTATTCTCTATGCTGGCGATTGCCGGATTATTGGCTTTTAATGCAACAACTGCCAACGCAAAGGATTTAACTCCAGTTGTGGCTGATCAAATCTCAGAAATTGTTGCTATTGATGATGCTTCAACAGCATTAGTACAAGATGAAGCTCCTGCAGCTGAGTCAAAAGGATTCCAACAAGTCCTTAAAGAAAAATTTATCCAAGGGGGCGCAGGCTTCATGGGTATTGTACTTTTATGTTTAATCTTAGGATTAGCTGTGGCTATCGAAAGAATTATATTCTTGAACATGGCAACTACAAACACTAAAAAGCTTACTCAGAAAGTAGAAGATGCATTAGCGTCTGGAGGAGTAGAAGCTGCTAAGGAAGTTTGTAGAAACACAAGAGGTCCTATTGCATCTATTTATTATCAAGGTTTAGACAGAGTTGACGAAGGAGTTGATGCTGCTGAAAAAGCTGTTGTAGCTTATGGTGGTGTACAAATGGGTCAATTAGAGAAAAACGTTTCTTGGTTATCTCTATTCATCGCAATTGCGCCGATGTTAGGATTTATGGGTACTGTAATCGGGATGATTCAGGCCTTCGAAAAAATTAGTGCTGCTGGTGGACTAGATGCATCTCTTATTGCAGGAGATATTCAAGTTGCCTTATTAACAACAGTATTTGGTCTTATTGTGGCTATTATACTTCAGATTTTTTACAACTACATTATCGCTAAAATTGATAGTATAGTTAACAGCATGGAAGATGCTTCAATCATCTTAGTAGACATGTTGGTAGATCACAAAAAATAATAAGCACTTAATATAATTAATGATATGTATAAAATAGCTAAAATATTAGCGATAATACTTAGTGTGATCGGATTAGTGCTGTGGGTTCTTATAGCGCAAAATGACGACAACGAAGGTTTTATCGGTATAATGATTAATCTAGGAATATGGTTAACTGTTATTGTTGCTGGAATTACATTTATTTTTTCAATAGTAGGTCTAGCATCTGATGCAGATAAATTGAAGAAAGCATTAATTTCTGTTGCTGCTTTTGCTGTAATCGTACTAGTTAGTTACTTCGTATTTGCTAATGGATCAGATGTAAATCTACAACAAATGGCAGATAGAGGAATCGATGTTACAGAAGGGACTGTTAAAGCTGTTGATGCAGGTTTATGGACTTTCTATATATTGGCTGTACTAGCTATACTAGCAATGGTAGTAGGAGGATTTAAGAAACAATAACAATAAAAACAATATAAAATGGCAAGAAGAGGAGCACCGCCTGAAGTTAACGCAGGTTCAATGGCAGATATCGCTTTCCTACTTCTGATCTTTTTCTTGGTAACAACAACTATAGAAACAGATGCAGGATTAGATCGTAAGTTGCCACCAATAGAGCCGCCAGAAAATCCGCCAATTATTAAGCAGAAAAATATCTTTACGGTAGTTGTTAATAAAAATAACGACTTACTTGTTGAAGAAGAAGTGATGGACCTTAAAAACCTTCGCGAAGCTGCTGTAAAATTTTTGGATAATGGTGGAGGAACAGGAGAAAAAGGAGAGCCTTGCGACTATTGTAAAGGAGCAAAAAATCCTGAGTCTTCAGATCACCCAAGTAAAGCTATTATTTCTTTACAGAATGATAGATTAACTGAATATGGGACGTATATAGCAGTACAGAATGAATTGGTAGCTGCTTATAATGAGTTGAGAAACAGAGAAGCGCAAAGACTTTATGGTAGAGATTTTACGGAAATGAATGATACTTATTTAGATCCTAAAACTTCAGATGCTATTAAAGATGAGCTTAAGCCTAAGTTAGAGCGTATTCAGAAAATGTATCCTCAAAAATTATCTGAGGCTGAACCAAAAAATAACTAATTAAATTAGTACAAGCTATTATGGCAAAATTCACAAAGAAAAAGAAAGGGGATTTACCTGCGGTTTCAACCGCATCATTGCCGGATATCGTTTTCATGTTGTTATTTTTCTTCATGACGGTTACCACAATGAAAGATAGTTCTCTTATGGTTAAAAATGAATTGCCTTATGCTGATCAAGTTCAAAAGCTTGATAAAAAAGACAGGGTAATTTATATCTATGCAGGTAAACCTAGTCAACGTTACCAAGAGAAATTTGGAACAGCAGCAAAAATTCAATTGAATGATAAATTTGCTGATGTTTCTGAGGTAGCTAACTATGTACTTGCTGAAAGAGCTTCAAAGCGTGAGGAGTTACAAAACGTACTTACAACTGCTTTGAAAGTTGATAACGAAACCAATATGGGACTCGTTTCGGATATTAAACAAGAATTGAGAAAAGTTAATGCATTAAAAATTAACTATACTACCAAAGGTGGTAGTGCTTTTCAAAACTTAAAGTAATAATCCATTTCGGTTAAACTTATATTTAAAAAACGCTTCTTTCCAATTGGATATGAAGCGTTTTTTATTTTAATTACTTTTATAAATCATTAAAACTGAATTCATTGAAAAGAATTATTTTCTTTTTTTTATTATGCTTTAACTCATTGCTTTGGGCGCAACAAGATTCTCTTGTAGTGGTAGAAGCAGATGAAAAGTATTTTGAAGACCAGTTTTATTTCGGTATTAATTATAACTTGTTAACACAAGCGCCTAGCGATATAGGTCAAAGCAGTTTCTCTTATGGAATTATTGGAGGTTTTATTAAGGATTTACCAATTAATAGGAGAAGAAATATTGGGTTAGGTATTGGAGCCGGATTATCTTTTAATGCTATTTATAGTGATTTATTAGCTACAGAAGAAGCAGATGGCACTATTACGTATCAAAAAGTGCCTGATGATGTTTCTTATAGTAGAAATAAGCTTTCTATGAGTTTTGTAGAAATTCCAATTGAATTTCGTTGGCGTTCTTCAAGAGCAGAAGATTATCGTTTTTGGCGAATATATGGTGGAGTTAAGTTATCTTATTTAATTTCTGGCAATTCTAAGTTTATTACAGACGATGAGACAATCAAATTCTCAAATAAGGATGTAAGAGACCTGCAATACGGAATCTATATTAGTTTCGGATATAATACGTGGAATTTCTATGCGCAATACGATCTTACCAATGTATTTGAAGATGATATATATACTATTGATGGTGAGCTTGTAGCTCCAAAAATATTTAATGCAGGATTAATATTTTATATATTATAACCAGTACCCAAAAGTTAAGAACTGGGTAACAACTCCTAAAAACATTCCAACCATTATTTCAGCATAATTATGAGACTTTAAATAGAGTCGTGCGGTAGCTATTGTTCCCAGCAACAAGATTAATAATGCAATGCCAAAAGTAATATTGATTTCATAATGAAAAGATAGGCCTAAAATAAACGTCGCTAAGCCGCTAATTCCTATCATATGCATACTTGCTTTAAAATTGAAGTAAACCATAATTAAACAGCTTATAAGCGCTCCCAA
The DNA here is from genome assembly GCF_048266025.1 of Joostella sp. NCBI lineage: Bacteria > Pseudomonadati > Bacteroidota > Flavobacteriia > Flavobacteriales > Flavobacteriaceae > Joostella > Joostella sp. The sequence goes on along the minus strand of NZ_JBLXAF010000001.1, from coordinate 412,956 downwards.
AATGCCAATAAAGAAGAAGTAAAGTTCTATCGAAAAATTTATTGTAGCTACTTTTTTTAACGTTATATAAATCAATATAATACATAAATAGAGCGGCACTTTCCTTTCTTTTACGTTGCTCAGACTATTTGTAGTTATCCATCCTAAGTTTTTTAATAGTAAAAAGAATATAAATGGTATTACTACGGTGATAATTAATATTGCTAAAAGAATTAATTTCCTAGCTTCTGGCGGGTTGTATTTTGGTGATATAAGGAAATACAGTATCGTACCTGCTAGCGGTAAGAAAATAGGATTAAAGATGTGGCTAATTAACTTTGAGAATAATCGCATTAAATTTCTTTTCTTAAGCGGGCAACAGAGATGTTAAGTTGTTCTCTATATTTTGCTACAGTTCTTCTAGCTATTGGGTATCCCTTTTCTTTCAATATTACAGCAAGTTTATCATCTGTTAGTGGTTTTCTTTTATCCTCTTCATTGATTACAGTTTCTAATATTTTCTTTATTTCTCTCGTAGATACGTCTTCTCCTTCATCATTTTTCATTGATTCAGAAAAGAATTCTTTAATCAATTTTGTTCCATAAGGAGTGTCAACATACTTACTGTTTGCAACTCGAGAGACTGTAGAAACATCCATTCCAATTGTGTCGGCAATATCTTTTAAAATCATGGGTCTAAGTTTACGCTCGTCCCCAGTTAAAAAATATTCCTCTTGGTAATGCATAATGCAGTTCATGGTGACATATAGTGTCTCTTGCCTTTGTTTTATAGCATCTATAAACCATTTTGCCGCATCTAATTTTTGTTTTATAAACTGTACGGCGTCTTTTTGCGACTTAGATTTTGCTTTGGTGTCTTTATATCCTTTAAGCATGTTATTATACTCACGAGATACATGTAGCTCTGGAGCATTTCTTCCATTTAAAGAAAGGTCCAGCTCCCCATCAATAATTTTAATTGTGAAATCGGGAATTACATGTTCTACAATTCTATTATTACCAGCATACGAACCGCCAGGTTTAGGATTTAGCCGTTCTATTTCATGAATGGCATCTCTTAATTCTTCTTCAGTAATATCGTATTTCTGTATAAGCTTGCTGTAGTGTTTCTTAGTGAATTGCTCAAAAGATTTATCTAATATCTCATACGCAAGTTCTATGCTTTTGGTGGGTTCTTTCCTGTCAAGTTGTATAAGTAAACATTCCTGTAAGTCCCTTGCACAGACTCCAGCAGGATCTAACTGTTGTACTACTTGAAATATTTTTTCTACCTCACTTTCTTCAGTAAAAACATTTTGAGTAAAGGCTAAATCATCTACAATATCTGGAACAGATCTTCTTATGTATCCACTTTCATCAACACTTCCAACAAGAAATTCAGCGATATCTCTTTGGTCGTCATTCAATCTAAAGGTGTTTAGTTGATTTATAAGATGTTGGTGAAAAGATGTTCCCGCTGCATAAGGCACAGATTTATCTTCATCGTCACTGCTGTAGTTGTTGGCTTGTAGTCTATATTCAGGTACTTCATCATCACTAAGATATTCATCAACATTTATGTCTTCAGCATTTATAGACTCACTATCATAATCATCTTCTTGAGTAGAATTATCGATATCGTCATTATCATAATCAGTAGTATCATCCTTACCGTTTTCTAAGGCAGGATTTTCCTCAAGCTCTTGTTTTAAGCGTTGCTCAAAAGCTTGTGTCGGCAACTGTATCAGTTTCATTAACTGTATCTGTTGCGGCGATAATTTTTGCGATAATTTAAATTGTAAGTGCTGTTTAAGCATATGTCTTGTAACCTTTATATAAAAATAAAAAAACTAGCTTTATGAAATGGCTTCACAAGCTAGTTTTATTACTGTATAGTGTTAATTTATTCTAAAATTCTGCACTTTGTGGCGTTCTTGGGAAAGGAATAACGTCTCTTATGTTAGTCATTCCAGTAGCAAAGAGCACTAATCTCTCAAAACCTAAACCGAAACCACTGTGAGTTGCAGTACCAAATTTTCTAAGATCTAAGTACCACCATAGTTCTTTTTCGTCGATTCCCATGGCTTTTACCTTTTCCATAAGCACGTCGTAGCGCTCTTCTCTTTGAGCTCCACCAACAATTTCACCTATACCAGGGAAAAGAATATCCATAGCTCTTACCGTCTTACCATCTTCATTAGCTCTCATGTAAAAAGCTTTTATGTCCGCTGGATAATCAAATAATATCACTGGAGTTTTAAAATGCTTTTCTACAAGGTAACGCTCGTGCTCACTTTGTAAATCTGCTCCCCATTCTTCAATAATATAATTGAATTTCTTCTTCTTATTAGGTTTACAGTTCTTTAAAATATCTATAGCCTCTGTATAGCTAACTCTTTTAAAGTTGTTGTCTAGAACAAAATGAAGTTTTTCTGTAAGCTTCATTTCGCTTCTTTCTGCCTGTGGTTTAGTTTTTTCTTCGTTTAGTAATCTTTCTTCTAAAAACTCAAGATCTTCTTTGCAATTATCTAAAGCATATTTAATAACATACTTTATAAAGTCTTCAGCCAAATCCATATTCCCGTCTAAATCTAGAAAGGCAACTTCTGGCTCAATCATCCAAAATTCTGCTAAATGTCTAGAAGTATTGGAGTTTTCTGCTCTAAAGGTAGGTCCAAAAGTGTATACTTTCCCTAATCCCATAGCATATGTCTCTGCTTCTAATTGCCCAGAAACGGTAAGATTTGTTTCCTTTCCGAAGAAATCTTCTTTATAGTTTATCTCGTTGTCTTCTGTAAGTGGTGGGTTTTTAGGATCTAAAGAAGAAACTCTAAACATCTCTCCAGCACCTTCAGCATCAGAACCTGTAATTATTGGTGTATTAACATAATAAAATCCATTCTGATTAAAGTATTGGTGAACAGCAAAAGAAAGCGCAGATCGAACCCTCATGATAGCGCTAAAAGTACTTGTACGTACTCTAAGGTGTGCTTTTTCTCTAAGAAATTCTAAAGAGTGTTTTTTTGGTTGAATAGGATATTCATCTGGATTTGCTTGCCCTAATATAGAGATGTCTTTTACTTGAATCTCTACATTCTGACCTTTACCTTGGCTTTCGACCAGAGTACCAGTGATACTTACGGCAGCTCCAGTATTGATTTCTTTAAGGATTTTTTCTGAAGTGTTTTCAAAATCAACAACACATTGTATGTTGTTAATCGTAGAACCATCATTCAAAGCAATAAAACGATTACTTCTAAAAGTACGGATCCATCCTTTAACGTTCACCTCTTGAAGAAGTTTGTCTCCTCCAAGTAGTTCTTTTATACTATCTAATTTCATTATGAGTTACTTCAATAAGTGAGGAAGCAAAGATAAAATTTTAAAGCTACATATAAACTCAATAGCCATTAGAAAATTTTATTTATTTATCACGTAATATTAATTTTTCATTAAATACATTAATTTTAATGTATTTAGTAATTGTTGAATGTATTTTTTTTGTACATTTAACATAACAATAAGAAATTTAAGATAATTTTATAATATAAAAATAGGGATTTTTCCTGTTGTGTATTTAATATTAATTTCTACCTTTGTAGAAAATAGTTCGTAAAAAATATTGCTTTAAAAGCAATTCAAAATATATAAGATTGTAGGTTTGGGGGAACCTTAAAGTCTGTTCGGAAACTTGTTTCCGGCAGGCTTTTTTTATTTCTAAGCACTTAGAATCCCTATGAATATTTTCTTTCTTGATTAGATCTTATAAAAAAAAGCCATTAGCAAATTTTTAATAATTCGCCAATGACTTTTTTTCAATGATTTATTTCTTAATAAGAAAAATTTTACTGTTTACTGCTTTTAGGAAGCACATCGATATTAGGTTTTTTAAGAACTTTTTTGTTTGCTATGTTTCTTTCTAGCGCTAATAAAAGGGCAGGTAGTAAAATTAGATTTGCTAACATGGCTGTTAATAAGGTAAAAGAAACAAGTCCTCCTAAAGCCTTTGTTCCGCCGAAGCTACTTAACATAAAAACAGAGAAGCCAAAGAATAATACTATAGAGGTGTAGAACATGCTCACTCCAGTTTCTCTTAGTGCGTTATATACAGATTTTCTTATGTTCCAATGATTCTTTGTAAGTTCCTGTCTGTATTTTGCTAAAAAGTGAATAGTATCATCTACAGAAATACCAAAAGCAACACTAAAAACTAAAATTGTAGACGGCTTAATTGGTATTCCTAAGAATCCCATCATTCCCGCTGTAATTATGAGTGGAAGGATATTTGGAATCAAGGAAACTATGATCATTTTAAAGGACCTAAACATATAGGCCATAAATAGAGAAATAAGAAAAATTGCTAGCGCAAGAGACATCACTAAATTTTTCACTAAGTATTTCGTTCCTTTCATAAACACCAATGCTTTCCCAGTAAGAGTGATGTCGTAGCGATCTTCAGGAAGAACTTTGTGTATTTTTTTCCATAAGTCAGCTTCTATCCCTTCCATTTTATCAGTACCAATATCTTTCATAAAAGTGGTGATTCTTGCCACTTGCCCGGTAGAATCTACAAAGCTTTTAAGTAGATTGGCATTGTTAGAAGATTTTTTTGCGTAAGAAAGGATAAATGCATTTTCTTGATTATTAGGAAGCTGGTAGTAATCAGGATTCCCATTATAATAAGCTTGTTTGGAGTATTTTACCAAATTAGTTACAGAAATCGGATCTGATAGTTCTGGAATCTCTTTAATAAGGTCTTCCAGCTCTTCCATTCTCCTAAGAGTAGAGAGTTTTAAAACGCCATTTTTTCTCTTTGTATCCACCATTATTTCGACAGGAAGGATTCCATCAAACTCTTTTTCGAAAAAACGAATATCATCAAAGAAAGCTGCGTCTTGAGGCATATCTTCTATTAAACTCCCAGAGATTCTAATTTGATAAATACCTATGATGCTACTAATTAAAGCTAATAGGGAAACTATAAATACAGCAATTTTATGATTACGGACAGTGTTTTCCATCCAACCAACAAATGTGTTGATCCACCTTGTGTTTAAATGTTTTAAATGCTTTGTTTTAGGCAAAGGCATAAAACTGTATATAATCGGAATTATAAGTAACGATAATACAAAAATTGCAAATATGTTTAAAGAAGCAACGATACCAAACTCTTTTAAAAGCTTACTCTCTGTAATGATAAAAGTGGCGAAACCAGCAGCAGTGGTAATATTGGTCATCAATGTAGCATTCCCAACATTAGATATTACACGCTGTAGTGATTTAGCTTGGTTTCCGTGTTTTTGAACCTCCTGTTGATATTTATTGATGAGGAATATACAATTGGGGATTCCAATAACAATGATTAAAGGAGGTATAAGTGCAGTTAAAACTGTAATTTCATAATGAAGTAGACCTAAGATTCCAAATGCCCACATAACTCCAATTATCACTACTATCATTGAAATGAAAGTAGCTCTAAAGGATCTAAAGAAGAAAAAGAATATTAAAGAAGTAACACCTAAGGCTGCACCAATAAACATACTTATTTCGTCTATGATACTTTGAGAATTTAGTGTTCTTATGTATGGCATTCCAGAAACTCTAACGTCAAGTCCTGTTTTGGCTTCGAAATCGTCAATTAGCGGTTCAAAGTCATTAAGCACAAAATCTTTACGTACACTAGTGTTTACAATCTCTTTATCAATATAAATAGCTGTTCTTATAGTGTGTGTTTCTTTATTGTAAAGAAGGCTTTCATAGAATGGAAGTCTATGGAATAACTCCTCCTTTAAACTATCTATTTCAACATTGTTTTTAATTTCCCCTTTAATTAAAGGTTCCATTTCAAACTGTTGCTTCTCAGTATTTTTTACTAGTTTCTGAAGGTTGTCTGTAGATATTACGAGGTCTACTTCAGGTTTTGCTTGCAGCTTTTTACTCAGTTTATTCCATTCATTAAAATTATCAGGAGTAAACAGGCTATCATCTTTTATAGCGATGATTATTAGGTTTCCTTCTTCCCCAAAGGCGTCAAGAAACTTATTGTATTCTACATTTACCGGATGGTGATCTGGAAGTAGATTAGCTTCTGTAAAAGTGAAGCGCATATTTTTCCACTGCATAGCAAGGAAAACAGTGATTCCAAGTAGAATCAACAAAATAACGATGCGATTGCGAAGAATTATTCTAGCTGTTTTCTTCCAAAAGCCTTTACTGATCTTGTTTATCATCAAAAAAAATTTCAATGCAAAGGTAGAAAACCTCTGCGAATGTGCCTAAAAACCTAAACTAAAATAGTAGGTAAACTTAAAGGAGATATTGTCATCAAAATTAGGTAAGTGATAGGCTCCGTACCTATACATAAAGTTGAGTCCGAAACCTTTGAGAATTTTATTTATTTCTATCCCGCTTTCTAAATATCCGTTTTCTAAAGAGTTAAAATCGATTCCCTCATGTTGTTGCCTTTCGGATACATTCCCTATTGCGAATCTTGATATTAGCACCAATTCTGGCCTAAAATTCTTTGTAATATTGAAACGCTTAAAGTAGTGTTTTGCTTGTAAGACAGCATATCTATCAGAGAAAAACTCATTAAAGTACATAGTCTCAAAACTATCACGTCCAGCAACAGAAAATCTGTCTAATATTACTTCTCCGTCTGGCTGGTTTGGAGAGGTGTTAAACAATTCTGTTATTGGGAGGTCGCCAAATCCTATCCCTCCAACAAATAGAAATGTTGTTTTTCCTTTGTTGAGTGGACTTATTTCATGCATGACTCTCATAGCTACTTTTGAGAAGCTTAAATCACTGTCAAATAGATTCCTAAGCGCTTGAGTAGTTTGTAAGGTAAATTGTGGGTATTTGTTTTCTATAATAACTTTACCTTCATTAGTTTGCATGTATTTATTAAATGGGTTCCATTGAATTGCAGCTGTAATGGAGCTTGTTTGGTAAGTTTCATAGGTTTGCCCATTATTGGTAAAAGTATAATCGTAAGTAGGTTTTACGTCTTGGTGAGAGAGCTCGAATCTAGAACTTATTTTAGGTGTAAAATCATGGGTTACATAAGCACTTATGTCGTTTACTTTATGAAACTGACTAATGTTAAATAGTCTCGGTTCAAATAAATAAAAAGCCCTTCCGTCAGTAATAAAAGTTAAACTTCCAGTTTCTACTAAGTCGTCTTTATAGTTTATTCCAATTCGGGTGTCATCATATTTATCTAATCTCCTTTCTGCGCCAAAACCATACTTAAATTCTCCGTCTTTCGTTCCATAGGCACCATAACCATGTATTTTATATTTTGTAGAGAAATTATTATTGGTTACAGCACTTAGTCCAAGTCTAAAGTTTTCATACCTATTGAACTTTAGTAATGATTTATAATCAAAATCAATATATTTTGTACTCACATATCCCACCATCACTTTTCTTATAAAAGATAGTTTCTTTTCGTAGTTATTAGCTTCCACTAAACTATCTACTGCTATGTAAGTTTCTTTTTCTTTATCAGTAATACTATCAGTTCTATAGCTTCTCCAAAAATCTTCCTCTCTATCTGCAGCTACGTTTAGAAGATCAATTGCAGTGTCTCTCCTTTCTATTGTTACTGGTTGATTGAGGTTGATATTAGAATTATTCGTTTCTGCAATAAGATAAATATGTTTAGTAATATCATCAGGATTGGTGCTCACAAAAGTAGAATCTTCCATTTTAGAGCTAGAGGCTATCCTTAATTTTCCAAATAAGGTAACTACATTATTGTTTTCTCCTTTTCCGACCATAACATTACTTTTGGAAGGAAACCATATATTTTCCTTTTCAAAATAAGTATAGTTTTGTACGGCTTGAACATCTATTGCAGCATTTAATTGAGAAATGGCTTTTTGAATTGCATAGCTTTTTGTGTCGATATATAAAACGCCTTCTAAGCCTACTCTTTCTTTATCTTTTTTAGGGAAATAATGAATTATATAGCCATCACGATTTTGTTCGTTTACGGTATCTAAAATTTTATAATTGTATGTTTTTAATGCATTTTTTCCAAGTGGGCTTACAAATTCGGTTCCGAATACTTTATAATGATTGTCGTAAAAAGAAAAAGATTGCATTTCTAGAGCTAACGCTTCATAGATTGGTTTCTTAAAACCAGCCATATGTGTCCCAATGATATTTTCTCGCTCCCCTTTATGTTTAGAATACAAAAATTTAGAAGCTTTTTCAATAATGTATAAATGAGACTTTTCGAGTTGCTTTTTTAGCTGATAGTTAGTTGAATCTATTTTTTTAAATTTTAATCTATCATTTCTCTTTACCTTAAATATAGAATCGATTGTTCCGTTGATAGAATCTTTATCAGCAGTAATAATTAGTTTACTATAGTTGTCGTAAGAATATGTGTTTAGGATGTCTTCAGGGTTGTTATTCTCACGATTTTCAATTGCTTTTTTTATAATAGCTAAGCCATCTGTTCCTTTTTCTCTTAAAATTACTTCATCTAATTCTTCGATATTTTTTTCTAGAATTATAGTAATATCATCGTTGGAGAAGATTGCTTGCTTTTTTGGCTTATAGCCAATGTAGCTTATAGTTAGAATTTGGAGGCTATCAGTCTTAAAAATGGAGAATTCTCCATCTAAATTAGTAATTGTGTTTTTGCCATTATTAGTAACAATGGTGGCAAATGGAAGCGGGGTAGCATTTTCTTCAGATAGTACTCTTCCAGATATGATATCTTGGGCAAAACTTGCGTTTGCCAGTAGTAAGAATAGTATTAAAATAAAGGACGCTTTATTTTTCATTTATTAGAAACGGGTCTTTTGAAAATATCTTGTAATGTTACAAAAAATTAAAGCGACTCCTTGGAGCCGCTTTAATTTTTTATTGAAAGTTTAACTAAAATTAAACTGTCATTATTTCTTTCTCTTTGGTAGCTAAACTAGCATCAGTTTTTTTGATGTACTCATCTGTTAATGCTTGTACATCTACTTCTGCATTTGCTTTAAGATCTTCAGAGATATCTAATTTTTTTATTTCTTTATTAGCCTCTTGTCTAGCACTTCTTATAGATACTTTAGCATCTTCAGCTTCAGCTTTTGCTTGTTTTACTAAGTCTCTTCTTCTTTCTTCTGTAAGCGGTGGAACGTTAATAATCACCATATCACCATTATTCATAGGATTAAACCCTAAGTTGGCAATCATGATTCCTTTTTCTATCTGCTGAATCATTCCTTTTTCCCATGGCTGGATAGAAATTGTTCTTCCGTCTGGGGTATTTATATTGGCAACTTGGCTAAGTGGAGTTGGAGAACCATAGTAATCTACCATAACGCTACCAACCATTGCTGGGCTAGCTTTACCGGCACGGATGTTTACAAACTCCTTCTCTAAATGCTTTAGCGCACCGTCCATAGATTCTTTGGCGGTATCTAATATAAATTGTGTTTCTTCGTTCATAACTATTAATGTTTAAAATAGTTTAGCTTATTAAATTACAAGATAATTAAAGATTAACTTTTGTACCAATTTTTTCTCCTGATACTACTTTTAGCAGATTCCCAGGTTTATTCATATCAAAAACGATAATTGGCAATTCGTTTTCTTGACTTAATGTAAAGGCTGTAGTATCCATTACTTTTAGTCCTTTTGTAAGTACATCTTTAAATGTAATATTATCAAATTTGGTTGCGTCTTTATCTTTTTCAGGGTCTGAAGTATAGATTCCATCAACTCTAGTTCCCTTTAAGATAACATCACATTTTACTTCTATCGCTCTCAATACAGCTGCAGAATCTGTTGTAAAATAAGGATTTCCTGTTCCACCACCAAAAATTACAACACGGCCCTTCTCTAGGTGTCTTATGGCACGTCTTCTAATAAAAGGTTCAGCAACTTCGTTTATTTTTATAGCAGATTGTAATCGAGTTTGTACACCTTCATCTTCTAGAGCAGATTGTAGCGCAAGTCCGTTTATAACGGTAGCAAGCATTCCCATATGATCACCTTGAACTCTATCCATTCCATTACTAGCGCCTGCAAGTCCTCTAAAAATATTCCCGCCACCTATTACAACAGCTACTTGAACACCTTTTGCGATCACTGAGTTTATTTCTTCAGCATATTCTTTTAGCCTAACTGGGTCTATTCCGTACTGTTTGTTGCCCATTAGAGCTTCTCCGCTTAACTTTAGAAGTATTCTTTTGTATTGCATGTTTTTCTGTTGAAGATTATTTCTGAAAAATTTCCTCAGCAAAAATAAGCAAAATAATTAAGTCGTAGTAGTAGAAATATCGTGTATAAAGAATGTTTGAAATAGAGTGACTACATGATTACATGTTATTGTTGAAATACATAATATTAATAAGAAAAAACTTATGATTAAAGAATGTTTCTATCTTTTAATCCTTTAAAAACAGCATTTTACCATAAAATAAAATATTTTTTTACTACATTATAGAAAATTAGCATCTTATTATTGCTTTATATTCTGTTTAAGTGAGTTGAGTTATAGGAATAGCTACTGGAGCAATTAAAGGTAGTTTGGCAGGATTTGCAATTGGATCACTTTTTCGAGTGGTTGTAGCTATACTTTCTGGAAAGGCAGGTGCTAATGGAGGTGAAACTTTTTAGTGTTTTTTAAATTTTTGTTATGAATATGAAGTATTACAGAAAAGGAGATGATAGGTATGAAAAGTATAGGAAAAAGAGTTTTTTGGAGAGCTTATATTTATCCGTAATCATATCTTTTTGTATTGGAATATTTCAATATTTCCGTCATGATTATAATGTGTCAATATGGAAACATATAGTATTCTTTTTAGTCATGGTGATTACAGGGTTTGTAATTATAGTCATTATTAAGGCATTATTCACTTCCTTTACTAAGTCATTTTCATCTTTTAAGCATTAGAAAAAGCAGATCTGAAATAATAAAACCCACTTTTATAATTATTATAAAAGTGGGTTTTTCAATATGTATATATAAGTATGTAACTTACTTATCCTAAAGCTACTCTTTCGAAAGCAAGAACTGTAAGTTCTTTGTCGTAAGATTTTACATAATCTGTAACGCTTAGTTTGCTATCTTTAATAAAATCTTGGTTTACTAAAGTGTTGTCTTTAAAGAAACGCTTTAATTTACCTTTTGCAATGTTCTCTAACATAGCTTCTGGTTTCCCTTCTGCTCTTAAAGTATCTTTTGCAATTTCGATTTCTTTATCGATAACTTCTTGGTCTACACCAGATTCGTTTAAAGCAACTGGGTTCATTGCTGCAGCTTGCATTGCAACATCTTTAGCAGCAACATCTGCACCTTCAACACCAGCAGATAAACCTACAAGTGTAGCGATTTTGTTTCCTGCGTGGATATAAGAACCTACGAAAGGAGCTTCTAAAGTTCTAAAGTCACCAATTTCGATTTTCTCACCGATGACTCCAGTTTGTTCGATTAATTTATCTGAAACTTTAACTCCTTTAAAGTCTGCATCTAAAAATGCTTCTTTAGAGTCAAAATTTAAAGCTAAATCTGCAAGTTCGTTAGCTAAAGCAACGAAAGTATCATTTTTAGCAACGAAATCTGTTTCACAGTTAAGAGAAATAATAATACCTCTGCTGTTAGCGTCGTTTACCTTAGCGATAACTGCACCTTCAGTAGATTCTCTATCTGCTCTTTTAGCTGCTACTTTTTGTCCTTTTTTACGAAGAACTTCTACTGCTGTATCAAAATCGCCTTCAGCTTCAACCAATGCATTTTTGCAATCCATCATACCTGCACCGGTAGCCTTTCTAAGTTTATTTACTTCAGCGGCTGTAATTTTTGCCATTTCTATATCAGTTTTAATTAGTAAAGTCGTTATCCATTAATTTCTGTACAAAAGTATAGAAGGTAAGAGGATAACGACTTTATTATATTGTTATTTAATCGTTGTCTTCAGTCTCTAAAGCTTTAGCTTTTTTCTCTTTAGCTTCTTGTTCTGCTTTACTTTCTTCTTCCTGTTCTGCTTTCTTCTCAGCATCTTTGTCAGCTTTTCTTTCAGAAAGACCTTCAGCTAGAGCAGCAGTAACGTGAGTAAGAACTTTCTCGATAGATTTAGAAGCATCATCATTAGATGGTATTACATAATCAACCTCTCTTGGGTCAGAATTTGTATCTACCATTGCAAAAATTGGAATGTTTAATTTCTGTGCTTCTTTTACTGCGATGTGTTCACGTAAAGTATCTACAATAAACAATGCTCCTGGTAAACGAGTCATGTCTGTAATAGAACCTAAGTTTTTCTCAAGTTTAGCTCTTAAACGATCTACTTGTAATTTTTCTTTTTTCGAAAGAGTATCGAAAGTACCGTCTTTCTTCATTCTATCAATAGCAGCCATTTTCTTAACAGCTTTTCTAATAGTAACGAAGTTAGTAAGCATACCACCTGGCCATCTTTCTGTGATGTAAGGCATGTTTACTGCTCCTGCTTTCTCAGCAACGATATCTTTAGCTTGTTTTTTGGTAGCTACAAATAAGATTTTTCTACCTGATTGTGCTATTTTTTTAAGGGCTTCGTTAGCCTCTTCAATCTTAGCAACTGTTTTGTATAAATTGATAACGTGAATCCCGTTACGCTCCATGTAGATATAAGGAGCCATGTTTGGATTCCATTTTCTAGTAAGGTGACCAAAATGTACACCTGCTTCTAGTAAGTCTTTAACTTCTATGTTATTTGCCATTTTTGTAATAGTTTACTTTCCGTTGCCCACTAAGTGGGTTTGAATATTTAGCAATGTTAAAGTGGTCACGATAAAAAATCGATTGCCTTTACCATTTGGATGCTAAACTGCTCTCCTTTTCTTTTTCAAGAAACGAAGCAACGACATGTTTTAAATTCAATAATAAATGAACAATGTGTATAAAACACATGTAAAAAATCTGATACAGATTAACGTTTAGAGAACTGGAATTTCTTACGTGCTTTCTTCTGACCGAATTTCTTACGCTCTACCATTCTTGGATCTCTTGTAAGTAATCCTTCTGGTTTAAGAGTTAATCTATGCTCTGCATCGATTTCACATATAGCTCTAGAAATTGCAAGACGGATAGCCTCAGCTTGTCCTGTTACTCCACCACCAAAAACATTTACTTTAATGTCAAAGTTTTCAACATTCTCTGTTAATGTTAGAGGCTGCTTAACTTTGTACTGTAAAGTTGGCGTTGGGAAGTATTGTGCAAATTCTTTTTTGTTGATGGTGATTTTACCTTCACCTTCAGAAACGTAAACTCTTGCAACTGCAGTTTTTCTTCTGCCGATTTTGTGAATTACTTCCATTATTTAAGATCGTTTAAGTTAATAGCAGTTGGTTTTTGAGCTTCTTGAGCGTGCTCTGTACCAACGTACACTTTTAAATTACGGAATAGCTCTGCACCTAATTTGTTTTTAGGAAGCATTCCTTTAATAGATTTTTCCAACAAACGTGTAGGATCTTTTTTGTAAAGTTCCGTAGCTGTTGTTGTTCTTTGACCACCTGGGTAACCTGTGTGACGCACGTATTCTTTTGCATCCCATTTTTTACCCGTCAAGTTGATTTTCTCTGCATTGATAATAACTACATTATCTCCACAGTCAACATGCGGTGTGTAATTAGGCTTATACTTACCTCTAAGTAGCTTTGCCACTTTAGAAGAAAGACGTCCTAGCGTCTGACCATCAGCATCAACTAAAACCCACTGTTTGTTAACAGTAGCCTTGTTTGCTGAAATTGTTTTGTAGCTTAATGTATCCACACTAAATTTTTTAAAAAATTAAACATTCCATTCCCATACCCAAACGTGAATTCGGGATAATGGGGTGCAAAAGTACAACTATTTATGTTATATACAAATAGGGGGTGTTAATTATTTGTTGTTTTGAACCGTTTGGTTTTTAGTAAGTTAAAACAACACGGTAAGAAGCTGCAAATTAACAATTTTGAATAGAACCGCAATTTATAGTTTCATATAATGTAAAACAGAGTTGAAAACCTAAATTTCAACTCTATTTATTATTTAAAGTTTGTAATTATTTGCCGTTTAGATTCCAGTTGTATTTTAAATACGAAAGTGTTGCATGTTCATTAATAGTTGTATCGCTATATTTATTCAGGAATTCAATAAGAGTTTGGTTTTTTGTAAAATCCTCTTTGAACCAATCAAAAATAGGAGAAACTACAATTCTGTATGTAGAAATATTATTTTTTGATTTGTCATTAATAAAATCAAGACTTGCTTTATTAAGCTGTAGATCTACATTTTTGCTTGTAAATGCTTCGTTTAATAGTTTTGGACATGAGATAGAGGCGCAATTTATCCCAAAATGTATTCTAGGTTCATTCATTTTTCTTAAAATCCTATGTTCGATATCGTTTAAAGATATTAGTTGTTCATCTTTTAAGGGAATGAACTTCAGCTTCCACGGGTCTTTTATGTCTTTAATACTATTAAGTGGAAAGTTTTTCAATATAAGTTTTATTGTAAATGCGTTGTATGCATTGATCCAATAGGACAATACTTTATTTTTACTCCATGAATCATTTGGCTGATTGATTTCTAGTTCTTTCAAATATGTATTTAATAAATCTTCATCAAAATTATTGTATGCTACAGTTCCATTTTCAGATACATGTTTTTTAAGTAGTTGATTCCAAATTTCATGATCTAACTCTTGAGCAGAACCTTTTTCAATAGAAAAAACAGTAATAGTAATTGATAGAAATATGATTAGTTTGTATTTCATATTTTTATGGTTTAAGAGTAATCTTCGTTAATAATTAACGAAAGTACCTAGCATTTATAACAAATGTATTACATAATTGGCTTAAGGAAACACTTTCATCATTTTTGATTTTTCTGTCTAATCTGAATATTATTACTCCTTAAATAAATAGGAAGTAAAAATATAAAGGAAGGCTTTTATTTATAGCTCTAAGAGACTTACTATAATGCAAAACAAGCCCGTTATTCTAATAAATAACGAGCTTGTTGGTTTTATAAAGATATCTATGTTGTTACTTTATATAGGATTTTGTTCTAATAATGGGTTAGCATTAAGTGCATCCTGTGGGATAAGCCATTGCCATCTATTATCTCCAGCAGGTACTTCATAAACATAATTTATAAGTTCTCCAGTATGATTAGTGCCTATTCTATCTAAAGGGATATTTAGCCGTTTTAAGTCATAAAACCTGAAACCTTCACCCCATAATTCAACTCGGCGTTGAATATATATTTCTTCTTTTAATGCACTTCCAGAGTTTTTGGAAAGTGTATAGTTAGGATCCCTATTTGAAGCTAGCTCAAAAAGAACTTGTTTTGCTTCACTTTCATTAGAGTATGAAAGAGCTTCTGCCTCAATTAGATACATTTCTGCAGCTCTCATGTATGGAACGTCCATTTTACTGCTTCCAGTACTCTCTGTTAAAAACTTCTGACTAGTATATGGCTTTTTGCTGAATCTAGAACTCAATTCCTCATGTCCTGGAGGTAGACTGTCATGCTGTCCTGTAGGATCAAAAAGTTTTGATCTTATATCTGTTGAAGTTATTTTGTCGTAAAGTAGATTGTTAATCGCTTTAGGATTTCCTCTAATGTTTGATGAGCTAAAGTTTCTAGATACATAGGCTCCAAAAGTACTAAAAGTTCCTACTTGATCTTCTTGAATATGACTTCCCCACATCCATTCAATATTTTCATAATTATTAAAATTAGCGTAATAATCGTCTCTAGACATAAGACTATATCCACTTCTTGCCTGGTTTGCATAGCTTGCAGCAGTGGTGTAATCTTGTTGTACTAGTGCTACTCTTGCTTTAATGCCAAGTGCTATGGATTTATCTAGGTGAGATTTATTTGCCCTTGAGTAATCTTCCAATACTTTAATAGCTTGATCTAAATCTGTATGAATTTGTGTGTAAACTTCTTTCACAGTATTTCTAGTTATAGGATTGTTATCTGTGGTAAGTCTTATAGGTACACCTAATTGGGTGTTTTCACTAGAAGCGTCATATCTTTCTCCATATAATTGTACTAATTGGAAATGAGACCATGCTCTGTAAATAAGAGCTTCTCCTAAAACAGTGTTTTTTTCAATTTCTGGACCTTCAGCATTACCAACGCCATTTATCACTACATTAGCATTTCTAATAATTCTATAATAGAATCTATATGGATATAAGTCATAACTGTCACTAGCATCCGTGTGATCTGACCATCCTGCCATTTGGATGAAAAATTTATTAGCTTCTCCTGTCATCACAAAATCTTCACCTAGCGCATCATTTTGAATCATAAGAGATCCTGCTCCAGCCCTACCATTAGAATCATATCTTATGTAAAGAGACCTGTGAATTCCGTTAATTACTAAAAATAGATTACCAGTTGTTGTTGCAACTGCTTGTTCTGATATGCTTTCTGTAGGAACTTCTTCTAAGAAGTCATCACTACATGAAAACAGACTGAAATTTAAAATAACTAAGACGATTAGTATTTTATTTATAAGTATTTTTTTCATGATTACGATTTAAAAAGTTACGTTTAATCCTAATGATATTACTCTAGCAGGTGTAAATCTATTGCTAGTTGTACCATTAAAGTTCTCTCCTACATCCATACCTTTTCTATCAGTTATTTTAAATAAATTTTCTCCTGATGCATATATTTTAAGGCTGCCGAGACCAAGTGCGTCAATAAGAGAGCTATCAAAATTATAAGATAAGCTTACTTGTCTTAGCGCAAGATAGTCTGAGCTTGTTAACCATCTGCTTGACCCTGCTCCAAAAGCAGTTGTTTTTGTTGTATCTAATCTAGGTACATCAGTAATGTCCCCCGGTTGTTGCCAGCGGTTTAATATATCTGTACTCAGTGCTGTACCATATGTTCCTGAATGCATTATTCCTGAGTAATTTCTATCATAAGTTTCACCTCCAAGTTGATATGTGAACATAAAGCCAAGCTCTATTCCATGGTATCTAAAGTTGTTTCTGATTGAACCAAATAAGTCAGGAGTAGCAGATCCTACAAAGTCATATAACGCTTTACTTTGATTTGTAGTAACATTAGTACCGTCAATAGTTCTAATTTCATCATCATTTTCTTCTATCAATTCAGGATCAGCAATATATAATGCTGCACCATCGGATGGATCTACACCATACCAATCTCTTAACCAATAATCGTAAATATCTCCTCCAACAACTAATTTTTTAGAACCATCAATTATCTCTTCTTGGGGTAGTTCATTAATTTCATTGTCGAGTGTAGATGCATTAATTCCTAAATCCCAACTGAAATTTTGATTTCTTACAATTCCGAGTTGAAGTTCAATTTCTATTCCCTTATTTGTCCAGCTTCCGATATTAGCAGGATAATCATCAAGACCTGAGGAAATTGGAAGTGGAACTTCAAAAAGAATGTCTTGAGATTTACGTCTGTAATACTCTAATGTACCAGTTATTCTATTCTGAAGGAAACCAAATTCAAGTGCGTAATCAGTTTGGACATTCGTTTCCCATTTTAAATTGGGATTTCCTGCAGACTCTAACAATATTCCTCCCTCGGTAGCATTGTTAAAGCCTAAGTCAAATAGTGCCTGGCTTACATAATATCCGCCCAAATCATCGTTCCCAACTTCACCATATGATGCTCTTAACTTTATTAAGTTTATCCAATCTATCTGTTTAATAAAAGCCTCTTGGTCTATTCTCCATGCTCCACCAACAGAATAGAAATTACCCCAAGTGTTTTCATGGAATCTAGAAGATCCGTCTCTTCTAAAAGATCCAGATATATAATAACGGTTATCAAAATCGTAGTTAACTCTCGAGAAATAACCTTCAGTAGTTTGTCTATTTGTATAAGACTCTAAGTCGGTTATGTTTGTGAAATTCACAAGTTCTGTGTTTCCTTCAATAATTTCTTCTCGTCTTGTCCCATCCAAATAATTATATTCAGTTTCAAAGTTTTCATGCCCTAGAAGAGCAGAGATAGAGTGTTTGCCGAATTCTTTATCATACCTTAATAATTGGTTGTAGTTTTGAGTACTACGTGTTGTCGAAGTTCTTCCCGCTCTACCGTCTGGTGCACCATCTCCAACAATTGGATTGTCGAATTCTTCGTTGTGATAAAACCTTTTGTCTAAGGAAGCATTAAGTGTAAATGTAAAGTCTTTTAAGAAGTAAAACTCAGCATAAGTTCGACCTGAAAATGAAAATATTTTGTCTCTATCAACATTTAATTCTGTTTCTTGAACAATATTTCTTCCATTAGAACTTCCGATTCTATATTCACCCGAATCATAAATTCTTTGCCCTTCATCATCTAAAATATAATTGCCAGTATCTACGTCGTGTAGATGAACTGGATATATAGGACTCATGCGTCGGGTAACAAAAAATGGGTTGGATAACCCTGTACTATTCCCGTCTGCAGCTTGATTTGATATGGAACTCGCTCCAGACAAATTTAAACCCGCTTTTACCCATTCCTTTAGTTTTGAATTTACATTTATTCTAGCAGATACCCTTTCGTAATCAGAATTAGCTAGATATCCTTCCTCATTTAAATATCCTAGAGAAGCATAATAATCAGTATTTTCATTTGCTCCTTGATATGAGAAATCTACGTTTTGTCTTGCTCCCGTTCTGATTAGGGGTGATTGCCAATCTAAATCTTGTGGATCAATTTTTAACTGTGCATCTGGGTTTAGTTGTCCATTTGTTAAAACTATTTGATCATTAGCTACATTGAAAGGATTGTATCCTAACCTTTCGAAAATTTCTGAAGAAGCTTGCATGTTTGCTTCTTCAGTAGGAGTATTGCCTGAGATAGAAAGGCCATTTCTATAAGCCTCCCACATAAGTGGGTAATATTGTTGAGCATTTACACGGTCATATTCTTCTATAGATCTAGTAGTAATACCTTGACTAACATTTAGAGATACTTTGCTTTTCCCTTGTTTTCCTTTTTTCGTAGAAATTAAGACGACTCCATTCCCTGCTCTACTCCCGTAAAGAGAAGTTGATGCAGCGTCCTTAAGTACTGTCATACTTTCTATATCATTTGAGTTTATGCTAGAAAGTTCACCAGTAAATTGTACTCCATCTACTATATAAAGTGGTGAGCTAGAAGCGTTAAAAGATCCTGTACCTCTAATTCTAATATTAGGAGTTGAACCAGGCTGCCCGCTTGGGGCAGAAACATTAACCCCTGCAGATGCTCCATCTAAAGCATTTATAGCATTGGTAATAACTCTAGTTTCTAGTTGTTCGGAATTGATTTGTGTAGCTGAACCAGTAAAATCCTCTTTTTTAGTAGTACCGTAAGCAACAACAATTACTTCGTCTAAAGAATGAGCATCCTCTTGTAGGGAAATGTTTATATTATTAGCACCGCTAATTTTTACATCGATTGATTTAAAACCAATATACGATATGGTTATAGTTTCCCCTACTTTAGTGTTAAGGCTGAATTTTCCATCAAAATCTGTTTGAACCCCGTTAGTGGTACCTAAAACAACAATGTTAGCCCCTGGTAAGGGAAAACCATCTGCTGCAGAAACAACAGTACCTGTTATTGTTTTCTCTTGGGATAGTGCAAATTGTGTGACAGCTATGCACAAGAGTGTTAAGATCCATTTAATTTTTAACTCCATTTTAATTAGCTTTTAATTTTGTTAAAGAAAACAAAAAAAAGCCAATAAATAGAAAAATTTCTACTTTAAATATATTAAATACTATTTAATATAGGTTAATTTCTAATGCGCTTCAAGCCAGTCTTTTCCTAGTCCTATTTCTACATCTAAAGGTACATTTAGCTTGTAGGCGCTTTCCATTTCGGTCTTAATCATAGTTTTTATAGTGTCGAGTTCTTCATTGTAAGCATCGAAAACTAGTTCATCATGTACCTGAAGAAGCATTTTTGTTTTGAAGTTACCGTCTTTAAGCTTTTTCTGGATATTAATCATTGCAATCTTTATGATATCTGCTGCACTACCCTGAATAGGTGCGTTTACAGCATTTCTCTCTGCAGCCCCACGAACCACTTGATTTCTAGAATTAATATCTTTCAAATACCTCCTTCTACCAAGAACAGTTTCCACATAGCCATTGTCTTGTGCAAAATGAACTTGTTTGCTCATATATGCCTTTAGTTTTGGGTATGTTTCATAATAGGTGTCTATTAATTCTTTAGCTTCACTTCTACTTAATGTAGTTTGATTACTTAAACCAAAAGCGGAAACACCATATATTATACCAAAGTTTACCGTTTTAGCATTACTACGTTGCTCACGGGTTACTTCTTCGAGAGGAACATTAAATACTTTTGCGGCGGTAGAGGTGTGGATATCCACTCCATCTTGAAAAGCCTTTATCATTGTATCTTCTTCACTTAGAGCAGCAATAATACGAAGTTCTATTTGCGAATAATCGGCTGCTAGCAATGTGTAGTTTTTATCTCTTGGAACAAAGGCCTTTCTTACTTGGCGACCTCTTTCAGTTCTTATCGGAATATTTTGAAGATTAGGGTTGTTAGAGCTTAGTCTTCCTGTTGCGGCTACTGCCTGACTGTATACAGTATGAATACGCTTCGTTTTGTAATTGATCTCATTTGGCAACGCATCTACATAGGTGCTTTTTAATTTATTTAATTGTCGCCACTCTAAAATATCGTTTATAATTTGATGATCTTTTGCTAGATAAGAAAGTACATCCTCTGCAGTAGAATATTGTCCAGTTTTAGTCTTTTTAGGTTTGTCTACCAACTTTAATTTATCAAATAAAATAAGGCCAAGTTGTTTTGGAGATGCTAGATTGAACTCTTCTCCTGCTTGTTCGAAAATAGCACTTTCTAATCTTAGAATATCGCTATTAAGATCTTTTGTAAGAGAGAATAAAAACTCTTCATCTAAATTAATACCTTCAATTTCCATTTCTGCTAATACTTTTACAAGTGGCGCTTCAATTTCATCGAATAGCTTTTTAGCATTTAGATTTGGTAGTTCTTTTTCAAAAATGTTTTTTAGCTGAAGGGTAATATCAGCATCTTCAACAGCATACTCTGTTTGTTCTTCTAAAGCAACGCTTCTCATGGAACGTTGGTTTTTACCTTTTTTTCCAATTAGAGTTTCAATAGAAACAGGACTATAGTTTAAATAAGTCTCTGCTAAAATATCCATATTATGACGCATATCTGGATTTATAAGATAATGCGCAATCATAGTGTCAAAAATAGGGCCTTCAACAGGCATGTTATAATTGGAGAGCACTTTTATGTCGTACTTTAAATTCTGACCAATTTTTTCAATTTCTTTATTTTCAAAAAATGGGCGGAATTCTTCTAAAATAGCTTTTGCTTCTTCTTGATTTTCTGGAAAAGAAACATAAAATCCTGTTCCTGGTTCCCATGAAAATGCGCAACCTACTAATTCAGCTTCCAAAGATTTTAAGCTTGTAGTTTCGGTGTCAAAACAAACGCTTTTTTGCTGTAGTAAGTTTTTGATTAATAATTTTCTAGCAAGAGCAGTATTGGCATGCTGATAAAAATGCGGTACATCTTTTATCGTTTTATAGCCAGTAACATGCCCAGTAGTTGAGCTATCTGCTTTTTCATTACTTCCAAAAAGATCATATTGAACCTCTAAACCATCGTTGACTTTAGCTTTATTGTCTGCATTTTTAGATTCTTCTATAGCAACTTCTTTTCCGAAGATTTTAGAAATACTGTCTGCAAGTCTTCTAAATTCTAACTCTTGGAAAATTTCTTGTACTTTATCGATATCTGGAGTGTCGAGTTTGTAGTCGTCTTCATGAAACTGAACAGGAACATCGAGCATAATTCGAGCGAGTTCTTTAGATAGTAATCCCAGCTCTCTATTTGCTTCTACTTTCTCTTTCATTTTTCCTTTTAGCTTATCGGTGTTTGCTAAAAGGTTTTCCATGCTTCCAAATTCTTTTAAAAATTTCTTAGCTGTTTTTTCTCCAACTCCAGGAAGTCCAGGAATATTATCCGCAGCATCTCCCATCATTCCTAAGAAATCTATTACCTGCTCAGGAGTTTCTACTTCGAATTTCTTTTGCACTTCAGGAATTCCTAATATTTCTATACCGTTCCCCATTCTTGCTGGGCGATACATAAATATGTTCTCAGAAACCAATTGAGCAAAATCTTTATCTGGAGTAACCATATACACTTTATAGTTCTCCTTTTCTGCTTGCTTGGCTAGTGTCCCAATAATATCATCAGCTTCAAAACCGTCTTTTACAATGCAAGGAATATGCATTGCCTTTAAGATGTCTTGAATAATAGGCACAGCAATGCGGATGGCTTCTGGAGTTTCATCACGATTGGTTTTATATTCTTCGAACATTTCCACACGATCCTTGCTTCCTCCTTTATCAAAGGCTACAGCCAAATGATCTGGCTGCTCTCTTTTTATAACATCTAAAAGAGAATTCATAAATCCTAGAACCGCAGAGGTGTCCATTCCTTTAGAATTAATTCTTGGGTTTTTTATAAATGCATAATAGCCTCTAAAAATTAATGCGTATGCGTCTAAAAGAAATAACCTTTTTTGGTCTGCCATGTTTTCTATGATAAATTATATAATGTGTAAAGTTATAAAGATTTAAGAAGAGAAGGTGTTTGTCCGTTTCTTTTAACTCTATTTCTTTAAATTGATTCTCTATTCTCTTTTGATGTATTTTTTATTCTTCTTTTACGTATGATCCAGCAGGATTATTGGTATGCCCTTCTTCGGTATATTTTCTAAAACTAAACCCTGGATGAATACAATATGCTCCAGTTTCTCCTTTTTTATTGATAGCTAAAAAGCCTACTTGGAAAGAATCATGATCTTTATTTTTAGCGATGATTCTTTTTACAGCTTCTTCACACGCTTCTTGAGGCGATTTCCCTTGTCTCATTAATTCAACAATAAGAAAAGAACCAACAGTTCTTACAACCTCTTCCCCAACACCAGTTGCTGTAGCGCCACCAACTTCATTATCTATAAAAAGTCCAGCTCCAACAATAGGAGAATCTCCAACTCTTCCGCCAACTTTATAAGCCATTCCACTTGTTGTACAAGCGCCAGCAATATCACCATTTTTATCTATGGTTAGCATTCCTATCGTATCATGATTCTCTATGTTTATAATAGTTTCATATTGAGATTTCTCTTTCCATTTTAACCAATCTCTTTTTGATTTTTCTGTTAAGATATTCTCTTTCTTAAAGCCTTTTTCATACGCAAATTGCTCAGCTCCTTTTCCTGCTAAAATTACATGTGGAGTATCTTCCATTACTTTTCTGGCAACCGAAACAGCATGTGTTATATTTTGTAAATACACAACAGAACCGCAGTTTCCATCTTTATCCATAATGCACGCATCAAGAGTTACGTTTCCATCTCTATCTGGGCGTCCTCCTTTTCCAACAGTTTGATTGGTTTCATCAGCTTCTTCAATCATTACCCCTTGCTCTACAGCATCCAAAGCAGTTCCTCCATTACTTAAAACTTCCCATGCTTTTGCGGTAGCATTTTCAAAATTCCATGTGCAGATTGCAATTGGAGTCATTGGTGTAGCTATCGTTTTAGGATTCACTTTAATATCTTCCTCTGTCCAAGAGGCTAAAAATGGAATTGATAGAATTCCTGTGGCTCCTAATCCTGTCTTTTTTAGAAAATTTCTTCTTTGCATGGCTATATCTTGTTTATTTTTACAAGGGTGTTAATGATAATTTCGGGTTAAATATAAGAAATATGATTATAGAAATTTGTGCAAACTCTGTGGAATCTGCGTTGAATGCTGAAAAAGGAGGAGCTAGTAGAATTGAGCTTTGTGGAGAATTGGAAGTAGGTGGAATTACTCCTTCTTACGGTGTTTTAAAACGGGTTGTAGCTCAACTTGAAATTCCTGTATTTGTACTTATTAGACCGCGAAGTGGGAATTTTACGTATTCTGATGAAGAGTTTGAGGTGATGAAAGAGGATATTCTACTTTGTAAAAAGATAGGTTGTAGCGGAATTGTTTCTGGAGTATTAAATGATGATAACACGTTAGATTTTAAGAGAACTCAAGAGTTGGTTGAGTTAGCAAAACCATTATCATTTACTTTCCATCGGGCTTTCGATTGGATTCCGAATCCAGAGGAAGCAATACAGCAGATAATAGAAATGGGTTGTGATCGAATCTTAACCAGTGGGCAAGCAAATAAGGCTACTGATGGTCTTCCATTGCTGGTAAAACTTCAGCAGGAATATAAAGACAAAATTAAAATTATGCCAGGCAGTGGGGTAAATATCGACAATGTAAAGGCTTTTAAAAAGGAAGGCTTTTCGGAGATTCATTTTTCAGCAAGTAAACTTTATAAAAATGTATTTGTAGCTGCTCCAATCTCTTTTAATGGGAATGCTTTTGATGAAAGTTTTGTCAGAAAATCCGACTCATCTATAGTTCAGCAAATGGTAGAGAACGTTAAATAAACTCTAAAAGCGTTCTATTTGGCTGTATATAAGATAATTTTGCTTTAAATAGAGAAAGAAATATATGTCGCGTTTTTTTATAGTATTAGGAATAGTTTATCTCATCGGAGCCTTTTATGGCTTTCAAGCCTTTAGAACTCTTGTTAAAAATCCATATCTGCAAATAGGTTATGCCCTTGTTTTTGTAGCAGTTTTGGTTAATGTATATGTGCAGTTTAATCATTTTGATCGTTCTCAAGGAATGAGTCATGCTATGGGAGTTTCTGTAGGTCTCTTTTTGGCTTTTATGGCGTTAGGTTTTTGTACAGGTATTTTTATGTTAATAGAAGATATCGTTCGCTTTTTCGGATGGATATTCGGAAAATTATTTCAGTCGGATACGGTTTCTGCTGAAGGATTTCCTTCACGTAGAAGATTTATGAGTCAGGTTGCGCTTGGTGTTGCTGCCGTACCATTTTTATCATTATTATATGGTATGTACAAAGGGAAGTACGACTTCCAAGTGATAAAACATACGTTAGAATTTGACGATCTTCCAGATGCTTTTGATGGATATAAAATAACTCAGATTTCAGATATTCACAGTGGTAGTTTCGATAATAAGGAGAAGATAGAATATGTTGTGGGTCTTATTAATGAGCAAGGTTCAGATATTTTATTATTCACTGGGGATCTTGTAAATAATGTGGCTGCAGAAATGCATCCTTGGAAAGATACATTTTCAAAATTAAGTGCTAAAGATGGGAAGTATTCCGTTCTAGGGAATCACGATTATGGTGATTATGCAGAGTGGCCTTCAGAAGAAGCAAAAAAAGCTAATCTTGATGAATTGAAGCAGATTCAAAAAGATATGGGATTTGATTTGATATTGAATGACAGCAGATTTTTAGAAAAAGACGGCGAACGATTAGCGCTTGTAGGAGTTGAAAATTGGGGAGAAGGTGGTTTTAAAAAGGCTGGAGATTTAGAGAAGGCAATTCAGAATATCGATAGCAATGATTTTAAAATATTGATGAGTCATGATCCTTCTCATTGGCAATATCAAGTTATAGACCACCCTTATCATTATCATTTAACTTTAAGCGGACACACGCATGGAATGCAATTTGGAGTTGAAATTCCAGGATGGCTTAAATGGAGTCCTGCAAAATATAGATATAAATATTGGGCTGGAGTTTATGAAAAAGCAGGGCAGTTTATTAATGTAAATAGAGGTCTTGGTTTTATAGGATACCCTGGTAGAGTAGGTATCTGGCCAGAAGTAACGGTAATAGAGTTAAAGAAAAAACCTAAAGGAGTAGTTTCTTAAGTTTTTGTCCTTTTATAGGTTGAAAGTAGCTAAAAAGCCTTGTTTAGAGCATTTTAACGGTTTTTTTATTACATTTGATTTATCAAGATGTTAAAATTGGATATATATGTCAAAATTTGGTGAGTTAATTCATGGTAACATACCTGTTTTATTAGACTTTTATACAGATTGGAATGAATCTTCTACAGCGATGCATCCTGTTCTTCGAGATGTGGCAGCAGCATTGGGAGATAAAGCTAGAGTTATAAAAATCGATATTGATAAAAACCAGGAGTTGGCAGAGGCTTTAAGAGTTAAAGGTTTGCCTACATTAATGATCTATAAAGCTGGCGAAATGGTATGGCGTAAAAGTGGAGAACAAGACGCAAATTCGCTAATAGCTTTGTTGCAAGATTATATATAGTTGCCTTTTTAGTTGTATAAATAGGTTAGCAATTAAGCCTATTCTCTCGATTTTTATTGGTTAAATAGCGCTAAAAGAGTAGCCTTCTGTTTGGAGTTTTTCTAATATGACAGGAAGTGCTTTTTTTAATACAGGATAGGATTTCTTACTATCATGAAAAACAACAACACTCCCTGATGTTACGTTCTTAATAACATTATTAATACATTTTTCTGCTGAAATAGAAGTGTCGAAATCGGCGCTTAGTACATCCCACATTATTATAGTATACCCTTTTCTTCTGATGGCTT
The DNA here is from genome assembly GCF_048266025.1 of Joostella sp. Taxonomy (NCBI): domain Bacteria; kingdom Pseudomonadati; phylum Bacteroidota; class Flavobacteriia; order Flavobacteriales; family Flavobacteriaceae; genus Joostella; species Joostella sp. The sequence continues at coordinate 386,478 of NZ_JBLXAF010000001.1, read as the reverse complement.
TAGATGCTTTTGAAGAAATCCTTCCGTAAGGAGGTCTAAAGAGTTTTGTAGAGAAATTAATGTGCTCTGCAATTGTATTTTCAGCTAGGGTTACATTCTCTAGGTAAGCTGCTAACTTATGCTTACTTGCGTTGTAATGATTGTTGGTGTGATTTCCAATAGAGTGTCCTTCAGCTAAAATAGCTTTTAAAATTTCTGGGTACAGTGAGACGTTTTTACCGATACAGAAGAACGTAGCCTTGGCATTATACTTCCGTAGTTGTTCCAGGACAAAAGTGGTAACATCTGGAGTTGGACCGTCATCAAAAGTTAAAAAAACCTCTTTTTTCTCCGTTTTAATATCCCAAGTAAGTTTCTTGAAGATGAGCTTTACGGCACGAGGTGTTTTTATTAAATAGGGCTTCACGTAGTAGCAGAATTTTGTCGCTACTTTTAACGAAGTCGAGAAATTTAAAATCTTAATTTTCTCGACTTCGTATAAAAAGGTAGCATTTGTTTTATACTATCCAAAGAGTTTTAATTTCTATGGATAAGATTTTTGTTGCTATTCACTCTTTGGAATTATATCTCCATTAATAGGAGTATTATCTTCTAGAATAGTAGAATCTATATTTTGAGGCATTGCATTTCCATCAGTTATAGGTTCTTCATTAGGAGTAGGAGTAGGCTCCGCACTTCCAGGAGGTCTTCTATAGAAATGATTAAAACGCTCTAAATATTCGTTGAATTTAGTAGTTTCTGGCAATCCAAACTCTTTGCTGTCATTACTTACTACGATGTCTAGAAGGCTTCTGTAGCGCTCTATGTCGCTAACAATGTCTGAAGCATAATCATATTGATCATCTATAGGAAGGTTGCTATAGTAATTTAAGCTCTCTTGGTATTTCTTAGCTACATTTAAATATAGTTCTCTTGCTTTTTCTGTTTCGCCTACTTTGTAATAACCCTGTACATAAGGTTCTAAGAATACATAGTATCCAAAGTATCCAAATGGCATTTTATCCATAGCTAAATCTAAAACATCTTTAGCTTTCTCTTTTTTATCAGTATTGATAAGTTTTTCTGTAAGCCTCGCTAAATTACCACGATAAGAAATACTGTTTTTACGAGTTTCAGGGTCGTGATAAATATCTGGTGAGTCGGAGTTACCCCAATCCCAATCCATAACGATATCATACATAAGATCTTCATCAATTCTACCCATTTCGTATGGATTGTTCTTATCGATAGGTGTTTTAATAGGCACTAACTTATAAACCAATCCATCTAATTGAAGGTAATCTTTCATCCATAGATATTCCGCAGGATCAAAACTACCACCAGTGAAATATATTGGACGTTCCCAATCGTTATTTGCCAATAAATCTAACATTAATAGTCGGTTTTTTGGCAAGGCGCTTTTAGGTAAATCGATGTCTATATAATCTACAATTTCTGCAGCATCTTTTTCTTTTACTAGTCCTGTAGCTAAAGCGTTTTTCTTATTTACAGGAACACGGATTTTATTGGTAGGATAGAAAGGAAGGTTTAAATAACTTTCTGGATACTGACTCGTATCGCCTCCTCTTTTCTTAATGAGGTTTCGAATGGTGTTATCATCATTCGCAATCCAATCCATAAATTTCTTGATATCCCAGCGTTCGTCTGTAAGCTGTTGGTAGTAAACGGCATCTCTAACTCCAAAGGCATACTTATCGTGAGTAAGTTGTGAAGGAATTGGTGCGCTCTCGTATGCAGCACGTTTCATCTGATCGATATACCAATCCGTAGCAAATAAACTTGTGTTTATGGTTCTTACATCGGTACGGTATTCTTCAATCTCTTGTGCATACCATAATGAGAAAGTATCGTTATCTCCAATAGTAAATAGCATGGCACCAGCATCTTCTTCGATAGAATTTAGATACGATTTCGCCATAGATTGTGCTGTATATCTGTCTGATCTATCGTGATCATCCCAATTTTGATAAGCCATTACTGTAGGAACTGCCAATAGGCAAACTACTGTAACAATCGGAGCTAATATTTTTGGAGTTAGGTGTTTTTTAAATTCATCAAAAAGCGCATAAACTCCCATTCCAATCCACATAGAGAAGACAAAGAAAGAGCCGACCAAGGCATAATCACGTTCTCTAGGTTCAAATGGGCGCTCATTTAGGTATATTTTTAATGCAATCCCCATAAATAGGAAGAGCGTAAAGAGAATCCAGAATTGTTGCTTACTGGATTTTAATATAAATAGAAATCCTATCAGTCCTAAAATTAATGGAAGGAAGAAATAGGTGTTCCTAGCTTTATTATTTAGTACATCTGAAGGTAAGTTGTCTTGAGATCCTAATCGCCATTCGTCAACGAACTTAATTCCACTTAGCCAATTTCCATGATTGTCTAACCTTCCTTGGATATCATCTTGGCGTCCAACAAAATTCCACATAAAATATCTCCAATACATATATCCCATTTGAAACTCAAATAAATATCGCATATTTTGCATGAATGAAGGTTTCTCTATGGTGAGATATTCATTAAATTGTTTGATGAAATTTATGTATTCATCTTCATCAATAGTACCATTTTCAAGATCTCTTTTAAACTGACTAACCGCATCGGTCAGTTGCTTTTCACTACGATATTCTGGTTTTACTTTTATGTCTAATGGTCCAGTAATTTTCATGTAGTTAGCAGCGTGTTCGCTACTCCACATTCTCGGTAAGAATCCTTCTTGACTGCTATTTGGAGCTACTCTAGAATTCTTGTATTTGTTTACAATAACATATTTACCGCCTTTTCTTTCGTACTTAGGTTTGTCGTCTTTATATGGATTGTCTGGATCTTGACCAGCAAAAGCATCAGAATACATAGGTCCGTAAAACAAATGTGTTTCTGGATACTGCTCTAGATTATAATAGGCTAATAACTGACGTGCATCTGTTGGGCTATTCTCATTAATTACCGTTCCAGCATTCGCACGGATAGGAATCATCATCCAAGTGGAAAACCCAATTAATATGAACATAACACTTAAAACGATCGTGTTTATGAGTTTATAATTTTTCTTTCTCGTATAGTTTAAAGCGAAGTAGAATATTGCAATAATTATAATCCCCGCGATAATTGTTCCTGAATTAAAAGGAAGTCCGATGCTGTTTACAAAGAAAACCTCTAAATATCCAAATACTTTAAGAACGTTTGGAAGGAGTAATTTAAATAGGAAAAGTAAAATTGCTATCGAAACAATGTTGGCTATTATGAAAGATTTTGCGTTATAGTCTTTGTAGTTTTTGAAGTAATAAATCATTCCTAGGGAAGGAATGGTAAGTAATGCCATAAAGTGAACTCCAAAAGAAAGTCCTACTACCAAAGAGATTAGAATCAACCAGCGATTTCCTCGTGGAGTGTTCATTTCGTCTGCCCATCTAAGTCCAAGCCAAACCATTAAAGAGGTAAGAAGCATGGCCATTGCATATACTTCAGCTTCTACAGCATTGAACCAAAAACTATCTGAAAATGTAAATGCTAATGCGCCAACTACACCGCTTCCTAAGATAGCAATATAGTTTGCAGTAGTAAGTTCTCCTGATTTTAAAGCTAACTTTCTAGTGATATTAGTTATTGACCAAAACATAAATAGAATGGCAAAAGCACTCGAAAAAACCGACATATGATTTACGGTTACAGCTACTGCTTCTGCATCTGGAGCGAACATTGCAAAGAATGCACCCATCATCTGAAAGAAAGGAGCTCCCGGTGGGTGTCCTACTTGTAATTTTGCAGATGTGGCAATGTATTCCCCAGCATCCCAAAAACTTGAGGTGGGCTCAACCGTTAAATGGTAGGTAATTAATGCGATCAAAAATACGATCCATCCAAGGATTGTATCCCATTTTTTAAATTGATTTGCAGACATGTAACTGTTTTTCATATATAGCAGGCGAATTTAATAAATTATAAGCGAATGTACCCCACTTTTGATAAATGTTAACAAGAGAGTTTTAAATGATTTAAAAATAATTTAAAAAAATGTTTGTGCATATCAAAGTTTGTATTAAATTTGCACCTGCTTTTAAAGACCACGTGTCAAGTGAAGCAAGATTGATTGGCCTATGGTGTAATTGGCAACACAGCTGGTTTTGGTCCAGTCGTTCTAGGTTCGAGTCCTAGTAGGCCAACCAAAAAAAATCCCGATGAAAATCGGGATTTTTGTTTTTTATATACTTTCTGTTAGTTGCTTTTTTCTGTCTTTTTATTTTTCACATACGTCTCTAGCCATTGGTCTTGCTCCCAAATAACATGTAAAATACTTTCTTTAGCTCTGTATCCATGACTTTCTTTTGGTAACATTACAAGTCTTACTGTGGCTCCTAATCCTTTTAATGCATTAAAATAGCGCTCGCTTTGCATTGGGTAAGTTCCTGAGTTGTTGTCTGCCTCTCCGTGGATTAGTAAAAGAGGATTGTTCATCTTTTCAGCATGCATAAATGGAGACATGTTGTAATAAATTTCTGGAGCCTCCCAATAGTTACGTTCTTCGCTTTGGAATCCGAAAGGAGTAAGTGTTCTGTTGTAAGCACCGCTTCTTGCAATTCCAGCTGCAAATAAATCTGAGTGTGATAGTAAGTTGGCCACCATGAAAGCACCGTAGCTATGTCCGCCTACAGCAACACGGTCTCTATCAATATATCCTAAGTTATCAACTGCGTCTATAGCTGCTTTTGCATTTGCAACTAGTTGTTTTCTAAAAGTATCGTTTGGTTGCTCATTATTCTCTCCAATTATAGGGAAAGCAGCATCATCTAAAACTACATAACCTTTAGATACCCAGAAAATAGGAGATGAATAGGATAGGTATGTAAATTCATTTGGATTCTGAGTGTTTTGAGAAGCGCTGTTTTTGTCTTTGTATTCTCTTGGGTATGCCCATAAAATCATTGGCATTTTCTCCTTTTTATTCATGTCGTAGCCTACAGGGAGGTAAAGTGTCCCAGAGAGTTCTAATCCATCATCTCTTTTGTAAGTAATAACCTCTTTGTGAATGTCTTTAATTTTATCAAACGGATTTTTAAAGAATGTTAGTTGTTGTGCGGCTTTTCTTAATTTAATGTTTTTGTAATAGTAATTTGGGTATTCGCTTGGAGATTCAATTCTCGTTAGTAATTGATCTGTCTCTGGATCATACTCCAATAAGTCTTCCTTTTTATCTTTTAAGTTAGATTTGTAAAGGGTTTCCTTTTTTAGTGTGTTTAAGTTTAGCTTATCTACAAATGGATGTTGTCCTTCTTCAGAAAAACCATCTCCAATAAGGAAAGTATTTTCTTTATTATCTAAATAAAGTATGTTTTCGTGGTATCTATTTTCATGTGTTACAAAAGAACCTGGATCGCTATAAACGTCTTGGTAATTTCTATCTGAAATTATTTTTGGTGCTTTTGAAGTGTTTTCAGGGTTAAAAAGGTATATTTTAGTGTTTCTGTTGTTCCACCATCTATCATAGGCGATAGCTGTTGTTTCATTTCCCCAAATAATTCCACTGAATCTATTCTTTGTTTTTAATATGCTCGTTCCATTTCCACTGAATGGCGCTTCTAGTGTGAAAACTTCGTCTCTGTATTCTACATCATTTTCAGGATCTCCACCGTCTAACGCTTCAACATAAACAAGAGTTGCAGCTTTATCTTTCCTCCATGAAATGTCTCTTCTACCTTCTTCAGTAGCCATGAATCCCTTTGGTAAATCTTCGTTAAGAGGTGCGTTAAGGACTTCGTTTACGAGTGTTCCGTCTTTCTTGTAAATAGTTGTTACTGATGGGAATCTATAATAAGGAACTAGGTATGAAAATGGTCTTTTTATAGTTGTGGTCATTACATAGTTTCCGTCAGGAGAAAAGCTAATATTTCTGTACATATCGCTATCTTTCCATTTAGTTTTGCTTCCGTCGAGAGAGATTTTGTAGATTTCGGAAACCGCTAATTGTTCGAAATTAAATTCGTCATTAGGATTACTTAAAAGATCTTGGTATGTTCTGTTTTGTGCCTTTTTCCCGTTGTTTGTGGAAATTGTAGGTCCAGTAGGGACGCTTTCATTCTGATTTATAAGTTCTTTTCTTTCATTAGGAATCATTTTTACAAGAAGAGAGTTGCTGTCTTTGTACCAGTTTATAACATCTCCAAGGTTTGCATTAACATTTGCATCCGTAAGTTTTTTTGCAGACTTACTTTTTAAGTCAATTACCCATAGCTCTACGCCATTATCTACGGTGTTTGTAAAGGCAATTTTGGATTCGTCTGGAGACCATTTGTAGTTAGAAAGACGCAATTCTTTAGGTAAGTTTTTAACTTCAGAGGCTTCTTTCTCTTTAGGGTTTTTTATTGTGATATTATTGTAGTAAGTAGTTCTGCTGCCGATATTCGTTTTAGGGTTTATTCGGAGTCCTGCAAGACGTAATTCCGATTCAGAAAGCTCGTTGATGCTTTTGTAACGATCTCTGTATAGCATAATCATGTATTCTTGATTGCTTGCTATTTTTACTGATGGAGCTAATTGTACATCTGCGAGTTCTAGAATTTCGCTTGATGGCTTTTGGTAGGATAACTTTTCTTGTGCGGTGCAAATATTTGCAGCTAAGGCAAGTAAGAATAGTATTTTTTTCATTAAATTATATTTAGATTATCTGTCTTTAAAAGTACAGTTTAGGTTTTATTAAAACAAATTGATTAGGTGTTGTGTGTTTGTTTTAAGAGTGATTTATTAGAAGTTATTTAGTTCGTTATTAGAGAACTTGTTGTATCTTTGGTTTAGAGTCGGATAAATGAAACGAATAATTGCAAAAAGTACGCTTCGAGAATATTGGGAAAGTCATGCTGATTCCGAACAATATTTAAAGACTTGGTATGACACTGCTAAAAGTGCAAAATGGTTTACTCCAAGTGATGTTAAGCAGACTTATATTAATGCAAGTATTTTAAAAAATGGCCGAGTTGTTTTTAATATTAAAGGTAATTCTTATCGATTGATTGTTAAATTTAATTATGAAAAACAATGGGCATTTATACGTTTTGTAGGTACGCATGCTGAATATGATAAAATTGATGCTGATACAATTTAAGAAAAACTGTTATGAAGTTAAGACCAATTAAATCTGACAAAGATTACCGAGATGCACTTAGTCGTTTAGAGGTGATTTTTGATGCCTCAATTGATAGTGAAGAGGGAGATGAGGCGGAAATACTTTCTTTGCTTATCGAAAACTATGAAAATGAGCATTATCCTATTGAAGCACCCGATCCAATTGAGGCGATAAAAATTAGAATGGAAGAATTAAATATGCGTCAGAAGGATTTGGTAGGAGTAATTGGAGGTAAGAGTCGTGTTTCTGAAATTTTAAATCGAAGAAAGAAATTAACTGTCGAAATGATAAGAGAGTTGGAGCGAACACTACATATATCCGCTTCCGTTTTAGTTAGTAATTATCATCTCAAAAGATAATAGCTGATTTTAATAATAGCAGTGGTTTTTATCTTGTTTTGTTCTTTAAATTATTATGAAATATTAGTAAAATTGTATATACTACACATCCCTTTTGTGGGAGGTTGTAATTTATTTAGACGAAATATTGACGAAATATTAAGGTGTTTTATTGCTTCAGAATCAGAATTATTTTCTGTGGAGCTTGTCTTTTTTGGGTAGGAATAAATTCATTTATAGAAAGATATGTAATATAAAGATGTGTCAAGGTGTTTTTAGGTTTAAAAAAAATTGTATATTTGCACCGTTGAAAATGAATAATCTATTTCAGAGGGGACAAAAAGTCCCCTCTTTTTATACAAATATTACATGTTGAAGGAAAGAGTAACAGCGCTTTTGAATGAAGTATTAGCAGAGAATGAGTCAATTTTTTTGATCGATTTCTCTATGACTCCAGATAACAAAATCAAGATAGTTATTGATGGTGACAATGGGGTTACTTTGAAAGATTGTATGACTGTAAGTAGGCATGTTGAGCATAATATTGATAGAGATGAACATGATTTCGCTCTAGAAGTAGCTTCTCCGGGAGCAACAGAACCTGTAGTACACAACAGGCAGTATAAAAAAAGTGTAGGAAGAAAGCTTCAGGTGAAAACTGCTGAAGAGAAAATTGAAGGTGAACTTACGGCTGTTACAGATAACGGGATCCATTTAAGTTGGAAAGCTCGTGAACCTAAGCCGGTAGGTAAGGGTAAGGTAACCGTAAAGTACGAAAAAGAGATTCCTTTTGCGGATATTAAAGAAGCTAAAGTGATGATAACATTTTAATTAAGAAATTGACATGGAGAATCTTGCATTGATCGAATCATTTTCTGAGTTTAAGGACGACAAACTCATAGATCGTGTAACGTTAATGGCCATTTTGGAAGATGTATTCAGAAATGCGCTAAAGAAAAAGTTTGGATCTGATGATAATTTTGATATCATTATAAACCCTGATAAAGGAGATTTAGAGATATGGAGAAACCGAATTGTTGTTGCAGATGATGAGGTGGAAGATGATAATCAAGAAATTTCACTTACAGAGGCTAGAAAAATTGAGCCAGATTTTGAGGTAGGAGAGGATGTGTCTGAAGAGGTGAAGTTGATCGATCTTGGAAGAAGATCTATTCTTGCGTTAAGACAGAACTTAATTTCTAAGATACACGAACACGATAATACAACTGTATACAAACAGTTTAAAGATCTTATTGGAGAGATTTATACTGCGGAAGTACATCATATTCGTCATAAAGCTGTTATTTTGTTAGATGATGAAGGTAATGAGATTCTTCTTCCGAAGGATAAGCAAATCCCTTCAGATTTTTTCAGAAAAGGAGAAAATGTAAGAGGTATTATTGAAGGCGTAGAGCTGAAAGGTAATAAGCCAATGATAATTATGTCTAGAACTGCACCTGCATTTTTAGAGAAATTATTTGAGCAAGAGATCCCAGAAGTTTTTGACGGATTGATATCTGTTAAGAGAGTTGTTAGGATTCCTGGTGAGAAAGCAAAAGTAGCGGTAGATTCTTATGATGATAGAATAGATCCTGTTGGAGCTTGTGTTGGGATGAAAGGTTCTAGAATTCATGGAATAGTTCGTGAATTAGGAAATGAAAATATCGATGTTATTAATTTTACTAACAACCCACAGTTGTTTATTAGCCGTGCATTGAGCCCAGCTAGAGTAAGTTTAGTAACTTTGAATGATGAAACTATGCATGCTGAAGTGCTTTTAAAACCAGAAGAGGTTTCTAAAGCAATTGGTAAAGGTGGTTTCAATATACGTTTAGCTGGTCAATTAACCGGTTATGAAATTGACGTGCTTCGTGAAGGTGTAGAGGAAGATGTTGAGTTAACAGAATTCTCTGACGAAATTGAAGCATGGGTTATTAATGAGTTTAGAAAAATTGGTCTTGATACGGCTAAGAGTGTTCTAGATCAAGATGTGAACGATTTAATTCGTAGAACAGATCTTGAAGAAGAAACAATTTTAGAAGTAGTAAGAATTCTTAAGGAAGAGTTTGATGACTAGTTTTTAGAGTGCACAACCTCGGGTAATGCCTGCGAGGTTTTTGAAAGGAATAATAAATGAATTTCGATTGATATCGAAACATTCAACTCACAATGGGTGGGTAAATAAAATTTAGGATAACAAATATTGTATGGCTGAAAGCGCAAAATTGAGGCTAAATAAAGTTTTAAGAGAGTTAAATATTTCATTGGATCGTGCGGTAGAATATCTATCGTCAAAAGGTCATGATGTGGAGGCACGCCCTACCACAAAAATCACCAATGAGGTATATAATGTTCTCTTAGACGAATTTCAAACGGACAGAAGTAAGAAAGTTGCTTCTAAAGAGGTTGGGGAGGAAAAGCGTAAAGAGAAAGAAGCGATCAGGCAGGAATTGGAAAAAGAGAATGAGCTAAAGCGTCAGAAGCAAGAAGAGCAAGAAATTGTGAAGGCTAAGGCGAATTTAGCAGGTCCAAAGACTGTTGGTAAGATTGATCTTGATGGTAAGAAAGAAAAAGCTGCTCCAGAGAAGAAGGAAGAAAAGCCAGCCGAGAAATTAGAGACGCCTCAGCAAGAAAACAAACAAGAAGAGCCTAAGGAAGAAGTAAAAAAACCTGAGGTTAAGAAGGTGGAGGAGAAAAAGCAGGCTGAAGTAGAGAAGGTGCAGGAGAAAAAAGTTGAGCCAAAACAGGTAGAACAGAAAAAGGTTGAAGATAAAAAACCTGAAGCAAATAAACCTGTGGAAAGTAAAACTGAAAAGAAAGAAGAAGCGGCGCCTGTTAAAGCTAAACAGGAGGCTCCTAAAGAGAAGCAAGAAGCTACTCAGCAAAAACCTAAACAAGAGTCTAAACCAGTTGCCAAAAAAGAGTCAGATGCTCCTAAGGAAACTAAAAAGGTTATTGTAGATGGTGAGGAAGTAGATTCTGAACAAGTTAAGACAAAGTATACTAAATTATCTGGTCCTAACTTTACTGGAGAGAAAATAGATCTTTCCCAGTTTAATAAGCCTAAGAAAAAGAAAGAAGACGCTAAGTCAACTGATAAAAAAGGTGGTTCTAAAGCTGCTGATGACAAAAAGAAACGTCGTCGTAGAATAAGTAAAGACAACAATAATAATAAAGGGCCTAGACCAAATAACACATCTGGTGGTGGCGGAAGATTTGCTAAAGGCAGAAATTCTGGTGGACCGGGAAGAGGTAGACGTGGATCAGCTCCTGTTGAGAAAGTAGAGCCTACTGAAGAAGAAGTTCAAAAACAAGTAAGAGAGACGCTTGAAAAACTGCAAGGTAAATCAAGTAAGTCTAAAGGTGCTAAGTATCGTAGAGAGAAAAGAGATTTCCATAGACAGAAAACTGAGAAAGAACAAGCGCAGCAGGAAGCAGAAAGCAAAGTGCTTAAAGTAACAGAGTTTGTTACTGTAAGTGAGGTTGCAACATTAATGGATGTTCCTGTTACGCAAATTATTTCTGCTTGTATGTCTCTAGGAATGATGGTTACTATGAATCAGCGATTAGATGCTGAAACATTAACTATTATTGCTGATGAATTTGGATATGAAGTTGAGTTTATAACAACCGATATTGAAGAAGCAGTAGTTGAAGAAGTAGATGCTCCTGAAGATTTAGTATTCCGTGCGCCAATTGTAACGGTAATGGGACACGTAGATCATGGTAAAACATCTTTATTGGATTATATCCGTGAAGAAAATGTTATTGCTGGAGAGAGTGGAGGTATTACGCAGCATATCGGTGCTTATGGTGTTACTTTAAAAAATGGGAATAAAATTGCATTTTTAGATACTCCTGGTCACGAGGCCTTTACGGCAATGCGTGCTCGTGGAGCTCAAGTAACTGACCTTGCAATTATTGTAATTGCAGCGGATGATGATGTGATGCCGCAAACAAAAGAGGCAATTAGTCACGCACAAGCTGCTGGAGTTCCTATTGTTTTTGCAATCAATAAGGTTGATAAAGAAACTTCAAATCCAGAAAGGATTAAAGAGAGGTTAGCGCAAATGAACCTTCTTGTTGAAGATTGGGGAGGTAAAATTCAATCTCAAGATATTTCAGCAAAAACAGGACAAGGAGTTCCAGAATTATTAGAGAAAGTATTATTGGAAGCTGAGATTTTAGAATTGAAAGCAAATCCAAATAAGATAGCTAACGGTACAGTTGTAGAAGCTTACTTAGATAAAGGTAGAGGTTATGTGTCTACTGTACTTGTGCAAGCAGGAACATTAAATATTGGAGATTACGTACTTGCGGGAACGCATAGTGGTAAGATTAAAGCAATGCAAGATGAGCGTGGTAATGAAGTTAAAGTTGCTGGGCCTTCAACTCCAATCTCTATTCTAGGTTTAGATGGAGCGCCACAGGCTGGTGATAAATTTAATGTTTATGAAGATGAACGTGAGGCTAAGCAAATTGCTACGAAGCGTACACAATTGCAACGTGAGCAGTCTGTAAGAACACAGCGTCATATTACTTTAGATGAAATTGGAAGACGTATTGCGTTAGGTGACTTTAAAGAGCTTAATATTATCCTTAAAGGAGATGTTGATGGTTCTGTAGAGGCTTTAACAGATTCGTTCCAAAAATTATCGACAGAAGAGATTCATATTAATATTATACATAAAGCAGTAGGTCCAATTACAGAATCTGATGTTTTATTAGCAACAGCATCTGATGCGATTATCATCGGATTTAATGTAAGACCAATGGGTAATGCTCGTTCGGTAGCTGATAAGGAAGAAATTGATATCCGTACATATTCTATTATCTACGATGCAATTAATGATCTTAAAGATGCGATGGAAGGTATGTTGTCTCCAGAGCTTAAAGAAGAGATTACAGGTACTGCAGAAATCCGTGAAACATTCAAGATTTCTAAAGTTGGTACCATTGCAGGTTGTATGGTAACAGATGGTAGGATCTATAGAAATTCTGGAATCAGATTAATTAGAGATGGTGTGGTAGTTTACACTGGAGAATTAGCTTCTTTAAAACGATTTAAGGATGATGTTAAAGAAGTTTCTAAAGGTTATGACTGTGGACTTCAAGTTAAGAACTACAACGATATCCATATTGGAGATGTTGTAGAAAGCTTTAGAGAAGTAGAGGTTAAGAAAAAGCTGAAATAATTTCAGTATCAAACATAAAAAAAGCGACTCAAATGAGTCGCTTTTTTTATGTCTTATTTTTACGCAATTTAAGGCTGTAATAAAAATGCGCTAGGGTAATCTTCTTTTACTTCAATTAAATATCTGTCGGCCTCTAATCTGGTTCTAAATTGACCTACTCTTACTTTGTAGTTTGGTGTTTCGAAGGCGATGTCGGAAACTATATCTTTAAATTCTCTATTGAATTCTTGTTTTGCCTTTTGAGCACCTTCTAATGTTCCGTTATAAATTTGGATTTTATAGTGCTTTTCGTCGTCAGTTTTATTGATATTGGTTTTATATGCAACCAGTTTTTCTATCCTCGCGTCCTGTTCAATATTTATTTTTCCTACCTCTTTTGAAGTTTTAACACTGCTCTGAGCGTGAGTAATTCCGCTGAAAATAAGGGCGGAAACTACTAAAGTTAATTGTTTTTTATGTGCTAATATTCTCATAATGAATGCTGTTTTATGCAAATGTAAATCTAATATTTTGTTTAAAAATAATTTTTTTTATTTAGAATAAGTATAAATTATGTATTAACGCTTCCCTAACATTTCGCAAATCGAGTCTATGTCGTATTTTTGTGCTCGGATTAATAAAACGGTTTATGACTTTTACAGTGTAAAAATCGTGCCAATTTATGATAGAAAATACATATTCTAATATGAAAAAGGTGATACACCCTAATTCAATTACGCGAATTTTAGGTATCGGATTAGCGCTTTTGCTAGCGTTTACAACTACTGCTTTTGCTCAGGATCAACAAGGAGACCCTGCTGCAGGAAAATCTTTATTTAATACTTATTGTGCTGCATGTCACCATCTAGATAGAAAGATGACTGGACCTGCGCTAAGAGGTGTTGGAGATAAACATGATAGCGAATGGTTGCATTCTTGGATCAAGAACAGTCAAGCGTTAATTAAATCTGGAGATGCAGAGGCGAATAAGCTTTGGGATGAGTATCAGCCTTCTGTGATGACAGCTTTCCCTCAATTAAGTACAGAAGATATTGATAATATCATCGCTTATACAATGGAGCCTAAAAAAGAGGCGCCAGCTGCAGAAGCAAATGCGCAGGCTGCAGGTGATGGTGATGCTAATTCCGGAGGTGTAGGGAATGACATTATTTTAGGGGCACTTATTTTAATCTTTGCTGTTTTAGTTGTAATGCTTGTTTTGGTTAATAAGACCTTAAGAAGAATTGCAGAAGCGAATGGTGTTGAATACGCTGTTAAAGAAAAGAGCTTACCGTTATGGAAAGCCTTTGTTAAGAATCAATTCTTAGTATTGGTTTCTGTAGTGTTTTTATTATTAGCTTCAGGATATTTTGCATATGGTTGGATGATGCAGGTTGGTGTTGATCAAGGGTATCAGCCAATACAGCCTATTCATTATTCACATAGAATTCATGCTGGAGATAATGAGATTGACTGTAAATATTGTCACTCATCTGCTAGAAGTTCTAAAACTTCAGGGATTCCATCTTTGAATGTTTGTATGAACTGTCACAAAAGTATTCCAGAAGTTGCTGAGTCTACAGCTACTGAGGAGTATTCTAAAGAGTTTTATGATAAGGAAATTGCTAAATTATACGATGCTGTTGGTTGGGATAACGAAAATCAGCAGTACACTGGGGAAACAAAACCTGTTAAGTGGGTTCGTATTCATAACTTACCAGATTTCGCATACTTTAATCACTCGCAACACGTAACTGTTGGTCAGATAGCTTGTCAGAAATGTCACGGTCCAATCGAAGAGATGGAGATTGTACATCAAGAAGCTCCTTTAACTATGGGATGGTGTATAGATTGTCACCGTACTACAAATGTTAAGATGGAGGGTAATGAGTACTACGCAAAAATACATGAAGAGCTTTCTAAGAAATATGGAGTAGATCAGTTAACGGCTGCTCAGCTTGGGGGAATCGAATGTGCTAAGTGTCACTATTAATAAAGACGCTTTAAAAAAAGAATTTAGAATAAAAGAATCTAAGATAAGCCTGTTTAGGCAGGTTGATTTAAAATAGTTATATATAACATGGCATCAAACAAAAAATACTGGTCAAGTGTTGAGGAGCTAAATCCAAATAGCTCTATCGCTGAGACGCTTAAACAGAATGAGTTTGTTGAGGAAATCCCTAACGATGAATTTTTAGGAGATGAAGATTCATTAGGTTCTTCGTCTACGAGTAGACGAGATTTTCTTAAATATGTAGGATTTACTACAGCTGCTGCTTCTTTAGCAGCCTGTGAAGGTCCAGTAACAAAATCTATACCTTACGTTGTTCAGCCAGAGAATATTATTCCTGGAGTAGCAAATTACTATGCTACTACAATTGCAGATGGATACGATTTTGCTAGCATATTAATAAAGACTCGTGAAGGTCGACCTATTAAGATTGAAAGTAATAATGACGCTAAAGTTAATGGTGGCGCAAATGCTAGAGTTCATGCATCTGTTTTAGGATTGTATGATAGCATGCGTGTTCAAGGACCAAAAGCAAAAGGCGAGTATATTTCTTGGGGAGATCTTGATACAAATGTAACAAACGGACTTAACGCTGCTAAGGCTAGTGGAAAACAAATTGTGTTATTAACACAAACTTTTGCTAGTCCTTCTGTAAAAAGATTAATTGCTGAATTTTCTGCTAAGTACGGAAACGTAAAGCATATTCAGTACGATGCCATATCTGAAGATGCAGCATTAGATGCTTTTGAGTCGTCATATGGAGTTCGCGCTTTAGCGGATTACGACTTCTCTAAAGCTGAAGTTATAGTTTCGTTTGGAGCTGATTTCTTAGGAGATTGGCAAGGTGGAGGTTTCGATACTGGTTATGCTAAAGGACGTGTTCCTGCGCATGGTAAAATGTCGAGACATATTCAGTTTGAGTCTAATATGAGCTTAACTGGAGCAAATGCCGATAAGAGAGTTCCGTTAACACCATCTCAGCAAAAAGTAGCTTTAGCTAAGTTTTATGGGTATTTAAATGGAAAATCTGTTGGAGGTGAGTTGCCAGCAAAAATTGATGAAGCTGTTAAAAATGCAGCTGCGCAAGTAGCAAGAGCAGGTAAAAATGCAGTAGTTGTTACTGGAATAACCGACGTAAATGCTCAAAAAGTTGTTTTATCAATAAATAAATCTATTGGAAGTGTTGTTATGGATGCAGATGCACCTAGAATGACTCGCCAAGGAAATGTAAAACAAGTTGCTGCTTTAGTTGAAGATATGAATGCTGGTAAAGTTGGTGCATTGATTATGAGTGGTGTTAATCCGCTTTATACATTACCAAATGCTGCTGAGTTTGAGGCAGGGTTGGCAAATGTAGATTTATCTGTTGCATTCTCTTTAAAAGAAGATGAAACTTCTACAAAAGCTGGATACATTGCAGCTGAGCCTCATTACTTAGAATCTTGGGGTGATGTAGAAATGAAAAAAGGTCATTATAGCTTAATGCAGCCTACTATTCGTCCTTTATTTAATACAAGACAATTTCAAGACTCTTTATTAAAATGGACTGGTAGTGATGCTAGTTATAGCGATTATATAAAAGAAACTTGGAGATCTACTATTCTTGGTGGTTCTTCTTGGAATACTGCATTGCACGATGGTGTTTTTGTTGGAAATGGAAATGTAACTGCTGAAGCTGATGAAGATGCGGTTCCTTTTGCTGCTCCTGCAGATACAGAGCCAATGAATGCTGAAGCTGCGGTAGCATCTGTTGCTTCTGCTGTTAATCAGCTTGCTGGTGCAACTGCAAATGGAATGGAAATTACACTATATCCTAAAACAGGATTAGGTGATGGACGTCAGGCAAACAATCCTTGGTTACAAGAGTTGCCAGATCCTATTACAAGAAATACATGGGATAACTACCTTACTATATCTTTAGCAGATGCTGAAGCTTTAGGAGTAGAAAATTATACTGTTTCTGATGGAGCCTTAAATGGTGACTACGTAAAAGTAGTTGTTGGAGGTGTTACATTAGATAAAGTACCAGCGTTAATTCAGCCAGGACAAGCAAAGGGGACTGTAGGTCTTTCTTTCGGTTACGGTAAAACGCTTGGTGTGAAAGAAGAAATGAAAACTGGAGTAAATGCATATCCGCTTTACTTAGGTTTTAATGCTTCTCAAGAAGTTAAGTTAGAAAAAGTTTCTGGTACTCATGAGTTTGCTTCTGTGCAAATGAAAAGTACTATGGACGGAAGAGGTGATATCTTAAGAGAAACTTCTCTAGAGATTTTCAATACTAAAAATTCTCACGATTGGAATCCTCAACCAGAGGTTTCTGTAAATCATCAGGAGGTTGCGGCAGAAGAAGCTAACCTTTGGGCAGAATTTGATTCTAGTGTTGGTCATCATTTTAACTTATCTGTAGATCTTAACTCATGTACTGGTTGTGGGGCTTGTGTTATAGCATGTCACGCTGAAAATAATGTACCAGTTGTAGGTAAGAGCGAAGTTAGAAAATACAGAGATATGCATTGGTTGCGTATCGATAGATATTATTCTTCAGAAGAAAGTTTTGAAGGAGATAATGAAGTAGTGGAAGCTGCTCCAAATTCAATAAGTACATATCATCAGTTAGAGCACCCTTCTGAGAATCCTCAGGTGGCATTCCAACCGGTAATGTGTCAGCATTGTAACCATGCTCCTTGCGAAACTGTTTGTCCTGTTGCGGCAACTTCTCATGGTAAGCAGGGTCAAAACCAAATGATATACAACCGTTGTGTAGGTACTCGTTATTGTGCAAACAACTGTCCGTATAAAGTACGTCGTTTTAACTGGTTCTTATATAGTGAGAATGATGAGTTTGATTTCCATATGAATGACGACCTTGGTAGAATGGTATTAAACCCAGATGTAACGGTTAGATCTCGTGGTGTTATGGAGAAATGTTCTATGTGTATACAAATGACACAGAAGACAATCTTAGACGCTAAGAGAGAGGGTAGACCGATTAAAGATGGTGAGTTTAAGACCGCTTGTTCTGCAGCTTGTAGCTCTGGATCAATTAAGTTTGGAGATGTTAACGATAAGGAAAGTGAGATAGTTGAATTGAAAGAAGACAACCGTATGTATCACTTACTTGGGTTTAAAGGAACTAGACCAAATGTATTCTATCACGTGAAAGTTAGAAATACAGAAGAAGCATAAAAAAAAGAATTAACAAGAATAATTATATAAAGTATTATGGCGTCGCATTACGAAGCACCTATACGTGAACCTTTAGTAACGGGAGAAAAATCTTACCATGATGTTACTGTAGACGTTGCTGCCCCAGTTGAGGGAAGAGCTAACAAACTATGGTGGATTGTCTTTTCAATAGCTTTAGTAGCCTTCCTTTGGGGAATAGGCTGTATTATCTATACTGTATCAACTGGTATTGGTGTATGGGGATTAAATAAAACCATTGGATGGGCCTGGGATATTACCAACTTTGTATGGTGGGTAGGTATCGGTCACGCTGGAACACTTATTTCGGCAGTATTATTGTTATTCCGTCAGAAATGGAGGATGGCAATTAACCGTTCAGCAGAAGCTATGACTATCTTCTCGGTAGTACAAGCAGGATTGTTTCCAATAATTCACATGGGTCGACCATGGTTAGCATATTGGGTACTTCCTATTCCTAATCAATTTGGTTCTCTTTGGGTGAACTTTAACTCTCCATTACTTTGGGATGTATTTGCAATCTCCACGTACTTATCAGTATCATTGGTTTTCTGGTGGACTGGTTTACTTCCAGATTTTGCAATGCTTAGAGATAGAGCAGTTAAGCCTTTTCAGAAAAAAATATATAGTTTATTAAGTTTCGGTTGGAGTGGTCGAGCGAAAGACTGGCAACGTTTTGAAGAAGTATCTTTAGTGTTGGCAGGTTTAGCAACTCCATTAGTACTTTCTGTACACACCATTGTATCTTTTGACTTTGCTACGTCGGTAATTCCTGGTTGGCACAGTACAATTTATCCTCCGTACTTCGTTGCTGGGGCTATCTTCTCTGGTTTTGCGATGGTATTAACGTTACTTATTATAATGCGTAAAGTATCTAACCTAGAAGCTTATATTACTAGAGTTCATATCGAGAATATGAATAAAGTAATCTTGCTTACTGGAGGTATTGTAAGTGTTGCTTATATTACAGAGTTCTTTATTGCATGGTATTCTGGTAGTAACTATGAAGATTATACATACTTATCTATAGGTGCAGCTACAGGACCATATTGGTGGGCTTTCTGGGCACTTATTATTTGTAACTTTATAGTGCCACAAACACTTTGGATTAAAAAATTAAGAAGAAACTATATTTGGTCATTTATATGTTCTATTATAATTAATATAGGAATGTGGTTTGAGCGTTTCGATATTATCGTGATCAACTTAAGTAAAGGTCATTTACCATCTTCATGGACAATGTTCTCTCCTACTTTTGTAGATGTTGGTATCTTCTTAGGAACAATAGGATTCTTTTTTGTATTATTCCTTTTATATGCTAGAACATTCCCTGTAATTGCGCAGGCAGAGGTTAAAACTATATTGAAATCATCAGGAGAGCGTTACAAACGTCTTCGTGAAGATGGAAATAGTTTAGTAGGTACAGGAGCGGATAACAGAACTTCAGATATTGCTGAAGTAAGTAATGAAACTTCTACAGCTAGTGTAACTATAGATGCTGAAAAGCAAGCTCAGTTAATAAGTGCTTTAGGAGCGTTTAATCCTGAAGAAGATAAAGCAGACGATCTTAAGAAGATTGATGGTGTTGGTCCAGTTATGGAACAGACATTAAATCAGATTGGGATTTATAAATATGAACAAGTAAGTAAAATGTCCGAGAAAGAATATAATCTTTTAGACTCAATTACTGGAAAATTCCCAGGAAGAGCACAAAGAGATGATTGGGCAGGTCAAGCTAAAAATCTAATAAATTAATCTATGGCTTCAAAAGTTATACAAGCAATGTACAATGATGACGACGTTTTGATGTTAGCCGTAAAACGTGTTAAAGAAGCGCATCATCATATAGAAGAAGTTTATACGCCTTTTCCAGTCCATGGACTAGACAAAGCGATGGGATTAGCTCCAACAAGATTAGCAATCACAGCATTTATATATGGTTGTATTGGTCTTACTGTAGCTGTTACAATGATGAACTTTATTATGATAGAAGATTGGCCTCAGAATATCGGAGCTAAGCCTAGTTTTAGTTTCATTCAGAATATGCCGGCCTTTATACCGATTATGTTCGAATTAACAGTTTTCTTTGCAGCCCACTTAATGGTTATTACTTTTTATATGAGAAGTAGATTATGGCCTTTCAAGAAAGCTGAGAATCCTGATGTTAGAACTACAGATGACCATTTTTTAATGGAAGTGTCTTTGAATGGTAATGAAGACGAGTTAACAAGACTCTTGGTAGATACAGGAGCAGTAGAAGTTAAAGTTTCAGATAAGCATTAATAATTCGAAATGAGAGTTTTTGTAAAAATAGGGATTGTTTTAGGTGTTGTTACTTTGGTAGCATCATGTCAAAATAAATCATCAAGAAATTATCAATACATGCCTAATATGTATAAGTCTGTAGGTTACGAAACCTACCAAGAGACTGCTGCTTTTAGGAATGGTAAAGAAGGGCAATTACCTGTAGAAGGAACAATTGCAAGAGGGCATATGCCATATGATTATCCTAACACATTAGAGGGATATAATGCGGCAAAAGCAAATCTTAAAAATCCGTTACCGTTTGAAGCTTTTAGAAATGCTGATTCTACTGTTACAGATTCGTATTTACAGAAGGGTGGAGATCTTTTTAATATCTATTGTGCTGTTTGTCATGGTGCAAAAGGGGATGGAAAAGGTATTTTGGTTAAGCGTGAAAAAATACTAGGTATACCTAGTTACGATGACGCAGGACGTGCCATAACAGAAGGTAGTGTTTACCATGTTATCCGTTATGGGTTAAACGGAATGGGGTCTTATGCTAACCAGCTTAATGAAGAGGAGCGTTGGGAAGTTACTGAATATGTAATGTCCCTAAAACAAGACTTAGAGAATAAATAATCAAAATCAACTATTCAAAAGAAGATTCAGGATATGTACACGTTTTCAAATAAATTAAGAATAGCATCTTTCATTTTAATGATAGTTGGCGTTCTTGGGATAGGATACGGTTTTTTTACTTCTCCCTCAACGGTAGAAGAGGCAAAAGCTCTTGTCTCCAATAATGCACATCATGGTGCTGCTTCACATGAAGATAATTCACACGAGGCTGCAGCAGTTAATCACCACGAAGAAGCTAGTAAAGGAGAACATCACAAAACAGAAGCTGGGCATGGAGATGAGGCAGCAGCGCATCAATCTCATGACGAGCATACACTAAGTAAATTGCAAAACCGCCCTTGGGCAGCTTTCTTTATAGCAGGGTTTTTCTTTTTCATGTTAGCCTTAGGTGCTTTAGTATTCTTTGCTATTCAGCAAGTTGCACAAGTAGGTTGGTCGCCAGTACTATTTAGAGTAATGGAAGCTATTAGTGCTTACTTATTTCCAGGTGCAATAATACTTTATGTATTCTTTGTACTTACATCAGCATTCCATTTAAACCATTTATATATATGGATGGATCCTAATGTAATGGCGCACGATGAAATTTTACAATTAAAGTCTGGTTATTTAAACATACCATTCTTCCTTATAAGATCTTTTATCTTTTTAGCAGGTTGGGTTCTTTACAGACATTTTGCTGTTAAAAATTCATTAGCACAGGATGAGGCAAAAGACAACACATATTACAAGAAGAATTTTAAAATCTCTGTATTTTTCTTATTGTTCTTCTTTGTAACAGAGTCTATAATGGCTTGGGATTGGTTTATGGGGCTAGAGCCACACTGGTATAGTACTTTATTTGCATGGTATATTTTTGCAAGTATGTTTGTATCTGCTGTTTCTGTAATAGCAATGATTACTATGTACCTTAAATCTAAAGGATTATTAGAGTTTGTAAACGATAGTCACTTACACGATTTGGCTAAGTTCATGTTTGGATTAAGTATTTTCTGGACATACCTTTGGTTTGGTCAGTTTATGTTAATATGGTATGCTAATATTCCTGAGGAAGTTGGTTACTTTATGACTAGAATAGAACATTATAACTTTGTATTCTTCGGAATGTTATTGTTTAACTTTGTGTTCCCATTCTTAGTTCTTATGAATAGTGACTTTAAACGTGTAAATTGGTTCGTAATGATTGCAGGAATCAGTATCCTTGTAGGTCATTATATGGATATATTCCAAATCGTTATGCCTTCTACAGTTGGAGAGCATTGGAGCTTTGGAATACCAGAAATTGGAAGTATACTTTTCTTCTTAGGATTGTTTATTTTTGTAGTGTTCAATGCACTTGCAAAAACACCATCTTTCCTAGCTAAACGTAATCCGTTTGTTGAAGAAAGTAAACATTTTCATTATTAATTGAATTTTAAAAAGTAAACAGGATATATACGATGACTGCTTTATTAACTATTATTGTTCTACTACTTGTTGCCATTGCCATCTGGCAGATGACAAAGATTTTTGAATTGTCGCAAGTCAATTCAGATAACTCTCAAATTGCTAACGACAAAGACAACAAGCTAAATGGGTATTTGATGTTCGGATTTTTAATCTTCATCTACCTTATTACTATCTATTCATTCTGGGCATGGGGTGATGTTATATTAGGAACTCCTGCATCTGAACATGGTGAAGGAATTGATAACCTTATGTTTATCTCCATGGCTTTGATTTTCTTTGTACAGATAATCACGCAAGCATTATTACATTGGTTTGCATTTAAATACAAAGGTCAGAAAGGTAAAAAAGCTTTATTTTATGCAGATAATGATAAGCTTGAGTTCATTTGGACTATTATTCCTGTTATTACTTTAGCTGGTTTAATTATCTACGGACTTTTTACTTGGACAAGTTTGATGGATGTAAACGATAAAGAGGGAGACCCTATTATTGTAGAGCTTTATGCACAACAGTTTAACTGGAAAGCACGTTACGCAGGTAACGATAATGTTTTAGGGCAAGCTAATGTTCGTTTAATAGATATCAATAAAAATAATGTACTTGGGATAGACGAATCAGATCCTTATGGAGAAGATGATATCGTATCTCAATCAGAACTACATTTACCTGTAGGTAGAAAAGTTATTTTCAAAATGCGTTCTCAAGATGTACTTCACTCTGCTTATATGCCTCACTTTAGAGCGCAAATGAACTGTGTGCCTGGTATGATTACTCAGTTTGCATTTACTCCTACTGTTACTACTGAAGAAATGAGAATGGATCCAGATATGGTAGAAAAAGTTCAACATATTAATAAAATCAGAGCAGAAAGAAGAGCTAATGGTGATGATAATGCTGATGCTTGGGAATTTGATTATGTATTATTATGTAACAAAATTTGTGGATCTTCTCACTACAATATGCAAATGAAAATTGTAGTAGAAACACAAGAAGAGTTTGATGCTTGGTTAGAAGGACAAGATACCTTCAAGAAAGCTATGGCAGCAGCAAACTAAAACTAACAACTAAGTTTATTTAAAAATAATAAAAGGAAACAAGATTATGTCAGCAACAGCAGAACAGGGGCACTTAGAAGATCATGCACATGATCATGGACATCATCATAAAGAGACGTTTATAACGAAGTATATATTCAGTCAAGACCATAAAATGATCTCTAAGCAATACCTAATCACCGGTTTATTAATGGGGGTTATAGGAATTGCAATGTCATTACTTTTTAGAATGCAAATTGCATGGCCAGGAGAATCTTTTAAAATATTCGAAATTTTATTAGGAGATTGGGCACCAGACGGTGTAATGGATCCTAATATATATTTGGCATTAGTTACCATTCATGGTACTATCATGGTATTCTTTGTACTTACACAAGGACTTAGTGGTACTTTTAGTAACTTATTAATTCCACTTCAAATTGGAGCCAGAGATATGGCATCTGGATTTATGAACATGCTTTCTTACTGGTTGTTCTTTTTATCTAGTATCATTATGGTTTCTTCTTTATTTATTGAAGCTGGACCTGCTGCTGCTGGATGGACAATTTATCCTCCATTAAGTGCATTGCCACAAGCAATGGGTGGATCTGGATTAGGGATGACTTTATGGTTAGTTTCTATGGCTATCTTTATTGCATCTTCTTTATTAGGATCTTTAAATTATGTGGTTACCGTTATTAACTTAAGAACAAAAGGAATGTCTATGACAAGATTGCCACTTACTATTTGGGCTTTCTTTGTTACAGCTATCATCGGGATTGTATCTTTCCCAGTTCTTTTATCAGCAGCTTTATTGCTTATAATGGATAGAAGTTTTGGAACTTCATTCTTTTTATCAGATATATTTATCCAAGGAGAAGTATTACATTACCAAGGAGGATCACCTGTATTATTTGAGCACCTTTTCTGGTTCTTAGGTCACCCAGAGGTATATATTGTAATCTTACCAGCGATGGGAATTGTTTCTGAAATTATGGCTGCCAATTCACGTAAACCAATCTTTGGTTACCGTGCGATGATTGCTTCGATATTAGCAATTGCTTTCTTATCAACAATCGTTTGGGGTCACCATATGTTTATTTCAGGGATGAATCCTTTCTTAGGATCTGTATTTACATTTACAACGTTATTAATTGCAATTCCTTCTGCAGTAAAAGCCTTTAACTGGATTACAACAATCTGGAAGGGGAACATACAAATGAACCCAGGGATGTTATTCTCTATCGGATTTGTATCTACATTTATTACTGGAGGATTAACAGGAATTATTTTAGGAGATAGTGCATTAGATATTAATGTTCACGATACATATTTTGTTATTGCTCACTTCCACTTAGTAATGGGTATTTCTGCTCTTTACGGAATGTTTGCTGGTATTTACCATTGGTATCCTAAAATGTTCGGAAGAATGATTAATAAAAACTTAGGATATGTACATTTCTGGATTACTGCAATTTGTGCTTATGGAGTTTTCTTCCCAATGCACTTTGTAGGAATGGCTGGTGTACCAAGACGTTACTATACAAATACAAACTTCCCTATGTTTGATGATTTATCGAATATCCAAGTGGTAATGACTGTATTTGCTTTAATCGCTGGACTTGCTCAGTTAATATTCCTTTGGAACTTCTTTTACAGTATGTTTTATGGAGAGAAAGCGGTTCAAAACCCATGGAGATCTACAACTTTAGAATGGACTACTCCTGTTGAAGCTATTCATGGTAACTGGCCTGGAGAAATTCCAGAAGTTCACAGATGGGCTTACGATTACAGTAAAACTAATGAAAATGGTGAGTATGTAATACCTGGTCAAGACTTTGTACCTCAAACTGTTCCTTTACAAGAAGGTGAAGAGGAAATGAATCACTAATAAGGTTTACTTAATAATATATATTTAAAGGTCTTCTTTTACAGAAGGCCTTTTTTTGTGCCTGTTTTTATTATATGTATTAATCAATGTTTATATTCTAATTAGTTACTCTTTATCCTTTATATATGCATTTTGTAGTTAATATTCTATTTTATATTATATAAATAATATATTATGTAGGAAATTAACTCTATAAATATTATGAGTCTCTTAGATTATTATTTAGCTGCCTTCTTACCCTTTACAGTTGTTTACTTTCTATTACATTTAGATATTCATTATGGTTTCAGCATCTCACTCCTGTTCTATTATCTCTACAGATGTATTTTGGATTATATTAAACTAGAAATGCAGGGAACAGTGACTAAAAAGGATATTTGGAAGTTTGTTGTTCCAATTCATACGTTTATTTATTTTAAGCAACTTTATTTTAGGCCTTAATTATTTTGCGATAGGGATTGTAGCGGTTAGCTTTTGGTAAACGTTTTTACTTTTACCAAAACTAGTAGCGTAAAGCGCGGTGCGAAGCAATTGCCCATATTATATAAACTCAGTAACACTTTAGTTGTATTGGCTTTGAAGATTTTCAATAAAAAAATCCCAAACATTACTGCTTGGGATTTCTATCGTTATATATTAAAGCGATCTATATTTTTGAGCGCTATTAATTTTTAGTATCTGTAATACTCAGGCTTAAAAGGTCCTTTTACTTCTACTCCAATGTATTCTGCTTGCTCTTGATTAAGCTCTGTAAGCTCTACTCCAATTTT
This sequence comes from Joostella sp., assembly GCF_048266025.1. Taxonomy (NCBI): domain Bacteria; kingdom Pseudomonadati; phylum Bacteroidota; class Flavobacteriia; order Flavobacteriales; family Flavobacteriaceae; genus Joostella; species Joostella sp. The sequence goes on along the minus strand of NZ_JBLXAF010000001.1, from coordinate 360,601 downwards.
TTCTAAGTGAAGCTTTGCTACTTTCTCATCTAAGTGCTTAGGAAGCATATAAACATCGTTTTCATACTTATCAGAATGTTTCCAAAGCTCTATTTGAGCTAGCGTTTGGTTTGTAAAAGAGTTACTCATTACAAAACTAGGATGCCCTGTTGCACAACCTAAGTTTACCAATCTACCTTGTGCTAAAAGAATAATATCATTACCGTTTACAGTATATTTATCTACTTGTGGTTTGATATTTACTTTACTAGCACCATGATTTTTATTTAGCCAAGCTACATCAATCTCGTTATCAAAATGACCAATATTACAAACAATAGTCTTGTCTTTCATCTGCTCAAAATGCTTGCTAGTAACAATATCTTTATTTCCTGTAGTTGTAATAACGATATCTGCTTTTTCAACAACATTTTCTAGCTTCTTAACCTCAAAACCATCCATAGCTGCTTGAAGCGCACAGATAGGATCTATTTCTGTAACAGTAACGATAGAACCAGCACCTTTAAAAGAGGCAGCAGTACCTTTACCAACATCTCCATAACCACAAACAACTACGCGTTTCCCAGCAAGCATAACGTCTGTAGCTCTTCTAATAGCATCTACAGCGCTCTCACGACATCCGTATTTATTGTCAAATTTAGACTTCGTTACAGAATCGTTTACGTTAATAGCAGGCATAGGAAGCGTTCCGTTCTTTACACGCTCGTATAAACGGTGAACTCCAGTAGTAGTTTCTTCAGAAAGTCCTTTTACATCTGCTGCAAGCTCAGGATATTTATCTATAACCATATTGGTAAGATCTCCACCATCATCTAAAATAAGGTTCAATGGTTTTCTATCTTCTCCAAAGAAAAGTGTTTGCTCGATACACCAGTCAAATTCTTCTTCTGTCATATCTTTCCATGCATAAACAGATACTCCTGCGGCAGCAATTGCAGCAGCAGCCTGATCTTGCGTAGAGTAGATGTTACAAGAACTCCAAGTAACTTCTGCACCCAAAGCAACCAATGTTTCAATTAAAACCGCCGTTTGGATGGTCATGTGTAGACACCCTGCAATACGAGATCCTTTTAAGGGTTGCTCATCTTTATATTCTTCTCTAAGAGACATTAGTCCTGGCATTTCTGCTTCTGCTAATTCTATTTCTTTTCTCCCCCAATCAGCTAAAGAGATATCTTTTACTTTATAGGCTACAAAAGGAACTGTTTTGGTACTCATATTACTTTTTTCTGTTTAAATTTTTTTATTTGTTTCTGAATAAGAACGTGGAAATTAATAGTCTTCGAAGAACCGTTTTACTAACATCTAGAATTTAATTATAACGGATGAATAGTAAATAATTAATATAGTTCCTTCTCATTTCTTATTTTTACAATCATTAAGCAATAAATATTGCTTTGTAATAGTAATTTCCACTGTAAAAATTCGGTGCAAAGTTACATAAATAACTTGTATTATTCATGCCTCTTTACAAAACTATAACGCCATCTGCTAATACTAAAGTGCTGATTTGGAAGATAGAAGAATCTTATCTTGAAATGAAGGAGGGAATCACACTTACAGCTAATTGTATAGATCGATTGTCTCATATGAAATCGGAAATTCATCAACGTGGATTTTTAAGCGTTAGGCAGTTACTTAAAGTAGCAGGGTATAGTGCAGCAGATTTGTATTATGATGATAATGGGAAGCCACATCTAAAAGATGGAAATTATATATCGATAACGCATTCTTTTATTTTCTCTGGAATTATAATTAGTAGCGATACTAATATTGGAATTGATATTGAAAAGCAGCGTGATAAAATTAGTGTGATTGCTAATAAATTTATTAACTACGAATATAATTTTCTAACTGATGAAGATGTAAGAAAGCTTACCGTGGTATGGTGTATAAAAGAGAGTTTATACAAAGTTTTTGCTACGGAAGGAATGAGTTTTAAGCAACATACTAAAGTGATTTCTTTTGAACTTGAAGAAGGAAAGACAATAGGTTGGGTTTATTACAAGGGTATTATTAAGAAATATAATGTAGCTTTTTTAGAGTTTGATGGGTTTACATGTGCCTATGCATTAGAAATGGATAGCTTAAGTTAATAAGGGAGCAAATCTTGAAAATAAAAGAAGATAAACAAGGAAGCATATTAAAGTTGCGACAACAAAATATTAAGCAAATAAGTATAATATCACTTTTCAAAGAACTAAAAATTAAAAATCAACATAAATGGATATATCAGTAGAATTAACGCTAACACCAATTCAAGATAATTTTGAACCTTCTATTATTCACTTTATAAAAAAAATGAGAGCTAGCGGACTCACAGTATTAGAAAATCCATTAAGTACGCAAGTATATGGAGAATATGACGAAGTGATGAAAGTGCTCACTACAGAAATAAAAGAAGCCTTTGAAATGATCGATAAAGGATTGTTATATATGAAAATAGTAAAATCTGATCGAAGCGAGTATGAACCACATTTTTGATTGGCTATTTTCACAATACGACGGTGTTCCAACGCATTTTATAGTTTTAGAAATTATAGGTGTCTTTTTTGGTTTCTTAAGTGTGTTGTATTCTAAAAAGGAAAACATTCTTGTTTATCCAACGGGGATTATAAGTACAGCTATTTTTGTCTATTTATTGTTGCAATATGGTTTGTTGGGAGATATGATGATTAATGCATATTATTTTTCCATGAGTATTTATGGCTGGTATGTGTGGACGAGAAAAGTAGATGAGACTCATTTTATTGCCGTTACCAAAACAACAAAGAAAGAAAAGACAATCTCGGTATTATTATTTATTGGAACCATGATTTTTGTATATGTGATTTATGCACTTTTTGATAAATGGGATTCGTGGTTGTCTTATGTAGATATATTAACCACTGCCATATTTTTTGTTGGAATGTGGCTGATGGCAAAAAAGAAATTAGAGAATTGGATTTATTGGATTATTGGAGATATTATTTCTGTTCCCTTATACCTTTATAAAGGGTTAGCATTTACTAGTTTACAATATTTAATATTTACCGTAATTGCCATTTATGGTTATATAGCATGGAAGAAAAACTTAAACAAGAATCCTCAGACATTATTAAAGTAGTAATGTTCGGCCCAGAATCTACTGGGAAAACAACATTAGCAAAAGCATTGGCGGCTCATTATAATACAGAATGGGTTGCAGAATATGCACGAGAATATCTACAAGAAAAATGGGATAGAGAACGAAAAACTTGTGAGCCTAAAGATTTGATTCCTATTGCTGAAGGACAAATGGAGCTAGAAAATAGACTTTCAAAAAAGGCAACAAAAGTTTTGTTCTGTGATACCGATATTTTAGAAACTAAAGTTTATTCTGAAGCATACTATACTGGAACTTGTGATCCAATTCTTGAAAAATATGCATTAGAAAATAAGTATGATTTGTATTTTTTAACGTATATTGATATTCCATGGGTAAAAGACGATCTTCGAGACAAACCTGATGCTCGCGAAGAAATGTTCTCCTATTTTAAAGATGCACTAGATACTTATGATAGAAACTATGTGCTGCTAAAAGGGGATTTAGAAACCCGCTTAAAAATAGCCATTAAACACGTAGATAAACTTATTAAGGATAATGATTACACTAACCGAAGCAGATAAAGATCAGTTAAAGCAAAAAGGAATACCGAAAAAGCAAGTAACAGAGCAGATTGAGATTTTTAAAAAGGGAATCCCATTTGTAAACCTAATTGCAGCTGCTACTATTGGGCATGGAATTCATAAATTTTCTGATGAAGATAAGAAGAAATATGTGGCGCTTTTTGAAGCCGAAAAGGATGATTTAAATTTATTGAAATTTGTTCCTGCTTCTGGTGCTGCGTCTAGAATGTTTAAAGCGTTATTTCAGTTTCTAAATACATACAATCCTGCCAATGAAACGATAAACGCATATGTAAATAGAGAGAAAGCAGAGCTTATCCGTACATTTTTTATTGGCGTAGAGAAGTTTCCATTTTATGAGCCTGTAATTAAAAGGTTCGTAGAGAAGCATCCTGATTTCCTTAATCTACCAGATCATTTTCAGAAATACTATTTTATAAAAATCTTATTAGATAAAGATGAGTTTGATTATGGTTCTAGTCCGAAGGGATTATTGCCATTTCATAAATATAAAACGCATCCAGCAACAGCTTTTGAGGAACATATGTATGAAGCAGCGTTGTATGACGAATCTAATGGCGTAGCTAAGCTTCACTTTACAATTTCTAAAGAGCATAATAACGATTTTGATGAAGAAATGGATAAGATTCAAAATCGTGTAAAAGAGAAGACTGGTGTTTCTTTTGATACTTCTTTTTCTTTTCAAAAAGGGACTACAGATACCATTGCAGTAGATATGGATAATAAGCCTTTCCGTTTAGAGGATGGAAATTTATTATTTAGACCTGGAGGCCATGGAGCATTGATAGAAAATCTAAACGATCAAGATGCTGATATTATCTTTATTAAGAATATTGATAATGTAGTGGTTTATAAATACAAGCAAGAAGTAGCGCAGTATAAAAAAGTATTAGCAGGGAAACTTTTAGAAGTGCAGCATAAGTCGTTTGAATATGCAAAACTATTAGACGAAACATCTCCAGACGAGAAAAAGATAGCTGAAATAAAAGACTTCTTAAAAACAGAACTAAATGTTCATGTAAAATTTGATTTCGATAAATATAAAGAGATTTATCAAATTGAATTTTTAAAGGAAAAATTAAATGCTCCAATCCGAATTTGCGGAATGGTGAAAAATGAAGGGGAGCCTGGAGGGGGACCATTTTGGATAAAAGATGAAGATGGAAATATCTCATTACAAATTGTAGAATCTCCGCAAATAGATAGTAATAATAAGTTCCAAGAAGATATTTTAAAAGCTTCAACACACTTTAATCCTGTAGACATAGTTTGTAGTATAAAAAATTATAAAGGGGAGAAGTATAATTTATTGGATTTTGTAAATAAGCAACATGCGTTTATAACTACAAAAACAAAAGAAGGAAAAGAATTAAAAGCATTAGAACTTCCAGGATTATGGAATGGTGGAATGGCTTTTTGGAATACTATATTTATAGAAGTCCCTTTAACTACTTTTAACCCAGTAAAAACTGTTGTCGATCTTTTAAAGCCTGCACATCAGGTAAAAGATAAATAGAAGAATATATATTACCTTATTTAAAAGGTAGATGTTTAAAGAAGCTTTCTAGGTTTTATCATAAAACTTAGAAAGCTTCTTTAATTATAACAATTTGTGTATTAATTACCCATATAAACTCCAACGATACACTTTTTTACACACTTCTAAATATTTTTAAAATTCATGAAACCACTACTTAACTTTGATTTTCAAATACTTACATATTTATTTGGGTTTTAATTATTCTGCGGTATAGATATAGCTATATACTAATCAGAAAGAAATTATTTAATAACATAAAATTCAACATATTATGAAAAAGATAGTATTAGCATCAGCATTAGCATTAGGAAGTTTCGCATCGTTTGCAGCAACACCAGTAATTTTTCACGACGGAATCGCAGAAGAAATATATGTGAACCAAGATGAGTATCAAGAAATTGAAGTAGCAGAGGTTCCTCAAGCCATTACAGATGCACTTGCAGCAGATTTCCCAGGAGCTACGATTTCAAAAGCATACAAAAATGAAGCTTCTGAGTACAAAATAGAAGTTGCAGTAGGAGAAGAAACAGCAACACTTTATGCTAGTGAAAGCGGAGAGTGGATTCAAAAGTAAATGACGAGTAAGCTTCGTTTATTTTAATTACGTTTGATTAAAAAGGTTTGCCAATTGGCAAACCTTTTTTTGTTTGCATCCTACTAATTTCAGAAGATAGAAATATATCAAATCGAATTAATACAATATGATTTTATCGATTTTTAAAAGCTTTGTTTTGAATTGCGTTATTGCCTCCGTGTAGGAATTACTCAGTTTTGTGTTCTATTTACACACTTTTAAACTGTTTTGTTCAATTCCCAAAAAGACGTTTCTAATGTAAACGACTGTTATATAGCTGTTTATTTGGTTTTTTAAGATTCTGGTATAGAAATAGCTTTTAATAAAGTAAGTATTTAAATAATAGTTTAATCAAAAAAAATATAGATATGAAAAAGTTAGTATTAGCATCAGTTATAGCATTAAGTAGTTTTGCATCTTTCGCAGCTGCACCAGTAGTTTTAAATAATGAAACAGAAATTCATGTAGTTCAAGATGAATATACTCCGATAGATACTTCAGAACTTCCATCAGCAATTACAGATGCATTAGAAGCCGACTTCCCAGGAATTGAAGTTTCAAAAGCATTTAAAAATGATGAAGGAGAATATAAAATACAAGTAGTTGTAGGAGATCAAACTTCAAATTTATATGCTACAGAAGATGGAGAATGGATTCAGAAATAATCATATAAACGTGTTTTTCTGATTTTATAGATTAACGTTAGAACATTTATAAGAAATTAAGAATCTTAATTAGATAATAGCAAAGCACATAAAAGTGCAAAACAAAGTCATATTTTGTTTAAGGGATGGTGAAAGCCATCCTTTTTTTATGATTTTTTTTAAAAATGCCGTGTAATAACTTCCTATTTTTGTAGAAACCCACTATAGAATGCCAAAAATCTTATTGATAGAAGATGATGTTACTTTTTCAGCAATGCTGGAGCGATTCTTAAAGAAGAATGGCTTTACGGTAGACGCTACGTATTCATCAGAAGAAGCAGGGAAAAAGCTTTCCAACAATACTTACGACCTAGTTTTTACAGATTTGAGACTTCCTGATGATGATGGGATTGCGGTTTTAATTAAAGTAAAAGAAAAGCATCCAGATACACCTGTAATTTTAATGACAGGATATGCAGAGGTATCTACTGCGGTAAAAGCAATGAAAAAAGGAGCTTTTGATTATATCTCAAAGCCTTTTAATCAAGATGAAGTTTTAATAGTTATTCAAAATGCTTTAAAAAGCGATCAACAATCAAGTGGACTTTCATCAGAAAAAGCAACAAGTACTAAGCAAAATAAGTCAGGTAAAAATAAAAATGCACTTCCTAAAAAAACGGTAGCAGGAATAAGCGCTGCTTCCACAAAGTTAAATGAGTATATAAAATTGGTAGCACCCACAAGTATGTCTGTCTTAATTACTGGAGATAGCGGTACAGGGAAAGAAGTGGTTGCTAAGAGAATTCATGATAATAGTAGCAGAAAAGATTTTAGTTTTATTGCTGTAGATTGTGGAGCTATTCCTAAAGAAATCGCTGCCAGCGAATTTTTTGGGCATGTTAAAGGTTCTTTTACAGGTGCTGTAAATAATAAAATTGGTCATTTTGAAGCTGCTAACGGCGGAACCATTTTTTTAGATGAAGTAGGAAATCTTTCTTATGAAAATCAGATACAACTCCTAAGAGCGCTTCAAGAGCGTAAAATAAAACCAATAGGAAGTAACCAAGAAATAGAGGTAGATATCCGATTGATTACAGCTACCAATGAAGACTTATTAAAAGCTGTGGAAACGGGTCAGTTTCGAGAAGATCTTTACCACCGATTAAATGAGTTTTCTATAAAAGTGCCTAATTTATATGAAAGGAAAGAAGACCTTTTAATTTTTGCCGATCATTTTTTAAATATGGCAAATGAGCAGCTTGATAAAGATGTGGTAGGTTTTTCTGATGAAGTAATAGCCATTTTTCAGCAGTACAAATGGCCAGGGAACTTACGAGAGATGTCTAATGTTATAAAGCGCTCTGCTTTATTAACCCAAGGGGGACTTATCGAAAAGAATGTATTACCTATGGAAATAACTGCGCCACCAAAAGAACGCAGTCAAGTGAAATCTTTTTCCACTAAAGACAATGAGCGCGATCTTATTATAAATGCTTTAAATGAAGTGGGAAATAATAAATCTAAAGCTGCAAGGTTACTTAATATCACCAGAAAAACACTTTACAATAAGATAAAAGAGTACGAGATAGAAGCTTAATTTTCTATGTGCTTATCTATAGCTGCAAATGTTAGTTTTATATTTTTCTTAAGCGCTTTATAGTTGGCACGTAATTGCTTTTTATCTTCGTCTTTAAAATGTTCTAAAAAGTTAAGAATTGGAACTACGGTTTGAGCATCTATTTGCTTGAACATAGTCTGCATTTTATGGCCAATTTTTCTGATTTCCTCAAGATTTTCATTGTCGATATGAACTTTTAAATCTTTGAGATCTTTTTTAGTATTTTCTTTAAAAACACTCAAAATATGAAGCATTGCTTCTTCGTCGCTTAAAAAAGAACTTAAAGAAGAGAGGTCGTAAAGCCTATCTTCATTATTCGCTTTTGTAGAAACCTCTTTGTTTTCAATTGGGGTTTCCGACTCATTAAGTACAATAGAAACTTTATTAAGAAGTGCTTTAGGCTCGTAGGGTTTAAACAGAAACTCTGCAAATCCTGCTTCTATATAACTTTCTTTATTGAGATCTTTCCTTCCAGTTACTGCAATTATTGGTTGATTGTTGTAATTATACTGAGCTTCCGAACGAAGTGTTTCAGCAAAATAAAATCCATTAAAAGACGGAAGCTGAATATCTGTTATAATAAAATCATATGCTATAGTTGTAATCTTTTCTAAAGCCTTTTTCCCACTGTTAAAAGCAAAAACTTTGATGTTATTATTCTCTAAGATTTCTTTATTTAATCTAAGAAGCGTTTCATCATCATCAATAACAATTGCTGTGTACTTTTTATCAGCCATTGTTAACGGATTCTCTTCATCAACGATATTATCTTGAAGTTCTTTTTTTAATACAGGTTCTTGCGTGCTAAATTCAACAGGAAAAACAAAAGAAAAAGAACTCCCTTTTCCTTCTTTACTTTCTAAATATAAGTTCCCGTCCAACAGATTACTTAACTTCCTAGAAATAGTAAGTCCAAGTCCGCTTCCTCCATATTTTTTCTCGGTATCACCTTCGGCCTGCGTAAACTCTTCGAATATAATTTTTTGTTTCTCTTTCTTGATTCCTATTCCAGTATCGATAACAGATATTGACAATAATTCTTTATGGTCGCTCGTTTTCTTTAAGCGTGCTTTCACGGTAATACTTCCCTTTTCTGTAAATTTATAGGCGTTTCCAATTAGGTTAGATAATATCTGTTTCACCCGAAAAGGGTCTCCTAATAAAAGCTTATCGATAGCCTCATCAATATCAATAATCAATTTGATGTCTCGCGTAGCATAAATAGATTGCACACTTTCAGCAGTTTCAGTAATCAATGTATTTAGATCATAAGAAATTCGCTCGATATTAATTTTTCCAGCTTCCAGCTTCGTAAAATCAAGCAAGTCGTCTACCAATTGTGTTACATAAGAAGAGGCATTTTTTATGCGGTCTGTATAATGCGATTCTTTTTCATTTAAGTTACCATCTTTAAGTAATTCTGTGTAGCCTAAAATTGTACTCAATGGCGTTCTAAGGTCGTGACTTACCATAGATATAAGTTGCTCTCGACTTTTTAATAAAAGCTTATTGTGCTCGTTAGAATCTTCAATTTGCTTTTTATATTGTTGACTCCGCCATGAGTCTCTTAATATGATGATTGAAAATAAAACCACTAAAATAGCTCCAATAATGGCGGCGATTGTGATTACTCGAATACTTCTCTGGAGTACACGTTCTCTTTCTATGTTTAAAGCTCTCGCATTGTTTACAAATTCATTTTCGAAAGCTGCTAGAATTTGCCTTAATTGTTGAGAGGTGTTAAGATCGTTTCTTAATAACTGTCGCTCTTTTATTGCTAATGATAATTTCTGAGAAGAAGTCTCTTTTTTTACATTCTGAAGCATTTCTCTAGAGGCAGTTACAATAGAGTCTAATGTCTTCTGATCTACAGAATTACTAGCATCTCTTGGAATATAACGGTTATTAATATCGATATATTCTAATAGTTTCTCCTTAGTTTCAGGATCTAAATTATCAGGATCTTCAACAAAATCTTTTAAAGATAACCTTCCCAATTGATCTTCAATATTAGAAAGTTTTTCAATAGTACTTTCTATAGTTTTTTCTGAAGTGTCATTTATTCGGAGTTTTCTGAGGTCTTTAATGTTTTTTATTTTCTGCTGAAGTAAAAAATTAACACTGTCTAGTAACTTAGATTGATACGGTTGATTAATAAGCTGCTTTATAGAATCTATCTGTATGGAAATAGAGTCGTTTTTTTCTAAGAAATCGAGATATGGTTGCCTGTAATTAGATTGAATGGCAGAGCGTGCAAAACTTTCACTTTCATACATTAAAGTAAGAAGCTTGCCTATGCGGAGTATTTTGTTCTTCTCTTTGGTCTCATCTTGCTGCGCCTGTGTAAAAGAGCTTAGCTCTTTAGAAACCAACCATCCAACCACAACAACCAATGAGACTAAAGCGAGGTAACTTAGTAACACCTTTAAAGGAATTCTGCTCTTCGATTTTTCCATTTTTTAAAGGTAAATAAACCTTGTTAAAAGCTTCTAAAAGTTTTCTCAAAATATTTCTGTATAGAGCAATCTGTTTTGTAGATTTGCGGCATCTCAAAAGGGGTGCTTTTTAATTATAGCGGATATATGAAATTATTCATTTATAATCTAAAAAGGCTGAGATTATACCCATGGAACCTAGAACAGGTAATGCTGTTTAGGGAGACCGAGCTTAAAAGCGGTTTTAAATGTAAATTTGAAAAGATATAAGTAACTGTCTTTTCGAGCGGAGTCGAGAAACAAATATTTCTACAAAGCTTTTTTACAGGTAATAATTTAATTTTAATCAAACGAAGAATAATTACCCCTTTTATTCGTAAACAAATTACGAATGAAGTTTTTATTCACATTTTTCAGTTTTTTATTTTTAGCGGTAGGCGTTAGTACTGCCCAAGAATTTAAGGTTTCAGGAACTTTTACAGATCAAGAAGGTATTGGAGTTCCGGGAGCAACCGTATTATTAGAGAACAGTAATACTGGTACACAAACCGATGCAAATGGCTATTATGAGCTAGAAATTCCAGCAGGAACACACACTATTATTTTTACTTTTTCTGCTCAACATCCAATTAAAAAGACAATCGAAGTAACAGAAAACACACAATTAGATATTCAGATTGCGGAAGATAATGTTATGTTGGATGAGGTTTTAGTATCTGCTATTCGTGTTACTGCAGATTCTCCAGTAACTTTTTCTAATCTTTCAGCAGAAGATATCGAGCCTAGAAATCTAGGTCAAGATATTCCTGTTTTAATGGGGTATTTGCCTTCCGTTGTTACTACTTCCGATGCTGGTGCTGGAGTTGGATATACAGGGATTCGCGTCCGTGGAAGTGATGCTACACGTGTAAATGTAACCATCAACGGGATTCCATATAACGACTCTGAATCTCATGGTAGTTTTTGGGTGAATATGCCCGATTTTTCCTCTTCAGTAGAAAATTTACAATTGCAACGTGGTGTAGGGACATCTACAAATGGAGCGGGTGCCTTTGGAGCAAGTCTGAATTTATTAACAGATGCTGTTGCAGAGAATCCCTATGCTGAGATCTCTGGGTCTATAGGAAGTTTCGATACTCGTAAAGCAAATATAAAGTTCAGTTCTGGGAAATTAAATGATCATTTTGAAGTTTCAGGAAGACTTTCAAGAATTAAATCCGATGGGTATATAGATAGAGCATCTTCAGATTTAGAATCTTACTTTTTACAAGGAGCTTATGTTGATGATAATACATTGATAAAAGCATTGGTTTTTGGAGGACACCAAATTACTTATCAATCGTGGAATGGTATTGAGCAATATCAAATCGATGCGTATGGAAGAACTTTTAATAGTGCGGGTGCAATTTATGATGAGAATGGAAATGTAGTTGATTATTATGACAATGAGGTTGACGACTATAAACAAGACCATTTTCAATTACATTGGAATGAGCAAATCTCAGAAAATTGGAATACAAACCTAGCTATTCATTATACGCGAGGGAGAGGTTTTTTTGAGCAATACCGCCAAGATGATGATTTTGATACATACGGTTTCGATCCTATTACTGTAGATGGAGATCTGGTAAATACAACCGATTTAATTCGTAGAAGATGGCTGAGTAATCAGTTTTATGGAACTACATTTTCTGCTAAATATGAGAATGAGAAAGTAGAATTTATTGCTGGTGGAGCTTGGAATAAATATGAAGGCGACCATTACGGAGAAATTATTTGGGCTCGTTATGCTGCAGACAGTGAAATTCGCGATCGATATTACAATGATAATTCTGTGAAAACTGACTTTAATGCGTATGCTAAGCTGAATTATAAATTAACAGACGATTTAAGCTTGTATGGAGATTTGCAATACCGTTATGTTTCCTATCAAGCTAACGGAGACGATACCGGTTTGGTAGATGATGACTTTAATTTTTTCAATCCGAAAGCGGGACTTACTTACACTATTAATAATGCTAATAACCTTTATTTTTCTTATGCTCGCGCTAATAGAGAACCAAATAGGAACGATTATGAAAGTGGCGATCCTGAGCCAGAAGAATTAAACGATTTTGAATTAGGTTGGCGTTATTCAAGTGCTAAAATTAAAGTGAATGCAAATACCTATTATATGCGTTACAAAAACCAATTGGTGCTTACAGGAGCGCTTAATGATGTTGGAGCGCCACTTCGTGAGAATGTTGGAGATAGCTATCGTTTAGGGCTGGAAGTTGATGCAACCTTCTTTTTTGCTGATAAATTTTTACTGAAACCCAATTTTGCATTGAGTACAAATAAGAATTTAGATTTTTATACTCAAATAGATGGGCAAGTAACAGATTTAGGCGACACAAATATTTCGTACTCTCCTAACTTTGTAGCAGGAAATACGTTTACATATTTGCCGATAGATAATCTTCAACTATCGTTGCTTTCTAAGTATGTTTCTGAGCAGTATTTAGGAAATTCTGATGTAGAAAATTCTAAGTTGAAGAGTTATTTTGTAAACGACTTTAATGTGCAATACACCATAGAAACAGATAGTTTCTTTAAGTCGATTGTGTTAAGTGGTTTGGTAAATAATATTTTTGATGCTGAATACATTTCTAATGGATATTATTATACTTACGATGTTGGTAATGACGATGGTTCGACCACTACGTATGATGGAACTGGATATTATCCACAAGCAGGAATTAACTTTTTAGTAGGCGCTACTATTACATTTTAGATTTAAAACATCAAAGAAATAATTAAAGCACCATTCAAAACTCTTATGTTTTTGATGGTGCTTTTTTGATGCTATTATTTACATTAACTTTGAAATACTTTATAAAATATGCATCAATGGTAGATCGTTTTTTTCAGCATTTAAACAAATTTGTTGAGGTAACCGAAGAAGAGTTTCAAGAGATTACCAATTATGTTGAGGTAATTACATTACGTAAGAAGGAATGTATTATGTCAGCAGGGAAAATATGTGATGCTAATTATTTTGTTTTAAGCGGCTGCCTTCATATGTTTTTTACTGATGAAAAGGGAGTAGAAAAAACCTTGCAATTTGCTATTGAAAATTGGTGGATTTCTGATGCACAGGCACTTTATCATCAGAAGGAAACAGAATTTAATATTCAGGCAATTGAAGCTTCAGAAGTATTAGTTATAAAAGCAAATAAAGAAAAGGAGTTATTAGAGCGTTTCCCAAAACTGGAGGTATATTTTAGAAGTATTTATCAAATTGCATACGGTGCAGCTTTAAAACGGATGCAATACATTTTTAGCTTTTCAAAAGAAGAAATTTTCTTCCGATTTAGAGATGAATTCCCCGAGTTTGTAAATCGCGTTCCTCAATATTTAATAGCTACTTTTTTAGGATTGACTCCAGAATACCTAAGTAAATTACGCGCTAAATAATTTTCTTAATCTAGATTAATTTTTTTATAACTTATAGTCTATATTTTTGTTGAAAATATAGATTGTTAATTATGGAGAAAAGAATTCAAATAGATGCGTTAGAACCTGAAGCTTATAAGGCAATGTATGCGCTAGAAAAATATTTAGGAACAACAAAATTGACTAATACCCATAAAGAACTTATTAAGATTAGAGCTTCACAGATAAATAGTTGTGCATTTTGTATTGATATGCATACTAAAGATGCTTTAAAGTACGGCGAAACACAACAACGTATTTTTTTAATAAGCGCTTGGAGAGAAACTGATTTATTTTCGGAAGAAGAAAAGGTGATTTTACAAATAACAGAAGAAGTGACTTTAATTCATCAAAAAGGATTATCGTCGGAGGTGTATAAAAAGGCACTTCAATTTTTTGATGAAAATTATTTAGCACAGATTATTATGGCAATTACTACCATAAATGCATGGAATAGAATTGCTGTAAGTACACACAAACCATTTTAAAAAAAGAACAATGAAATTAATAAGTAAGATTTTAATGCTTTTTGTATTAGCTTTTGCAAGCTGTAATACAGAAAATCCTAAAAAGGAAAATGCTGAGGTTGTAGCCGCTCCAGAAGAGAAAAGTGTAGCTGCCCCAACAAAAGAGATTGATGAGAACCTGCCCACTATTGGATTGTTAATGTATGATCAGGTTTTAATGACCGAAGTTACTGCTGCAATAGATGTATTTTCTAAGCATACGGAAGCAGGAGAGAAACTGTTTAATGTAGTTACAATTGCCGAGACTTTAGACCCTGTAACCACAGAAGAAGGACTTGTTATCGTACCAGACAATACTTTTGAAAATGCGCCAAAGCTAACTGTACTTTTTGTGCCTAGTGCATATGATATGTGGACAGCTGTTAGAAATGAAAAGCTAGTTAATTTTATTATTGAAAAAAATAAAGAAACTAAATATACTGTTAGCAATTGTGGTGGTGCGCAACTTATCGGTAAATCTGGAATTGCTAGTGGGAAGAAAATCGTAACATGGATTGGCGGTGGAGAGCAGCTTCAAAAGGACTACCCAGATTTATTGGTACAAGATGATGCTAAAGTGAGTTATATGGAAGACGGAAAATTCCTTTCTTCAAATGGAAATTTAGCGAGTTATATTTCTTCTTTGGAGCTTTTAGAAAAAATGAGTAGTAAAGAACAACGACTGTTTGTAGAATCGTATTTGTATTTAGATAGACTGAAAGACTGGAATTTTGATGATGAGGAATAATAATTCCCTAAGAACATAAAAAAAAATGGCGTTAAGAGAAAAAACCTTAACGCCATTTTTATTTTTTTGGAGGCTCTAAATTTAGTTTAAAGCTCTAATTGTATAATCGTAACCGATTTATAATAGCATTTTTTCAATTTCTTTCCAGCTTCCAACACGTTGATGACCGTTGTCACCAGATTTGTTATTGTGAGGTTGTGTAAAGAGGATGGATTTCCCTTCAAAAGGGTCAAGGTTTTTAAAATGATCATCGATTAAGAAATCTCCTTTTACAGCCACTTTCGATCCACATAAAATTATTTGTTTCCATGATAAAAATGGGAAATGCTCTTCCAACCAATCGTATTTTTCTCGTAAACTATTTGGAAATTCCATAGCAGAAGAAACGATAAAAATCTCATATGCTTTATTTAGTTTTTCCATCACTGAAACAGCATCTTTCATAACAGGTGGATTTCTAAAAAAACCTTCTTGCCTAACATGCTTTTCAAAATTAGGAAAAGCTTTGTCTTCAGAGATTCCAGAAATTTCTTCTTTAGTAATCCTATTCGCTGTTTCTTCAAATTCTAAACGAATAAATTGTTCGTAGGTGTCTGCTAAAACACCATCCATATCTACAAGTAATCTTTTCATTATTTATTCTAGTATAACTATTGTTTCTTTATTTTCTGGCGGATTCTTGATTCTCACTTTTATGGAGGTATAGTTCCATTGGTCTTCAATTTTATCAGCAGAAACATCCATAAGTCCTTTTCCGTTTTCTCCATTAATTTTAATGGTATAAGATACAGAATTGTTGTTATTGGTATATTGAATTTCTCCTTCTACTAGAGAGAGTTTATTTATAGGATCTAATGTTCCTAAAACAGTTTTTACACGCTCATTTGCTTGTGCTTTTTCTAAGGCATTTTCATATAAAGCGGTTTCATTATAACCTTGTACGTAATTTGTAAGATGTTTATTAGATCCCGATTGATAATATAAAATAAACAAAGCAGTGATAATAACCAATGTAGGGAAAAACCATTTCTTGTTTTTCTCCCACCAGCTTTTTTGTGGTAGCAATTCGTTATTCATCACCTAAGTTTTTAATTTGAAATTTTAATAATGCTCCCGTTTGCAGTTACATTATATTCTTGTAATGGATATGTACTTGTTTCTCCTGTAGGTTCAGAAATTAAACTTCCTCCAGCCAGCTCATATTCATATTCTTCACAGCTACATTTACAAGTTACACCGCTCAAAGTCATTGTAGAACAATTGTTTGGAGGATGGTTTGGGCAACTAGCTTCCCAAGCTCTATAACTTCCAAAAAGATTGATAACAAAGATCCCTCTAATCCCTACATTAGAATCGTTAACATAAACCGCGGTTCCTGGAGTTGCTAGACCAGCATACAAAGGTAAATTTAGGTTTATGGAATAGCTAAACCCTGGTTCTATAAGATTAGGATTATCAAAAGAAGAATCATCGCCACTACATGCGCTAAATATAAATAGTGTGAATAAGCTGTATAATATGTGTTTCATTTTTAAATAAATATATTTCGGCAATTTACAATAAATTCAAAATCTAAAGACTTTTTCTAAGGGGTGATATTGCTTAAATAATTAAGAAGGATAAATATTGTAGTATAATATATTTTCTATGATTATTTCAGTATAAACGTTGATTAAAATTTTGTATATTTGTGAGAATTCTCTTTTGATAAAGGGGATTTTTTGTATTTATAAACGATGAAGTTATGAGTAACGTATCATATTACACAGAAGAAGGAATAAAGAAATTAAGAGCTGAATTAGACAGGCTAAAGAGCATAGAACGCCCAAAAGCATCACAAGCAATAGCAGAAGCAAGAGATAAAGGAGATTTGTCTGAGAATGCAGAATATGACGCAGCAAAAGAGGCACAAGGATTATTAGAAATGCGTATTTCTAAATTAGAAGAAACTCTGTCTGGAGCTCGTGTTATAGATGAATCACAATTAGATACCTCTAAAGTATTGGCGCTTTCTAATGTTAAGATAAAGAACCATGCAAATGGTATGGAAATGACTTATAAATTGGTAGCAGAAAGTGAGGCCGATTTAAAAACAGGAAAGATATCTGTAAATTCTCCAATAGGGAAAGGACTTCTAGGAAAGTCTGTTGGAGACATCGCTCAGGTGAAAGTTCCTAATGGAATTTTGGAATTTGAAATATTAGAAATTTCTAGAGACTAAAACTAAATTTCAGTTTTTGGTTTTTTGTATATTTAGATTTCATTACAAAAACCAAAACCGATGCATAGAAGGAAATTTCTTAATCATACAATAGCAACAAGTGTTGGGGCTTCAGTATTAACTACTGGAGCCTTTGCTTTTTCAAAACCATCCAATTTAGAAAAACACAACTTCAAATTAAAATATGCTCCCCATTTAGGAATGTTTAAAAATCTAGCGGGAGATGATGTTATCGATCAGCTAAACTTCATGGCAGATCAAGGTTTTACTGCTTTTGAAGATAATAATATGCGCCAGCGACCAATTGCAGAACAAGAAGCTATGGCCAAAGTGATGCAAGAAAGAGGCATTACAATGGGAGTTTTTGTGGCACATACTATTTATTGGACAAAGCCAAATCTAACCAGTGGTGATGAAAAACTTCGGCAGGAATTTTTAGAAGAAATAAAAGATTCTGTAGCTGTTGCCAAAAGAGTAAAAGCTAAGTGGATTACTGTTGTTCCTGGCCATGTAGATTTAAAATTAGAACATGGTTACCAAACAGCTAATGTTGTAGAATCACTAAAACAAGCATCAAAAATTTTAGAACCTCACGGAATTGTAATGGTTTTGGAACCTTTAAACTTTAGAGACCATCCAGGACTATTTTTAAAGAAATCTGCGCAGGCTTATGAAATTTGTAAAGCTGTTAATTCCCCATCATGTAAAATATTATTTGATGTATATCATCAGCAAATAACAGAGGGAAATTTAATTCCTAATATTGAAGCTTCTTGGAATGAGATTGCATACTTCCAAATGGGAGACAACCCAGGGAGAAATGAACCGACTACGGGGGAAATTAACTATAAAAATATCTTTAAATATATTCATAATAAAGGCTTTGATGGTGTTCTAGGAATGGAACATGGAAATTCAAAAGATGGAAAAATAGGAGAGCAAGCAGTTATTGATGCCTATAAAGAAATGGATAATTTTTAGTAAGGAATATGAAAAAGATAATTGAAGCATTAGGTTTTTCAGAAACAGATAAACTCCTAATAATCCATGCTGATGATGCGGGTTTGTGTTTTGCTGAAAATCAAGCTACAAAATTAGCGTTAGAAAAGGGAATTGTAAATTCTACTAGTATTATGATGCCATGCCCTTGGGCATATGAAATGGTAATGTACGCGAAAGAGAATCCACAATTTGATTATGGAATCCATTTGACGCTTACCTGCGAATGGAAAAATTATAAGTTCGGACCTGTTTTATCACCTAAAGAAGTTCCTAGTCTTGTAGATGAGAATGGATATTTTTATCCTAAAAGGGCAATGGTAAAACAAAATGCAGTTCCTTCAGAAGTAAAAAAAGAATTAAAGGCTCAAATAGAATTAGCGATTTCTTTGGGAATAAAGCCTACACATTTAGACTCTCACATGTTTTGCTTGGGGTTAACAGAAGCGATTATAAATGTATATCGAGAATTAGGAAAGGAGTATAATATCCCTGTTTTTCTTAGTAAACAACTCTTGGGAGATTTTAATATGAATACAGAAAAGTATGTTTTGGAATCTGACTTTACCATTGAGAATGTATTTACAGGAACATGGAGTTGGTTTGAGGGAGAAGGATTGAAAGCATATTATGACCACGCAATTAATAGTTTACAGCTTGGATTTAATATAATATTAATTCACCCGGCTTTTAATGATTCTGAAATGCAAGGAGTGGCTTTTGAGCATCCCAATTTTGGTG
The DNA here is from genome assembly GCF_048266025.1 of Joostella sp. NCBI lineage: Bacteria > Pseudomonadati > Bacteroidota > Flavobacteriia > Flavobacteriales > Flavobacteriaceae > Joostella > Joostella sp. The sequence continues at coordinate 341,432 of NZ_JBLXAF010000001.1, read as the reverse complement.
CTGAATGGCGGCAAGAGGATTTTGATTATTTTACAAAAGAGAAAACAAGAGCATTATTAGAGAAAAAAAACGTTAAATTAGTTAACTGGAAGGATATTAATAATGCGTTACAAGATCTATGAGTGATAAAATAGGATTAAAGGAGGCAATTTCAATCGGAATAGGAGGAATGGTCGGTGGAGGAATCTTTGCTGTACTTGGCCTTGCAGTATCATTAGCAAAAGGAGGTACTCCTGTTGCTTTTCTAATTGCTGGAATCATTGCTTTATTTACTTCCTATAGTTATGTAAAATTATCACTTGCTTATCCAGATCGTGGAGGTACTGTTAGGTTTATTAACGAAGGTTTTGGAAAGAATATCTTTAGTGGAGGGATTAATAATTTACTCTGGGTGAGTTATATTATTATGCTTGCTTTATACGCTTCCGCCTTTGGTTCTTACGCTCCAAACTTGTGGGAAATTACTGGAGATAATGCTTTAGACTCTCATATTTATTCTAGTGTCATTGTAATATTTGCGACTGCGATTAACTATTATAGCATCAAAGTAGTCGGTAAAATAGAAGATTATGCTGTAATTATAAAATTGGTTATTCTGATAGGCTTCGTTATTATTGGCCTCTACGGACTAAAAGATAGTTCTAGTTTAGATCAATTGGCATTTTCTAACTGGGAGCCACCAATCCAATTACTTACTGGAGGAATGGTGATTTTTGTAGCCTATGAAGGTTTTGAGTTAATTGCTAATTCTGTTTCAGATTTAAAAGACCCAGAGAAGAATGTGCCTAAAGCATATTTCTATGCCGTACTTTTTGTGATCTTTCTATATGTAATTATAGCGGTAGTAACCGTTGGCTCGTTGCCTTTTTCGGAGATTGCAGATGCAGAAGATTATGTATTGGCAGAAGCTGCAAAACCTATGCTTGGCCAGGTTGGATTTACAATTATTACTGTAGCAGCATTAATTTCTACTTTTTCTGCCATTAATGCCACTTTGTATGGCGGGAGTAGAGTGAGCTATGAGATTGCTAAGGATGATGAGTTGCCACATGAATTAACAAGTATGTTTTGGAATCAACCGATAGGATTATTAATTACAGCAATACTAACTTTAGTAATCGTTAATTTACTTAAACTAGAGAGTATTTCTACGGCTGGAAGTGTTGGATTTTTACTCATTTTTGCAACCGTAAATTATGTAGGTTTTAAAAAATCATCAGAAGTAAAAGCTAAGAAATGGATTACCCTTATTGGATTTCTATTGTGCGTGATTGCCTCTTTAGCGCTTATAATTCAGCAATACGGAACAAACCCATTAGGAATAAGCATCTCCCTAGGAATTGTTCTTGTATGTTTTATAATGGAATTTGTGTATAAGCGTTATTTCGACACCTCATCGTAACGGGAATCCTTTGGCAGCCCACCATGGATGGATTTCGATTTCTAGTCTTCCAGCTTTTACCATAGGATCAGAATTAGCTAAGCTATCGGCCATTTTTAACGTAGGAACATTGTAAATAGTAATTCCTCTAATCTCACCATCATCACCAAACGGGCCAGAGATATCTGCATATCCTTTTTCATACATTTTTCCAAGGTGGGATAAATGGAGTTTCTGCAAGCTATCTGCTGTTGCTTTACTTTGAGAACGATTTTTTCCACGTTTTAAAAAAGCAATGAAATATTGTTGCATTAAAATAGTGTCTCCAGTTTTTTCATCCACATAATCAAAGATTTCAAAGCCCTTTTCTGTAAGCTGCTCTTTTAGTTGTAGCGTTGTTAATGAAGGTGTCTTTTCTTCGGAAGTAAGCACTTTTTTAGGCGCTGGTTCTTCACAAGAAATAGTGGTGATAATTATTAAAGTAAACAAAAATAGTTTCATAAGTAAATAGAGGTTTTTGTTACAAGCTACCAATTTTTAAAAGGATTAGTGCTCAGTTGCGAGTTGTAGTATTTTATATCTCCAGTTACCTCCTTACCAAGCCACGTTTGCTTATCAAAATTTTCATTCTCATTAGATAGTTCTATTTCTGCAATTGTGAGTCCTTCATTATCTCCAAAAAACTCATCGACCTCATAAGTATGTTTTCCTGAAGGTATTTCATATCGGTATTTATCAATAACACCTTTTTCGCATATCTTTAATAGCGTCTCTGCCTCTTCTATTGAGATTTCTTTTTCCCATTCGAACCTACTAGTTCCACTTTCGTTAGAAATTCCTTTTATAGTTAGAAACCCTTGATTTCCTTTTATCCTAACTCGAACTGTACGTTCAGGATCTTTATTTAAAAACCCTTGAACAATTCTAGTTTTATTTTTGGAGTCTTTCTTATAATCACCAGATGTAACTAAGAATTTACGTTCTATTTCTATCATAAGTTTTTAGCAATTTGTTGAATTTCATCATTTTTAATAACTGCAGTTCCTCTATTACTATTAGCTAGATAAACCATGCTTTTAGCTATTTTATCTGGTGTTATAGATTGGTATTTTTTTAGTGGACCTACCATAATATAATTAAGCCCCTTCATCAGTTGCTTAAAAAACCACTCTGCAGGTCTACTTTCATCTCTTTTACCAGCGATTAAGGAAGGCTGCAAGATAAATGTTTTTGGAATATGGAGGCTCATAACTTCATCTTCCATTTTTCCTTTAATGCGATTATAAAAAATAGCACTTTCTGAGTCAGCTCCCATAGAAGAGATCACTGCGTATGTGTTGATATTATTCTTTTTACACAACATTGCTGCAGCAACTGGAATTCCATAATCTATGGCTTTATATTTAGCTTTATCAGGGGTTTTAGATTTTGTGGTTCCGATGCAACAGAAAACCTCATCAGCAGTAAAATCATCATGATGAAGCATAAGATCAAACATATCTACTATATATTCTTTAATTTTCGGGTTTTCTTTGTTTATAGAACTTCTAGAAAAGAGTTTAATCGTTTTATAGCGGTCATCGTTAAGAAGTTGCTTTAATAATGTAGAGCCAGTAAGTCCAGTTGCTCCTAAAATAATTGCTGTTTTTCCCTCTTCCATAATTCATTTATTATAATTTATAGGGTTTTATAGCTTTTGCGAAAACCCAGTAAAGTAGATTTATAAAGTTAGTTAATATTTGTTGTTATTGTAAATTGAAGAGTTGATTTTAGGTTAAATTTGCATATGGAAGAAAAGCTCCCTTTACGAAAGATAATTCATGTAGATATGGATGCATTTTACGCATCTGTAGAGCAAATGGATGATCCTAGTTTAAAGGGAAAGCCACTTGCCGTTGGAGGAAGCGAAAAGCGAGGCGTTGTTTCTGCAGCGAGTTACGAAGCACGTAAGTTTGGAGTTAGAAGTGCAATGAGTGGATATATGGCAAAGAAAAATTGCCCTGACATTATATTTGTTCGCCCTCGATTTGATCGTTATAAAGAGATATCCTCTAAAATACGGAAGATCTTTTTAGACTATACGGATCTTGTAGAACCACTTTCTTTAGATGAAGCTTATTTAGATGTAACCGAAAATAAAAAAGGGAATCCCTCGGCAAGCAATATCGCTATCGAAATCCGTGAACGTATTTTAAATGAAGTTGGATTAACAGCTTCCGCAGGGATATCAATAAATAAATTCGTCGCTAAAATAGCAAGTGATTATAATAAACCCAATGGACAGAAAACGGTAGAACCCCATGAGGTGATTCCTTTTTTAGAGGCATTAGAGATTAGGAAATTATATGGTGTAGGGAAAGTGACTACACAAAAAATGTATCAATTAGGAATTTTTACTGGGAAGGATTTAAAAGAAAAATCAGTTGAGTTTTTAACAGAGCATTTCGGAAAAAGTGGTGCTTTTTATTATCACGTAGTTCGAGGAATTCATTTAAGTGAAGTGAAGCCAAATAGGATTCCAAAATCTGTAGGAGCAGAGCGTACTTTTAGTGAAAATTTAAGTAGCGAAGTATTTATGCTGGAGCGCTTAGAGAATATAGCTAACGAATTAGAACGCCGACTCAAAAAAAGTAAAATAGCAGGGAAAACAGTAACTCTAAAAATAAAATACAGTGATTTTAAGTTGCAAACAAGAAGTAAAACGCTCAATTATTTTATTGCTGATAAAAATTTGATTTTAGAAGCAGCAAAAGAGTTGCTTTATCAAGAGAAGTTAGAGAACTCGGTTCGTCTACTAGGAATATCTTTAGCTAACTTAAATACTGAAAAAAAGAAAAAAGAGCCACAAGAACAAAAAAAAGTGACCGTACAACTGAAATTTGATTTTTAGGGAACTCCTGTAAGAATTTATTTTTGTAGAAAATAATTCACATATTGTTTTTGACTAACAATTATATAACATTGACATTCAGTATTGAATAGAAATAGATGTTATTTTTGTTATAGTTAACCTATAAAAAATAATATATGAAAAGATTTCTACTCTCTTTATTTATTGCATTATCTTCATTTTATACTTTTTCTCAAAGTGTATTTATAAATGAACTTCATTATGATAATGCAGGATCTGATGTGGGGGAAAGCATCGAGATTGCTGCCCCGCAAGGAACAGATCTTTCACTCTATAACATTGTGCTCTATAACGGCTCTAATGGGACAGTTTATAATACAGTTACAATTAACACTGTTATTGCAGATTTGAGTAATGGTTATGGGGTAGCCCATATTACATTGCCATCAAATGGTATCCAAAATGGAAGCCCTGATGGTATTGCTCTTGTGGATGGAAGTAATACTGTTATTCAATTTTTAAGCTATGAAGGAACTTTTGTAGCATCTGAAGGCCCTGCTAGCGGAATGCTTAGTGAAGATATCGGTGTTGCACAGAGCAATAGTAGTACTTCAGAAGGCGCCTCATTAGCTTTGATAGGAACAGGTACAGATTATTCAGAATTCTCTTGGGAAGCTCAAGATACTTCAACATTTGGAGGTATTAATACAAATCAGAATTTTGGAGTATTAGAAATTACTCCTGTTATTAATGAGTTTGTTTTTAATCACACTGGTAGCGATACGAATGAGTTTGTTGAGGTTTTTGGTAAGGCAGAAACCGATTTATCATTGTATTGGATTCTTGAAATTGAAGGAGATATTTCTTCAGCGGGAACTATAGATGGAGCTTTTCAATTAGGAACTACTAATATCGAGGGATATTATACCACTCCTTTTTTTTCTAATGAATTTGAAAATGGATCATTGACTTTACTTCTGGTGGAGAACTTTACTGGAAGTGTTGGCGATCAAATAGATTCGGATGCAGATGGAACGATTGATAACTTTCCGTGGGAAACTCTTGTTGATGCAGTAGCAGTTAAAGATAATGATACTGAAGATATTACTTATGCAGAAACAGTTTTAACCCCTGCTTTTGATGGAAGCACATTTACTGTAGGTGGTGCATCAAGAATACCTAATAGTATTGATTCTAATGCAATTTCAGATTGGGTACGTAATGGTTTTAATGGCGAAGGATTGCCAGATTACCCTGATGCAACTTCTGAAGATGGAGAAGCAATAAATACTCCAAATTCAGCAAATAAAATTTTTGAAGATAATGACGGGGGAACAGATGCAATTGTACACATCAATGAAATCGATGCAGATACAGAAGGTACAGATATAGCTGAATTTATTGAGTTGTATGATGGCGGAGTAGGGAATTCTTCTTTGGATGGACTTACACTTGTTCTTTATAATGGATCGAATAATTTGAGTTATAATGCATACGACCTAGATGGATACACTACAAATGCAAACGGATATTTTGTATTAGGAAATGAGGGAGTGTCAAATGTTTCTCTTGTTTTCAATAGTAACGGACTTCAAAATGGAGCTGATGCTGTGGCACTATACCAAGCAGATGCTACAGATTTTCTTAATGGGACGGAAGTTGAAACAACAAACCTTATTGATGCTATTGTATATGACACTAACGATAGTGATGATGCTGAATTACTTGTATTATTGAATGACAATCAGCCTCAAGTAAACGAGGACTTTAATAGTAATAAAGATTTTCATTCTTTACAGCGTTATGCAAATGGTAGCGGCGGACTTAGAAATACAGAAACTTATGTTGCAGCCATTCCTACACCTGGAACAAGTAATACCAATGCTTTAGAGCAGATTAACTTGTTGATTAACGAAATAGACGTGGATACTCCTGGAAGTGATGTAGCTGAGTTTATTGAACTATACGATGGAGGTATTGGTAATGTTGCTCTAGATGGGTTTGTGTTGGTTCTTTATAATGGAAATGGAGATGCTGTTTATAATGCGTTTGATTTAAGCGGATATGTTACTAATGCTGATGGATATTTTGTGTTAGGAAATGAGGGAGTAGCAAATGTTTCTCTTGTATTTGGGACTAACGGACTTCAAAATGGGGCTGATGCTGTTGCGCTATATCAAGGTTCAATAAACGATTTTCAAAATGGAGCTGTTTTAACAACAAGCGGATTGATCGATGCTGTGGTTTACGATACTAATGATGATGACGATGTTGAGCTTTTAACGTTACTTAATGCTGGAGAACCTCAGCTAAATGAAGACCTAGAAGGAGATAAAGACAACCATTCGTTACAACGTATTCCTAATGGAAGTGGTGGTTTTTTAAATACAAGTAGCTACGTAGCAAAAACCCCTACTCCTGGAGTTCAAAATGCAGGGATAGTGATTGTGCCAACAGAAACTATTCCTATTGTAGATGCAAGAGCGCTTCCAGATGGAACTACAGTAACTATAACTGGAGTTTTAACAGTAGCCGATAATTTTGCGGGACCTGCATATCTTCAAGATAATACAGGAGGAATAGCAATTTTTGATGAACAAATTTTTGGAGGAAATTTTGCAATCGGAGATTCTATAACTGTAACTGCTAGTCGTTCGTCATTTAATAATCAGATTCAATTAGGGAATGTCTCTTCGGTAGAAAGTAACGGTGTGCCTAATGAGCCTATATTGCCAAAGGATATTATTCTAGTTGAATTAGGAGATTATCGTGGGCAACTTGTAAGAATTACTGATGCAACGTTTCCAACACCTGGAGATCTACTTTTTGGAGACTCCAATACAATAATTACAGATGCATCAGGAACGGGGGAACTTAGAATAGATGGAAACGTAGCAGGTTTATCTGGACTAGCGCAACCAGAAACCTGTAATGAAATCATTGGAGTGGTAGGAACTTTCAATGAGTTTGCTCAGTTGTTGCCAAGAATGAAGGCAGATTTAGCTTGTGCAGAACCATTCGATCCGAATAACGGAATTGATATTCCTAAAGAGAATACACTTGATATTGTTACATGGAATATAGAGTGGTTTGGAGATGAAGGGAATTCGCCAGCTGCTGGAAATCAAAATTCTGATGCAATTCAAAAAGATAGTGTTGTCACTATTTTAAAGAAATTAAATGCAGACATTTATACTGTAGTAGAGATTTCTGATGATGAGCTTTTTGCACAGGCTGTAAGTGAGTTGGATGGATATGATTTTATTTTATCTGATGCTACTTCGTATCCAAATGATTCAGGAACAAAGCAAAAAATTGGATTTATATATAAAACTGCAACAGTAACTCCAAAGAAAACACAGGCGCTCTTAAAGTCAATACATCCTTATTATAACGGAGGAGATACTTCATATTTATTAGATTATCCTTCTGAAGCAGATCGTTTTTATGCTAGTGGTCGACTTCCTTTTTTAATGACAGCTGATGTGAATATCAATGGAGCTTCCGAAGAAATAAATATTGTAGCATTGCATGCGCGTGCTAATAGTAGTAATGGGCCTCAGCTTAGATATGATATGCGTAAATACGATATGGAAGTGCTTAAAGATAGTCTGGATGTTATGTTCCCAGAATCGAATCTTATTTTAGCAGGAGATTATAACGATGATTTGGATGAAACGGTTGCTGATGGTATAAACACTACAGTTTCTTCGTTTGAAGCATTTATTAACGATCCTGATGAGTACTTTTTGGCAACACTTTCTTTGAGTGAAGCAGGAAAACGATCTTATGCATTTAGAGAGAATATGATAGACCATATTTCGCTTTCTAATGAACTTAAAGATAACTTCATTGACAATTCTGCGACGGTACATTACGAGTTCTATGATAATGATTATACTAGTACAGTTTCAGATCACTATGCTGTTTCGATCCGATTGTCATTAGATAATATCGAACCGCTAGTTATAGAAAATGTTATAGTGAATAATATTAGCTGTGCTGAAGCTGATAATGGAATGGCTTCTGTTGAAGTTAGCGGAGGAGTAGCTCCTTATGAATATTTATGGAGTAATGGTGAAATAACGCAAAGTGTTTCAGATTTAATCCCAGGAGATTATGATGTTATAGTGTATGATGTTAATGGAAATTCTGTAACAGAATATTTTACAATTACTGAGCCCGAAGGAATAGAGATACTCATGCCAGAAGTAGATAAAATAGTTACTGGATATGGAGAAACCAATTGTATTACTCTTGCTGCTGAAATGATTTCCGGTGGAGAAGGGGAATATTCATTTCATTGGAATACGGAGGAAATTACAGAGACAATTTCAGTTTGTCCAGAGGAAACAACTACGTACACATTAACGGTAACAGACGCTAATGGATGCTCTAAATCTGAGAGTATTACTGTAATAGTTGAAGATGTAAGTTGTGGAAATAACCCATGGATTGAAAAAGTGGCTGTTTGTTACAGAGGACGTTCTTTATGTGTATCTAAGTATGCTGTTCCTCATTTATTGAATTTGGGAGCTGTTTTAGGAAGCTGCTCAGATGATGTTAATGAAACTTCAATCGCTAGTGTTTATTTAATTCCGAATCCTGTTCGGCATGCTGCGGCTTTAGTGGTAAACAGTAATAGTAAAACAAAGCTAGAGTTGCAAGTATATGATTTAAATGGGCAATTAAAACAGCATGAAAAAAATGTAAAAATTAAAGTTGGGTATAATTTAAAGCCTATTAATTTTTCTAGACTTTCAAGAGGGATTTATATATTGAAAGTTATAGAAAACGGACATGAAGTTAAAGATATCAGAATGGTAAAGAGGTAATAAATTTATCATTTATACAATTATTGTAAAGCCCCTTGATACTCCAAGGGGCTTTTTTAATGTTGCTTTTCGATTATATTAAAACTATATTTCTAGGCATAAAAATTGCTTGTAGTTATTAAGGAAGTTGATTATCTCTGCTGCTATAAAACGAAACAATATACCAAATCCCAAAAATGAATTACGCAATAATAGATGTTGAAACCACGGGTTTAAGTGGGAGTGGAAATAAAATAACGGAGATAGCTATCGCTATTTATGATGGAGAAAAGGTGATCGATGAATATCATACTTTGGTAAATCCGCAGGCATTAATTACAAGTCATGTAGTTAGGCTTACTGGTATAGATAATGATATGGTTGCTAGCGCTCCAACTTTTAAGGAGATTGCTTCAGAAGTATTGGACTTTACAGATGGGAAGGTTTTTGTAGCTCATAATGTGAATTTCGATTATAATGTTATTAGAAATGAGTTTAAAGAGCTGGGGATCGATTTCAGCAGGAAGAAACTATGTACAGTTCGACTTTCTAAAAAGATATTTCCAGGCTTACGTTCTTATAGTTTAGGGAAGTTATGTAGCTCTTTAGAGATTCCTTTATACGATCGCCACCGAGCAAAGGGAGATACTGATGCTACCGTTATTCTCTTTGAAAAATTACTTAAAAATGATGCTAATGATGAGGTTAAAAAACAACTAAATCCTAAAAATGGAGAAGCAGCATTGCCTGCATTGTTAGCAAAGGAAACATATGATGGGTTGCCAGAAAATCCAGGGGTTTATTATTTTAAAGATAGCAGCGGAAAGATTATTTATGTAGGGAAAGCTATCAATATTAAAAAGAGGGTGTTGAGTCATTTTTATGATAAAAAAGCTAAAGAAATTGAGCTTTGTAGAGAAACCTCACATATAGATTTTGAGGAGTCAGGGTCAGAATTATTGGCTTTATTGATGGAATCGGTAGCTATAAAACACCATTTCCCAAAGTATAATAGTGCTCAAAAACTCAGTAATAAAGGATATGGAATTTTAGCGTACACCAATAGAAAAGGGATTATACAATTGGGGTATAATAAAATAAAATTAGTACCAAATCCAATTGCAATATTTTTTAATATAAACGAGTGTATTCATTTCTTAGAGTCGTTAACAGAGGCTTTTAAACTATGTCCGAAATACACTCAACTTCTTCCTGCTGGAAGTATTACTGGGAAATGTAATCATTTTAAGATTAACGATTGTATGGGAATTTGTGTTGACGAAGAAAGCCCAGCCGATTATAATAAGAGAGTTGAAACTGCTATAAAATCAGTGAAAATTGAGGCGAAAAGTTTTGTTATTGTGACCAAAGGAAAAACCTTTGATGAAAAAGGAATAGCACTTGTTGAAGATGGAATTTATAAAGGCTACGGTTTTATAGATGAGTCAATAGTAATTAATAATTTTGAAGATTTTAAAGATCATATTAAGTTACAAAATAGCGACAGTGATGTGATGAGAATTATACAGCAGCATATTCTCCAAAATGAAAACACTACGATTATTAGACCTTGAGGGATTTAATTTTTAAGGTTCTAGTGTTTTATTGTTAGTTAATATGTATTAGTCTATAAACTAAAATAATGTTCTTAGTTTTGTTTTTTTAAAGCTAAAACGACTAACTCTTGAAGAATTTCTTCCTTTTTTTAAAGAACAATGCAAAAGAAATTAGCTTCGGCTGGGTATTAACTTTTCTATCTAGTTTCGGACAAACATTTTTGATCTCATTATATGTTCCCGAAATATTAAAAACATTTGATTTATCTAAAGGAGGGTTTGGAAGTATATATGCAATTTGTACAGTTATCTCTTCGGTAATAATGCTTACGGTTGGTCATACTGTGGACCATAAACCTATAAAAAAGGTCACAGCATTTACAGTTCTCGGTTTGGCAATTTCGTGTTTTATATTAGGGGTTTCTCATTATCATATTGCTTTATTATTTATTGCTTTTACAGGACTTCGTCTTTGCGGTCAAGGTTTATTAAGTCACATTAGTTTTACGGTAATGTCAAAATATTTTACTGCGGATAGAGGAAAAGCACTTAGTATTTCATCTTTAGGATATTCTGTTGGAGAAGCTGTTTTTCCTATAGCTATAGCTTCAATAATTTTATGGTATGATTACGAAATAGCAGCAATTGCAAGTGGAGTTTTTCTACTTTTATACCTAATAAGGCTGTATTTCGTGAAATTAGATCACTTTGATGCTGATCTCGATGTTACAAAAAAAGCATCAGCGGGGTTTCTGATAAAACAGTTTAAAGAGGTAATTAGTGATAAACGGTTTTTTATTATGATGCCTGCTAGTTTTTCAACAGGATTTATATCTACAGCAATATTCTTTTATCAATATCTTTTTGTGGAAGAAAAGGGGTGGTCGCTCACTTTATATGCTTCTTTTTTTACAGCGTATGCTATTACTCGGTTTGTACTTTCTATAGCGGGCGGTTTTTGGGTAGATAAGTATACCGCAAAAAAAGTATTTAGAGTGTACTTAATTCCAATGTGTTTTGGATTGCTTGCCTTAGCATTTATAGATAGTATTATTGGAGCTTTAATTTTTTTAATCCTTTCAGGGATCACTGTTGGTGTTGCAGGAACGGTAAAGACTGCAGTAATAGCAGAAATATATGGAACCCAGCAAATGGGAACTATAAGAAGTTTATTTACCATGTTTATGGTGTTAAGCACAGCTTTAGGGCCTCTTATTGTAGGTTGGATGTTAGATATGAATATTCATTTTAGCTGGGTAATCTTCTCTTTATTTTTATTAATGGCTTTTGCGCAATTAAATGCACAACGTATTAGAAATGTATAAAAATTAGTGCCCTTCCTTCAGTAGAAAAAGCTTTTATAAAGTTAAAATTTAAGCATAATCCCTGTTGATGTATTATTGATGTAGTGTATTCTTTGGAGACGAATACAGGTTTTACCTAGTTTCGAATTTCACATATTAAATACCGCCATTATATGATTTTCAGTTGTTCAAGATCAGTAAAAACATGCTTCGTTTTCATTTTTTTAGGATTATTTATAAACACTCAAGCGCAAGAAACTTTAGCTAAAGAAGATTATAAAACGTATTGCAATCCTATTGATATAGATTATACTTATATGTCCCATTACAGAGGAACAAGTGATGTGTCTTATCGTTCTGGTGCAGATCCTGCGATTGTTAATTTTAAAGGGAAATATTACTTATTCGTAACTCGTTCTCATGGTTATTGGACATCTGATGATATGAGTAATTGGAAGTTTATAAAACCACAGGGATGGTATTTTAATGGGAGTAATGCCCCAGCGGCAGCCGTTAGAAATGGAAAAATTCTTGTATTAGGAGACCCTTCTGGACGCGGTGCTGTTATAGAAACCGATAACCCTGATGTTGGAGATTGGAAAACAAATTATGCAGTTATAAATGTTCCACATGGAGTTCAAGACCCTGATCTTTTTGTGGATGATGATAATAAGGTTTATTTATATGAAGAGTCTTCTAATAAATGGCCTATTCGTGGGGTAGAATTGGATACGGCGAATTATTATATTCCTATGGGAGATCAAAAAGACCTTTTCAATTTGCATCCAGAAGCTCATGGTTGGGAACGTTTTGGTCAAGACCATAAGTCGGATATAAAACCTTTTATAGAAGGACCTTGGATGGTGAAACATGATGACACTTATTATTTAGAATATGGAGCGCCAGGAACACAATGGAATGTTTATGCCGATGGTGTTTATACTAGTAAGAGTCCATTAGGACCATTTACATACGCGCCTTATAATCCTATTTCATACAAGCCTGGAGGGTTTTTAAAAGGTGCCGGACACGGAAGTACAGTACAAGATAATAATGGAAATTATTGGCATTACTCTACGATGGCAATCTCGGTGAATTTTAAATTTGAAAGAAGGTTGGGAATGTATCCTGCAGGATTTGAAGATGATGGACAGATGTTTGTAAATACTGCATATGGAGATTATCCGCATTACCTTCCAGGAACAAAAGTGGCAGATCATAAAGAGCGTTTTACAGGTTGGATGTTGCTTTCTTATAATAAACCAGTCACTACAAATTCTCCCTTAGTAAAAGGTGAAAATAGGGTAGTCGATGAAAGTGATAAAGGTTATATGCAAGAGCAAATAAAAGGTTTTGAAATTGATAAAATTAATGATGAAGAGATTCGCTCGTATTGGGTTTCTGAAGAAAATAACGATTCTATTTATGTACAAGTAGATTTACAGAAGCCTATGGATGTAAAAGCCATTCAGATTAATTTTCAAGATTATAAAAGTACTGTTTTTGGTCGCCCAGATACGTTGAGACAACAATTTACAATTGAAGGTTCTTTAGATGGTAAGAAATGGAACACGATCGCTGATTATAGCAAAAATAATAAAGATATACCCCACGCATATATAGAATTGGCTAAAGATGCGGAAGCAAGATATATTAGATATAATCATGTGTATTGTACTAATAAATATTTAGCAATTTCTGAGTTTAGAGTATTTGGTAAAGGGAAAGAGAAAGCTCCTAAAATACCTAAACATTTTAAAGCTGAAAGACAAGGAGATAGAAGGAATACAATGTTGACTTGGGACGCTGTAAAAGATGCTACTGGATATGTAATTTATTGGGGAATTGAAAAAGATAAATTAAATCTTTCAGCATTGATGTACGATGATCCAAATTACGAATTGAGAGCTTTAAACACAGATCAAGGGTATTATTACCAAGTAGAAGCATTTAATGAAAATGGAATCTCTCAGAAAAGTGAGGTTTTGTATACCGAGTAATAAAAAGTTTGTCAATATATAACGCAGGAGTTGAAATTAATATTTTCAATTCCTGCGTTTGTATTATTTTGTGTTTTCTCTTCAGTAGTTATTCAGAATAAATAAAACTATTCTCTTATCTTTGAAACTTGAAATGAAGAAATCTATATACATATTATCATTCAGCTTAAGTCTATTTATTTTCAGTTGTGGAAACGATGAGAATAAAGAAGAGGTAGTCGTTTCTGATGAAAACGCTCAAGTTTCTTATAGTCAGCTGCCAGCAATAACGAGTATCAGTAAAGAAAAGTTGGCAGAAATAAATAAGTGGAAAAAGTTCAAGGAACTTAGTAGTTTGATGGAGAAGTTTCAGCGTCAGAATACGGGAGATCTTACTTATTATGCTGAAGAGTTTATCCGTTTAGATAAGGATATAGAAAAAGACACTTTATTTCCTGCTAAGTTTGAAATTCCAGACGTAAAAAGCAGGCTTATTGTGTTTAATACGTTTAGCAATCAGTTAAAGGTGCGATTAGAAGAAAATGCACCGATAGATTCCATAAACATCACCAGAAAGCGTGTAATGATGTCTTATAATGCGTTGCGCGATCAATTATCTGAGTCTTTGAAAAGTAAGATCTACGAGGATTTTATAAACAACACACCTCCTTCAAAAGAAAAGCCTTAAACAGTTTTCTTAAAGAAATGTTAATTAAGTAGTGCAAGTTTATTAAGAATAACAATTTCCTTTAAATTGCAAGGATTCTTAACAAAACTAATTCACATATGAAATTAACTTTTAATCAGCCTATTATATATGGGCTTGCTTCAGTTGTTTTTCTTGCTTCTTGTAAGACTGAAGAAAAAAAAGAGGTTGCTGAGGTAGAGACGATACCTGGTATAAACCTTGAATACATGGATACCACTTCCAGTCCTAAAGATGACTTTTTTAGGTTTGTTAATGGGAAATGGTTAGATGAAACAGAAATCCCAGATGATAAAACTACTTGGGGGAGTTTCAATGAACTACGAGTGAATACAGATGACGATGCGCTTGCGATTCTTAATAGTGCGAAAGATAATTCTGAATTAGATCAAAATTCTGATCAAGCGAAAGCTGTAAGAATGTTTGAGTCTATTATGGATACAGTTTCTAGAGAGGAGCAAGGAGTAGCTCCATTAAAACCATATCTAGAGAAAATCGAAGCTATTAAAAATAAAGAGGACCTTCAAGCATATTTTATAGAAATGACACCTACAACAGGGGCTGGTTTCTTTAGATTTAATGTAGGATCTGATGCAAAAGATAGTAATAAGAATGTTGCTTCTTTAGGAGCAGGTAGATTAGGTTTACCAGATAGAGACTACTATTTAGACGAAGATGATGAGTCTAAAGAGCTTCGCGATAAATATGTGGCTCACATAACACGTATGCTTCAGTTTGTAGGTTATGATGAAGAGGCAGCTGCTACTCAGGCTGATAACATCTTAGCATTAGAAACGGAATTGGCTGAAAAAATGCTAGATAAAGTTGCAAGACGTGATCCTAAAACAACATACAATCCAACTGCTATTTCTGATCTTCAGAAAATGGTTCCTTCTTTAGATTGGAAAGAATATCTTGAAGGTATTGGAGCTGCTAGTGTTGATACAATAGATATTAGTCAAGTTGCTTATACAAAATCTTTAGAGACTGTTTTTAGTTCTGGAGATGTTGAAGACTGGAAAGCGTATTTACGTTGGGGGCTTGTAAACAGTGCTTCTAATGCGCTTACAAAAGAAATGGATAGAGCAGATTGGGAGTTTTATAGCAAAGAACTTAGAGGAGCAAAAGAGCAGGAGCCTTTAAGTAAAAGAGCTTTACAAACTGTAAATGGTTCTATAGGTGAGGCTTTAGGGAAGCTTTATGTAGATGAGAAATTCCCGCCAGAAGCAAAAGCGCAAGCTAAAGATATGATAGCAAATATAATTAAGGCGTATGAAGTGCGTATTAATGCTTTGCCATGGATGAACGAGGAAACTAAGAAGAAAGCAATCGAGAAGCTTGATAAAACTACTATTAAAGTTGGATATCCTGATGAGTGGAAAGATTATAGCTCTTTAGAAATAAAAACAGCTAAAGATGGAGGTTCTTTCTATCAAAATAGATTGAATGTTTCTAAATGGAACTTCGCGAAAACTATTGATAAATTAGGGAAGCCTGTAGATAAAACAGAGTGGTTTATGTCTCCACAAACTGTAAACGCATATTACAATCCATCTTATAATGAGATTGTTTTCCCAGCTGCAATTCTACAGCCACCATTCTTTAATTTTACTGCAGATGCTGCTGTGAATTATGGAGGAATGGGATCTGTAATTGGACATGAAATTTCTCATGGTTTTGATGATAGCGGAGCAGATTTTGATGCTGATGGAAACTTAGTAAACTGGTGGACAGAGAAAGATCTTACACAGTTTAATGCTTTAGGAGATTCTTTAGCTTCTCAATACAGCAGAATTGAAGTGCTTCCAGATGTATTTATTAATGGTAAGTTTACTTTAGGAGAGAATATTGGAGATTTAGGAGGAGTAAATGCTGCTTACGATGGTCTGCAAATGCATTTAAAAGAGCATGGTAATCCTGGGAAGATAGATGGATTTACACCAGAGCAACGTTTCTTTATGTCTTGGGCAACTGTTTGGAGAACAAAAATGCGTGATGAGGCGCTTAAAAATAGAATCAAAACAGATCCACATTCTCCAGGAATGTACAGAGCAACACAGCCTTTACTTAATATAGATGCATTTTATGATGCTTTTGATATTAGAGAAGGAGATGCTATGTATTTAACTCCAGAAGAACGTATTAAGATTTGGTAATTTATAAAACCTAATTAACGAATGTTAATTCAAAAAAAAGCGCTTTAAGAATGAAATTCTTAAAGCGCTTTTTTATTCAGAAAGGGTTTGTTATTCTCCTTCAGCTTTAGGAGTTGTTGCTGGGTTTATTTTTTCAGCAGTTCCTTCTTGTTTCTGATTCAATAAAAGTTGTCTTATATTTTTAGCAAGAGTAAAATTTGGAGCCATCACAATAGCTTCATCAATAGTACTTATTGCAGCATCTATATTTGTTTTGTCTTCATTATATTTTAAAAGCCCTTCTTGGTATTTAAAAGCTGCTTTTAAAGGCACTTGGTAAGGTGGATTAGCTTCATAAAAAGGAAGCATGTCTTCATCTTTAGCATTTTCTAATCCGTATTTAATGTAAGTTTGCGCTTCTACAATTTTTCCGATTTGTAAATTAAGATCTACTAAATCGTATGCAATATAGATATCTGGTTTTCTACTGAACATTATATCGAATTGCTGTACTGCTAATTGCGGTTGATTTACAGCTTTTAAAGATCTAGCTTTTACTTCAACAGCAAGATTAGAAGCTTTTGTATCTTTTTCAGTTCCTAAAAGATTAATTGCTTGAACGTGTTGCCCAGAATTGCTATAAAAAAAAGCTAATGTATCTATTCTAGCCTGATTTGGGCTAATTACATTTAAGTGCGTTAAGGCATTAATAACTCCTCTAACATCTCCTTGTTCTTTCATTTGTTTATAGAAAGCTTCGTAATGTTTGGTAAGTGTAGCATCGTTTTGAGAAAACCCAAAAAATGATGCGAAGAACATCATTAATATTGCTGTCTGTTTCATAGTTGAAAAATTATATTTAAAAACTTTAAGGTGACTTATTATAAGATAAGCTTTTCTTAATGCGCCAAATCTATTAAAATATTTCAATAAATCCCATAATATGAGGCTTATTCCGCTTTATAGCTGTAAAAGAAAACCTATTTTATTAATTACGAATTTAGCATTTCAGACATTTTTATGCATAAAAAAAAGGAGAACTGCTCTTATGGATAAGCAACCCTCCTTTTTATAAACTAATCTAAACTAACTTAAAAACCTAACCTAATTCTTGGTTTTATGTATAATGAAAAACAAATATTTAATTTCTTTTACACTGTAAAATTACAAATAAGGTTCAATTTGAACTTAAGCTATTTTAGTGTTTAACCTATATTTAACTAGAAAATAGTCGCTATGTTAAGGTTTTTAACTAGGTTCAATATTCTAAGTTAGGATAGGTAAAATTATATGATAAATGTGTGTTAATTAATGTTGAGGTAATCGTTTTTCCCTGTGTTTTTTTGGACCTGTCAAATGTAGGTGGTTCAAGTCCCATTTTTTCTGCTTGACTTGTGTAATATTCTTCTCTAGAAGGATGTTTTGGTGCAGATGCATTTAAAGTTATTCCCCAAACATCTTTATCGATAATGGCATTTATAATTCCGATGCAATCTTCTAGGTGAATCAGGTTTACTGGCGCCTCTGGATTCGATACATCTTTCTTTCCAGATAATGTGGTTATTGGGTGCCTTTTATCTCCATAAAGCCCAGAAAAGCGGATTACAGTGGTTTTAAAGTTAGGATTGCTCTTTAATAACTCTTCAGAAGCTAAAATTTGTTTGCCACTTTCCGTCTCCGGTTTAGGAGGTGTGTTTTCATCTACAATATCATTATTATTAGCATAAACGGAAGAACTACTTATAAAAATAACCTTCTTAATATTGGACTCTTCTATTTTTTCTGAAAGGGTTTTAATTTTTGAAATATAATTAGCGTTAGAATTTCTTCTGATACGTGGAGGAATATTTATAAATAGGATGTCTACATCCTGAAGGAAATAACTAATATTACCCTCTATATGATGCTTATGTACAGCAATTAAAAATGGATTTATTTTATGTTGCGCTATGTGCAGAATTTTATCTACAGAGGTTGTCGCCCCATTTACCTGATAATTATTCTTTACAAATGATTTGGCAAGCGGCAAGCCTAACCATCCACAACCTAGTACTGCAATTTTTTTTGACATTATAGTTTTATAGTTTTTTTAATCAATATAGCATCATTTAAAACAAAAGGCATGGGGATTGCATTTTTAGGACGAGGAGGAATACTAAATAAAGGATGCTCTAGAAGATCGTTTGAAGCTTCATAAAAAGTTAGAACAGGTTTATCATTAGCCTTAAAAACTAAATTTAATTCAGAATAATCATTATTACTAATGTAATGTGTTAAAAGTCTACTGTCTCGATTTTTTAAATAATTATCGGTAAGACTAATTCCATTTATTTTACAACCAAATAGCGGTGTACTATCTGTAGTTATCTCTAACCGATTTACATTTCTATGGGGTGTAATGCAGATTGTAACTTCCCGCTTATTACCAATGACAGTATCTTTTAAAATTTCTATAGCTGGAATTGGAATATTTTTAATTGGAGCCGTTGCTATATGCGTAAACCCAGTACCATATTTACTGCTAAAATTTGAGTTTTTATCTGTTATAGAATCTTTTGTTTTTACATATTGTGATGTCCAAGGGTCTAAAACATTATTATAGGTAGCCCATTTTGCAGTATTAGTGTCTGCATCTAATATATATACCAAACTGGTTGGATGTGGATTTTCTTTACTGAATTCCGCTTGAAAATGGGCTGAGATTAAAAACAGTAAAGCTATTAAAAACCCTAAATAAGCGTAAGATTTTTTATTCGGATATAATCCAAAAATAGGAAGCAATAATCCAAAAAGAAGCACACTTAATATGCAAGAACCTACAAGTACTTTTAACCCTAAACCTACGGGGAACATTTGGATTAAAGGTGCTAGGATCCATATTGCGGGGATACATAATATTATTAGAAATAATAATTGAGGTTTTTTATTTTTCTGATGGAGCAACATATATAGTGCTCCTAAGGCACCAAATAAAGGGATTATAAAAAAACTAGCTCCTTTTAAATAAGTGGCTATTGCTGCACAGATTATGATCCAGAAGAATATTGGTGCTATGATTAGATTTTGAGTTTCAACTTTTTTGAATCTAGCATAGATAAAGAAACATATTCCAAAGCTTAAGGCTGTAAAGCCAGCAATATAAAAATGACCGTTATATGTAAATCCATGTAAAATATCTTGGTATTGTGGATAGATTTTTAGTAATGTAGTCCAACTGAAGTAGCCGATTATACCTGCTAAGGCTAACGAAAGTATAAAAGCTGCAAATCCTTTTAAAACACCTCTTACATTTAGCTTTGCTCTTTTGAATCCTATTATGATAATAATTAAAAATAAAGCAATAGCAATTGCCAACATCGGAATTATCCAACTAAAGGGATAATAAACAAAGTTAAAAACAGGAACGTCGAAGTAAATATAATCAACCTCCGATTTTATTTTAGAGAGATCGTAATCAGCATAAAAGTTCAGCAGAGGGATAAGATAAGAAATTTGATGCCTTAATGTATTCCTGTCAACATTTTCAAAACTATCACGAACAGTATGGTAATCATAATGATCGTCTATAAAAGCAAAATTAAAGCCATCGATATTAGCATTCTCTCTAAAAACAGTAAGATCTGTATCGTTAGGAAGCATTTTATAAATACTATAAGCTAAAGAATTTGCTACTGGAAATTGTGGATTCGCTTCAGCAAAAGACTCAATCATATTTTTATTCCCGCCATTTGTTTCAATAAGCATATAACTAGGTCCGCCGCTCCCTCTAGCTTCAAAATTTAGGATTAATCCAATGTCTTTTTTTAATTGGTGTTTATCAACAAAAAGTTGCGCACCATTGAGTCCTAGCTCTTCAGCATCTGTAAATAAAATGATAATGTCATTCTTTGGCTGTTTATTATCAGCTAGAAATGTTCTTACTCCTTCTAAGATTACACCCACGCCCACAGCATCGTCGCTTGCTCCTAATGAGCTGTGAGGGCTGCTGTCATAATGAGACATAAGAACAAGAGCTTTACCGTTTTCTGTTCCTTTTATTTTAGCTATTATATTTTTAGCTTTACTTAGGTTTCCCCAATCTCCAGTAGTATAACCTTCTTGAGTCTCAGTTTTTAGACCTAGTTTTTCTAGTTCAGAAATTATGTATTCTTCAACTTCTTTATGAGCATCTGAACCTACAAAATGAGGTTTTTTAGATATTCTCTTAATATGATTTAATGTGTTTTCTACTGAAAACTTACCAGTAAATGAATCCGTTTGAGGCATTAAATCATAGAATCTCCAAGCGGTAATTCCAACGATAACAAGAAATGATAGTATTAGGGAATATTTTTTCACAAGAAAAGGTTTAGTTCAAAGCATAAATATAATAATAAGGATTTTTAAATTAAGGGTTTCTCATGTTTCCCATCTAACTTGTTTTTTCTCCTAAAAAAATAGTTTCTATCCATTATTCAGGTTCTTTTTTGTTTAGAATCTACCATTCACATCCTTAGATTTAACAATGACTTAAAAAATTAACTATAAGATTACTAATAATTTATATTATTTCGTTATAATTAGTTATATTTATAATTAACACCAATCTTAAAAAACTACAAGAATATGGGGATTAAAAGTTTTCAAGGAGCAAGGGAAGAACAGAAGAAGCAATATGATGCGCCAATTCTGGTTGAAGATTATATGACTAAAAATCTAGTGATTTTTAAGCCAGATCAATCTATTTTAGAAGTTATGGAGCTCTTTTTAAAGCATCGTATTTCTGGTGGTCCAGTATGTGATGATCATGGGAAGCTTGTTGGGATTATTTCTGAAGCAGATTGTATGAAGCAAATTTCTGAAAGTCGCTATTTTAATATGCCGATTTTAGAAAAGAATGTAGAGAATTTTATGACTGTAGATGTCGAGACGATTCCTCATGATATGAACATTTTTGATGCTGCATCGCGGTTTTATGAAGGCCATAGAAGAAGACTTCCGGTAATGGATCATGGAAAGCTAGTGGGTCAAATAAGTAGAAAGGATATTGTTGTGGCTGCTTTGAAATTAAATAGTCATAATTATTAATAACTACTTTTTTAGGAGAAAACTAGCGTTCTCTTCTAACAATCATGTAATAGTCATTTTCCAGTGGCAGGTATCCTATATCATATAAAAAGTAATATGTAGTTCCTTTTTTTGTGGTATATGTACTTGTGAAATGTTCAAAATCAAAACCTTTATCTAAAAGTCGGGTTTTAGTAGTTTTGGTTTTGCTTTCTGGATTTAGTTCCTCCAAAATCCTATAATTTTTCCGAAGTCTATTATTAATATTTCTGATAAGATTTTTACTGTCTTTATTCAGTTTATTATTGAAAGCATTTCTACAATAATCACTACAGAATTTCTTATCGGCTCGACCAATTAATTTTTCACCACATTCAAGACAAACTTTTTCCATGTTTTATAAGATGTTAATTCTTCAAGTAGGCTTAATTTAGTGATGTACCTTTTTAAAAGAAGTAATTTAACTACCCCAGAAATATACTGAGGTAGTTTTATAAGTATATAAGGTACTATTTTTTTCTTACTTCATAAAGATCGTTTCTTCGGTCTTTTAAAATTCGGACACTTCCATGTTCATGAAGTTCTTTTAATAAATCGATATTTACATCTACTAAAAGAGTCATTTCTGTGTTTGGAGTTGCTTCAGCTTTGATTCCATTATTAGGAAAAGCAAAATCTGAAGGTGTTAAAACTGCAGCCTGCGCATATTGGATGTCCATATTATTAACTTTTGGGAGGTTTCCAACACAACCAGCAATTGCAACGTAGCATTCGTTTTCGATAGCACGAGCTTGGGCGCAACTTTTAACACGTGTGTAACCATTTTGAGTGTCTGTTAAAAAGGGAACAAACAATAATTGCATTCCTTCATCTGCTAAAAGTCTACTTAATTCAGGAAACTCAACATCATAACATATTATAATTCCAATTTTACCACAATCGGTATCAAAGGTTTGAATTGCATCGCCACCTTTCATTCCCCAATGGGAAACTTCGTTTGGAGTAATATGGATTTTCGTATACATTTCTGAAGTACCATCTCTTTTACATAAAAACCCAGAATTGTATAAGTTCCCATCAATAATGTGAGGCATACTTCCTGTAATAATATTTATGTTATAGGAGATTGCAAACTCTTGAAACTTTTGATGAATTGGTTCTGTATATTTTGCTAATTCCCGAATGGCATCTGCTTCGTTTAAGTGATTGTAATCTGCCATTAAAGGAGCAGTGAATAATTCCGGAAAGAGAGCAAAATCACTTCCGTAACCAGAAACAGCATCAATAAAAAATTCAGCTTGTTCAAATAAAGCATCTAAGTTTTTTAATGGACGCATTTGCCATTGTATAAGCCCCAATCTTACAATAGACTTCTCAGAATTTATGAGCTTTGGACTTTTATCATAATAGATATTATTCCACTCCATTAAAACTGCATAATCTAATGAGTTTGCATCTCCTTCCAGATAATTTTTCATGATCTTCTTAACATGGAAATCATTACTTAATTGGAAAGCAAGAACAGGATCAAATAATTCCTTCATTTTCACCTTATCAATATACTGCTTAGGAGTTATTTCATTAGAATGTTTGCTGTAATTAGGAATACGGCCAGCAAACATAATAGCCTTTAAATTTAATTGCTCGGTAAGTTCTTTTCGTTTGTCATACAAACGTCTTCCAAGTCGTAAACCTCTATACTTTGGATGAATAAAAACATCGATTCCGTATAAAATATTACCTAAAGAATTATGCGTGGAAAAAGTATAATTTCCAGTTATTTCTTCGTAGGTATGATTGTCGTCTATATCTTTTTCATCAATAACTAAAGATAAAGCACACCCAACAACTTTATCATCTGCTAAAACTACTAACTGTCCCTTTGGAAAAATGGAGAGTAGCTTTTTTATTTCTTGCTCTTTCCATGCAGCGCCCTCAATCTCGCTATATGCCTCAGTCATGGAAGATTTTAATTCTAAGTAATCTTCAATATGAAGATTTCTAAGCTCTATTTTATTTATAGTTTCCATATTTTTTTCTTCTTTAAAAACAATTTTCAAACGACTACAAATGATTACAACCGTATTTAAACGAAAGTAACTAAGTAAGAACCGAGTATATATTTGGTTCTGAACAATCTTTGCATTGTCGATTTGAGCATATCGAATTTACAATTAATTATAATATTAATCTTTTAAATTTTTTCAATTATGAACAGCTTAAGAAACAGTGTACGGTTAATAGGGAATTTGGGAAATGACCCTGAAGTTATCAATCTAGATAGCGGTAAAAAGTTAGCAAAATTCTCTATCGCTACAAATGAAAATTACAAGGATCAAAAGGGAAATGTGGTTAAAGATACTCAGTGGCATAATATAATTGCGTGGGGTAAAACTGCGGATATTGTAGAGAAGTATTTAGTAAAAGGAAAAGAGGTTGCTATTGAAGGCAAACTTACTTCTAGAAATTATGATGACAAAGAAGGAGTGAAGCGTTATGTAACAGAGATTAACTGTAATGAGATATTAATGCTTGGAAAAGAATAGTTAGTAGGCTATCTGTAGAGCGTATTAAATCATTATTAATACGCTCACAAATAGTATAAATATTCTTAAGAAAAAGTTTATGCTGCTTTCTCTTTCATTAAATCGAAGCATGGACATTTTTTACAACGTTTAGATTCGCTTTTCTGAAACTTTTTACAACACTTAGATTTTAAGCCCTTAGTTTTAAGTTCTTTAACCTTTTTGTCTTTTTTCTTCTCTTTATCTTTTTTCTTTTTGCCCAACGGAAATACATTTGATTACCTTGGACAAATATATCTATTTAAACTTAATCTAAATAAACTTTAACACTTTTCATTTACTCTAATGGAGTAGAAGCAGAGCTAGTTACAGTTAATTGTTGGATGTCACGATCAAACAAGTAAAGACCTCCTTTGTCATCGCCAATTAAATTAATCTTATCTAGTATCGTTCTTGCCATAGCCTCTTCTTCTATTTGCTCAGCAACATACCATTGTAAAAAGTTATGAGTTGCGTAGTCTTTTTCTTCTAAAGTGATATGTACAAGATTGTTGATGCTTTCAGAAACAAAAACTTCGTGGTCAAATAGTTTTTCAAACATTTCTTTAAAACTCTCAAAAGTAACATTAGGTTCTTTTAGAGCAGAAATTTTTGCATGCCCACCACGTTCATTTATAAATTTTACTAGCTTTAGCATATGCTCACGCTCTTCATCAGATTGATCATACATAAATTGAGCAACACCTTCTAAGCCTTTTACTTCTGCCCAGCATGCCATTGCAAGATATATTTGTGAAGACTCAGCTTCAACTCTTATTTGCTTATTTAATGCGTCTTCTATTTTCTTTTTTAACATTGTGATTCTATTTTTTTTAAATTTAATGAAATTATTCTATACCTAAACATCTTTTGGGATTCATCTACTAATTTTTAAATAGTCTATGTAAATTCAATAATATCAAAAGGCAATATCTGTCGGTGTCAATAAGTTATGTTAGGCTTATGTTTTAATTAAATCAATGTGTTTTATATAGTTGTGATTTTAAAAGGACATTGATAATTGGATGCGTTTTCTGTCAATATCAACTTCTGTAACCTTAACTTTTACATGTTGTTGCAATGTAACTACTTCGTTAACGTCTGAGACAAAACCATCGGTTAGTTTAGAAATATGTACAAGTCCACTTTCTTTAATTCCGATATCTACAAAACAACCAAAATTAGTGATGTTATTTACAATCCCAGGAAGTATTTGTCCAGGGTTTAAATCGTTGATGGTTTTAATATTTGGATCGAATTCAAAGATTTTTGCCTTTTCTCTAGGGTCGATTCCAGGTTTTTCTAATTCTTTGACAATATCTGTAAGAGTCAGTAAACCGATATTTTTGGTACAGTATTTTTCAAGCGGAATCTTCTTAATCAGCTCTTTGTTACCAACCAAATCTTTAATTTTCAATTTTAAATCTACAGCCATTTTATTCACTACAGAATAGCTTTCTGGATGAACAGCAGAATCATCTAAAGGGTTTGTTGGGCTCTTAATACGGAGGAAGGCTGCACTTTGTTCAAAAGCTTTATTTCCTAACCTCGAAACTTCTTTTATAGCTTCACGAGATGTAAAAGGACCATTTTCATTTCTATGAGAAACAATATTTTCGGCTAGTTTATCGCCAATTCCAGAAACATAACTCAATAACGATTTGCTGG
Source organism: Joostella sp. (assembly GCF_048266025.1). NCBI lineage: Bacteria > Pseudomonadati > Bacteroidota > Flavobacteriia > Flavobacteriales > Flavobacteriaceae > Joostella > Joostella sp. Next base: position 315,428 of record NZ_JBLXAF010000001.1, on the reverse strand, counting down.
CTGTGTTAATATTTACACCTACTTTATTTACACAACTCGCAACAACTCTATCAAGTTCATCTTTTAGTTTTGCTTGGTCTACATCATGTTGATATTGCCCAACGCCAATAGATTTAGCTTCGATTTTAACAAGCTCCGCTAAAGGGTCTGAAAGTCGTCTTCCAATAGAAACAGAACCTCGTACCGTAATATCATAATTTGGGAATTCTTCTCGGGCTATTTTTGATGCTGAATAAATAGATGCTCCAGCTTCACTAACAACAAAAACTTGCACATCACTATCAAAACGAATTCTTTTAATGAGCGTTTCTGTTTCTCGTGATGCAGTACCGTTACCAATAGCAATGGCTTCAATTTTATAAGCATTTACTAAAGTGCTAATCTTCTTTATAGCTTGTGTAGCTTCTTTTCTTGGTTCATGCGGATAGATCGTTTCGTTGTGAAGTAATCCTCCTTGTTTATCTAAACACACCACTTTACATCCAGTTCTAAACCCAGGATCGATAGCCAACACTCTTTTTTCACCTAATGGCGGACTCAAAAGGAGTTGTTTTAGATTCTTTGCGAAAACTGAGATTGCTGTAGCATCTGCCTTTTCTTTGGCATTAGTTAAGGCCTCGTTGCTAAGTGCAGGAGCAAGCAGTCTTTTAAAAGCATCTGTAGCCGCAAGTTCTATTTGCGCTCCACAGGCGTTGTTTGATTTTATGATTCTACTTTCAATAAAATCCAAAGCTTTGTCTTGATCTATTGTAATTTTAACTTTAATAAAGCCTTCATTCTCTGCTCTTAAAATTGCTAACAATCTGTGAGAAGGGCAACGCTTTAACGGCTCATTCCATTCAAAATAATCTCTATATTTTTGAGCATTTTCATCTTTCGATTTCGTCTTTACTACCTTGGTATTAATCTCTGCATAGCGTTCATATTGATTTCTGATGGCATTACGAATATCCAGACGTTCATTAATCCATTCAGCATTAATATGTCGCGCACCTTCTAAAGCTTCCTCCTCTGAAGCTACATTTTTATTTGTATATCTAGTGGCAATAGCATCTATGTCGTTTGCATTCTGAGCCATGATTATTTTTGCAAGTGGCTCCAATCCATTTTCTCTAGCTGTATCTGCTTTTGTTTTTCTAGACTTTTTATAGGGGAGGTATAAATCTTCTAATGCAACTAAATTATCTGTGTGCTCTATTTTTTGTTTTAATTCATCAGAAAGTACTTCTTGTTCCTCTAGAGATTTTAAAATTCGCTCTTTTCGTTTTTGTAAAGCTTCGAAATCCTTTTTTAGAGTAACAATATCTCCAATCTGAATTTCGTCTAAATTTCCAGTAGCTTCTTTACGATAGCGAGCAATAAAGGGGATTGTACAATCTTGATCAATAAGATTTACAGTGCTTTCGATGCTTTTTTCAGCAATAGAAGTTTTATTTACTATGTATTGAATGAGTGTTTGCATAGTGGCTAATTTTAAAACCCCAAAGGCTTTTTAAACTTTTGGGGTTTCTATAATTGTAATGTTGTTGTATTTAATTAATCGTTTTCCCGCTTGGAATTCCCGCTTCATCAGGATTTATAAAAACTATTTTTCCAGATTTATCCTCTGTCATTAATATCATTCCTTCACTTTCAACGCCTCTCAATTTTCGAGGAGCTAGGTTTACTAAAACAGTAACTTTTTTTCCAACAATATCTTCAGGATTAAAGCTTTTTGCAATTCCAGAAACAATAGTTCTTACATCAATTCCTGTGTCTACTTTTAAAACAAGGAGCTTGTCTGCTTTTGGCATTTTCTCTGCCTCTAAAATTGTTCCTACACGCATGTCTAATTTTGTAAAATCATCAAAAGTAATAATATCCTTTTGTGGTTCTACAGTAGCATTTTCTTCTGCTAGACTTTCTTGATTTGCTTTTTTAGTTGCTTCCAATTTTTCTAATTGTTTTTGAATTTCTTCATCTTCAACCTTCGTAAATAATAAAGATGCTTTTTCAACGGTATGTCCAGCTGGAAGTAAAACTTCCTTATTGGTAATATCATTCCATTGTAAATTTTCATCTAAAGAATTGAAAGCGAGCATTTCTTTAAGTTTATTAGAGGTGAACGGTAAAAATGGTTCACTTAAAACTGCTAAAGCACTAGCAATTTGTAAAGCTACATACATCACTGTTTTTACGCGCTCTTCATCTTGTTTTATAACTTTCCAAGGTTCTTCATCTGCAAGATACTTATTTCCAAGCCTCGCAACATTCATTAATTCTTGAGAAGCTTCTCTAAAACGATATTTTTCAATTGAATTAGAAATGATTTCAGGATACTTTCTTAGTTCTACTAATGTCTCCTTATCAATATCACTAAAAGTATTTGGCTCAGGAATAATACCTTCGTAATACTTATGCGTAAGCACAATAACTCTGTTGATGAAATTTCCGAAGATAGCAACCAATTCGTTGTTATTTCTAGCTTGGAAATCTTTCCATGTAAAATCGTTGTCTTTATTTTCTGGAGCATTCGCTGTTAATGTATAGCGCAATACATCTTGCTTTTCTGGGAAATCTTCTAAATATTCATGTAGCCATACTGCCCAATTTTTTGAAGTAGAAAGTTTGTTACCTTCTAGGTTCAAAAATTCGTTTGCTGGAACATTCTCAGGTAATATATAATCTCCGTGTCCTTGAAGCATTGCAGGAAAAATAATACAGTGGAAAACAATATTGTCTTTTCCGATAAAATGAATCAGTCTAGAATCTTTCCAATAAGGTTCCCAATCTTTTCCTTCGCGTTCTGCCCATTCTTTTGTAGATGAAATGTATCCAATTGGAGCATCAAACCAAACGTAAAGAACTTTTCCTTCCGCACCTTCCACAGGAACAGGGATTCCCCAATCCAAATCTCTAGTTACAGCACGAGGCTTTAGACCTTCATCGATCCAACTTTTTACTTGTCCGTATACATTAGACTTCCAGTCTTTTTTATGTCCTTTTATAACCCATTCTCTTAAGAAAGAATCATATTGATCTAAAGGTAAAAACCAATGTTTTGTTTCTCTCAAAACAGGAACAGAACCTGTAATTGTAGACTTAGGGTTTATAAGATCTGTTGCATTTAGAGAACTTCCGCAGTTTTCACATTGATCGCCATAGGCTCCATCATGATTACATTTTGGGCATGTTCCCACTACAAATCTATCTGCTAGAAACTGTTGTGCCTCTTCGTCGAAAAGTTGCTCAGTTACTTCTTCTATAAATTTACCATCTTCGTACATTTTCTTAAAAAAATCTGAAGCTGTATCATGGTGAATTTTTGCAGATGTACGAGAATAATTATCAAAGGAGATACCAAAATCTTCAAAAGATTTTTTGATGACACCATTGTACTTATCAATAATTTCTTGTGGCGTAACTCCTTCCTTTTTAGCTTTCATAGGAATTGCTGCACCATGTTCATCACTTCCGCAGATAAAGGCAACGTCTTTTCCTTTTAATCTCAAATAACGCGCGTAAATATCTGCTGGCACATAAACTCCTGCTAAATGCCCAATATGTATTGGGCCGTTAGTGTAGGGTAAGGCCGCTGTGATTGTAAATCTATTTTTATTTTTGGGTGTATCGTTGTATTTCTCTGACATTCTCAAAATTTATTGAAGTCACAAAAATAAGAATTTTCAAGGGAGTTTGCAGATAAATATGGGATACTAATTTTCTTAATTTAATAATTCGTACTTTTTAAATTGAAATAATTCTTTCTAGGTTATTTATGGTCTTATTTCATCTAAGAAAATGAGATATTTATAACTATGGCAACACATAATGAGTTTGGTAAAAAGGCGGAAGAAATGGCCGAAGCATTGCTTTTAAAAAAGGGATATGAGATCAAAGAAAAAAATTATAGATACGATCGTGCTGAAGTAGATATTATAGCTCAAATTAATAACCAAGTGGTTTGTGTGGAGGTAAAAGCTAGAAGTTCTATCTTTTTTGGAGATCCCCAAAGCTTTGTGAACAACAAAAAAATACGACTTATGGTAAAAGTGATGGATTATTATATGATAGATAATAATATTAATCTGGAAGTACGTTTTGATATCGTGGCCGTTTTTAAAAACAAAGAAAAGTACACAATTGAGCATTTTGAAGATGCTTTTTATCATTTTTAAGCTTCTAAAGTTCTGCTATTGACGGCTTATCCGAATAAAAACAATTTGTTATAAATAAAACAATTCGTTTAATTTTTTGTTTTTAAGAAAAGTTCGCTTAAATTTACAGCCTCTTAAAATACCAAACCAAACCACGAAAATGAAAACAATATCGTCAATTGTAGAAAATTACATTAAATCAAAGCCTTTTTTACAAAGTGCATTAGCTCAGGGAATTATTAATCTAACTTCGCTTTCTAGGAATATAAAGCCAGATATCGAAGAGCAATTAGGGAAAGAAGTTCGTAATGGAGCGATTGTAATGGCTTTAAAAAGACTTTCTTCAGAGTTAGAATTTAGAGCAACTCACAGAATTTTAAAAGTATTAAAGAACATTGGAGAAATTACTGTCCGATCGTCTCTCACAGACTATACCTTTTTAATTTCTGACACTATTCTTAATAAGCAAGCACGCTTATTACAAGAGATAAATGATAATAAAGATGTTTTTTATACTTCATCTCGTGGGGTTAATGAAACGAATATTGTTGTTAGCGACTCAATGAATGCTGTTGTTGAAACAATATTTAAAGATGAAAAGCTAACTCAGAAAGTAGATAAGCTTTCTTCGATTAGCGTTAAGTTGCCTGAAGAGAATGTAGTGATTCCTGGGATTTATTATTTTATTTTTCAGCGTTTAGCGTGGGAAGGAATTATACTTCACGAAGTAATTTCTACAACAAATGAGTTTACGATTATAGTAGGGGAAGATCAAATAGATATTGCATTTAAAGTTATAAAAGACCTTAAAGCGCTATAAAAAAAGAGTACTCTAAAAACTCACAATTAAGTTTTAGAATACTCTATAATTATTTTATTTATAATTGATTGTAATTCTCAACCTCGTAGGTTTCCTTCGGGGTTAATTACTGAATCGTATTTATAGTTTCTTCAAGTTCTTCTAAAGAATCTGGCTTTGCAATGATTTTTTTATCAGCATTTAGAAGGAAATAAGTTGGAGTTGCAACTACATTATAGTCATTAGAAGTTTTATTCTCCCATTTTCCAGCTCCGTATACATGTGTGAAACTAGGAAATTCTTTAATAGTGTCTTTCCAAGGATGCTCACTTTCCTCTAATCCGAAGGCAATAACTTTAAGTTTATTACTAGAAGTATTTTCTAAAAACTTATTTACTTCTGGAATCTCTTTCAAGCAATGAGAACAAGTACTACTCCAAAAAATAATGAGGTAGTTTTCAGCATCATTTAAATCATATAAACTCTTAGAGTTTCCTAGATTAAAATTAGGGGCTTTTGCTCCAACACCAGTCTTTTTATATTTATGTATGTCTGCTACTAGTTTTTTATCTCCAAATTCTTGAGCCAATTCCTCAAGATAGGTGTCCGATATATAGTTGGCGATTTCCATATTATCTATATCAGAAAAATCATACCATAGACCTTCTAAAATTGATTTTTTCAATTCATTATTAGCTCCAATCTTTGTTGCTACATAGTCTATATTTTGAACATATTGAGAAGGTGTGTCTTTGTTTGCGAATCTAAAAACATAAATTTTAGAGGCATTTTCTAAGTAGTTAGAATTCTGAAGAATTGGATCGTTAAAATCGATATGTTTAAAAAACTCATTCTTTTCAAGACTTAAATATTCTTCTATTGATATTTGTTTCTGAGGAATAGGAAGCCTTCCAGTTTTTATAAAATGATTGGCCAGCATGCCTTCGCTTTGAGTCTCGTATTGATTCTGAATCCCATCGATGGCTTTAAATACATTAAAGAAAGTACTTTTCTTAACATCTGGTTCAAAAGTAGCACTAAGTAAGTGCTTGGCCTCATCTGCATTTGCATTGTATTCTTGAAGGATAAGATTCTCGTCAGAAGTTAAAAAGGTAACGCCTCCAGTACTACTGTATTCAAAAGTAATATCTTCCTTTCCGTTGTAAATAAAATCAAAATAATATTCATCTTGAGGAACTCCAAAGACCAAACGATACATTCCGGTCTCTAATGTGCTCTCCAGTGGAACAGTTGCATTTCCATCAGCAGCAATATTGCTATTCGAAATATAGGTAGGATAGTTTGGTGTTACTCGATATAAAAACACCTTGCTAAACTGATCATTAGGCGTAAAAGTACCAGAGATGCTATGTTGTGCTAATCCCAAAAAAGGAATTAGTATTAGTAAAAATATAAACTTTTTCATCGTTGTTTTTTTAATATTAAATTACAATTATCAAGCCAAAGGTTATTCGCTGTAAGCAGGCTCTAAAATTGGTTTTATCGTATTTAGAGCTTTGTGAATAGATTTTATCTGCTCGAAAGTTATAAGTAAACGTAGACCGTTGCGAGTCTCTTTCTCCTTAATCTTTCCAACCTTAGGATGTGCTTGAATGTATTGTAAAATACTTCTAAATCTATCACTTTGATAAAAACTACTTTGTTGGTCAGCAATAAAGTAACCTATCATTTTACCTTGTTTTAAAATAATTCTTTCAAGACCTAATTGAGTAGCAATCCACTTAATTCTTACACTATTTAGTAAATCTATAGCTTCTTCTGGAAGTTCTCCAAAACGATCTATAAGCTGACTTTCAAATGTTTCTAACTCTTTTTCCGTTTTAATATTGCTTAATTCGCTGTACAATTTTAAACGTTCTGTTATTGCGTTGATATAATCATCTGGGAAAAGCAATTGGAAATCGGTATCCAATTGTGTGTCTTTTACATATACCTTGTCTTCTTTTGGAGTATCGTAAAGATCGGCGAATTCATTCTCTTTTAGTTCTTCAATAGCCTCTTGCAGTATTTTTTGATACGTATCAAAACCTATTTCATTCATAAATCCACTCTGCTCACCACCGAGAATATCTCCAGCACCACGAATTTCTAAATCTTTCATTGCAATATTAAATCCGCTTCCCAGTTCTGTAAATTGCTCCAATGCCTGAATCCTTTTTCTGGCATCTTCCGTCATTACAGAATATGGAGGTGTTATAAAATAGCAAAATGCCTTCTTATTACTTCTTCCAACACGTCCTCGCATTTGATGCAGGTCTGAAAGGCCAAAGTTATTGGCGTTATTAATAAATATTGTGTTTGCATTCGGAACATCAAGTCCACTTTCTATAATAGAAGTAGCTACTAGGACATCAAAATCTCCAGCCATAAAACTCAGCATTAATTGCTCTAGTTTCTTTCCGTCCATCTGGCCGTGTCCGATTCCAATTTTAGCATCAGGAACCAAACGTTGTATCATTCCTGCTACTTCTTTAATGTTTTCAATTCTATTATTGATAAAGAAAACCTGTCCGCCACGTTGAATTTCATAAGAAATAGCATCTCGAATAACTTCTTCATTAAGTTGAATTACGTTACTTTCAATTGGGTATCTATTTGGCGGAGGTGTAGTAATAACAGAAAGATCTCTTGCTGCCATTAAGCTAAATTGTAGCGTTCTCGGAATCGGAGTAGCGGTAAGTGTAAGTACGTCTACATTTTCTTTAATTGTTTTCAGTTTGTCTTTTACGGCAACACCAAACTTCTGCTCCTCATCAACAATAAGAAGGCCGAGGTCTTTAAATTTTACATTTTTATTTACCAATTGGTGGGTTCCTATAATAATATCAACTTTCCCTTCAGCAAGCTTTTCTAGCGTTTCCTTTTTCTCTTTAGCGGTTCTAAAGCGATTTAGATATTCTATGGTTACTGGCATATCAGATAGACGTTCGCTAAATGTTTTCTGATGCTGAAAAGCTAAAATGGTTGTAGGTACTAAAACAGCAACTTGCTTACCATTATCAACTGCTTTAAAAGCTGCTCGAATGGCAACCTCTGTTTTACCAAAACCAACATCCCCACAAACAAGTCTATCCATGGGTTGCTCCTTCTCCATATCTCGTTTTACATCTTCGGTAGCTGTACTTTGATCTGGAGTATCTTCATAAATAAAGGAAGCTTCAAGTTCATTTTGGAGATAACTATCAGGGCCATATTGAAAACCTTTTTCTGTTTTTCTTTTAGCGTATAGTTTAATAAGGTTAAAAGCAATCTCTTTAACCTTACTCTTTGTTTTCTTTTTAAGATTTTTCCAAGCGGTAGAACCTAGTTTATATATTTTAGGAGTTTTTCCGTCTTTCCCGTTATACTTAGTTATTTTATGAAGCGAATGGATACTTACATATAGGATATCTCGCTCTCCATAAATAAGTTTAATAGCTTCTTGTAATTTCCCCTCAACTTGGATTTTTTGTAAACCACCAAACGTACCAATTCCATGATCGATATGAGTTACATAATCTCCAATTTCCAAATTGGTGAGTTCCTTTAAAGTAATGGCTTGTTTTTTAGAATATCCATTTTTTAAATGAAACTTATGATAGCGTTCAAAAATTTGATGATCGGTATAGCACGCAATTTTATGCTCCTTGTCAATAAACCCTTGAAACATAGAAAAAACGACTGTTTGATAATGAACGTCGACTTCCATGTCGTCAAAAATATCGTGAAAGCGTTTTGCCTGCTGATCACTTACACAAAGGATATAGTTTGTATATCCCTTTTCATGATTTTCATCTAAATCTTCAATTAATAAATCAAATTGTTTATTAAAAGAAGGTTGAGGAGCTATATTAAAGGTTATTGTTTCGTAGTAAGTATCGTTGTCTTTAGGTGTACTTAAATCTACGGTTATATATGTTTTAAGCTGATCTTTAAGAAGTGCGCCTGTAGAAAAAAGTTCTTTTGGAGGTGCGTGTTTTATATCTTTAGATAGCTTATCAAAAGCTTCTTCGGCTTTAGTGAATAGACTATCTATTCTTGAAAAAAGAAGCTCGTTGTTCTTAATAAAGACAACTGTTTTTGCTGAAATATATTTTAAGAAACTTTCACGATCTTCTTCCAGCAGTTTATTTTCAACATTCGGAATAATAGAAATTTTCTTGAGTTTATCAGTTGATAGCTGAGTTTCCACATCAAAAGTACGGATGCTATCTACTTCATCACCAAAAAACTCTATTCGATATGGTTCATCATTAGAAAAAGAGAATACATCTACAATACCACCACGAACTGAAAACTCTCCAGGCTCAGTTACAAAATCTACTCTTTTAAATTTATACTCAAATAGCGTTTCATTTATAAAATCTATAGAAAGCTTATCATTAAGATTTATTTTTAACGTGCTTCGTTCTAATTCTTTTTTGGTGACAACCTTTTCAAAAAGCGCCTCAGGGTAGGTAACAATTATTGCAGGCTTTTTTCGAGAATTAATACGGTTCAATACTTCTGCTCTTAAGAGAACATTTGCATTGTCTGTTTCTTCAATCTGATAAGGTCTACGATAACTTCCAGGATAAAAAAGAACATCCTTTTCGTTTATGAGTTGCTCTAAATCATTTAGATAATAGGCGGCTTCTTCTTTATCATTCAGAATAAATAAAAAAGGTAATTCAGCATCTTCAAATGCATTTGCAATTACAAATGAAAGTGACGATCCTACAAGGCCTTTTAAATGAATGTTATTTTGAGAATTGGCAATAGAATTCCCTAATTTCTGTTGTTGCAGAGATTCTTTATACGTAGTTATAACCTGTTTGAGACCAGGTAGCGTGATTTTTTTACTCACTGAAACTTATTTTACCCCACTAAGTGGGCTTAATTTCCCAACGTAACACGTGGAAAAGATTAATTGCTTTGGACTAACTTCCTTATCAGTAAAACTGTAGGGGAGTTAGCTACAAAGATAAATGAATGTCTTTACAATAGAAAAGCTAAATTAAACTTAAAACCAGGATGAAACTTTTTTATGTAACACTTATTGAATAATTTGAGTGTAAATAAAAATAGATATGGATTTAGAATTAAAAGGAAAACGAGCATTTATTTCTGGTTCAACGAAGGGAATTGGATATGCAATAGCAAAAACACTTGCTAAAGAAGGAGCTGAAGTTGTTATAAACGGAAGAACTCAAAGCTCGATTGATGATGCTATAAAGAGTATTTCTAAGGAAATAGATAATGCAAATATAACAGGATATGTTTGTGATTTTTCGAGTCCTGAGGAAATAAAATCCTTAATCAGTGCTTTAGGAGAAGTAGATATTTTAATTAATAATGTAGGGGTTTTTGAACCGAAGCCTTTTGAAGAAATATCAGATAATGAATGGCAGCGGTTTTATGATATCAATGTAATGAGTGGCGTTCGTTTATCGCGTGCTTTATTACCAGGAATGAAGAAACGCGATTGGGGTCGTATTATATTTATTTCTAGTGAAAGTGGTATTAATATTCCTGAAGAAATGGTGCATTATGGGATGACGAAGACGGCACAACTTGCAGTCTCTCGTGGAATTGCAGAAACAACAAAAGGTACAAATGTTACTGTTAATGCTGTTTTGCCCGGGCCAACACTTTCAGAAGGAGTTAAAGAGTTTGCAGGCGTAGAGGAAGGAAAAAGGGAAGAGGTTGAAAAGCAGTTTTTTAAAACCGAGCGTCCTACTTCTTTATTGCAGCGATTTGCAAATCCTCAGGAAATAGCAAATATGGTAGTTTATATTGCTAGTCCACTATCTGCAGCAACTAATGGGGCAGCGCTCCGCGTAGATGGAGGAGTTGTTAAAACTGCATATTAAATTATTAAAAGGAAAGTTTTTATAAAAAATTGAGCGTAGTCGGATTAATTTTTCGGCTACGCTCTATTTTATAATTATATGTCGGAAATATTAACTTCTTACTTTTTGTTCCCATTTCCAGGCAGAATCCATTGCTTCATCTAAAGTAGACTTAGCTTGCCATCCTAATTCTTCATTTGCTTTTTTAGTGTCTGCATAAATAGCAGTAACATCTCCAGGACGTCTGTCTACAACTTTATAGTTGAGTTTTTGTCCGCTTACTTTTTCAAAACTTTGAATTACCTCAAAAATAGAACTTCCTTTTCCTGTTCCGATATTAAAAACTTCGTAATTAGATTTGTTTTTGTTTTCAAGTAATCGTTCTAAAGCGGTAACATGTGCTTTTCCTAAATCTACCACATGGATATAATCTCGAACACAAGTTCCGTCTTCAGTAGGATAATCTCCACCGAAAACTAGTAATTGTTCTCTGATTCCGATTGCTGTTTGCGTGATATAAGGAACCAAGTGATGTGGCTTTCCTTGAGGAGTTTCTCCAATGTTAGCACTTGGATGTGCTCCAATTGGATTGAAATAACGTAAAGAAATAGCTTTAATATGCTGATTAACTTTACAAGTGTCTTGGATTATTTCTTCTCCTATTTGTTTTGTGTTACCGTAAGGAGCTTCTGCTTTTTTTACAGGGGCTTCTTCCGTTATAGGCAATTTATCTGTTTCGCCATAAACAGTACAAGATGAACTAAAAATCATCGACATTTCCTTTCTTGCAGAAACTTCTTTCAGAAGATAGATTAATGAATTTAAGTTGTTTTCATAATATAGTAATGGGTTTTCTACACTTTCATTCACAAAAATAGAGGCAGCAAAATGTATAACTCCTGCTATATCTGTGTGTTTTTTAAAGAAAGCAGCAACAGCATCTTTTTCTCTCAAATCGAGTTTCTCGAATTCAGGTTTCTTGCCTGTTATTTTGGTGATAGCATCCAAAACATCAAGAGAAGAATTAGATAGGTTGTCTATAATGATAACTTCAAAACCTTTATTTTGAAGCTCTACAACAGTATGAGACCCTATAAAACCCAGTCCTCCGGTTACTAATATTTTCATTTATAATATTATTGGTGTGAGTTAGGCAAAAGCTATAACTCGGTTAGTTAATAAATTCTTTTATTTTATCGGTGATAAATACAATCTGATCATCATCCAGCTCTGTATGCATAGGTAAAGAAATAACCTCTTTTACCAACTGATTTGTTACTTCAAAATCGCTTTCATTGTAACGAGAATCCATATATGCTTTCTGACTGTGTAATGGAATTGGATAATATACTCCGCAAGGAACTCCATTTTCGTTTAAGAATTTCACTAATTCATCACGTTTACCGTTTGTAATTCTTAAGGTATATTGATGAAAAACGTGGTGATTATTGCTAGCTTCAAGTTCACCTTCAGCTAACACAGGAGTTATAATATGGTTATGCCCTTTTAATGCTTGGGTATATTTTACGGCAGCTTCTCTTCTTTTCGTATTATAAGTGTCTAACAATGGAAGTTTAGCACGTAAAACTGCAGCTTGAATAGAGTCTAAGCGAGAGTTTACACCAACAACATCATGATGGTAGCGTTCGTACATTCCGTGGTTTACAACACCACGAAGCGTGTGCGCTAATTCATCATCATTAGTGAAAATTGCACCACCGTCACCATAACATCCTAAATTTTTAGAAGGAAAGAAAGAAGTTGCTGCAACGTGACCAATAGTACCAGATTTCTTGGTAGTTCCGTCTTTATAAGTGTAATCTGCACCAATTCCTTGAGCATTATCTTCAATTACATATAAGTTATGTTCTTTCGCTATTTCCATAATAGCTTCCATATTGGCACACTGTCCAAAAAGATGAACTGGAACAATAGCTTTTGTTTTTGGAGTAATTGCCTTTTTAATAGCTTCAATGTCTATATTAAAAGTATCAGCCTCTACATCTACCAAAACTGGAGTTAACTGTAATAACGCAATCACTTCTACAGTAGCTGCAAAGGTGAAGTCTACAGTTATAACTTCGTCTCCTGGCTTTAAATTTAATCCCATCATTGCAATTTGCAATGCGTCTGTACCGTTAGCACACGGGATTACATGTTTTACATCTAAATATGTCTCTAATTCTTTTTGGAAATTTTGCACTTCTGGCCCATTTATAAATGCAGCAGATTCTAAAACTTCGGTTATGGAATTGTTTACTTGTTCTTTTATGAAACTATATTGACTTTGTAAGTCAACCATCTGTATTTTCCTCATGGAGATCGATCTTAAGTAGCTACGAAATTACAAAAATTAGTAACCATAGACAATGTATTAACATAAAGTAACGTATTTTAGCCATAAAAGAAATAAAGTGTTTTTTTTATATAATATTTTAGTTTACATCGTCAGTTTTTTTCTGAATATAGCTGCACTTTTTAATAAAAAGCTAGGGCTTTTTGTAAGTGGACGTAAAGGATTGTTTGATTTTCTGAAAGGGACTATTTCTAAAAACGATAGGGTTATTTGGTTTCATACTGCTTCTTTAGGAGAATTTGAACAAGGACTACCCGTTATTGAAGCTACAAAAAAAGCATATCCATCTCATAAAATTCTAGTTACTTTTTTCTCGCCTTCAGGTTATGAAGTGAAAAAGAATACGGATATTGCAGATGTTGTTTGTTACCTTCCTTTGGATACAAAATATAATGTAAATCAGTTTCTCGATATTGTAAAACCTGAACTTGCTATTTTCGTGAAGTATGAATTTTGGCCAAATTTCCTTTCAGCATTAAAAAAAGATAGCATCCCTACTTTATTAATATCAGGTATTTTTAGAGAGGAACAAGCTTTTTTTCATTGGTATGGGAGTTTTATGCGAAAACCTTTGAAAACATTCAATCACTTTTTTGTTCAAGATGAAAACTCGAAAGAATTACTTTCAGGTATTGGAATTACGAATGTTACCGTAAGTGGAGATACTCGTTTTGATCGTGTAGCAGAAATTTTAGAGCGTGATAATAATTTAGCGTTTATAGAGGAGTTTAAACAAGATAAACTATGTGTTATTGCCGGAAGTACTTGGCCAGAAGATAATAATTTATTTGTAGATTATATAAATAATGATAGCTCAGGGGAAGTAAAATATATTATTGCACCACATAATATTAAAGGAGGAGAGATAAGAAAGCTATTATCAGATTTAAATAAGAAAAGTATTCTATATTCTGAAATGGAAGGGAAGCACCTATCGGAATATGAAGTTTTTATTTTAGATACAGTTGGACTGTTAACAAGAGCCTATAGTTATGCAGATATTGCATATGTAGGTGGTGGAATGGGGTCTACTGGGCTTCATAATACATTAGAACCCGCCGTTTTTGGAATTCCAGTGATTATAGGGAAGGAGTATAAAGGATTTTTGGAGGCTGAAAATTTAGTAGAATTAGGAGGTGTTTTATCTGTGTCTAATAAAAAAGAATTTAGTGATAAGTTAAGTTATTTGGTTGATAATAAATCTGCCATGAATGATGTTGGAGCGATTAATAGCAATTTTATAAATAAAAATAAGGGTGCTAAGATCCAAATAGGACACTTCATACGTAAATTAATTAAATGATTTTTCACAGGAATCTATGTATTGTTAAAATTATGTGAAAATTATTTGTTAGCGAACGGATTATATTCTAAATTCGCATCGCAAAATTTAACTAAAAAAATTAAACAAAAAGAACATGAAAAAAGTAATTTTAAGTTTAGCTGTAGTATTAGCAATAGGATTTACAGCTGTTTCTTGTAAAGAAACAACTAAGGAGAAAGCAGAAGATACAATCGAAAGTGCTGCTGATGATGTTGAAGAAGCTGCTGAAGACACTGGAGCTGCTATCGAAAAAGCTGCTAATGATGCTGGGAATGCAATCGACGAGAAAGTTGATGAAGCTGGAGAAGCAATTGATGAGGCTGCAGATGATGCACAAACTTCTTTAGACAAAGCTGCTACAGATGTAACTGATGCTGCTAACAAAGCGGTTGAAGATACTAAAGCTGCTGCTGATAAAGTTGCTGCTGATGCTGACAAAGCTGCTACAGATGCTAAAAAATCTGCTAATAAAGCAATTGAAAACGCAAAATTATAATATACTTGGAGTAAAATCCTAAAGTATAAATAAGTTAGAGCCCGATACATGTATATCGGGCTTTTAATTTTTATAGACTTTTATATAGTCTACAATATATTGTTGAGGGAAAATAGTATCATCTACCTCTGGCCCGCCGAAATTACCTCCTACAGCCATATTTACAATTATAAACTGTGGTTTATTAAAAGACCAATTATCTTCCGTTTTATTTTCAGGAGAATATGTATAAACTAATTCCTCGTCTACAAAGAATTTTATGCTGTTGGGAGTCCATTCAGCTTTAAAAATGTGAAATCCATCTTCTATATTTTTAAAAGTTGTTTTTTGGGAACTTGCATTTGCACCATGTGTATCTGTGGTATGGATGGTTGTGTATACGGTTTCTGGTTCTTTTCCAACATATTCTAAAATATCAATTTCGCCACATTTTGGCCAGCCAACCTCGTTTATATTGGCTCCAAGCATCCAGAATGCCGGCCATATTCCTTGTCCGATAGGAAGTTTAGCTCTTGCTTCGATAGTTCCATATTGGAATTCATGTTTATCTTTAGTGGTAATTCGTGTTGAAGTATAAGTATTTTCGTTTTTTATAGCAGTGATTATAAGATGACCATCTTTTACTTTATGGTTATTCTCTGTATATATTTGACGTTCATTATTTCCCCATCCACAATTATTAGGACAACCATTTCCAAGCTCTATATTCCAATCTGATTCGTTTAATGATGAACCGTTAAAGTTTTCCTCCCATACAAGGTTATCATCTAAGGAAGGATTAAGATCTTGCGCATTACTGTCTTCAGAACAGGAAAAGAATAGCATTGATATGCTAAAGAGTGTTAGTAGTTTCATTTTTGGTTGGTTTAATACTATTTAAAAAGGATTAGTTATGACTAATATATAACTAATTTTTTTTATTCAGATCTTGTGGTTTGTTATATTCAGCAGCTTTTCTAATTACCAAGGCAGGCTCATCCGAAGATATATAATCGAAATCATTTTTTAGGAGCCAATCCATTATAATGGTATCGTTAACCGTTCCAGAATTAAGTGTAATTCCTTTCTCTTTAGCTTTTTTTATAAAATCTGGATTTTTTTGCCAAACAGGATATCTAAAATTAGCTCCAGATATTCCGTCAGATTCTAAATCGTCTGGTGTTCTATCATTGTTTAAATATTGTGTTTTTGCATTAGGGTCTAAGTTGACAATTGTTTTTAGAATTTCATAATCAAAACTAATAAACACAACTCTTTTCAAAGCTTTATTTTTCTTGAATACATTCCATATTTTTTTGGAAATGATTTGTCCTCTTTCCTTACTTATTATAGAAGGTTTAATCTCGCAAAAAAACAATGTAGTTTTATTATTATACATTCCTGCTTTTATAAACTCATTCAAGGTTGGTAGTTTCTCTCCATTTTTGAGCTTAAATTCTTGTAATTCTGCATATGTAGCTTTTTCTATCTGAATTTTATTATAGAAAGGACCATGAGTAATTACCAAGGAATCATCAATAGTCATGTTAACATCAAACTCTGAGCCTGCACATTCTAAATTGACAGCTTCTCTAAAGGCTGCTATAGAATTCCCTGGTAATTTTTTTCCTTTCCAAGCTCCGCGATGTGCTACAGCGATAGTTTTTTTTGATACCGAGTCTGGTTCCTTTTTATTGTTACAATTAGAGAAAAAAATGGCACATAAAATACCTATGAATAATGTTTTTTTCATTTTAAATATGTCTAAGTTAAATTAGTTGGGATAGCCTTCGTTTTGTGGATAATTAGGACCTAGTAATTCTAGCTCAGCAGTAGGAATAGCCCAATTTTCCATGTACGGTTGCATACGCGTTCTAGCTTGATCAAAAAAGCCTTCATTACTTGCGTGATCTCTTATGTAATCTACTAATAACCCCATCCGTTTTAATGTGTAGAATCGTTGTCCTTCAAAAGCGAGCTCACGAGCTCTTTCCTCAAGAATAACCTTTTGATTTATTGAGTTAATGCTTTTTGCACGAGCACGTTTACGAACAGTATTTATATATTCTAATGCCTTGCTCGTGTTGCCATTCATCATATGTGCTTCTGCTCCAATAAGAAATGTCTCCGCAAGACGATAAACCATTATGTTTGATATTTGAGAAACTTCATTGGGTACAGCATCTTCTTGTAGGTATTTTAAGCAGCCAGGGTTCATGGTCTTGTAATAGTTTTTTACTTGATTGTTATCACTACTATATTGATTATATAGGGCTATCGTATCTCCTATTTTTTTTCCTTCAGGAAGATTGGCAGGATCGTTATAGATATATTTAGTAATGTAATATGATCCATCATTTCGATCATCATTAGGGTCTTCATTGAGTAGGTTTCGCAAGTAATCATTCATTAGTAGAGAACCAAAACCTCTTGCTCCATTTGAAGTGGAAAAATCTGCTCCAGGGATATCATTGTATTGAGCAATAAAATTAAAATGAATATTATTTCTATTTCCACCACCGATGATAGCGTCTTCCATTTGAATTGCAAATAAGGTTTCTGTATGATTCATATCTCCCAAAAAAACATCTTTTGTGTTGTTAACTAGTTTATAGCTCCCTTGATTTATAATTGCATCAGTTTGATAAGCAGCTTCTTTCCAGTCTTTTTGCCAAGCTGCAACTTTAGCCTTTAAATGTCTCGTAGAGGCCTGAGTCCATCTTCCAAATTCTTGGGTAGTCCAATCCAAATGTTGAATAGCAAATTCTAAATCGTTATTTATCAATTCGAATATCTCCTCTTCAGAAGATTTATTTTCAGCTCTTTCGAAAACATTTTCAGGACTTGTAGGTGTAGTAGTTATAAATATATTATTGAACTGCCTAAAAAGAGTAAAATAGGCATTAGCTCTAAATGCTTTTGCTTCTGCTATTATTTTATTTTTAAATCCTTCATCTATGTCGGTCATTTTTTCAGTAGAAATGATAATGGCGTTTGCTCTATCTATGATTCTGTAACCATGTCTCCAATGTTTAGAATACCTTTTTGTTCCGATATTGTTTAAATCTATTCCCCATCCTAAACGAGAATAAAATGCTATTTCTCCAGTTCTCGGAACTACTAAGTCAGATTTTGCGATTGGAATCAATATGCTTGCATTATTCCATTCCGATTCATTGTAGATATTTCTATTTAAGCTATATAGTCCTACAACTGCGGACTCTAATCCTTCTTTAGTGTTATACAAGAAGTCTACTGATGTATCTGATAAAAGTTCGTCTTCTAAATATTCTTCACAAGAAATATTAGCAAATAAAGAAGTTATTAAAATTATACGTGTCAGTGTTTTGTTGAAAAATGTCATAATTATTTCTTTAGATTAATGGCTTGTTAAATTCCTATTTTGAAGCCAATTGTAAGACCTTTGGTATCTGGGAAAGAATCTGGGTTAATTTCAGGACTCCAAGATTTATAATCGGTTATTGTAAATAGATTTGTTGCTGTAGCATATAACTTCATCGATGAGATTCCCATTTTTGATAATAGATCTGGAGTAAAATTATATCCAATTGAAAGTGTTCTAAGTCTTACATAGGATGCATCTTGAATAGCTTGGGAGTATAAATATGAAGGATTTGTTGTTCTTGGTCTTGGAAAGCGGTTAGAAGGGCTTTCAGGGAGATAATAGTCTACTTTAATTCCGTTTAGCCTTCCTTGTAGAGTTCCCCCTTTTGCATTGTCTGCTAAAAATTGGTTAAGTCTTTGAGCTCCTTCAACAACATATAAATCTGCAAACAATTCGAACCCTTTATATTCAAACGTAGTATTGAAAGCCCCAAACCATTTTGGATCTTCACTAATTACTTTTCTATCATCGTCATCTATTACTCCGTCTTCATTAAGGTCTTTTACCTTAACATCTCCAGCTATAGGCATAAAACTATCTGTAGTTTGTGGACTATTTTCAAGGTCATCTCCCTCTTGGAAAATACCATCAAATACATATTGGTATATATTGTTTATAGGAGCCCCAATGAATAACCCTTGGGAAGGGTAGTCGATTAAATTACCTTCAGGGTCTTTTTCTCCAGCTAATGATGTAATTTCATTTTTATTGTGTGAGTAAGTGATTCCTGTATTCCATCGTAAATTTTTATTTCTAATAATGTCTCCGCTTAGGGTTAATTCAACACCTTTATTGGATACTTCTCCTATATTAAATCTAGTTTCTTGGAACCCTGTGGTTCCAGGGACAACTCTATTTAATAAAAAGTCAGAAGTGTTTGAATCGTATATTTCTAAGCTACCAATTATTCTATTTCTAAAAAGACCAAAATCTATACCTGTATTTAGAGTAGTGGTAGTTTCCCATTTTAAATTCGGATTTGGTATTCTAGTAAGTGGTGAAAAGCCACTAGCAGTTTCTCCACCGAAAACATAAGGTATGTAGTCTGCAACTCCAACAGCTTCTTTTAAAGGAATCCCATCGTTTCCTGTTTGACCGTAGCTTATTCTAAATTTTAATTGATTGAGTACGTTAGAAGATTTTAAAAACTTTTCTTCATGGATTTTCCAAGCAAATGCAGCAGCAGGGAAAGTCCCATATTTTTCATCTTCAGCAAATACAGTAGAGCCATCAACACGAGCGGTTAAAGTTAATAAATAACGGTCTAATAGATTATAACGTACTCTTCCCATAAAAGAAACGAGTCTACGTTGATCTAGATCTCTTGAAGAATCTCGTAAAACGCTAGCATCTCCATTAAAGCTATTTAAGTCGTTAGCAAAATTAGATTTTTCAATGAAATTAGAGGATGTTTTTCGTTGGTTTACAGATTGTACTGCTGTGAAATCTAGTTTGTTGCTAGAGTTGATAGTCCAATTGTAATCAAATATATTTTCAATTAAATATTCTCGATAAGATACATCTCTCAATACTGCACTTCCACTAATATCATCAGCCTCTGAATGAAGGCTAGAGCGATATCTATTGTCTTGTGTATTTCTTGATCTTGAAAAAGCGTTTAACTTATATGAAAAGGAAGGGGTGAATTGATATTTTCCCACAAGATTAAGGTCTGTAAGTATTGTTTTTATTTCGTTATCTGCTTCACGAATATTCCATAATGGATTTACAGTTCTATTCCCTTCACCTAATGGAAATTTTACTAATGCTCCATCTTCATCAAAAGGTTTTGCTAGTGGTGAAATATTAATAAAATTTAAAGATGTGCTTTCAGCATTTTGAGTACTTGTTTGCAGATTTATATTAGATTGTAAGCTGAATTTATCACTTATTCTCTGATCTATATTTATTCTAAACGTACCTCTTTCATACCCAGAAGTAGGAATTAATCCATCTTGATCATAATAACTTAGACTACTAAAAACCTTCGTGTTTTCTCCTCCTCCAGATAAAGATAGTGAGTGACTTTGAATAACAGCATCCTCTAATATAAGATCTTCCCAGTCGACATAGTCCTCATTTTCAATAGCTTCTAATTCAAAGGGTTCAAAAATAGTAGCATCATCAAGATACATTTCGTCATTATCTGTACGATTTGCTTCTCTTCTTAATTGGGCAAATTCTTCTGCGGAATACAAATCAAAATTTTTATTAAGGCTTTGCATAGTTGTAAAGCCGTGATAGTTTATTTTGAATTTTCCTTTCTCTCCTCTTCTTGTGGAGATAAGTATTACGCCATTTGCTGCTCTCGAGCCATATATAGCTTGTGAAGAAGCATCTTTTAATATCTCAATAGAAGTAATATCATCAGGAGCGATATCATTAATGTTGTCGTAAGGAACTCCATCTACAATTATTAATGGATCATTCCCTTCCAAGGAAACTTTTCCCCGGATTAAAATATTGGAATTCCCTCCAGGCCTGGCATCGGCAAGATTAACTTGAACTCCAGCTGCACGTCCTCTAATCATTTCAGCAACATTTGTTGTAGGAATAACAGTGGCTTCATCTACATTTACACTCGATACTGCACCTACAACATCGCTGCGTTTTAAACTCCCATAACCAACTACAACAACTTCATCTAGCTGATTGTTTTCTGGCTGTAACTTTATAATAAGATCTTTTTGAGTGTCTGTAATTTCTTGAGTTTTAAAGCCTAAATAAGAAACTTCAATTGTTTTGTTATTTCCATTAGGCTTTATCTCAAATTCTCCCTCAAAATTTGTTGTAGTTCCATTAGACGTATTTTTTATTAATACTGTAGCTCCAGGTAAAGGAACTCCGTTTGAATCATATACTATTCCTTTAATAACATCATTATCTTGACCAAATGAAGAATAGAAGAACAGTAAGAATACTGTAAAAAGGAATGCAGTCTTGCGTCCGTTAATTGATTTGAATATCATTTTTGATTTTTAAATTGATTATCTAATAACAATTTGGCGAACGTACTATTTATAGGATGGGTTGGTGTTAGATGAATATAATTTTTATGTTAACCATGCGTGACTTGTTTTCTCCAATGTTAATTTTTTGTTTCTAATTGATTTTGGATAAAGAGATAAAAGTGTTTCACTACCTTAGTAGCTAAATAGAAGTGCTATAATATTAGTGGGAGCTGATTAAAAAGAAGTTTTTGCAGTCAGAACCTATATTCTTTGTTGGAAAAGTGTTCGCTTTAGTGCATAAAAAAAGCCTCTCGTTTGAGAAGCTTTTTCTTTGTGCGGGTGAAAGGACTCGAACCTTCACACCTTGCGGCACTAGATCCTAAGTCTAGCGTGTCTACCAATTCCACCACACCCGCATGTGATTTTGTGGGTGCAAATATAAGTCATTTTTCCAATAATCAAAGTTTATACACAAAAAAAAATCTTTTTTTGTACATTTGAGTTCATAACAATATACTTCATGGAAAATATTAAGTCGTATATCGATACGCATAAAGATCGATTTATAGCAGAACTCATAGAATTATTAAAGTTACCTTCCGTTAGTGCAGACCCTGCATTTTCTCAAGATGTACTAAACACAGCGGAAGCGGTAAAGGAGGCTTTAGAAAAGGCAGGATGTGAATATGTTGAAGTTTGCGAGACTCCAGGATATCCTATTGTTTTTGGAGAAAAAATTATAGATAAGACATTACCTACTGTTTTGGTTTATGGACATTACGATGTGCAACCAGCAGATCCTATAGAATTATGGAATTCGCCACCTTTTGAGCCTGTTATTAAAGAAACAGAGATTCATCCAGAGGGTGCAATTTTTGCTCGTGGCGCATGTGATGATAAGGGGCAAATGTATATGCACGTTAAGGCATTGGAGTACATGACCCAAACTGGAAATCTTCCTTGTAACGTGAAATTCATGATTGAAGGAGAGGAAGAGGTAGGTTCTGAAAGTTTAGAATGGTTTGTTCAAAATAACCGTGAAAAGCTTTCTAATGACGTTATTCTAATCTCAGACACTGGAATGATCTCTAAAGAGGTTCCTTCTGTAACTACTGGTCTTCGTGGGCTAAGTTATGTTGAGGTCGAGGTTACAGGGCCTAACAGAGATTTGCATAGTGGTTTGTATGGAGGTGCTGTAGCAAATCCTATCAATGTACTTAGTAAGATGATTGCTGGCTTGCATGATGAGAACAATCATATTACGGTTCCTGGGTTTTATGATAAAGTAGCTGAGCTTTCTGTTGAAGAGCGTGCTGAAATGGCAAAGGCTCCCTTTTCTTTAGAAGAGTATAAAGATGCTTTAAAATTGAACGATGTTTATGGTGAGAAAGGATACAGTACGAACGAACGTGCAAGTATAAGACCAACTCTAGATGTTAATGGTATTTGGGGAGGTTATATTGGTGAAGGTGCCAAAACTGTTATTGCAAGTACTGCCTATGCAAAAATATCTATGCGATTGGTGCCAGATCAAGATTGGAAAGAAATAACAGAACTTTTTCAGGCCTATTTTGAGAGTCTAGCGCCGAGTGGAGTTCGTGTAAAAGTGAAACCACATCACGGGGGCTATCCTTATGTTACTCCAATAGATAGTTTAGGATATCAAGCGGCTAGTAAAGCTTATGAGGAAACTTTTGGTAAAACACCTATTCCGCAGCGTAGTGGAGGTAGTATCCCAATTGTTTCTCTTTTTGAAAAAGAATTAAAAAGCAAAACTATTTTAATGGGATTTGGTTTGAATAGTGACGCGATTCACTCTCCAAACGAACATTATGGAGTTTGGAACTACTTAAAAGGGATTGAAACAATACCTTATTTTTATAAATACTTTGTAGAACTGAGTAAATAAAAATATAGCGTTAATAACGCAAAAGGGGAACGATATAATTGTCGTTCTCCTTTTTTGGTATATGTTATTATAAATTTGATTAAATCGATTTAGGATTTAAAGGAAAGGAAGCTATTGTTTTAAATCCATTGCTTTCGTTAATAAAGTCTATATTTCCATTAAGTTTTTTTATTAGTTGCTGCAATGATTCTAACCCAACTCCAGATTTTGTTTTCATTTTAATATTATGATTGATTTTTGATTTTTTCTGCCCATTATCTGTAATTAAAACAGTGCAAACTTTATCTTTTATGCTGATCTCAATCATTACTTTTTTTGCATCTGCATGCTTTATTGTGTTGGTTATAGACTCTTTTATTAAATGATAAATTGCTTGCTGTTCTTTTTTGTTTAGAATGTCTGAAATGTTTTCTGGAATGTTAGTTTCTATATCTAATAAACCAACCTCCGTAAATCGGGCTTGTAAACTTTCAGTATATTCTATGATATTAAGACTTTTTTGGTCCTCGTTATCATGAATTAATTGATGTGAATAGTTTCGAGACTCTTGATAAAGATCATCTAACTCGTCAATAATAATATTTAATTTATCTGCTGCTTTTTTTGATGTTGCTTTTTGGGTATAATCAGTAACTAGATATTTAAGGGCGAGCAAACTACTTAGATATTCATTATGAATTTTCTGTCCTATTTCTTTTCTGTTGTCTGTAACTTTTCTGTCTACTTCTTGGAGTGATTCTTCTAGAAGTCTAACCTTTTTATTGTAGGTTTCTTCACTTATTAATGCTTTTATTTTATTTTGTTTGGACTTTAAAATTCCTATTCCAAGAAGAAGGATTAATAATAAGGTAGTAGACGAATATAACAGTAAATCTCTATTCTTTTTTTGTTGAATCTCATTTTCGAGTTCCATTATTTTCATCTCCTTTTCACCCACATTATATTTTTTATTGGCTTCAGCAATTAAACCTTGATATCTGTATATACTTTGAGAAATATTAGTCTCTCTAATTTGAGAATACAAATTGTTAGACCTTTCCGTATTTCCTTTATCGAGATAATACTTGTAGAGAGTCTCTCCTAAAAGTTCTTTGTATAAATAGTCTGTAGGAGCTTTAACTTCTACTGTATCATAAAAATTAAAGGCTTCTTCTTGTTTATTATCTTTTATTTGTAATAATGCATTTAAAGTTTTTATACGATATGATGATGAAAAATAGGTGTTAGTTAAAACACTTTCTAAGTTTATTTCTTCAAATTCTTTTTTAGCATTTTCAAAGTCTCCTTTTAAGTAATAGATGAAGCTCTGATGAAAGGTAGTGTTAGAATTTATATGTGAAGGATCGGAGCCTGGAACTTGCTGAGATATAATAGTGTCTAAATTTTGTTGTGCTAATTCTAGATAGGCATCATTGTTAGAATCAATAAATTGTAATGTGGGTATTTCAACTTTTATATCTTTTTTTACACGGTTGATATATGATTTAAACTGTATTGTAGAATAAATAGAAGCTATTGAATCTGCTTTTACACAGTTTTTAAGTGCTTTATCGAATTGAAAAGTTTGAAAATTGGCATACCCCATTGTGATATATGCATTGGGGAGATAAGCTAAATCCTCTACTTTATCACTATAACTTATAATTTCGTTTAGTTTATCAATAGCTTTTCCATATTGATTATTTTCAATTAGATAGGTTGCGTTTAGGGAGCCTCTCATAAAAAGTTGATAATAATGACCCTCTTTGTTATTTCCGATTAAAGACTTTAGGGTGTCACCGTATCTAAATGTTTGTAAGCTATCTTTATGATTGTGATTAAAATTGTATAGCATCAACATAAAAGATGCGTCAATCCTATCCTTGCCTTTAAGTTTATAGGCGTTTTGTTTAACAATTTCTATTAAAGAATCTTTTTCATTTTCAAACTCTGAGTATGCTAATGAGTTATGATCTAATACACGCAATAACTCCATTAACTTAATGTCTTTTCTATCGGTAGGTTTAAGAGTATCTTGTATAACATTATAAAACTCTTTGCTCAGCTCATATTGAGAAAAGCAAAGTTGCGTCATAAGAAATAATGATATGGATAGAAATAATTTTTTTACCATATGTCTAAAACTAATTAACTAATATTATAAACTAACGCCAAATTTAAAAGCGAATCTGTTTCCTTCTTTTGAGTTAAAGAAAGAAAGGTCTAAGTTAATTAATTTACTTGCAATAATATAGAGTCCACCACCAAAAGAATTGTGCCAAACGTTGGAGTCGTCATTTCTTACCCATACACGTCCATAATCAACACCTCCGTATATCCCTAATTGCATTGGGAGTATTCTAGTTTTAAAAGAATTGAATGTATACCTTACATCACCATTAAAAACAAGACTATTTTTCCCTGTAAACCTATTGATACGGTATCCTCTTAAACCACTATTACCTCCTAGGAATGGCGCCTGATAAAATTCATAGTCATTTCCAAAAGTCAAATTACTTTGTACGTTAGATTTTAAAACTAATTTTTTGTTTTTAGTTAATCTATTATAAAAAGTCAACTTTGGCTTTAAGTATCCGAAACCATTTTTATCAGAATCTGAAAGATAAAAAGTATATCCAGTTTCTATATCAAAATACATTCCTCGGCTAGGATTAATATCTAAATCATAACTTTTATAAGTGTATTTAGCTTCTAGAGTAGCAAAATATTTCCAATCGTAAAAAAGCGCATTGTTGCTTAGGCCTCCTACAAAACGATCGTCTATTTGATCAACTTCTGCACCTTCAAAAATGAATCTAGCATTAAAAGTACTTCCGTAGAAAGATCTTCTAACAACTCCTAAATGGGTAGAAAAATTGCTAAGGTTTGTTCTGTAATAATCCATCCCCAATTCATCTTCATTATTTTCAGTTTCATTTCCATAGCCATAAAAATTCCTAGCATAAGTAGCACTGTTATATCTTGCGCCATAGGTTAGATTTAATTTCTTGAAAAGACCACCAGCTTCTCCGTCATATTTAAGTTCTACACCTTGAGTTGCAAAATGGTAACGAGCACTTACAGAATGTCTGGTAGAGAAAGGATTTTTCTCGAAACCGAAATTTGTGATACTATAGTTTAAACCAGCAATAATTCCAGCATCAGGATTAAAACCTAGTCCAGGGATTATAATTCTAGACGAATATTTATTTTTATTATAAGTAAAGATATTATTCTCGTAAATATCTGTAAATCGTTTTGTTCCTCCATTATTTACAGCGATAGTATTCTTTTTAGTCTTATAATCGTAAAATCGAACACGTTTTCCGTTAACGATTTTGAAGGTGTCATTATTCTGTCCACCAATAAGGCGTACTAATATTCTCTTTTTACCGTTTCCAGTAACTTCAAAGATATCTTTGTCATCAAGTCCATAAATCCAGATTTCTTTGGTTTGTTTTTTATTATATGTCTTGTCAACTATAAGATCTGCTTTTTCTCCGCCTTTAATACGATGAATAATCACTCTAGTTTCGTTGTTATCGGTACGTATAACTTCAATATAATCATCTTTATCTGTACCTCTAAGAATTACAACTTCGTTTAATATCTTATAGTAGTCTTTAGCAATATCAGTAAGTAAATTTTTTCTTCCTTTTAGAATAGATTTGATTTCTTCTGCTGATTCATTTTGAACCTCTTTAGGGAAGTTCTCAAAAGCCTCCTCTATAATTTTATTACTAAGATTATCTTGAATATATTTTGCTTGTGTTACCCAATTCTCTTCAGTTGTATTCTGTAAAAGAATTCTATCCATAGGAAAAGGCTCGGTATTGAACCACTCTAAATTTTTTAATTCAGGTTCATATTTTTGCATCATTTTAGCAGGAGCAGCTAATGTTCTTATGGAGCCTAAAAAAGCACCGTCAAAATCGGAATATGCTTGATCACGATCTCTAGGGATAGGTCTGTATAAAACGGTACTATCTTGATCGAATTCTGCCCATCTCCATTGGTCAGTATGTCTGTCCCAATCTCCAATAAGCATATCAAAAAGGCGAGCTCTTATGTATGCATTTTCATCAAGTATATATTTTTCATCATCTCTTAAATTATCAAAGAAATCATCTGTACTTTCAATTTTTTCTGTATAACCGAAATTCGCAACATTTTTATGTTCATCAGAAGGGCGCTCTTCAATCATATACAATTCATCCCCATAATTATCATTATACTTTCCTAGTGCTTTTTGTTTTGGAACGTAGTATAATTTAGGGTTTGTATGGTATACTCCAATAGCTTTAGAAAGAGTAGGGATTGTGTATGCTGCGTATGGATGCGCTGTGGTGTAAAAATCCAAAAGGATATCTTCTGGAAGTGTCGAAGATAAATCTTCATTAGAGAGTATTTTGTCTTTTAAAACAACAGTCTGCAAAAATTGTACAGCACTTTTCTTTACTGCCCTCATATTAAATTCTCTCCCTTCTTTATCTACTAAACGCAATGTTTTAGTTTGGTGTCCGCCACCCATTCTAGAAGGTTTTAATCCGCCGTAAAGAGTGTCTAAAATTGCAACTTTAGCATTTATTTCTGTACCATAGATATCGCGATAATGATCTCCCCAAAAACCAGCATATGCATTGCTAACTTCTGTTTTTTCCTTTGGGTAAGCAGTTGTAGCTATATATTCTGGATATGTTTCTGGGAAATCTAATGTTTTTGGTGCAGGTGTAGGAGGATAAATTTCTTTCTGAAAAGCTATTTCTTCATTTCCATTCTCATCTGTTGTGTAAAAACGAACCCATGAAGATCCATCTTTAAAAATGTCAAGTGTAGCATATCCTTGTTTTCCAGAGGTAAAAAGGGCATAATCAGTAAGCTTTGCAGCTCCATTTTTAGAGCCAGCACCTGCAATAATCTGTTTTATAGTATTAGATTCTATATATTGTTGATTATGCTCGTGTCCGCTCGTAAATATTACATTTGCAGGAGCATCAATAGCTAAAGACTGGAGTTTATTGGATAACTCTTTATAACGTTCGTTTTGTATATCTTGGATAGAAACACCTCCAGATTTTCTTACATGGTCGATTACAGTAGCAATTCCTGGTAACGGGATGTAATTCTGAAAAGGGAAAAGCTGACTTTTAGCAGGGAAATGCCCTCCGTGAGAGCCATATGTAAATAGAGGATGGTGAATGGCAACAATAACCGTTTTCCCTTCATTCTTTTTAAGCATCCCTTCAAATTCTATAAAGAATTTTTTTCTTGTCTTTATTTCACAATCATCATTTATGGTTGGGTGTCTATCCCAGTCTTCTAAAAACCATTGTGAGTCTATAGTAATTAAATGTACAGAGTCAGAGATCTCTATTTCATCTATACCACAAGCATCACTGGGAAGTAATACTTTTTTTTCTTGTATTATATTTTCAATAAAATCTTCTTGTCTTTCTATACCGTCAATTCCGCCATTATACCAATCGTGATTTCCAGGGATGAAGAAAGTTGTTCCCTTGAAGTTTTTTACAGCGTCAATTTGTGATTTTAATTGATGTTCTGCATTTTCTCTATTCTTAGCTCCTTTTTTTGGCATTCCATTAGGGTAGATATTATCTCCTAAGAAAATCATATAATCTTTTGAAGTACTTTTCTGTACTGAGTTCTCTAGAAGCGCTAGCCCATCAGCCTTAGCATCTGCGGGGGAATTTCCAGCATCTCCAATCAGGAAAAACCTTCTGTCTAGCTCTTTGTCGGGGTATGACTCGGAATAGGAACCTTCTTTATATTTAGTTTTATAGGTAGCACATGCACTAATAAATAAGAATATTACTAAGAAAGGTAAAAGGCGATTTTTCATTATCTGCGGTATAAATAAAATATTTATTGTAATATTATGCATAATATATAATAGTAAAAAGTCTATGAGCGAAATTATCGATAAATCTTCTAGTTATGTGAAAGATTTACTAGCATCAAAGTTAGATAAACGTCATATATATCACAATACAACTCATACATTAAGGGTGGTAGCAGGTGTAGAAAAACTTTGTGAGGCTTTAAACGTTTCTGAAGAGGAAAGAGAGTTGGTAATGTTGGCAGCCTGGTTTCATGATACTGGATATACAGCTAGGATAGACGGACATGAAGGCGAAAGTTGTAAAATTGCTGCTGCTTATTTGAAAGAGCAAGGGTACGGAGAAAATAAAATCAAAGAAGTCTCCAGTATTATTATGGCTACTGGAATGGGTGTTAAGCCTAATAACGAGCTAGAAATGATAATTAAAGATGCAGATAGCTCCCATTTATCCAAAGACAGTTATATTAATACGTCAGAAATTCTAAGACAAGAGCTTGCACTTACAGGTGTTAAAGAATATACTATTGAAGAATGGCGTAAGCTTAATATCATTCTTTTTACTACTGAACATCAATATTATACCACCTATGCTAAAGAGAATTGGCAACAAGGTAAAAGTGATAATTTAGCGTTACTTGTGGAAAAAGATAAAAAAGAAAAACGTCGAGTAAAGAAAGAACAATTAAAGGCTCAAATAAAAGGAGAGAGTCCGGAGAGAGGGGTGCAAACCTTATATAGAGTAGCACTTCGAAATCATATAAAACTTAGTGATATAGCAGATACAAAAGCAAATATTTTACTCTCTGTAAATGCTATTATTATTTCTCTAGCACTTTCTAGTTTGATTCCGAAGCTTGATAGTCCTTCTAATCATCATTTAATAATTCCAACCTTAATATTAGTTGTCTTTAGTGTTGCTTCGATTGTTTTTGCCATTTTATCTACAAAACCCAATGTTACTAGTGGAGAGTTTACAGATGAAGATGTAAAAGCTCGAAAAGTGAACTTACTATTCTTCGGAAACTTTCATAAAGTACCTTATGACAGATATGAACGTGCTCTTAGAGAGATGACAAACGACAAGCAATATATATACGACTCTTTAACAAAGGATCTTTACTATTTGGGAATCGTATTGGCTAGAAAGTACCGATTATTAAGAACCACTTATACCGTTTTTATGATAGGGATTATATGTTCAGTACTTTCTTTTATTATTGCTTTTATGTCTATTTAGCAATTACTTTTGCTAGATCATCAAAAGTAAGAGGGCTTTTATTGTTTTCATTTTTATATAAAACACCAACTCTAATTGCCTTTAGTCCGCTTACACCTTGTAATTCTTCAAGGTCTAAGATCTCTAAATCGTTATGCAACACTTTCTTTGCCTGTAGAAGTCTTACATAGCGTAGGTACTCGTTTTCATCCTTTTTCTGAGAATATATAATTGTAATATTTCCAGGTTTTGTAACACGCTCATTTGTACCTTTTATAAAAGCTTTATCAATTCGTTTTTTAATCACTTCATAGCGGGCATTGTATGTTCCGTCTACATCAAAATGTTTCTCATCCATTCTAAATTTTATAGAGAGGGGAGAGCTGTGAACTAAAATTAATGAGGCAACATCCAAAGATATTTCTAAGTTTGGTCTTAGGTCATAATACTCATTCTCCATTTCACACATAACCTCTAGTTGCCATAACTTAAGGTTTTGTAAAAACACTTCACTGAAATTATTAGAAGGGTTTATAGATTTTCCGATATACATGGTATGCTCTACACCATCGGTTTTATATCTTTCAAAGAAATGTGGAAACATTTTCTGAGCATCTTTTTGTTCATGATCAATAATTTTAGACATTTTTTTATTGATCAACATAATCGTATCATCATATTCACGTCTGTGATGATAGATCATATTTGTGCCTGTGTTTAGTGCATTTTCATATTCTTCAACAAGCTTTTTTAAGTCAGGATTTATATTGCTTACCTGTTTTAATGCTGGATGGATTTCTTCAAAAAGAAAGTCTATAATATTCTGTTCTGAACTTGTTTGAAATGTTTCTTTAACTTCCTTTAAAAAAGAATTTATCCGAAAGCTATATTCTTCATAAATAGGCATTTTACCTATTTTAGTGGCGCTGTTAAAGATATTGTTAATCATTTCAAGTTGAATGATTAGATCCTTTTGTGTGGCGTCATTTCTAGCTCGAGATGAATCTTTGATATCTATTTGTCCATAAAGAGGATATACATTTTTAAATGAAATATCACTAAATGAAGGGTTGTTCCCTTTACTTTTTTCTTTTATATACTTTTTGGCTTCATTTACAAACTTCCATTTTACACTCTCATGAAGAGAAGTATATTCATTCTGAATAATAGCTTCGATGGAGTTTATGTGTTCTATTTTATTTCTCACTACTGCAGAAATAATATAAGGCATAACTTCATTTAGTTTGTTTGCATTAATGCTGTTGAGGTCATGCTTTCTTTCAGAAACTAATTCTAAAACACCTAGTAATTGTTTGTCATTTGCAATAGGAATCAGAATGGCACTTTTAAACCCTTGGTTATGTAATGCTCTATACGGCATAGCGCCTTCACTTAGATCGTAGTATTTTTCTACATCAGAAATTGTGAAGTACTTTTTATCATCCAAAATGGCTTTATAAGAATTTTCACACAACACATCCATGCAGTTTTCCTCAGCATTTTCATTTAAAAGATAGCTAGGCATACTGGTAGTGAGTTTTTCAAAACTCAATGTGTTTTCGTCGTAAGATGAATATCCTGTGTGTAGGTCTTTAATTCCGAAAATAGATCTAAAAATATCCTGAAAGCGGTCTAGTAATACACCATCGCTTAAAGATTGTTCTAATAAAGCTGTTTTTAGAGAAGAAATGGAGTCGTCTATTGTAACATCAAAAATGTTAGAAATTATAAAACCATTTGCTTCCCAACTATTAGGAGGGAATTTTTCTTTCCATAGGTCAAGATTGTCAAAACCATCTAAAAGTTGATCTATATCTTCTTGCGTAATTGTAGGAGCATCTTTAGTTGGCTTAAGTTCCATGAAGTCGGCATTATATAATATTCTATAATGACGATTTATTCCTTCGCTGTCTGGAATATCATAAAAGAGAGGCATTTTAAATGAAAGATCTTTTTTATAATTAAGCGATAGAATGGCTGCGCATTGTATAATGTACATTTGGTTTTCAGGAATATTTCTTAATTCTAAAGAAAAATCTTTTCCTGCATCTTTTATAATTTTTTTAAACCGTTCTGAAGATTTAAAAACAGCATCATCATAGGCGAGTCCAGCAGTTTTTATCTCATTATTGGAGAGAACAGGGTTAAATATATCTCCTAATATTGTATTTATCGGCTCTTTGTAATCGTTTATTTTTTCTATGTCAGAAAATCCAGCTCTTAATTCTGGATATTGATCTGCTACTGCCAATATTTTTTTAGCTTTATCGGCAACTGCTTCATCTTCACTATTTGCTAACTCGTCATACATTCCAAGAAGCTTATTAAAGCTTACTTTTAATTGGAATGGAGAATCGTATGTGTAGTTTTTCATATTATAAAGATACTGAATATATTACTATTTACTAGTCGTACAAAAGTGATAAAACTTGCAACTATAATGATCTTGAAATACTTTTACCAAAAAAAAGATATGATAGAAGTTATAAAAGAAGCGATTAAAGAGGAGCGACAAATGCTCTTAGATCATAATTTGTATGCTCAAATTGAGCGCCCTGAGCATTTACAAATTTTTTTAAAGCACCATGTGTATGCTGTTTGGGATTTTATGTCGCTATTAAAAGCACTTCAAAATAATTTAACTTGTACAGAGCTTCCATGGAGACCAAAAGGAAATCCTCAGACTCGTTATTTAATTAATGAAATTGTTTTAGGCGAAGAAACAGATATTGATGAGAATGGAGTTTATAAAAGTCATTACGAGATGTACCTAGAAGCAATGGAGGCTTGCAATGCAGATACAAAAGAGATTATAGATTTTGTTGATAATATCAGGGAAGTGGATACCATTCTCGAAGCTATTGATAACTCAGAACTACATACTAGCATTAAAGAGTTTTTAAGTTTTTCATTTGAATTGATAGTAGAAGGAAAACCTCATAAGATAGCATCAGCTTTTACTTTTGGGCGAGAAGATCTTATTCCAGATATGTTTACAGCGATCTTGAGAAATATGCAAAGTGATTTTCCAAATTTAGAGCTACAGCAATTAATTTATTATTTTGAAAAACATATTGAAGTTGATGGAGATACTCATGGTCCGTTAGCTCATAAAATGATTGCAGAGCTTTGTGGTGATGACAATAAAAAATGGGAAGAAGTAAAAGAGGTAGCCATTACTTCCCTCCAAAAGCGAATTATACTGTGGAACGGAATAGAAAAGGAAATTTTTGAAGCAGCGTTGGTGTAAATTCACTAATTTTAATAGATGTTTACACAAAAACATTTTGATAAAGCGTATGAAAATGCGAAGGTGATCGATTTTGATGATTCATCTAAATTTATCTTTTTTAGTGATTGCCACAGGGGAGATAATACTTTTGCAGACGATTTTGCCAATAATCGAAATACTTATTTTCATGCGCTTAAGCAATATTATAAAGGAGGTTTTACCTATTGCGAATTAGGCGATGGGAATGAGTTGTGGGAAAACACCCAATTTAAAACTGTATTCGAAGCTCATAAAAATATCTTCTTATTGCTGAAACAATTCTACGATGATAATAGACTGTATTTAATATATGGTAATCACGATATGGTTTACAGTGACCCGAAAGTGGTAAAAAAGGATTATGATACTTGGTTAGATCCTAATTTAGGAGAGAAAGTTCTCTTTATGCCTGGATTAGCATACCACGAAAGTATTATTTTAAAACATAAAAATACAGGTCAGAAAATATTTATAGCTCATGGTCATCAAGCAGATTGGTGGAATTATATTTTTTGGAAATGGAGCCGATTTATGGTTCGCGTAGTATGGAGACCTTTGCAGGTTGTTGGAATTTCAGACCCTACGAGTCCAGCAAAGAATAATACAGAGCTTATTAAAGTTGAAAGACGTACCAAAAAATGGATTGCAAATAAAAATAATCAGTTTACGATTACAGGACATACGCACAGACCTAGATTTCCTGAACCTGGTGATTTGGCTTATTTTAATGATGGGAGTTGTGTGCATCCTCGGAGTATAACAGGAATTGAGATTGAAAATGGCGCTATTACTCTTATAAAATGGAATTTAGACACCACCGAAGAAGGTTTTTTGCATGTGGTAAGGTCGGTTTTAGAAGGCCCAAAGAAACTCATAGATTATAAAACATCATAAATAGTTAAAGAACTTATTAGTAAGTAAAAGTTTTTTACTAGAAATAGTAGTAAATTTGCCACTGTATAAGAAATCGACTACAACATCTGTTACGATTTATTTCTCGTATATAGTATGTAAAGTAGATTCTTTAATAGTGTTGAAAGTAAATCATTTACTTTTGTTATAGAAAATGAATAAGATGAAAAAATACATATTATTAGTTATCATTATTGGAATTGTGGGGTGTAGTACTCAACAAACTGTTGTAAGCACTAACGATTCTGTTCCAGCAAAAGATTTAAAATATTTAGCATTAGGAGATAGCTATACTATTGGGGAGAGTGTTTGTGAAGGATGTAAGTTTCCTATTCAATTAATCTCCGATTTAGCAGAAGATACAGATGAAAAGATAGGGCTACAAATTATTGCTGAAACAGGTTGGACAACTTCAGATCTTATTAAGGGAATTAATGATGCGCAGCCAACTCCAGATCAAGATATTGTAACGTTATTAATTGGTGTTAATAATCAATATCAGGGGAAAGACTTTTCATTATATCAAGAAGATTTTCCTACATTGGTAGCAAAAGCAATTCAGTTGGCAAAAGGAAATAAAGATCATGTATTTGTAGTTTCTATTCCAGACTATGCATATACTCCTTATGGTCAGAAAAAGGGTAATACAGAACAAATCTCTAAAGAAATAGAAGAGTATAATGCTTTTGCTAAGCGTACTGCAGGTATTATGGGAGTAAGCTTTGTAAACATCACTAATATTACAAAAGAGGGATTAAATAATACTTCTTTAGTCGCTTCAGATGGTTTACACCCTTCAAAAGAGGCATATAGTAGTTTTGTGACTCAGATTTTATTTGAGATCAGAAAGAAGAACTTTATAAAATAAGAGGGTTTATATATAATTAATAAACCAGTTTTATTCAAAATAGAAAAGCCTTCCGTCTTATTATTAGATGGAAGGCTTTTTGTTTAATGTGATGTTGAGGTTACTGATGTAACCACGCATTTCTATGTTTTTCAATCTTTCTTCTTGCTTTTTCGTCAAGTGAAATAGCGTAAGTAGGATCGCTGGTTAGCGTTAGTTTAGTTTCTCTTTCAGTTCCATATCTGCTGTATTTTATGGTCACAACATCTCCAACTTTATAATCGGCAATCGCCTTTTCTGCGGTATGTTCGTTATCTAAATTTTTATTATTGATAGCTATAATTTTGTCTCCTGTATCAAGTCCAGCTTCATAAGCAGGGGTTCCCTTTTTAATATTTCTAGTAATGATATTGTGAGTGTTTGCAGTAAACCCAGTAAATGCCTTTTCTTGATCTTGTGTGTAGTTAAAACCTACACTTTCAAAAAGTGTTGCATAATCTGGTATTTCACTTTTATAGATGTATTTATTAAAGAAATCATCAGCAAATGGTTTTCCGGCATATAAGCTTAATGTAAAATGTAAGTCGTCTATAGAATAAGGATCTTCTTTTTTACCCTGCTCTTGCCAAAGTTTCTTCATATAATCATCAAGATTAAGTCCATTTTGACGGAGCGATAAATCCAATGCCAATCCGAGTACACTTCCGTAGGAATAATAAGAAATAAAAGTGTTTTCTCTATTTACAGGGTCTACAGAAGTAGCAGCATCTACAAACGGCGCTTGGTAACTCATTTCTATTGGATTGAAATATTCTCTAGCTGGAGAGTTCCAAACGTAATTAAAAGTGCCGTTTATACTCTTGGCATATTCTTCAGGAGTTATTATACCCGCTCTGCATAAAATAAGATTGGTGTAATAACTTGTAAAACCTTCTGCAAACCACAAAGCACCAGTCATATTAGCTTTCGAGAAATCAAAAGGCTCTAAAGCTTCTGGACGAAGACGTTCTACATTCCAAGAGTGGAAAAACTCATGAGAAACGGTTCCGATATTATTTTTCATTCCTCCATCAGCAAGACCTTCTGTGCCTGTCAAAATAGTGGAGTTTCTATGTTCCATTCCGTCGCCACTAGCATTTCCAATGTAGCAAGCTAAGAAGGTGTACTTCCCATAATCAAAGTCTGGAAGCTCTCCAAAAACTTTCTTTTCAGCTAAAACAATACGTTTTACTTTTTCAAAATATTGATCGAATAAATCATCAGAAGCATTGTCGTGTAAAACAAATTCTATGGTGTAATCTTTTCCATTAGAATTTACTTCAAAGCTACGTGTTCTATGATTGCTGATTTCGGTAGGACTATCAAAAAAATATTGATAATTGGGAGCGTAGTATGTAGTTCCGCTTTTGTGTTTTAACTGTGTAGCTACTTTCCAATCGAGGTCTTTTCGAGTATTAAAAGTTACTTCAGCTGGATTGTTTAGCATTTCTACGGCGTACATAAAAGTAGCGGGCATATTCAGGTGAGCATGTGTTTCGTCTACTTGGCTATACGTTCCATCACCACGATTGGCAAATAGGGTATAAGTTACGGTAGTTTCTCCTTTTGGATTAGCAATAATCCATTCGTAAGGATTCTGACGAATAATTTTTAGAGCTTCACCATCTTTATTTACTGCGGTTACGCCATAAACATTTTTAGCAAATTCATGTAATGCATATCTCCCAGGAGAACTCCTACTCATTCTGATGTGTAGTGAATCGCTAGTTGTATTTGGAAAAACAGCCGTGATTTCCGCCTCATGGTGAACTGCATTTTCAAATGAAATAGTATAATTTACGGGAGTTTGAGCTTTTAATATGAGGGAAAGCATCAAAAAGCTTGTAATAAGAAGTGTATTTTTCAACGTATTTAGGTTTAATGTTAATTTTGTTGAAGCGACAAGATACCAATTTTAATTTTTGAGCTAAAAGGTTAATGTATTTTCTTTTCTATCGAAGTGTTTGTAGCTACTTTAGTCTTTATGTACTTTTACTGATATTTTAAATTCTATGATATGAAAAAGCTAAGCTTATTATTTTTTACCATAGTTCTTTGTGTTTCTTGTAAGCAAGAAAATGAAGCAAGTGTAGGTTTTAGTTCAGAAGAAATGATGATAAGATTATCGGAGATAGAAATAGAACCCGAATATCTCGATGAATATTTAGCAATATTGCAAGAAGAATCTAGAGCATCCGTGAAACTAGAATCAGGTGTGATTTCTATTTATCCAATGTATCAGCAAGAAAAACCTAACGAAATTAGAATCTTAGAAATTTATGCTGATAAAAAAGCATATGAGTCACATTTAGAGACGTCGCACTTTAAGCATTATAAAGAAACAACGCTCAAAATGGTGAAATCATTAAAATTGGTTGATATGAATGCAATTGATGAGCAGACCATGCCAATAATTTTTAAGAAGATAAAATAACGCAGTAAGACCTAAAATGGAAATCTTTAAAAGCGATAGTTGAATGATTAATTTTCCGAAGAAACTATTAAAAAAGCTAGAGGATAGAAGGCTAGAAAATGCATATCGGGTGTTACCTGAAGCATCTAATTTGGTTGATTTTTCTTCTAATGATTATTTAGGGTTTTCCAATTCTGAATTAATTTTTTCTGAAACGCAACAAATCCTAAAAGATCGTCATATTCATGCTAATGGAGCTACAGGTTCACGATTAATTAGTGGAAACTCTCTTTTGTATTCTGAAGTAGAAAAAGAAATACGTTCTTTCCATAAAAGCGAAGCAGCATTGGTTTTCAATTCAGGATACGATGCTAATCTTGGGTTCTTCTCTTCTGTTCCTCAACGCGGAGATATTATTTTATACGATGAGTATATTCATGCAAGTATAAGAGATGGTGTGCAGTTGAGTAATGCCAAGGCATATAAGTTTAAGCATAATGACCTTCAAGATTTAGAAAAGCGAATAGCAACTCAAATAGCCTCAAAAGCTTCAGATTCTGAAATTTATGTGATTACCGAGTCTGTTTTTTCTATGGATGGCGATAGCCCAGATTTAGTGACTTTAGTAGCAATCACCAATGAATACAATATAAAGTTAGTTGTAGATGAAGCGCATGCGGTAGGAGTTTTTGGAGTTCGAGGGGAAGGCTTAGTTCATAATTTAAAGCTTCAAGATGAGGTTTTTGCAAGAATTATTACGTTTGGAAAGGCTTTTGGTTGTCATGGTGCGGCAGTTTTAGGATCAAATATTTTAGTGGATTATCTAGTGAATTATGCAAGAAGCTTTATTTATACTACAGGTTTACCGCCGCATTCTTTAGCTACTATTTTAAGTGTGTATAATGAATTGAAAAGCAAAAAGGAAGCTTCACTTTTTAAAAATAACTCGGATAAGTTAAAGGTAAATATCGATTACTTTAAAGCTGCTATTAATAAGATTTCTCTCCATGGAAATTTAAGATATATACCAAGCGATTCCCCTATTCAATGTTGTGTAATTCCAGGGAATGAAGCGGTGAAATTAATAGCTAAGAAAATTAAAGAAGAAGGCATTGATGTAAAGCCCATTTTGTCACCTACAGTTCGGAAGGGAGAAGAGCGTCTTCGCTTTTGTATCCATAGTTTTAATTCTTTTAGCGAAATTTCTGAAGTTTTAAACCTACTTTCGAGGTATATAAAAAGTGATTTTGTAAATTAGAGACCTATACTAATAATAAATACTAACCTATGAAGTCTTGTTATTTTGTAACAGGGATTTCTACAGAAGTCGGAAAAACTATTGCTTCGGCAATTATTGTAGAGGCCTTACAAGCAGATTATTGGAAACCTATTCAATCTGGAGATTTAAATAATTCTGACACGCAGAAAGTACATACTTTAATCTCTAATACAGAAACTAAGTTTCACCCAAATAGCTATGCGTTAAAAGTTCCGATTAGTCCGCACGCAGCTGCTGCTATTGATAATGTAGAAATAGAAATTGATAAAATAAAACTTCCAGAGACTGATAACAATCTGGTGATAGAAGGTGCTGGCGGGATTTTGGTACCACTAAATGATAAGAATACTATTATGGATATTATCAGTCCTAAGTATAAAATTATTGTGGTTTCTAGGCATTATTTAGGGAGCATAAATCATACGTTGCTTACAGTAAACTTACTTAAAGAGCATGGTTTTGAAGTTTCTATTCTATTTAGCGGAAAAGAGCATCCTACAACAGAGCAGATTATTCAGAAAATGACCAATGTTCCTGTAATTGGTCGTATTGATGAAGAAAAAGAATTCACTAAAGAAGTGATTCAGAAGTATGCTAAAAAGTTTAAGACTGCTTTAGAAAAACTATAGAATTTTTACTGTAATTTTGTGACTCTAAATAAAGATTTATCTTTTTAAAATCGTACAATTATGTTTACAGTTGCGCAAATCCATAAAGCACACGATAAGGTTAAAAGTGGAGCTGATTTTCCAGGGTATATTCAAGAGATAAAAGCATTGGGAGTAGAAGGTTTTGAAACATTTGTTGAAGATAGTCATACCGATTATTTTGGAGCGAATGGCTATAAAACAAGCTCTGATGCTGTTTATGATGCTTTGACTATTGCTGAAAAAAGTAATAAAGAGAAGTTTACTGTACGTTTAAAAGCACATCAAAAAGGAGAAACCGATTATATGACTTTTTGTAAGGATTGTGCCGAGAATGGTATAGAAAAATGGGTTGTAGATCTTCATAAAATGACATGCATTTACTACGACAAGGGAGCAAATGAAATCCTTGTTGAAAAAATTCCTGGAGTCTAAAAAGTAGCTTCTTTTTCATTTTAAAATCTAAAAGAATCTGCATCTTTGCAGTGTAATTGTTTATTTACAAAAACACTGTTTTATGACACTTTCTGAAAGAGATAAAAAACATCTTTGGCATCCATTAACACAGCACAAGTTACACCCTGAAGCTATTGCAATTACGCATGCAAAAGGAGCTGTTTTATACGGCGAGGATGGTAAAGAATATATAGATGGGATTGCTTCGTGGTATACTTCTGCTTACGGACATTGCCATCCTTATATTGTTTCATGTGTAAAAAAGCAAGTAGAAACTTTAGATCAAGTAGTTTTCACAGGACTTACGCATGAGCCTGTTGTGAGGCTTTCAGAAGAATTAATTAAGATCCTTCCTAACAATCAGAACAAACTTTTCTTTTCCGATAACGGTTCTACTTCCGTAGAAGTAGCTATAAAAATGTCGTTACAATACCATTTTAATAAAGGGGAAAAGAGAAATACACTTATTGCTTTTGAAGAAGGTTTCCATGGCGATACTTTTGGCGCCATGTCGGTTTCTGGTTTGTCGGTTTATAACGGTCCTTTTGAAGAGTTTTTTCTTTCTGTAAAGAGGATTCCAGTGCCAAATGGAGATAACAATCAAGAGGTTTTAAATCAATTAAAAGCTATTATTGCTGAAAATGAAGTGGCTAGTTTTATCTATGAACCTTTAGTTCAAGGAGCTGCAGCTATGAAAATGCATGATGCTGAAGGTTTAGAGTTTCTTATTAAGGAGTGTAAAAATAGTGGAGTTGTTACTATTGCCGATGAGGTGATGACAGGTTTTGGTAAAACAGGAAAGAATTTTGCATCTCTTCATTTAGATAGCTATCCAGATATTATTTGTATGAGTAAAGCGCTAACAGCTGGGATGGTTCCGATGGCAATTACAAGTTGCTCTGAGGAGGTATATCAAGCATTTTATAGCGACGATATTGGAAAAGGACTCTTTCATGGGCATACATATAGCGCCAATCCGATTGCTTGTGCAGCTGCACTTGCTGGTGTAGAGTTACTTCAAACAAAAGAGATGCAAGATAATATCCAACGGGTAATTGCATCACATCAGAAATTTGATGAGCGTATAAAGAATCATCCAAAAATAGCTAGAACTAGGCAGTGTGGAATTATCTATGCAATAGATTTAGATGTAGAGATGGAGCGTTATGGGAATCTACGCGATAAATTATTAAGCTTTTTCTTGGATAATGAGTTGTTTATGAGACCGCTAGGGAGTACTGTTTATATCGCAGCACCTTATGTAATCAGTGATGAGCAATTGCAAAAAATTTATGATAAAATTGAATTTCTGATTCAAAAAATACTATAAATTAGCATTAGAAATTAATAACCTTAGGGCATGTCCATGAGGTATAAAAACAAAAAATATATTTATATGAAAAGTATTTTCATGCTCCTTCTGTATTGTAGAATTAAAATTTATTCGGATATCATATAATGATACATCCGCATACTGAGCTACGATTTATTTCTGAAGAAATAGGTCATGGCGTTGTGGCTACTAAATTGATTCCTAAAGGAACAATTACATGGGTTCAAGACCAATTGGATTTAGTTTTTTCTCCATCTCAAGTTTCGGAAATGACTAGCGATTACCAACAGATATTAGATTATTTTACTTTTAGAAATAGTAAAGGGGAATTTGTGCTTTGTTGGGATTTAGGGAAATATGTAAATCATAGTTTTAAAAGTAACTGCTTAACTACTCCTTACGATTTTGAAATCGCAATCCGAGATATTTATCCTGGGGAAGAACTTACTGATGATTATGGATACCTAAATATTGCTAAGCCTTTTAAAGCAAAAAATGAAGGAACAAGAAGAAAAACGGTATACCCAAACGATTTATTGAAATACCATCCTATTTGGGATAAATCGCTACAGAATGCTTTTTATGATATAAAAGATGTAGAGCAACCATTATATAAGTTCTTAAGCAAGGAAGTATTAACTAAGGTTGACAAGATAAATAAAGGAGAAGCTGTTCTAGACTCTATTATTAACTGCTATTATAAAGCTAAATAAATGTGATGATTAGCAAAACCTCGAGATCTATATATTGGTTTAGAGGTTTTGTTTTTTTGATAAAGTGCTTTTAAATTGAATGCCTATCTTTGGGACTTCCTAATCTAGAATTAAAAAACACTCCATGAGCGATAGTCCGAAAAAAAATAATGAGCAACCCAATAATCCTCTTCACGGTGTAAAGTTAGCGGATATCCTCGAGCAACTTGTAGAAAATTACGGATGGAAGGAAATGTCTGAACGTGTAAATATTAATTGTTTTAAGAGTGACCCTTCTATAAAATCTAGTCTTAAGTTTTTAAGGAGAACTCCTTGGGCAAGAGAAAAAGTGGAAAGGATGTATCTTTATATGAATGGGCGTAAGTAGTTATTGATATTGCTGAAAAATTAATTTTAATTTTATTTATTTTATTGACAGCTATGTTGTTATAGGTTTGTTGTGAGCCGTATTTTTTGTTGTTTTTCTGGAGGTTTTTATGCTATTTTTTTATTTATAGTAACTTGTAAATAATATAGATACGCATGAAAAGAAGAACTTTCGTTAGAAATGTTGGAGTAGCAAGTAGCGCTTTAATGATCCCCAATTTATATGGAGGAGTAGGTGTTTTAGAGGATGAAGATTATCCGTTAATGGATTTACATGTTCATACCACAAAAGATTTTACTATCGATATGGCGATGGAGCTAGCTAAGGAGAGAAATGTGAAATTTGGTATTGTAGCCCATCCGC
The DNA here is from genome assembly GCF_048266025.1 of Joostella sp. Lineage (NCBI taxonomy): Bacteria > Pseudomonadati > Bacteroidota > Flavobacteriia > Flavobacteriales > Flavobacteriaceae > Joostella > Joostella sp. Next base: position 272,546 of record NZ_JBLXAF010000001.1, on the reverse strand, counting down.
ATGACTTTGAACTTAAAGATGATAAAGACCTCGCAGCATATATAAATCTACTTAAAAAGTATCCTGTTTATGTTGGTTTGCAGCCTATGCTTACCGATTGGAGTAAGAATTTTTCTTCTGAATTATTAAATAAGTTGGATTATATTTTAATGGATCCTCAAGCGATTCCGTTAGGCGATGGAGAATATCAATTGATTTATAAGTTAGAAACCTATGTTGAAGACATCGATGCCTTTATGGCTAAATACCTCAAACACACACTTAATATTTTACATACTGCACCCATGAGTATACTTGGGTGGCCACTCTTTCTACCTGTCTGTATTGCAAAGGACTATTATGAGATTTGGACTGAAGAGAGGATGTTAAGTATAATAGAGGCTGCAAAATCTAGAAATATTGCGATTGAAATAAATGATATGGCACAAACCCCACATCAAGAATTTATATTAATGGCAAAAGCAGAAGGGCTGAAATTTACTTTTGGTTCTGATACCAGAAATTCTAATGCTGGAAGGCTCGCTTATTGTAAACGAATTGCTGATGAATGTCAACTTAAAAAAGAAGATTTTTACATTCCGAATGGAGTCAACTTCTCCTAAATTTTATACTGGTATTTCAAATGGTGTTTCCCATTAACTTTTCACTATTAAACACTAGCTTTGCAATCGAAAAATGTAGATGAATTACCAATGGATACTAAAATTGCTATTACAGCACTTTCTTCGATTTCTGCTTTGGGGGATACTTCAGAAGAAATATGGAGTAATTATTTAAAGGATAAACACTTTTTAAACAATAAGAATTTCGATTCAGATACTGCATTAGTTGCAGCTTTGCCGGAGGCAAGTATCGAAAAGATAGAAGCTTTAAGGGCTTCAGATATAAAATATAAAAGTTTAGATAACTCTGTTTTATACGCAATGTTAGCTTCTCGAGCGGCGGTAAAGCAGGCGGGATGGAAAGCAGGTGACGATTTCGGAATCAATATTGGTTCTTCTCGTGGCGCTACTTCTTTATTCGAAAAATACCATGAAGAATTTTTAAAAGAGGGACGTTCTAGTACTTTGGCTTCTCCTACCACAACTTTGGGGAATATTTCTTCTTGGTTGGCACACGATTTACAGTCGGAAGGACCAGAACTTTCACACTCTATAACCTGTTCTACAGCATTGCATGCCTTAGTAAATGGTGTGGCATGGATAAAAAGTGGAATGAGTAATAAGTTTTTAATAGGAGGAAGTGAAGCTAGTTTAACTCCTTTTACGATTGCTCAAATGAAGGCATTAAAAATCTACGCCGAAGACAAAGAGGCTGCGTATCCTTGTAGAGCATTAGATTTAGAGAAGAAAAGAAATGCAATGGTTTTAGGAGAAGGAGCTGCTGTTATTTGTATGGAAACATCACCAGAAAAAGAGGTGTTGGCGTATGTTGATGGTGTTGGATATGCTACGGAAGTTTTAAAACATAATATTTCTATTTCTGAAGATGCTGTGTGTTTTCAGAAGTCAATGAAAATGGCGTTGAAAGATACTAAGTTAGAAGATGTTGATGTTATTGTAATGCATGCTCCCGGAACTATAAAAGGTGATAGTACAGAATTAAAAGCTATAGAAAAGGTTTTTGGTGAGCACAAGCCTGCACTAACCACTAATAAATGGAAGATTGGACATACGTTTGGAGCTTCAGGTTTATTGAGTTTAGAATTAGGTGTTTTAATGATGCAACATCAAAAGTTTATAGAAGTTCCTTATATTGAACATAAGATTAAACCAAAACAAATTAATAAAGTACTGATAAATGCCGTTGGATTTGGAGGTAATGCAGTAAGTGTATTATTGTCAAATTAGTTTGTAAAGTCGGTTTTTTTGAGATACTGATAATAAATAGCAAAAAAAGTATTGCCTATTGTTACATAAAAATGGGTTTTGAACACGGCGAAACCCAATTGTAATTACTATTTTTGAATTATAAATGATTGTTGGCTTAGGGATTGAGAGGTATGTTTGAGCTCTCCCAATTTTTATTATTGGGAAGCGAGTAACGAAAGCCCGGCTCTAGACATAGCATGTCTGGAGAAGCCCCAAATATATTTTTTATGACTGAGATAAGACATAACTGGACAAAAGAAGAGATTTTAGAGATTTACAACAAGCCATTAATGGAGTTGTTGTATGAGGCAGCAACTGTGCATAGAGAACACCATGATCCAAATATGGTACAGGTGTCTACTTTGTTGTCTATAAAAACGGGAGGTTGCCCAGAAGATTGTGGGTATTGCCCGCAAGCAGCCCGTTACCATACAGATATTGAGGGGAACGATTTGATGACGGTACCGCATGTAAAAGCACAAGCTTTACGAGCAAAAGCGTCTGGAAGTTCACGCGTTTGTATGGGAGCAGCGTGGAGAAATGTAAAAGATGGACCAGAATTTGATCAAGTTTTAGAAATGGTTCGTACCATTAATAAACTTGAAATGGAGGTTTGTTGTACGCTAGGAATGATTACCGAAAACCAAGCACAACGTTTGGCAGAAGCAGGGCTTTACGCTTACAATCATAATTTAGATACTTCTGAGGAGTATTATAAAGAGGTGATTTCTACGAGAGGTTATGAAGATAGATTGCAAACTATAGACAACGTTAGAAAAACGAATGTTACAGTTTGTAGCGGTGGAATTATTGGAATGGGAGAGAAATTAGAAGACCGTGCAGGGATGTTAGTTGCACTTTCTACTTTGAGTCCGCAACCAGAATCAGTTCCAATAAATGCATTGGTAGCTGTAGAAGGTACTCCAATGGAAGAGGAGAAGCCTGTAGAAATTTGGGATATGATTAGAATGGTGGCAACAACTCGAATTATAATGCCACAAACACAGGTACGTTTATCTGCTGGAAGAACGCAAATGAGTAGAGAGGGACAAGCAATGTGCTTCTTTGCTGGTGCGAATTCTATTTTTGCTGGAGATAAATTACTAACTACACCAAATCCTGATGTAAATGAGGATATGGAAATGTTTAAAATGTTAGGTTTAAATCCACAAAAGCCTTTTGTGAAAAAGGCACAACCAGATTCTGTAGATGCAGAAAAGTCAAAATTTAAGCCTTTAGGAGAAAAGCCAAAGTGGTCACGTCCTGGGCATACCATTGAGAAAAATGAATCTGCAAAGGAACTAGCAAAAAAAGCTAAGACCGTATAGTTTTTAAGATATTGAAGGAGAGCATCGTAATGATGTAAATTATACGAATTGTTTGTAAATATGGTATTTTTTATGCTATAATTACAAACAATTCGTACTTTTATACAGTTTATTTCAAGTTATTTTTATGCACTTAAAAGAAATTCCTCGTTTAAAAACGATCACAAAGGACGACTTTATAAAAAATTATGTAAAGCCACAAAAGCCTGTAGTAATTGAGCAATTAACAGAAGATTGGCCTGCATATAAAAAGTGGCATCTTAATTACATAGATGAAGTAGCGGGAGATAAAACTGTTCCTTTATATGATGATCGTCCCGTTACGCATGAAGATGGTTTTAATGAGCCTCATGCAAAAATGAAGATGAGTGAGTATATAAAGTTGCTGGAATCTAAACCTACAAATTATCGTATTTTTCTTTATAACCTTATGAAGGAAGTACCAGCTTTACAGAAAGATTTTAAGTGGCCAGACATTGGTATAAAATTAGTGAAGCAACTCCCAATGTTATTCTTTGGTGGTGAAAATAGTAAGGTGTTTATGCATTTTGATATTGACTATTCTAATATTCTACATTTCCATTTCCACGGAAAGAAGCAATGTATGATATTTCCGCCAGATCAAACTAAATATATGTATAAAGTACCTCACTCTTTAATTTCTCGTGAGGATATAGATTTTGATAATCCAGATTACGAAAAATGGCCAGCGTTGAAGTCGGCTGAAGGTTATATTACACATTTAAATCATGGAGAAATGTTATATATGCCTGAAGGATATTGGCATTATATGAAATATGAAACTCCTGGTTTTTCTATGAGTTTACGCTCACTTCCTAAAAAGGCATCTAATCTTTTTAAAGCAACGTATAACGTTTTTGTAATGCGTAATTACGATAATATGATGCGTAAGATTAAAGGTCAGGATTGGATTGATGAAAAGAATGAGCGTGCGATAACCAAAACACACCAAGAATTGGGAATAGATTCTTAACTTTTAATATGAATTATTATATACTTTCTTACAGGACCGTAAAAAACTACCTAGAAGAGCGTCCAAAATATAGGGCTGAACATTTGTTATTGGCCAAAGAATATGCTGAAAACGGACAATTAGTATTGGCTGGAGCTATGGATAATCCCGCAGATGAGGCATTATTAGTTTTTAAGTCTGAAAGTGATGAGGTAGCCAGAAACTTTGCCGAAAACGATCCGTATGTGAAAAATGGACTGATTGAAGAATGGACAGTTAGAAAATGGAATGTGGTTGTAAATAGTATGGAGGGTTAATTGTTTTAATAGCCGAATCTAAGAAATCAATTCATTGACCTTTTCGTAAACTAAATGTGATTCCCAACCGCGATATAAGAGGTAATCAGCAATTTTTTTCTTTTTCTTAAAAGGATTTTTCTCTGTTACCTGTGCAGCTTTTTTTTCTGCAAGGGCATTGAAAGTTTCGTAATATTCATCATCAGAAATCTCCTTCAAGGCAGTTTGAATATTAAACCTCGAAATTTGACGGTATTTTAATTCTCGTAGGATTCTATTTTTACCCCATTTTTTTATTTTGAATTTTCCTCTTGTAAAACTTTTAGCAAAGCGCTCTTCATTTAAAAAGTTATGTTCAATAAGATGAGATATAATTGTATCTATCGCAATAGGAATCATATTCATTTGTCGCAATTTTTGATTTACCTCATAATGGCAACGCTCTTGGTAAGCACAGTAGCTCTCTAGCTTTCGCATGGCTTCTTCTACGGTATATGATTTAGCGTTATCCATGGTGTAAAGTAACGAAAAAACATAAACTTAAATGTGTGTAATTATGAATTGTAGAAATCATCTTGAAAACTAATGTTTTATAGTTAAAAAAATATTTTACCTTTAGTACCCTATTCTTAAACCAACCAATTTTGAAACAAATTAAAGAACGCTATTTATCGTTAGATGTATTTAGAGGACTCACTCTTTTTTTAATGATAATAGTTAATACTCCAGGTTCTTGGAGTTATATCTACAAGCCATTACACCATGCACACTGGAATGGATTTACACTGACAGATTTAGTTTTTCCAACCTTTTTATTTGTAGTAGGAAATGCTATGAGTTTTAGTTTGAAAAAGTTTGAAGAGATTGGAGATTCTGCTTTTTTAAAGAAAGTTTTTAAACGAACGCTTCTTATATTTTTAATAGGTTTTTTACTGTATTGGTTCCCATTTTTTAAAGATGGCGAGTTAAAACCAATTTCTGAAACTAGAATCTTTGGTGTTCTCCAACGGATTGCTTTATGTTATTGTTTTGCTGCTTTGATTCTACATTATTGGAAGGCAAAAGGAGCATTTATATTTAGTATTATAGCCTTGGTGGGATACCATGTAATTTTGCTTTTGTTTGGTGATCTTACTATGGAAGGGAATGCAGCTATAAAGGCAGATTTATGGCTTATTGGTCCTTCTCATATGTATAAAGGAGAAGGTTTTCCATTTGATCCAGAAGGTGTTTTAAGTACATTACCAGCTATTGTGAATGTAATTGCAGGTTATTTTGCTGGTGCTTTTCTTCAAAAAAATGGTAAGAATTTTGAAACCATTGCAAAGTTAATGATGGTTGGTGCATTATTAATATTTATAGCATTGGGATGGGATTTATTATTACCTATAAATAAAAAACTATGGACCAGCTCTTATGTTTTATTAACGGTTGGAATTGACTTAATGGTGATAGCTGTTTTAGTGTACATTATTGAAATTTTGAATAAAAGAAGTTGGACATCTTTCTTTGAGGTTTTAGGTAAAAATCCACTCTTTATTTACATCCTTTCAGGAGTATTTGCAACATTGCTTCTTACTTTTTCTATAGATGGTACTTCTGCTTATGGGTGGATTGCACAAAATCTATTTATGTCTTGGATGGGGAATCGTTTTGGGTCTCTAGTGTTTGCATTAGTTTTTGCAATGATACTTTGGGGAATCGCCTATTTTATGGATAAAAAGAAGATTTATATTAAAGTTTAAACCTTATAGCTATTAAGATGATTATATAACCTATTAAATAGGCAATGAGATCAAGGATATCGAAAGTAGAACCAATTATAATTCTTGCAATTTTATTTTGGATTTCTAGTAAATCTATGATTTTTATAAGCTGAAGAAATTCTACCAAAAAGGCTATTAATAATACAATGGCAGCTATTTTATAATTGGTTTTATTATATTTTTCTGATGGTTCTAGACTTACTTCAGGTTCATTGTTTTTGGTGTTTATAAACATTTTAAAAAAAGAATATAGGAGTGGGATTACAAGTACATCGCCTAGAAAACCTCTAATGAATTCTTGCTGAATGTATAAAGCAATGCATACCTCAATCTGAAATAGTAAGAGAAATATAAGAAGATGTTTTGAATTGAATTTAAAAATCTTCATGGTTGCCAAGTGTGCTATTTAAAATTATCCATTTAAAAAGTTATAGCATCTAGCGGAGTAATTTCGCTAGATGCTATTGATTATTTTTAGCTGTTATTCCAGTCAATTTTTTTTGAAAAGAACATTACGAAAGCTAGAATTAAAAACAACCCGATACTACCTACGAGTAATGCATAGTCTTCTAATTGTATAATTACATAGATAAATCCATAAAGGCACAAAAGCGAGCCTCCAATCATTAAGGCAAATTTATATCCGTTCAGTATTGTTTTAGAATAGAGCGTAATAAGTGCTAAAACTGAAGCCGCCGCAATTATATATGCTTTAAGGAAACTACTATGTTCTGAAATGGAAATTAATAATGTATAAAACATTATTAATGCTAAACCTATCATGACATATTGAAACGGATGAATGTATATTTTGCTAACCAATTGTATTAGTAGAAACACCAATAATGTTAGTCCTATTACTAAGATTCCATATTTTGAAGCACGTTCACTTTTAGCATATTCGCTAACAGGAATAATCAAATTTGTTCCGAATGCAAATTCTCTCAGATCAGGCAAGTTTCCGTAAAATTCCTGTTCAAATTGTCTGTTTATTTGAAGAACTTTCCAAGAAGCTTTAAACCCATTTTCAGATATTTCTCTCGATCCATCTTCTGGTAAGAACATGCCGTCAAAACTCGGTGAAGCCCAGTTAGATTCCATTTTAGCGTTAGTATTCTTGCCAATTGGAATAAATTTTAAAGACTGACTCCCATTAACAGTTAGATTAAACTTGAAATTTGTATCCTTTTCAATAATAGCTTTTGCATTTTTTAGAGGTTCACTTTCAATACTATTTAGCTGAAGTGTATTTTGAGTATTGGGTTTGTAAATAGGGGTCATAGCAAGTTCATCATTTTCTAATTTTATAACTGCTGAATTCCTTATTCCTTTTAGGTTTGAAGTTTGAATAAGTAATGTTATTTTGTCCCAAAGAATGTTTTCTTCTGAAATACTTTCTTTTGAAAAATCGATCTTAGGAAAACTTCCATCTACATTAATATCAGTAGTATAAACCACAGATTTATAAATACTCCGATTGAGAGGTTTTGTTGTTACTTTAGAGTTTATATTCAAATCGTCTGGAAAGAAATAAGCATATGTTATGCGCTCATTTATTTGTTGCTCGTTCTGATTTGTTTTTTCATTGAAGAAGGTAACCTTAGAGATTTTTTTATAAGGTACTTTTAAAATTGCTCCAGATAATAATACTTCATCTCCCCATTTGCTATTAATTTCTCGTACCACATTTTCTTGTCTGTAACCTCGTTCTTCGATGAGATTTTGCACAAAAGATAAAGGGATTAGTAATATCAATAATAAAAAGCCTACAACTCCCATTCTAGCTGTTATTGATTCTCGTAACCATGTTGTTATTCTATTTCTTTTTTGTTCCATTTTTGTATTTATTAAAGTACTTTGAATTTCAAAGTAAATGATTAAAAAAATATTAATTGATTAATTTCTCGAGCGCTTCGATGTGTTTTTTAAATTCAAGTTTCCCAATTTTAGTAGCATTATAATTAGTATGGGGTTTTCTACCTACAAAAGTTTTTTCTACGGAAATATACTCAGCTTTTTCAAGCGCTTTAAGATGGCTAGCTAAATTTCCATCGGTAACACCTAAAAGCTCTTTTAATCGGTTAAAATCGGCATTATCGTTCACAACTAAGATAGACATAATACCTAGTCGCACACGATGATCAAAAAGCTTATTTATATTATCTATTATTCCCAATGCGATTCTTTTTTTCCTCAACAAACATAATACTTCCGTAGATAATGTGAAAAAATCCAAAGCCTATAATCCAAAACCATAATCCATATCCTGGTAAAGCAGCGCAAAGTAATCCTGCTATAATTTCTGCATAACCTAAGTATTTTATATTTCCAACCGTATACTTTGAAGCATTAACCAAAGCGAGGCCGTAAAAAATAAGCATGAGTGATGCCGTTAATCCGTAATGCTGACTATTTAGCTTAATTAAAATATAAATACCCCCAGTTACTAATGGGATTAGAAAATTAATTAGCAATCTTCGGGTCGTTGGATCCCAAATTTTTTCGTCATTCTTTTTAGCTTTTCTAGTGGTTAATAATAAGGCTGTTACAAAGCTTAAAATAGCAATAGCTGCAAGTAAAATGATTAACCAGTTAAAATTTTTGCTATATACATATAGTTTTTCACCAGGAGCAGGGAATAGGAAGTAATAACCAATAAACGCGCCGATGATAGCATAAAGTCCAGCAAATATTCCTGATAAACCGCTCAGAGAGATAAATCGTGAAGAGCGATTCATCATGTCTTTAATTTCGGTGATATCTTTTAAGTAATCTTTTTTATTCATTTTAAAGTACTTTGAAAAACAAAGTAAATATAAAATTTTCTATTTTCAAAGACAAATGATAAAAAATGATTTTTAAAACTTAAAGTGGAGGCTTTAATATTTTTATTATCTTCGGAAGGTTTAATTTTTTTGAACCGATTAACAACCACTAAATTACCGCCAACCAATGCCATTATTAATTGTTCTATTAGGAATACTGCTACTCCTTTTACTGATTGTCAAATTTAAACTCAATGCTTTTCTTTCTTTTATAATCGTTTCCTTATTTGTAGGAATCGCAGGAGGAATGGATCTTTTAACTGTAGTAGATTCCATACAGAATGGAATTGGTAATACGCTAGGGTTTTTAGTGCTTATTCTAGGCCTTGGCGCAATGCTTGGAAAACTAGTTGCCGATAGTGGCGCAGCACAACAAATAACAGCGAAGCTAGTTGATAAATTTGGTCGTAAAAATATCCAGTGGGCTGTAATGCTAACAGGTTTTATTGTTGGAATCCCGATGTTTTATTCTGTTGGTTTTGTGATTTTGATTCCATTAGTTTTTACAGTTGCTGTTTCTACAGGAGTGCCTTTGCTTTATGTTGGGTTGCCAATGTTGGCGTCCTTATCTGTAACACATGGTTATTTACCGCCACATCCTGCGCCAACTGCGATAGCTAATCAGTTTAATGCAGATATAGGTAAGACTTTATTGTATGGAATTATTATCGCTATTCCTGCAATTATTGTGGCTGGACCACTACTTTCTAGGACAAAACTTATAAGAAATATAAATGCTACTCCGCTTAAAGAATTTTATAATCCTGTGATTTTAAAGGAAGATCAAATGCCGAGTATGAGTGTGAGTATTCTTACAGCCTTATTACCTGTTATTTTAATAGGGACTTCTACAATTGCGAATCATTTTTTGGATGAAGATCTTCTTATTTCTAAGATTTTAGCTTTTTTAGGAAACCCTGTTATTGCGATGTTAATTGCTGTGTTAACTGCAATTTATACGTTGGGACTTGCTAGAGGGAAGAAAATGCCAGAGGTAATGGATTCGCTAACGGCTTCAATTTCTAGTATTACAATGGTGCTTTTAATTATTGCAGGTGCGGGTGCGTTAAAGCAAATTCTTGTAGATAGTGGTGTAAGCGATTATATAGCCGACCTAATAAAAGATTCAAGTTTATCACCTTTATTGTTAGCGTGGCTTATTGCTACTGTGATTCGCGTTTGTGTAGGTTCTGCTACTGTGGCTGGTTTAACAACTGCAGGAATTGTATCTACCTTAGCACAAGCAGATGGTGTAAATGCAGAATTAATGGTGCTAGCAATAGGCTCAGGGAGTTTAATGCTTTCTCATGTAAATGATAGCGGTTTTTGGCTATTTAAAGAATATTTTAATCTTTCAGTAAAAGAGACACTTTCCTCATGGACGGTCATGGAAACTACCGTTGGAGTAATGGGATTAATTGGTGTTTTAGTATTGAATATGTTTGTTTAAATGAAATGTATAATTAGTCGCATAAATAGTCTGTGTGATGTTATAAAATAACATAAATGAAACCTTCAGAAAAGATAAAAGAATTAGGATTAATACTTCCTCCAGCACCAAAACCAGCGGGTGTATATCGACCGATTTTAGTGGTAGATAACTTTTTATATGTTTCGGGACAAGGCCCAGTAAATACCGATGGGAGTTTGATGTTTGGAAGAGTGGGAGATGATATTGATTTAGAAGATGGTTATGCCGCTGCTAGACAAGTTGCGCTTACAATGCTCTCTACAATTCAAACGCATTTTGGTGATATTGATCGTATAAAACGCGTTGTAAAAGTATTAGGAATGGTAAATTGTACACCTGAGTTTAGAAAACACCCTTTGGTGATTAATGGATTTAGTGAGTTAATGGCAGAAATCTTTGGTACAGAGCACGGAATTGGTGTAAGAAGTGCTGTAGGAATGATGCTCCCAGATAATATTCCTGCAGAAATAGAAGCAATGTTCGAACTTCATAAATAGAAAATTATGAATTGGTACGAAATTTCTAATATTGATAATATTGCAACACCAGCTTTATTAGTGTATCCAGAGCGAATTAAATTGAACATTCAACGAATGATTGATATTTCTGGTGATGTTAATCGATTACGACCTCATATAAAAACTCATAAAACAGCAGAAATTATTAAGCTTCAGCAGCAAGTTGGGATTAATAAATTTAAATGTGCCACTATTGCTGAAGCAGAATTATTAGCAAAATGTAATGCTAAGGAAGTGCTTTTAGCAATGCAACCTGTTGCTGAAAATATAAATCGGTTTTTTCAACTGAAGGAAAAGTATCCGAATTCACAGTTTTCAACGATTGTAGATGATGATGTTATTATTCAGAAAATAAATAAAATCGCAATTGAAAAAGGTATAAAAGTTTCTCTCTGGTTGGATGTAAATGTAGGGATGAATAGAACAGGAGTAAAGCCAGATGAAAACGCATGTAAGCTCTTTAAATTGCTTCTTGAAGCTGATAATATTATTACTGAAGGATTTCATGTGTATGATGGACATATCAGGGATTCTGAATTTCAAGTTAGAAAGGATACTTGTGACGTGGCTTTTGAAAAAGTTTTATTGTTGAAAGAAAAGTTAGAAGGGGAAGGTTTGCATGTGAAGAATATTATTGCTGGCGGATCGCCAACATTTCCTGTGCATGCATTAAGAGAAGAAGTTGATTTAAGTCCCGGAACGACATTGCTTTGGGATGCTGGTTACGGAGATTTATTTCCAGATATGGAAATGCTTCACGCAGCAGTTTTAGTTACTCGTATAATAAGTAAGCCTTCTGATGGAGTTCTTTGTTTAGATTTAGGGCACAAATCTTTGGCTTCAGAGATGAATTTTCCAAGAGTAAAGTTTTTAAACACTGACGATTTTGAGCAGGTTGGTCAGAGTGAAGAGCATTTTGTAGTTCACACCAATAATTCGGATGCTTATAAAGTGGGAGATGTTTTTTATGCACTTCCGATGCATATTTGCCCTACAGTTGCTAAATATCAAGAGCTTCAAGTGGTCGAAAATAATGTTGCTGCTAAAACCTGGGAAGTTGTAGCGAGGAATCAGAAAATAACTATCTAACCATTTTTTAAAAGCCTTTTTAAGGGCAATATTTATAATTCAATATTCAAAATAAAAATATGTTTATACTTGATGCACACCTAGATCTTTCTATGAATTCTATAGATTGGAACCGAGATTTAAGATGGTCTGTCGAAGAAATTCGTGATTACGAAAAAGGGATGACAGACTTACCGGGGAGAGGTCAAAATACGGTTTCTTTGGATGCTATGAGAAAAGGAAATGTAGGGTTGTGTGTAGCCACGCAAATTGCGCGTTATGTAAAAAAGGAAAATCCTTTACCGGGATGGAATTCTCCACAACAGGCATGGGCGCATACGCAAGCACAATTAGCGTGGTATAAGGAAATGGAAGCTTTGGGGGAAATGAAGCAGATTACAGAAATTAATGGGTTGGATGCTCATTTGGAATATTGGAATACTACAGATGATTATAAAAAGACAATTGGTTATATTTTAAGTCTAGAAGGAGCAGATTCCATAGCTTCTATGGAACATTTACATAAGGCTCATGCTTATGGATTGCGAGCTATTGGTCCGGCTCATTATGGACCAGGAACTTATGCATTTGGTACAGATTCTGTTGGAGGAATTGGAGAGAATGGAAAGGAATTGCTTAGAGAAATAGAAAAATTAAACCTTATTTTAGATGCTACGCATTTATGCGATCAAAGTTTTTGGGAGGCTATGGAAGTTTATAACGGATCTGTTTGGGCGAGTCATAATAACTGTAGAGCTTTGGTAGACCATAACCGACAGTTTTCGGATGAACAAATCAAGGAATTGTTAGGAAGAAACGCTGTAATTGGAGTGGTAATGGATACTTGGATGATGGTTCCGAATTGGGTGCGTGGTAAATCTACTCCTAAAAGTATGGATGCTTCTTTAAAGCAAATTATAGATAATATTGATCATATTTGTCAGCTAGCAGGAAATGCAACTCAGGTTGGAATTGGCTCTGATCTTGATGGAGGTTTTGGTTTAGAACAATCACCACACGATTTAGATACTATTGCAGATCTTCAAAAAATACCAAAAATGTTAGAAGCTAGAGGATATTCAGAAAAAGACATTGAAGGAATTATGAATGGTAATTTTTTAAGGTTTATTAGAAACGTTTGGAGCTAAAAACAAAAGCCTTACTTTTTTAGCAAGGCTTTTGGTAGTTTGAATGTCTATGAAGCTTAAGCTTCTTTTAAAGATTTCATATCAATTACAAAGCGGTATTTCACATCTGATTTTACAACACGGTCAAAAGCTTTATTGATATTTTGGATGTCGATCATTTCTACATCAGAAACAATATTATGCTCTCCACAGAAATCCAACATCTCTTGGGTTTCTTTAATACCTCCAATTAGAGATCCAGCTACACGTTTTCTTCCGGTAACCAAAGCGCCACCGTGAACAGGGTCTATTGGTTCAATAGCTCCAACCAACACCATTGTTCCATCTCGTTTTAAAAGTCCTAAATATGGATTTATATCATGTCCTACAGGGATAGTATTTAGAATGAAGTCAAAGCTATTAGCGTGAGATTTCATCTCTTCTGTATCTTTAGAAATTAGGACGTCATCTGCTCCTAGAGATTTGGCATCTTCTGCTTTAGATGGAGACGTTGTAATCATAATAACTTTGGCGCCTAGAGCGTGTGCAAACTTTATTCCCATGTGTCCTAATCCGCCTAAACCAACAACACCTACTTTATCTCCTTTTTTGACATTCCATTCTCTTAAAGGAGACCATGTTGTAATACCGGCACAAAGCAGGGGAGCTACAGCTTTTGTGTCTAAATTTTCAGGAACTTTAAGTACAAAATCTTTATCTACTATAATTTGTTCAGAATAACCTCCAAAGGTATGGCCTCCTAAATCTTTATCGACTCCATTGTATGTAAATGTAGCTCCATTTTCGCAATATTGCTCTAGGTTTTCTTTGCAGGAATCACATTCTCTACAAGAATCTACCATGCAGCCTACACCTACTAAATCACCAACTTTAAAGTTGTTTGCTTTAGATCCGACTTCTGTTACTCTACCTATAATCTCATGTCCAGGAACAACTGGGTATTTTGAGTTCTTCCAATCGTTTCTTACTTGATGAATATCACTATGACAAACGCCACAGAAATCGATTTCAATTTTTACATCTGTATCTTTTATATTTCTACGTTCTATTTTATGTGGAACTAAATCTGCATCATTTGTAAGTGCAGCATATGCTTTAACTTGACTCATAACAATTTGATTTTATGTTAGTTTATGCAATTTATTTAATATTGATGAGAATATAATTAACCCATGTTAAGTTCTGCTACATGAATGTTAAAATAATAATATAGGAAATGTTTTTAAGAAGATGTTTTTTGAGTTGTTAAGAGAATTTATTGTAAACAAAAAAACCACGCCTTGGCGTGGTTTTAATAAGTTAATTTAACTTTAAAATTTTTCCGTCTTTATCTTTAAAACGGTATTCTAGATATGTGTAAGCATCTCTTGGTAAAATTTTAACCCATTTTTTATGTTCTAAAAACCATTTAGAACGTGCGGATGGAAATCCTTTTGTTAAATATGCGGCAATAAAGGGATGTATATTTAATACAATTCCATTATTTCCATTATTACTTTGAATGATGCGTTCTAGATCGAAATTTATTTTATTTATTAAAACGATAGGAGCTTCAATTTCTCCACCATTTCCGTTAGGATTTTCCTCACGGGTTTTAATATTCATTTCTGGTCTTACGCGTTGCCTTGTAATTTGTATGAGGCCAAACTTACTTGGAGGTAAGATTTTGTGTTTGGCTCTATCATCTTTCATTTCGTCTCTTAGGTGGTCATATAATTTTCTTCGATTGTCTGCATTAGACATATCTATAAAATCGACTACAATAATACCTCCCATATCTCTTAATCTTAACTGTCTAGCTACTTCTGTAGCTGCAATTAAATTAACCTCTAGAGCTGTGTCTTCTTGAGATTTAGCTTTGTTAGAACGGTTTCCGCTATTTACATCAATAACATGTAATGCTTCTGTGTGTTCTATTACTAAATAAGCTCCTTTGCTTGAGGATACGGTTCGGCCAAAAGAAGTTTTAATTTGTCTTTCTATTCCATGTTTTTCAAAAATAGGAACAGAAGAATCATACAATTTTACAATAGATTCCTTTTCTGGCGCAATTTCATGCAAGTAATCTTTAATTTGGTAATAAAGCGTTTCGTCATCTACATGGATTCCAGTAAAGTCATCGTTAAATACATCTCTTAAAATAGAGGCTGCACGATTCATTTCACTTAAAACTTTAGACGGATAGTTCGCTTTATAAATTTTTTTGCACAACGCTGTCCACTTAGTCAACAGGTTGTTTAGATCTTTGTCTAGTTCGGCGACTTTTTTGCCTTCTGCCACTGTACGTACAATCACACCAAACCCTTTTGGGCGGATGCTCTGTACAAGCCTTTTTAAACGATCTTTTTCTTCCTTACTTTCTATTTTTTGAGAAACAGAAACTCGATCAGAAAAAGGAACCAGTACTAAATACCTTCCAGCTATAGATAGCTCGGAACTTATTCTTGGTCCTTTAGTGGAAATAGGCTCTTTTACAATTTGTACTAGTATAGATTGATTGGCTTTTAAAACATTGTTTATAATGCCATTCTTGTCTATATCTTTTTCAAATGGGAAATCTCTTAAAGAGAAATCTTTTAGTTTACCTGTGCTTACACGTTTAATGAATTTCAACAAGGAGCTCAATTGAGGACCTAAATCGTGGTAATGCAAAAATGCATCTTTTTCGTACCCTACATTTACAAAAGCAGCATTTAAACCGGTAACCGGCTTTCGCACCTTTGCAAGCATAATATCCCCCACGGAAAAGTCACTGCTTTCTTCTTCCTTGTGTAATTCAACAAGTTTTCCATCCTTTAATATGGCAAAATCAACGTCAGAGGAACTAGATCTTACGATTAATTCTTTATTCACTCTGAATGAATTTTTATCTGTCATAGAGCTTCTAGAATTAACTAAAAACTATAAAACCGATGGATTAAACAATAAATTTGTCTCACCAAGTTAATGGTGAGATAAATTTTTACTACAGGTTTTTTTGAATAAACCCAACGAAATTAACCCTAGCTTTTGCTAAGATTTAATTTCTTTTTCAATGAACGTTTAGTATAATGAGTATACAATCACTTAAAAAAGAAAAAGTAGTTATCTAACTACTTTTTCTTGTGACGGTTAGCTCTTCTTCTCTTCTTACGCTTATGCGTAGCTACCTTATGTCTTTTTCTTTTTTTACCGCTTGGCATCGACTTAAATTTTTTATATTAATAATTATTTTACTTCTACGCTTGTTTTAACACCCTCTACAAATACTTTTGCGGGTTTGAAAGCTGGGATATTGTGAGCAGGAATCTTGATAGTTGTGTTCTTAGAAATGTTTCTTCCTGTTTTTTCTGCTCTAGTTTTGATGATAAAACTACCAAAACCTCTTAGGTAAACATTATCACCGCTTTCTAATGAGTTTTTCACCTCTTCCATAAAGGATTCTACAGTTGCCTGTACATCTCCCTTTTCCATGCCAAGTTTCTCTGAAATCTTAGCTACAATGTCTGCTTTAGTCATTTTTTTATATTTGTTTACAGTGTTATAAATTTAGGGGATGCAAATATATAAATTAATTACCCAATAAATAAAGTGTAAATAATTAAAATTTAACTGAATAAAGCTATTATTTTTGAATCTGATACGAAAATGTATGAATTTTAAAGGCGTGATCATCACTTGGTATGGTCAAAATAAAAGGGATTTGCCATGGCGAGCAACTCAAAATCCATACTATATCTGGCTTTCAGAAATTATGCTTCAACAGACAAGAGTTGAGCAAGGTTTGCCTTATTATTTGAAATTTGTTGAAAAATATCCTTCAGTTTTTGACCTTGCAAATGCTTCAGAAGAAGAAATTTTAAAATTATGGCAGGGTTTAGGGTACTATTCTAGAGCTAGAAATCTACATGAAACAGCAAAAAAAGTCGCATTTGACTTAAATGGTGACTTTCCAAATAACTATAAAGAGCTAAAAAAACTTAAAGGAATTGGAGATTATACTGCAAGCGCAATAGCTTCAATTTGCTTTAATGAACCCGAACCTGTGGTAGATGGAAATGTAAACCGTGTTCTGGCAAGATATTTTGGGGTTGATACGCCAATAAATAGCACCGAAGGAATAAAATATTTTAAATCTTTAGCCGCAGAACTTTTAGATGTTAAAGATCCAGGCACCTATAATCAAGCGATTATGGAGTTTGGAGCAAAACAATGCAAGCCACAATCTCCTAATTGTGAGATTTGTAATCTTCAGCAGAAATGTGTTGCCTTTTTAGAAGATAGAGTGTCGGAACTTCCTGTAAAACTTAAAAAGGGAAAACTTAAAAAGCGTTTCTTTAATTACTTAGTTATTACTGATGATAAAAAAACAATACTTCAGCAGCGAGTAAAAAAGGATATTTGGCGTAATCTTTATGAATTTCCTTTAATTGAAACTTCAGCAGAAATAAATATTGAGGAATTGGAAACTAATGACGCTTTTTTGAAAATAACAAAAGGTCACTCTTATGAGGTTAGCTTGTTTAATGAAACCTCTAAAGTTCATAAATTATCACATCAGCATATATATACTCGTTTTTGGATTGTAACTTTGCAGAGTGTATTAGAAGAGGGTATTTCTGTCAATAAAGTCACGAATTATCCTGTTCCTGTGTTAATTGCTAATTTTGTTGAAGATTTTGGTTTTTAGATTTAGTTATTTTTAATACATTTATAAATTAACGAATTAGATTTTAAGAAATAATAAGATGAGTGGAACGTTAAACAAAGTAATGCTGATAGGTCACCTTGGAGATGACGTAAAAATGAATTATTTCGAAGGAGGAGGAAGTATTGGACGTTTTCCTTTGGCGACCAATGAAACCTACACAAATAGACAAACTGGAGAACGAGTTTCTAATACAGAATGGCATAATGTAGTTGTTCGAAATAAAGCAGCAGAAGTATGTGAAAAATACCTTAGTAAAGGTGATAAAGTTTATGTAGAAGGTCGTTTAAAAACAAGACAATGGCAGGGAGAAGATGGAAATATGCGTTACACAACGGAAATTCAGGTAACAGATTTCACATTTTTAACAAATAAAGGAGACGCTGCTGGAGGAGCTTCTCAAGCTTCCTCAGGAAGTAATCAAAGTAGTTCAACTCCACAGAATAAACAGCAAGTTGAGCAACCATCACCTTCAAACGAAGAGGATGATTTGCCATTTTAATTAAAATTAACTAAAACACAACGCATTGGACCCGGAGCCCGCGAGTTTAATTTCATTTTTTCTCATTATAGACACAACGTCAATTATTAAGTTAATTGTTTTAGTTGTTTTACTCATATGTTCTGCTCTTATATCTGGAGCAGAAGTAGCTTTCTTCTCACTTTCTCAAACGGATGTAAATGAGGCAGAAGATAGTAAAACAGCGGTTGGAAAGATTATAGTTAAACTTCTCGACAAGCCAAAGAAGCTATTGGCAACCATTCTAGTAGCAAATAATTTTATAAATATAGCTGTTGTTTTACTCTTCAGTTCCTTGGGAACCTTCTTTTTTGGATCTTTAAAAGGAACTATTCTTGGTGTAATAGACATCCGTTTTATTGTAGAAGTTGTAGCAGCTACATTTTTAATATTACTATTTGGAGAGATTCTCCCAAAAGTGTATGCTAATAGAAACCGAGTGAAATTTGCCTCTTTTATGGCATATCCTTTAAGCGTTTTGGATACGCTTTTCTATCCGCTTAGTATGCCGATGCGATCTATAACTATTTTCTTACAGGAAAAATTAGGGAAACAAAAATCAAATTTTTCTGTAGACCAGTTATCACATGCATTAGAGTTGACTTCTGAAGAAGATACTACAGTAGAGGAGCAGAAAATTTTACAAGGAATAGTTTCTTTTGGAAATACAGATACTCGCCAAGTAATGCAGCCTAGAATTGATGTTTTCGCATTGAATGAAGAAATGAAGTTCCAAGAGGTGGTAGATGAAATTATAAAGAATGGATATTCTAGAATTCCTGTTTATAAGGATAATATGGATAATTTCACAGGGGTTTTGTATGTAAAAGACTTGCTTCCATATTTAGATAAAAAGGATTTCGATTGGGCTTCTTTAAAAAGAGAGCCTTACTTTGTTCCTGAGAATAAAAAGCTGGATGATTTATTAAAGGAGTTTCAGGACATGAAAAATCATTTAGCTATTGTTGTAGATGAATATGGGGGAACTTCTGGATTGGTAACTTTAGAAGACATTATAGAAGAGATTGTAGGAGATATTAGTGATGAATTTGATGATGAGAATCTTGTGTATTCTAAGTTAGATGAGAATAATTATGTTTTTGAAGGGAAAACGGCTTTAAAAGATTTTTATAGAGTAATAGATATAGATAACGAAACGCTTTTTGAAGAGAATAAAGGGGAGTCGGAAACTATTGCAGGTTTTGTGCTAGAGATTTCTAAGGGGTTTCCTAAAAAAGGTGAGAATATAGTCTTTGATAACATTACATTTGTTATTGAGGCTTTAGATAAAAAGCGAATCAAACAGATAAAAGTTACACTTAATTGAAAATAAAAATATTTCTCAGTTTATTAATAAGTAGTGTTTTGTTGTACTCTTGCGGAGATGAAACACTTCCAAAACCCAAGGGAATGCTTCGTTTAGAATATCCAGAAGCTTCCTATACTTCTATCAAGGATACGTGTCCTTATTTTTTCAGTAAAAATAAAGAAGCAGAAATATCAGTGAGCGATAATTGTGCAATTACAGTTAATTATCCTAAAATGAATGCTAGTATATTCATTACTTACAAACCTGTAAATGATGATTTAAATAAGTTACTTAGAGATGCTCAAAAATTAACCTACGAGCATGTTGCTAAAGCAGATAACATCCAAGAACAGCCTTTTATTAATGTTGATAATAAAGTATATGGGATGTTTTATTTAGTTACAGGAAATGCGGCTTCAGCATCTCAATTTTATGTTACAGATAGCACTTCACATTTTTTAACAGGCTCATTATATTTCAATACCAAACCTAATTACGATTCTGTGTTACCTGCTGCACAATATATAGAAAAAGATATTAGAAAGATAATGGAAACGATCCGTTGGAAATAAATTTAATTTAAACGACCAATAACTATGCGATTATTAATTTTGCCCCTAATTTTATTATTTGCTTGGAAGTCTTTTGGGCAAGCAGCAGATATTGACAAACAATATTTTCCTGTTGCTTATGTAAAACTTCCTACAAACCCAATTCTAAATGAAAACGAAAGAACTTATAATGTTTCTGTGATTTCAGATGAAGATATTAATAGTTTTATTTCAGAAACAGCTATTTCTAATGACTTACAGATTCAAGGATTTGTAAGAGATGAAGCTGCTCCTAAAGTTTTTGTTAAACTAAATTTAAAGAATTTTTTAATCGATGCTGCATCTTTTAAGGTAGAAGATAAACTTGTAGAAGAGAAAGATGATGACGGTAATATAACAAAGTCTTATCGTATATATCGTTATGGATTTAAATATGAGATTGCTGCTGAGTATACTATTGAGAACCCTTTTGATTTGGAAATGGGCAATAACATAGCTAGAGTAGAGCCTTATGTATCAGATTTTTTTAATTCAAAAAGGGAAGCTTTTGCTCATTATGAGGTAAATAAAGAGGATATAAAAGAAAATATACTTTATAATTTTATAGAAAAAGTGAGTTACAGAGTAGAGGGATTAATAAATTCTACTTTTGGTTATCAGCCATATAAAACCAATACTTATTTATGGATTTTAGACTCTAAGAAAAACCCATTAACAGTTCGACAAAAAGCTGCTTTTGAAAAAACAATAGCTGCTATGGAGAACGTAACTCACGATATGCCTATTGAGCAGACTAGAAATGCTTTGAAGCCAATTGTGGAGGATTTTGTGCAGATGGCTGGGCAAGTAGAAGGAGATTCAAGAAGAGAACGCAAAGTGATGTATGCATGTTATTATAATGCTTCAGTATTGTCATATTATATGGATTTACCAGAGGAGGCTATAAAGTATGCAGAGATGATTTATCCGTTGGAGTATGGAGAAAGAGATGCAGAGAATTTAAGAGAGAAAGCATTAGATTTAAAGGAAATTCTATCTGTAAATATGGTAGATAGTAGGAGAATGGAAGTTCAGATAGATGAGAAGTTTTCTGAAGTTGAAGTTCGTGATTCTGGCGGTTTTGCTTATTTAGTTACTGCTAAAAACGATACTTTAATTGCAAATATGAATTATGATGATTTGGAGAATGTAGGAGCGGAGGCGAAAGTCTATTTACCAGATGTAAATGGTAATTTAAAGCAAAATATCTTTGATGCTTCAGATTTAAAAGAGCTAGTTTTTGATGAAAACAATATTTATGTTCAAAAAGAATTTATTTCTTATAAGAATAACCCGAGAGCAAAATCTCCAGAGAAGTATTTAGTTAGAAAAGAATTTGAAACCGACGCGCTTTCTTTGTATATTTTTGAGAACGATGAAGTTGTTTTCTTTATTGATGATCAAGAAGTCGGGTTTTCCAATCGTTCTTATAAGTTTTTAATGGGTTTTAAGAATGAGCTTAAGAAGTTTACAGGCTCTTGTTCTAAAGTGAATGAGTTAATTGATAAGAACTATTATAAAAACAATCCAGCAAGTCTCCGAAGTTTTATTGAAGATGTAGTTTACTGTGAATAGTAAAAAATAAAATCGGAGGCCATTTGGCCTCCGATTTATATATAATATAATAGTGAATTTATTTAGACTTAAATATCTTCACTTCTTTGCCTCTACTGTAGTAAATGTCTTCGTTTACATAATCTACATCATAAACAGGATTGGAATTATCCATTATAATTTTGTCAATCTCCTCTCCAGTTTGCTTATCAACTTTATAAAGAAGTTTCTCACCATTATCTCCTTTAGCAAAAATTAAAGCATATTCAGCCGTTTCTGTAAGGGCATTATGTCTACTTTTAATTTTATCATATAGTAGAGCTGAGCTAATATATCCCATTACTCCTAATGCATTTACCTTGTCATTAAAAACAGGTTGTGTTTTTCTATCGGTGACAATTTGTCCAGAAGGGTCTCTGTAAGAAGTTGTTTGAGAATATTCTGCAGTAGCTACACTTGCAGCAAAAGACATTGCAGAAACTCCTACTTTTTTAAAGAATCTTCCAACCTCACCTGGTTGTGTATATTTATGTTGAAATATAGTTTTTCCATCGTTGTCAATACCAATTATATCAGTATGTCCAGTGATAGTAACATTATTAGCAAAAATATCCATATTGGTAATCTCTTTTTCATTCTTAAGCTTCATTTCAGCATAAGGTTCTGGACGTTCTGTGCTGTTTTCATTAAACTTATATAGTTCTTCATCATTATAAACTACAAAATTCCCAGAGTTTTCGTCGTATTTTGCAACTGTAGGTCTTCTTTCGTTTAGTTTTAGATTTTTTCTCCAAATTTTTTCTCCAGTTTTGTAATCTACCATGTTGGCATAGGTAGCTGTTATGTATAATACACGTCCGTTCTTGGTTTTTTCAAGAAAGTAAACAGGATCTTCTTCATCATCAGATATTTTAACATCCTTTTTCCACATTTTTTGCCCATCCTTATCGATTAGCATCATCTCATCATCATATACATAAAGGAAATCAGTTCCAATTGGAATTACATTTTTAATACCTTTTCCTTTAGGATCTTTTTTCCATACTTTTTCTCCTGTTGAATAATCATAAAAATTAAAACCTTTTTCATGAGCTAGTAACATTTTATCCTGCCAGTCTTCAAAAAGAACAATATTCTTAGTAGTTAGTGGTCTTTTCCATATTTCCTTTCCTGTATCTCCATCATAAAGCATTATTTCATTTCTGGAAGAGAAAGTACCTACG
The DNA here is from genome assembly GCF_048266025.1 of Joostella sp. Lineage (NCBI taxonomy): Bacteria > Pseudomonadati > Bacteroidota > Flavobacteriia > Flavobacteriales > Flavobacteriaceae > Joostella > Joostella sp. Next base: position 249,399 of record NZ_JBLXAF010000001.1, on the reverse strand, counting down.
TCTTTTATAGTAACTAATTTTGTGCCATCAAGAGACCTTTTGAAGTCAGCGATATCTCCTTCATCAACTTTCCATAAAAGCGTTCCATCCTCTTTATTAAGTACGAAGAATTGTTTCTTTATTAAGGCGAAAACTTTATCTTCCGTATGATTCATCTTATCTCTAAGTGAAGATTGATTAAATCCAGCAAGTTTTCCTAAGCCTTGTAAAAATTCTCCATAAGTAGTAGAGACTGTTGTTTGCCATGTAAACTCTTGCTCTGCAATGTTATACTTTGCAATAATAAGTTCATCTTCGTTGATACCTCTTAATAGAAAAGAGTTTTCATCAAATAGGTATTCAGCTTGGAAGTATTTAGCTTTTCCTTCAGCAGAAAAAAGTACTTTTCCGTCATAGCTGTTAATAACGAAAAGACGATCATCAAAAAATTTCTCCACAAATGGCGTAGATTCTATAACGTTAAATTTTGTTATATCTATTCCTGCAGGTCCTGCTTGAAGAATATTAGCTGCAATATCGATACCCGAACGTTTTGGAGCTTCTTTTTCCCATATAATTTTTTCTAGTTCCAGATCATATCCGTAAACTTTATCACCATCAGATATCACAGTTATTCCATTAAAAGGAACAACTAATAAATCATCTACTGAGTTTTCGAATTCTAGTGTTTTAGTGGCTTCTCGTTGGGCATGAATTAATTGTATAAAGCATATACAACAGAGCAATAGTAGTGTTTTTTTCATCATTGTTTAGATTATATTCGACGCCTAATATAGGGAAAAGATTGGAAGGTATTTATTTTTTGATGTGAATTGGATGAAATGTGTAGTGAAGGTTTAATGGTAAGTTGTTTTATTTTTAATCAAGGAGATATTTCTCTTAGCTTTGATTTTGTATTAAAAGTTATTTATTGGGTTGGTTTATTTTATGCGAAACGATAATTATTCTATGTGTTTTCTTATTAATTATTTTATTATGAAATCTTTTTTGTAAGTATTATCTTTATAAGACAACAGCTAAATTCATAATCTTTATGAAAGTTTTAGATTTAAATATAAAGCGCTTAATCTCTCTACTATTTCTTTTCACCTTTTTCTGTAGCAGTGTTTTTGCTCAAGATAAAAATGATGAAGTGACTATGTTAAACGGTGATGTTAAGAAAGGGAAAGTAACTAGTATCTCTACCGAAACAATTAAGTTTAAATATGAAGGCGAAGATTTAGAGTATGAAATAGCAAAGAAGGAAATTAGTCAGATTAAATTTTCTAGTGGAAGAGTAGAAGCTTTTACTACGGTAAAACAACAAGTAAAAGCTATAGCAAGTAGGTCTAATAGTGGAAGTTCAAAAAATAGTATTGCTATTCTTCCATTTGCAATAGTTTCTAATGATGATACTATTCAGCCAGATGTTTTTAGTGTACAGGTGCAAAATGATTGTGCAAATGTTTTAAGGGAAGAAGCGATACACGGAGTAAAAGTCCAAGATGCAATGACTACGAATGCATTATTGTCAAAAAATAATTTAGATGCTTCAAATATCAGTACTAAGTTGCCAGCAGAATTAGCTAATTTACTGGGTGTGGAATTTGTTTTATATGGAGGAGCAGAAGTCATAAACGAAGGAACTACAAGTTATGGAAGCGGCTCAACGGTATACAAAGAAAAGGATACCAATAAAGATAGGAATAAAAAAGAATCTAAAGGAACTTCTTACTCTTCTTCGAGTACAACGACAACAGTTACTTATGATGTGAAATTGGATTTAAAAATATTTAATGACCAGGGGGAAAATATATATGCAGAAACAAGACACCCATTTGGTCTAGGAGGAATAGAAGCGTATCATTCAGGGTTAAAATATATGCTAAAGAGATCTCCTTTTGGTGTAAAGTACAAGAAGTAATTTATTTTTTTTATGAAAAAAGAGCGCCTTTGAAAATTACATCAAAGGCGCTCTTTTCATTGTTAAATTTGTTTTTATTGCTGATTTAAAAGATCCTCAGCGTTTTTAATACTTGTATTTATCTCTTCTTTTAAAGCTTTCACTTTAGTTTCTTCCTCAGTAAGAAGTGCTTTTTTCTCATCAGTGAGTTCTTTTCCATTAAGGATTTCTTCATGGTCAAAACGCTCTCCGAAGCCTTGCATCCAATCCATCATAGATTCATGAGCCGCTTGTAAATCTTTTTTTGCAGCCTCATACTTCATCCCTGTTTCTGTAGTGTCAACTTTAGCATTCAATTCGCCAACTAATTTGCTAATGGTACTCATTTTTGGCATTAGGCTGTCATGAACTGCCATTACCATTTCCATTTTAGAAGGTTTGTTATCTTCTTTTTTCTCTTGCTTACAAGCTGCAAAGGTGAATAGAGCGATTGCGATAATAAAAATTGCTTTTTTCATGTCTATCTTTTTTATGAATTTTTTAATTGTAATTTTCTTCTATTTAGATATTCAAAAATACATATTAATATAATACTGATTCCAAATAGAGGAAGTAGAATGCATAGAATGATGAGGATTGTAATAACCCCATAGCTTGCTTTAAACGAGGCGGGAACTTTAGGAATCCCCCAATCTCCCTTTCTTTTTCTCAGAAGATATGATATTACTGCAGAGAGACTCATTAAAAATAAGATACTTCCAGCAAAAATCATAAGTATAAAATTCCATTGTCCAAATTGTCCTTGATGAAATGCCATTACCCACATTCTTCCTCGCATTAAAAAACCAACATCCTCCCAATTATGTTTTAATACTTGTTCTCCTGTATATGGATTAAAATGAAGCATTTTTTGACTAGCAAGGTCTTTGTGATTGGTATTAGAAACACTGTATACTCCATTTTTTCCTTGCGGGAAACTAATTTTAACCTCTCCAGGGAGTGAAAGTACATTTGCTTTTGTAACCATTTCATCTAATGAAATCATCGATGTTTTAGGATTTTCTTGATTTAAGCTGAATCGATTCCAAGTACTTGGGTATCCTGTATTAGTAGTATCTTGAACCCATTTGAATCCGCTACCAAAAACATCTGTCCATGGCAAACCTCCAGCGAGAATTATTAAAAATAGAATAGACATCCAAAAACCAGTTATAGCATGAGTATCTCTAAAGAAAGTACGCTTTCCTAATTTCGTTCTCGGAATAAAGTAGCCTTTTAGCTTCCAGCCTCTTTCTGGCCACCAAATAAAAAGACCTGTAAAAATGAGAACTACCATCCAACAAGCAACTAATTCTACTATTTTGGTGCCGTATTTCCCCATTAGCAGTTCTCCATGGAGTTTTCTGACTTTAAACATAAAGGATTTCTGTGGTAGAATTTCTCCAGAAACATCTCCTTTATATGGGTTTACAAATAGGCTGGTAGCGCCTCCAAATCTTCCAGAAGTGAATTCTGTGGCTTCTTTTTTCTCTTTTGGAATTATTATTCCATTAGGCTTTCTTATAGCATTGGCATTAGCTATTTCCCATTGTTTTTGGTATGAAATAGCTTTTCCTTCTACCGTAACTTCTTTTACAGGTTTATATATTGGAGCTTCGTATTGTGCTTTGAATAAATAAATAACTCCTGTTGCAGATAGCAGTAGAATAAAAGGGAGCGAGATAAGTCCAGCTATAAAATGCCACTTCCATAGCCATTTATTTAATTTTGAATTTTTTTTCATCAGTGTTAAAATTTATAACGGATTCCTGCGTGGAAAGCTCTTGGATTTCCAACACTATAATTATTTTCTTTGCTATATTGATTATAAGAAGCTCTTGTTGAATAGAGCGTATCAAAAATATTTAATGCATGTGCCCAGATTTCAAAATGTTTTAATGCATAGCTAGCTCTTAAATTAAAAATATTATGTCCGTCATAAGTTGCTGTGCTGAATGTTCCATCACCGTTGTCGACTTGATTCTCAAAACTGGTGTCATACTTTCCAACCAACTCATATTCTAAGCCAATAGAAAAATTCTTTATGAATTGAGGGTGGTAATTAATTTGGGTATTACCTAAAAGGCTTGGAGCAGTTTGTTGGTCTGTTCCTGAATAGTCAATACCACCTTCATAAAACTTTATGTAACGATGTTTTGCAAAACTTCCGTTATGTGTTAAACTTAGTTCTGGCACTGGCTTAAATGTAATACCATATTCAATTCCATAGGAACGAGTTTTTCCAGCATTGGCATTGTAATATTCATCATTTTCATCTCTAAGAGTTACCAAAGTATTTTTTCCATTTAGAATATATAATTCTGCATCTAGCTTCCATTTTTCAGAAACAAAATATCCTCCAACCTCATAATTATCGTAATTGCTAGGCTCAAGATCAAAAACCTCTCCGCCAACACCTACATAACTATTTCTATAAAGTGTAGAGGTTTGAGGTGGTGTAAATCCATTTGAATAATTTGCATAAATACCAGATCGGTTTGTAAAGTTGTAGTTGAAGCCAATTTTTGGAGCAAAATTATCATAATTATTTTCTGAATCCTTCGGCCCAGCTTGTCCGTCTAACAGATTATTATAATCATACTCAAAGCGGTCATAACGTAATGCTGTCGTAATTTTTAGGTTTTCTATGGGCGTAATTTCATACTGAAGAAATCCTGCATAATTTAAAATATCAGCATCATAGTTAAGGATGTAATCTCCGTTATTTAATGTGTACCCAGTATTTATTCCTGTATTTGGATCGACAGTAACAGCTATAGATTCTGCAACATAAGATTGTGGAGAAAAGTCTACTGTAGCTCCAGCAATTAATGATGAGTTTGCAAAATTAAAATCTTTTTTATGCTGAATCAGACCAACAAAGCTATTGTAGCTATTAGCGTTTATTTCTCCTGCCCCTTCGCCAGTAAGTTGTCCGTTTATTCTGAATTGTTTGATACGATACGAAGGAATCTGATCCATTTCATTGTTTCTGAAAACAAAGTTAAAAGACGTTTTGTTTTGCTCATTCCATACTTTATCTAACGTAGATCTAAAACGAAAAGCTTTAGCTTCTCTTTCAGTAAAAGTTTGATCACTTTCATAATTTCCTGCCTCGTAATCTTCCTGTGTAAGAGATCCAGACATATCAGATCGATAGTCTACTAAATCTATTACATTTGTCCATGTCAACGACGGAGAAATGTGATATACAGTTTTAAAGGTAACAGCAAATTTCTCATAATCACTATGCTCAATAGGACCATTGTTACGTTGGATGTATTGTGTTCCTAGATAGATTCCAAATTTCTCACTTGTATATTTTGAAGCTTCTAAAGAGTATTTTGAAAGTCCTAAATCGTTAATTTCAAATCCTAAACTTCCTTGTAATTCTGGAGTTGGATTTTTAGAAATAAAGTTAAAACTTCCTCCAATTGCTTCACTTCCATAAATACTAGATGCAGGTCCTTTTAAAATCTCTACTCTTCCAAAAGAAACATCATTCATTTCTAATAAAGCATTGTGGTTAAAAACAGCTGTAGGTCTTATTGGAAGTCCATCTTCCAGATACAAAAACAAAGATTTTGTAGAAATAGGAGAACGTACCGCCATCATGTGTTGTTCATTACCTGAAGCTTTTGAGCTAGACATATACACGCCTGGCGCTTGGTTTACAATCTGTTCAATCCCGAAAGCTTTAGTTTCTTCAATTGTTTTCGCACTGATAACAGAAATTGCACCAGGAACTTCAGAGCGCTTTTGTTCCTCTCTACTCGCAGAAACTATAATTTCTTCTAAATCTTCTGTGTTCTCTTGGAGGATGATTGTATTAAATTCTTCTTTTAAAATTACTGTTTTTGATTCAAATCCCATGTACTTTACAATCACTTTAGGATTGTTAAGTGAGATGGAGAAATTACCATTTTCGTCTGTAGAAACGCCTGTGCTTGAATTGGTTGTTGATATAATTGTAACTCCAGCTAAAGGAGTATTTTGAGTGTTTTTTACTTGCCCTTTAAGTGCATTTTGGGCACTAAGAGTGTATCCCATCATAAATATGATGGTTGCTAGAAATATATTTTTCATTTGATTATGTTAGCTTATCTTATAGCGAATATTGAAGTCCTAAGGTTAGTGTTTCTTGATTTTTTAGTTGAATCCCATTCATGTTTTGATACAACGGAAGTGCTGCTTCGAAACCAAAACGTAGGTTTTTTAAGCTTCCTTTAAAAGCATAAAGGTTAAATCCGATTCCTGCCTCAGCGTATGTTTTTCCGCTATTTGCAGTATCAGCTGTAACAACCATCATCGGGTTTAAATCAGGGTTAGTGCCATCTATTTTTTCAATAGCTGCCCATTTCACCCTTCCAGAGAAACTAAACCACTCATTAACTGGCATTGCTACCCAATTATTAATACTATACTCATTTCCTAAACGATATTCATTGTCATTTTCTCCAAATCTGAAAACTCCTTTTATCTGTGATCCAAATGATAAATATTCCCATTGTTTTAAATAGGTTAATCCAAGATTGGCGTCGTATGTGCCGCTACCAATTTGCATAGGATAAGGTAAAATCGTTTCATTAGGAGTAGACATTGGAGTTACGTCTGTTTCGTCTATACTTCCTGTTGGGAAAGAAATACCAACTTGAGCATGTAATTGCTGACTATTTTTATTGAAAAAAGTATACAATGCCGATAATTTAAGATCTCCAAATCCTGATGATTCTGTATTAAATTCGCCTCCCATTCTATTGCCTAGCGTCATTTCTTGAGAAGTATGATTAATCATCGCCATTAAGGTTAATTTATTACTTGGCGCATACATTACTCCCAACATATGCATATTCATAGGCATACTTTTAGGAGTGATCATGTATTGAGACAAGGCATCGCTATATTGGGCATCACTACTGCCGCGATTTAAATCTTCCATGTCCATGTACATGTATCTGTAAGAAAACATCCATTCTCCTTTAGAATGTGTGTGGTCTCCCATTACAGATATTGGAGCATGTCCGTCTGGCCGCCCAGAAGTCCATTTACTTGTTTTTTCTTGTGCTTGTGCTATTGTAATTGCCATAAAAAATATGGCAAACATATAATTCTTCATTTTTCTTGATACTTAATAAGTTAGTCATCAGAATTTTTATCCTGATCGATATTTAAGTTTTTAGTAATAGCTTTTATTCTGAAACTTAAAACTGGGAACTATTATTTCTTATAATAGTTTTGATTGAAGTTCTTTATTTGCGTTAGGGATAGAAGCAAGCTAGCGTGTAGCGTGAACCTGCCCGACGGAACGCCCAGTAAAAATTATAGATTCTGAATAAAAGTAATTATCAAGAAAAAATTGGAGGGTGGAAATGTTGATAGCTTAAAGAAAAGCTATATTCATTATTATAAAGTGTAGTTTTTTTAGCTTCTGATAGCGTAGTATTTACATTTTCTAGTTCTAAGAGATTTACAAATCCAATTGGATATTCCCTTAAGTCTATCGATGGTAAATTTTGTTTTTTCTCGTTGCTTTGTTCTTCTAGCATCTGCATTAAATAACATTTACCATCACAATGCATTTCTGGTTTATCTTTATTTATACAAAGATATTCTGCGATGTAATCTTGATTTATCACATAGTCGAAAACCGGCATAACCGGTTTTAACATGGCCAGCATGTATAGTAAAGTGAAAACTATGGGATAAATTCTTAGCATTAAAGCTATTAGTTTTTGTAATTAAGCGATTACAAAAATATATAAAAAAGGGATAGATTCAATTTTAAAAAGCTGAATTTTGCGCCTTTAAAATGCAATTGATGGATAGTGGAAATAAAAAATGGATTTATTTAATAGTGCTTTCTTTAATTTGGGGGAGTTCTTATATTTTAATAAAAAAGGGATTAGTAGGTCTAACGCCTATTCAACTGGGAGCTATTAGAATTATTTTTTCATCTATATTTTTATTTATAATCGGTTTCAAATGGTTAAAAAAAGTAGAAAAGGATAAATGGAAATGGGTTGCAGCTTCTGCTATGAGTGGAACGTTTGTTCCTGTTTTTTTGTTTGCTTATGCCGAAACAGAAATAGATAGTAGCATCGCTGCGATTTTAAATTCTTTGGTGCCGCTTTTTACTATATTTTTTGGTTTCTTGATATTTAAAGTGTCTTTCACAAAGAATCAGTTAATTGGTGTTGTTATAGGGTTTGTAGGAGCTTTAATTCTTGTTTTTCAAGGTGCTAATGTAAACCCAGATCAGAATTATTTCTTTGCTGTTTTAGTGATTATAGCAGCGATGTGTTATGCTTTGAATGCTAATATTGTTAAATCGAAACTACAAGACGTGCCTGTAATGGCTATTTCTGTTGGGATTTTTGCAGTGATGATTATTCCTGCTATTATAGTATTGCTATTTTCTGGTGTTTTTACAAAAGATTTATGGCAAGAGCCTTCTTTTAGAACTTCCTTAATATACATTCTAGTATTAGCTGTTTTCGGAACAGGATTAGCAAAAATAGTATTCAATAAACTTATTCAGATTTCCAATGCTGTATTTGCGACTTCGGTAACTTATATAATTCCTATAGTAGGTATTTTCTGGGGAATATTAGATGGAGAGAAGTTTACACTGATCCATTTATTGGCATCCGCTATTATATTATTAGGAGTTTATATTGTGAATAGAGGGAGGAAAAAAGAAACCCCGAAAGCTACATAAACTTTCGGGGTCGTAAATTTGTTTTAGGAATCTAGATTATTGAAAATCTGCTTCTGTAAACGTTGGATTGATCTTAGCGTCTGTAAGTTTAGTTTCTACAGCTTGTCCGCCAAGAGCAGCTTCTTTAGTAGCTGGAAATTTAATTCCGTCATACTCTTTGTAATCTTTTAATAAAGCTTCTTGGTTTTGAGTTTGACCACCCATGCTTATAACAGAAACTTCTTTTACTTTTAGTCCAGTTTCAACATCATAAAAATAATGCATCTGAACTACTTCTCCTGGAGCTTCAATTTTATAAGCATCCTTTCCTTCTACTTTTTCTATTCCAGTTAGTTTTATACTGTCATTGTTAAGTAAGATAAGTTCTGCAAAAGTTCCTACGTTATCCTTCATGTCTTTAACCATATTTGGAGGAAGCGGAACCGTATTTCCACCCTGTTTCATAAGAAACTCTTCTCCATTTGCAATTACAGCCATCATAGGATTGTTATTCATATAAGTTACTTGTGCATACTTATCTGCTGTTCTTTTCTCTTCAGATTTGATAGAGGCACCATTAAAACTTCCTTCATAAGTAAGTGCTAAAGATTTAATAGCAGCAACCTTATCTTTTCCTCCAATAGCATTTAAGTAGTTGTTTAAAACACTTTTTGCAGTTACATCTGTTGGGATAGCAACATTATAATTAGGCTTTTCAATTTTATTAGCCTTTGTGTCGTAATAATTAACAGGATAATCTAGCGCCTCTAGTTTATCAGCAACTTCACTTCCTTTACCAACAATTACGATTCTTGAGTTATCTAATTTGAAATATTTATTAGCTACTCTTTGAACATCAGCAACGGTAACCGCATTTATTTTTTCTAAGTAGTTAATGTAAAAATCATCTGGCAAGTTTTTAGTCTTAATATCTAGCGCATATCTTGCTATTGTTCTTGGGTTTTCTAGAGCCAAAACAAAATTCCCTACATATTTAGCTTTCGCATTTACTAAGTCTTCTCCAGAAACAGGCTCAAGTCTTATACGTTTCATTTCTTTCATGAACTCAACAACAGCGCTATCGGTAACTGCATTTCTAACGCTAGAAGAAGCAGAAAACTTAGAAGCATTGTATTGGTCTGTTCTAATGGAAGATCTTGCTCCGTATGTAAATCCGTGCTCCTCACGTAAATTCATATTTAGGTAACTAGAAAAGCTTCCTCCATAAATATAGTTCGCGATTAATGCAGCGTGGTAATCTGGATCAGACATTTTTAAGTCGATCATGTTTACAACACCTATTTCAGACTGTACAGCATTTGGCATATCTACAAAATCGATTTGCGTGTATTGTACATCTTTAGGAGCTGAATAAGTTACTCCAGGAGTTGTGTCTTTTTTCCAAGAAGAGAAGTTCTCTTTAACTAATTTCTCTACTTCTCTTATTTTTACATCTCCAACAATTACTAAATATGCTTTCCCTGGTTTGAAATAAGTGTTGTAAAAACTCTTAACGTCTGCTAGGGTAACATTTTCTAATGTTTCTTCTGAAATAAATTCTCCGTAAGGATGGTCTTTTCCATAAGATAATGCATTTGTAACTCTAGAAGCGATTGAAGAGACATCTTTTTCTGAAGCCTTTAAGCCTTCTTTAGCCTGTGCTTTTTTCTTATCGAATTCTTCTTGAGGAAATACAGGATTGATAGCGCCATCTGCCATTAATTTTAATATCTCAGGGAAATATTTAGAAAGCGAGCTAGCAAAAGCACTTTGCGATCCGTAGCTAATATTGGCTCCTAAGAAATCTATTTTCTCGTTAAATTCATCTTTTCCCATAGAAGTAGTTCCACTTCCAAGAACATCTCCTGTAAGTTGGGAAATTCCTGCTTTATCACCTTCTACAATTGGAGAATTATCTATGGATAATGTCATAGAAACTCTTGGCAGTTTATGGTTTTCTACAACCATAACTGTAAGTCCGTTTTTTAGGGTGAAAGTTTCAGGCTCTGCAATGTTTATTGTAGGTGCAGGACCTGGTTTAGGTTGTTTAGATCGATCTACTTGTGCAAATGTAAAACCTACACTGAGTAATAATATGATGGATAAAAATTTAGTCTTCATAAATATATTTTATTTTTCTTCTTGAGCAGATTTTGGTAAATATTCAACACGTAAACGTTGATTTTTGTTTAAGTACTTAGTAGCTACTTTTTTAATGTCTTCTCTAGAAATGTTTCTGTAGATTTCTATTTCAGAATTAATTAAATTAGTGTCTCCATAAAGCATATAATATCTTGCCAATGAATTTGCAATTCCAGAAACGCTAGCATTAGAATTTACAAAATCGTTTTCCATTTTATTCTGAAGCTTCTGATAATCGTTTTCAGAAATTAAAGAAGTTTGTAGCTTTTTAATCTCTTCATCAATTTCATTTTCTAATTGCGTAAGAGGAACATCTCCTAATGGAAGTGCAAAAATATTATACATGCTATAGTCTTCTTGAGCTCTATTAAAAGCAAAAACTTGTAATGCCGATTTGTTTTCATCTACCATTTTTTTGTAAAGTTTAGATGTTTTACCATCACTTAAATAGGTAGAGATCATATTTAATACATAGGCATCTTTTTCTTTCATTGAAGGTGTGCGGTACGCAAGTGCTAAGGCTGGAATTTGAATATTACTATCGTATTCTGTAGCCTTCATTTCTTGAGTGATAGCATCTTCTTTAGGATGATTTCTAACAATATCTTTTCCTTTTGGAATAGGACCAAAATAGTCTTTAATCATTTTTTGAGTCTCAGAGATATTTATATCTCCAGCTACTACTAAGACAGCATTATTTGGCACGTAGAATTTTTCATTAAAAGCTTGAAATTCTTCTAGGGTTGCAGCATCCAAGTGGTCCATAGAACCAATTACACTCCATCTGTAAGGATGTTTTGTAAATAAATGTGGTTGGATTGCAGTACCATAGCTTAAGCCACCATAAGGTGCGTTATCTACACGTTGTCTTTTTTCTTCTTTTACAACTTCATTTTGTGTTTCAACACCTATTTCATTGATTATAGGGTGCATTAAACGCTCTGATTCCATCCAAAGTCCCAACTCAACTTTATTAGATGGGAAAACTTCGTAGTAATACGTTCTGTCTGCAGTGGTATTTGCATTGTTGCTCCCTCCGTTGGAACTTACTATTTTAAACCATTCTCCTCGTTCTATATTTTCTGTTCCTTCAAAAAGTAAATGTTCAAAGAAGTGAGCGAATCCTGTACGCTCAGGGTTTTCGTCTTTAGATCCAACATGATACATTACAGAGGTTGTTACTACTGGTGCAGTATTGTCTTGGTGTAGAATAACGTGCATGCCATTTGCAAGATCGTATTCTTGGAATTTAATTTCTTGAGCAATGGCTGTCGAACCTAATGAAGCCAATATTGCTAAAGAGAGTAATTTTTTTCTCATAATATTTGATTATTTGTATATAATTAGTCAGTCATTTAGAAGAAATGTTACAATTTCTTCCAATAGATGTTAGAAAAATAGCAATTATTTACTATACGGTTGTTAGGTCAATTAAAAATTTAGGAGACTTTAACTTTCTTGAAAATATTTTTTCGTAACTTAAGTCTTGTATAATCAAATAGATAGCATATGAAACCAGACAAGTTATTTTTACGATATGGATTTTTAATTGCAGTAGGTCTTATTGCATATTTTTTAATCTTAAAATTAGTGGGATTACATGAACAAATTTGGTTACGTCTCATAAATGGACTGATTGTAGGTTATGGAATTTATGCAGTTATAAGAATGCGTAGGATTCTGGAAGGAGATAAGTTTGATTATTTTAAAGGATTTAAATCAGGGATATACGCTGGTTTTTTTGCCACGCTTATTTTTACTGCTTTCATGGCGATTTATATGTTCCATTTAGATAAAAATTTCCCTAATTCTATTATGGAATCTTGGATTCGAGATTACAACCAAGGTCCTGGAATACTTGTATTTATCTTATTAATAGAAGGGTTTGCGTCTACAGTTATCCTTACTTTTACATTCATGCAGAAGTTTAAGCCTAGTTGGAATACTAAAAAAAGTGTCCAAAAGGCATAAAAACATTTGTTCTTTAATGATTTAGGAGTATATTTGCACCCACTTAAATTTATTTTAAGCACAGTTTATATTAGTTAATTTTATATAATTATAACGCTATGTACGCAATTGTAGAGATAGCAGGGCAGCAATTTAAGGTTGCGAAAGACCAAAAAGTGTTTGTTCATCGTTTAGCTTCGGAAGAAGGTGATAAAGTATCGTTTGATAACGTTCTTTTATTAGATAATGATGGAGAAGTTACTGTTGGCGCCCCGGCTATAGACGGAGCCGCTGTTGAGGCTAAAGTCATTAAGCACCTTAAGGGTGACAAAGTTATTGTTTTCAAAAAGAAAAGACGTAAAGGTTACCGTAAGAAAAACGGACACAGACAATCTTTAACTCAAATCGTTATTGAAAGCATCGTAGCTAGTGGAGCTACTAAAAAAGCTGCTCCTAAGAAAAAAGCAGCGCCAAAAGCTAAAGAAGAAGCTAAGCCTGCAAAGAAAGCTGCTCCTAAAAAAGCTGCTTCTAAAAAAGGAGATGATTTGAAAAAAATCGAAGGAATTGGTCCTAAAGCGGCTGAAGCTCTAACAAAAGCAGGAGTTGATACTTATGCTAAGTTAGCGAAGAAATCTGCTGATGATGTTAGAGAAATCTTAACTGAAGCTAGTTCTACTTTAGCTCACTTAGATCCAGGTACATGGGCAGATCAAGCAAAACTTGCTGCTGACGGTAAATGGGATGAGCTACAGAAATGGCAAGACGAGTTAAACGGTGGGAAATAATCCATCTTGAGTTTTAAAATAAAGTATAATTTTCTTGATTTTTAATCAAGAGCATTAAAACCGAAACAAATGGCACATAAAAAAGGTGTTGGTAGTTCTAAGAATGGTAGAGAATCAGAATCGAAACGCTTAGGTGTTAAGATATTTGGTGGTCAAGCTGCTATTGCTGGAAATATCATCGTAAGACAAAGAGGTACCTCTCACAATCCCGGTGAAAATGTATATATGGGGAAAGACCATACTTTACATGCTAAGGTTGACGGAGTGGTAAAATTCCAGAAGAAAAGAGATAACAGATCTTATGTTTCTATAGAGCCTTTCGAAGCTTAATAAACATATTATTTATGATATCAAACCCATCTTGTTCTAAACAAGGTGGGTTTTCTGTTTATATACAGTAATAACAACTATTTCTTAACCGTTTTTTAATCCTTCAGTTTTTATTTAAAAGTACATTTCTAGATTTTAAATGTGTTTTTAATAATGATGAGGTATTGCTGCTTTTTTATTTTTTTTCTTCTAAATGTATCCAGATTTTATGGTCAGCAAGATGAAAATATAGCCACTTCTAATGTAGATAGTGTTTTCTTTAAACTGAAGAAAGAGCTTTCTACCGCGCTAGAGAATAATAATGACTCTCTTGCAGTAATCAAATATATTGAGTTTGCAGATTTCTATAAGAATAATGGCGCAGTAAATGAAGCCATCCTCAATTACCAAAAGGCATTATCTTACCCATCTCCAAAGGCAGATACTTTGGTTGTGTATCTCAATTTGCAATTAGGAGCTATTAATTTTTCTGTAAAACAATTTTCGGCAGCAAAGACATATTATTTCGAAGCACTTCATATTTCTGAATCTATAAATTATATAAAAGGAAATGCTTTGGCAGAAAGTGCTCTCGGAAGTTGCTTTGAAAAACAACAGAATTATGAAAAGGCATTACTTCATCAGAACAAAAGCTTAAAGCTTTTCGAGAAGCTTGAGGATTACAATGGATTGGCCTTAGTTAACGAAAACATAGGGAGTATTTATGAGGATAAGCTAGATTTTAAATTAGCGTATCAATATTTTAAAAAAGCATTAACGTACGTAGTTTTAACTGAAGACCTTGACAGACAAATAAATATTCTTAATAATTTAGGAGATTCTAAACGGAAAGTAGGTGATTTTAGCGAAGCTCTAGTTTATACCTTAAAAGCAAAAGACCTTGCATTAGAAACTAATAATAGTCATCAATTAGAGAGCTCTTATAAAGATTTATCCAAGCATTATAATCTTATAAATGATTTTGAAAAGGCATATCGTAGTTTGCAGATTTCAGATTCTATAAGAGATCAGATTTTAAAGTCACAAAACATACAGCAAGTAAACTCTCTTCAAGCGCTTTATGATGCTAAAAATAAGCAGGCTAAAATAGAATTATTAACAAAGGAGAAAGAAGTGGCTAAAGTAGAAGAGCTGCTACTTTTATTAGTTATTATAATTCTGATTGTAGTAGCTGTTATTGTGTTTATTTATCATAAAAAGAAAAAAGAGAATGAGTTAATATCGCAAAGGTATAAGCAGCAAATACTGGAAGCTGATTTGGAGAAGAAGAAAATACAAGAAGAAAATTTACAGCGTGAAATAGCTTTAAAAACGACTTCTTTGTCGCAATACAGTCTTCATTTAGCGCATAAAAATAAAATATTAACGCAGGTAGCAAATACACTTTCAAATTTAAAAGGGCGAAAGCAAATGGATGTTCAAAGTAAGTTGACAGCAATTGTTACTGAAATTAATAGCGGACTTTCGGAGAAGCAAGAATGGGAACAATTCATGGGATACTTTCAACAGATTCATCCAAGCTTTTTTGATAGGTTAAAGGAGTACACAATAGAAGAATTATCACCTTCAGAATTAAGATTGTGTATGTTGCTAAAATTAAATCTATCCTCCAAAGAAGTGGCTTCAATTTTAAGAATTACTCCAGATAGTATTCGGGTAGCTAGATATAGATTACGTAAAAAATTGAAGATAGATTCTGGAGAGAAGTTAACTAGATTTTTACATCAGCTATAAAAGAAAATTGCATAATTAAGCTTTATGTTAACCTCATGTTACCAGATTATAAATGTTGCCTCTATATTTCCTATGTATATACATTTTAATTACGTTTTGTTCTCATCAATTTTATCTTCTAAAGGCTTGCAGTATATAGATTTGTGAAAAAATCAAACATAATTTTATGAAATCTTTTAAACTAATTTTTGTAACCTTAATTGTTGCCTTTTTTACGAGTAGTATGAGTGCTCAAAACGGAAATATTCAAGGTTCAATATCCGATGAGAATGGAATTTATGTGCCTGGAGCAACGGTAATAATCGAAGACCTCAATATGGGAGTTGTTTCTGATAACGATGGTAAGTTTACATTTATATCCGTACCCGAAGGAACACATCAATTGCTAATAAAATACCTAGGTTTTTCTGATGTATCTAGAGAGATTGAAGTTACTGCAGGAAAAACGATATCAATAGCAATCAATCTAAATTCTGAAAGCCTAGAGCTTGAAGGGGTAGAAGTTTCTGCTTATGGGTTAAGTGGGCAAGCAAGAGCGTTAAATACACAGAAGAATAATACAAATATTACCAATGTTGTTTCAACGGATCAAATAGGGAAATTTCCAGATGCCAATATAGGAGACGCTATAAAACGTATTCCTGGTATTACGATGCAAGTGGATCAAGGGGAAGCAAGAAATATTATTGTTCGTGGACTTTCTCCGCAACTTAATTCTGTAACATTAAATGGGAGCAGGATTCCTTCAGCAGAAGGAGATAATAGAAACGTGCAGATGGATTTGATTCCTTCTGATATGATCCAGACTATTGAAGTTAATAAAGCGGTAACACCAGACATGGACGGAGATGCAATTGGAGGTTCTGTAAATTTAATTACTAGAACAGCTCCTCAAGGATTTCGTGTTTCTGCAACCGCAGGTTCTGGGATTAATTTTATCACTAATAAGAGGATTTTAAATGGTTCTTTTTTAGTAGGTGATAGAACAAACGATGGGAAGTTTGGTTGGATGTTATCAGCGTCAGTTAACGATAATGACTTTGGTTCTGATAATGTTGAAGCAGAATGGAGTGATGAATTTGAATACAATACAGGGATTCAAGATTCCGAAGGAGAGGATATTATTGAAGAAATGGGGGTTAATCCATATGCTACAGAATATGAGATTCGTACTTACTTAGTGCAACGTATAAGAAGGAGTTTCTCTGCCAATTTAGATTATAAGTTGGATGATAATAACAGCGTTTATTTAAAAACGATGTATAACTGGAGAGATGATCGTGAGAATAGACTTGCATACAGTAATAAGATTCTAGATGGTGAAGATATTTCTTCAGATGACTTTACAATTGATGCTAATAATAACCTTATAGGCTTTCCTGTGGAAGCAAAAAGAGAAACTAAAGGAGGAATTCCTGGAGGGAGAAATCAAAATGCTAGATTAGAAGATCAACGGATGCAGAATTATAGCATTGGGGGAGATCACTTATTTGGGAAACTAAAATTTGATTGGATGGGGTCTTATGCTAAAGCTTCAGAAGAGCGTCCAAATGAGCGTTATATAACTTATGAAAGTGAGTTTGGAATAGATAGAAGTTTAGATACTAAAAAACCTTACTTCACACCTCAGAATATAGAAGATACTGCGTTAGATAATTATGAGTTAGACGAAATCACAGAAGAATATCAATATACTGAAGAGGAAGATATCAATGCATTTTTAAATTTTGAACTTCCAGCAGATTTCTTTGGGAATGGAAATGGAATCATAAAATTTGGAGCACGTACTCGTCTAAAAAGTAAAAATAGAGATAATAACTTTTTTGAGTATTCCCCACTAAGTAGTCAGTATGATACAATGGATTTAGTGGATACTAGAGATTATAGTGATGAAGATTTCCTTGCAGGAAGTCAGTATCAAGCTGGTTATTTTGTAACGCCAGAGTTTTTAGGAGACTTAGATCTTGAAAATGGAGATGAATTTAAGAAGGAGTCGGTTCCAGATGAATATTTAAGAGCAAATTTTGATGTTGATGAAGATGTGTATGCAGGTTATATTATGACTACACAAAAATTAACGGATAAACTAACGCTTTTAGCGGGATTAAGAATAGAGAATACGCAGGTTTCCGCAACAGGAAATCGTATTTTAGATGAAGAAGACCTTGTTGGAGAGGTTACTGATAAAAGTTCTTACACAAATATATTACCTGGCGTACATTTTAAGTATGATTTATCAGATAAAACAATCTTAAGATTCGCTTGGACAAATACACTTTCTAGACCTAATTACGTGGATCTTGTGCCTTATGTAGATGTTGTTACTGAAGATGAAGAGCTTTATTTAGGAAATGCCGATTTAGACCCTACAACATCTATGAACTTCGATTTAATGGCAGAGCATTATTTTAAATCAGTAGGGATTCTTTCCGGAGGGGTTTTCTATAAAAAGATAGATAAGTTTATATATACTTCTGTTTTTGAAACTACAGACGATTTTTATGGAGTGGGAACTACAGATTTTGATGTCTACCAACCGCAGAATGGAGATAATGCTTCTATTTTTGGAGCTGAAATCTCTTTCCAACGTAAATTAGATTTCCTTCCTGGATTTGCAAAGAATTTTAATGTCTATTTTAATTATACCTATTTGTCTTCGGATGCAGAAGGAATTAAAAATGAAGATGGTGAAGAAAGAGATGATTTAGATTTACCTAATACGTCTCCTAATATGTTTAATGGGTCTTTAGGATATAATAGCAAAAAACTTAGCGTTAGGTTATCAGCTAATTATTCAGATTCATATATAGATGAAATTGGAGGGAACCCTTTTGAGGATCGTTATTATGATGAGCAGTTCTTCTTAGATTTTAATATCAGTTATGCAATCACAAATAACTTAAGAGTCTACGCAGATTTAAATAATATTACCAATCAGCCTTTAAGATACTATCAAGGACAAAAAGATAGAACCATGCAAATGGAATATTATGAAAAGCGACTAACCTTCGGAATTAAGTACGATTTATTCAAGAAATAATTAAGAACAAATTTTCAGATAGGAGCAGTCTTTTTGATTTTAATTCCAAACTACTTCTAAAGATTGCTTCCTTCTGAATTATAAAAAACTATTATATGAAACTATATAAATATCTAGCAGTATTGGCTGTTACAATTTCAGCATGCAAGAAAAATAACTTACCTCCTATATCTCCAGATGTAGTAACAGAGAACACATTGCACGATACCGATGATCCTGCAATATGGGTAAATAAAAAGAATCCTTCTGAAAGTATTGTTTTAGGCACGGATAAAGATACGGACGGTGCAATTTATGCTTTCGATTTACAAGGGAAGGTGATAGAAAATAAAACAATAAGAGGTCTTAAGCGTCCAAATAATGTAGATGTGCGTTACGATTTTAAGCTAAACGATTCTACAACGGTAGATATTATAGCTTTTACTGAACGAGAGCGTCAGCAAATAAGATTGTTTTCAGTTCCAGATATGAAGCCGCTAGACGGTGGAGGTTTTCCAGTATTTACGGATGCTAAAGAGCCTGAGCAAAACTTACCAATGGGAATTAGTCTTTATCATTCGGCTGTTAATGGTAATATGTATGCCATTGTAGGTAGAAAAACTGGACCGTTGGAAGGTTATTTATATCAATATTTGCTTAAAGCTGATAAAAATGGAGTAAAAACGGAGCTTGTTAGAAAGTTCGGGAAATTTAGTGGAAAGAAAGAAATTGAAGCTATTGTTGTGGATGATAAAGAAGGAGTAGTTTATTATTCTGATGAAGGCTTCGGAATCCGTAAGTATCATGCAGAACCAAAAAATGGAAATGAGGAATTAGCAGCTTTTGGAGGTGAATATTTTCTAGATGATATAGAGGGACTTTGCCTTGTAAATGGTGTGAGCGGGAAGGATTATATAATTGCTTCAAATCAACAAAAACATAGTTTTGTGTTTTTCGATAAAAACACGTTGGAGTTTGTTAAAGAATTGAATTTAAGTACTAAAGAGACTGATGGGTGTGAAGCGGTAACAACACCTTTAAATGATACTTTTAAAAGTGGATTATTTGTAGCAATGAATGATGAACAGAATTTTTTCTTTTTTGACTTAGGAAAATTACTATAAAAAAAATAGGGTTATTTATAATTTTATTAATAAATTAGATATAACTAATAATCAAAAATTTTTTTATCATGAAAAAAGTTGTCATTTCTGGTGCATTAGCACTTACTATTTTATGTTCAAGTTGTTTAGGGTCTTTTAGTGCTTTTAATAACTTGAAAGATTGGAATCAAGGAGTAACAGGGAATAAATTTGTAAATAACCTTATCTTTTGGGGACTTAACATTATTCCAGTTTACGGTTTATTCTTTTTAGGTGATGCAATTATCTTTAACGTAATCGAATTCTGGACAGGTTCTAACCCTATCGCGATGCAAGAGGGAGAGTCAGAAACTCAGATTGTTGAAAGAGACGGTAATACTTACGAATTGACAGCGACTAAAAATAGAATGCAGGTTTCTGTTATTGAAGGTCCTAAAAAGGGAGAAAATGTAGATTTAGTTTACAAGCCTTCTGAGAAATCATGGAATGCAATTAAAGCTGATGGAGAGGTGATCGAACTTTCTTCTTTCAAAGATGGTTTATACATTGTAAATCTTCCTAATGGAGAAGAAGTTAAAATAGATCCAGCTACTCCAAGAGCAGAAGCTGTAGCTTATTTACAAGAAAAAGTTGCTTGTAACTATAGTGATGCAATGGTTGCTTCTTTAGAAGACTAAATTATAAGTACTAATTGGGTTTATCCCTATAAAGTACAATTATATAAAATGAGGTTTTGAATTCCAAAACCTCATTTTTTGTTTATGTTATCGGAGTAGCGATACAATTCTTAGGGATTCCGAAACCGTCCACTAACGTGTTTACATGTGGCCTTAGTTCAGAACACAATCGCTCCACTTGTTTCCTTATTGCTTTAGATTTATTGGCGCTTATATATCCATGTTCTAAATACCAAGCTGCATGTTCGTTTATTTCACTTAGCGCAAACAAGGATCCTAGTTTTCTAAAAAGGAATTTCATTTCTTCATCTTTTATGGTATCCGTAAAGTTTAAAAACTCATTATAAGATAACTCTTCACTGTAGGAACTTCCTAATGCTACAAGATGTGTTTGTGTTTTTAAAAATGCTTGATAAGAAGGTATGCCTTTCTTTAGGTATTTTTGAATTCTCGATGCGGCAGAAAATGTAAGCCTTCGAGTTCTATACGCTAGGGCTTCTTTGTGAAATTCGATGTCGTAAAGATGTTCTTTATCTGTTTTATTAGTAAAAATAGGATTTATAGTTATTAATTTATCGGAGACATTAGTGCCTAGATATTTTAACACATCCATAAAGTTATCACTATTAAATTCTGTTTTAAAATTGGTTAGAATTCCTTTAGCTGCTAATTGAATCAAAACTGTATTGTCACCTTCAAAAGTGGTAAAAATATCAACATCTCCTTTTATATGAGGGATTTTGTTTTCTATTAAATACCCTTTCCCGCCACAAGCTTCTCTACATTCTTGGATAGTATTATTTGCAAACCATGTAATAGAGGATTTTAAAGCTGCTGCCTTAGTTTCTATTTCTCTTCGTTCATTGTCTTTAGAATTAGCATACTCTTTAATGAGTTTTTCTAAAACAGTATGGTAAACATAAGTTTTAGCAAGAGGTTTAATGAGTCTAAGCTGATGTGTAGGGTAATCCATTATTAAATCCTCTTGGATTTTTTCACTGCTATTAAATTGTCTTCTTTGTAGCGCATATTTTACAGCAATAGCAAGTGCTTTTTTCGCACCGCTTAATCCACTTTTGGCAACGCATATTCTACCGCCTACTAATGTTCCAAGCATGGTAAAAAATCGCTTGTTTGGATTTTCAATAGGGGAAGTGTAGTTTCCGTCATTATCAATGTCACCATATTTATTCAATAGGTTTTCTCTAGGAACTTCTACATTAGAAAACCAAATCTTTCCATTATCAACGCCATTTAATCCTAGTTTATAGCCATTATCTTCAATCCGAACTCCTGGTTCTAGATTTCCGTTAGTATCTCTAACTCTAACTAAGATAGCATGTACTCCTTCATTTTTTCCGTTTACAATAAGTTGGGCAAATACAGTTGCCATTTCAGAATGCAATGCGTTTCCAATGTATTCTTTGTTGTCATTTTCTCCAGGAGTATCAATAACAATAACATCTTTTTCTTTTATGTAAGTGGCAGTGGTTTTTACACCTCTTACATTCGAACCGTGTCTGGTTTCAGTCATAGCAAAACAGCCTAATAGATCTGCCGTTCCTATATCTTTTAAATATTTATCGTGATGCTTTTTTGTACCTAGGTTTTGTACGCTACCACCAAACAGCCCAAATTGAACTCCAAATTTTATGGTAAGACTTCCATCTACGAACATAAGGTTCTCAAAAATATTAGCGTAGGTAGGCATATCGTCAATTCCACCGTATTCTTTACCATATGCCATGGCTCCATATCCCTTTTCTGCAAGATATTTTACTTGTTCTAAAACATTATTCCTAAACTTCTCTTTATCACGAATAATTTTAAAGTCGAAAATAGGGTCGTTTAAAATATTTCTGAAAGTGTCTATATCTGCCGCATGATCTCCTTTTAATAGATCGTCTATTTTTTCTGCTGAATAAAAAGTAGCTCCGCTAGCAGC
This sequence comes from Joostella sp., assembly GCF_048266025.1. Classification (NCBI taxonomy): domain Bacteria; kingdom Pseudomonadati; phylum Bacteroidota; class Flavobacteriia; order Flavobacteriales; family Flavobacteriaceae; genus Joostella; species Joostella sp. The sequence goes on along the minus strand of NZ_JBLXAF010000001.1, from coordinate 227,096 downwards.
TTCAATTTTTATATCAAAAAGATGATGATAGTGATTTGGTTGAATCCCTAAGTTTATCTCGATATATTTTAGACTCTCATCAGCAATATTTGTATCCTGATTGTTATTAGCAAATCGCATGCTGAAATAAGTTAATGGATAAGGATCACTTTCTACTAATTTCAACCCCGATTCATCAATCATGGTTTTCCAAGATCTAATAATATCAGATGGAGGTTCATTGTTAGGATCAATCCACTTTTCAAGTAAAGATTTATCATCTTCAGAAATTGTGTCTGAGGAAATCGCTTTTTTGAAAATTGAAATTTCAGAAGGCGATAATAATTCATCAGACCAGATAACATATAAAAATGGGATGTATTTTATAATCGCGGCGGTGTATTCGGTTTTTTTCATACTTAAAATTACAAATTTCTATATCGGGAAAATAAAATTTAACCTATTTATAACTTGATATCGAGTTGGTAGATAGTAGCTCCTTTTGTTTTATCTTTGTAATCTATGAATGAATATTTAGACCCTACAGACGACCATCTTTCTCCAGAAGAAGTTGATATTGAAAAGGCATTAAGACCTCTCAGTTTTGATGATTTTGCAGGTCAAGACCAAGTGTTAGAAAACTTAACGGTTTTTGTGCAAGCTGCAAATTTAAGATCAGAAGCTTTAGATCACACCTTATTTCATGGACCTCCTGGATTGGGGAAAACTACATTGGCACATATATTGGCAAATGAGCTTGGAGTGGGAATTAAAGTTACTTCTGGACCAGTTTTAGATAAGCCTGGAGACTTGGCAGGGTTGCTTACAAATCTTGAAGAGCGTGATGTGCTTTTTATAGATGAAATTCATAGATTGAGTCCTATTGTAGAGGAGTATTTGTATTCTGCAATGGAAGATTATAAGATTGATATTATGATTGAAAGCGGTCCTAATGCTAGGACTGTACAGATAAATCTTAATCCTTTTACGCTTATTGGAGCTACTACACGTTCTGGGTTGTTAACAGCTCCAATGCGAGCTAGATTTGGAATTAGTAGTCGTCTTCAATATTATTCTACCGAATTATTAGCTGATATTGTGCAAAGGAGTGCGCAGATTTTAAAAGTTCCTATTTCCATGGAAGCAGCTATAGAAATAGCTGGACGTAGCCGAGGAACTCCGCGTATTGCAAATGCATTACTACGTAGAATTCGCGATTTTGCTCAGATTAAAGGAAATGGGAAAATAGATATTGAAATTTCTAAGTTTGGACTTAAAGCACTTAATGTAGATGCTTTTGGTTTAGATGAAATGGATAATAAGATTCTAATCACTATTATTGATAAATTTAAGGGCGGCCCTGTAGGAATTACAACTCTTGCTACCGCAGTTTCTGAAAGTGCAGAAACTATTGAAGAGGTATATGAACCTTTTTTAATACAACAAGGGTTTATCCATAGAACGCCAAGAGGAAGAGAAGTTACAGAGTTAGCCTATAAACATTTGGGGAGAGTAAAAGGAGGAATTCAAGGCGGTTTGTTCTAGAAACTGAAGGTATTAACCTTAATAAATTAGTTTGATGTATAAGTTACCTAAAGTTCCACAATGGCGGGTGTTATTAAATGCCCGAAGGATTCTAAAGAATCCAATCTCATTCCATGAAGAGATTTTTGAGGAATTAGGAGACATATTCTTAGTAAAAACACCAAATGGAGCTCCAGTAATATTCACTAAGAATGCAAAGATAATTCGACATATACTTCAGAAAAATCATAGCAATTATAAAAAGTCCACTTTACAGACAGTCGATCTAGCAAATTATATAGGTCACGGATTATTAACTTCCGAAGGTGATCATTGGTTGGTTCATCGTAGAATGATTCAGCCAGCATTTCATAAAAAGAAGATCATAGGTTTGCTACATATTATAAAGCAAGCTATTTCTGAAGAATTACTTCAGATAAAGAAAAATACAACTACAGATATCTATCCTCTTATGGGAGATCTCGCTTTTCAGGTGGTAGCAAAATCACTTTTTAGCAGATCAGATATCCGTGAGCCAATGGCGAAGCTGCAAGATATTACGGAGGTGAATCAGCAGATGGTTATTAGAGAAATGCGACAACCATACTTGCAATGGTGGTTTTCAATTTCAGGAATGAAAAAGAGACACTTAAGCTATGCGGCGCAAGGAAGGGAGATTCTAAATACTATTATTGAAGAAAGAATAGCATCTAATCAGGAAGAAAATGATCTTTTGGATATGCTATTAAATGCTAAATATGAAGATGGAACTTCTATGCCAAGGAGGCAATTAATAGATGAGGTTTTAATTTTATTTACGGCTGGGCATGAAACTACAGCGAATGCGCTCAGTTTTACATTATATCTTTTAGCTAAAAATCCTCAAGTTCAAGAGAAATTATATAACGAGATAAAAAAAGTTACTATTAACGATGATAATATAGGGGATGTATTTGGGGAGCTTACCTATGCAAAAGCTTGCATAGAGGAAGCAATGCGTTTGTATCCTCCAGTTTATATTATTGATCGGGTGGCAAAAGAAAATGATGAGATTGAAGGGCATTCTTTTAAAAAGAACTCATTAGTTTTGTTGTCTATTTATGAGTTACAACGAAATGAAGAGTTTTGGGAGGATCCAGATTCCTATATTCCTGAGCGCTTTTTAGAGATGGACAAAAAAGACTATTCAGAATATCACTATCCCTTTGGGGCTGGTCCACGAATGTGTGTTGGAAATAACTTTGCGATGTATGAGATGATCCTCGTTTTAGTAGAGATTTTTAAGAAATATGAAATTTCAACAACGATAGAAAACATAGATATTAATCCGCTTATTTCCTTAAAACCTATAAAAGTCCCAATTTATTTTAAAGAAAGAATTGATAATTGACTTCCACAGAAAAACATACCGCACTTATAAAAGCTGAAGCAAAACGCCTCGGCTTTTTGTCATGTGGAATTTCTAAAGCGGATTTCTTGGAAGAAGAAGCTCCAAGATTAGAGAAGTGGTTGCGTAAAGGAATGAATGGGGAAATGCACTACATGGAGAATAATTTCGATAAGCGATTAGATCCTAGGATTTTGGTTGAAGGCTCAAAATCTGTAATATCTTTATTGCTGAATTATTTTCCCTCTGAAGTTCAGAAAGATCCAACGGCGCCAAAAATATCTAAGTACGCTTATGGAACAGATTATCATTTTGTAATAAAGGATAAATTAAAGCAGTTATTAAATTTTATTCAAGAAGAAATTGGTGATGTTGGCGGAAGGGCTTTTGTAGACTCCGCACCTGTACTCGATAAAGCATGGGCTGCAAAAAGTGGTTTAGGATGGATCGGAAAAAACAGTAATTTGCTATCTAAGCAAGTAGGTTCTTTCTTTTTTATTGCTGAATTAATCGTAGATTTAGATTTAGAATATGATACGGCAGTTACCGATCATTGCGGGAGCTGCACGGCTTGCATCGATGCTTGTCCTACGGAAGCGATTACAAATCCGTATGTGGTAGATGGGAGTAAATGTATTTCTTATTTTACGATCGAGTTAAAAGATGAGATTCCAAATGATTTTTCAGGAAAGTTTGATGATTGGATGTTTGGATGTGATGTCTGTCAGGATGTATGCCCTTGGAATCGCTTTTCAAAGCCACATAATGAGCCGTTATTTAATCCAAATCCCGAGCTTTTATCAATGTCAAAAAAAGAATGGCAAGAGATAACAAAAGATGTTTTTCAGGAAATTTTTAGAAAATCTCCAGTAAAACGTACAAAATATGAAGGCTTAAAAAGGAATATAGAGTTCTTAAATGGTAAGAAAAATTAAGTGAAAAACATTTCACTTTTAGTTACAATAAATAGATTATAATTCTTATACCTTTGTGTAGAGAAATAAACTCTTAGTTATAATAAATTATTTTTTAGAGGAAATACATTTTAATAGTAAACGTTTAATTGTATAAAGCTCTTTGTAGCTTATTAATACTAACACAGACTAACCTATTTAGTAGGACAAAATAGCAATTATGAGCAAAGAAAGCAGAAGAAGAGAGGCTTTGGTATATCATGCGAAACCACAGCCAGGAAAGATTAAAATAGTACCAACAAAGAAATATTCCACACAAAGAGATCTAGCATTAGCGTATTCTCCAGGTGTTGCAGAGCCTTGCTTGGAAATAGCAAAAGATAAAGACAATGTTTATAAATATACGGCTAAAGGGAATTTAGTAGCCATAATCTCAAATGGAACGGCAGTTTTAGGACTTGGAGATATAGGTCCTGAAGCTTCGAAACCAGTTATGGAAGGTAAAGGTTTACTTTTTAAAATCTTTGCTGATATTGATGGGATGGATATTGAACTCGATACGAAAGATGTCGATAAATTTATCGAAACTGTAAAAACAATAGCGCCTACTTTTGGAGGGATTAATTTAGAAGATATTAAAGCTCCTGAAGCTTTTGAGATAGAACGTCGTTTAAAAGAGGAGTTAGATATTCCTGTAATGCACGATGATCAACATGGAACGGCAATTATTTCTGCTGCTGCATTGTTAAATGCATTAGAGCTTGCAGAAAAGAAAATAGAAGATGTTAGAATCGTAATTAGTGGAGCGGGAGCTGCAGCGGTTTCTTGTACGCGTCTATATAAAGCCTTTGGTGCTTCTCCTAAGAACATCGTAATGCTAGATAGTAAAGGGGTGATTAGAAGTGATAGAGATTCATTATCCGTAGAGAAGCTAGAGTTTGCTTGCGATAGAAAGATAGATACTTTAGACGAGGCCTTAGTTGATGCAGATGTTTTTATCGGACTTTCGATAGCAAATATTGTGACTCCAGAAATGCTAAATTCTATGGCAAAAGACCCTATAGTTTTTGCTATGGCGAATCCAGATCCAGAAATAGATTACCAAGTAGCGATGAATGCTCGTGAGGATATTATCATGGCTACAGGAAGATCAGACCATCCTAATCAGGTGAATAATGTTCTTGGTTTTCCTTTTATTTTTAGAGGAGCTTTAGATGTTCGCGCTACAAAGATTAATGAAGAAATGAAGATGGCTGCTGTAAAAGCATTAGCAGAATTAGCAAAAGAGCCAGTTCCAGAGCAGGTAAATATTGCTTATGGAGAAACACGATTAAATTTTGGAAGAGATTATATAATTCCAAAACCTTTTGATCCTAGACTTATAGCTTCTGTGCCTCCTGCTGTAGCAAAAGCAGCTATGGATAGCGGTGTAGCAAAAGAACCGATTGAAGATTGGGCTAAATATGAAGAGGAGTTGTTACAGCGTTTAGGAAACGATAATAAAATAGTAAGGCTATTACATAATAGAGCTAAAACAAATCCTAAGAAAGTGGTTTTTGCAGAAGCAGACCATTTGGATATTCTAAAAGCAGCTCAGATTGTTTTAGATGAAGGGATTGCAGAGCCGATTTTATTGGGTAATAAAGAGACAATTCTTGAGTTGATGAAAGAAATCGATTTTGATGCTGATGTATTAATTATCGATAATAAGACTGATGAATGTAATGATGCTAAGAAGAAATACGCTAAGAAATATTGGGAGGCTAGAAAACGCCATGGAGTAACATTCTACGATGCCGAAAAGAAAATGCGTGATCGCAACTATTTTGCTGCGATGATGGTAAATGAAGGCGATGCGGATTGTTTAATTTCTGGTTACTCTAGAGCTTATCCAACAGTTGTACGTCCAATGCTTGAGCTTATCGGGAAGGCAAATGGAGTTAGTAAGGTTGCTGCAGTGAATCTTATGATTACAGAACGCGGACCAATGTTCTTATCTGATACGTCTATAAATATAGATCCTACAGCAAAAGAATTAGCGAAAATAGCACAAATGACAGCTACTGCGGCAAGAATGTTCGGTATAGAGCCAGTTATTGCAATGCTTTCTTATGCTAACTTCGGATCTTCAAAAGATGAAAAAGCTAATAAAGTAGGTGATGCTGTAGCATATTTACATCGCCATTATCCAGATATTTTGGTTGATGGAGAATTACAGTCAGATTTCGCTTTAAATAAAGAATTGCTTCAAAGTAAATTTCCTTTTTCAAAATTAGCAGGTAAAAAAGTTAATACTTTAATTTTTCCAAACCTAGACTCAGCAAACATTACTTATAAGTTAATGAAAGAGTTAAATAAAGCGGATTCTATTGGGCCAATTTTATTAGGGATGAAAAAGCCAGTACATATTCTTCAATTAGGTGCTGGAGTTGAGGAAATAGTGAATATGACAGCGGTTGCCGTTGTTGATGCTCAAGAAAAAGAAAAACGTCAAAAGGCAGCAATGTAAATAAGAAGATAAATTCATTGTAAGAATAAATGCTCTAAATGTAATTAAATTTGTTACATTTGGAGCATTAACGTTTTATTAAGAATGATTACACAGATCAAAGGAAAACTTGTAGAAAAGAATCCAACCGATGTTGTTATTGAGTGTAATGGTGTTGGGTATATGATAAATATATCTTTAAACACCTATTCAAAGATCTCTTCCGATGAAAACCTACAGCTATATACCCATTTACAGGTTAAAGAAGATTCTCATACACTTTATGGTTTTGCCGATAAGGGTGAAAGAGAGGTTTTTAGATTGTTAATTTCAGTTTCTGGAATTGGTGCTAGCATAGCCAGAACAATGTTAAGCTCTTTGGATCCTATTCAAATTAGAGATGCAATTGCTTCTAGTGATGTAGCAACCATACAATCTGTGAAAGGAATTGGTGCGAAAACTGCACAACGTGTTATTATAGATTTGAAAGATAAGATACTTAAAATTTATGATATGGATGAAGTTTTTATTCAGCAAGGCAATACAAATAAAGAAGAAGCGTTATCTGCTTTAGAAGTATTGGGATTTGCTAAAAAGCAAGCAGAAAAGGTGGTGGAGAAGATAGTGAAAACTGACCCTGATTTAAGTGTTGAAAACATAATAAAGAATGCGCTTAAAAACTTATAACTGGCTTGAAAACCTTAATTAGCCCCATATTAATGAAGAGACAGTTAAAAACACTTATTGTTATTTGCTGTCTGTTTATATCGACTGCAGTTTTTTCCCAGGAAGAGCCTGAACAAGATCAGGATTCTACTCAGGTAGGTGTCTCTTTGGGTAGAATTAAATTACAGCAGCCTGAAAGTATTTCCTCAAAATATAGATACGACCCCGTTACAGATAAATACATTTTTACTGAATCTGTAGGTAATTATGATATTTCATATCCTGTTATTTTAACGCCTGAAGAATATGAGCGGTTAATTCTTAATGAGGAGATGAAGGGGTACTTTAAAGAGAAGATTGATGCTATCTCCGGAAAAGAAGGAACGGAAGAGGCTCAAAAGAATCTTCTGCCAAATTTTTACGTCAACTCTAACTTTTTTGAAAGTGTTTTTGGAGGGAATACTATAGAAGTAATTCCACAAGGTTCTGTGGCGATGGATTTAGGGGTGCGTTTTCAGAAGAATGATAACCCAGCGCTATCTCCTAGAAATAGAAGCAATATTTCTTTTGATTTCGATCAACGTATTAGTTTAAGCTTACTAGGTAAAGTAGGAACACGATTGTCTATAAATGCAAACTACGACACCGAAGCGACATTCGATTTTCAGAATCTTATAAAATTAGAATATACTCCAGACGAAGACGATATCATCCAAAAAATAGAAGTTGGTAATGTGAGTATGCCACTAAATAGCTCCCTTATAAATGGAGCTCAAAGTCTTTTTGGGGTTAAAACAGAATTACAATTTGGAAGAACAACCGTTACAGGTGTTTTTTCTGAACAACGTTCTCAAAGTAGAAGTGTAACAGCTCAAGGCGGTGGAACGGTTAATGAATTTGAAATCTTAGCCTTAGATTATGATGAAGATCGACATTTCTTTCTTTCACAATATTTTAGAGATCAATATGACCAAGCGCTAGAAAACTATCCTTATATCCGAAGTCAGGTTCAGATTACCAGAATTGAAGTTTGGGTAACAAATAGAGCGCAGCGTACAGATAATGTTAGAAACTTAGTAGCGCTTCAAGATTTAGGGGAACCAGTGCCAGATAATACGCGTATTAATCAGAATGCGCCAGGAGGCTTTTTTAATACTGTAAGTACACTTCCGCGAAATGGTTCCAACGGTTATGACCCTTTTAATATAGGAGGCGCAGGTTCTGCATTAACAGAGTCTATTAGAGATATCGCAACTGTACAGCAAGGTTTTAATACAGCTGGTTATAATCCGAGTCAGGGATTTGATTATTCGATTTTAGAGAATGCTAGAAAACTAGAACCAAATAGAGAATATACTGTAGATACACAATTGGGGTATATCTCTTTGAATCAGCGTTTAAGTAACGATGAGGTTTTGGCGGTGGCTTATCAATATACCTATCAAGGGCAGGTTTATCAAGTTGGAGAATTTGCAAATGATGGTGTGAATGCTACAGAATTCGAAGAAACTAATGGTGTGGTTACCCAAGTTAATCCGCAGGCTTTAGTACTTAAAATGTTAAAGAGTAATATTACGAATATTACAGATCCTGTGTGGGACTTAATGATGAAAAACTTCTATTCTACGGGGGCGTATCAGCTTTCTCAGGAAGATTTCAGAATGAATATATTGTACACAGATCCGTCACCAATAAATTATATCACTCCTGTAGATGATGCTACTTGGCCGCAAGGACTAGAAGAAAGGATCTTGTTGGATGTGTTTAATTTTGACCGATTGAATGTATATAATGATCCGCAGAATGGAGGAGATGGTTTCTTTGACTTTTTACCTGGAGTTACTGTAGATGTTCAAAATGGATTAATAAAATTCACGAAAGTAGAGCCTTTTGGTGAGTATTTATATGATGTATTGGGTGGTGGTAATAATTATGACGATCCAAATTTTACTCCCAATAACGATAACCAAGCGCAATATGTGTATCGTAATATGTATAAACTTACAAAAACAGCTTCTTTAGAGAATGCTGAAAAAAATAAGTTTATGCTTAAAGGAAGATATAAGGCAGAGAGTTCTGGCGGAATTCCGCTAGGGGCATTTAATGTGCCTCGTGGATCTGTACGTGTTACTGCTGGCGGAAGAGTGCTTCAAGAGGGAATCGATTATACTGTAAATTATCAAGCAGGGACTGTGCAGATTCTAGACGAAGGTTTAAGAGCTTCTAATACTCCTATTGAAGTTTCAGTAGAGAATAATGCTGTTTTTGGTCAGCAAACACGAAGGTTCTCAGGGATTCATGTCGAGCATCAGTTTAATGAGAATTTTATGTTAGGAGGAACATTCTTAAATATGAGTGAACGCCCACTAACACAAAAAGCTAATTTCGGAATAGAACCCGTAAATAATACGATTTTAGGGTTAAATGGAAACTATTCTAAAGAGATTCCTTTCTTGACGAGAATGGTAAATAAATTACCAAATATAGATACAGATGCTCCTTCTAATTTATCTGTTCGTGGAGATTTTGCCTATTTAATTCCAGGTTCTCCAAAAACATCAGATTTTGATGGGGAAACGACGTCTTATTTAGATGATTTTGAAGGAGCGCAAGCTTTTATAGATATCCGTTCTTCATTAGCATGGACGCTTGCAAGTGCTCCAATTGGTTATGGTGGAGAAATTGAAAATGATAATGTAGCTTCAAGAGCAAAAAGAGCGAAAATGGCTTGGTATACTATCGATCCTATATTTTATACAAACCAGCGGCCAGGTTCTATTACAGATGATGATATTTCTACAAATCAAACGAGACGTGTTTTTATAGATGAAATTTTTCCGCAGCAAGATGTGGCACAAGGGCAAACGCTAGTTCAGTCTACGTTAGATATTGCTTATTATCCAGAAGAAAAAGGGCCGTATAATGATAATGGAAGTTTTGAAACCTTACCTGCTCAAGAGCGTTGGGGTGGAATTATGAGATCGGTGAGCAGCACAAACTTTGAGCAGGCAAATGTGGAATACATTCAGTTTTGGTTGCTAGATCCTTATTATGAAGATGGGCCAACAGCAGGACAAAATGGAGAACTTGTTTTTAACTTAGGTAATATTAATGAGGATATTTTAAAAGACGGTAGAAAGCAATACGAAAATGGGTTGCCAGTAGAGAATAATCCTGCGTTAGTGAACACTACGAGTTTTGGTCGTGTGCCTTCTACGCAGTCTCTAGTGTATGCTTTTAATGCTGATACTGGGAATAGAAATATTCAAGATGCTGGTTTTGATGGTCTTTTAGATGGTGATGAGGCTAATTTTTATAGCAATCCTGGGCCGGATCCTGCATTAGATAACTACCAATTTTACTTAGATGCTGCTGGTGATATTTTAGATAGGTATTACAATTATAATAACCCTCAAGGGAATTCTCCAGTTCAAGTTGGAGATACAAATAGAGGATCAACTACTTTACCAGATGTAGAAGATATCGACCGAGATTTAACTATGAATACGGTAGATAGTTACTTCCAATATAGAATTCCGATTGGGCCAAATATTCAACGAGCAGATCCTTTTGTATCAGATATCCGAGAAGTTGAAGTTGAAACTCCTAATAATGATAGCTATCGAGTACGTTGGATTCAGTTTAAAGTTCCTATTGATGAATATGATGAGGCTGTGGGTGGAATTACAGATATCCGTTCGATAAGTTTTATGAGAATGTTCTTAACTGGTTTTAATGATCCTGTTGTATTACGATTTGGAACGCTAGATCTTGTGCGTGGAGATTGGAGAAACTACTCTCAAAGTTTACAGCCAGATGATGATCCTGATCCAAATGATGACGGTACTTTTGTGGATGTAAATACAGTTAATATACAAGAAAACGAGCAACGAGAGCCAATTCCATATAGATTACCTCCTGGAGTAGTTCGTGAGCAGTTAAATAATAATAACACTATTATAAGACAGAATGAGCAGTCGCTTTCTTTTGCAGTTTGTGATTTAGAGCCTGAAGATTCTCGAGGTGTTTTTAAGAATATAGATATAGATATTAGGCAGTATAAACGTATAAAAATGTTTGTTCATGCTGAGCAGTATAAAAATACTCCTGTGGCAGATGGAGATTTAGTGGCTTTTCTTAGATTAGGTACAGATTTCACTGAAAATTATTACCAAGTAGAGGTGCCTTTACAGATTACTCCGCCAGGAACTACAGATGCTGCTACTATTTGGCCAGACATCAATAGTATTGATTTGCCTTTGTCTTTACTTTCTAAAATAAAAGCTCAAGGTATTGCAAATGGATCTCTTCAGGATCTAACCTATTACGATTCAGAAGGAAATCCTATTGATGAATTTGCTCCAAGAGAGCTTGGCGATATGAGGGTTGCTGTGAAAGGAAATCCTAGTTTGGGGAATATCCGATCTGCAATGGTTGGGGTGAAAAACCCGAGTACTACGGTTGGAGATAATGTTTGTGGAGAAGTATGGTTTAATGAACTTCGTTTGGCAGAATTAGATAATCAAGGTGGTTGGGCTGCTATTGCACAGGTAGACTTGAATTTTGCTGATTTCGCAAATATTTCAGCAACAGGAAATATGAGTACTTCTGGTTTTGGAAGCATAGATCAAACTCCAAATGAGAGAAGTCGAGAGGATTTTATGGGTTATTCTTTGAATAGTAATGTAAATCTTGGGCAGTTACTTCCTAATAAGTGGGGGGTGCAAGTGCCAATGAATTATAGTGTTTCGGAAGAGTTAATTACTCCAGAATTCGATCCATTATACCAAGATATAAAATTAGAAGATCGTTTGGATGCTGCTGGAAGTTCTCAGGAGGAAGATCAGATTAGAAAACAGGCTGAAGATTATACCAAGCGAAAAAGTATAAACTTTATCGGAGTTAGAAAAAATATTGGGCCTGAGCAAAAGCCAACTGTTTATGGTATTGAAAACTTCACTTTTAATTTTGCATACAATCAAGTAGATCATAGAGATTATGAAATTGAAGACTTAAAGGATCAAAACGTAAGAACTGGTTTCTTGTATAACCATAATTTTAGACCGAAAGAAGTTGTTCCTTTAAAAAATGCTGATTCGATTCTTAAGAGTAAATATTGGAATTGGTTGAAAGATTTCAACTTTAATTTATTGCCTACAAGTATTTCTTTAAATTCAAATATAACAAGAACATTAAATAGACAATCTTTTAGGCAGGTTTTAGAAGCGGGTACTTCATCTAATCTATTAGGATTGCCAGAAGTGCAACAACGAAACTATTTATTCGATTGGCAATATGCGGTAAACTATAATTTAACAAAGTCATTGCAGTTTAATTTTATCGCAGCGAATAATCATATTGTAAAGAATTATTTTGAGTACGATGAGAACGGAGATCAGATAGTAAATAGAGAGTTGGCCTTGTGGGATGGATTTTGGAACGTAGGAGATCCAAATAGACATACGCAGCAACTTCAGCTTAATTATGATATTCCGTTAGATAAAATTCCGTTTTTAGATTTTGTTACTGCAACCTATGCTTATACTGGGGATTTTGATTGGCAAAGAGGGAGTGATGTTTTAAATGATGTAGCTGGAGAAGATCTTAATACAATACAAAATGCGAGCACGCATAATTTTAATGGTTCTTTTGGGATGGATAAGCTGTATTCTTCGCTTGGAATAAGAAGGAAAAGCGGAACCACAGCCACCCAAACTTCAAGAGGCTCGTTGCCAATTGCAGATGCTAATCAAGAAGAGGTGCCTGAAGTTGTAGAAGGTAAAAAATATGGAGGATACAATACCATGATCGATTTGGTGACTATGGTAAAAAGGATCAATGTAAGTTATACTAGAAATAGTGGTAAAGTTCTTCCAGGATATACAGAATCCGTTGGGTTTATTGGAACTTTAAGGCCTTCATGGGGATTTGTTTTTGGAAGTCAATCTGATGTTCGCTACGAGGCTGCACAGAAAGGATGGCTTACTACTTTCCCGGAGTTTAATGAGCAATATATGTCTAGAGAAGCCAATCAGCTTAATATCTCTGCAAATATTCAGCCTTTTAAAGATTTCACTATAGATTTAGTGGCAGATAGGCAATATTCGGAGTCGTATGCTGAGAATTATAGAATTGAAGATATTAACGGAGATGGTATTATAGATTACAATCCGCTTATTCAAAATAAATATGGAGATTTTTCAATTTCCACTATTATGCTCGGAACTGCATTTGATAGTTCTAAAGAGGAAACTTCGGAGACATTTAATCAGTTCAGTAAAAATAGAATTTTAATAGCACAGCGTTTAGCTGGAGTTCCGCAGGATCCTGAGGCTACAGAATATCCAGAAGGATATGGTCCTACAAATCAAGCGGTATTATTACCAGCATTTATAGCTGCGTATACTGGTAAGAGTGCAAGTTCTGTTTCTCTTGGTGCATTTAGAGATACACCAATTCCTAATTGGACAATGAAGTACACGGGCTTAATGAGAGTACAATGGTTTAAAGATAATTTTAGACGTTTCTCTTTAGCGCACGGGTATCGCTCTAGTTATAGTATTAATAGTTTTAGGTCGAATTTAGATTTTGGAAATGGAAGTGAGTTTGATCAATCGGGAGATTATAAAAACCCTATCCTGTATACAAATGCTACTTTGGTGGAGCAGTTTAATCCTTTGATGCGAGTAGATTTCGAAATGAATAACTCTGTAAGTGTTTTAGCTGAAATGAGAAAAGATAGAGCTCTTTCTATGAGTTTCGATAATAACTTGCTTACAGAAATGGCAGGAAATGAATATGTGGTTGGATTAGGATACCGAATTTCAGACCTTAGATTTGTTACCAATATTGGAGGACGAAGAAATGTATTAAAAGGAGATTTAAATTTAAAAGCAGATTTATCTCTACGAGACAATATAACGGTAATTAGAAATTTAGATATCAATACGAATCAAGTAACGGCGGGGCAGAATATTTGGGCTCTTAAGTTTACTGCAGATTATGCTTTAACGAAGAATTTAACGACCTTGTTTTTCTACGATCATACATTCTCAGAATTTAAAGTTTCCACGGCATTCCCGCAAACAACTATCCGTACTGGGTTTACATTGCGATATAATTTCGGAAATTAACAACTTTCTGTTTGAAATCAATAGTATAAAGAATTACATTTGTCCAGCTAATAAACTAATATTTTATTTTTTATGAATATTCCTGCAGAATTAAAATACACAAAAGACCACGAATGGGTTAAGATCGAAGGTGATGTAGCAACAATTGGAGTTACAGATTTCGCACAAGGTGAACTAGGAGACATCGTTTATGTGGAGGTAGAAACTGTTGATGAAACACTAGAGAGAGAAGAGATTTTTGGTACAGTAGAAGCTGTAAAGACTGTTTCTGATCTATTTTTACCACTTTCAGGAGAGATTATAGAATTTAATGAGTCTCTTGAAGATGAGCCAGAAAAAGTAAATACAGATCCTTATGGAGAAGGATGGATGATAAAATTAAAAATATCTGACCCTTCTGAAGTTGCAGACTTAATGAGTGATGCTGATTATAAAGAACTTATTGGAGCTTAAAAAGGAGTATTACCTTTTTTTTGCTATTTCTTGGTTGGTTTTAATAACGATAGCAAGCTTGATTTCTGTAGATTTAGTCAAAGAAGTTGAATCAGGAATCGAAGTTTCAGACAAATTAGTTCACGGTATATTTTATTTTGTCAATACAATTTTGTTTTATTGTTATTTTAAAAAAGCAGGATTAAGAAATACAGTTATTAAAATTTCTTTATTTTCTTTTATTTATGGTATACTTATTGAAGTATTACAATATGTGTTACCTTATGAGAGATCCTTTGATTTGAAAGATATTCTTGCGAATTCTATAGGAATTTTAACAGCTATCTTTTTGATAAGCTTTTGTTTAGCATCTAGATTGCGTTAAAAAGGGAAATTTTATTGGAAATAATGCAAATAAATAATTAAATTAGCAAACAAATAAATAGATTATGGAACCTAAAAAGAATCCTAAAGCTGATTTAACTCGTAATAGTGGACTATATTTCGCTATCGGGTTGGCTATAATTTCATTCCTTACTTGGAGAGCTATCGAGTGGAAGAAATATGATAAGGTAGAAGCTTTTAATTATACAATGGATGTAGATGAGCAGTTGGAGGAAGAAGTGCCTTTAACTGAACAAATAAAAACTCCACCACCTCCACCGCCACCAGCAGCACCTGAAGTAATTGAGGTTGTTGAAGATGAGGAAGAAGTAGAGGAGACAGTTATTGAGTCTACAGAAACGTCTCAAGAAGAAGAGATTGTTGAAGTTGAAGAGATTGTTGAGGTAGAAGAAGTAGTTGATGTAGATGTACCTTTTACAGTTATTGAAGATAAACCAATGTTTGAGAACTGTAAAGGAGTTCCAAAAGCAGAGCAGTTTGCATGTTTTAAAGAGAACTTAGATAAGCACGTAAGAAAAACATTCCAATATCCTGATATGGCTCAAGAAATGGGTATTCAAGGTAGAGTGTATGTAAACTTCCGTATTAATAAAGATGGTTCTATTACTATCCTTAATACAAGAGCTCCAGACAAAAGTTTAGATGCTGAAGCAAGAAGAATTATTAATAAGTTACCTAAGTTGATTCCTGGTAAACAAAGAGGAAGACCAACACCAGTAACGTTTGCTTATCCAATTGTATTTAAATTAAACTAATACGTTTAATACAATATATTTTCAAAGCCTGAGTATTTTTACTCGGGCTTTTTTGTTTTTGGTACGTTTGTTGAATACTTTTTTGTTAGTAATTAATTTAAAACCAAAGCATTATGAAAGTATTTGAGAAAACAAAGTTAGAACAAGTTAGGGCTGAGCATGATTCTGTAGCCTCAAAAAAGGATTTTAGGATTAAAGGTGGGGTTCTTCGTTTCCAATTGGGCTTATTATTGGCTTTAGCAGTATGTTATTTTTTGATTGAAACAGCCTTTGCTGTTCCAAGTCCCCAAGAATCGGTAGCCTCCTTAGTTTTGAATGAAGATGAGGTGTTTGTAATGCCAAACTTTGAAACTGAAAAAGTAAAGACCGAACCTAAGGAAAACAATACGCCTCAGAAAACAAAAATCACAGAAGAGATTAGCGTTGTGGAAGATGATGCTAAATTGGAAGTTAAAGATGAGTTTTTAAATACTACTAAAGATGTTGTGGAGGTTTCCGTAGATGATATTGTAGTTCCAGAACTAGTGGAAGATGTAGGTCCTATTTCTGTTAATAATGTTGAGTTTGTGCCTGTATTTCCAGGATGTGAATCTCTAGAAACAAATGTTGAGCGTAGAGAATGTATGAGTATGGAAATTAATGAAATTGTTAAAAGAAATTTTGATGCTTCAATCGCTTCCGATTATGGTTTGACAGGTCGACTTAGAATTGATGTTCAGTTTAAAATTGACAAACAAGGGCAAGTATCAGATGTTAAAGTTCGTGCTCCACATAAATCTTTAGAGAAAGAAGCGGCTCGTGTAACTAGATTGATTCCTCAGATGAAGCCCGGTATACAAGGGAATCGAGAAGTTGAGGTGTTGTTTACAAAGCCAATTATCTTTGTAGTAGAGTAATCATCTAAATCATTGCATAAAAACCTTTTGTGAGTTATCTTTGCAGCCGATTTAGAATGGATTGATGAAAACTACGTTGGATACAGCTACGAATACAAATTCACTTTCCCTGATTTTTGATGATTTTAAACAAATCACGAAAGCAGGACTATCTTTTAGTGTGGTTTTCTCCTCCATAGCAGGTTATTTGCTAGGAGCGGAGGTTTTTAGCTGGAAGATACTTTTACTATTGTCCTTTGGTGGTTATTGTATGGTAGGAGCTTCCAATGCCTTCAATCAACTCATAGAGAAAGATCTTGATGCGCTTATGAAGCGTACTCAAAATAGACCAATTCCTTCAGGAAGGATGTCTACTTCCGTAGCTTTTACTATTGCAATTGTATTTACCATTGTTGGAGTTACTGCTTTGTATGTAGTAAATCCTAAAACGGCAATGTTTGGTGCGATTTCAATATTTTTATACACATGTATATATACGCCTTTAAAAACTAAAACGCCATTGGCTGTTTTTGTAGGTGCTTTTCCTGGGGCGATCCCTTTTATGTTAGGTTGGGTTGCTGCTACTAACGATTTTGGTATAGAGCCAGGAACGTTATTTATGATTCAATTTTTTTGGCAGTTTCCTCATTTTTGGGCTATTGGTTGGATGTTGGATGATGATTACAAGCGTGCAGGATTTAAAATGCTTCCAACAGGAAAGAAAGATAAAGCTACGGCTATACAGATAATTATGTATACTATATGGATGATCTTGGCTTCTGTTTTTCCAGTTACAGGATTAACGGGTAGATTGGTGCTTTCTGTTCCTGCAGCAATAATTATTTTTTTACTAGGAATAGGAATGCTTACTTTTGCATTCAGGTTATATCAGAGAAGAGACAATAAATCGGCAAGAGCATTGATGTTAGCTAGTGTTAGCTATATCACATTAATGCAAATTGTATATGTAGTAGATAAATTTTTAAGTTGATGGATTTAACTCAAGGGAGTAGCGAATTAAAGAATGCTAGAGCTAAGAAAATGATGCTTTGGTTTGGAATGATAAGTATTGCAATGATGTTTGCTGGGTTAACCAGTGCTTATGTTGTAAGTAAATCAAGGCCAGACTGGGTGTCAGCTATAGATATTCCAGTTGCTTTTGTTATTAGTACAATAGCGATTGTATTAAGTAGTGTGACTTTCTTCTTGGCAAAAAAAGCAGTCAACGATAATAAAAGAAGTGCTGCAACAGGACTTTTATTGACTACTTTAGGGCTAGGAATAGTGTTTGTAATATTCCAATTTCGTGGTTTTGCAGAAATCGTAGAAGCAGGATTTTATTTCACTGGTGTAGAGAGTACAATAACAACATCTTTCCTTTATGCGATCGTATTTTCGCATTTAGTGCACGTTTTTGGTGGTTTATTGGTGTTGATTGTAGTAATTTATAATCATTTTAAAGAAAAATACAAACCCGGTCAAACACTTGGTTTAGAGCTTGGTGCGATGTTTTGGCACTTTCTAGACTTTTTGTGGGTATATTTGATTTTATTTTTCTATTTCTTTAGATAAATAAAAAACGTAAATTTGAAAAATTTTAAAATAAGAATACTTTAACATTTATGGAAGCTACTGTTACAACAGGTTCTGAAGAAAAAGTTTGGGGCGGAGGCAACAAACCTCTTAACGCTAGTTATGGTAAGATGATGATGTGGTTTTTCATCGTATCAGATGCATTAACTTTTTCTGGATTTTTAGCCGCTTACGGTTTTTCTCGATACAAGTTTATCGAAACATGGCCAATCGCCGATGAAGTGTTTACTCACTTCCCATTTTTACATGGTGTAGATGCACCTATGTATTATGTGGCATTAATGACATTTATCCTTATATTTTCTTCTGTAACCATGGTGTTGGCAGTAGATGCAGGACACCAACTTAAAAAGACTAAAGTTATATGGTATATGTTTTTTACCATCATCGGGGGAGCAATATTTCTTGGTTCTCAAGCATGGGAGTGGAAAAACTTTATCAAAGGGGAATATGGAGCAGTAGAGCTTAGATCTGGAAGAATACTTCAGTTTTTAGATGCTACTACTGGAGAACGTGTTGCATTAGCAGATTTTGCAAAGCCATTACATGGAGAGCGTAAAACGCAAGAATCTAATGAGGGGATTTGGTTTATGTCGGAAACAGCATTACCATCTTTCTCTGTTGCTGAAGTAAAAGCAGGTTTCGAAGCGAATAAAAATATAGTAGCAAGAACTGAAGTTTCTGACGAGAACGGTAAGAAAATTGTTCTTTCTCGTGATGAAACTGCGGAGCGCCTTGGGCAAGCTGCAATGGTAGTTGAGGGAGCTAACTTAGTTCACAACGAATATGGAAATAGATTGTTTGCAGATTTCTTCTTCTTTATTACTGGATTCCACGGTTTCCACGTATTATCTGGAGTTGTTATCAATATCATTATTTTTATAAACGTTATTTTAGGAACTTACGAAAGAAGAAAGAATTACGAAATGGTAGAAAAGGTTGGTCTTTACTGGCACTTTGTAGATCTTGTTTGGGTATTCGTATTTACCTTCTTTTACCTTGTATAAATTATATATTTAGAAAAAAATGGCACACGCACACGAATCAAATACAAAAAGAATTTGGGTAGTTTTTGGAATCATGTCCGTAATTACTATCGTAGAAGTTATATTAGGTATTATAAGACCTGCTGCTCTAGATACATATGTTGTAGGGATGAAGTTGCTTAACTGGATCTTTATTATTCTTACACTTGTTAAAGCATATTATATTGCTTGGGCATTTATGCACTTAGAAGGAGAGAAAGGAAGCTTTAGATGGTCTATAGTATTACCGTTATTAATCTTAATTCCTTATCTAATGTTTATATTATTAGTAGAGGGAAATTACATTCATGATGTCTATCAAGATGGCTTTGTAAGTTGGGATTTTTAATACTTTAACAATATTCATAAGGCGGTTTTTAACCGTCTTTTTTATTTTTACACTGTTTTTAATTATATCTTAAATGAAGAAGTATATTGTTCTTACAGTATTGTTTGTGCTTCCTATTGCTGTGTATCTTTTTTTTGCTTCTGGAGTTAATAATTTTGGTAAACTACCAATTCTTAATTCAGAAATAGAAGAAGTTAGCGGACTTGTAGATGCCGATGGATTAGGAGTTGAGTTTAAAGATAAAATTACCGTATTAGGTTTTTTAGGTGATAATGTAGAAGCTCATAAATTAAATGCTTTTAACCTTAATCAGAAAATATTTAAACGCTTTGGAGGTTTTACAGATTTTCAATTTGTTTTTTTATCTCCGAAAGGAAGCGAGCAAGATGTTGAGAATCTTAAAGTAGAACTTAAATCTCTTACAGATATATCTAATTGGCATTTTGTATTTACTTCAGAAGAAAAAATAAAATCTGTTTTTAAAAGTCTTGAAACGCCGTTTTCTCTAAATGAAGAACTTTATAGTCCTTATGTTTTTATTGTTGATAAAGATGCTAGTTTACGTGGTAGATTAAAAGATGATCATACAGGGAGAAAACTCTATGGTTATGATGCTACTTCTGTTGCAGTGTTGAATAATAAAATGATAGACGATATAAAGGTGTTGTTAGCAGAATATCGACTAGCAGTAAAGAAAAATGGGGTTACAGAAAAAGACGCTTTCCTAAAGTATAATAAAGATGAAGAATAAGTCGTACATAGTAGTAGGGTTTGTAGTATTGGTTTTTGGAATTATTTTTATTCCTAAAATTATAGAACGTATCCAAAATGGAACTGTAGTAGATACAGATAGACATGCTATTGGAGAAAAGAAAATGGAGGCTTCCGACTTACTCAAAATGGGAGAAGTGCCTTCTTTTGAGTTTGTAGATCAAAATGGCACTACTATTACTAATAAAGATTATGAAGGGAAAGTCTATGTAGTTGAATTTTTCTTTACGACTTGTCCATCAATCTGCCCAGTTATGACTGAAAATATGGTGAAGCTTCAAAATCGATTTAAAAGAAATGATGACTTCGCGATCGCTTCTTTTACAATTAATCCAGATCATGATACGCCAGAGGTTTTAAAAGAATATGCAGATAAATATGAGATTACCAATCCTAATTGGCATTTAATGACAGGGGATTTAGATCAGGTGTATAAGCTCTCCAATACTGGTTTTAATTTATATGCAGGTAAAAATGCAAATGTTAACGGAGGTTTTGAGCACTCAGGATTATTCGCTTTAATAGATAGAGATGGATATATTAGATCTAGACCAGATGATTTCGGAAATCCGATAGTGTATTATGATGGCACTACGGATGAAGGTGTTAAAATGATAGAACAGGATATTGCTATACTTCTAAAATAATAAGAATGGATTCTAATACTTCTCTTGAAAAAAAATATAATAAATGGATAGTTATCTTGTCGATAGCTATTCCTGTTGCTGTTGCAGCTCTTTTTGGGATAAAACTACCAAATGTAGAGCCTTTATCTTTTTTACCACCAATATATGCTACTGTAAATGGTTTAACCGCAGTATTATTGGTAATTGCAGTGATTGCAATTAAGAACAAAAATGTTGTTTTGCATGAGCGTTTAATGAAAACCTGTATTGGTCTTTCCATTGCGTTTTTAGTTATGTATGTGGCATATCATATGACTTCAGACTCTACAGTGTTTGGAGGTGAAGGAGCTATAAAGTATGTTTATTATTTTATTTTAATAACACACATAATACTTTCTATTGCTATCATTCCTTTAGTATTAATCACATTTGTACGAGCATTATCTAAGCGTTTCGATAAGCATAGAAAGATAGCTAGAATAACATTCCCTCTGTGGTTATATGTAGCCGTTACTGGTGTTGTTGTTTACCTTATGATTTCTCCTTATTACAGTTAAAAGTCATTAAAATGAAAAACATAAAAGTTATATTAATAATTTTAGTTTTAGTGCTGTTGCCAGACTTTCTTCAAGCGCAATGTGCAATGTGTCGTGCCGTACTAGAAACTGGAGGTAACGAAGAAGTTGCTGAAGGTATTAATAACGGTATTGTTTATCTTATGGCTGTTCCATACATATTAATAGCTGTTATAGGTTTCTTTATTTTTAAGAGAATGAAGTAAATTATTTTATTCTGATAGTTAGTTGATTAATTTTTTTCAAAAAAAAGTTAATTATTTTGTAACAATTAGCGTTTATATAAGTCTTATTATCGTAAGAGTGATTTAACCAAGCTTATATTTTTGTATTTTCACTAATAATATTAGTGTGTTATTTAAGAAAACTAACCATCATGATCGAAATAAAAGACCTTCATAAGTCGTACCACATGGGTAGTAATTCCCTTCATGTGCTTAAAGGAATTAACTTTTCAGTAAAAGAAGGAGAATTGGTTGCTATAATGGGGTCTTCTGGATCTGGAAAATCTACGTTACTTAATATCTTAGGAATGTTAGATAATCTGGATGAGGGAGAATATCTTTTGGATGGCGTTACAATTAGAGACCTTAGTGAAACCAAAGCGGCCAATTACCGTAACAAATTCTTAGGTTTTATTTTCCAATCTTTCAATTTAATAAATTATAAATCTGCTTGGGAAAATGTGGCACTTCCACTTTATTACCAAGGAGTAAATAGAAAAGTTAGAAAAGAACGTGCCATAAAGCACCTCGAATCGGTTGGATTGGGACCTTGGGTAGATCATTTACCAAGTGAACTTTCAGGAGGACAAAAACAAAGGGTTGCCATAGCGAGAGCATTAGCGGCAGAGCCAAAAGTAATGTTAGCAGATGAGCCAACGGGAGCTTTAGATAGTAAAACCTCTCATGAAGTGATGGATCTTATCCAGAAAATTAATGACGAAGGAAAGACTATTTTGGTAGTAACTCACGAAGATGATATTGCACATATGTGTAAGCGTATTGTTCATCTTAAAGATGGTGTTATAGTTGAAGACTCCTATGTAGAACAAGTAAGAGTTTCTCCGTATGTTCAGTAGAGATCTTTGGTCAGAAATATTCCACAGTATAAAAAGCAACAAGCTTAGAACTTTCTTAACTGGTTTTTCTGTCGCTTGGGGTATTTTTATTCTTGTGCTACTGCTAGCTTCTGTAGATGGCATGAAAAATGGCTTTACAAAGCAGTTTAATGACGATGCTACAAATTCAATATTTATATATCCAGGGACTACAACAAAACCTTACAAAGGGTTTGAAGCAGGAAGAAGGATTCAGTTTAAAAATGAAGACTTAGATTTTATAGCTAAAAGTTTCGAAGGGTATTACGAGTATATTACACCTAGATTTTCTAAAGGTGTAGAAGCAAGGTTCGGAAAAGAAACAGGGTCCTATTCTGTTCGCGGGGTAAATCCAGATCATCAAATAATAGAAAGAACGGTTATAGATCGTGGGCGATATATTAATGATAACGATATGCGCAACACGCTTAAGGTTGTGGTGATAGGTAAAGTTATTGCGCAAGAGTTATTTAAAGATACCGATCCAATAGGCGAAAATATAATCCTTAATAAGTTAGCTTATAAAGTAATTGGTATTTTTTCTGATGATGGGAACGAAAGAGAGGAACGTAATATGTATGCTCCTGTTACAACCATGCAAAGGCTTTATAGCAATACACAAGACATAGATCAAATCGCATTAACGTATAATCCTGAATTTAATTTTGCGGAAGCGATAAATTTCTCAGATAATTTAGAACACGTATTAAAACGTAGATTAGTTATAGATCCAGAAGATCAAGGCGCGTTATATATGAATAATTATGCAGAAGGTTTTTCTGATGTTTCTAACTTCACAACAATGCTTTCTGCAATAAGTATCGGAATCGGAATGTTGATTCTAATTGCCGGGATTGTAGGGATAGGAAATATATTAGTTTTTATTATTAAAGAACGTACCAAAGAAATTGGGGTAAGAAAGGCGCTGGGAGCAAAACCATTTGATGTTATTAAATTAGTGTTGCTGGAGTCTGTGTTTATTACTTCAATTTCTGGATTAATTGGGATGTTGTTTGCAATGGCAGTTGTTGGAGTTATATCGCCAATAATAGATGCCCCTGCTTTTTCAAATCCATCAGTAGACACTGTAACTGTTGTAACTTCTACAATTGTATTAGTTGTGGCAGGATTATTAGCAGGATTAATACCTGCAATAAATGCAGCACGTGTAAAACCAATTGTAGCACTAAGAGCCGACTAACTATGGGAATATTTGATAGAGACCTTTGGACAGAAGTTTTTAGTACGCTAACTAAGAATATGTTGAGAACATTTCTCACCACTCTTGGGGTGATTTTTGCAATCGTAATCTTAATTCTTTTATTGGGTGCTACCAACGGAATGTCTAATGGATTCAATAAGATTTTTGCTGGTACAGCTACCAATAGTATGTTTATGTGGACTCAAAACACATCTATGGCATACAAAGGGTTTGAACGTGGTAGACCGATAGATTTTACTTTAGAGGATGTTGATCTTATTAAAAAGCAAGTTAGCGAAGTAGATATTATAGCGCCTAGAATTCAACTTGGAGATTTTGGTGGTACAGCAACGGTTATTCGTAACGGTAGAACTAGTGGATCTGGAGTTTATGGAGATTATCCTAGTATAGATTTAGTTTCAAAAAAGCGAATTGTTGAAGGTCGATTTATCAACCATAACGATATTGAAGAATCTAAAAAAGTCTGTGTTATAGGTGTAGATGCCTATAAATTACTGTTCGATAAAGGGGAAAAAGCAATAGGGAAATCAGTTAAAATAAACGGAATATACTTTTCTGTTGTTGGGATTTATAAGAAGAACGATAACATAAATTTCGAAGGCGAGAATTCAATTTTTGTACCGTTCACAACTTTTCAAAAGGCTTTTAATAGCGGAAATAAAATAGGCTGGATGGCTATTTTGGTAGATCCTGATAAAGAGGTTGCTGTAGCTGAAAATAAAATTAAAACAATTTTAAAAAGAAAGTATAGTATTCATCCTGATGATATTAGAGCGATTGGATCTTTCGATTTCTCAGAGATATTTAAAGGGATTAGTGCATTTACATTTGTATTGCAAGGGTTTTCCTTTTTCGTTGGAATATTCACATTGCTAGCGGGAGTAATCGCAGTTAGTAATATCCTGTTGATTACAGTAAAAGAACGAACAAATGAGATTGGAGTAAGGAGAGCTTTAGGGGCAACTCCTAAGATTATAAAAAGACAAATTATATTAGAATCTATTGTACTTACAACCTTTGCTGGTTTAGTAGGTTTTGTTATATCGGTAGCAGCGTTGCATTTTTTAGATTATAAGTTTGGAAATTCAGATGAGTTTCCTTTCGTAAATCCAACGGTGAGTATCCCACAAATTCTATTTTCATTTATATTGATGATTTCATTAAGTGTGTTAATAGGATTGATACCGGCAAATAGAGCTGTGAAGATAAAACCAATAGAAGCATTAAGAGAAGAATAACTAAACAACCATGAATGAGCATAAATAATCAAAGTACGGCCTGTAAAAAGAAGTAGTTCGGTTATTGTGTAAATTCCTAAATATGAGAGAATCTTGATTTTTTCAATTTAGGTAAATTAAAAATTTTAATAAGATGAAAAAGATTTTAAAGTACGTTTTAATTGGAATAGGAGTGGTTCTTGTTCTATATGCAGTTGCTAGAATTTTAAAAACAAATAGCAAGCCTGCTGTTACTTTTGATACCGCAACGGCAACCGAAGAGACTATTACAAATAGAGTAGTCGCTACTGGAAAGGTTATTCCAGAGGATGAAGTATTGATAAAGCCACAAATATCTGGTATTATCGAATCTATTCATGTGGAAGAGGGTGATAAACTTAAATCTGGAGATCTTATTGCTAAAATTAAAGTTGTTCCAAATGAGCAATCTTTAGTGAGCGCTAGAGGGCGTGTTAGTAATGCAGAGTTCACTTTGAATAATGCGAAAATAGAATATGATAGAAATAAAAAGCTTTTTGATAAAGGAGTAGTTGCTAGTCAAGATTTCTTAGCTGTAGAATTACAATACAATCAGGCTAAGCAAGATCTTCAAAATGCTAAAAACGATTATCAAATTATTAAAGTTGGTTCTTCAGGGGGTTCTGCTACGGCAAATACAAATATTCGTGCTACAGTAGAAGGTACAGTTTTAGAGATTCCAGTAAAAGAAGGAGATCAGGTTATTGAAGCTAATAACTTCAACGACGGTACATCTATTGCAACTATTGCAGATATGTCGAAAATGATTTTTGAAGGACAAGTAGATGAAGCAGAAGTTGATAAATTAGAAATGGGAATGCCAATCTCTATTAATTTAGGAGCTGTTCAGGACAAAGAGTTCGATGCTAAATTAAAATTTATCGCTCCAAAAGGAGTTGAAGATCAAGGAGCAGTTCAGTTTACAATAAAAGCTGATTTATCTTTACCGTCAGATGTATTCATAAGAGCTGGTTATAGTGCTAATGCGTCTATCATTTTAGATAAAAAAGAAAAAGTATTAGCTATAAAAGAGGCATTACTTCAGTTTGATAAAGAAACAGAAAAGCCATATGTAGAAGTAGTGACTGGAGAGAATGAATATGAACGTCACGATTTAGAATTGGGAGTTTCAGATGGAATTAATGTAGAGGTTTTATCTGGAATTACTAAAGACGATAAGATTAAAGTCTGGAATAAGACAGAGCCTATGGAAGATGAGAAAAAGGGAGATAGCTAATTAATACTGAAAATTAAAAATGCGCTTTATGAAATTAAAATTATTGATTTTAGCATTAACATGTTCGGTTTTTGCGTTTGCTCAAGAAAAGAAGATTTGGACACTTGAAGAATGTGTAAGATATGCTGAAGAGAATAACTTAAGCATTCAACAGGCAGAATTAAATATCGAAAGTGTAAAGATTGATAAATCTGATGCGATTGGGAATTTTATTCCGAGTTTGAATGCTCAGGCCTCTGCTTCTTCAAGCACAGGATATTCTGTAGATCCAACAACAAATAGTTTTGTGAACCAGAAGTTCTTTAATGTAACGCCATCCGTATCGTCTTCCTTGACTTTATTTGATGGTTTAAGAAACTTTCATACGCTTAACAGAGCGAAATTAAATGCTATAGCAACGCAATACCAATCTGACGATATAAGAGATGATATTAGACTAGCAGTTGCAAATGCATACCTTCAGATACTATCTAATAGAGAAACACTTAATGTTTTAAATGCACAATATAGATCTACTCAACAGGATTTGGAAAGAACGAATGAGTTGGTAGAAAATGGGGTTCTGCCAAAAGGAGATCTTTTAGAAATTCAAGCTACAGCAGCTACGCAGGAACAACAAATTGTAAATGCTGAAAATAGTGTGCTTATATCTAGAATTAGTTTGGCACAATTGCTTCAAATCACCGATTATGAAAATTTTGACGTGGTAGATGAAGGGTATGTGATTCCAGATGATGCTGTTTTAAAAATTACTCCAAAAGAGATTTATGAAAAAGCACTTACGTTTAGAAATGATATAAAAGCTTCTGAAGCAAATGTAGATTTAGCAACTAAAGATTTACAAATTGCTAAAGCATCAAGATATCCTTCTTTAAATGCTTTTTTTCAATACAACACTAGGTATTCTGATAATGCAACATATCCAGCGAGTTTAAATCCTGTTACAGGAGATTTTATTGCAGGGCCTTCTATTTCTTTTAAAGACCAATTATGGTTACAAGATGGTTTCTCTTATGGGTTACAACTAAATATTCCTATTCTGAATAACTTTAGTGTAAAGAATAATATAAAGAGAAGTCAGATAGACATTCAAAGAGCAGAATTACAGCTCCAACAAGATAAATTGAATTTAGAAACAGACGTTAACCAAGCTTTTGTAGATGTTAAAGGTGCTTATAAAAACTATGAGGCGGCTGGAAAAACTGTTGAGGCTAGACGTTTGTCTTACGATTATGCTAAAGAACGTTATAACGTTGGGTTAATGAATAGTTTTGATTTTAGTCAGGCGCAAGCTAGGCTGGATGATTCTGAGGCAACACTTATTCAAGCAAAATATGATTTTATCTTCCGTTTAAAGGTGCTTAAATTTTATTACGGAATTCCTTTGGAAGAATGGTAAGATTGCAGGTACTTTTGCATTATGGCGATAATATTAAATTTAGAGACAGCCACTACCAATTGCTCTGTTAGTATTAGTAGTGATGATAAAGTAATAGCGTTAAAAGAAATTAACGACAAGGGGTATTCCCATGCTGAAAATTTACATGTTTTTATAAAAGAAGCGTTACTTGACGCTTCTTTGTCATTTTCAGATATCGATGCTATAGCCGTAAGTATGGGGCCAGGTTCTTACACTGGATTACGAATTGGTGTTTCTGCTGCCAAAGGCTTATGTTATGCGTTAGATAAACCATTAATTGCTGTACCTACATTGTCTGTATTAGCGCTGCAAGCTGCTACAGATGGTTGTGTTATATCTCTTTTAGATGCGCGTAGAATGGAAGTCTATGCAGCTGTTTTTAAAGGGAAGCAACAAATAAGAGAAACCAAAGCTGAAATTATAGATGAACATTCATTTTCCGATTATTTATCGGAAGGAGAGGTTCGCTTTATTGGTGATGGGGCTGCAAAATGTAAAGATGTTATTAAGAATGTAAATGCCATATTTACAACAGATGTAAACTTTCCATCGGCTAAAGAGCTGGCTTTTTTTGCAAATGAAAAGTACAAAAAAGGCGACTTTGAAGATGTCGCCTATTTTGAACCTTATTATTTGAAAGATTTTGTAACTACAAAACCTAAAAATTAAGCTTGTTTCTGAATCTCTACTTGATGTGGGTAAGGAATTTCAATACCTTCAGCATCAAATCTATTTTTCATTTCTTCTAAAACGTACCAACGGCAAGCCCAGAAATCACCATTTGTAGCCCAATATCTTAATGATAAGTTTACAGAGCTATCTGCTAATTCGGCAACCATTACTTCTGGTGCAGGGTGTTTTAATACTTTATCATTAGATTTAACAATATCTAATAGAATTTCTTTAGCCTTTTTGATATCAGAATCATAGCTTATTCCTGCGGTGATGTTCTCTCTACGTGTACTTTCTGCACTGTAGTTAACAATGTTTTCGTTAGATAATTTACCATTAGGAATAATAGCTTGTTGATTTCCGAAAGTATTCAATACAGTATTGATAATACCAATTTCTTTTACCGTACCAGAAAGTCCTTGTGCTTCGATAAAATCTCCTACTTTGAAAGGTTTGAAGATTAGTATAAGCACACCTCCAGCAAAATTAGATAGAGAACCTTGAAGGGCTAAACCAACAGCTAAACCAGCAGAGGCAATAATTGCGGCAAAAGAAGTTGTTTCGATCCCTAAAGTTCCTAATATTACTATTATTAATAAGATCTTAAACGCCCAATAAAGTAGATTAGCTAAAAACTCCCTTAAGCTAAGGTCGTAATTTCTTCTCTCCATTATTTTTCTAATCAACTTTAATACACGACCAAATATAAAAGAACCTATGATCCATATTAAAATAGCCATGATTACTTTTGGCGCATATGCTACTGCAACTTCCATTCCTTGTTCAAACCACTTTTCTGTTTCCATATAATTTTAATTTTTTTCAAAATTAGAACCTATAAAATTAAATCGAAAGAATTTTACAAGTTTTATTACGTATTTTCTCATAAAATTTTCCAAATAAAAAGCTGTTTTAATGGTGTTTAATCATTAAAAACAGCTTTTATATGTTTTATAGAATGTTTTTTAATCTATTTCGAATGTAATTTTTACGTTTACTCTAAAGTTGGCAATATCACCATTATTTACGGTAACACTTTGCTCGTTTATATAAACAGATTTAATATTTTTCACCGACTTAGATGCTTTTTTTACTGCGTTTCTTGCGGCATCTTCCCAGCTTTTCTCTGAACTTGCTAGTACTTCTATTACTTTTAAAACTGACATAATGTTGTGTTTTTTATGATTAATAATTCATCTTCTTAAAGATAGCTTTTTTTATTCGATTTTGAAATTTATACGCTTCTAACTATTGCTATTTTAGAGAGTTATTAATTTCAAAGTAATATTTTGGTAACTTTAAATTAACCTTGTTTTTAATTTCTTAGTAGACTTTTGCTGTTAGTTAACAGTACGTATGGAGCAGTTTTATATTTTAATGTTGGGAGCCCTTTTTGTTTTGGCTATAGTAGATTTAACGGTAGGAGTTAGTAATGATGCAGTCAATTTTTTAAACTCTGCTGTTGGTTCTAAAGCAGCTTCTTTAAAAACAATACTTATTATAGCAAGCATTGGAGTAGCGGTGGGTGCTATCTTTTCTTCTGGGTTGATGGAAGTTGCTAGGAAAGGGATATTTAATCCAGGGGAGTTTTATTTTGATGAGATCATGATCATTTTTATGGCGGTCATGATAACAGATATATTACTTTTAGATTTGTTTAATTCGCTGGCACTGCCAACTTCTACTACAGTATCTATAGTTTTTGAACTTCTTGGAGCTTCTGTAGCAATTTCATTTATAAAAATTTTTAAAGCAGACCATTCTATTTCAGAAATCGCCAATTATATAAATGGAGATAAGGCGACGGAAATTATTTTTGGAATACTACTTTCCGTAGTGATAGCCTTTACTGTTGGTGCGATTGTACAATGGTTGGCGAGATTCATTTTTTCTTTCCATTATCAAAAGCGAATAAAATATGTAGGAGGAATTTTTGGGGGAATTGCAATTACATCCATTGTATATTTTATTCTTATCAAAGGGATTAAGGGCGTTGCTGTGATACCACAATCTTTTATGGATTTTGTAGATGGTAATAAGTCACTTATTGTATTGGTATGTTTGGTTTTTTTCACGGTATTATCTCAGGTGATTGTTAATTATACCAAAATTAATCTCTTGAAAATTATAATTCTGATTGGGACTTTCGGTCTGGCGCTAGCTTTTGCGGGGAACGATTTAGTAAACTTTATTGGAGTTCCTATTGCAGCCTATCAATCTTATGAAATATGGCAAGGTGCATACCAGGCAACGGGGGTTCTTCCAAGTGAGTTTGCTATGGGCAGTCTTTCGGGTAAAGTTGCAACACCAGCTTATATGTTGGTTATAGCAGGATTAATTATGGTAATTACTTTATGGCTTTCTAAAAAGGCACGTTCTGTAATGTATACAGAAATTAATTTAGCAAGAAGTAACGAGGGGTCAGAACGATTTCAGCCTAATTATCTATCCCGATTAATTGTTAGGTCTTCCGTTAACGCAAATAGGTTTTTAAAAACTTTATTGCCAGAAAGTATTCAAGAGGGAATAGAAAGAAGGTTTTCTAAGCCGCAAGAAAAGCGATCTTCAGATAGTAACAACGACCCTGCTTTTGATATGGTTAGAGCGTCTGTAAACTTGATGGTTGCAAGTATATTAATTTCTGTAGCAACGTCTTTAAAGTTGCCGCTTTCTACTACGTATGTTTCTTTTATGGTAGCAATGGGGTCTTCTCTTTCAGACAAAGCTTGGGGTAGAGAGAGCGCTGTGTATAGGGTGGCTGGTGTTTTTAATGTTATTGGCGGTTGGTTTATTACAGCGATTGTAGCTTTTATTGCAGCTGCCTTATTTGCTACTATTATTTATTTCGGGAAGGGTGTTGCTTTGGTGGCGTTATTAATAATTGCTGCTTTGTTACTTATCCGTAGCTTTTTGGCATATCGTAAATCAGAAAAGGAAAAAGAAGAATTAGTAAAAGTAGATCGGACATCACTAATAACTATTAATGAGATTATTACAGATAGCTCGGAAACAATTTCTAAGGTTATAAGGAGAACAGACAAGGTATATACTGATGTAGTAGATAATTTAGGGCTTCAAGACTTGAGTAAACTGAAAAAATCTAAGAAGCAACTTGTAAAGTTAGAAGGAGAAGTTGATACTTTAAAGAGTGATATCTTTTATTTTATTAAATCTTTAGATGAAAACTCGGTTGCAGCCAGTAAGTTTTATATTTTGACCTTAGATTACTTGCAAGACATGGTTCAGTCTATTGGTTACATTGCTAAGAACAGCTATTCTCATGTTAATAACAATCATAAAAACTTAAAGTTTAATCAGATTCGAGATTTAAAGAGGATTGCAGATAAGTTAGCAGTACTTTTTGAAAGGACTAAAGTAGACTTAGATGGCAGTACTTTTGAAGATATTGGTGCTATTATTGAAGATCAGAAAGAATTATTAGACAGTGTAAGTGGATTAATTCAGAAGCAAATAGATAGAATTAGAAGTACGGAAACGAGTCCAAAGAATACTAAATTATATTTTAGTTTATTACTAGAAACAAAAGATCTTATAACTGCCACAATTAATCTGCTGACTCTATTTAAAGATTTTCACGACGATTTTAAGCGAATAAAATAATAATAAGTTGCTATGAAAGAGAGAAGCTATCTAAAAAACAAGTGATGTTGTTTATAGATAGCTTCCTTATTATTGTTACTCTCTAAAGCTTTTGCTAGCAATTTGGAGAATGGGTTTATCCGTTAATGGCAACCACTTCGTTTACTTTTCCTTCTAACATGCTTTTAAGCATCGTTTCGATTCCATTTTTTAATGTAAATGTAGAAGATGGACAACCGCTACAAGCTCCTTGTAAAATAACATTTACAGTTTTTGTATCTTCTTCATAAGATTGGAATAAAATATTACCACCGTCACTAGCTACAGCAGGCTTAACATATTCTTCAAGAATATCTATAATCTGCTTAGAAGTATCATCAAGGTTAGAAGTGTCTATTCCTTTGTTATTGTTCTGTGGGGTAGCTTCAGTAGTAGCGTTACTCGTTTTCTGTTGCGCTCCTTCCTCTATAATTTCTTTTCCTTCTTCAATATGTAAACGGATGTATTCTCTTAATTCGATTACAATATCATCCCATTCAGCAATATCATATTTTATAACTGAGATATAGTTTTCATCAATAAAAACCTCTTTTACAAAAGGAAAATGAAAAAGTCCAGTAGCTAGAGGAGAGTCTTTAGCTTCTTCGATATTTTTAAACTCGTATGTAGCTAATGCTAATTTTTTATTCGAAACAAATTTTAAGGCAGCAGGGTTTGGCGTGCTTTCTGCATAAACGGTAACTGGAACTTTAGAAGGTGTTGTGTCATCTTCTATAATAATAGGCTCTCCAGAGTTTAAATAGTTTTCAATTTGTGCTGCAACTTCATCTTGCACATCTGGCCATGCTACAATATCGTATCGTTCTATGGCAACAAAGTTCCCAGAGATGTATACTGTTTTTGTAAAAGGCAGGTAAAAAAGTTGTTTTGCAAGCGGTGAGTTTTTTGCTTCGTCCACATTTTTAAACTCATAATTTTGTTTACGAGTTAAAAACTTATTGGCTTCAAACTTTATTATAGCAGGTTTGTTTGTTGTCTGTATATGTATTTTATAAGGCTCCATTTTCATCTAATTTCAGGCAAAATTACGAAACATATGTCATTTATCGATATCTTTGATTGATAACCTACTAATATTAAACAAACCCCATGTGTAATTTTAAGAGCTTATTTGCTTTTGTGTTATTCTTTATATCGTTATCCTCTTATGCTCAAGAAGGTATTCCTGTTTATTTTGATTATTTGTCAGATAATTATTACCTAATCCATCCGTCTATGGCTGGTGTTAGTGAGGGAGGAAAAGTGCGATTAACAGCAAGAAAACAATGGTTTGATGTGGAGAATGCTCCAGCACTACAAACACTAAGTGCGCATCTTCGTGTGGGAGAAAAAAGTGGGATAGGTGCAATTCTCTTTAATGACAGCAATGGGTATCACTCTCAATCGGGGATGAAGCTTACCTATGCACATCATATAAAACTTTCGGAATATCGAGATGGCGTTAATCAATTATCTTTTGGAATTAATGTAGGTTTTCTTCAGAGTAGGTTAGATGAATCCGAGTTTTTATCAGGGGGATCAGCTTCAGACCCAATAATTACTGGGGCTAGTAATAATGTTAGTTATTTTAATGTAGATGCAGGAATGTCTTATAATTTTCTTGAATTCTATGCTCATTTCACGGTTAAGAATCTGCTTGGAAGTGGGAGAGATCTTTATTCCGTAGAAGAAATTGATAATCTAAGACGTTATTTATTCTCTGCCGGGTATGTTTTTGGAAAATCACAATGGCAATTTGAACCTTCATTTTTATTTCAGTTTTCAGAATATACAGAAGAATCTACCATAGATTTAAATGGTAAGATTTATAGAGAAATGAATTTCGGGCAAATTTGGGGAGGTCTTTCTTATAGAAGAAGTTTTGATGGAGCAGAATATGAAATACCAGGAGCTTCAGGGGCGCAGAGGCTTCAATTGTTTACTCCTTTTATTGGTGTGAACCTTAATAAGTTTATGTTCTCATATAATTATTCTTATCAGAAGGGAGATTTAAGATTTGACGATGGAGGTTTTCATCAAATAACAATTGGCTATAACTTTTTACAAGGTAAATCGCGTTACAATTGTAAGTGCCCTGCCGTTAATTACTAAACTAAAATTACCTTTGTAAAAAATATATAGGAGATGATTGTTAAAGAAGTAAACGGTAAAAGTCCAGTGTTTGGAACTGATATTTTTATAGCAGAAAATGCTACTATTGTTGGCGATGTAGTATTTGGAGATTACTGTAGTGTATGGTTTAATGCTGTTTTAAGAGGCGATGTTAATTATATAAAAATAGGAGATAAAGTAAATATTCAAGACGGAGCAGTAGTTCATTGCACCTACCAAAAGTACCCTACAATTATTGGAAATAACGTTTCCATTGGTCATAATGCGATAGTGCACGGATGTACCATAAAAGACAATGTGCTTATAGGCATGGGGAGCATTGTGATGGATAATTGTGTGGTAGAAAGCAACTCTATTATCGCAGCTGGAGCCGTGGTGACGCAACATACTCATGTAGAAGCTAATGCTATATATGCTGGTGTTCCTGCAAAAAAGGTTAAAGAAATAAGCGAAGATTTAAGTAAGAATGAGATAGAAAGAATTGCAAATAGCTATGTGAAGTATGCTTCTTGGTATAAGGAAGATTAAAGTGCTTAAAAAAATAAAGTTTATTAATACAGTAAGAATATAGAGAATCTACAAGGGCTATCTTTTACTTCGTTCTAAGATTTACTTCCTTTAAATATAATTTCTATTTTTGCTGACAACCCATAAAATAAAAAAATAGTATGAATGCATATATATTCCCTGGTCAAGGGGCACAATTTGTAGGAATGGGACTCGATTTATACGAGAATTCCGATTTAGCAAAGCAAATGTTTGAAGAGGCAAATGATATCTTAGGATTTAGAATTACAGATATTATGTTCCAAGGAACAGCAGAAGATCTAAAACAAACAAAAGTAACACAGCCAGCTATCTTTTTACATTCTGTAATATTAAGTAAAGTATTGGGAGAAAGTTTTAAGCCAGCAATGGTTGCAGGGCATTCTTTAGGAGAACTTTCTGCTTTAGTAGCAAATGGCGTATTGAGTTTTCAAGATGGATTAAAACTTGTTTCTCGTAGAGCATTGGCAATGCAGAAAGCATGTGAAATCACACCAGGAACCATGGCTGCAGTTTTAGGATTAGCAGATGAGGTTGTGGAAGACGCTTGTAAAGAAATTGAAGGTGTTGTAGTACCTGCAAATTATAACTGCCCAGGGCAACTTGTGATTTCTGGAGAAGTGGAAGCTATAAATAAAGCATGTGAGGTCTTAAAAGAAAAGGGAGCACGTAGAGCATTGGTATTGCCAGTAGGAGGTGCATTTCATTCACCTTTAATGGATCCAGCAAAAGAAGAATTGGCAGCAGCAATAGAGCAAACTACATTTAATAAACCAATCTGTCCTGTTTACCAAAACGTATCTACAACAGCAGTTGAAGATCCAGAGGAAATTAAAAAGAACTTAATAGCACAACTTACAGCTCCAGTAAAATGGACGCAAAGTGTAGAGAATATGGTAGCAGATGGTGCATTACTATTTACAGAAGTAGGGCCAGGAAAAGTGTTGCAAGGTTTGGTGAAAAAAATCCATAGAGAAGCAGAAGTAGCCTCTGCGTAACCTATTAAAATCCAATAAATAATGTGTTTTTTGGCGTTAACAGCGGTTTAACAAGTTGCGTTAAATTTCTCCAAAGAGACGTCGGAAAATACATTATTATCGTATATTAGAGTATAACCATAAAACTTAAATATATGTTACGTTGGACAATCATTTTTTTAATAGTAGCAGTTATAGCCGGTGTATTTGGTTTTGGAGGAATCTCTGAAGCTTCAGCGGGAATTGCTAAAATACTTTTCTTTATTTTCTTGGTATTATTCTTAATATCTTTAATAGGTAGAATAGCGAAGAAGTAAATAACAAATAATCAATAATAATAAACCATTAAAACTAAACAACATGAAAAAGATTTTTTTAACCCTTGCATTAGTATTCACTTTAGGAGCTTTCACAACAAGCTGTAAAGAGAAAAAAGACACCCCAGCAGAACAAGTTGAAGAAGCTGTAGATGACGCTGGAGATAAAATTGAAGAAGGTGCTGAAGAAGTAGAAGATGAAATTGATGATATGACAGACGATAACTAATATCCTGTTATAGCAATTATATAAAGGCTGCCTGAAAACTCTCAATCTATTAAGATTTAGTTTTTCAGGCAGCCTTATTTTATGGTATTTACGAGGCTAGCCCGACATTGAAGCTAATACATAAAATAAAAAATAGGGGGTTTGCCATAGGGGTCTTACCCCATACAGCTACCCCCAGAGGGGGTGTTGAGATGGGTTCTAACCATTAAATTAATACTTATAAGTGATAGTATGAGGCTTTTTTTGCCACTTGCTATCGCTTTTTGGTGTCTCAAGGTGGGAAAGACCCCCTTAAAGAGAGGGGTAAAGGGGGGTGCATATAGGGGGGCGGGGTGGCAAAATAGGGGTGATTGGCCATAAAACGACCCAAATAATGTCTTCTATAGCCGCTATAAGGGGTGATATGCCTGTTAAAGGGTATATGGCATGGCCTATGTGGTTTTACTAGATTTTTATTATGAAACTTAAATTTATAGGGTAGACTTTCAATCAATAAATTATCAAACTTATATAAAGCTGGAGATTATGATTGTGGATCAGTAGTTATTTTAATGTTTTATCAAAAATTAATAGCATTGGTTCAAAGAAGGAATTATCTTACCTTTATTCATTGTTATTTTAATATTTGGTGAATACATTCACTGAAAAACATTATATTTGGTGAATACATTCACTAAACATGATAGAAAGATCCATTAGAGGCACTATAGAAAAACGATTTGGGAGAGGGAAAGCAATATTTCTTATTGGTCCTCGCCAAGTAGGGAAGACTACTTTATTCAGTCAGATATTAGACGGAAGGAATTTTTTGTTTTTAAATGGAGATGATCCAACAGTTAGAAGAGTTCTAACGAATCCTAATATCGAACAGCTTAAAAATATAATCGGAAAGCATGATGTAGTATTTATTGATGAAGCACAACGGATTGAAAACATAGGTCTCACCCTAAAATTAATTGCCGATCAAATAAAGGAGGTTCAGCTTCTTATTAGTGGTTCATCTGCTTTTGAATTAAGTTATCAAACTCAAGAGCCATTAACTGGTAGAAAATGGGAGTATAAGTTGTTCCCAATTTCATGGGGCGAATTTGAGAATCATTTAGGATATCTTAAGGCAGAACAGCAATTGGAGTTAAGGGTTCTATATGGGATGTATCCAGATATAATTAATAATTTCGGAGAAGAGCAGGCTGTTTTAAAGCAACTTACTGATAGTTATCTGTATAAGGATATTCTTGCTTTTGGGGGTGTAAGAAAACCTGAAGTTCTGGAGAAATTGTTGCGCGCGTTAGCTTTCCAAATTGGAAGTGAGGTGAGTTATAATGAACTTGCTCAATTAATAGGCGTTGATAAAAATACTATTTCAAGTTATATCGATATTCTTATTCAAGCATATGTAGTGTTTAAACTTCCGAGTTTTAGTAGAAATCTACGGAATGAAATAAAAACAAACCAGAAAATATATTTCTATGATACAGGGGTCCGGAACATGGTAATAGGAGATTTTAATCCTTTAGAAGTACGTCAGGATAAAGGCGGACTATGGGAGAATTTTTTAATTGCTGAACGAATTAAACAAATAGAATATCAAAGCAGTTTAGCAAAACCTTATTTCTGGAGAACGGTACAGCGGCAGGAGATTGATTATGTAGAAGAAAATTCAGGAAAAGTTTATGGCTTTGAAATAAAATTAAATTCAAAAGCGAAAGTAAAATTACCAAAGAAATTTATGGAAACCTACAATACAGATATTAAAATTGTTAGCCGAGATAATTTCAGAGATTTTTTAAACTTTAAAGTAGAAAAGCTTTAGTCTATTTAAGCAAATTTTAATCTCCATATAGTTATGTGCTTTAGGAAAATTATATCAGTTGTAGTTTACGCTTAATTAAAAGAGGTATTCCTATTTGTATTCCTAAAAATAAAAAAACCTCTGAAATCTATTGATTTCAGAGGTTTTAAGTACTCGAGGTGGTAGTTTGGTAAATTTGGCTTACCAAGCACCAAATAAGGGTTTGAAGCCTTCCGATTTGGAGTGCACCCGAATGACAAACTTTAACTATTTTTTAACTTTACACTCCTTAAAATTTGGGGTGGTGGTGCAACTTTTTTGTTAATTTCTTTAACATTTTAATGAAACATTATTTTTTGCTTTCTTTTTGGATGTATGGTTTAATCATATGTTGAAATAAATCTTTACATTTGATATGAGTTAATGCACTATTCCTCTTTTTTATTTTTTTTCCAATGACTAACCTTAGTTGAATCTGTATCTTCAGTTTGAACATTGGATTGATAACTTGCCTTAGTACCGTTGAAGTTACTTTTCGTTGATCTCGCTGTGGATAGCTCTGATAATTTTATTGATAAATGTTCCACCTCTTGTTCTAGGCTTTTTACTTGTTCGTGATATGATTTTGAGCCGTACGGTGAGGTTTATCTAAAGCGCTCACTAAATGCTTATAGCATATACAACGGCGTGGGTTTTTTTTATTTGATAACCTTTAATTACTGGGGTATGAAATAAGTCCATATCTTATTTATATTTTATAATATTGTATTTACGATGGCAAAAGAACAAATACTTATATACGAGACTGGAAATGGTCGAACACAGATAGATGTTACGTTAAAAGCGGAAACAGTTTGGTTAACTCAGGCACAAATGATAACACTATTTGACTCTAGTAAAGCAAATATTAGTGAGCATATTAAACATATTTTAAGTTCCAGTGAACTAGAGGAAGCGGCAACTGTTCGGAAATTCCGAACAGTTCAAAAAGAGGGGAATCGCGAAGTAACTAGAAGCAGGCTTCATTATAATCTTGATATGATTATATCCGTAGGCTATAGAGTCAATTCTAAAAGAGGAATTTTATTTAGACAATGGGCTTCAAAAATATTAAAAGAGTATTTGTTACAAGGCTTTGCCATCAATGAAAAACTACTTCAGGAGCGAACCCAACAGTTACAAGAACTTAAGAATGTGATTCAGCTGCAAGAGAAAGTAATTTCAGAGTATCCACTTTATACGGATGAATCAGCGGGTCTTATAAAAATCATAGCGCAGTATTCCAGGGCATTAGATTTGTTGGATGATTACGACCATCAACGCTTGAGTTTGCCAGAACAGGGAACTTATGAGGTGTATAAGATTACTTATGATGAAGCCCGAAAAGCAATTGATGAATTAGGAAGGCAAACTAAGTTCGAAGGACTTTTTGGAAGGGAGAAAGACGACTCTTTCAAAGGTTCCCTGGAAAATATTTATCAGACCTTTGGTGGTGAAGATTTGTACCGAACTACTGAAGAAAAAGCTGCGCACTTACTCTATTTTGTAGTGAAAAACCATTCTTTTTCCGATGGTAATAAAAGAATTGCTGCCTATCTATTTGTATGGTTCTTGGATAGGAACAATATGTTATTTACGAAATATGGTAGCAAAATCATTCCCGATAATGCATTGGTGGCATTAACGTTATTAATAGCGGAAAGTAACCCAAATGAAAAGGATATGATGATTAAAGTTATCGTCAACCTCATATCCAGAACACATATCAAATAAGAGCTTATTTTTAATAGTATATGTATAAGCATATAATAACGGCGATTGCAATAAATCTATATGTATTTGCATATAGCTACCTTAAAAGAGTACACCTATTTTCATTTCAAAACTACAGATTACATAGCATCATTAATAAACCTATCATACCCCCAAATCTTACCATAACTAATACTATTTCGCTTGGTTTTTAGGAGGGTTCATCCAATTCAAATAGTGTGCTTCGATTTCAGGTGATGCCTTTATAAAACTTTGATAATGTCTTTTTATACGTTCGTTTTTATCTTTTAATTGCTGATTCGTATGTCGATAACTTAGTGTGCTAAAACCCAATACTAATAAAAGCACGATGTATATAATACTACATACCACTATCCATTTCGGAAATAGCTTGGACTTATTCATACTTTGAATTAAGTCTTTTGTGTTTGTAGCCTGTATCTTTTCAAATTGCGCTTGCCTTTTTAGATGTGTTTCCAACAGATCTTCAATCTGTGATGTATCAGCTTTTACTTTTACTTCACGAAGTTTTTTTGACAGCCCTTCTAATTTAGCTACCGATACATTAAATTCTTCGATTTCCTCCGTCAGCAAAGCTGCTATCTCTTCTAATTTCGCCATTGTTTTTTATTTTAATAACCAATCCCAATCCCCGTGTCAATAGCTTTTTTAATAACATGTTTTGCTACTTTTTTAGCGATGGATGCTGCTAGATTAGCATTAAGGGTTACTGCTTGATTTACTATTTTAAGTGTATTATCTTTTGATAGTTTTAATCCTTTTGCATTGTTATAAGAAATCGCTTGTAGTATTTTACCTCCTGACATTTCTCTATGGACAGCACTTCCTTTTAGGTTATGCGATTTATAGGTAAATCGAAATCCCTGCAGTTGCTTGGATTTATTAATCACAGGAATCACTTTAACTCCCTGTTTTTGCATGCGTTTTATATACTGATCTACGGTTTTGGGCCTGGTTTGTAAAGTTTTTAAGTGTTGTTGTTTGATAAGTGCCCGAATGTGTAATAGCGATTGTTGTTTTACTTGTTGCACCTCTCTAGTGGTGGTTAAATGCATTTCTTTAGCCACTTTCTCTGCTGCCAATTGACTGTGCTTTCCGATATAACTATCATTGTAGGCCTTTCCATCAAACCCAATCCGGTTCACGTACAAATGGACATGGAGGTGGTTTTTGTCCCGGTGCACAAAAGCCATCGCTTGGTGCTCCTGTAGTTTCATCTGTTTTACGAACCTACCGGTAAGTTCTTCCAGCTTTTTTACACTTAACTTCTTACCATCTTCCACGGTAGGGCTGAGCACGAAACTCAGGGTGTTCTTCTGGCAACGGGCATTGGTATCCTGTACGATCTTGAACTCCTTGGTCACTTCTGATGGGGTTTCCCCGGCCAGGTGTGCCCTGTAGACAATTTCTGCATCCTTTTCCTGGTCCATCCCATATTGCATGGAAGCCCTCGTGTGCGCTATGGCCATTCCTTTCCCTATCATTTTTTAAAGTTTTTTAAGTGGTCTTTGATTTCTTCAGCAAGTAGGTACACTTCTTCGGTCAGCTTTGGGTCCCTTTTTTTGAACATGTTCCCAATGCGCTTAAAATGGTGGTGGTACTGAACAAGGGCCTTATAGACCTCGATCTGCTTCTCGGTAAACCGTTCAATGATCTTATCATCCATGGCCGCCATGCGGCAATAGGAACTCAAACTGAGGTTGGCCCTTTTTGCCTTGACCTGCAACAGTCTTTTTTCAAACCGGGTACACCGGAATTTGACAAAAGTGGATTTTATGTTGACTCTGACTTTGGCCATGGTTCAATTGTTTGAATTAGGAAGTGTTTCTATTTTTAGTACCAAAGGTGCCCAGCACCCTTTGCGACCTCCGGGAGCAAAGCAAGATGGTTTTTGTGGCAACAAAAACACATCTTGAAATTGCTGCGCAATTACCCATCCGGTTTTCCCGTCCACCATGCGTTTATATCCTTAAAACCTGAATACAATACCGACCTATCCACGGCTTTTGAATGGGAACCCAATAAAAATTCCATAGCCTTTTTACCCGCACTGTCCCTGTCCAAATAAAGTTCTACCGTACTATAATTCTTAAAATAATCAGGGACCCTTTTAACAAATGCGACAGAGTTGAGAACAAGGAAGTCTGCTTCTTTGGATAGGGTAGGGTAGCAATTGACAAAAGAGAGCAGATCGAACATCCCCTCGCACACAACCAGGTTAGGGGATAGGTTCCTTAAAAATGTGATGTCCTTTGGGGAAACGCT
This sequence comes from Joostella sp., assembly GCF_048266025.1. NCBI lineage: Bacteria > Pseudomonadati > Bacteroidota > Flavobacteriia > Flavobacteriales > Flavobacteriaceae > Joostella > Joostella sp. Next base: position 185,001 of record NZ_JBLXAF010000001.1, on the reverse strand, counting down.
ACCTTTAAAGAATTTGTTCCTGAGCTCATGACCCCCGGATATATTTTCAAGCCCGATGGCAAAATAGTTTTTACCGTTCAACCTGAAATGTACCTCTTTGCAATAAAGCCTTGCCAAAGTGGGTCTAATCTTTCGTGAGCTTAAATAACCGATCAGGGCAGGGTGCCTGATAGGCCTTACATCCATAACCTCTATACCTGGTCCCTTTTTGGAAAGGGGCTGCTGCTGAAAAGAAAAAACCAAAGTTTCATTGTCCAAAAACATCAAGGCCTCTTTTACCGGACATTGTTTTATAAGGCAGACCAGGTCGATCACATTGCCCCCGATACCGGCGCCATGGTCGTACCATCGGTTCAGTGTCAGGGATACCTTGAAAGAGGCTTGTGTTTCTGACCGGAAGGGGCTCAGAAACCAAGCTTCTTTCTCCGTTTGTCGGGTGGGGAAATGCCCTAGTTTTGCGAGTGCCTGCACGGTGCAAACACTACGGGCTTTTTCACACGACAGTTTGTTTGTTTTCTCTTTTTTCATGGGCTGGATGGTTTTCTGAAAAATTTTGATAAAATGATGAAGAATCCTTCTTAACCCCTATATTTACTGGTACTTCACACTTCATCATTTTTTCATCATTCATCAAACTGTTTTGCTGATCTTCATCATTTTTGATGGAATCTAATTTTGATGAACGTTTGATGAAACTTTGATGAAGAATTATTTTATTGGTAATCAATTATTTATACTCTTAATTCATCATTTCATCAAAAATTCCATAAATCTTTTTTCTTTCAACAGCAAAATATCTTCCGACACGGCTGATCTGGACAAACTCACCATAACTGGTATACTCGTACCCCTGATAGGAATTTGAATTGTCTGAAGGGGTAAGCCCCCATTTGTTTTTCAGTATTCTCCGGATGTCGTTCGGTTCGAAGTTTTTACGGCGTACCTTGCCGAGGTTCGAAACGATTTCCCTTGGCGTGACCCTGAGCTCATCTACACCGGTAGCCTCGAACATTTCGTAGAGCAGGTGCACCATTTCCCTCTCGACCGCATTGTTGTTCAGCCAGACCAGTTTCTTTAGCGCTCTTGTCTTGATCTGTTCCGGGGTGAACCACATCCGTGTTTTCTTTTCAGAGGCGAAGGGACGGTCCCGAAGTAACTGCAGAAAGGCGGGTATTTCAGAAATGAGCTTGTGCAGGTATTCGGTGTCCTCGGTATCGAAAGGGGGCACCTTCCTTACCCAAAAGCGGATTTCATTGGAATCTATCAGAATGAACGTATCCTCATTGTTGCTACAGAGAATGAACTTCCCGAAAAATTCGACCTCTTCCCGATCCTTGCCCTTGGCCTCCATTTTGTCCTTATCGGTGGTACTCAAATATTTAAGCCTTTCTGTGATCTCTTTTTTATCGAAGAACACCTCGTCCACCGCAACGATCACCTTTGAAACCCAATCGGCATTGAACTGTGAGGAAAAACTGTCCCCTTTGATATAGGTCATGTTCTGGCCAAAGATGGCCTTGAGCCATTTGATAAAGGTGCTTTTCCCGGTGCCGCGCTCTTTGCTGACCAAACATAGGATGGGCAGTATCTGTGAGGGGTTCTCATAAATGATCTTTAGGTAATCCAGCCCGAGTTCGGCCTGTTCCTCGAAGATGTGCCTCACAAACCCCATGGAAACAGGGCATTTTCCCTTCTTGGGTGCCATGGGCAGCTCGTGGTAGGTGTTATAGGAATTACCGACCACTTGCTCGTACCCTATATGCTCAGGGATACAACAGAATCCGTCCAGTTTTGGGATCTTTGAAAGATAGGACTTTCCGTGGTCTGCAATGATCGTTTCCTTGTTCCACCGGACCATGATGGAGATGGAGTCCCCAGATATAAGGGGTCTCTCGATATCTTTCCAATACGTGGTGCCGATGCGTCTGTACGGTATCTTTTTCATAAAAATATAATTTAGAAATTGTAGATAGGATATAACTTTGAAATAGTTGTTAAACCATAAAACCAAAGCTTATGGTTTCTTCAGTATATAATCCAGTGCCTGGTTTTTGATCTCACATTGTGATTTCCGGCCATTCCTTAACAGCCATGCGTTAAGACGGTCGATATCGAAGAATATCATTTTTCCATTGGGCTTGCTATGGGGAATGAGCCCTGCAGAGGTCAGTTTGTAGAGATAGCTCCTTGATATACCCGCATAATCACAGGCCTCTTCCAAGGTGAGTACTTTTTTAGAGCCTAACAGAAGGCTTTCAATCCTGTCTAGTTTCTCTTGTAATTTAATGTTGTCCATTGTATCTGTTTTAAAAGATTGATAATGAACAAAGCGCTTTGTTTTCTTTGGTAGAATTCTTGAAATAAAAGTAAAAAGAAGGAAGGTGTAAATTTAAAAAATAAAAAAATATTATTCACAAATAATTGATTATCAGATATTTGATTCAATTTAATTGCAAGTGAATTTAGTTTTTATTGAGCTAATTAGATCTAATGTTAGAGGATATGAATCGTAGGCAAATTAAATTGTTTAAAACATATTAAAGATTGAGTTATTAACAATAAAGAATAAAAAAATAGCTGTTATAGCCTATCAAATGTCATAAGGCTTGGTGTTAGGAAGATTCATTCCTATCCGTTATGGGATATCACAATCATTATAAAGGCGAATTCTTATAAACTAAAAATTTAGTTATATTTGAATTTTAAACTAACTTTTTAGTTTATAAAAAGGAACTAAGAAATTATGAAAAAAACAATCTTTACCGTCCTTGTTGTTATATTAATACATAAAGTATCTTTAGGGAAAACTCATTTATCTGAAACAAAAAAACTATCAAGTTTATGTAGAATTTGGGGTTTTCTTAAATATTATCATCCAGATGTAGCAGCGGGAAATTATAAATGGGATGAACAATTATTTAATGTATTGCCAAAAGTTAAAAGTGCTTGTACAAAGGAAGAATTATCTCAGGTTTATTTAAATTGGATTAATAGTCTAGGGAAAATAAAGGACCGCAGCAATGTTCAAGTGAATCCAACTATAAAGTATTTTGAAAAAAACTTTAACTTGAATTGGATGGATGATAGTGAGACCTATACATCTAATCTAGCTAAGAAACTAAAATATATTGAACGAAATAGACATCTAGGAAAGAAGTATTATGTTGATTCCTATGATGGTATTGGAAACATACAAGTGACCAACGAAATAGATTACAACGATTTTGATTGGAAGGATGAAAATTTGAGACTTTTGAGTTTATTCCGTTATTGGAACATAGTAGAATATTTTTTTCCTTATAAATATCAAACAGACCTCTCTTGGGACAAAGTTCTTGATAAAATGCTACCCAAATTCATAAATCCTGATACAGAAATAGAGTTTCATATGGCAATGCTAGAATTAATAGCAAGTATTAATGATAGCCATGGTTTATTTAAAACGCATCAAACGAGATCTTTTTTTGGTTATTACTACCTACCTGCAAAATTTAAGCTGATAGAAGGAAAAGCTATTGTAACAGGGTTTTACAACGATTCAATAGCTAGGTTGGATGCATTAAAGAAAGGAGACGTAATAACTAAAGTTAATGGTCAATCTGTTCAGTCTGTTTTTGACGAAAGGGAAAAATATATTAGCGGCTCAAATCTCTCTAAAAAGAAATTCAATGCCTATGATGCCATCTTTAACGGATCTACAGATAATGTAGTTTTGACATATCATAGAGATGGGCAAGCATATACCAAGTTGTTTAAGCGTTATAGGTTTCCAGAATTCAACTACAAGTGGCAGCCACCTAAGGAGAAGTATACGATACTAGATGGTAATATAGGTTTGGTAGATGTAGGGATGTTAGATAAGAGTGAAGTAATTCCCGTAATGAAAGATTTAAAAAAAACAAGAGCGATTATTTTAGACCTTAGAAAATATCCAAATGATGTGGTATTCTTATTTGCAGATTATATTAGTTCTCAAAAGAAGAGTTTTTACAAAAAAATTTATCCTGATTTAAACTATCCTGGAAAATTTGTATGGAAAACTGGTAAGGAATGTGGTAATGAAGGTAGTTTAAAATACAAAGGAAAAGTTGTTTTACTAGTTAATGGACAAACCCGAAGTGCAGGGGAGTTTGTTACCATGGGACTACAAACTGGAGATAATGTAACTACTATAGGTAGTCAAACTTCTGGGGCAGATGGAAATATCAGCAGATTCAATATGGTTGGTGGGTACGAAACGATGATTAGCGGAATTGGAATTTTCTACCCGGATAATACAGAAACTCAAAGAAAAGGAGTGAAAATTGACATTCAAGTAAATTCTACAATTCAAGGAATAATTAATGGTGAAGATGAAATTCTAGATAAAGCTATAGAGTTTATTAATAAATAGAATCGTTTCCATTAATAATGGAGAATACAATGATGTCCTCTATATTAGGTTGTAGGGTATGAAATTATTTTATTCATTTAAAGTCTATTTAAGAAAAGGCTGAGTTCAACCCATAAGTGCAAAACATTTGTTTTTTAGGACTTCCATTGGGTTTTGATAATTAAATTTTCTAATCGGAATTTAAATTCTTCGTGAGTAAGAATGAATTAAATGATTAATAAGAGATAGTTTTCGATTCATATAAACCCTGTAGAACTATCATTGAAATTTTTACAGAGATTTCGTCCCCTTTAGATTTTCTCCTTCACCAAAAAACTTTTTTAATTTCTGAACATCATCACTTAGCTTACGGTCAACGATTTTAGCATAGTGCTGGGTAGTTTTTAAAGATTTATGCCCAAGCATTTTGCTGACAGATTCAATAGGCACTCCGTTCGAAAGCGTTACTGTAGTGGCAAAGGTATGTCGAGCAATGTGGAAGGTAAGGTTTTTGTTGATTTCACATAGATTTGCAATCTCTTTTAAGTAACTATTGGTTTTTTGATTACTTGACATGGGAAGCAGAGGTGATCCCACTTGCTTTTCACTGTAATATTTAGCGATGATATTTCTGGCTGCTGGAAGCAAAGGGATATTACTAATAGTGCCGGTTTTGGTTCGTTTCACCTTAATCCATTGTTCCCCATCAATTCCTAAAATAATATCATCATGAGTCAATTTGGTGACATCAATATATGCGAGGCCGGTAAAGCAAGAAAAAATGAATACATCCCGAACTTGTTCTAGCCGTTGATTTGATAATTCTTTATCAATAAGTTTATTCAATTCTTGCTTAGTTAAGAACTCTTTCTCTATTTCATGCGTTCGTAGTTTGAAATTATAAAACGGATCTTTTTCTATCCATCCGTTTGCATGACAAATACGAATTATTTTTTTGAAATACGATAGATATTTCATAGCTGAGTTATGGGAAAGGTCGACGGTAGTCTTTAAGTAATAGATAAAGTGGTTGATATATTTCACATCAATGTCTTTTACCAAATAATCTATGGAAGAATAAGTAGCTTTGTTGAAATTGGATACATGACTTTTTGTTGTTTTATAGCGCTGAAGGGTTCTGGCAGTATAATCTTTACCGACCAGTTTTGCCATTTTTGAGTTGTGTTCATCAAATACATCAAGGATGTCTTTTCTGGAATCATCTTTTCCTAAATATCGGTTGCGAAGTTTAAGGGCTGTTATATCTTGTTGCTTGTCCATCATTTCCTGATAAGCCCGATATACATTTTTTTTAATCATATCCAGGTTTCTATTTACCTCCTTAGCAGTAGGAGAAGAGCCCGTGAGTTTATTGGCCTTAGCATTCCATTTCTCCAAACTCACCTTTAAAAAGGTGCTTAGTTCGGCACGCTCTCCACCATAAGTAATACGTAAATAAATGGTTCCAAGCTCTAAGTCTTTTGCTTTACTCTTTCTGATGTAGAATAGGATGGATAATAAATCTTGCATAGGTTACACCTTTTTCTCTTTCAAAAGTAATAGAAAGTAATCATATATTAAAACCACAAAACACTGATATTCAACAATTTAACATCTATTCGGTCGCACCTGTAGTGAGACCCGAAGTGCATCCGAATCATTCACATTTTAGTTGATTTCAATTGAATTTAAAGGAATATAAGGAATTAAAAAACCCTGTAAAATCTGGTGTTTTACAGGGTTTTAATATCAATTGATATGTTAAAAGTACTCGAGGTGGGAATCGAACCCACACTCCCGAAAGAACTGGATTTTGAATCCAGCGCGTCTACCAATTCCGCCACTCGAGCATTATATAGAGTTTCTTAGAACTCTGAGTTTTTCTTTTCCTATTCCAGACTTCCAGTACTTTTCTCTGGCTCGTCCATTTTTTCTGTTGTTGCAAACTTCAGAAAAAATTAATTTATATGGAAGATAAGGTTTTGTGGTTCTTTCTCTTCCTGTATTATGTCTTTTAACTCTTTCTGCAAGATTGGATGTCATTCCGACATAAATATAATTACGGTTTAAACTAGAAATAGCATATACTGTAATCATAAGCATTCTTTTAGCGCGCTTGCCTGTCGGCAGACAGGTCTACCAATTTCGCCCTACCTTATCGGTAGGCAGGCACTCGAGCATTATTATTAAATTGATACAGGTAAATAATGACCGTTATATCAATTTTGGACTGCAAAACTATAAAATATTTTTAATCTTCCGACTAAAAATAGTGACAAAATGCTTTAAGAGTTGGAATAAATTTCTAAATTTGCACCTCATTTTACATGACATAACGATAATTAACTACTAAACAAGATATTACAATGCCATATTCGGTGCCAGATCCAAAGATTTTTTCTTGTACGCAAAGTCAAGATTTAGCTGAAAGAATAGCAAAAGCATTTGGGACAGAGCTAGGGAGTGTATCTTTTACTAGATATAGTGATGGTGAGTTTCAGCCTTCATTTGAAGAATCTGTACGTGGAGCTAGAGTTTTTATAATAGGTTCTACAAATCCAAGTTCAGAAAATTTAATGGAGATGTTACTTATGTTGGATGCCGCTAAAAGAGCGTCTGCAAGACATATCACTGCTGTAATGCCTTATTTTGGTTGGGCAAGACAAGATAGAAAAGACAAGCCTAGAGTGCCGATAGGGGCAAAATTAGTAGCCAAATTATTAGAGTCTGCGGGAGCCACTAGAATAATAACTATGGATCTTCATGCAGACCAAATTCAAGGGTTCTTTGAGAAGCCAGTAGATCATTTATTTGCTTCTACGATCTTCTTGCCATATTTAAAGAGTCTTGAGTTGGATAATTTAACAATAGCATCCCCAGATATGGGAGGTTCGAAAAGAGCGTATGCATATTCTAAGTTTTTAAGTTCGGATGTGGTAATCTGTTACAAGCAACGTAAAAAGGCGAATGTAATAGACCATATGGAGCTTATTGGAGATGTTAAAGGAAAGAATGTTGTGTTAGTAGATGATATGGTAGATACTGCAGGTACATTAACAAAAGCTGCGGATCTAATGATGGAAAAAGGCGCTTTAAGCGTTAGAGCCATCTGTACGCATGCATTACTTTCGGGGAACGCATACGAAAGAATTGAAAACTCTAAGCTTACAGAATTAATCGTAACAGATTCTATTCCGCCAAAGCAAAAGAGTGATAAAGTAAGAGTATTAAGTTGTGGAGATTTATTTGCAGATGTTATGCATAGAGTACATCATAATACTTCTATCAGTTCTAAATTTTTAATGTAAATTATTTAATTTTATACATATATAATGAAGTCAATTACAATTAAAGGATCTCAAAGAGAAAGCGTGGGCAAGAAGTCAACTAAAGCCTTACGTAATGCTGGACAGGTACCTTGCGTATTATACGGAGGGGATAAGCCATTACACTTTTCAGCTGAAGAAATAGCATTTAAAGACTTGGTGTACACTCCAAACGCACACACAGTAGTTATTTCATTTGGTAAAGGAAATACATACAATGCTATCTTACAGGATATTCAGTTTCACCCAGTGACTGATGCTATTGTACACATCGATTTTTATCAAATATTTGATGATAAAGAAGTAACAATGGATATTCCAGTAAGAAAAGTAGGAAACTCTCCAGGGGTTATCGCCGGTGGAGTTTTACGTATGAACCAACGTAAACTTAAGGTAAAAGCACTTCCTGCTAACTTACCTGATTTTATAGATGCAGATGTATCTAAATTAGAAATTGGTAACAAATTATACGTTACAGCTGTAGGGAATGATGATTATAAAATCATGCACCCAGAAAATACAGTAGTATGTCAAGTTAGAGTATCTCGTGCTGCTATGAAAGCTGCTCAAGAGGCTGCTAAAGAAGAAAAAGCTGCTGGTAAAGCGAAAGCTGAGTAAGCATTCAACTTATATATTTAAAAGCACCTCTATTTCGAGGTGCTTTTTTATTTTTGTATCTCAGCTAGTTATAGAGATATGATACAGTATTTAAAGAAACTTTTTTTAAAGGAAGTAGAAGAAGAAGTAGATTCAATGAAAAAATTTTTAATAGTAGGTTTAGGTAATATAGGTGCCGAATACGATAATACGAGACATAATATAGGATTTAAAATTCTCGATTTCTTTGCTGATGAAGAGTCGGTTGCTTTCGAGACTAATAAATTGGGAGCTACGACTACTTATAAGTTTAAAGGACGCACTTTTGTCTTTTTAAAGCCTAGTACTTATATGAATCTTAGTGGGAAGGCTGTTAAGTATTGGATGACGAAAGAGAAAATTCCATTAGGAAATATCCTTGTTATAACAGACGATCTAAACTTACCTTTTGGAACTATAAGAGTAAAAGGTAAAGGTAGTGATGGTGGTCATAATGGGTTAAAAGATATCCAAGGTCAACTAGGGACAACCAATTATCCACGTTTCCGATTTGGAGTTGGTGCAGAATTTTCTAAAGGAAGACAGGTGGATTATGTGTTAGGGAAATGGAATGAGGAGGAGTCTAGCAAAATGAAAGAGCGCTTGGAGAAAGCTAAAGAGGTTATCAAATCTTTTGGAACAGCAGGTCTTAATAATACAATGAATGCTTTTAATAACACCTGATTATTCTACTTTAAATTGAGAAATTTCAGAGGTTGAAACATTTCCATTGCTATCTGTTGTTTTTACTAGCCAATAATATAGTCCTGCACTTGGAGTAGCATACGTAAGTGTTTCTTCAGAAGTATTATCAGCAATACTTGTTGTGGGAGGATTGTTGCTTCCCATAAACACATTATATCCTACAATATCATTATCGATATCTGCTGCTTCCCAAATAAAACTTATAGTTGTATTACTACTGTACAGGGTGCTTCCGGGAGTAGGCTCTATTAAATCTGCGGGGAATGGTGGGTAACTTATAGCGCCTTCATCGGCATTATAAAACTTCCAAGTTTCACTGACTACAGATTCTAATGTGGTGCTATTTACTGAAGCTACATACCAAGAATATGGAGTCCCTCTGTTTAAAGTAACTTCCTGAAAAGCAGATTGAGTATCAAATGTTTGCGTTCTTGTAGTTCCAAGATCTTTAATGGTTAATTGGTAAGAATCTGTATTGTTTGAAGGATTCCATTCAAAAGTAACCACACTTATATCTGCATCGGGAGAGGAAATAACTCCTTCTGTGCATTCAGAATTTTCTAAAGGAAAAATTAAAGTCGCCGCACTTGGAGATTTAGGCTCTTCAGGTTCATCACTATCACCTCCACAGCTTAAGAATAATAATAAGCAGCTTAAATATGTTATGTATTGTAGTTTCTGCATATTATTAATCTTTAATTAATTTAAGGGTTTTAGTATATTCCTTATTATTTATATTCAAAATGTAAATCCCCTTTGGGAGTTCTGCTAGTTGAAGTTTAATTTTTCCTAAGTCGTCACTATTTTCATTTCTACTGAATATTAATTTTCCAGAGGTATTATGAAGAGTAAGTAACGAATTGCTATTTGGAAATGCTGTATAGATGGTAACTTCATTAATAAACGGATTAGGGTAAGCGGCTATTTCTCCTGCACTAATAATGAGTTCTTCATGAAAACCTTGGCAATCTTTATCAGTATATATTTTCAGTCTATTCACTCCTTTTTCTAAGGATAGTTCTAGGGATTCTCTGTTTGTTTTAGAAATAGCTCCATTTAATTCAATCGTATAAATGTCACTTCCAGAAAGTTCTAGCATTACTTTGTTTGCTGCTGAATTTCTTGTGGAGGAAATGGCTAATGGCGCAGGTTCGCCAATATTAATATCGAAACATTGCTGGTATCCGCTATTTGAATCTATAGTGAAACACAATTGATAATTTCCAGCGCTTAGGTTTTCAAAACTTATGTCAGTTTTAAAAGGAGAGCTGGTATTTACACCATTTCCAGTCAAGGTAGCATCATAGTTGTAGTTTTCTTCCGCGGTGATATCAATACTTCCATTGTTACTATTGGAGCAGGTTTCATCTGTAATTGTTATTTCATAGTTGTTGGCAGCAATACTAAAAATAGCACATCCATTTATATCTACTTTAGATCCTATTGGAGTGTTTGGGCAAAGGTCTTCCGTGTCTAAAACACCATCTCTATCGGTGTCTGGATCAAAGTCTCCATCAATACAAAAGCTTATTTTAAAAGAATTTATGCTTCCTCCATCTTCATTATTTGCATCGTTTACCTCAAGTTTCCATCTTCCTTTTAAAGGTTCTCCATATAACGTAGAAAGTGGTTGTTGAGGTTTTATAGTGCCAGAGAGTGTTGGGTTTGCTGCTGTACATGTTACGTTATTGCCACTGTCGCTAAAAGTAACTAGCATATCGTTACCGTCTCCACACTGCTGTGTTAGTAGCGGAACAATAGTTCCAGATGGAGAGATAAGGTTTAATGTTAAATCTTCGAGCCAAGAGTGTGTTATGTCTACCGTTATATTTATATCATTTAAAGTACCACCTTCAAGAATATCTAGAGTGGCTGTGTTTGTAGATGCTCCCGCTTTGGAAATGTATATCGTAGAATTATTGGTGTAGGAGTTGCAAGATATATTTAAGGTAGTAAAAGAAAAGGTAGCGCTATAATTTCCTTCACTACATGTGTTTATAGGTTTTACGCGCCAATAATACGTAGTAGTTTCATCTAATGCTTCAGCTTGAAATTCATTAGTATTTGTAATTTCTGAATAAGCGATATTACTGAAATCTGAAGTTTTTGAAATCTGAATTTCATAGGATTTTGCATTTGTATATTCTTCCCAGTTGAAAATTGGAGTTAGCGGAACTTCTAAAGCGGTGTTTTCAGGAGACGTTAGATTTATCTCTTCGAATGTTTCTGAATAAACCGATAATTCTATGGGGTATTTTTTTATTTGTCCGCCAGAAGAAGTTGCTACCACATTAAAAGTGTTGGCTCCATGCGCTAAATTAGCAGTTCCAGATACGGTAATGCTTATTGGGGTTTCGTCTGTAGTTACTTCAGTAGCACTAAAGGTAACTGTTGCTCCAGTAGGAATATCTTCCGCAGTAAGTGTGATTGTTTCGTTAAATGTACCATAGCTATTATATTTAAAAGGAATGGTAAGGTCATTTGGTTGGCAAACGCTTTGTTCTAAGGTGTTAAATATTAACGCATAGTCCGAAGGTTCTATTTTTAATGTAGCCTCATTAATTGCAAAATAGATATTATCAACTGCTTTTACCATTAATCTAGCATTCTCTGTATTGATGTCTCCAGGAATAACTACCTGTTTTGTTCCATCATTTTTTGTGCTTTCAGATAAAACAATAGGATTTTCTAAATCATCGTTGATAATAAGCAGAATACTAACAAAGCTGGTGTTAATAGGGAGCTTGTCTGTTGCTGCTACATTCCAAGTTACAGGATATACAGAGCCTCCTTGGAGGGTTTCTTCTGTTGTTTGAGAGGTGACTGCAAAGGCATTTCCTGTGTCTATAGTTGAAATGGTAAGGTCTTCTCTTGCTGTTTGTCCGCCATTAGAATTGTTATCTCTTACTAAAAGTGAGAAATTAAGATTCCTAGAGACTGTAGGAATTACTTCCCAAGTTGGTGATAAATTATTATTAAGAATGGCATTCTCTTCAGGGAAGTATCTTTTTGAAGAAATAGATGGAGGTACAGATCTAAACATAGGTCCATCTTCTGCATTGGCAACAGGAGGTTGTGTGGAAGCTTCATTATTTTGCTGCTCCCATGTGTATGTTAATACATCTCCGTTAGGGTCTGTTACTTCAGCATCTAAAACAAAAGCAGTTCCTGCTGGGATGCTATAATTTACAATTGGAGAAACCACAGGCGGTTGGTTGCTAATCGATGTAGTTGCTCCACAAGTGCTATTTCCTAAGGTTATATTGTCCCAGATTTGCGAAATACTAATTGCATGGAAGTAAGCATCGCTATTTCCTTGCACGTTACTTGGGCATATTCCTGCGTACCCCATAATTGTACTTCCACTTCCTGGTTCTACAGCGGTAGCAGAAGTTCTATTAGAATTACAAGAGTTGTTAAAAGTATGTGTAGCTCCAAATTGATGTCCAATTTCATGTGCTACAAAATCTATGTCAAAAGCATCTCCTGTTGGGTTAACAAATCCTGTTACACCTCTTGCTTTTCCTGAAGTACATACCGAAGCTAACTGTGCTATCCCATCACCTCCAGAAGAGCTAACGCTAAATACGTGTCCAATATCATAATTTCCAAAACCTAAAGCGTTATCAATTACATTTTGAATCTCATTAATTAATGCTTCCCCGTCGCCATTGGTAAGTCCATCAGTTTCTTCATTTAAAAATATTAGATCGTCATTATTAGCAATAAGCTGTAATTGTATGGCGAGATCATTTTCATAAACGCTGTTAATTCTTGTGATGGAAGTATTCATTGCAGCAAGAACTGCCGATTTTTTGTCTGCTTCTGTTCCTGTTGCTACTCCTGCAGCATTAATATGAAAAGCAGCATATTCTGCGGTACATGCTAATGCCATTCTGTAGGTTCTTAACATGCTGTCATCTACTGGGCGCGCCGCATAATTGCTATCACTTTTAGAACTAGTTTCCGTATTGGCTCCTTCTACTTTACATTCATATTCAGTGGCATCAAAATCTGATTTTTTAGCTAGATAATAATCGCCTTTAGAACCTTCAGATGGATTTATATAGGTGATCTCGTTTTTATTTCTAATCATTCCATGGAAGCCTGAATTGTCAACGGAAAAATAAATTCTTTCTAAAGGGTTTTCTATGGAAGTTCCTACATAGGATTTTATATCTGGAAATTTCTCGGCAAGCTCCGCTGCCATAACATTGTTTTCAGTTATAACAAATTGCGTGAATTTATTTTTATCAACAGGAAAAGTTACCGCCACATTCGCACTTCTTTTAAAAAGTTGACCTCCTCTTTTAGGAGTGTTCTCTAATTGCGATTTTAATTCTTGAATATTAAGGGTAAAGGTTGGTGTTTCTTTTCCTTGAAGATTAGGAATATTTTTCTGCTTAAGTTGTGTCGCAGACCAAAGAGGTTTGTTCTGTGAAAAAACTGAAACAGAGCATATTAAAATGCAAAAAAGGAGAGTGATTCTGGTGGTTTTTTTCATTTTTACGTATAGGCTGGGAATAAAAATAATCAATTTTTGACCTTGTTCAGCGAAAAAAATAATAAATCACTTATTTAATTTAATTAAATATTCACTTTTAAATTCGTTATTTTGTGATTGATGATGTTTAATTTAAATGCTTTTAAGTGATTATAAAGCGTAATCTTTTTGATAAAGAAGAGAATTACTATACGGTGGTAACTGTTGGTACCTTTGATGGAGTTCATGTGGGGCACAGAAAAATTATAGATAAATTGGTGGCAAATGCTATTGCAAACGATTTAAAATCTACAATCTTAACGTTCTTTCCACACCCTCGTATGGTATTGCAACAAGCTACGGATTTAAAATTATTAAATACTTTAGACGAGAAGATTTCCATATTAAAAGAAACTGGCTTAGATCAGCTTATCATACATCCATTTACAAAAGAGTTTTCTAGACTTACTGCGGAAGAATATGTAAAAGACGTTCTTGTAGATAATATAAATGCAAAGAAAGTAATTATTGGTTACGATCATCGCTTCGGAAGAAATAGAACAGCAACTATTGATGATCTTATAGATTTTGGAGAAAAATACGATTTTGAAGTTGAACAAATTTCTGTGGAAGAGGTTGATGAAGTGTCTGTAAGTTCTACAAAAATTAGAAAGGCTCTCGAAGAGGGAGATGTAAAGACAGCAAATACTTTTCTTGGGTATTCTTATATGCTAACAGGAGAAATTACTCAAGGAAAAGGCTTAGGGAAGCAAATAGATTTTCCGACTGCCAATATTTATATCAAAGAGAAATATAAACTCATTCCTAAGATTGGAGTTTATGTTGTTAAGAGTGTTTACAATGGGAAAGTGGTATTTGGAATGATGAATATCGGCTTCAATCCTACTGTAAATGGCGAGAAGAAGACAATAGAGGTTCACTTTATAGATTTCAATGAAGATCTTTATGGTACTGAAGTAAGAGTAGAAGTGCTTGAAAGGTTACGCGATGAAACTAAATTCGATTCTATAATTCAGCTAAAAGAACAACTTATTAAAGATAAAGAGGCTACTTTAGCCTATATCGCTAAAAACCATGCTCAATAAACTTTTATTTACGAGAATAGATAATTCTGCACTTGTAGTGTTTAGAGTTATTTTTGGTTTTTTAATTTTCATGGAAGCTATAGGCGCCATTTTTACGGGTTGGGTAAAACGTGCACTTATAGATCCTAAATTCACATTTAATTTTATAGGATTAGATTTTTTGCAACCATTACAGGGTAATGGAATGTATTTCTATTTTGCTATTATGGGTGTTTTTGGGCTCTTAGTAATGGTGGGATATAAGTATAGATATAGTATGAGCGCTTTCACTATTATGTGGGCAGGCGTTTATTTTATGCAAAAGAACTCTTATAATAACCATTATTATCTGCTATTATTACTTTGCCTGATAATGATTTTATTGCCTGCAAGTCGTTATTTTTCTGTGGATGCTCGGAATCCTTCTTTTAAAAGAATATGGATGCCCAGATGGTGTTCTCTAATAATAATTCTTCAAGTTTGGATAGTGTACACTTATGCTGCTATTGCAAAGTTATACCCAGATTGGTTAGATTTTTCTGTTGTTGAAATGTTGATGAAATCTCGTGCACATTATTATTTGATAGGAGATATTTTACAGCAACATTCAGTTCATGTGTTTATTACATATACCGGAATTCTATTCGATCTCCTAATAGTTCCTTTACTGTTGATAAAAAGAACCCGCAAATGGGCATTTTTTGCTTCGATTTTTTTCCATTTGTTTAATTCTATTGTTTTTCAGATCGGAATCTTCCCGTATATGTCGCTCGCATTTAGCTTATTCTTTTTTGAGCCTAAAACGATTCGTAATTTATTTCTGAAGAAAAAAGAGCTGTATACTGCTAATGAAATAGTGGTTCCTAGCTACAGAAAGCCATTGCTGATTCTTGGAGGTTTGTATTTTACGATTCAAATTCTACTTCCACTTCGTCATTGGGTAATTAAGGATAATGTACTATGGACAGAAGAAGGACACCGATTAAGTTGGCGAATGATGCTAAGAGGGAAATCTGGGGTAATTAGCTTTAAATTGGTTAATAAAACAACGGGAAGGACTCACTATGTAAATCTAAAAGATTATTTATCTCCTAAGCAACGCCGTATTGTAGCTACTAAACCAGATGTTATTTGGCAATTTGTTCAACATTTAAAGAGAGAATATCAAGAAAAGGGAGAGGAAATTAGTGTGTATGCTACTTCGAGTAAGGTGAGTGTGAATAATAGTGAATGGATGTCTTTTGTGAAACCCGATGTAGATCTTGCTACTGTTTCTTGGGACTACTTTAAGCACGCAGATTGGATTTATCCTTATAATCCTAAAGAGAAAGAGGAGAAACGAATTAAAGATTAAAACACTTTTTTGTGGCTGCTTTTACGATGCTTTTTATTAATAAAAGAGCAAGTATTATAGTGAATGAGTTATGTTTTTCTTATTAAAAATGAGATGTCTTCACTTGTGAATTAAAAAAACATAAATACATTTCTTAATCACCCGTAAACGTTTAAATTTGTGCTTCAGTTTTGCTGGAAAATTGCATTACTGAGCAAAAAAATCATTTTTATAAATTAAATAAGTATAATCATGCTTCAAGTACAGTTTATTAGAGAAAACAAGGAGGAGGTAATTAAGCTACTACAAGTAAGAAATGTAGAGGCTTCAATGATCGAGCAAGTGATATCCTTGGATGAAGAGCGTAGAGCACTTCAGGCACAATTAGATAACATATTGGCCGAGTCTAATAAATTGTCCAAAGAGATTGGTGGGTTTTTTAAAAGTGGTGATGTAGAAAAGGCAAATGCCTTAAAAGCACAAACAGGAGAGCTAAAGGAGACTTCTAAAACTTTAGGAGAGCAATTAAATGCGAAGTCTGAAGAATTATCAAGTTTATTATATAAAATTCCTAATATCCCGCATCCATCTGTTCCTGCTGGGAATTCTGATGAGGATAACGTTGAGATTTTTAAAGAAGGAGCTGTTCCAGAATTAGAAGGAGATGCTTTACCACATTGGGAGCTTGCTAAAAAATACGATATCATTGATTTCGATTTAGGAGCAAAAATTACAGGAGCTGGTTTTCCTGTTTACAAAGGAAAAGGAGCGCGTTTACAACGAGCGCTAATCGCTTATTTTTTAGATAAAAATACAGCAGCAGGATATACAGAATACCAAGTGCCACATTTAGTAAATGAAGCTTCAGGTTTCGGTACTGGGCAGTTGCCAGATAAAGAAGGGCAGATGTATCATATTGGGGCAGACGACTTATATTTAATTCCAACTGCGGAAGTTCCTGTTACCAATATTTTTAGAGATGAGATAGTTTCAGAAAGTAGTTTGCCAATTAAAATTACTGGTTATACACCATGCTTTAGAAGAGAGGCAGGGAGTTATGGGGCACATGTTAGAGGATTAAATAGACTTCATCAATTTGATAAAGTGGAAATTGTGCGAGTAGAACATCCAGATAATTCTTATAAAGCGTTAGATGGAATGGTTGCTCACATTCAAGAAATTCTAAGAGAATTAAAACTTCCTTATAGAATTTTAAGACTTTGTGGTGGAGATTTAGGATTTACTTCTGCTTTAACATTCGATTTTGAAGTGTATTCTACTGCTCAAGAGCGTTGGTTAGAAATTAGCTCAGTTTCGAATTTTGAAACATATCAGGCAAACCGCTTAAAGCTTCGTTTTAAAGATGAGAATGGAAAGAGTGTTTTAGCACATACTCTAAACGGAAGTTCTTTAGCATTGCCGAGAGTTTTGGCAGGAATATTAGAGAATTACCAGACGCCAGAAGGAATTAAAATCCCTGAGGCTTTAGTGCCATATACAGGTTTCGATATGATTTCGTAATGCTATAATTAGTATTTAAAATATTTTAAAAGATACAAAGAGTGTCTTTTCGGGCGGAGTCGAGAAATTTCATCATTTTGGTGAAGGTGTTTTCGACTCCGCTTTTATATATCTATTTGTTAGTAGCTATTTAGTTCTTCATTATTAATCGATTATATTTGAGAACTAAGCATTATATTTATGCGATAGCATTATAAAGCGACTCAAAATAAATAATATCTATCTGTGAAATACTTTTTTATAATATTCTTTTCTTTATTAAGTTTTTCTGATCTTTTTGCTCAGAACCAAGCTATTGCACAGCAGTATTTTGAGAAGGGAGATTATGAAAAAGCCATTGTATACTTCCAGAAGCTTTATGATCAAAATCCAAACAATAGAAACTATTTTATGAGTTTAGTTGCTTCTTACCAACAGGCAAATCAGTTGGAAGAGGCAGAAAAGATTTTGCTCAAAAAATTAGAAGATAAAAATATCTATCCAGTTCTTTTTATAGAGACAGGCTACAATTATCAATTAATGAATCAAGAAGATAAAGCCAATCTATATTATGATAAAGCCGTAGCGAGCCTTGATAGTAATCCTAATTTTGCGTTTGCAGTAGGAGGTGCTTTTAAGGAGAAAGCATTGTTGGATTATGCAGTAAAGACCTATAAAAAAGGAATGTCTTTAAACCCTAAGCTAAATTTTAACTACGACTTAGCGTATATCTACGGGGAGCAGGGTGATATCGAAAACATGTACGAGATGTACTGTGACTTGATGTTAGAGCGTGAGAATTTAATTGGGAATATAAAAAGAAATCTAAGCGCTTTTATTAGTGAAGATAGTGCGAGTGAAAATAATGTTTTATTCAAGAAGATTCTCCTGCGACGCTCACAAACAAATCCAGATTTACTTTGGAACGAGTTGTTGAGTTGGCTATTTATTCAGCAGCAAGATTTTAAAAGTGCTTTTATTCAAGAGAAAGCAATATACAAGCGCTCGTTAGAACCTAAATTTAATGTTATTCTAAATGTAGCTAGAATGGCTTCTGAGAGTGGAGATACAGAAACTTCAAAGTCAATTTTTGAGTTTATTATTTCAGAAACTCAGAATCCAGAATTATTAATATATGCAAATCTGGAATTAATTTCTATCTCTTTAGATACAGCCACTAAAAAAGATTATGATCAGGTGGAGCAAGATTTTAAGATACTTTTAGATACGTACGGAACTTCCTCACAAACGATCGAAGTACAGTTAAAATATGCCTCATTTCTAGCTTTTAATCGCGATAGGAGTGAAGAAGCAATTCAGCTATTAAAAGATGCGTTGGAGTTACCTTTGAATAGATTTTCAATAGCTCAAGTACGAATGGCAATGGCAGATATTTTGGTTTATGATGAAAAATTCAATCAGGCGCTAATTTACTATTCACAAGTCCAAAAGGACATGAAAAATCATGTTGTTGGTCAGCAAGCGCGTTTTAAAGTAGCGCAGACGAGTTTTTATAAAGGTGATTTTGATTGGGCAGAAACACAACTCAAAGTATTAAAGTCATCAACCTCTCAATTAATTGCCAACGATGCTTTGGAGTTAAAACTTTTAATTTCTGATAATATAGTAAACGATTCAACGCATACTGCATTAAAACTTTATGCGAAAGCAGATCTTATGGCTTATCAGCATAATAATGAAAAGTCGATTTCATTATTAGAAGAAATTTTAGAGAATCATAAGGGAGAGCCAATTGAAGACGAAGCATTATTAATGCAAGCCGAATTATTAGAAAAAGGAGGATCCTATGAGAAGGCAGCATATAATTATCAGAAGATAATTGAGTTTTACCCTGAAGGAATCCTAATGGATGATGCTTTGTATAAATTAGCAGCTATTTATAGTGATGAATTATCGAAACCTGAAGAGGCAAAAAAACTATTAGAGCGTATAATATTTGAGCATCAAGACAGTATTTATTTTGTTGATGCTCGTAAAGAATATCGTGAACTTCGTGGAGATGCTGTAAACTAATTACTGCCGAAGTTTTTTAACATAGATACGAGTTGTTAAGATCTAGATTGTTAATTTTGGAACCGATTATTTTTTGTGCTTTAGTAAAAGAGCAAGTGTTAGATTATAAATTGATAAAAGAATACGGAAAGTATGTATATATATAGTGTTACAACAAATGTAGAGGAGCAATCTCATGAAGCATGGGTAGCTTGGATGAAAGAGACTCATATTCCCGAAGTGCTAGCAACGGGAAAATTTACAAAGGCAACAATGACGCGTGTTTTGGTAGAGGAAGAAATGGGAGGTATAACCTATTCTGTGCAGTATTTTACTAAAGATAAAGATACGTTAGACCGTTATTATAAAGAAAACGCAGAAGAGTTGAGAGGAAAAGTACTTAAGAAATTTGCGAGTCAGTTAGTTTCTTTTAGAACGGAGTTAGAAATTATAAGCGAGCATTAAATCTATTTTTATGAATTAGAGTTTTGGAAAAGGTTTAGATTGTAGAATATATACGTTGAGGTTTTAGCTTTGCTTACAGCTGTTTTTGAAAGCCAGAAATATATATTTTAACCCGTCTGATCAGAAAGATTTCTATTTCATTAATAGCTTAAAGCTTTCTAAGCATATTATATACCTATTGCTATGAGTAAGAAAAAAAAGAAATACGATCATACTCCTTATAAAAAGGGACGTGCCGATAATGATTCTCCTGTAAAGGCTAAGAAGCATTTGGGACAGCATTTCTTAAAAGACGAGGCAGTAGCTGAGAGAATAGGAGATACGTTAACGCTTAATAATTACAAGAAAGTTTTAGAGATTGGTCCTGGGACAGGTGTATTAACAAAATACATACTTAAAAAGGATGTAGATCTTATAGCTATGGATCTTGATAGTGAATCTATTTTATACTTACAGCAAAACTTTTTATTAGAACATCCAGGACTTGCAAATTCTAAAAGTGAATTTAAGGTTGTAGAAGCTGACTTTTTAAAATATGATACTTCACAATTATTTGGAGAGGAACAATTTGCTATTACAGGAAATTTTCCTTATAATATATCTACTCAAATAGTTTTTAAAACTTTAGAACTAAGAGATCAAATTCCAGAATTTACTGGAATGTTTCAAAAAGAAGTAGCTGCAAGAATTTGTGAAAAGGAGGGTAATAAAACTTACGGAATATTATCTGTATTGGTGCAAGCTTTTTATGATGCAGAATATCTTTTTACAGTTCCACCAGAAGTTTTTAATCCACCGCCAAAAGTAGAATCTGGAGTATTACGATTAATAAGGAAAGAAGATTATTCGTTGCCTTGCGATGAAAAATTGTTCTTTAAGGTTGTAAAAGCCGCTTTTGGACAACGTAGGAAAACATTACGTAACAGTTTAAAAACATTTGAGTTAACAGATAATTTAAGAGAAGATGTTATATTTAACCGTAGGCCAGAACAGA
Organism: Joostella sp.; assembly: GCF_048266025.1. Lineage (NCBI taxonomy): Bacteria > Pseudomonadati > Bacteroidota > Flavobacteriia > Flavobacteriales > Flavobacteriaceae > Joostella > Joostella sp. The sequence continues at coordinate 164,089 of NZ_JBLXAF010000001.1, read as the reverse complement.
TGAGTGTAGATGATTTTATAACACTTACGGTTAATATAGAGAAAGATTTATTGTAACCTGCGCAAGGGATAGTAGCGGCATCCTTTTAGTATGATATCCAGCGCGTAGCAAGTGGATGTAATACTAAAAGATATAGCAGATAGCCCGATAACCATTTTTTATGGTTATGTGCCCAAAAAACAAGAAAAGATAGATGGTTCCATTTAAACTTACGGAGGAGCTCATAGAGCAAATAGAGCAACTTATTGAGAGCAACGGTGATGCGACGTTATTGCATATGATGGAAGATTTTCATTATGCTGACGTTGCAGAGATTATCCATGAGCTTAATTTAGAAGAATCGACTTATATTATTAAGTTATTAGATAGTGAAAAAACTTCTGATATACTTACAGAGTTAGATGAAGACATAAGGGAACAGATCCTAGGGAATCTCTCTGCTAAAGAGATAGCTGAAGAAATTAGCGAGCTAGATACCGATGATGCAGCGGATATTATTGCGGAGCTTCCTGATGATCGTGTAAATGAGATTATAGCTCAGATTGGAGATAAAGACCATGCGAGAGATATTGTTGAACTTTTACGTTATGATGAGAGTTCTGCTGGTGGACTTATGGCGAAAGAGCTGGTAAAAGTTAATGAAAACTGGAATGTGCTCACTTGTGTGAAAGAAATGAGAAAGCAAGCGGAAAATGTAACCCGTGTACATTCTATATATGTGGTTGATAATGACGACAAGCTGAAAGGTAGACTTTCACTGAAAGATTTGTTGACGACTTCTACTAAAGCAGAAATTAGTAGTGTTTATATCCCAAAGGTTGATTATGTAACCGTTAATGACAAAGGTGAGGATGTGGCTCGTTTGATGTCTAAATACGATTTGGAAGCTATTCCTGTGATTGATGAATTAGGGCGCTTGGTAGGTAGAATTACGATTGATGATATTGTGGATGTTATCCGTGAAGAAGCAGAAAAAGATTACCAAATGGCTGCGGGTATTACCCAAGATGTAGAGGCTAGTGATAGTATTGTTGAGCTTACAAAAGCGCGATTACCATGGTTGTTAATTGGAATGCTTGGGGGATTAGGAGCAGCTAGTATTATAGGTAGTTTCCAAGGTGCATTGGCGAAATTTCCTATTTTATTGAGTTTTGTACCCTTAATTCAAGCAACCGCAGGAAATATGGGTGTTCAGTCTTCTGCAATTGTAGTGCAAGGACTTGCTAATGATACTATAAAAGGAGAAATGCTTCATAGACTCGGGAAAGAATTCTTGTTAGGTCTTATTAACGGAATGGCAATTGCTTTTGTAGTACTTTTAATAAGTCATTTTTTATTCGACACTACATATTTGGTTTCTGTAACCATAGGTATAGCTTTAATAACGGTAATTATCATTGCTGCAATAATAGGAACCTTTGTTCCAATCTTTTTAGATAAAAAAGGAATTGATCCAGCTGTTGCAACAGGGCCATTTATTACAACAAGTAATGATGTTTTCGGAATATTAATATATTTCACAATTGCAAAGTACATATTGGGCTTCTAAGTGTAGTTTGTGTGGTAAAGATTGCCTTTTGACGAATATTAATGTTAAAATCTAGCCTAAATTCTCTTGCTTGTCTATACTTATATTATTTTTGCGTAAATTAAAGCACCCCCTCCCCTTAAAATTTCATAGGGACTTCTTATGCCGAAAAAAAGTAGTTTTAAAAGCCACATACAGAGAGAACTTGTTAAGTTATACGACGTTAGTTGTAAACTTAAGGAGACCTATAATGAATGCCAATATTATATGACTCCTGATGAGTTAAAGATGTTTTATGAGGAGAGCTTTTTTTCTAAATATAATTTCTGTAACGACATACGTCTATACTTAGAGAAAAACCATAATGTTTCTTTTTTTAAATCACGACTTCGAAACTCTTTCTATGTAACGAAAATTACTTTATTTCTATTTATCGAAAAAGACGGTTGTGGTTATCTTTTTGAGAATGCTTTGGCTTTGGAGGAGCAAAACAATAAGTTGTTATTAAAATTATTGGAAGAGCACCTACCAGATGAATTACGGCATAAACTACTAAAACATTCTTTGGGACAGGAAAAAAGAATTGAAAGTCTTAAGAATATTATAGCTAGGCATACCAGTAATGTTTTGCATAATAATTAAGCTGTTGTACTTGGGTTTTATAAACTGACCATTCTCTTAAGTATTCTTTATTATATAATTAAATCTAAAGGTAATATCTTTGTATTAAGATAAGACTTGAGCAATTTGTATGCTTTAAAACTTATCTGTTTTTTAATTAAAAGCATTTAAATTATATATAATGAACGTACTTCATTTAGATACAAACCATCCTCTTCTTTTGGAGCAACTAGCTGCATTAGGATTTAATAACGATACAGATTATACTTCCTCAAAAGAGGAGGTGGAAGCGAAAATAAAAGATTACGATGGACTCATAATAAGAAGTAGAATCAAGATAGATGCTCAGTTTTTAAGAGCAGCTACAAATTTAAAATTTATTGGTCGTGTTGGTGCAGGATTAGAAAATATCGACATGGATGTTGCTAAAGAGCAAGGAATAAAATTATATAATGCCCCTGAAGGAAATAGGAATGCTGTTGGAGAGCATGCCTTAGGAATGTTACTTTCCTTATTTAATCATTTAAATAGATCAGATAAAGAGGTTCGTAGCGGTTTATGGCAACGAGAGGAAAATAGAGGCTTAGAGCTAGAAGGAAAGACTGTAGGAATAATTGGTTATGGAAATATGGGAAAAGCCTTTTCTAAAAAGCTAAAAGGTTTTGATGTTGATGTATTGTGCTATGATATTGTTGGAGGAGTAGGAGATGAGAACGCACGGCAAGTGGGAATTTTAGAGTTTAAGAAAAGAGTAGATGTTGTGAGTATCCATACCCCGCAAACACCTGAAACATTGGGGATGATAAATAAAGAGTTTATAGATTCTTTTGATCGCCCTTTTTGGTTTATAAATACAGCTCGAGGAAAAAGCGTAGTTACTGAAGACTTGGTAGCTGCTTTAAAGTCTGGAAAAGTTTTAGGTGCTGGCCTAGATGTTTTAGAATATGAAAAATCATCTTTTGAAAATCTATTTACTGATGAAATGCCAGCAGCCATGAATTATTTGATAGAAGCAGATAATGTTCTTCTTACACCTCATGTTGCAGGATGGACCATAGAAAGCAAAGAAAAATTGGCACAAACAATTGTAGATAAAATTAGGGCAGATTTTTCTTAAATTTATAGGAAAGTTTCTAATGTCTTAATTATCACCATTTATGACTAGTGCAAATACAGTAGAAGATTATTTAAATACAGTCCCCTTAGAAAGACGACCAGCATTTAATAAATTGCGAGCTGTAATTTTAGATAATTTACCGAAAGGTTTGGAGGAGAGATTGAGTTATGGAATGATTGGTTATGTAGTTCCACATTCTATTTATCCAAAGGGATATCACTGCAATCCAGAACTTCCACTTCCCTTTATAAATTTAGCTTCCCAGAAAAATTACATTTCACTCTACCATTCTGGGTTGTATGCAGATAAAGAAATTTATAAATGGTTTATTGATGAGTATCCAAAGTATACATCGTCAAAATTAGATATAGGAAAGAGTTGTGTTCGTTTTAGAAAAATGGATCAGATTCCTTATGAGTTGATAGCAATATTATTGCGTAAAATGGATGTTGAAACTTGGATAGGTCTTTATGAAGAAACAATAAAATAGTAAATGTAATAAATATCCTAAATATTAAAAGATAGCCTTTGGTATGCTAGGACTATTTTTAGTAATTTAGCTGCTTAAACCAATTTAAAAAAAGAGGAAATGAACGATAACGAGAAAAACTTCGAGGATAAGGCAAAAGATTTTTCTGAAGAAGCTAAGAAAACAGCAAATGAGTTTAAAGAGGGAGCAAGAGAAGCTCAGACATCTTTTGAAACTCAGAATAATAAAAAAGTAATGGCTGGAGTACTAGGAATAGTATTAGGAGCTCTAGGAATCCATAAATTTGTTTTAGGTTATCAGAAAGAGGGGTTAATTATGTTATTAGGTTCTATCCTTACTTGTGGGATTTTAGCGCCTGTAATGTCTATTATAGGACTAATAGAAGGAATTATATACCTAACAAAGTCTGATGAAGAGTTTTTCCAAACATACCAAATTGGTAAAAAGACTTGGTTCTAAATAATTATTACTAGTGTCTAGAAGCGTTTGTTTCTAGACACTAGCATTTACATTTCCCCCATTTCATAAATTGTTACAGCAAAAAAGAAAAAATTATAATTATGGGGTTTACTAAAATATTAGCGCATACGCTGGAGCAAAATGAACTCTCCAAAACTTTTAAAGCCTTAGGGCATCCTGCTCGAATATCAATACTTCAATATATAAGCAATAATCCAAACTGTATTTGTAATGATATGGTTAGAGACATTGATTTGGCACAAGCCACTATTTCTCAACATTTAATTGAGTTAAAAAAGGTAGACTTGATTATAGGAACTCCAAAAGGTAAGAAAACCTGTTATAATATCAATATAGATAAGCTTTACGAGGTAAAGCAGTCTGTAGGATTTTTCTTTAATGAAACTCAACAAGGAAACAGCTAGACAAAGTTAATTATCTAGCGGTTTAACTATATTTTGAAAAACTGTAATCAGTTATTTTAAATTTTCTTCGTTGGCATCTTCCATGTGCTTGCGCTCCAATTCTTCCTGAAATTCTTCCATTACAGGCTTAACTGTGCTCTCTGGTAAGTCAGCAATTTTTATATACATAAGTCCATCTACAGAGTTGTTAAATAGTGGATCAACATTAAAAGCTACAACCTTTGCATTTTGTTTGATGTATTTTTTAATCAGAACAGGAAGGCGTAAGTTTCCTGGTTCTACTTCATCAATTAAACGATCAAACTTATTAAGATCTGCTTCTGTTTCATCAAAAACAAACTCTTTATCTGCGTCTTTAAGTTTTACTTTAAATTCTTTCTTTGGACTTATATATTGTGCTACGTATGGATCCCAATAGTGAGACTTCATAAACTCAATCATTAGAGATTTTGAGAAGTTCGAAAATTGGTTGCTAATGCTTACTCCCCCAATTAGGTATTTGTGTTCTGGGCGACGTAAAGTAGTATGTACAATTCCTTTCCATAATAAAAATAGTGGCATCGGTTTCTGTTGGTAATCGCTTACTATAAAAGCACGTCCCATTTCAATCGATTCACTCATCATTTTATATAGCTCGGGTTCAAATTTAAACAGGTCTTGAAGGTAAAAACCATCAATTCCTTTAGCTTTAAAAATATCAGCTCCCATTCCCATTCTGTAGGCTCCAACAAGTGTTTTTTCTTGATTGTCCCAAAGGAAGAGGTGGTGGTAAAATTCATCGAATTCATCTAAATCAATTGCTTGATTTGTTCCTTCTCCAACTTCTCTAAATGTAATTTCTCGGAGTCTTCCTATTTCTCGAAGTATGTAAGGCATTTGATTGGCCTTAGCTAAGAAAACTTCGTAGTTTTTACTTTGTAGCAATCGTAAGTCATTTTCTCTTAATTGAGAAACCTCTTGATCCATAAGATCTTTACTCACTGGAGTAATGATTTCTTTTGGGGAACGAGGGAATTTAAAGCTCGTAGGAACTTTATCGAACAAACGATCTTCTTCAAAAGCATTAGAAAGCATATATGTTTTTCTTCTAAGGAAATCAGTAAATTCCTCTAAGCTTTCATGTTCTTTTTGAGCTTCTACGCTAATAGGTCTCCCTATTCTTACACGGATAACTCTGTTGCGTTGTGTAATAACTTCAGAAGGTAATTTTGCCGTTCTTAGCGTATCATTTAGTTTAGAAAGTCTATAGAATAACTTGCTGTTTTTAGCATGAAAATAAATAGGAACAACAGGAACTTCAGCCCTTTTTATGAGTTTCATAGCTGCCTCTTCCCACGGTCTATCTACAATAAGTTTTCCGTCACGATACGTTGATACTTCCCCAGCAGGAAAAACACCCAACGGATGTCCGTCCTTTAAATGTTTAAGGGATTGCTTGAAGCCAGCGATACTACTTTTTGCATCTTTATGTTCTTCAAAGGGATTTACTGGCATTATAAAAGGAGCCAATGGTTTTATACGATGAAGTAAAAAATTGGCAATTATTTTATAATCAGGTCTTTGCTCTAAAAGTAATTTTAAAAGTAAAACACCATCAATTCCACCAAGAGGGTGATTGGATATTGTTACATAAGCACCATCTTTAGGAAGTCTTTTTAAGTCTTCTTGATGGATTTCAAAATTTATCTCAAACTCTTCTAAAATGGAATTTAAAAAGTCTAAATCCTTTTTGTCTTTGTGTTTGTCGTATACCTTGTTTATTGCAGATATGTTAAGAACTTTCATAAGGATCCACCCGCTGAAAGTCCCTAAAAAACCATATTTATCTACATTTATTACTTGAGCAATTTCTTTCGCAGTAACTAATCCCATTTAAATCTTATTGAGGTCAAATCAATACAAATATAGAAAAAGAAAGCGAGCTCTTAGTTTATTTTACGACCAACTGGATTGTTTCTTGCGTACGTTGTTCAAGTAAAATTTCTTTTCCTTCTTGTAAAGAAGCTATTGCATTTTCATCAAAATGTCTTATTGTATACAATGCAACGTCTTCATAATGCGTAACTTTAAACTTAGATTTTAATACCTTTAGTAGGTCTTCAAGTTTATTATATTTATTCTCTACACATACAGAAAAACTAATTGCAGAATTTTGAATAAGATCAACTTTCATTTTATTATCATGAAATAATTTGAAGATTTCACTGATATTTTCTTCTACAATGAAAGAAAAATCTAAAGAAGAAAGTTTCATTAAAATCTGATCTTTCTTAACGATAAAGCAAGGAACATTAGGAGTGATTCCTTTTCCTTTCATAACAACAGTTCCGTCCTCTGTTGGATTGATAAAGGACTTAACATGTAAAGGTATTTCTTTTCTTTGTAGCGGTTGCAAAGTTTTAGGGTGGATTACAGAAGCACCATAAAAAGCAAGCTCAATAGCCTCTCTGTAGGAAATTCTATTTAAAAGCTCTGCATTTTCAAAATATCTAGGATCTGCATTTAAAACCCCAGGGACATCTTTCCATATGGTAACAGAATCTGCGTTTAAGCAATAAGCAAATATAGCAGCGGTATAATCCGAACCTTCTCTTCCTAAAGTAGTGGTGAAATTATTGTCATCACTTCCAAGGAAACCTTGCGTAATATTTAAGCAACTTTGATCTATGTTTTGGGCTATGTTTTTTTGAGTATTTTCCCAGTTCACACTTCCCTCTCTATAATCATCGCTAGTTTTAATATAATCTCTAACATCCAACCATTTGTTTGTAATGCCTACTTCTTTAAAGTACGCACTAAGAATAGTTGTAGATATAAGTTCTCCATATCCAACAACTTGGTCGTATACGAACGCATATTTTGGAGATTTATTCCAAGCCAAGAACCCTTTTACTTGTTCAATTAACCCTTTTACTTCAGCAAAAATAGGGTGCTTGTCATTTTTGAATAGTGCTAATGATATTTCATTATGGTAGTCAATAATTTCATTAAAAGAAGCATCTAATGCTGTCTTGTCTTCGAAATAATTTTTTACAACCACTTCCATGGCATTTGTGGTTTTTCCCATTGCAGAAACCACTAATAATGTATTTTGATGACCAACACTTTGTAATACTTCAACTACGTTTCTTATTCCTTCAGCATCTTTAATAGATGCTCCTCCAAATTTAAAAATTCTCATGAATTAGTATTTGCTATAAAATTCTTAATTCCTTTTTCGTCCAATTGCACCGTATTCCAGTCTCTTAAAATAGCTGCACCATTCTTTTTATAGAATGCAACAGCAGGAGTGTTCCAGTCTAGAACTACCCACTCAATGCGTTTAACACCTTCTTGGTGTCCTTGTGTTATTACTTTTTCAAATAAAGCACTTCCTAATCCTGTTCCGCGCATACTTTTTCTTACCACCAGATCTTCAAGATGAATAGTTTTGCCTTTCCACGTTGAATAACGGTTGTAATAAAGAGCCATGCCTTCAATTCTGCTTCCTACTTCAGCAACAAAACAGTTAAAAAGCGGGTTTTCTCCAAATCCGTCATTTATAAGATCTTCAACTGTAACTTCTACAGCATCTGGTTCTTTTTCAAAATCTGCAAGTTCTTGGATAAGTTCCAAAACTTGACTCATATCTTCTTTCTGTGCTTCTCTAATTGTGTACTTCATATCTGTTACAAATATAACTTATAGTTATAAATATATAAAAATGAAATTTAGCGAAAACGTTGTAGTTTCACAAAAATCACGATATTTGTGAGCGTAAAAACACAAATCACTGTTATGACCAAAAAAAATAAGACACTTGGTGAGTTCATAATCGAAAACCAACGTGCTTTCCCTTATTCCACAGGGGAACTTTCTAAATTGATAAATGCAATCCGGTTGGCGGCAAAAGTTGTAAATCACGAAGTTAGTAAAGCAGGATTAGTAGATATCTTAGGGGCTAGTGGAGATATTAATGCGCAAGGTGAAGATCAGCAGAAATTAGACGTATTGGCTAATGAAAAGTTTATCCAATCATTAACGAATAGGGAGATTGTTTGTGGAATTGCTTCAGAGGAGGAAGATGATTTTGTAGCAATAAATAGTCATGACAATAATAATCAGAATAAATATGTCGTTTTATTCGATCCGTTAGATGGTTCGAGTAACATTGATGTAAATGTGTCTGTAGGAACAATTTTTTCTGTTTATAGACGTGTTACACCGATAGGAACAGAGGTTACTATGGAAGACTTTTTACAGCCAGGAAGTGCTCAAGTTGCTGCAGGTTATGTTGTTTATGGAACCTCAACAATGCTTGTTTATACGACAGGGCATGGTGTTAATGGGTTTACGTTAAATCCAGCGATAGGTACATTTTATTTATCACATCCAAATATGCAATATCCTGAAGATGGAAGTATCTATTCTGTTAATGAAGGTAATTATGTTCATTTTCCAGAAGGCGTTAAAAAGTTTATTAAATATTGTCAAGAGGAAGAAGATGACAGGCCTTATACATCAAGATATATAGGTTCTTTGGTGTCTGACTTTCACAGAAATTTAATTAAAGGTGGAATTTTCTTGTATCCTAGCAGTAGTAAAGCTGTAAATGGAAAGTTGAGGTTGTTGTATGAGTGTAATCCGATTGCTTTTTTAGCGGAACAAGCTGGAGGAAAAGCTAGTGATGGTTTTAGATCTATATTGGATATCAAACCTACAGAACTTCATCAAAGAGTTCCTTTTTACTGCGGAAGTAAAAATATGGTGGAAAAAGCTGAGGAGTTTATAGATATTTATAAATAACGAACTGAGGGGGTTTACATCTTGATGTGTAAACCAAACAAAAAAGGCTGCTTTTAGAAAAGCAGCCTTTTATTATTTTGTATAAACAGGATTATCTGTTCATGTGTCTTATTTCTTCAATAAAAGTGTCAACATCTACCCCATCATGAATAAGGTCCATTGCTTTTTTATTAATAAGGTCAACATTGGCAGGGCTAAAACCCAGTCCGATACCAAGGCGTCTCATAATTTTCATCTCATCTTCATCTTCAATATGGTCTGCAAAAATCATTCTTGCAATGTCATAAAGGCGTTCTAATCTAGCTACATATAATGAAGGTGGATTAACTGGATACGCAGATGGGTTTTCTAATATGCTTTCGTATAGCTCTGGAGTAATGTCTAAATTACTTGCTAAACGGTCTAAAAATGCTTTCTCTTCAGGAGAAATTTCGCCATCAGACAAAGCAACTCTAACAATAGCAGCAAAGTGATCGCGGTTTCTATCTCTAAAACCTGAAGAATATAAATCTGAAATTGACATCAATATATATTTTTAATGTGGGCACAAAGATAATTAAACCCTTAAATTATTTTAATGAAATTATTCTATTTTTTTAACTCACACTTATTATTGTGAAATAATGCTTTTAAATGAGGAATTTTACTACTGATTTTGTTTTGTATTTCTTTTAAGAAAAGGAGTTAAATTATACATAAATGCATGATGAATTTTGCCTACTGGTCTTATTTTTAGTAGTTTAATGAAATACGAATCACTAAAAAAATAAATTATGAGTTATACAGAAGATGTTGCGAAAAAAATAAATGAGTTATTAGAAAAGAATTATGATGCCAACAAAGGCTTTATGAATTCTGTCGATCATGTTAAAAGCACTAATTTAAAAACATATTTAAAGAGTAAAGCTGTAGAAAGAGAACATTTTTCAGATGAATTAAAAAGAGAAATTATTTCTTTCGGAGAAAAGCCTGTCGATTCAGGTAGTTTTACTGGTGATATGCATAGAGCTTGGATAGATATAAAATCTGCTGTCTCTCAAAACAATGAAGAAGCAGTTTTAGAAGAGGTTCAAAGAGGAGAAGAAGCTAGTTTGGAAGATTATAATAAAGTATTAAAAGAAACTGCTCTGCCAGATTCTACAAAAGCAATGCTTACAAGACAACGGAATGCAATTAAGAATTCTGTTGATAATGCAAAAAGGTATGAGCAAATTGTATCATAAACAAGATAGATTTAAATTCGAAAAAGGGTTGTTTTATGTTGCGGAACGACCCTTTTTTTATGGTTGATAACTCATAGGAACTTCTGCTTTTTTCTCTAAAAATTATTCTTAATTTTAAGCTTTCGGTCTCTTTACGACTAATTACTTCAACATTAAATAGATAAGAATTTTATGTACCTAATTTTTGATACAGAAACTACTGGATTACCTAAGCGTTGGGATGCACCTATTACAGATGTAGACAATTGGCCACGTGCAATTCAAATTGCATGGCAGTTGCACGACGACATGGGGAATTTAGTAGAGCATCAAGATTATCTAATTAAGCCAGAGGGTTTTAATATTCCTTTTGATGCGGAAAAGATACATGGAATTTCTACAGAATTAGCAGCGGAAGAAGGATTGCCTCTAATGGAGGTATTGGAGAAATTTCAAATAGCTTTAAGTAAATCCACACATGTTGTTGGGCAAAATGTAGGCTTCGATATTAATATTATGGGAGCTGAATTCTATAGAGCAGGAGTAGAAAGTAATTTGACGGAAATTCCAGTTTTAGATACCTGTACGGAGACTACTGCATCGCTATGTCAAATTCCAGGAGGTAGAGGAGGTAAATTTAAATTACCGACACTAACAGAATTACATGAATTTCTTTTTGATGAACCTTTTGCTGAAGCCCATAATGCAACAGCCGATGTGGAAGCAACTACACGTTGCTTTTTAGAGCTTATTAGAAAAGAAGTTTTTACAGAAGAAGAGTTAGATGTTTCTCCTACTTATTTAAGAGATTTTTCTGAGGCTAATCCGCAGCCGATAGAATTAATAGGTTTAAAGCATATTAACCTAAAAAAGGCTTCAGATGAAATTCGTGAGCAATTAGCAAAAGAAGCACCTTCAGAAGAAATTTCTAAGGAAGAGTTACATCAGAATATAAAAGAACTTGAAGAAGTACATTTCTCACATCTTCATAACTATTCTCAGTTTTCTATCCTTCAAGCAACCTCTAGTATTCCAGATTTAGTTGCTGCAGCTGCTAAAGAGAAAATGCCAGCAGTAGCATTGACAGATCTGGCAAATATGATGGGAGCTTTTCATTTTGTAAAAGAAGTAGGAAACCATAATAAAGGGGTAAAAGCTCGAAATAAAGAAGCGCTAGAAAAGGGAGAAGAACCAACAGAGATAGAATTAAAAGGAATAGTTGGTTGTACTTTAAATGTGTGTGAAAACCATTTGGATAAATCTGTAAAAGACAATGGTTACCAAATCGTGATGCTAGCAAAGAACAAACGCGGGTATCATAATTTGGCAAAAATGTCTTCTATAGGATACACAGAAGGTTTTTATTATGTGCCTAGAATTGATAAAAAAGTAGTAGAAAAGTACAAAGAGGATATAATAGTACTTACAGGAAACTTATATGGAGAAGTGCCTAGTAAGTTATTAAATATTGGAGAAGTACAGGCGGAAGAGGCTTTGTTGTGGTGGAAAGAGCAGTTTGGAGAAGACCTTTACGTAGAGATGATGCGCCACGATCAAGAGGATGAAAATAGAGTAAATGGTGATTTAGTTAAGCTAGCAAATAAGCATCAAGTAAAAATATTAGCTACTAATAACTGTTACTATATAAATAAAGAGAATGCAAATGCGCACGATATTTTACTTTGTGTAAAGGACGGAGAGAAAAAAGACACTCCAATAGGTCGTGGGCGTGGGTACCGATATGGTTTACCTAACCAAGAATATTATTTTAAAAGTGGCGATGAGATGAAGGCCATTTTTAAAGATCTACCAGAAGCGATCTTTAATATTCAAGAGGTGGTAGATAAGATTGAGCCTTTTGAGTTGGCTAGAGATGTATTGTTGCCTGCTTTCGACATCCCTGAAGAGTTTCAATTTGAAGAAGATAAAGAGGATAATGGAAAACGCGGGGAAAATAAATACTTACGTCACCTTACTTATGAAGGAGCCAAAAGGAGATATCCTGAAATTACAGACGATATTAAAGAGCGTCTTGATTTTGAATTAAGTGTAATTGAAAATACAGGATATCCTGGTTATTTCTTAATTGTACAAGATTTTATTGCTGCAGCAAGGCAAATGGATGTTTCGGTAGGGCCGGGGCGTGGATCCGCAGCTGGGTCTGCAGTTGCTTATTGCTTAGAAATTACAAACATCGATCCGATACATTACGACTTACTTTTTGAGCGTTTTTTAAATCCAGATCGTGTTTCACTTCCCGATATTGATATTGACTTTGATGATGAAGGTCGTGGACGCGTAATGCAGTACGTAATTGATAAATATGGTGCCAATCAGGTGGCGCAAATTATTACATATGGTACGATGGCAGCAAAGTCGTCCATCCGAGATACAGCCAGAGTTTTAGATTTACCTTTACATGAAGCAGATAGGATAGCGAAGTTAATTCCTAACCTAAAACTGGCAAAGATATTTGGGTTAGATGATGCCAAGTTAAAAGGGAGTTTAAGGGCGGATGAACTGGAGAAGGTATATGAGCTTAAGAATATTTCTGAAGGAGACGATTTAGAAGCCTTAACTATAAATCAAGCTAGGATTTTAGAAGGTTCAGTGAGAAATACGGGAATTCATGCTTGTGGAGTTATTATTACTCCAGATGATATTACCAAGTTCGTTCCAGTTTCTATCGCTAAAGATTCCGATTTATATGTTACACAATTTGATAACTCGGTTGTAGAGAATGCAGGGTTATTAAAAATGGACTTCTTAGGACTGAAGACCTTAACGCTTATTAAAGACACCGTTAAATTGGTGAAATATAAGCATGGGATTTCTTTAGATCCTGATAAATTTCCTTTGGATGATGAAAAAACATATGAGTTATTTCAGAAGGGAGAAACAGTAGGAGTTTTTCAATATGAATCTACAGGAATGCAGAAACACATGAAAGATTTAAAGCCTACAGTATTTGCCGATCTTATTGCAATGAATGCATTGTATCGTCCTGGGCCGCTAGAATACATTCCTAGTTTTATTAAAAGAAAGCATGGTGATGAAGAGATTAAATATGATCTCGATGCTATGGAGGAATACTTGCAAGAGACCTACGGAATTACCGTATATCAAGAGCAAGTGATGCTTTTATCTCAGAAATTGGCTGGGTTTACAAAGGGTGAAGCCGATGTACTCCGTAAAGCAATGGGAAAAAAGATATTTTCATTACTAGAAGAATTAAAACCTAAATTCCTTGATGGAGGGGAGAAAAAAGGTCATTCTAGAGAGGTTTTAGGAAAAGTATGGAAAGACTGGGAGGCATTTGCAAGTTATGCCTTTAATAAATCTCACTCTACGTGTTATGCTTGGATTGGTTACCAAACGGCATATTTAAAAGCAAATTATCCTGCTGAATATATGGCTGCGGTACTTTCTAATAATATGAACGATATTAAGCAAGTTACTTTCTTCTTAGAAGAGTGTAAGCGAATGGGAATTGTAGTGCTCGGGCCAGATGTTAATGAATCTTACTATAAGTTTACTGTAAATAAAGACAATGCAATTCGCTTTGGAATAGGAGCGGTAAAAGGAGTAGGAAAGGGTGCCGTAGCAACAATTGTTGATGGTAGAGAAAATGGAAGATATAAGTCAGTTTTCGATTTAGCTAAGCGTATAGATTTAAGAGCAGCAAATAAAAAAGCTTTTGAAAATTTAGCATTGGCAGGAGGTTTTGATTCTTTTGGAGATACACATAGGGCTCAGTATTTTTATGATGAAGGAGATGGAGTTACTTTTTTAGAGAAAGCTGTTAAATACGGAGCTAAATTTCAAGAGAATCAAAATTCTGCGCAAGTGAGTCTCTTTGGAGAGGCTAGTGATGTTCAGATTCCAGAACCTCAAGTTCCACCATGCGAATCATGGGGAACTATGGAGAAGTTAAAGCGTGAAAAGGAAGTTGTAGGGATTTATATTTCTGGGCATCCTTTGGATGATTTTAAGACTGAGATTGACGTTTTTTGTAATGGGAATGTAGGTGCTTTTTCTAATCTTGAAGAGATAGTAAATAGAGAAGTTTCTTTTGCTGGTGTTATTTCAGATGTTCAGCATCGTGTTTCTAAGAATGGAAAAGGATGGGCTTTGTTTACTGTTGAAGATTATTCTGATTCTTATGAATTTAGAATGTTTGGAGAGGAATATCTTAAATTCCGTCATTTTTTAATGATTAACTCCTTTATATATATAAAAGCATTCGTACGCGAAGGATGGGTAAATAGAGAGACAGGAAAAAGGAGCGATCCTAGACTTCAGTTTAATTCTATGGAGCAGCTTCAAGATGTGATGGATAGATATGCTCGGAAATTAACTATTCACTTAAAATTAGAAGAAATAGAAGAGCAACGTATTGATGCGTTAAAAGATTTAATTTCTATGCATAGTGGTGACCACTTATTGAATTTTGTGGTTTATGCAATGGAGGATGAGATTAGATTGGATATGCCTAGTAGGAAGCAAAAAGTAAATATTTCTAATGAATTACTTTTTGAGCTTGATTCGCAACAAGTTGTTTATAAGCTGAATCAATAGAACTAGAATTTATCTTTACTTGAAAATTATATGACAAGAAATTTATTTTGGAATTCCATACCATATTTTAAGGTGTTGAATTCCAAAATTTTTAGCTTTTTGGAGTTTTAGTCCCATATAGATGTCAATTTTTTTATGGTAACGCGCATTCATTTTATCTTTTACTAGGTAGATGCCATCGTATCCTTCTATTTTAATCGGTGTGTTTTTTGTGATTCCGAGCTTCATTAAATCTCTAGAAATAGCAACTGCTTTCATGCCTGGTACTAAGGTATCTCCCCATGCCCCTATGGATGGATTTCTATTGGTTTGATTTTGGATTGAATTATATGCAGATGCTTTTACATCTAATGGCACCCATTGGTATAAATCATCATTAGAATCTATTTCTTGAGCAATATTTATATAACTCAGAAGTAAGAAAAATAGATAAAGAAAACGTTTTTTCATTCAATGAAGTTAATAAAAGTAAGTGAATATTGATTTAAAAGTGATAAATTAGAGAATAATATCAGAAAATCAAATGCTACCATAGTCAAAACTAATATATCGGCTGTAAGGTTTAGAGAAATATTTGACTAAATTTGCACAATAGAGTAGAATAAACATTAAAATTAAATAAGATGGCTTTAGAAATAACAGATGCTACTTTTGAAGAAGTAGTTTTAAAAAGTGATAAACCTGTAATGGTAGATTTTTGGGCTGCATGGTGTGGACCTTGTAGAATGGTAGCTCCAATTATCGATCAGTTGAGTACAGAGTATGAAGGAAAAGCAGTAGTAGGAAAAGTAGATGTAGATGCAAATCAAGAATTTGCAGCTAAGTATGGCGTTAGAAACATACCTACAGTTTTAGTTTTTCAAAATGGAGAAGTTGTAGGACGTCAAGTTGGAGTTGCTCCAAAGACTGCTTATAATGAAGCAATAGATACGTTATTATAACCTATATTATAACATTTATATAGAAAAGGTTTGGCTGTTGGTCAAGCCTTTTTTATTTTAGTTATAAAAATTACATCCCCTAATAGATATGGCATCAGTTTTTACAAAAATCATAAGTGGAGAGATCCCAAGTTATAAGATTGCAGAGGACGAAAACTTCTATGCTTTTCTAGATATTAATCCCAATGCAGTTGGTCATACTCTATGTGTGCCAAAGAAGGAAGTTGATAAGATTTTTGATTTAGATGAAGAAACATATATGGGGTTAATGGCTTTTTCACGAAATGTAGCAAAGGCTCTCAAAAAGGTAATAGACTGTAAAAGAGTTGGAATTGCAGTTGTAGGTTTAGAGGTGCCGCATACACATGTACATTTAATCCCTTTGAATGCAATGAGTGAAATGACTTTTCAGCAGAAAGTAAAACTATCTGAAGAAGAATTTAAGGATATAGCAGCAAAAGTAAGTGCTGCATTATAATACCTTTTATATGTAATTTTTCTGGATTGCAATAAAAACAGCAATTGCGACAATTACAATTCCAATTAAAGTAAATATAGAAAGGCTCGTAAGTTTAAGTCGACTTTTAGGTTGTTCGATAGTTTTAAAATAGAATTCTCTAACTCTTTCAATATCTTCTGTCCATCGTACGGGATAAATAATAGTATTGCAATTTCCACATTCAATTTTATCAGAAATCTCTTTGGTAGTATTGTGATACCATGCATTTTTAATTTGCTTTTGATAAAATGTAAGTACAAGTCCTTCGTTACAAAAACATTCGGGGCAGTTATTTGTTAAGGTGGCTTCTTTAATTTTATGTTGACTTATTTCCAATTGGTTAATTTTTCTGCTAATTTATAAATCTTCAACTTTAAGTGCAATTTGGATGGTGCTTCCTTTGCCTAAAACGGAACTTAATACTTTTACTTTTCCATTGTGATAATCTTCAATAATTCTTCTTACTAAAGATAAACCTAATCCCCAGCCTCTCTTTTTTGTGGTGTAACCGGGTTCGAAAATTCTATTAAAATCACTTTTCAAAATACCTTTTCCTGTATCTATAACGTTTATTTTAATTGTTTTCTTATCCTGAGTGATCTCAATTGTTAAATTCCCTTTGCCTTTCATGGCATCAATGGAGTTTATAATTAGATTTTCTATAGTCCAACTATACAATTGTGGGTTTATAAGACTGTATATCTCCCCGTCAGGGGCCTTAAAATTAAAAGTAACGAGCTTGGAGCTTCTTGCTTGTATATAATTAAAGCTATTTTTTGTTTCATTAATAACATCCAATCGCTCTAATTTTGGGATGGATCCTATTTTAGAGAATCTTTCGGTTATTGTGGAAAGTCGGTCGATATCCTTTTCTATCTCTTCTGTGATTGTAGGATTAACGTTTTCTGATTTTAATAGTTCTGCCCATCCTAGAAGTGAAGAAAGTGGTGTTCCTATTTGGTGAGCTGTTTCTTTAGCCATTCCAGCCCATAATTTATTTTGATCTGCAGCCTTAGAAATTTGGTAAAAAAAGTAAACGCTACCTCCAAAGAATAGAATAATTAGAATTAAGGCAATGGGGTAATATTTTAAGTTGTTTAGAACATCAGAATTTCCGTAGTAAAGGGTTCCATATTTTTCAGTCCTAAAATTAACTTCAATAGGCGCATTCTCACTCATAAATTGTTTGATTTTGTAATCTATGTAGAGAGAATCGTCTGCTTTGTTTTCTGGTAAGTTGTTAGATCTTATTTCCCCTTTCTCACCAACATAAATCATAGGAGTGCTTGTATTGTTTTTAATAACGGCTAGTGTAAGATTTCCAAGATCACGATCTAAGTCTGTGGTTTGAAGAAACTCCCCGAGTGCTTCCGCCCAAATCTTCATTTTAGTACGTTCCTCTTCTTTAAACTTCTGAAAGAACACATAGGTATTCCATAGAATAGAAGTTACAATTACAATAGAGGATATTATTAAAATCCAACGAGTCGTTTTTTTCATTTCAAATGAAGAAAAAGGTTATATTTTCTAGTGAATCTATAAATATAAAGCAAATGCATCATATTTATTGTTCTATTGGATTTGAATATTTTCAAAATAGATAAAAGGACGTTTAAATACATGTTGAAAATTTATATTTATAGAGTTTATGATTCCGATCGAAACATTTTTGTGGCTCTTTTATTTACGTTATTTTTGCTGAAAATGATTAAATGCTATCCATAGATCCTAAAGAAGTACCAACATCAAAACTCCATAGTTATCTTTTAGGGGCTGTAGGTCCACGGCCTATTGCTTTTGCGAGTACTATAGATGGAGAGGGGAATGTAAATTTATCTCCATTTAGTTTTTTTAATGTATATAGTTCTAATCCGCCTATCATGATTTTTTCAGCAAATAGGAGGGTAAGAGATAATACTACAAAGCATACATTAGAGAATGTTATTGAAACTAAAGAGGTTGTTATTAATGTTGTAAACTACGATATTGTTCAGCAAACCTCTCTAAGTAGCACGGAATATCCTAAAGGTGTAAATGAATTTGAAAAGACAGGGTTAACTATGCTGAAATCGGATATAGTAAAACCGTTTCGTGTTGGGGAATCTCCTGTTCAATTTGAGTGCAGGGTAAATGAAGTGATAGCTCTGGGAGAAGAAGGAGGTGCTGGTAATTTAATAGTTTGTGAAGTTTTAAAACTACATGTTTCTGAGGCTATTTTAGATGAGAATCAGCTTATAGATCAGTTTAAGATTGATTTAGTGAGTAGAATGGGCGGTAATTGGTACAGTCGTGCAAATCTTGGGATGTTTGAGGTCCCAAAACCTTTATCCGTTATTGGAATAGGAATAGACGGGATTCCTTCTGAAATTAGATATAGTAAGGTGTTAACAGGTAATGATTTGGGAATACTAGGGAATGTAGCAGCTTTACCTTCCAAAGAGGAGGTGACAATATTTTCAGAAAGTTCTAATAGTATTAAAGCGCTATTAAAGACTGATAATAAAGAGGAAGTGCATAAGAAAGCACAAGAAATGATAGCAAATAATGACGTTCTTTCTGCATGGAAGTTATTATTAGCATAATATATAGATATATTTTAATATTTTTGAAGCATGGAAATACAAGGAAAAATTAAGTTGATTGATGAGACTAAGACTTTTGGAAACAATGGTTTTAGAAAAAGAGAATTGGTTGTAACTACAGAAGAGCAATATCCACAGCATATACTTGTTGAATTTGTGCAAGATAAATGTGATATTTTAAATGCATATCAAGTAGGGCAACAAGTAAAAGTAAGTATTAATCTGAGAGGTAGAGAGTGGGTTAACCCTCAAGGGGAGACTAAGTATTTCAATTCTATTCAAGGTTGGAGAATAGAAAACTTACAAGCAGCAGGAAATGGGGCTCCAGAGATGCCACCGATGCCGCCAGAAGATGCTTTCGAGCCAGCAAAAGATTTTAAAGAGGATGATCACGATGATCTGCCTTTCTAAGGTATAAATAAAATGTAAAGAGGGAGGCTGATAGCTTCCCTTTTTTTATATTTAAGAAACAAAAAAGCTCCGATTTTATCGGAGCTTAGTATTGTGGTTTTAGGTTTTGCCAATGCATTAAACTCAAAAAGCAATGATGAAAATAATTGGTTACATTGGCAAGTGTCAAAAATGTGATATTTAATTTTGATATACAAGTTAAAAGAGTGTTTTTTATGCTTAATCATTGAATTTGTTAAATAAACGATTGAAAAGTTGATTTTTCTTACTGACAATATAGATTTTCCTCCAGTTTCATTAGCTTCTTCAGAAGGAGTGGTCGCTGTTGGTGGAGAGTTGTCTACCAAAAGACTTATGGAGGCATATACCAAAGGTATTTTTCCTTGGTTTGATCAAGGAGATTTAATTTTATGGTGGAGTCCAGACCCAAGAATGGTTTTATTTCCTTCAGAAGTAAAAATATCTAAAAGTATGAAGTCTGTTCTTAAGAAGGATGTTTTTAAGATAACATATAATACAGCTTTTAAAGAAGTGATAGAAAATTGTGCTTCTATCAAACGAGATGGACAAGAAGGAACATGGATTGACCAAGATATGATTACCGCTTATACAGAATTAAATAGGAAAGGAATTGCTAAATCTGTTGAGGTTTGGTATAATGGTGAACTTATGGGAGGGTTATATGGTGTTGATTTGGGTGATATATTTTGTGGGGAAAGTATGTTTTCAAAGATGAGCAATGCGTCTAAAGCTGCATTTATATATTTGGCTCAGAAACTTGAGAAGGAGAATTATAAGTTGATAGATTGCCAATTATATACGGACCATCTTCATTCTCTTGGGGCAAGAGAAATTCCGAGGGAAGTTTTTATTAGTTATTTATAAGTGCAAAAGTTATGTACACCGATCGTGTAATCAAGATTTAGCTTACTTAGAGAATTAAAAACTAGCTTTTAATCTTTTTTAGATAAAGAGCGAACTTCGTTATAGCGAAAACAGCTAACTTCATGATCATTTACCATTCCAGTTGCTTGCATATGTGCATAAATTACTGTGGAGCCAACAAATTTAAAACCTCTCTTTTTTAAGTCTTTACTAATTGCATCAGAAATTTCTGTATTAGCGGGAGCTTCTTTGTAATTTTTAACTTTATTCTGAAGAGGTTTTCCGTCAACAAAACTCCATATATATTCACTGAAACTTCCAAACTCTTTCTGTACAGACATGAATAGTTGAGCATTAGTTATTGTAGACTTTATTTTTAATTTATTTCTGATAATCCCTTCATCTAAAAGTAAAGAGTTGTATTTGCTTTCGTCGTATGTAGCTATTTTTTTGTAATCAAAATCATCTAGAGCCTTCCTGAAGTTTTCACGCTTTCTTAAGATAGTTATCCAGCTTAATCCAGCTTGGAAAGTTTCTAAGATTAGAAATTCAAATATAGTACTGTCATCATAAACAGGAACTCCCCACTCATTATCATGGTAGGCTTCGTAAAGAGGGTCACCAACACACCATCCGCATCGTTTCATAAGCATGATATTTATCAGTTAAATTTTAGTAATTTTTAGCTATGTTTACGACCAAGATATAAAATTAAGTTGTAGAATTAATACGATGGAGGTAATTATGGAGCAAAACATTTTAAAACATATAAGAAAGGCTGTAGATGAAGGCTTTAGTTATTTAGATTATAGGGCTATAGTTGAGCAGCTTGTTTTAGAAGGTGAGTCTACTGGGAAAGAGCAAACAGAAGCGCTAACAAATTACAGTTTGCTAAATCATAAAAGAATGAAACGTCTCGATAAGACGACTAAATTATCTCCAGATGTGATTACGAAACTACAATCTTTAAAAGAACAAGTTACTTGGGTTGTTATTACTGAAAGCTGGTGTGGTGATGCTGCACAAACATTACCTATAATTAATAAGTTAGCAGAAGCTACCGATAAAATTGATCTTAAAATAGTTTTAAGGGACGAGAATGAGGAGCTTATGGATAACTTTCTAACTAATGGATCTCGATCTATTCCTAAATTAATAATGCTTGACAAAGGTCTTTGTAAAGTTCTTGATGTATGGGGTCCAAGACCTTCTGTTGCAACAAATTTAGTTCAAGAATATAAAGAGAAGCATGGAGGTTTGTCTCCAGAATTTAAAGAGAGTCTTCAAGTGTGGTATAATAAAAATAAAGGTGAAAATACTATAGAAGATTTATTAGAGTTACTCTCCTTGAAATAAATAGGTGATTGTTCCTGGCTGATCTGTTGTATTGCTTTTACTCGTAAATTTTGATTTCAAAGCATAGTTTATTGCATTATCAACTAGACAGCCATTAGAGGTCGTTGAGCTACTCTTATTAAAGTTGGCATCAGTTACGTTGCCTTGGGCGTCTACTTTGATGTTTATTACAACTTTCCCGAAACTTTCGCAGGTATATACCGGATTTGGTAAGCTAATTTCACTACGTGCTATTAAAGAATAGGTAATAGTTGTTCTACGTTTTATATTTATTTTTGGAGCTTCCCCTTGTCGTTTTAGAGCTTCGATTTTTTCTCGTTGCTCTTTTAACTTTTCTGCATATTTACTGGAAGCACTATTTTGATTTAAAGAAGGATTATTAGAAGGAGTATCAGAATTATCTGGATTTTGACTAGCAGCTTCTTGAGCTTCCTGTTCTAATTCTTCTAAAGTTTTAAAGTTATCAATTTCATCAGCATAATCACTTTTTTCAGCTTCGTTATATGCTTTATGTGTTTCTAGCTCTGTGAGCGTCATTTTTTCCTCTGGAATCTCCTCTTCTAAAAGCTTTTCATCAAAGCTTAACTCGTATAAGAATTCTTCTTCTTGTTGGCCTGAAAGTTGAATATTGAGTAGTGTCAATAGAAAAATCCCCATAATACAAGACGTGATAATTAGCGCTAACTGCTTATTGCTAAGTTCATCTAATCTATTAATAATAGTATCATTAATAGCGTTTATCTTATTTATATATGGCTTCAGGTTCATAATCGAAAATCGACTTGGATGCTAAAGATAGAAAATATTATATCTTTTATGGTAATAACATATCTGTAAAAGCATCTGGTGTGATTGCATTATCTACGTTGAAATCTCCTATTTTGGTTCTTCGTAAAGTAGAAAGATATGCTCCAGAATCTAAAGCTTTCCCAAAATCGTGTGCTAAAGAGCGTATATAAGTCCCTTTGCTGCACACAACTCTAAATTCTACATCCGGTAAGTTTATAGCTGTAATCTCGAAAGTTTCAATGGATATTTTACGCGATTTAATTTCAACTTCAATACCTTCACGAGCAAATTCATATAAACGCTTTCCATCTTTTTTTAATGCTGAAAAAACTGGAGGATATTGGTCTATTTCTCCTATAAATTGCTTTGTAGCATCTTGTATTTTTTCTGAAGTGATATGGTCTATAGAAAAAGTGTTATCAATTTCAGTTTCCATATCATAAGAGGGACGGGTTGCGCCTAAAGTAATGGTTCCAGTGTACTCTTTAATCTGACCTTGGAGATCGGATATTTTTTTGGTAAACTTTCCAGTGCAAATAATTAATAGTCCAGTAGCAAGTGGGTCTAAAGTACCTGCATGGCCTACCTTAATTTTTTTGAATCCGAACTTCTTTTTAATTGCCCATTTTATTTTATTCACCGCCTGAAAAGAAGACCATGTAAGCGGCTTGTCAATTAATAGTACTTGTCCGCTTTTAATATTCTCTTCTGTGTATATCATAAAATAAGTGTTTCTGTTAATAGTAATATCCTAAAACGATGGCGATTAGTCCTACGACAAAGCAGTAGATAGCAAAATAGATTAGCTTACTGTTTTTAACTAATTTAATCATCCATGTGCAGGCTAGAATTCCAGAAATAAAAGCCGCTAAAAAGCCAATTCCCAATGCAGGTGCATTATGTCCTTCAAAAGAAAGCTCTCCACTTAAAATGTCTTTAGCTATTTTCCCGAAAATTAATGGAACAACCATCAGAAAAGAAAAACGAGCAGCTTTACTTTTGTCGTTTCCTAATAAAACTGATGTTGAAATTGTAGCTCCAGATCTCGAAATCCCTGGAAGCATGGCAATTGCTTGCGATACTCCAATAACAAATGCATTAGTGTTGCTAACAGGCTTACCAGTATTTTTAGCTTTATCTGCTAGGTAAAGTAAAAGGGCTGTAACAATAAGCATAAAACCTACTAAAAGTATGTTTCCATTAAAAAGCATTCCTAATTGCTCTTCAAAAAAGTAACCAATTAATGCTGCTGGTATCATGGAAATTAGAATCTTAATAGAAAATTTAAGCTCTTCATTCCATTCAAACTTAAATATCCCTTTTATTATATCGAAGATGTCTTTTCTGAACACAACCATCGTACTTAGTGCTGTAGCAAAATGTAGTACAACAGTAAATAGCAAACTTTCTTGCGGAAGAGAATTGTCTCCTAAAATGGCTTTTCCTAATTCTAAATGACCACTAGAAGATACGGGAAGAAACTCTGTTAAACCTTGAATAATTCCAAGAATAATAGCGTCTATTACATCCATAGAAATAGATTAAATTATATTGAAATTAGTTATTTTTCTTCTTGTTTGGGTTTAAAAGAATGGCATATACCTCGATTCCAAAACCAATAAGAACCAATGTAGGCGCTAAACGTATTCTTCTGAAGCTAAATATGTCTGGATTGAAAACATTTGGGTCGTCACTTCCACCACCACTCATTAATATAAAGCCCAAAATAATGAAGGCTAAACCAATGAACATAAAAGTATAATTCTTTTTCTGGAAGATAAACTCTTTATCAGTTGTGTTATTCTGATTGTTTTTTTTCACTTTAATATATATTTTAATCCCTAGCCGGGCTTAATAGTTTATTATATTACGCTTATATTCTGGTTAAATAGAACTGAAGCCTTTTTAATATAAATCGTCAGTTTTTAAATTTAAAAATCTCTGGGTAGCAATATAAGTGCTAATCCAAGTGATAATTATACCGGTTACAAAGATACCTATAAATAACCCAATTAACATAAATGGGTCTGAAAGTAAGTTTAATTGCGGCATTCTCATATCTACATAATATAAGAGTCCCATCATAGCGATGATTGCCACAAGTGCGCCTACCATTCCCAATTTAATGCTATTCCATATAAAAGGTCGTCTTATAAAACGTTTTGTTGCGCCAACCATTTGCATGGTTTTTATTATAAAGCGCTTGGAATAAACAGATAACCTTATAGAGCTGTTTATTAATAAAACGGCAATTAATGTAAAAACACCACTTGCAATAAGAATCCAAAAACTCATTCTTTTCACATTCTCATTCAGTAATGATATTAATGGCTTATCATAAGAAACTTCAGCAACATATTCTTTTTTAGAGAGATTGTCTGCTATTTTCTGAATACTATCTGTAGCAACATAATCAGCATTTAAATGCACATCTATTGAATTCTGTAGGGGGTTGTAGCCTAAAAAATCTAAGAAATTTTCTCCTATTTCTTTACTATGAGATTCTGCTGCTTCCTCTTTGGAGACAAAAACCGCCGATTTAGTATAATCGGTCATAGCTAAGCTTTTCTGTAATTGATTTATTTCAACCTCTTTAGCGTTGTCTTTTAAAAATACAGTAATTGCCACTTGCTCTTTAAAGTGATTTGCTAGCTTTTTAGTGTTTATAACTAATAAGCCCAAAACTCCTAAAAGAAACAAAACAAGCGCAATACTTAAGATTACAGAAAAGTAAGATGATATAAGTTTGCGTTTCTGGTAGCGCTCAAAAGATTTGCTCATACTGTATAATATAATTGGATGTGTAAAAGTAATAAAGTAAATTTAATCACGATAATTTAAAACGACTAATAGCAGTTAGAAATTATAAAGTTTGCTGTAGATTTTAAAAAAAGAAGAGAAGAATAATGAAAAGAGGAGGGTTTTGATATGAAATTACAAGAAGAAGTTAACAATTTACAATTGGCAGGGAATTTAGATCTGTTAGCCAGTCAAGTTGTAGAAGGATTTATTAGTGGAATGCATAAAAGTCCTTTTCATGGGTTTTCATCAGAATTTGCTGAACATAAAATTTACAATCAAGGGGAAAGTACAAAACATATCGATTGGAAGTTATTTGGAAAGACAGATAAATTATATACCAAGAAATATGATGAAGAGACTAATTTGAGGTGTCAAATTATAATAGATAATTCTGCTTCTATGCATTACCCTTTTAAAAAGAAGCACGTTCTTGGTAATCTAAATAAATTGGGTTTTTCCGTCTTGGCGAGTGCAGTCTTAATGAAGTTATTAAAGAAGCAGCGTGATGCCGTAGGGTTAAGTGTTTATTCTGATATTTATGAATTCTATGCACCAGAAAAAGGAAATGAACGCCACCATCATCTATTATTAAATACTTTAGAAGATCTTTTAAATGAAAAAGAAGATTCTACGCGTAAGACCAATACATATACATATTTGCATCAGATAGCAAAAAAGTTACATAGAAGGAGTCTTATTTTTATTTTTACGGATCTTTTTGAAACAGAAACAGATCAGGAGCAATTGTTTAAAGCATTGCAGCATTTAAAATATAACAAGCATGAAGTTGTTTTTTTTCATGTGATGGATAAAAATACAGAGGTGAACTTTGAGTTTGAGAACACTCCAACAAGGTTTGTAGATGTAGAAACTGGAGCTCATCTTGACTTGTTTGCAGAAAATGTAAAGGAATCTTATGAAGAATTAATGCATAAATTTCAAGAAGAACTCAAATTAAGGTGTGCAAAATATAGAATTAAGTATGTTGAGGTCGATGTTGAGAAAGATTTCAATAAAATCATGCAAACTTATATTGCTGAACGTCAAAAGATTATTTGATTACCGATTTAAAATTTTATTTTTTTATAGAAAAAGGCTTGTGTAGTTAAAAAGAGGTTGTATATTTGCACTCGCAATAACAAAAGGTCTGGTAGTTCAGCTGGTTAGAATACATGCCTGTCACGCATGGGGTCGCGGGTTCGAATCCCGTCCAGACCGCGAAAAGCAAAAAGCTTCAATGAGAATTGGAGCTTTTTTCGCATAAAAATAGTTGTGTTGTTCGATGATATGAGAATATTATCGGAGGTTTAGTAGTTAAACCAATGAAAGGCTTTCCTCTCGATTTTTTCGAGCTGTTGAAGGCTTTTTTTGTTTCTACTATTATTTAAAAGAAAAGGTTTGCATAATAAATAATAGAGTGTATATTTGCACTCGCATTAAAAAAGGTCTGGTAGTTCAGCTGGTTAGAATACATGCCTGTCACGCATGGGGTCGCGGGTTCGAATCCCGTCCAGACC
>NZ_JBLXAF010000001.1:0-137002 GCF_048266025.1 Joostella sp. | reverse complement strand
GCAAAAGTAAAGCTTCAATGAGAATTGGAGCTTTTTTGTTTTTATATACTTTTCTTCGTCTTCCTTTTTTTGTTTTCCTATTTGATGTAGTGTTGTTTTTTTGTTAATAATATTGGCTATTACGCCTATTTTTTTATTTTTAATGTGGCTTTAAATGTTTCCCTTAACTTCGTTATAAATTGATCTTAATATATATGTTATGGATGATTACAAAGCAGGAAGTTATATAATTCATAGGCGTTATGTGAATTTTCAACCCACATTCATAAATAAAGAGTGGCTTATTAATGATAGGGAAGTTTTAAGTTTATTAAGTAAAGCAGATAGGCAGGTCGGTAGACTAGATATGTTTTCAGAATATGTGAATATGGATATGTTTGTCAATATGCATATTTTCAAAGAGGTTGTGCAGTCTAGTAATATAGACGGAGCTTATCTCACTCTGGAAGAAGCTTTTATGAAGAAAGGTGACTTGGCTCAGGATAAAAAGGGGGCTTGGCAAGCTGTAAGAGATTGTGTGTCTGCAACGAATAAGGTTATAAATAGTTTAAAAAATCAGTCGCTTCAGGCATCTTTAATTAAGGAGGCTCATAAAACGCTCTCGGGTAAAAACAGAGCGGAGGAGTTTATGCCTGGAGAATATCGCCGAACTCAGAATTGGATTGGAGGTTCTTCGGTAATACATGCTTCCTTTGTGCCTCCAACACATAAGTCCATCGATTATTTAATGGAGGACCTTCTAGCTTTTGGAAATGATAAATCTAATGCGTTACCAGATCTTTTGAAGGTGGCGTTAATTCATTATCAATTTGAGACAATACATCCTTTTGTTGATGGTAATGGTAAAATTGGAAGGTTATTGATAGTTCTAAATTTAATTGATGAAAAACTTATCAGGCTTCCTATATTATATTTTTCAGATTATTTACAAAGGAATAAAGATGAGTATTTTAGGAGCTTGAATAAAGTGAGAAAGGATAATGACTTGCAGCAGTGGCTTAAATTCTTTTTAAAAGGAATTGCTGAGGTGGCGAAAGATGGAGCGGGGAATCTTAATAAGATACTCCAGATGCAAAGACTAGTAAATCGAGCTGTAAATAAATTGGATGAAAGTTCTGGCGAGGCTAAAAAGGTTGTAGCGTTTCTTTACTTAAATCCTGTAATAGATGTTAATGATGTAGTTGAGCTGATAAATGTATCAGAAGAACGTGCCAATACAATAATTAAAACCTTAGTAGAGTTAGGTATACTCTGTCATATTGATAGAGTTAGTCGTGTTGAAGTGTATTCATTTAAGAAATATATAGATCTTTTCGGTGTTCAAGGTTCTGGTAATAAGTAAGATAGTGTTTAATTAATTTGAAGAAATTTCACGTATAATAATTAAGAAATAAAGACTTTATCAATTTAATATGTCTTAGATTTGTAAAGTTTTACCATAAAATGAATATAAATACAGCTTTATTGAAAGTGATATAAAAGCTGTAATAATTAAACTGTAAAGAAAGGACTTTGTTGATATGCATGTAGTAATATTAGATGATCATAAAATGATTACCGATATGGTAAGGGAAATTCTTCAAGATGTCCCTGAGGTGCGTCATATTGAAACGTTTACTTCTCATTTAGAATTTTTAGGTTACTTAAAAGAGAATGAAGTGAATCTTATTATTCTAGATGTTTTTATGCCAGAAACTAATGGGTTGGAGGTTATTAAAGAAGTTAGGGCTTTTAAAAAGGATGATCAATATAAAATAATAGTATTGTCTTCTTCAGTTTCTACAAAAATAATGAGAGATGCTATTTCTTTAGGGGCTAACGCTTATATAACGAAGCAAGACGCTGTATCCGACTTAATTTCTGCGATTGTACATTTCAAAGAGGGTAATTCTAAGCCTTACTTTAGTAAAAATGCAACCCTAGCTATGGTTGATAATTTTCATAAAAAAGATGTGAAGTTGTCTCCGCGTGAAACGCAATTGTTACAGTTAATGTGTGATGGAATGACGGCAAAAGAGATTGCTTTTGAGTTAGACCTTAGTGTGAATACAATTCATTTCTATAGTAAGCGACTTATGGCTAAAATGGATGTGAATAGAACTGTAGATCTTATTCTTAAAGCCTTAGAGGAAGGCTATGTTATTTCTAAATAAAGTTTCTTCAAGAGTTAGTCTCTTATATAGCAACGTCTGCAAGTAATCTTTGTAGATGTTTTTCTGTTTAAAAACCTTATAAAAATATGTCTTCGTAAAGTGATACATTAAAATTAATGTATCACTTTACGAAATAAGACTGTAGTTGATTTTTTTTATTCAAAGCCTGCCTGTTCTACATTTGCAATGAGTTAAAACTCTATAAAATCTTTTTGTAGAGTGTAGGCTTTAGGTTGGTTTATTGTTAAAGACTTAAGGAATGAAGGGTAATAAATAAAAATTAGTAGGTTTTTTTATTTTGCTTTATAAGTGGGTTAAATCTCTTGTGAATATTCTCTCCTTAAGTCTTTTCTTATTTATAGCCTAGATGATAAGATTGATTTTTGTTTGCTCCAAGCTTTTAAATAAATAATTATAATATGGAAGTGTTGGTTTATGATCCTCAAGGCGCCTTTTCGAAAATGTTGCAAAAAAGTGATTTGAGTTATGGGGAATTTCACGTTAGTAAAGATCTAACGGATGTGAATTTTGATGAGAACGATTATGTGGCAGTTGTGTTTTTTGCATACAGTGCAGGAGATTTACTAAGCTTATTGGGCGTGTATAAAAGGAATATCCCGATAATTCTTTGTTCTTTGGATAAAGAAGTTTATAAGAAAGCTCAAGGTGTATACGGAGTCATTTCTGTCGATATGACAAAGCATAAAAGTGAAATAATAGAATATTTTAATTCGATTTTATCGGTTACAGTTTAGTTAGATAAATTTAAAACTAATTCAGATGACACATTTTTTGATAGCAAAAGCTAGTTTTTATGGAATAATAGCCGGTGCAGATTATGAAATTTTATTGGTTTTCCTTTTAGTGCTTATAATTTTAAAAAAGAGAATTGTTTAAGTCTTTTTAAGGCTACAAAAATATATTAAACCTTCAGCAGATATTTATTTGTTGAAGGTTTTTTCTTTTTCATAGGTTATGTCGATAATTTTATTTTAATCTAAGAATATTGTAGGACTGGGCTGTTGTTTGAAGATTGCTGTAAATATGATTAGGAAAAGTCTTACGTTTATAACTTTCAGCTGTTCTAAAGTTCTCTCTTGTTTTTTAAAGTAATGTTGGGTGGTTTAATCAAAAATTATCATTCAAAACAAAGGTTGTGAATCTTGCGGTTTTCTTTTGGTTTGTTGTAGAGTGTTTTTGGGTAATAAATCAGGCAGTTGGTTCTGTTTAGGCTTGCTTTTTTTATTTTGATTAAGGGAAAGTATAAAACCAAAAAACCCGATTGCCATATAAATGGAATCGGGCTTTTAGTGGTGGTGCCTCCAGGAATCGAACCAGGGACACAAGGATTTTCAGTCCTTTGCTCTACCAACTGAGCTAAGGCACCAGTGCGTCATTGCGGGTGCAAATATAGAATCAAATTTAATATCTACAAAATAATTTTAGAAAAAAATGGTTTTGTAACTTTACAACTTTAATAATTAGGCATGAATTTAATAGTAGATGTTGGAAATTCTTTTATAAAACTAGCTGTTTTTAAGGGAGATATGTTTTTGGAAGTTTTGCAGACTGAGGAAAAAAATATTTTAAAAAATTTTTCAAATATTTTCAAAAAGTACCCGATGATCCGCCATATTATGATTTCTTCAGTAGGAAAACTATCCGAAGAGCATATAAAAGCAATGGCTGTTTTTGCTCCTGTCTCCATGCTTACTTCAGATTCTAAAGTGCCTTTTAGGAATCAATATGCTACTCCAAAGACTTTAGGGGTAGATAGAATTGCTCTTATTGCAGCCGCTTATTATAAGTATAGCGCTCAAAATTGCTTAGTTATAGATGCGGGGAGTTGTATAACGTATGATTTTTTAAGTGAAGATGGGGTTTATAAGGGAGGAGCAATTTCCCCCGGGGTTCATATGAGGTATAAGGCCATGAATGCATATACTGCAAAGCTTCCATTGGTATCTTCTCTTGATTTTGAAGACTTTATTGGAGACTCTACACAAAGTTGTATGATTTCGGGAGTAGTGAACGGAACCGTTAATGAAATCGAAGGTGTAATACTACAATATATTGATAGATTTAAAGATTTAACAGTTATTTTAACAGGTGGTGATAGTCATTTTTTGTCTAAAAGATTAAAAAGTAGCATATTTGCTCATCCGAATTTCCTCTTGGAGGGAGTTAATTATATTTTAGAACTCAACAAACACTGAATGATTAAAAAGATTTTTATTGTAATTGTATTATTTATATGTAGTTACAGTTTTGCGCAGGAGGGAAGTGTATCACCATATTCTTTTTACGGAACAGGAGACCAACGTTTTAAGGGATTGGTAGAAAATAGATCGATGGGGGGTATTAGTGTTTATACAGACAGTATACACTTAAATCTTAATAACCCTGCATCTTTAGGAAAGCTTAAATTAACTGCATTTACTGTTGGTGGAGGTTATCATTCTTTAGATTTAGCAACAGATGAAGGTAGTGAAAATGCTTCGGATGTAACTTTCGATTATTTGGCAGTTGGAGTTCCTTTAGGAAATAACATGGGAATGAGCTTTGGTTTAGTGCCTTGGACTTCTGTAGGATACCGAGTAAGATCTTTAGATGAAGATGCTTCTCCAGCTCAATTGGATAGATATTCAGGTGAAGGTGGAATTAATAAAGCATTTTTTGCTTATGGTTTTACTTTTTTAAATAATTTTAGCCTCGGAGGAAAAGTAAATTTTAATTTTGGAAAAATAGAAAAGGAGTCAGTCCGCTTTTTGGAAGGGATTCAATATGGAACAAGAATACAGAACAATTCAGAATACAGTGGGTTTGATTATAGCTTCTCATTAAATTATGATGCTGAGTTGACTAAAAATTTAGAATTGAAATCTTCTGTATTGTATACGCCAGCAACAAAGATTACCTCTAGTAATGATAGGTCAATATCAACAATTTTAACAAATTCCGCTGGTTTAGAGGTGCCAAGAGTTACTGAGGATGTAGATTTAGGAGCGTTAGGACTTAATTCTACTTACTTACATTTACCAGAATCTTATACATTAGGATTAGGTGTGGGAAAAAAATACACATGGTTTATAGGTGGTGAGTATGAAATAACTAAGTCTAGTGAGTTTGAGAATGAATTTATAGATGTGGTGAATGGAGCTTATGAAGATGGAAATAGATTTTCTGTAGGTGGTTTTTGGACTCCTGATTATGATTCTTACGCAAGTTACTGGAAAAGAGTGACATATAGAATAGGAATGAAGAATGAAAAGACTGGTCTGTTAGTTAATAATGTGCCTGTTCACGACTTTGGCATGTCTTTTGGTTTAGGTTTACCGATGAATGGTTTTTCTAATGCCAATGTAGGTGTGGAATTTGGAAAAAGAGGAAGTACTTATTTAGGAAGAATTGAAGAAAACTATTTCAATGTTTTTATAAGTTTGTCATTAAACGACAGATGGTTTAGAAAGAATTTAATTAGATAGATAAATATATAATACGTTAACCATAAAATTACATAAATGAAAAAGAAGATTTCTATATTGGTTGGTGTTCTAGGGGTTGCCTTTGTTACATTAGGGCAAGCACAGAACCCTGAATGTCCACAAAATTTATCCGTATTTGCCGAGCATGCGAAAGTTAAAAACTATGACGCTGCATATGAACCATGGAAAATGGTATATGAAAATTGTCCAGAATTGCATTGGGCTACATTCCACTATGGAGAAAGAATTTTAAAAGATAAAATTGAAAAGGATCCTGCAAATAAAGATAAGTATGTTACTATGCTTACCGAGCTTTATAAAAAAGGACCTGAGTATTTTCCAAAAAGATATACAAAGGCTGGTGCAGATATAGATGCAGCTTTATTAATGAATGATCAGAAAATGGGTTCTGATGAAGAGATCTATAACTTATTAGATAAAGCATATAAGGAAGATAAAGATGGATTTAAAAATCCAAAAGCTTTATACCTTTATTTCTCTACGTTAGTTGATCTTAATGCAGCTGGTAAAAAAGACCTTCAAGAGGTTTTTGATACATATGATGATGTAACAGGAAAGATTGCTGAAGAGAATCAAGAGTTAGGAGAAACTATTGTTAAGTATGTGCCTAAAGAAGATGCAGGAACATTAACTAGTAAAGAGACTAAAATATTAGCTGCAGCAAGACAGAATGGAGAAAACTACGAAAAAATTAGTGGTAGTGTTGATGCTAAATTAGGTAAGTTAGCAGACTGTGATAACTTAATTCCTCTTTATCAGAAAAATTTCGAAGCTCATAAAACAGATGCTGCATGGTTAAAGAGTGCTGCAGGAAGAATGGATTCTAAAGATTGTACAGGAGATCCAATGTTTGTGAAATTAGTAGAGGCGTTAGATCAAATTGAGCCATCTGCAAGTTCTAAATACTACCTAGGTTCTTTATATGAAGAGCAAGGGAATAGTAGTAAAGCAACTGAGTTCTATAAACAGTCAATAGACTTAGAAACTGATCCTATTAAAAAAGCTACTAAGTTAACAAGAATGTCTAGTAAAGCTTCTAAAAGAGGTCAGAAGTCTAGTGCTAGAACATACGCTCAACAAGCTTTATCTTTAAACCCAGCAAACGGAACGCCATATTTAATTATAGCAAGTCTATATGCTAATAGTGCAAATGATTGTGGAAGTACAACTTTCGAGAAAAGAGCAATTTACTGGAAAGCTGCTGAAGTAGCTAGAAAAGCTGGTCAAGTAGATCCATCTTTAAAAAGTAGATCTGCACAAGCTGCTGCAAGTTATGCTGGTAGAGCACCAAGTAAGCAAGATATTTTTAGCTCTGGTATGGCAGGAAAAACAATCCAATTTAACTGTTGGGTTGGAGGAAGTGTAAAAGTTCCTAGCTTGTAAAATGAAATTTAGTTTAAAATATACATTGATTAACATTGTCACAGTATTTGCTGTGACAATGTTTTTTTCATGTGAAGGTAATTTGAAGGAAGTTCAAAAGATAAATGCTATTAATAAAACTCCCGTTGGTATTGCCGAAAATTTTGTGCTGAAGTATACAGATTCTACAAGATTAACAGCTGTAGTAAGTGGTCCTGTATTCGAGGATTACGCAAACCAGGCTTTTCCTTACCGTGAATTCCCAAAGGGTTTTCATGTGGATTTTTATGATAAGGATAATCAAAAGAGTAGCGCTTCAGCAAATTATGGTATTATTTATTCAGATACCAAGCTTATCGATATGAAGGGGAATGTTGTCCTTAAAACATACGATGGCAAAATATTAAATGCCCCTCAGTTGTATTACGATCAAGAAAATCAATGGATTTTTACTGAAGGGGATTATAAATTCACCAGCCCAGATTTAAATATGCAAGGGGTGGGTATAGACTTCAATAAAGAGTTTACAGTAGTGAGCTCTCATGGTAACTCTGGAACTGCTGTCGTAAAAGATAGTGAAGATACAGAGTAAAAAATTCGCTTATTTCCAACTTTTCTTTACATTTGATTAAAAGAAATCTATTTTCTTATAAAAATAAATATGAAGTATTTTAAAATTTTTGAGATTGCTTACCTTGTTGTTGCTGTTATTTCTGTGGTAGAAGTAGTGCAGCAATGGAATGTTGACCGAAACAGAGCATATTTGTTCTTGTTTTTTGCTGTTATTTCTATTGGAATGTTTTTCTTTAGAAGGTATTACCGTAAAAGATTTGGAGGTAGGCAAAACAAAGAATAGATGCAAATCGACATAATTATTATAATTTTATCTCTTATCTTATCTGCATTCTTTTCTGGGATGGAGATAGCGTATGTTTCTTCAAATAAAATACATATAGAAATAGAGAAAAAGCAAGGAGGTGTTTTAGCTAAGGTTTTAACGAAACTTACTAAGAAACCTTCAAAGTTTATTGCTACTATGCTTGTGGGGAATAACATAGCGCTAGTTGTCTATGGTATTTATATGGGAGAGGTAATTATAAATTCTCTATATCCAGAATATATAGGGAGAGAAAGCCTTCCTTTTAATATTATTTTAGTTCAAACTGTAATCTCTACTTTGATAATTCTTATCACAGCAGAGTTTCTTCCGAAGGTTTTTTTTCAAATTTATGCCAATAGCTTGCTTAAGATTTTTGCAATTCCAGCATATATATTTTATATGTTGTTTTCTTTTATTTCTTCCTTTATTATATGGATTTCAGATCTAGTTTTAAAGGTGTTTTTTAAGACTGATGGAGATGATGTGCAACTAGCTTTTAGTAAAGTAGAGTTAGGGGATTACATTTCTGAACAAATGGAAGCTGCAAATGAAGAAGATGATATGGATTCTGAGATTCAGCTTTTTCAAAATGCTTTGGAATTTGCAGAAGTAAAGGCTCGGGAAGTAATGATTCCTAGAACGGAAATTACTGCTGTAGAATTAGAGGAACTCCCTAAAGGAATAAGTAAGATTTTTACTGAAACAGGTTTTTCTAAAATCTTGGTCTACAAAGAAACAATTGATGATATTATTGGTTATGTGCATTCATTTGACTTATTTAAAAAACCAGCAGACATTAAGTCTGTAATGATGCCAGTGGAATATGTTCCTGAAACTATACTAATAAGCGATGTACTCGAGATTCTTATAAAGAAGAGAAAGAGTATCGCTGTGGTTTTAGATGAATACGGAGGAACTTCTGGGATTATGACGGTAGAGGATATTGTAGAGGAATTATTCGGAGAAATAGAAGATGAACATGATAGTGTAGAACTTATAGAAGAACAGTTAAATGAAAGAGAGTATAAGTTTTCTGCAAGATTAGAAGTCGATTATTTAAATGAAGAGTACAAGCTGGATTTACCAGAAGGTGAGAATTATGAAACTTTAGGGGGGCTTATAGTGAGTTATCTTGGAGAAATCCCTTCAAAAGAAGAAGTTGTAAACATAGAAGAATATCAATTTACAATCCTTGAGGTTAGTAACACAAAAATAGATCTTGTATCTCTTAAATTGCGTGAAGACGACTAGTTTTATTACGAAGTTAGAAGCTTAGCGTCTTCTTCTTTTTTCGTTAAATAGTGCCGAATCCATTGAAATTATAGCAATTTGTAGTCTATTTTTTAGGTAATAGTCACCTATTTATGAATCATATTTAATAAAATCCTTAATAATTGCATCTTCAGGTTTTTATTATTCCAAAAAAGTGGTATTTTCGCCCACATTAATTTAATAAATTGTATTGATAAATGGCAATTCTAGAAAAAATTAGAAGTCGTTCACTAATCTTAATTTTAGTGATAGGTTTGGCTTTATTTTCATTTGTTATTTCCGGAGTTTTTAGTAATAGTTCAGGTACTGGAAAAACAACTGTAGGAGAAGTAAATGGAGAAAGTATTTCGCGACAAGAGTTCGCGTACAAGGTGGAGAACGCTTCCAGAAGGTATGGTGCAAATGCTACTACAGTTCAAGTTGTAAACCAAGTATGGAATCAAGAAGTTAGAAATATTGTTTTAGAGCAAGAATTCGAAGATCTTGGTATTAATATTGAAAAAGATCAGATATTAGAGGTTGTTAAAGCAAATCCTGCTTTCGCTTCAGATCCTACTTTTCAAAATGAAGCTGGTGTTTTTGATGAAGGGAAATTCATCGAATTTATTGCAGACTTACAAGCAAACAATCCAGCAGGATATCAACAATGGCAATTACAAGAAGATGCGTTAATCAATGCTTCTAAAGAGCAGTCTTACTTCAACTTAATAAAAGCTGGTGTAGGAACTACTTTAAAAGAAGGAGAATTAGCTTATCATTTAGAAAGTGATAAAGTAGACGTAAAATATGTACGTGTACCTTACACTTCTATTGCAGATAGTACAATTAATGTTTCAGATAGTGAGATCAATGCTTACGTTAAGGAACACAAAAATGAATTTGATCAAGAGGCTTCTAGAGATATTCGTTATGTATATTTCGAAGAGAAAGCTTCTGATGAAGATATCAATGAAGCAAAAGCTAGTTTAGCTAAACTTTTAAAGAATAGCGTTGTTTATAACGAAACTACTAAGAATAACGATACTGTAGCTGGGTTTAAAACGACAACAAATATTCAAGACTTCGTAAGTAGAAATTCTGATATCAAGAATGATACTACTTATTTGGCGAAAAAGGATTTGCCTATAGCATTCGCAGATACACTTTATAACCTTCCTGTTGGTGAGGTTTATGGGCCATATAAAGATGGAGATTTCTTTAAAATCACTAGAATGGTGGCTAAGAAAAAAGGTGGTTCTGTAAAAGCAAGTCATATTCTTATCTCTTATGATGGTTCTCAAGCGCAGCCTTCTGAGCCAAGAACTAAAGAAGAGGCAGAGGCTAAAGCAAAATCTCTTTTAGCTCAAGTAAAATCTAATCCAGATGATTTTGCTACTTTGGCAAGAGAAAATTCTGAAGATCCTGGTTCTGCTAGCCGTGGAGGAACTTATGATGATATTCCTGAAGGGCAAATGGTTCCTGCTTTTAATGATTATATTTTTGATAATGAAATCGGATCTATCGGATTGGTTGAAACAGATTTTGGTTTTCATATTATTAAAGTTGAAGATAAATACGACGTTGTTCAATTAGCAACTGTAGCGAGAGAAATCGAGCCATCAGAAAGAACTACTAGCGATCTTTATACAGAAACTACAAAATTTGAAATGGCTGCTGCAGAAGGAGATTTCCAAGCAATAGCTAAAGAGTCAAACTACTCTGTACGTCCTGTAAATAAAATTCAAGCTTTAGATGAAAATGTACCTGGAGTTGGAAACCAACGTAGTATTGTACAATGGGCTTTTAATGCTGAAACTGAAGTTGGAGATGTTAAGCGTTTTAATACGCCAAGCGGATACGCAATAGTGCAGTTAACTGGAATTAGAAAAGCTGGTTTAGCAACTGCTAAAGATGCTTCTGCTCAAGTTTTACCAATCTTAAGAAAACAAAAGAAAGCAGCAATTATCATGAAAGAGAATGCTGGAAAATCTTTAGACGAATTCGCTAAGACTAATAATGTTAATGTTACTGCTGGTTCTGGACTTACTATGAAGACACCAACAATAGCTGGTGCTGGTAGAGAGCCTAAAGTTGTAGGTACTGCAATGGCACTTTCTAATGGAGAGACTTCTGGTTTAATTGAAGGTGAAAATGGAGTATTTATGGTTTCTGTTACTAAAAAGGAGATCGCTCCTTCTTTAGAGAACTATACTACATACGCAAACACTCAAAAATCACTTAATAGAAATAGAGCAAGTTTGGCTGCTTATAATGCATTGAAAAATGCTGCAGAAATTGAAGATGAAAGAGCAGATATTTACTAATGTAAATGCTGTTTAAAAATAGATCATAATAAAAAAGCTCCTTTAAAGGGAGCTTTTTTTTATGCAATCATTTCTTCATAAGAGAGAATAGTGTGATACCCTTTTTTATTGAAGTAATTGGTTGTATAGGCTTTTTCTCCTGTTGCTAAGATAAAATCTCCTCCCCATGCTCCAAGGCTTTTAATTTCACCTTTAAAGTCTTTAAAAAGGTGGTCTTTTACGGGTTGTAGTTTAATGATAGAAGCTATTACTTCTTCGTGTTCTTTAAGGAGGTTTTCAAATAGAGTTAGGCTTTGTGCGTTTTGTATTTTTTCAGTAAGTATATCGATGCTTTTTATTGCTTTAGCTTTATCTTCTGAAGATGTAGCTTTACGATACCTATCAATTCCTTCCCTGCTATTTTGTTTTTTATTCAAGTGGATAAAAAACAGCTGATCTTTAAAAGCAGGATCAAATTTTACAGTTTCTATTTGTGGGTTTTTATGTTCTAATTTATAAACTATGGGACTATCATTTTGTGCGCAAGCAATATCATACCCACTTCCAGAAAAGCTATTCCATAGCAAAGTAAAAGCATTTACATTTGCCCAAGATGCTATGTTATTAATTAGTGTAGAGGAAGAACCCAATCCCCAATTTTCTGGAAATTCTAGTTTTGTAATGACTTTAACTCCTTTAGCTCCTTTTAAAAAACTAGGGTTTAGAGCCTTTGCTTCGGTTAATATATTAAGTAATGTTTCTGTGATCTGATTGTTAGTTGTGTTTATTATAGCATCTTCAGTTTTATTTTCTAGCCTAAGAAGGTCTATTTCTGTTGTAAACCACTCTTCATCGTTATGACGAAGGGCTTTCCATAAAATGGTTTTACTTTCTGTTTCTTCAACGGTTAATGTTTGTCCAAATTTGGTTGGTAGCGCTAAGCTTTTCGCACCATCTAAAACAGTGTATTCCCCAGTAATTAATAACTTACCGTTGCTATGATATTTATGAAGCATCTTTTTCTCTTAATGAGTTAAAAGCACTAATTACTCCGCTATGAGTAATGGTTTTGTCTTTATAATAAGCTGCAAAGTATTCTTTCTCTTTTGCAGTAGCTCCCAGTTGATTTAAGATATTCATAAGATGCATTTTCATATGTCCTTTCTGAATACCGTCTGTAACAAGAGATCGTAATGCTGCAAAATTTTGAGCTAAACCAGCTACAGCAATTATTTGCATTAATTCTTCAGCTGAAGGTTTTTCTAAAATTTCTAATGATAATTTCACCAAAGGATGTAAGCTTGTGAGTCCGCCAACAGTTCCAATTGCTAATGGAATTTCAATCCAAAACTTGAAAATACCATTTTCAATCTCTGCATGAGTTAAGCTTTTGTAGCTTCCAGATTTTGCAGCGTAAGCATGAGCTCCAGCTTCAATAGCTCTAAAATCATTTCCAGTAGCTAGAACAACGGCATCAATACCATTCATAATCCCTTTATTATGTGTAACTGCCCTATGTGGTTCTGCATTTGCAATGGCAACCGCACGAACAATCTTTTCAGCAAAAGCTATAGGAGTTAAGTTTTTGTCTTCATTTAAATCTTCAACCTTGCAACTTACTGAAGCCTTTACGATGCAATTAGGGACGTAATTGGAAAGGATACTCATCACTATTTCAAGATCTTTTTCTTCAGTAGTAAATAAAGAAAAGTGTTGAGCTTCTTCTTTAAAAGTCTTTGCAATACGCTCTAAACAGGAGTTTATAAAGTTAGCTCCCATTGCGTCCAACGTTTCAAAAGTACAATGAAGCTGGTAGTAGCTGTTAAGTTCAGAAGTTTTATTTCTTAAAGTTATATCTGTAATCCCACCACCACGCTTACGCATATTCTCTGTAATGTCGTTTGTGGAAGCAATTAATTTTGATTTTATTTCTGAAAAGAAAGTTTCTAATTTAGAGTCGTCACCATAAAACATGAAATGTACCTGACCTATTTTTTCAGTGCCTAGAACTTCTGTTTTAAAGCCTCCACGTTGTTGCCAGTATTTGGCGGCTTTACCTGCTGCGGCTACAACAGAACTTTCTTCAATGGCCATTGGGATGGTGTGGTACTTTCCATTGATTAAAAAATTTGGAGCGATTCCTAGAGGAAGGTAAAAATTAGAAATGGTGTTTTCTATAAATTCATCGTGAAGCAATTGGAGCTTAGCATCGCTATTCCAATATTGAGCTACTATTGTTTTTCCTTCTTCTTTGTTTATAAAATGATTCTTTGCAAGCCACTCAATTTTTTGATCTTTGGTAAGCTTAGAAAATCCGTTTACAGGTATTGCCATTTGAATGTATGATTATTAAATGGCAAAGATAATGATTCTCATTGGAGAAGATAAGAACTAAAAAGACTACTTATTTTAGCAAGAATATTGATCTATGTAATGTAATTGGAACTTATTTTTTGTGGAGCTTGCTTTGTTTCTATTCATATTATAACCCACTTTGTAGCCTACTGCCTACAGTAAATAGAAAAATTATTAATTAAACCTTATAAGTCCCTATTATAAGTAATGTTTAACGTCAAAAGTTATCGTATATGTGAAATTTTTAGTAAACTTGACGGTTTTTTAATCAATACATAACAATTTAATGAAGAGACATTATACGTTACTCCTAGTAATGATAGGATTAGTTTCCCTCACAACTGCACAAGATAAAAAAATTACATTAGAAGAAATATGGGGAGGTGCTTTTCGCACCGAAGGAATGGATGTTTTACACTCCATGAAAGATGGTAAACAATACACTGTTTTAAATTTTGATAGAAGTTCTAAAAGTTCTGCAATCGATAAATACAATTATGAGACTTTAGAGAAAGTGGAAACCATCGTTTCTTCTGCGGATTTAGATGGAATTAAATATTTTTCATCTTATACATTTAGTGAAGATGAGTCAAAGTTGATTTTGGCAACAGATGTGGAATCAATTTTTAGAAGGTCTACTTTAGGGAAATTTTATGTGTATGATATCGCTTCAAAAGAAGTTGAACTAATTTCAGAAAATAAAATACAAGAGCCAACACTTTCTCCAGACGGCTCTAAAGTAGCTTATGTTTTCGAAAATAATATTTATATAAAAAACCTAGGTGATGGGAGTACTTCTCAAGTAACTACAGATGGTGAGAAGAATAAAATCATCAATGGGGTTACCGATTGGGTATATGAAGAAGAATTTGCTTTTGTAAGAGCTTTCGATTGGAATAAAACAGGAACTTATTTAGCTTACATTCGTTTTGATGAAAGAGAAGTTCCAGAATTTTCAATGGATGTTTATGGTAAAACACTTTACCCTACACAACATGAGTTTAAGTACCCTAAAGCAGGAGAAAACAACTCAAAAGTAAGCCTTTTTACTTATGATGTTGCTGCTAAGAAAACAGAAGAAGTAGCATTGAATGATGCTTATTATATTCCTAGAATAGAGTGGACAAACGATGCAGATGTTTTAAGTGCACAAGTAATGAATCGTCATCAAAACGATTTAAAGCTTTATTTTTATAATGTAAATAAAGGTGCTGAAGTAGTACTTCATGAAACAGACAAGGCATACATTGATGTAACAGATAACCTTACCTTTTTAGCTGATAATAGCTTTATTTGGACAAGTGAAAAAGATGGTTACAATCACATTTATCACTACAACAAAACAGGGAAATTACTTAATCAAGTAACAGAAGGCCCTTGGGAAGTTACTAACTACTATGGATATGATAAAAAGAACGATCGTGTCTTTTATCAATCAGTAGAGAATGGTTCTATAAACAGAGATGTTTATGCCATTAAGCTAAATGGAAAAGGTAAAAAAAGACTTTCTACTGAAGAAGGAACAAATAATGCGACTTTTAGTGCCGATTTCAGTTACTTTATCAATTCATATTCTAGTGCTTCAACACCAGCTAGATATACATTAAACGATAGTAAAACTGGAAAAGAGTTAAAAGAGATCGTAAATAATGAGGCATTGCTTAAAAAAGTGTCTGCTTATGAAATTTCACCAAAAGAATTTTCTACCATTAATATCAATGGTAATGATTTAAATATGTGGACTATCAAGCCTAAAGATTTTGATCCAAATAAAGAATATCCATTATTTATGTTTCAATATTCTGGACCAGGTTCTCAGCAAGTAGCTAATAGATGGATGGCATCTAATGATTACTGGTACCAAATGCTTGCAGAAAAAGGATATGTTATCGCTTGTGTAGATGGAAGAGGAACAGGATTTAAAGGAGCTGAGTTTAAAAAAGTAACTTATAAAGAATTAGGAAAATACGAAGTAGAAGACCAAATAGCAGTTGCTAAGAAATTAGGAAATCTTCCGTATATTGACAAAGAAAGAATCGGTATCTGGGGATGGAGCTATGGAGGTTTTATGAGTACTAATAGTATTTTAAAAGGAAATGATGTATTTAGTATGGCAATCGCTGTTGCTCCAGTTACAAGCTGGCGTTTTTATGACAGTATTTATACAGAAAGATATATGCAAACTCCACAGGAAAATGCAAGCGGATATGATGAAAATTCACCGTTAAGTTACCCTGAATTGTTAAAAGGCGATTACTTGTTAATCCACGGAACTGGAGACGATAACGTGCATGTTCAAAACACGATGAGAATGGCAGAAGCGCTTATTCAAGCAAATAAGCAATTTGATTGGGCAATTTACCCAGATAAAAACCATGGTATTTATGGTGGTAATACACGTTTACAGTTATATACTAAAATGACCAACTTTATCGATGAGCATTTAGGTGCAGAATCAAAAAAATAAGAAGTTCAAAAAAGATTAACGATAACAATACTAATTAAAATAATTATAGATGGAGTTTAAATTTGGTG
The DNA here is from genome assembly GCF_048266025.1 of Joostella sp. Taxonomy (NCBI): domain Bacteria; kingdom Pseudomonadati; phylum Bacteroidota; class Flavobacteriia; order Flavobacteriales; family Flavobacteriaceae; genus Joostella; species Joostella sp. Next base: position 120,657 of record NZ_JBLXAF010000001.1, on the reverse strand, counting down.
GTTCAGAAACAAATCAAAAGACTGTTTTAGGTCACCCTTCGGGGTTATTTGTTCTGTTCTTTACAGAAATGTGGGAACGCTTTTCTTATTATGGAATGCGTGCGCTATTGGTTTTATTTTTAACAGCGTCATTATTAAAAGAAGGCTGGGGATGGGAAAGAGATGATGCTTTATTATTATACGGATGGTACACAGGTTTGGTATATTTAACTCCAATAATAGGTGGTTTTATTGCAGATAAACTTATGGGGTACCGTAAAGCGGTAGTTTTAGGAGCATTTATAATGACTGCAGGTCATGCTTCTATGGCTTTAGAAGGTTTTTCTAGTTATTTTTTCTACCTAGGTTTATTGTGTCTTATTATCGGAAATGGTTTGTTCAAGCCTAATGTTTCCTCTATGGTAGGTCAGTTATATAAAGATCAAGGAAAAGAGAAAGATGCGGGATATACTATCTTTTACATGGGTATTAATGCAGGTGCATTTTTAGGAATTTTACTTTGTGGATATATAGGGGAGAAAGTAGGATGGCATTATGGATTTGGTTTAGCTGGAATCTTTATGTTTTTAGGGATGTTACAGTTTTACTTCGCTCAAAAGATATTTGGGGATATAGGATTGTCTCCAGAGCAAGAAAAGAAATTGGTAGAGACTGAATTTTCAGATTTAGATGATAAAATAGCTGAGCCTTCAAAACAAGTAAGAGAAGCTAAAGCTGCTAAAGAAGTGGAAGATAAAATTGTAGTTCGAGATAGAATTACCGTAATTTCTATTTTTGCATTATTTACCATTTTCTTTTGGTGGGCATTTGAACAAGCAGGTGGATCGATGACTATTTTTGCTGCTGATTATACAGATAGAGCTTTAATAGGAAACGCAGCTACAACTTTTAAAATAGTTAATACTATTATTACAGTTGTTCCAATGCTTATAATTAGCTGGGTCTTATTACAATTATTTAGACAAACGTTTGGAAAATTTGCCTTATCTAATGTTTGGTTAGGTTTAAGTTTTGTTATTATATGGGGAATTGTTTTATGGATGTTGAAGAGAGAGTTTTCAGCTGATGCAACAGAAGTTCCTGCATCTTGGTTTTCTGTACTAAACTCTTTATTTATTATACTTTTTGCACCCTTATTCTCAAAAATATGGGAAAGCAAATTTAACCCATCAGGGCCAATTAAATTTGCTTTAGGTCTTGTGCTTCTAGGAGTTGGTTTTGCCATCTTATCTTATGGTGCTTTTACGATCCCAGAGGGAGCAAAAACAGCTTCTGTAAGTTTAATGTTTTTAGTATTTGCTTACTTGTTCCATACATTAGGAGAGCTTTGTGTGTCTCCAGTAGGATTATCTTATGTAAGTAAATTAGCGCCAGTTAAATTGGTGGGACTTATGTTCGGAATATGGTTTGTAGCAAACTTTATTGCAAATCTATTGGGAGGTGTAACAGGAAGTTATATAGATACTATTTCTGAGCAGTATGGACTGTCTGCATTCTTCCTAATGTTTACTGTTATACCATTTGCGGCAGCATTTATTTTAGTGCTATTAAACCCGATGATGAAACGTAAAATGCATGGAATAAAATAGTATTTATTCAAATTAATCTAATATAAAAGCTCCCTTTTCACCAGTATAGTGAAAAGGGATTTTTTGTTTTATACAGCTCGCTCTCCACATTTTTATAAACGATTTATAGTTACTCCCATCTGCAATAACTTTGTTAGGCTTTAGTTGAAATAATACCCTCTCTAAATTAATCTTAGGAGAATAAGTAAGTATTAGCAAGTCAGTTTTATTCTTTTGATACACATTTGTACTATCTATAATTGTGAAGTTTTTCTTTTTAAGCTGAAATGTTTGTGGCGACTTCAAATGGCTTATAGTTTTTATGTTTTCTCCGATGCTATACGCTTTAATAATGTTTTTTGTTGCTACTGAAGTGTCATTTACCTGAAGTGATCTTCCTTTTTGTATTGATGATAATGAGATTCTAGTCCGATGAAACAAAGTGAATTTGCTTTGTAGTTGCGACTGATGGTTTTGATATAAAATGGTGGAAGAAAATATTAGAAAGCTTCCAATACCCATTACTAAATTTCTTTTTGAATAATTCTTCAATAGAATCACCAAAGCAATAATTAATATGGATGTTGTAATTAAATTAGCTCCTGTAAAATAGATTTTCCTAAAGATGAAATCTTCTTGATTAGCAATCCATCCTATAAGTAAATTCATGATTTTAATAATAGTAAAATATATTTCAGCAATAAAATTTGGGAGAATATTTAAAAGAGCGAGGATAATAATTACAAATCCAAAACCTAAAAGCATACCTATAAACGGAACGATTACTAAATTGGAAATAAAGAATAATCCTGGGAATTGGTGAAAATAGTATAATGTAAGAGGTAATACACTCAGCTGAGCGGCGACACTCACTGTTAGTAGCTTCCACAAGTATAAAACAAGCTTATTTCGAGGACTCCATAGCGCAACTAAGGTAGGTTGGATCCAAACAATTCCAAAAACAGCAACATAACTTAGTTGGAAGCCAACATCAAATATAAAACTAGGTTTAAATAGAAGAAGTATAAACATAGATCCAATAAGAGCGAGGTTTATATTTTTAGCTCTGTTTAATTTTTCTGCATATGCTATGAAGGTGAACATAGTTACCGAACGGACAATAGAAGGACTTAATCCAGCTATTATAGCAAAGATCCATAGCAGTGTAATTATTATTATCACTCCTATAGTCTTACCATGCTTTATTCTATTTAAGGGTTTTAATAAAAAACTCAGTAGTAAGTATAGAATTCCGATGTGTAATCCAGAAATAGCTAATAAATGTATTGCTCCAGCTGCTGCATATTCTTGATAAACGTCTTTTGATATTCCTTGTCGTTGTCCTAATAAAAGAGCGTTTACCACGGCTATTTCTTCTTTGTAAGGGTATTTAGAAAGTTTTTTGTTGATGGTTTCTCTAAATATAGCTGCATACCCTCTAATTGTTTTATAGGAGTTAGGAATGCGTTTTAATTCGTGCGATTTAGTAGTTAACTGATGGTAGATCTGTTGCGTAGCCAAATACTTTTTATAGTCGAATTGATGCGGATTTAGTGGTGCATTTACCTCTTTTAGGAGAGTATTCGTACTGTATTCAAAGTCAGTTTTTGGTAAGTTCTTCTCGGAAATGCTATCCCGAACTAAATTAAGGATAATATTACCATTGCTTTTTTTGTTATTGATGCGATATACATTTGCTTCATATTTATAATAATAATCACTATGCTTAAGTTGCTTAGATATTTTTAAAAATATAGAGTCTCCTAATTGGTATTTTTTTGAATAGTGTTCAGGATTCTGGTTAGAATGAATAGTAGCATTTAGTACTCCAATTAAGAAAACTGTAGCTAGTAGTAGTAAACTATAGATTGTGCTGGTGGCAATCTTTTTATGATAGGAAAATAGTAGTGAAACTATTATAAATGAAGATAGCAGATATAAAGTATACTGTAGTTCTATTTCAAAAGTATAGCCACTATAAATTCCTAGTAAGAGGAAAATTAGGAGTTTTAAAATAGGATATTTTAGTGTTTTCACAGCGCTTAAACACTAAATATATAAAAAATAATCTATAAAACTCTTCTAGCGTGATTAAAAGCATAATTCCAGTAACCTTCACTTAATGAGGATACTAAAACTCCTCGCGATGTTGTGGAGTGGATAAAACGAATATCATTTCCTTTTACGTCTACAACAAGGCCAACATGGTTTATTTTACGACTGCTTTTATTGGTTGTAAAAAATAGGAGATCTCCTTTTTCAACAGCATTTAACTTAATTTTCTTTCCTTGAGTAGCCATCATATAAGAGGCTCTTTGTAATGCGATGTCATTCTCCTTAAAAGAAGTGTAAATAAGACCCGAGCAATCCATCCCTCTTTTGGTAGTTCCGCCATATTTATATGGAGTACCGTTATAAGAAAATGCAGATTTTATAATTTCATTAGCCTCTTTAGAGCCTTTACTTTCTTTATAAGAAACTTCACTTTTTGTAGGCTTTCCTCCCTTTACAGAAACTGTTTTTTTAGTCGACTTACACGAGGCTATTGCAGCTGTAATAAAAAGGATTAAAATTACTTTTTTCATTATTTAAATTTGGGTTTGGGGGTAAATTAAGAAATTTTACTGTAAATAAGTTGGGCTGCATTTTTACTAGCTCCTTTTCCTCCTAGTTTTTTCTCTAATTCAAAATAATCTAAAAAAATGCGTTCCCTTATCTGAGGATCAAGAATTTTTGTCAATTCTGCTTTTAGATTTTTGGTATTTAGATCATCTTGGATAAGTTCTTTAACAACTTCTTTATCCATTATTAAATTCACTAAAGAGATAAACTTAAGGGTTATTATACGTTTTGCAATCTGGTAACTTATCCAATTAGCTTTATAACATACCACTTCAGGAACTTTAAAAATTGCTGTTTCTAAGGTTGCCGTTCCGCTGGTTACTAAAGCAGCTTTGGAAACACTTAATAAATCATAGGTTTTTCCAGTTACAAAATGAACGTTCTTTTTTCCGATAAATTGCTCATAAAAATGGTATTCTTGACTAGGAGCACCAGCAATTACAAATTGATAATCTGTAAAATCATCTACAACACTCAACATTATTGAGAGCATATTTGTAATTTCTTGCTTCCTACTTCCCGGAAGCAATGCTATGATTTCTCTATTATCTAAATTATTATTTTTCCTAAAATCATCAGGAAGCACCTGTGGTCTATTCCCAATTGCATCGAGTAGGGGATGACCAACAAAGTTTACAGGATAATTATGTTTGTCTTCGTAAAATTCTTTTTCAAAAGGAAGAATCACAAACATCTCATCGACATCTCTTTTTATGGCTTCTATTCTACTTTCTCTGGAAGCCCATATTTGTGGAGATACATAATAAAAAGTTTTATAATTTTGCTGTTTTGCCCACTTTGCAATTCGGAGGTTAAAACCAGAGTAATCTATAAATAGGAGTACATCTGGATTGTATTTTTCTATATCTTCTTTACAGAACTTTATGTTTGTAAATATCTTACGCAAATTTATAACCACTTCAAAAAAGCCCATAAAAGACTGATCTTTATAGTGCTTTACTAGATCTACGCCAGCAGCTTGCATAAGATCACCACCCCAGCCTCTAAAAGATGCATTGGGATCCACTTTTGTAAGCTCTTTTACAAGGTTAGAGGCATGTAAGTCTCCAGAAGCTTCTCCAGAAATAATATAATACTTCACGTGATATAGATTTTACTTTAAAATATTTTCAATAACAAGATAATAAAAGCAGTCAAGAAAGTTGCTATTAAAACCCCTTTGGCTCGGAGATCTCTCTTCAGTTTAATGAAACCAAAGAAAGCAACTAGATTTAATAATGCTCCTAAAGCTAATAAACTACCAAATTGACCTTGCTCTCTAGCTATAATAAAACTTTCTTCAATACTAAAGTCAGAAAAAAGTAAAACATATAACAAGGTTCCTATAATATTAGCTATAACTCCAACAGCGAATCCTATTAATATTTCCTTTTTAGTCATTTAAATTCCATGTATTTAAATCTTGAATAGCATGATGAGCTGTTAAATCAAACTGTACAGGAACCAAAGAAACATATCCGTTTGCAAGAGCCCATTCATCTGTGTCTTCACCCTTATCTTGATTTACAAACTTACCAGAAAGCCAATAATATTCTCTTCCCATCGGATTGGTACGTTTGTCAAACTCTTCAACCCATCTTGCATTTGCTTGTCTACAAACCTTAATTCCTTTGATGTCTTTTTCTTTTAATTTCGGGAAATTAACGTTTAGAACTACATTTTTTGGCATTCCATTTTTTAAAGCATTCATGGTAATTGCCTTTACGTATTTTTTAACTGATTCAAAATCTGCTTCCCAAGAATAATCGCATAAAGAAAAACCTATTGCAGGGATTCCTTCTACACCAGCTTCTACAGCAGCACTCATCGTTCCAGAGTAAATTACGTTGATGGAAGAATTAGAACCATGATTAATTCCGCTTACGCAAATATCAGGACGTTTATTTAAAATTTCATTTACAGCCAACTTTACACAGTCTACAGGAGTTCCGCTGCAACTATATTCTAATTGTACATCCTCTTCTTTAATTGTAATTGGGCTACAATAAAGAGTAGAATTAACAGTAATGGCATGTCCCATTCCACTTTGAGGGCTGTCTGGAGCAACTACAATGACATCACCGATTTCATTCATTACATCTATTAATGCTCTAATTCCAGGAGCAGTAATTCCATCGTCGTTTGTTACCAGTATTAAGGGTCTTTTTTTCATGTTCATATTTCATTTGTGTTGCTAAAATAATCATTTTAATACTTAAAGTAATTATACATGCATAGAAGTTTATTTCCAATGGAGAGCCTACTTTATTGTCTTGTTATATTACTAGTAAATCTAGGGATTTCTTAAAGAATTGCTGAATAATTAGGGTTTAACAAAATATTAGTTGATTTGTAATGTTGTGGCACGATTTTTTCCTTAATTTAGTTAATCTTAACTGAGAAAATGGAAAAATAAAATCTAAGAGAAAACGTATAAAAATGAATTCTGTTAGTATATTTTATTAAATTACGTTAGTATTTTCGTGTTTATCGATTTTAAAAATACTTCGTTTTATAAATGAAAATATTTAATGTTTGAGAGATGTAGATCTCTATAAAAAAAATGTAAATGAAAAGGAATTTTGTGTATTTGCTAGCAGCGTTATTAATATCTGCTGCATCTTGTAGTTTTACGAATAAAACATTTGACAATCCAGATAAAGATAAACTTCTTCTAGACTTGATATCCTATGTGCTAGAAAATGGTCATTTTAATCCTAAAGATATAGATGATGATTTTTCTGAACACGTGTATGATAATTATATAGAGGCTTTAGATCCGTTAAAGCGCTATTTCTTGCAAAGTGATATCGATGAGTTTAGTAAATATAGATCTGCGATAGATGACCAAATAAAAACATCTGATATTACTTTCTTTAACCTTACATATGATAGACTTATGCAGCGTATGGACGAAGCTTCTGTAATGTATAAAGATGTTTTAGAAACTCCATATGATTATAACGAAGATGAAGTAATTGATGTGGATTATGAAAATTTATCCTATGCAAAGACTAAGGATGAGTTGTGGCAACGTTGGAGAACTCAGCTTAAATTTTCTACTATAGAGCGCTATGTAAGTGCTACTGAAGTTGTAGAAAATGAAGAAGACGTTAAGAATGAAATGACACAACATGGTGTTAATGGAGTTGTTGTAGATGAAAAAGGAACACCTGTTAATCCAGAAAGTAGCAGTGCAGATGAAGATGAAGAACTTCCGAAAGATCCTATTGCTTTAGAAAAAGAAACCCGTGAAGCTACTCAAAAAACATTGACAGAATATTTTGAGTTCATGGGAGATTTACAACGTAAAGATTGGTTTGTAGTGTATATCAATTCTATTGTTGAAGAGTTTGATCCTCATACTTTTTATTTTGCACCAGATGATAAAGAAAGATTTGATGTTAGTATGTCTGGTAAGTTTGAAGGGATTGGAGCTAGATTGCAAAAGAAAAATGACCATATAAAAATAGTGGAAATTATTTCTGGAGGACCAGCTTGGAGAGCTAATAACATGGAAGTTGGTGACGAAATTATGAAAGTTGGCCAAGAAGGAGAAACTCCTGTGAGTGTTGTAGGAATGCGTTTAGAAGATGCTGTCAAGTTAATAAAAGGACCAAAAGGATCTAAAGTTTTATTAACAATGAAGCGTTTAGATGGAACTGTAGATGAAATTGCTATTGAGCGTGATATCGTAGAGTTAGAAGAATCTTATGCTAAATCTTCTACCGTTAAAAAAGGAGAGAGAACTTTTGGAATTATAAACTTACCTAAGTTTTATATAGATTTTGAAGATTATAAAAATAGAAATGCAGCATCAGATGTTGCTAAAGAAATAGAAGAGCTTAAAACTGCTGGAGTAGAAGGAATTGTTCTTGATCTTAGAGATAACGGAGGAGGTTCTTTAAAAACTGTGGTAGATATGGCTGGACTATTTATAAAAGAAGGTCCAATTGTACAAGTGAAGTCTACTGGTCAGAAAAAAGAAGTGCTTTCTGATACAGATGATAGCGTGCAATGGGATGGTCCTTTGGTGATACTTGTTAATGAGCTTTCTGCTTCTGCTTCTGAAATACTTGCTGCTGCTATGCAGGATTATAAGAGAGCAATTATCTTAGGAAGTAAGCAAACTTATGGAAAAGGAACTGTTCAGAATGTAATCGATTTAAATCAATTTTTAAGAGGTAATACAGAATATGGAGATGTTGGAGCTCTAAAAATGACAACCCAGAAGTTTTATCGAATTAATGGAGGGTCTACGCAGCTTGAAGGAGTGAAAAGTGATGTAGTAGTTCCAGACAGATATAGCTACAGCAATATTGGTGAGAAAGATCAAGAGAATCCACTTCCATGGGATAAAATAGAGGCTGTTTCTTATAAAGATTGGGCTGGATATATTGATTATGAAGAAACAATAGAGAAGAGTAAAGCTCGTATGGCAAACAACAGCCAATTGAAGCTTATAGATGAAAATGCTCAGTGGGTAAAAGCACAGCAAGAAGAGAAAGTCTATCCTTTAAATATCGATGAATATAAAGCAGAGATTGAAAAAGATGAAGAGGTGTTAAAACGTTTCAGAAAAATCACTGATTACCAAACAGATCTTTCTTTTAAATCATTGCCTTATGAAGATGAGTTAATGGTTAAAGACAGTATTCTTAAGGAAAAGAGAGAGCGTTGGCATAAAAATTTATCTAAAGATGTTTATATCGAAGAGGCTTTAAATGTCTTAGAGGATTTAAAAATAAATAATATAAAGAAGAATAAAGTAGTACAGGTAAAGGGGTAAACCCTTATTAATATACCGACTGCCAACAAAAAGCGATTAAGTATTTATTTACTTAATCGCTTTTTTGATTTTCACTGTATCTTTTTGTTATTACATCCACTCGTTAATTCTATTAGCATCGAGTTTTAAGAAGATAAATAATAGCACTGTAAATCCTAATAAACCAGAGCCACCATAGCTAAAAAAGGGGAGTGGTATACCTACTGTAGGAAGTAAACCTATTACCATCCCAATATTAATTGCAAAGTGTAAAAAAATGATTGCGGCTACAGAATAGCCATAAACCCTACTAAAAGTAGACTTTTGTCTTTCAGCTAGAAATAGGAGTCTTAAAATCAATAAAGAGAATAGAATAACTACTAACGATGTTCCTACAAACCCCCATTCTTCTCCAACGGTACTAAAAATATAATCTGTATGTTGTTCAGGAACAAAATTCCCCTTTGTTCTTGTGCCCTCTAAAAAACCTTTCCCCATGAGTCCACCAGAACCAATTGCAGATTCAGATTGATGCGTGTTGTAGCCTATTGTTCTTCTTATCTGTTCCAGTTTCACTGGGTCGTCTTCTAATCGCAACCATAAACTAAAACGGTCTCTATGGCGTTGTTCAAATACATTATTGTAAATAAAGTCTACAGAATAGGAGAATACCATAGAAATGATTAAAACAATGAGTAGCTGGATACCTGATATTTTTTTCTTCTTCGTTTTAAAGAAATAATATATTAAACCTAAGAGTAAAGTACAGCCTAAACCAACCCATATAGTTCCAAAAAGTAAAGTGAATACAAATAATAAAACTGTAAAAAAGCCAACAAAGAGATACATAGGATGCAGCCCCTCTCTGTACAAAACAAAAAAGAACGCCACATATACTAAAGCACTCCCTGGGTCTGGCTGAGGAATTATGAGCAATGCAGGGAGAAATATGATTATAAAGGCTTTTAAAAGGTCTTTAGGGTTCTGAATATCTGTTTGAATGTCGCTTAAAAATTTTGCTAATGCAAGCGCAGTTGCAGCTTTAGCAAACTCAGATGGTTGTAATGTCATCCCTCCAATAGAATACCATGATGTTGCTCCATTTACATTTTTCCCAAACACATATAAACCAGCTAGAGATAGCAGTGATATAAGGTATATTAGACTAGAAAAACGTTCATAGAATTTGGCTTCTATCGAAAGAATTAGAATGATGAGTATACAACTTACAATAATATATATCATTTGCTTTCCGTAGAAAGTGTCTGTGTTTATGATACCTTCTAGTCCACCGTCATAAGATGCAGAGTATATATTAAGCCAACCGATAAAAACTAAAATAGCGTAAAGAAGAATACTAATCCAATCTACTTTTTTTAAGAAATCGTTCATTTAAGGTACTGGTTTTTCAGTTTCAGGCCATTTAATAAATACTTTTCCATCATTGATTGTAAATGATTTTCCGCTGATAGGTTTTGCATATTCATCTTCTAGACTACCCTCTAATAAATAATCTTCCATATCTGTTCTAGTGATTTCTCCTTTGATATATTTTTCAATCATCAAACTAGCAATCTTACCAGCCCATCTACTTCCCCAGTATCCGTTTTCAACAAATACAGCAATAGCAATTTTTGGGTCTTCTACAGGAGCAAATGCTACAAAGATAGAGTGGTCAGTAAGCTGAACTCTTTTTCCTTCTATTTTGGCGAAATTCTCTGCTGTTCCAGTTTTTCCTGCAATGTTAATCTCAGGAATCTGAAGCCATTTTGCAGTTCCGTTTGTATATACAGACGCCATTCCACTTACTACAGGTTCGAAGTTTTTTGCATCAATAGTGGTTTGATGTTTCTCTACAAATTTATGTGGAACAGAGTCATTTTCGATTTTTTTAATAATATGAGGCGTGTAATAATAACCTCTATTAGCAATGGTAGCAGTTAGATTTGCTAATTGTATCGGCGTTGTTAATACTTCCCCTTGTCCAATTGCATTAGAGAGTGTGTTGGTAGCAAACCAGCGTCTTTCACCATAGACTTTATTGTAGTAATCTGCATCTGGAATTTTACCAGATTTTCCCGTAGGTAAATCATAGCCTAGATAATCACCTAAACCGAAACTTTCCACATGCTTCTCCCAAGTATTCATTCCTTCAGCAGAAGTTGGGTATTTTTCTATTATACGTCTGTAGGTATTTGCAAAATAGGCATTACAAGACTCTTGAATCCCTCTTTTCAAGTCATTTCTGGTTCCGGAGACGCAATGGCATCCCATAAAAGAATTTCTCCCGTAGCGATAACCGTGGTAACAAGTAAACGTAGTACTTGGATCTATAACTCCCTCTTGAAGTCCGATTAGGGCATTTATAGTTTTAAAAGGCGACCCAGGAGGATACATAGCATTTAGTCCTCTGTCGTAAAGTGGTTTTGCAATAGAGTCATAATAAAGTCTTGTGTAATTCTTTGATCTTTTTCTTCCAACTAAAAGCTCAGGGTCGTAGGTGGGAGCAGACACTAAAGAAAGTATTTCTCCAGTTTTAGGGTCTATAGCTACAATACCACCTCTTTTATGAATCATTAACTCTTCTCCATATTTTTGAAGGTCATTATCAATCGTTAGGTGAATATCTTTACCCGGTACCGGAAGCGTATCAAATATTCCATCTTTATAAGGCCCAATAACACGATTAAATCTGTCTTTTTGAATGAATTTAACCCCTTTTTGACCACGTAGCGTTTCTTCATATTCTTTTTCTACTCCTTGACGACCAATTAACTCTCCAGACTGATAATATTTATATTTTTTAAGATCTCTTTCGTTTACTTCACTAATATAACCCAGTAGATTAGCTCCTACATTTGTCATGTAATGTCTTAATGATCTCTTTTGAATATAAAACCCTTCATACTTACGCATTTTCTCTTGAAGAATGGCATACTCTTTTTTAGATAGTTGTGAGACAAATACCGATGGTAATCTTGGAGAATAAACTTTTGCTTTATGGTATTTCTTTTCAAAATCTTCCTTAGAGATATTCAAAAGATTACAAAACTCCAAAGTGTCTAATTTTTTTACATCTTTAGGAATAACCATCACATCGTATGATGGTTGGTTGGCAACCATTAGTTTTCCATTCCTGTCATAAATATGCCCACGTTCTGGATAATCGTAAACGGCTTTAATTGCAGCATCGTTTAGTGGGTTTTTATTACTATTGTCTAATAATTGCAAATAAGATAGCCTCCCTATGTAAACGATAGCGATGATAACAATTATTGATGATAAAAGTAATTTTTTCATGTACTCTTCTTACTAAACAGTGAGATAAAAATTAAACACAAAATTAGCGTGAATATTGCGGAAAACAGTGTTTTTTTTAGAATTAACAAAATATGTGCAAAACTAAAAATCTCTAGGCTGAATAGAATGAAGTGATGTGTTAAAATTAAGATAATGAGGTAATTAATTCTTTGTCCGAAATAAGTCTTTTCAATTTTAATGTTGTGATAATCATAGCTAACACCGAAAATAGAGCGCATCATTAATGGTATAAAATAAGCTGTAGTGACACATGCAGCTGCATGAACACCGCCACTATCACTAAACATATCTATTGTGAGTCCTATTAAAAATGAACAAAAAATAAATAAAATCCTATTGTCTTTATCAAAAGGAAAAAGAATTAAAAAAAGGATATAAATATATGGATTAATATATCCTAAGAAATTGATATTATTAAAGATGGTAACTTGTAGGAGTACCAATATAATAAAGCGGAGTATTAACACTAAAGCTGTCTTATTCATCGATGCTATTTTCTAGGGTTAATATCTCTTCCTTATTTAAATTCTCAATGATATAGACATGATCTAAAGTTGTCATGTCATTAAAAAGCTCTACATCAATTAAGTAGTAGTTTTTTGAAGCATCTAATGATAAGTTTTTTATAGTTCCTACTGGAATTCCTTTTGGAAAAATGCTAGACATCCCTCCAGTAATTATGGTATCTCCTTTTTTTATTTCAGCAGATCTTAATATATCTACTAATTGTACCGTATTATGATTGTTTCCGTTCCATTTTAGGGAACCAAAATTATTGGTGCTTTTAATAGATGCGTTTATTTCTGAAAGTGAATTTAACACCGATTGTACGTTTGCAAACTTATTAGAAGTGTTTTCTATAATCCCAACAATACCTCTCGATGTAATAACACCCATATCTTGCTTAATACTATCACTGCTTCCTTTGTTTATAAGGAGGTAATTTCTTTTTTTAGTAAAGCTGTTTTTTATAATTGAAGCGCTGTATAAGTTATAATCAGTAAGAAGAGAGTCCTTACTCTGAGTAGTGTCTATAGCTGCTTCTGGAATGTTAAGAAGTGTTTTGCGTAGGCGCAAATTCTCCTCTACTAGTTGTTCGTTATATTTTTTAAGATGGAAATAATCTGATATATTATTGGAGCCATTGTACACCTTTCCAGATACCCAATTCGCTGAATTTATAAACTTAGCTTTTTGATAAGTATGTGATTGAAAAGTAAGAAAAAGCGAAAAGCAAAAAAGCAATAAAAAGGTAATAAAGGTTTTATTCCTTATTAAAAAATTGACTATTTGTTGCATTCACTAATTCTATTTTATCAAGATTGGTTTATACTTTTCTAAGTTTTTCAACGCAATTCCAGTTCCTCTTACTACGGCTCTTAATGGGTCTTCAGCAATATAAACAGGAAGATCTGTTTTTTGTGAAATACGTTTATCAAGTCCACGAAGCATAGATCCACCTCCTGCTAAATAGATTCCAGTATTGTAAATATCTGCTGCCAATTCTGGCGGAGTCTGCGATAATGTTTCCATTACAGCATCTTCAATTCTTAAAATTGATTTATCTAAAGCCTTTGCTATCTCACGGTATGAGATCTGAACTTGCTTCGGCTTTCCAGTTAATAAATCACGTCCTTGAACACTCATCTCCTCTGGTGGAATCTCAAGATCTTCCGTAGCAGCTCCAATAGCAATTTTTATATTTTCAGCAGTAGTTTCTCCAACATATAAGTTGTGCTGCGTACGCATATAATATATTATGTCGTTCGTAAAAACATCTCCCGCAATTTTAACGGACTTATCACAAACAATCCCTCCAAGAGCAATGACTGCAATTTCGGTAGTTCCACCACCTATATCTACAATCATGTTCCCTTTTGGTTGCATAATATCTAAACCGATACCAATTGCAGCAGCCATAGGTTCGTGAATTAAGTAAACTTCTTTACCATTAACACGTTCCGCAGATTCTTTTACCGCTCGCATTTCTACTTCTGTGATCCCAGAAGGAATACAGATAACCATTCTTAATGTAGGCTGAAAAAAACGTTTTTTTAATGCAGGAATTCCTTTAATGAACATATTGATCATTTTTTCGGAAGCATCAAAATCGGCTATAACCCCATCTTTTAAAGGCCTAATTGTTTTAATGTTTTCATGGGTTTTACCTTGCATCATGCTGGCTTCCTTACCAACTGCAATTATTTTGCCAGTAACTCTATCTCTGGCTACAATAGAAGGGCTATCCACAACAACCTTGTCATTATGAATTATCAGCGTGTTCGCTGTTCCTAAATCTATAGCAATCTCTTCGGTTAAGAAGTCAAAAAATCCCATGAATTATTCTAATATTAATCTGGTTATTCCCACATTGTGTGGGTAAAAATCTCGAAGTTTACACTTGAGAACTTATTGTTTGTTATTATTTATTCCCTCTTAATGTAACCCAAGAGGGAATAAATAAATTATAATCTTTCAAATGTAATAAATTAATGTTTAAAATGGCGTGTTCCAGTGAATACCATCGCTACATTATTTTCATTACAATAATCGATACTTAACTTGTCTTTTATCGAACCTCCTGGTTGAATTACTGCTGTAATTCCAGCTTTATCTGCAATCTCAACACAGTCTGGGAACGGGAAAAAGGCATCGCTCGCCATTGCTGCTCCTTTTAGGTCGAAATTAAAAGACTGTGCCTTTTCAATCGCCTGTCTTAAAGCATCCACTCTACTTGTTTGCCCTGTACCGCTAGCGCAAAGTTGTTTGTTCTTTGCGAAAACAATAGTATTAGACTTTGTATGTTTACATATCTTAGATGCGAACATTAAGTCTTCTAACTCATTTTCTGTAGGTTTATTGTTAGTTTCATAAGAAAGATCTTCAATAACATCTGTTTTAAGGTCTTTTTCTTGAACTAAAACTCCATTTAAACTCGAGCGAACTGTTGTTTTAGGAAGTTCAATATCTTTCTGAACTAAAATAATTCTATTTTTCTTTCCTTTAAGAATCTCTAATGCTTCATCAGAATAAGAAGGAGCAATTACTACTTCACAGAATAAAGAATGAATTTCATTAGCTGTATCGGTATCAATTTCTTTATTTGAAATTAAAACACCACCAAATGCAGAAACAGGATCTCCTGCTAATGCATCAACATAAGCTTCTTTTATAGTTTTTCTAGTTGCAACTCCACAAGCATTATTATGTTTAAGAATTGCAAAAGTAGGATCGTCATTTTTAAACTCACCAATTAAATTTACCGCTGCATCTACATCTAGTAAATTATTATATGAAAGTTCTTTTCCGTGAAGTTTATCGAACATCTCATCTAAGTTTCCGTAGAAATACCCTTTCTGATGAGGGTTTTCTCCGTAGCGTAAAGTCTTTCCTTTAGACTCACTTACTTTGAAAGCCTCTAATTCTTCTGTTTGATTGAAGTAATTAAAAATAGCGCTATCATAATGAGAAGAAACGTTAAAAGCTTTAGCGGCAAAACGTTTTCTGTTGGCAAGAGAAGTTTCTCCATTTTGAGTTGAGATAACCTCCAAAAACTCTGTATAATCTTCCATGGAAGAAACACAAATTACATCTTTGAAGTTTTTCGCAGCAGCTCTAATTAAAGAAATTCCACCTATGTCTATCTTTTCAATAATATCTTGTTCACTAGCTCCGCTAGCAACAGTTTTTTCGAAAGGATATAAATCTACAATAACAATGTCTAGTTGTGGGATTTCGAACTTTTCTAACTCAGCAACATCACCTTCATGATCTTGTCTGTTTAGAATTCCTCCAAAAACTTTAGGGTGTAATGTTTTTACACGTCCTCCTAATATAGAAGGGTAGCTAGTTACATCTTCTACAGGGATTACGTTGATACCAAGATCTTTAATGAAACTTTCAGTTCCTCCAGTAGAATAGATGGTTACACCTAATTCGTCTAATTTTTTTACGATGGGTTCTAATCCGTCTTTGCTAAAAACAGAAATTAATGCCGATTTAGCTTGCTTTAGATTGCTCATTATTATTGTGTTATTTAGGTTTGCAAAAGTAATTTATTTGCATTAAAAAGTTGCCTTGTAAATAAGAAAAATATTCTTTTAATGAAATATCCAAACGAGAATCCCTTATTTGGTTATTAAATTAATAGTTATGAACTAACTCATTTATTTCTGATAGCGGAGATATGGATAAAATTAGAGTATACTAGCTACTTTTTCATTTACAAACTCTAAAAACTCTTCATCTTCCTTAGAAAAAGGATCTGCTGTATGAGAATCAATATCAATCTGACCAATGTTTTCTCCGTTTACAAATAGAGGAATTACAATTTCTGCTTTCACAAAAATACTGCATGCTATGTAATTGTCTTGTGCCTTTACGTCTGGTACAACAAAATTTGCATTCGATACCGCAACTTGTCCGCAAATACCTTTGCCAAAAGGAATTATTGTGTGGTCTGTAGGTTCACCTGCATAAGCATCTAATTTCAGTTCTTCTTTGTCACCATTTTTAAAATAGAATCCTACCCAATCGTAGTACGCTATGTTTTCTTGCAAAAGCTCACAGACTTTTGTTAGTCTAGCATTAACAGATAAATCTTTATTGGTAATTATGTTGTTAACTTCAGGTTTTAAAGCATCAAATGTCATCTCGTAATATTTTTTACAAAAGTATGGTAAAGTTCAATTCATATAAAACTTGAAGGCTTAAAAAATGCAATCTAAATTCAGTAACCATTACTTTTTTTAACAAGAAAATTTTTACTTTAGATATTAATTCTTACATTGTAGTTATAACTAAAAAAAATAAACCAATGAAAAAGATAATTTTAAGTGCATCTATGCTATTGGTTATAGCTGGTGCTTTTGTTTCTTGTAAAGAGACTACGAAAGAAAAAGAAGTAATTGTTAAAGAAGCTCCTGCAGCAGAGGAAGAAGATAAAGGAGTTTTAGAACGTGTTGGAGAGGAAGTAGATACTGAAGTTAATGAAGAGATAGACGAAACTATCGAAAAAATTGGAGATGAGTAATCTGAATACCTTTGTTTAAAAAGCAATGATATTAAGAGCCTGTAAGCAATATAAAATTCTTACAGGCTTTTTTTATTTGTCTTTATGTTGGCATTTCTATGTAGCTATCATCATTATTAACTTTTGGGAATTCTTTATTTGCCCAGCGTTGTTTTGCTTTTTCAATTGTTTCTCTTTCTGAAGCCACAAAATTCCAAAAAATATATCTTTCTTCAGGGAATGCTTCTCCACCAAACAAGAGCAGATGTGTTTCTTTTGAAACAGTTATTTTACATGTGTCTTCTGTTTTAGAAACAATCATGTTACCAGCTTCTATTTTTTCATCGCAAGCGTTGATGCTTCCTTTTACAACGCAAATTCCTATTTCTCCTTTTAATTGATCTATAATCTGTAGGTCGGTGCTATTGCTAGTTTTTATTTCAATCATAAAAAGTGGGGAATGAACTGGGACAGGTGATTTTTCACCAAATCCTTCCCCAGCGATGAGGGTAAATTTAGCTCCATCTTTTTCCCACTTTGGCAAGTCCTTTTTCTCTATATGATGAAATTCTGGATGCATTTTTTCTAATTCTTTTGGGAGGGCAACCCAAATTTGAAAACCATGCATTTTAGAATCTTGGGTGTTTTTTAAGTGGTCTGGCGTATGTTCGGTATGTGTAGCTCCTTTTCCAGCTGTCATCCAATTTACAGCACCAGGCGATATTATTTGGTCGCTTCCGATGCTATCACGATGTCTTATTTCGCCTTCAAATAAATAAGTAAGCGTAGAAAGTCCTATGTGTGGATGCTGCCCGATATTTACATAATTATCTGCATTGATAGTTGCTGGACCCATATGGTCTATAAAAATAAAGGGGCCAACCATTCTCTTTTTTCTGAAGGGTAATAGTCTACCCACTAAAAAGTCGCCGATATCTCGCGCTCGTTCTTCTATAATTAATCCTTTGTTGGACATAAATAACAGTTTTTATAAAGATAAGAATACTGCATAAAAAAACCGCGTTGAAATTTTCAACGCGGTTTTTATAGTATTTAAGTGTCCTTCTTTTGTAGACGCTAAGGTGATTATTACATCATCCCTGGCATACCACCACCTCCCATTGGAGGCATAGCAGGAGCATCTTCTTTAATATCTGTTAAAGAGCATTCAGTAGTTAAAATCATACCAGAAACAGAAGCTGCATTTTCTAATGCAATTCTAGTTACTTTAGTAGGATCGATAATACCAGCTTTTAACATCTGTACATATTCTCCTGTTTTAGCATTGTATCCAAAGTCTCCTTTTCCTTCGTAAACTTTAGCAACAACTACAGAACCTTCGTTTCCTGCATTTTCAACAATTGTTCTAAGCGGTGCTTCTACAGCACGTGTTACAATCTGGATTCCAGTTTCTTCATCATCATTGTCAGCTTTTACATTGCTTAATACTGCTTTCGCTCTAAGTAAAGCAACACCACCACCGGCAACAATACCTTCTTCTACAGCAGCTCTTGTTGCGTGTAAAGCATCGTCAACACGATCTTTCTTTTCTTTCATTTCAACTTCAGAAGCAGCACCAACATATAGTACAGCAACACCTCCAGCTAATTTAGCTAAACGCTCTTGAAGTTTTTCTTTATCGTAATCAGATGTAGTAACGTCTATCTGTGCTTTAATCTGGTTAACTCTAGCTTTGATAGTATCTGCATCTCCAGCTCCATTAACAACTGTAGTGTTGTCTTTGTCTATAGTTACTGTTTCCGCAGAACCAAGCATATCTAAAGAAGCATTTTCTAATGAGAATCCTCTTTCTTCAGAAATAACAGTACCACCAGTTAAGATAGCGATGTCTTCTAACATTGCTTTACGTCTATCTCCAAATCCTGGAGCTTTAACAGCAGCAATTTTAAGTCCTCCTCTTAATTTGTTTACTACTAAAGTAGCAAGCGCTTGTCCGTCTACATCTTCAGCAATAATTAAAAGAGGTCTTCCTGATTGAGCAACTGGCTCTAAAATTGGAAGAATCTCTTGAAGGTTAGAAATCTTTTTGTCAAATAAAAGGATGTAAGGATTGTCTAAATCAGCAATCATTCTATCTGTATCAGTAACGAAGTAAGGAGAAAGGTATCCTCTATCAAACTGCATTCCTTCAACAACATCTACATAAGTATCTGTTCCTTTAGCTTCTTCAACAGTAATAACACCTTCTTTACCAACTTTGCTAAATGCTTGTGCAATTAAATCTCCAATTGTATCGTCATTGTTAGCAGAAATAGCAGCAACTTGCTTGATCATGTCAGAAGAATCTCCAACTGCTTGTGCTTGTTTTTTAAGATCTGCAACGATTGCTTCTACAGCTTTATCGATACCTCTTTTAAGGTCCATTGGGTTTGCTCCAGCAGTAACGTTTTTAAGTCCTTCTTTAACAATTGCTTGTGCAAGAACGGTAGCAGTAGTGGTACCGTCTCCAGCTAAATCGTTGGTTTTAGAAGCGACTTCTTTTACCATTTGCGCTCCCATATTCTCTAGCGCATCTTCTAATTCGATTTCTTTTGCTACAGAAACACCATCTTTAGTTACTTGTGGTGCTCCGAAAGATTTATTGATAATTACATTACGCCCTTTAGGACCTAAAGTAACTTTTACTGCATTTGCTAAAGCATCAACTCCACGTTTTAATCCGTCACGAGCTTGAATGTCAAATTTTATATCTTTTGCCATTTTTTATTTTTTAGAACAAGTTAAACTTGTTGTTAGAATTTAATTTTAAAGTGTTGTGGTTGTAATTAAACAATTGCCAAAATATCGCTTTCGCGCATCATAAGGTAATCGTTACCTTCTAATTTTAATTCTGTACCAGCATATTTACCATATAATACAGAATCACCAATCTTAACAGTTACTTTTTCATCTTTAGTTCCAGGACCAACAGCTACAACAGTACCTTTTTGAGGCTTCTCTTTAGCGTTATCTGGAATGATAATCCCTGAAGCAGTTTTAGTTTCCGCGGCAAGTGGTTCGATAAGAACTCTATCTGCAAGTGGTTTAATGTTTAACTTCGACATATCTTTAATATTTGATTAATTAATTTAAAATTTTCTTCCTTTAAGTAGGCAGAAATTGTGCCATTGAAATTAAACTGACAATTTTACGCTATAAATAAGTTTTAAGAGTAAAAGGCTACCATTTTCGTCAGAGAATTCATATTGTGTGTCTTCTTTTTGTGACTAAGGGAAATGTAGGAGCTGGAATAGCTTGTGTAGTGGGAAAGTTTATTAAATAAAAAATGCCAGCTTAATGACAAGCTGGCATTTTTTATAAATATTGTATGGAAGTATTATTCTTGTTCTGTACTGTCTGTAGCAGGAGTTTCTGCTGCAGGCATAGTTGTATTTGGTGTAGAATTAACTTCTCTGTTCTCTAGTAATTTAGACCCAGAAGAGTCGTTAGACATCAATGTGATGTTAGAAAGTAAAATTAAAGCGACTAAAACAGTTGCTAGAATCCAGGTACTTTTATCAAGAAAATCTCCTGTTTTTTTAACTCCTCCTACGATTTGACTTCCGCCACCACCAAACGAAGAAGATAATCCGCCTCCTTTAGGGTTTTGTACCATAATCACTAAAACTAATAAAAAGGCTACTATTATAATTAGTACCAAAAATATTGAAAACGTACTCATTTGTATATCAATTAATGTCTTTTAATTTCTTTATTGCGTTAATTTGGTCTGCAAAGAAACCACTTTTTTCTGGATATTTCAAACTTAAAATTTTATATGCTTGAATTGCCTTTTTATACTTCTTTTGTTCCAAGTAAACCCTAGCCAAAGTTTCGGTCATAAGTTCACTTTTTTCAGGGGTATTTTCCTTTGCGAGATTGGCTTTGTTAACGGCGTCTGTTACAGGTGGAATCTTAGGATTTTTCTCTAAAAATCGATCAATTAGTTTAAGTTTTCCTTCAATAGAAGATTTTTTTTCTTTTCTTTCTTCTGAAGGTTTAGCTTCAGGAATTTCTTTTTCTTCGTTTCTTTTGATGGGTTCTAACGTAGATGAAAGTTGCATCCACTCCATAAAAGAATGTGTCTCTTTTCTGCTGAAGGCTAACGGCTTGCCAATTTCTAAAGAATTCTCTTCTTTAGTATTCTTTTCTGAAGGTTCAGTTTCAGGAATTTCTTTTTCTTCTATTTCTTTAGGGTCTTGCTCTTCTTTTGGAGAGAAAAGCTCAGGATCCATAACTGCATTTGCATTTACATCATTAAAATCAAAAGAGGTTTTTTGATCTCGAATTATAATTTCTTCTGCTTCCACAGGAATAGCAAATAATGTCTCGTTAGCAGTTTGCTGCATTATTTTTTCTGCTACCTCGTGTTGGTTAAACTCATCAGAAGTTATATACTCGAATAAGATAGAACGATCTGTAGTGTAAGCAGCAGTCTGCTTAAGCGTTTCATTATATTTAAAGCTCTCTTGGTTTTTTAAAGCTTTTAGATAGATAGCTTTTGCCGCTTGAAAATAAGGATACTCATCGACAATCTTTTTTAGAGAATCGACATGCTCCTGAGTTATTTTTTCAGGTTTCTGTAATAAATAAGAAAAATCAGAAACGTTCATTTATTACCAGTTTGCCAGAGTTTCATTAAAAATATCTTGTGTGATACGCTCAAATATTTCGTCATGTGCTGCTTGCTTAACAGTTACAAGTTGCGTTGCTGCTGGGTAATCATAGAAAAAAGAGAATCTCTTTTCGAAATCATCTTCAGGATCGTCATTGTTATAAAAACGAACATTTACAGCGATTGTTAATCGGTTTTGAGCAGCTGTTTGGTCTGCAGTAGCCGACATTGGAGATACTCGGTATTCTACAATTTCTCCTTCATATAAAAGGTCTCCATTTCTACTTACTAATTGTAAGTTGGTTTGATTTAATATTAAATCCTGTAAGGCGTTGGTAAATGTAAAGTCCAATCCAGACTCTACAATTGGAGCTTGATTTTGGAAAAAATTCACTTGGAAACTTTCCGCAGTTGTGTTAACTCCAGTAAAAGAATAAGGTCCGCAGCCTTGCATGGTTATGACTGCTATGAATAGTATAAAAAATTTCTTCATTATTAAAATTGTGTAAGGTTCAAAAGAACAAAAAATATATTACAAATCGTATTGTTTTATCTTTCTATATAATGTTCTTTCTGATATTCCGAGTTCTGTTGCTGCGGCTTTTCTTTTTCCTTTATTACGCTCCAGCGATTTTTTTATAAGCTCTAGCTCTTTATCTTGAAGCGAAAGTGTTTCTTCTTCTTCGATTTCTTCAGCAAAATGATATTTATCTTCTATTGTTGGAGCGTGAGGTAAATTCTTTTGGTGTTCTATTTGAAGAATTTCCATAGCATCTTCTTCATCAGCGTGTTCAAAATCTATATCATCTTCTTCGCTTCCGTAGATTTTATTAATGAGCGTTTTATTTTCTTTCTGAACTTTCTCTCCATTTCCGCCGTCTTTCATTAAC
This sequence comes from Joostella sp., assembly GCF_048266025.1. Taxonomy (NCBI): domain Bacteria; kingdom Pseudomonadati; phylum Bacteroidota; class Flavobacteriia; order Flavobacteriales; family Flavobacteriaceae; genus Joostella; species Joostella sp. The sequence goes on along the minus strand of NZ_JBLXAF010000001.1, from coordinate 97,862 downwards.
TCCATAGTGAGTTTTTTCAAATCATTTAAATCTCCCTTCATATCAAAAAGGATTTTATAAAGGATTTCTCGTTCACTACTAAAGTCGCTTTCTGACTTCTGACTCTTAATAACGGCCGGGAGATTACTTCCGGCATCTGGTAAATATCCCTTTAGCGTATCGTAATCTATAGTTCTGTTTTTCTCTAGAACGGAAACTTGCTCTGCTATATTTCTTAGCTGACGTACATTTCCAGACCAACGGTATTTATTTAAAAGTTGTATTGCGGGATCTTCTAAACGAATAGTTGGCATTTTATATTTCTGAGCAAAATCGGATGCGAATTTTCTAAATAATAAATGGATGTCGTCTTTACGTTCTCGTAATGGAGGAAGGTGTATTTCTACAGTGCTTAAACGATAATAAAGATCTTCACGGAATTTTTCTTTTTCAATCGCTTCAAACATATTCACGTTTGTTGCGGCAACAATACGAACATCCGTTTTCTGTACTTTTGAAGATCCTACCTTTAAAAATTCTCCATTTTCTAAAACTCTTAATAATCGTACTTGTGTGGTAAGTGGTAATTCTCCAACTTCATCTAAAAAAATAGTTCCGCCATTTGCCTCTTCAAAATAACCGCTTCTAGTTTGTGAAGCTCCTGTAAAAGCCCCTTTCTCATGCCCAAACAATTCAGAATCTATAGTCCCTTCAGGAATAGCACCGCAGTTAACAGCAATATATTTACCATGCTTTCTATGAGATAGCGAATGGATTATTTTAGGAAGTGCTTCTTTCCCTACACCACTTTCTCCTGTAATTAATACAGAAATATCGGTAGGAGCCACTTGAATAGCTTTTTCTATGGCGCGATTAAGCTTTAGGTCGTTACCAATAATACCAAAACGTTGTTTTATAGCTTGAACACTTTCCATTTATATTTTGTTTATTTAGGTAGGTAATGTTAGTTATTATCAGAATATCCTACAGCTTCTCCTATTAGAGTAGCAGTAGTACAATCGTTGATCTTAACATTTACAAATTCTCCTATTTTATAATTTTCTTTAGGGAAAACCACTACTGTGTTCTGAGTGTTACGTCCCATCCAGTGGGCATCAGATTTCTTGGAGCTCCCTTCTATAAGTACTTCTTCAATTTTATTTAGATGTGCTTTTGTTCTAAAAGCGCTACTTTTTTGCTGAAGATTAATAATCTCTGTAAGTCTTTCTTTCTTCACCTCTTCAGGAACATCATCTTCTAGTTTTCTTTCTGCAAGCGTTCCAGGGCGTTCAGAATAAGTAAACATATAACCGAAGTCGTATTTTACATACTCCATTAAGTCCAAGGTGTCTTTATGGTCTTCTTCAGTTTCTGTTGGGAAACCAATAATCATGTCTTGAGATATAGAACATTCTGGTAGGATTTCACGAATGTTATCAATAAGCTCAAAATATTCTTCACGTGTGTGAAGACGATTCATCGCTTTTAGGATTCTGTTACTTCCGCTTTGTACAGGTAAATGCACATGTTTACAAATGTTCTTATGTTTTGCCATCGTTCTTATTACATCCAACGTCATGTCTTGTGGATTGGAAGTAGAAAAACGAATTCTCATTTTTGGGAATCTCAGCGCAGCAAGGTCTAGTAAGTCTGAAAAAGTAACAGCGGTAGCCTTTTGCATTTCACTAGCTTTCTCAAAATCTTTCTTTAGTCCGCCGCCATACCATAAATAGCTGTCTACATTTTGTCCTAAAAGTGTAATCTCTTTATACCCACGATTCCAAAGGTTCTCTATTTCGTTTAAAATAGATTCAGGCTCCCGGCTACGTTCTCTTCCGCGGGTAAATGGAACTACGCAAAAAGTACACATATTATCACATCCACGTGTAATAGAAACATACGCACTTACACCATTTGTATTAAGACGTACGGGAGAGATATCTCCATACGTTTCATCTTTAGAAAGAATAACGTTCATGGCATCTCTACCTTCGTTTATTTCTTCAAGAAGATTAGGAAGATCTTTATAGGCATCTGGCCCAACAACCATGTCTACAATCTCTTCTTCTAAAAATTTATCTTTTAAACGTTCAGCCATACAGCCAAGAACGCCTACTTTCATTTTAGGATTGATGCGTTTTACGGCATTGTATTTTTCAAGACGCTTTCTTACAGTTTGCTCGGCTTTGTCTCTAATAGAACAAGTGTTTACCAAAACTAAATCTGCATCTTCAAGTTCTTGTGTAGTATTAAAACCTTCTTTAGCTAAAATAGAGGCTACAATTTCGCTATCAGAAAAATTCATCTGGCAACCATAGCTTTCTATATAGAGCTTTCGGGAGTTACTTTTGTTAGGGTCTAAAACTAAAGTATTTCCTTGTTTATTTTCGTCAATAATCTTCTCCATCGGGTCCTTAAAAATCAATTTGACTGCAAAGATAAGATTAAATATGGCATAGTGACAAATTGTCAGCGCAAATTTAACGCAACTTTTTCAATATAATCGAATCCTGTAAGTGATAGCCATAATACCAAAGCAATGGAAGCTGTAACACCATCCTTAATTCTGTTATTGTTTTGTATCGTGTTATGTTATGATGATGACGATTATGAGGTTGTAAAAGTAGCTTCAGTGATAACGATGGGAAAACAGACTTTAAGGTTCCCCTCAAATGCTTCTCCCTTTGCGGTGATTTATCAGTAGAAGAAATTTATTTTTAAATAATATTAACTTTGATGAAATACCAAAGAGGGAGTGCATATTGCCTGCTCTTATAATATTAAATGTTTATTTTATTTGATTGATGGGTTTGTAGTTCAGCTAGATTAAAATTAGGTTAAAAGTGATTTTTAGAGACTATTTTCCGAAATATTTAATTTCTCGTAGGAAAATAAATATTAGTTTTGGGGATAATTAAAACAATCATGTAAAAAAATCTAATGGACTACAACAACATCTTGTCAAAAATAGAACAAAATAAACCTCTTGACTTCGGGAATATTTTTGGGGAATCTATAGAGTTATTTAAAAAAACATGGGGGCAAGGAGTGCTTTTATTGCTTTTCTCCTTTATACTAATAATTCCCGCGGTACTTTTACTTTACGTTCCATTTGTTGGTGGTTTTGTTGCAGGAGCATATGATCCAGAAACATCGTCAGAAGTATCTCCTGTAATAATGTTTCTTTTTGTATTGATGTTTTTGCCAGTAATGATGATAATTCAAACAATAAGTTTAGGTTTGATGGCTGGGTTTTATAAGGTCGTGAAAAGTAAAGATTCTGACATCGAATCAGAAAATAATGGTCTTTTGTTCTTTTTTAAGAAAGAATATTTAGGAAAACTTTTTAAATTATCATTCTTCAGTATTGTGATAACAATATTAGCGGCGCTTCTATGTTTTTTTCCTTTATTATATGTGTCCGTTCCATTGGCTTTTATTCCTTTAATATTTGCTTTTAATTCTGAATTGACTGCTAAAGAAATTTTAAGGCTTAGTTTTAAATTAGGAAACAGCAAGTGGTTATTAAGCTTCGGTTTGATACTCGTAGCAGGTATTCTTGCAGAAATGGTTGGTATGTTACTTTGTGGAATTGGAATTTTATTTACAATGTCGTTTGTTTATTTACCAGCATATTTCATTTATAAAAAAGTTGTAGGTTTTGATGACGAAAGTGAGATTTCTCAGATAGGAACTTCGCAGTTTTAAGCTGAAGTAAATTATGTGATAATTCTGTGTAAAATCTTCAATATTATCTTCATTTTAAGGATTAATTAGTGTCTTTAAAAGGTGTGATGTATTGGAAATTAAAAAATCTGTATACTTTTGTACACATAAAAATTGGCTTATGGCAAAGAATTTGGTTATTGTTGAGTCTCCTGCGAAAGCGAAAACTATCGAGAAATTTTTAGGAAAAGATTTTAAGGTAGCTTCTAGTTTTGGGCATATAGCAGACCTTCCTTCAAAAGAATTAGGAGTAGATGTAGAAAAGGATTTTAAACCTAAATACATTGTTTCTTCTGATAAAAAAACGGTTGTTAAGAAATTAAAAGATCTTGTAAAATCAGCAGAAACAGTTTGGTTAGCGAGTGATGAAGACCGAGAAGGAGAGGCGATTGCTTGGCACTTGGCAGAAGAACTTAAACTGGAAGCAGGTAAAACAAAACGTATTGTTTTTAACTCCATTACCAAAAGTGCTGTACAAAAAGCGATAGATAACCCGCGAAGCATTGATTATAATTTGGTGAATGCGCAGCAGGCAAGAAGGGTATTAGATAGATTGGTAGGTTATGAGCTTTCTCCAGTTTTATGGAAAAAGATTAGAACAGGGCTTTCTGCAGGGAGAGTTCAATCGGTTTCTGTACGTCTTATTGTGGAGCGAGAAAGAGAGATTAAAGAATTTACTCCAGAAGCTTCATTTAAAATTGTTGCCGAATTTAAGAATGAAGAAGGTAAGAGCTTTAAGGCTAAAATAAATAAAAGCTTTAAATCGAAATCAGCAGCAAAAACTTTTCTTGATAAAAATGTATCAGCCAATTTTAAGATTTCTGATTTAGATACAAAGCCAGCTAAGAAAACACCAGCAGCTCCATTTACAACATCCACTTTACAGCAGGAAGCAGCTAGAAAGCTGTACTTTTCTGTAGGGAAAACGATGAATATGGCGCAGCGTTTGTATGAAGCTGGACTTATTACTTATATGAGAACAGATAGTGTAAACTTATCTTCTGAAGCTGTAGAAGCTGCTAAAGATGAGATTATAAAGTCTTATGGTAAGGAATTTAGCAAGCCAAGAAAATATACTGGGAAATCAAAAGGAGCTCAAGAGGCTCACGAAGCAATTCGCCCAACAGATATGACACGTCACCGTGTTCAAATAGAACGTGATCAAGCGCGATTGTATGAATTGATCTGGAAAAGAACATTGGCTTCTCAAATGAGTGATGCTCAGTTAGAACGTACAAATGTAAAGATAGAAGCAGACAAGCATGATGAGTTGTTTACTGCAAATGGAGAGGTATTGAAATTTGAAGGATTTTTAAAAGTATATTTAGAAGGAACAGATGATGAAGACGAAGAGCAAGCAGGAATGTTGCCAGCTCTAAAAGTTGGAGAGACTGTTTATGATAATTATATTTCTGCTACGGAACGTTTTACAAGACCTCCATACAGATATACAGAGGCTTCTTTGGTTAAGAAGTTAGAAGAGTTGGGTATTGGACGTCCGTCTACTTATGCGCCTACAATTTCTACCATTCAAAATAGAGGTTATGTAGAACGAGGAACAATTGAAGGAGTGGAGCGTGCTTATGTTCAGTTTGTTTTAGAAAATAATAATATTAAAGAAGAGAAGCTTACAGAGAATGTAGGTTCTGATAAAGGAAAATTAGTTCCTACGGATATCGGAATGATTGTAAATGATTTCCTAGTGAATCATTTCTCAGGAATTCTAGATTACAACTTTACTGCTAAAGTAGAGCAGAGTTTCGATGATATTGCCTCAGGAGAAGAAGATTGGACAAAGATGATTTCGTCTTTCTATAAAGATTTTCATCCGAAGGTAAAAGATGTAGAAGAGAATGCAGATAGAGAAAGTGGAGAGCGTGTTTTAGGAAAAGATCCAGATAGCGGAAGGCAGTTGAGTGTTCGTTTAGGGCGTTTCGGTCCGATGGCACAAATAGGAACGGCGGAAGAGGAAGAGAAACCAAAGTTTGCTAGTTTACTTCCAGATCAGTCTATCGATACAATAACGTTCGATCAAGCTTTAGATTTATTTAAACTACCGCGTCATATAGGAACTTATGAGGGGGAAGATGTTGAGGTTAATGTAGGTCGTTTTGGTCCTTATGTTCGTTTTGGTAAGAGTTTTGTTTCTTTAGATAAAGGAGAAGATGTTTTTGAGGTAGATATGGATCGTGCAACGGAGCTAATTCTTCAGAAGAAAAAAGCAGATGCACCTATAGCTTCTTATAAAGATATTGATGTAACAAAAGGAGTTGGACGTTTTGGACCATTTATTAAATGGGACGGAATGTTTATCAATGTGAATAAAAAATATGATTTCGATAATTTATCGCAAGCAGATATAGAAGAGCTTATTGAAGATAAATTAAGAAAAGAGAGAGAAAAAGTTATTCATAATTGGGAAGAAGAGGGAATTCGTGTAGAAAAAGCTAGATGGGGACGCTCAAATATTATCAAAGGAAAAACAAAGATTGAGCTTTCTAAAGATATAGATGCTACTAAATTAACCTTAGAAGAGGTTAAAGATCTTATTGAGAAAAAGACTCCTAAGAAAAAAACAGCTAAGAAGAAAGCACCTGCTAAAAAGAAAGCAACAACTAAAGCTAAAACTAAGAAGTAAGCATGAATGTTGATTTTTTAGCGCCTGTTAAAAGTTTAGTATTGGCGCATAATGAATTACTCCCTAAGCATTCTTTAGGGAGATCAATACGTATCCATACAGAAAAGGGGGATGTTCCAGGTTTAGAAAATGCCCAGATTGCAATTATTGGGGTTAATGAGATTCGTAGTGAAATCACCGATTATAATGGGGCGATAGATATTCAGGCCATAAGATTGGAGCTTTATAAACTTTTTTCTGGGAATTGGCATAGCGGAATTGTAGATCTAGGTGATATTGAGCATGGAAATACATTAAAAGATACTTATTATGCCCTTTCTGAAGTTACCGCAGATCTTCTTAAAAAAAATATCATTCCTTTAGTTATTGGTGGAAGTCAAGATCTAACATATGCTATGTATCGTGCCTACGATCAGTTGGAGCAAATGGTGAATTTAACTTCTATAGATAGCAAATTTGATTTTAGTAGTTCTGATGAGTTAATTGCATCTAATGCGTATATGAGTAAGGTTATTATGGAGCAGCCAAATAATCTTTTTAATTTCTCAATTGTAGGCTATCAGACTTATTTTAATGCTCAGGAGGAGATAGATTTAATGGAGAAGCTCTTTTTTGATGCTTATAGATTAGGGGAGATTATAAATGATGTAACTGTTGTAGAACCTGTTTTTAGAGATACCGATTTAGTAAGTCTAGATTTGACCTCTGTAAAAGCAGCGGAACTTGGTTATGCTGCAAACACTTCTCCTAATGGATTTGATGGAAGAGAGATTTGTGCAATAGCAAGATATGCAGGAATTAGTGATAAAGTGACCGCTTTTGGACTGTTTAATACAGGTGAAACATTGCAAAGTGCACAATTATCTGCACAAATTTTATGGTATTTTATAGAAGGTTTTAACTATAGAAAAAAAGACTACCCGTATATAACAAATATTAACTACAATAAGTATATCGTGCCATTGGAGGATATGGATATCTGTTTTTTTGAGAGTAATATCTCAGGAAGATGGTGGATTGAAGTACCTCAAATAGAAAATTTGAATAATAAATTCAAAAGACACACGTTATTACCTTGCACACATAATGAATATCTTGAAGCTAGCAATGGCGTAGTGCCAGAAAGATGGTGGAAAGCGTATAAGAAAATGTTGATTTAACGAGTATAGAAATAACACGATATTTAAAATTGACTGTACTTTATAGTCGTTTGACAACAAAAATTAAGAGTTTATTGTTTTTTTGAATTTTATTAAATAGGTTTACCATCTTAAATCTAAGAATGTAATTTAACCTCAATTATGTATATGAAAAAGCTATTTCTATTAGCATCTGTTACATTATTATTAACCAGCTGTGGTTCTAATGACAGAGGAGAATTAGTTGGCGTGAGCGGCGAAAAATGGCATCCCGAAAAGCCCTACGGAATGTCACTTGTGCCCGGAGGAGCTTTCATAATGGGAAGGTCTGAAGAAGACATGGCCGATGTTCTCAATGCCCCAACTAAGACCGTAACAGTGCGTTCATTTTATATGGACGAAACTGAGATTACAAACAGCGAATACCGCCAGTTTGTAGAATGGGTGAAAGATTCAATTGTTCGCACGAAATTAGCTATCCTTGCCGATGAATTAGGTGAAATTCCAGGAAGTGGAGGGATTGGAGAGTTTGCGTTTAAAGACGCGGATACTACCGACCTTACCGAGTATGAAAAGTACATGCTTTTTAATTATGCTGGAATGGGAGAAACAGGTTTCGAAGGAAGAAAACTGAATAAAGATATGGACCTTATTTGGGATGTATCTGAATACCCAGATGAATACTACACAGAAGTTATGGATACCATGTATATTCCAATTGAGGAATCATATAATGGTCAACGTACGATTGATGTAACTAAATTAAAGTTTCAGTACGATTGGATGGATATCCAAGCGGCAGCTAGAGCAAAATCAGGTGGAAGTCGTAAAGACTTTATCAAACATGAAGAGGTTTTAGTATATCCAGATACTACGGTATGGATAAAAGACTTTAGTTATTCTTATAACGAGCCAATGCATAACGACTACTTTTGGAGTGAAGCTTATAGCGATTATCCTGTAGTTGGTGTGTCTTGGAAACAAGCGAAAGCTTTTTGTGCTTGGAGAACAAAGTACAAAAATGATTTTCAGAAGCAAAAAAATCAACAATTTGTAAATCAGTTTAGATTACCTACTGAAGCGGAGTGGGAATATGCTGCCAGAGGAGGAATCGAGTCTGGAACATATCCTTGGGGTGGTCCTTATATTTTAAATGATAGAGGTTGCTTTATGGCAAACTTTAAGCCTTTAAGAGGGGATTACGCTGCAGATCAAGCGCTTTATACTGTAGAGGCAAAGTCATACGATCCTAATGACTATAACCTTTATAATATGGCAGGTAATGTTTCTGAATGGACAAATTCATCATACGACCCCAATTCGTACGAGTACGTTTCTACAATGAACCCAAACACTTATGATGGCGAAAACAAACGTAAGGTTATAAGAGGTGGTTCTTGGAAAGACGTGGCTTACTTTTTACAGGTAAGTACTAGAGATTATGAGTATCAAGATTCTGCAAGAAGTTATATCGGCTTCAGAACAGTTCAAGATTACATGGGTACAGAAACTACCCAAAATTAAGCTTTAAACCAAATTACTACTTATTAAAATTACTTAACTAAAAAATTTATCACTATGGCACAATCAAAATCATCAAAGAAACTTTTTAACATGGCCTACGGGCTTGGAGCAGCGGTTGTAATACTCGGTGCGTTATTTAAAATTTTACACTGGGAATTAGGTCCCGTAAACGGAGGGCATTTACTTGCTGTTGGTCTTATTACAGAGGCATTAATTTTTGCAATATCTGCTTTTGAACCTGTTGATGACGATTTAGACTGGACAATAGTTTATCCTGAATTATCTGGAGGAGCTGCTGTTAATAGAAAAAAAGACGCAGTTGAAGTTAAAGAAGCGGAAGGGCAACTATCTAAGAAATTAGATGAAATGCTTAAAGAAGCAAAAATTGACTCTTCATTAATGTCAAGTCTTGGAGATAGTATCAGAAACTTTGAAGGAGCTGCAAAAAATATTTCTCCAACTGCAGAAGCATTAACTTCAACTAAAAAATATAGTGAGGAGCTTTCTTTAGCTGCTGCACAAATGGAATCTTTAAACAGCCTTTATAAAGTACAATTAGAAAGTGCTAATAAGCAAGCTACTATTCAAGAAGAAGTTGCTGCTAATGCTGAAAAACTTAAGGATCAAATGCAGTCTTTAACGACAAATTTATCTTCATTAAATGGTGTTTATGGTGGAATGCTTTCTGCTATGAATAGACCTGCTAATTAATAGGTTTTATTGAACTAATAATTATTAATTTAAAACTTATTTAAAATGGCAGGAGGAAGTTTATCACCACGTCAGAAGATGATTAACCTAATGTATTTGGTTTTCATCGCAATGCTGGCGTTGAATATGAGTAAAGAGGTATTGTCTGCTTTCGGTTTATTAAACGAAAAGCTTACAAACTTTAATAATAAAGCTACAGAACGTAATTTAGCTGCATTCAACGATTTACAACAAAAATCACAAGATTCGCCTTTAGAGTACGCTGAACTTTTTGAAGATGTACAAGAAATTAAAGAAACATCAGGGCAGTTTAATAACTATTTGGATAGTTTGAAATCTCAAATGGTTGCAAAAATTCCTCAGGAGGATCTTAAGGATTACGAAGTGATGGATAAGTCAGATTATTTAGATCAGGCTTTCTTTCAAGGAGATCGTTATTCAGCAGAAGGACAGAGATTCATTAATTATATTAATAATTTCAGAGAAACAACTATTAAAACTATCACGGAAATTCCTGATACTTTGATGAAGGCTGATAAAAAGGATCGTTTAAAGGCTACTATAATAGAGCGCTTTAATACTGGTGATGAAAATGGAAAGTCTGAAAATAGAGATGGTAAGAAAATCGATTGGTTGAATTATCATTATGAAGGATTTCCTTTAGTAGCATCTTTAACAAAACTTACTTTATTACAATCTGATATTAAGTCTACTCAAGATGATATCTTAAAAGCGATGTTGCAAGAACAAATGGCGTCTAGTTTATCTATGACTAACTATACAACTTTGTTAGAGCAACCAAAATCTGCTTACTATCAAGGAGAGACTTTTGATGGAGCTATTGTTTTAGGTAGAAAAGATGGTTCTACAAAACCAAACGAAGTTAACCTTAAACTGGATGGTAGAGATCTTAAAGAAGGTGACGATTTTGTTATTGAGAACGGTCGTGTTAAGCTTAAAGTAAGCGCAGGAAGTGCTGGAGATCATGAGTTAAAAGGTAATTTAATCTTTAAGCAAGATGGAGAGCCAATTGAAGTTCCTGTATCTCAAAAGTTTGCTACAATTACAAAGCCTAATGCAGCTGTAATTTCAGCAGATAAAATGAATGTTGTTTACCGTGGAGTTTCAAATCCGATTACGATTTCTATTCCTGGTATTCCAGATAATAAAGTTAGCGCATCTGCTTCTGGACTTAAAAAAGTTTCAGGAAGTAAATATGCTATGGTTCCTGGTACAGGAAGAACAGTGTCTATTAAGGCTAGTGGTACACTGCCAGACGGACAAGGAGTTTCTTCAACATCAGAATTCAGAATTAAAGATATTCCACGTCCTTCAGGAACAATTAGAGGTGAATATGGTGAAGTTAAAATGCCAAGAAATAATCTTGAAATAGCTACTGTTGGAGCGATGTTAGAAGATTTTGACTTTGATTTAAATTTAGCAATTAGCGGATTTAAATTTAAAGTTCCTGGACAACCAACAGTATCTGTAAGAGGGAATAAATTGGATAGCCGTGCTAAATCTGCATTAAAAAGAGCAGGAAGAGGAGAGGCAGTTCAAATTTTTGATATTGAAGCTTACATAACTAATAACAGGTCTTATAAGCTTAAAAAAGTTTCTCCTGTTGTAGTTGAGCTTACGAATTAATAAATCATTATTGTTATGAATTGGAAAGGTATTGTATTAACTATAGCAGCTGTTCTTGTATCTGGAACAACCTTTGCACAGGCAAATTTGCTTAATGCGAAGACTCCAGAGGAAGTTGGTGAAAAAACAGCGGATCAGATAGAGGCCGATAACGATGAGCCATTGCCATATGGTTATGTCGATGATAGGGATATCCTTTGGTCTAAAACTGTTTGGGAACGTATCGACTTAGACGAGCGTATAAACTTCCCATTTTACTATCCTATCGATACAATCGATATAGGAAGTGACCGTAGATCTTTATATGATGTTATTATTAAAAACATCAAAAGTGGAAATCTAAAAGATATTTATGTTGATTCGTATTTTACGGAGAAACGTAAGTTCGGAGATTTAGAAGCTACTTTGCAAAAAGTAGATACTACAGATCTTGGGTATGAGCAGTTAAATGCAGGAGAGCAAGTTTCTTTAGAATATGTAAATAGAAGAGAGCTTACTGCAGCAGATATTCAAGAATGGCGTATAAAAGGGCTTTGGTATTTTGATAAACGCCAAGGAGAGCTTAAATATCGTTTACTTGGTTTGGCGCCTGTTGCTCCAGATGTAAACTTTATTGATAGTGAAAGTTCAGATTTGGTAGAATTGTTTTGGGTTTGGTTTCCAAGCGCAAGAGAAATTCTTCATGATGCGAAAGCATTTAATAATCAGAACTCTTCAAGACCCATTTCTTTTGATCAGTTGTTAAATAGCAGACGTTTTAATGCTGTTATTTATAAAGAAGAGAATGTTCAGGGAGATAGATCTATAAACGATTATATTCCAGATAATGCAATGTTCCAGCTCTTAGAATCTCAACGTTTGGAAGAGAAGATCAGAGATAAAGAACAAGATATGTGGAGTTATTAAGAGTGTATTAATTCCAATTCTATACATAATAACACAGAAACCACGCGAAAGCGTGGTTTTTCTTTTTACATAGTTTCGTTCATAAATAGTACTTTTGCGATATGATAGATTATATAGTTGTAGGAATTGGACTTGGAGGAATTGCATTTTGTGAGCAGTTAGAAAAAAACAATAAGGATTTTATTGTTTTTGACGATGATTCACAGCAATCATCAAATGTAGCTGGTGGAATGTATAATCCTGTTACTTTAAAGCGTTTTACAAGTGTTTGGCGTTCTGAAGAGCAATTAAAGATGCTAACGCCATTTTATAAGGCTTTAGAAAATAAGCTTTCTGTAAAAGTAGATCATAAGATTCCGGTATATAGAAGATTTGTTTCTATTGAAGAGCAAAATATGTGGTTTGAGGCTTCCGATAAGCCGGGACTGCGACCTTTTTTATCTACAAAACTTATAAAAAATGATAATCCATCTGTTGATGCTCCATTGGGTTTTGGAGAGGTTTTACATACAGGAAGGGTGCATACCGATTTATTGCAAGTAAGTTATACCAAATATTTAGATGATAAAGGGCGCTTAAAAAAAGAGCATTTTGATTATGATGCGCTTGAAATTAATGAAGCCAGTGTGAATTATAAAGGGATTGAAGCTAAGCATATCGTTTTTTGTGAAGGTTTTGGACTTAATCGCAATCCTTATTTTAATTATTTGCCACTTGTAGGAACTAAAGGAGAGCTATTAGAAATAGAGTGTGATGAGTTAGAATTGGACTTTATTTTAAAATCGGGTGTTTTTATTATTCCATTAGGAGGAAAAAGATTTAAGATAGGAGCAACTAATAAATGGAAAGATAAAACTAATACGCCTACAGAAGCTTCTAGGAATGAATTGGAAGAGAAGCTACAAAACTTTTTAAAGTGTGATTATAAGGTAGTGGATCATATAGCAGGCGTTAGGCCAACAGTGGTAGATCGTAGACCTTTAATTGGTAACCATCCAAAACATACTCCGTTATATATTTTAAACGGATTGGGAAGTCGAGGTGTTATGATTGCACCGTATGTATCAGAACGACTTTTTGAAGCTATAGAAAATAATATTCCTTTGGAAAAAGAAATAGATATCGTTCGTTATAAAAAGAAATACCCAACAAAATATGTAGGCAAAACGGATGCTTAAATGTTGATGTCTTTTGATTTCTGATGGTTCTCTACAGCTTTCGAATCGTATTTGAAGAAGAAATTAATCCAAATATTTCTCGATAATCTCATGATTACAGGCATGAAAAGAATTAGAGTTCCAATAATTGCAATAAATGAAGTTTTAAGATCTGATCCGATGAAAAGATAAGAAATAATAAAAGCAGCTACAGCAAAGGCAGTTCCTACTGCGTAACTAACATACATAGCTCCGTAAAAGAAAGAAGGTTCGATTTTATATTTTGATCCACAGCTAGAACAATGCTCGTTCATATGTATCGTTTCACGAGGATCGTACATGTTTTTACTAGCGTACATGCTTTCTTCGTGACATTTAGGACAACTTCCTGTTAAAATGCTGTATAGTTTGCTTCCTTTTTTTAACATTTGCAAAAAATTTATGCAAATATACTATATCTATTATAGTAGAATGTAACAAAAACAATAAAATGCTGAACGTCCATAATTTGTCTGTCTCTTTTGGAGGAGAATATTTATTTGAAGAAATCGCTTTTCGATTAAGCCCAGGAGACCGTATAGGTCTTATTGGAAAAAATGGAGCCGGTAAATCTACTATGTTAAAGTTACTTTCTAAAGAGATGGAGCCAGATAGTGGTGTAATCTCTACGGATAAAGAAGTACGCATAGGTTTTTTAAAACAGGATATCGATTTTGTTTTAGGGAATACGGTTCTTGAAGAAGCGTACCAAGCTTTTGAAGAAATTAAAGCCATGGAACTACAGTTAGATGAGATTAACACTCAACTAGCGGAGAGAACTGATTATGAAAGTGAAGGTTATAACCAATTAATGATAGATCTTAGTGATCTTACGCATCATTATGAGATTATTGGTGGATATAATTATCAAGGAAAAACAGAACGTGTTCTATTAGGTTTAGGTTTTAAAAGAGAAGATTTTAATAAGCTTACAGATACTTTTTCTGGAGGTTGGCGTATGCGTATCGAATTAGCAAAATTATTGCTTCAAGATAACGATGTGCTATTACTGGATGAGCCTACCAACCACTTAGATATTGAATCTATAATTTGGTTAGAGCAGTTTTTAAAAACATATGCTGGAGTTGTTGTAATTGTATCGCATGATAAAATGTTTTTAGATAATGTTACAAATAGAACCATCGAAATATCACTAGGGAGAGCATACGATTATAACAAACCATATTCTGAATATTTAGAATTGAGATCAGAAATGAGAGAGTTGCAATTAAATGCTCAGAAAAATCAAGAGAAACAAATTCAGCAGACTGAGAAATTAATTGAGAAATTTAGAGCTAAGGCTTCTAAAGCTTCTATGGCGCAATCGTTGATTAAGAAATTAGATAAAGTAGATCGTATAGAGGTAGATGAAGAGGATAATGCGGTAATGAATATTCGTTTCCCTGTTTCTGTTCAGCCAGGAAGGGTTGTTGTAGAGGCTAATAAAGTAGGTAAGCAGTATGGAGATAAAGTTGTACTTAACGATGTCGATATGCTTATTGAGCGTAACGTAAAAACTGCTTTTGTTGGTCAAAATGGACAAGGAAAAACTACGCTTGCTAAAATTATTGTTGGAGAGATAGAAAACAGTGGAGAGCTAAAACTAGGACACAATGTGCAGATTGGATACTTTGCTCAGAACCAAGCGGAATATTTAGATGGAGAAAAGACAGTTTTAGATACCATGCTGGATGATGCTAGAGATAGTAATAGATCTAAGGTTAGAGATATGTTGGGTTCTTTCTTGTTTAGAGGAGATGAAGTTGATAAAAAGGTAAAGGTTCTTTCTGGAGGAGAAAGAAATAGATTGGCATTGTGTAAAATGCTATTGCATCCTTTTAATGTTTTAGTAATGGATGAGCCTACCAACCACTTGGATATAAAATCTAAGAATGTTTTAAAAGAGGCTTTAAAGAACTTTGAAGGGACTTTGTTATTAGTTTCTCATGATCGAGATTTTCTACAAGGACTTACAGATAGTGTTTATGAGTTTAGAGATCAAAAGATAAAACAATTCTTGGGAGATATTAATTTTTATCTTGAGGAAAGAAAAGCAGAGGACTTTAGAGCTGTAGAAAAGAAAACGGAAGTCGTTAAGACTAAGCAGAAATCAGAACCTGTTAAAAAGCTATCTTTTGAAGACCAAAAAAAGCTTAAATCTTTAAAAAACCGAATTAGTAAGGCGGAAAGTACCGTTGCTAGTTTAGAACAAGAAATAGCAATTATAGATAAAGAGTTAGCAACTAACCACGATGAGTTGATCGCAAAACCAGACTTTTTTAAGAACTATAATAAGAAAAAAGAGGAGTTGGAAAGGCAAACAGAAGAGTGGTATTCTCTTACTGAAGAGTTGCAAAATATTAAATAATTATGCATTTCATCGAAAATATATGCATTTAAAAGAATATTATACTAACTTTAATATATTCGTAACGCATTAATCAACAACATTGAATTTGCGTATATGATAATGGAACGTAAGCAATGATTCCATATTTTAGTTAGTTTGATTGATTTACAGAGTGTTGGTATCGTACCAACACTCTTTTTTTTGGGTTTAAGATTTTTTTTAGTTTTTTAAGAAACATTTAACCTTATGCTCGCTTTCTTATAAATAGTTTTGTGAGTTACTGAACTAATCCATTACAATGAGAAAAATTATATTAGGTATCCTTGGGGTACTCTTAATCGTTTTTGCAATTTTTATTGCGAATTACCTTATCGATTCAAAAGAAAAATCTGAAGGAAATGTAAAAAGAGTAGTAAAAACTGTATTCGTAGAAACAGTTAAGAATAAGGAGATACCAATCGTTGTAACAAATAACGGAAACCTTTTAGCAAAACATAGAATAGAGATATATTCTGAAGTACAAGGAGTTTTTGAGAGAAGTAGCAAGCTGTTTAAGGAAGGTCAAGAGTACAGGAAAGGAAGCGTGTTATTAAGAATTAATGACGGGGAATTTTATGCTTCTGTGCAGTCTCAAAAAAGTAGTTTTATAAATCTGATTACTTCTATAATGCCAGATTTAAGATTAGATTATCCAGATGCTTATCCTAAATGGCAGGAATATCTTTCTAGTTTTAATATGGACAAACCTATTCCGACACTCCCAGAGTCTTCGTCTGTTCAGGAGACTAATTTTATTATCGGAAGAGGAATTAATTCATCATATTATAATATTAGGAATTTAGAACAACGCCTACAGAAGTATACAATTGTAGCGCCATTTACAGGGGTTCTTACAGAAGCTTTAGTAAACGAAGGAACTTTGATTAGAAACGGGCAGAAATTAGGTGAATTTATTGATCCTAATGTTTATGAAATGGAAGTTGCGGTTAATAAATCTTATAGTCAGTTTTTAAGAGTAGGAGAAGAGGTGACGCTTTCCAATTTAGAGCATACAGAGTCTTGGAAAGGAAAGGTTAGTAGAATTAATGGAAAAATAGATCAGGCTACGCAAACAGTTAAAGTATTTATAGAGGCAGAAGGAGCTACATTAAAAGAAGGAATGTATATGGAGGCTAGTTTAGTAGCAATGGATGAGCCAAGTGCTATAAAAATAGATAGATCTCTTATGGTAGATGAATCACATATCTATGCGGTTAAAGATACAGTTTTAAGTCTTTTAAAGGTGAATCCAATTTTTTATTCTGATAGAGAAGTTGTTTTGAAAGATGTGCCTGATGGAGAAAAAATAATTACTAGATCTATTCCAGGTGCATACCCTGGGATGGTAGTTAAAATTTCTGATGCTTCTAATATTAATGGTACCACAAAACAAGAAGCAGCAGAATGAGAAAATTACTAGCCTATTTTATAAAATACGATGTTGCAGTAAATGTTTTTATTCTAGCATTTGTAATTTTCGGAATATTCGGAGCACTTACCTTAAAGTCTTCTTTTTTTCCTCTCATAGATTCTAAAATCATAAATATTAGTGTTGCTTATCCAGGAGCAGCACCACAGGAAATAGAAGAAGGAATTGTAATAAAAATTGAAGACAATCTAAAAGGGATTGAAGGAATAGATAGAGTGACCTCTACTTCTCGAGAAAATGGAGGATCTATAACAGTTGAAATTCTTAAAGGCTACGATATTGATTTTATGCTGCTAGAAGTTAAGAATGCGGTAGATCAAGTTCCTACATTTCCTGCAGGAATGGAGCCCTTAATTGTAGGTAAGCAGAGAAGCGTTAGAGAAACAATAAGTTTTACTGTTAGTGGAGATAATGTCTCTTTACCTACATTAAAGAAAATTTCTCGTGATGTAGAGAATGATATGCGTCGCTTTGATGGAGTTTCTCAAATTGAAATAAATGGATTTCCAGAAGAAGAAATAGAAATAGCAGTTAGAGAGTTAGATCTTTTAGCTTATAACCTTACTTTTTCTGAAGTGGCTTCTGCAATTTCACAAACTAATTTATTAGTAACAGGAGGGAATATAAAGACAGATAATGAGGAGTATTTAATAAGAGCAAATAACCGTTCTTATTATGGAGATGAACTTAATAATATTGTAGTAAAGGCTTTACCTGGGGGAACAACGGTAAGATTAAGAGATGTAGCAGAAATAAGAGACCGTTTTGAAGAAACGCCAAATGCTTCCTATTTTAATGGGAACTTAGCAGTAAATATTACGATTAGTAATACCAATAGTGAAGATTTGATTTCTGCTGCAGATAAGGTGAATGATTATATTGAAGAGTTTAATGATAAATATAATAATGTAAAATTAGATGTTGTTTCCGATTCTTCAATAAGGTTAAAACAACGTACAGAGTTGTTGGCTACAAATGCATGGCAAGGAATATTATTGGTTCTTGTTTTCTTGTCTATTTTCTTAAACTCTAGATTGGCATTTTGGGTAGCTTTCGGTCTTCCGATTTCCTTCCTTGGGTTATTTATTTTTGGAGGAATGTTCGATGTTACTATAAATGTATTATCTCTTTTTGGGATGATTATTGTAATCGGAATTCTTGTAGATGATGGGATTGTAATAGCAGAAAATATCTATCAACATTACGAGAGAGGAGCTTCGCCAATAAAGGCAGCTGTTGATGGAACGATGGAAGTGTTGCCGCCTATTATATCTGCTATTTTAACTACCGTTTTAGCATTCTCTACATTTTTGTTCTTAGATAGCCGTATTGGAGAATTTTTTGGAGAAGTATCTACAGTGGTTATTATAACATTGATAGTTTCTCTTTTTGAAGCTCTTATTATTTTACCTGCCCATATTGCGCATTCAAAGGCATTGATAAAAGTAGATAAAGCGGAAGAGGCTAGAAAAGATAAATCTGCCATAAAACAATTTTTCTCAAAAATGAGAGAGATTAATAAGTATGGAGATAGGATGATGGACTATTTGCGTGATAATGTATATGGGCCAGCACTAAAGTTTTGTTTGAGATATCAAATATTAGCTTTCGGAATTTTTGCTATGTTTTTTATAGTAACAATAGGAGCTATTGGAGGAGGTATTATAGGTACAACTTTATTTCCTAGTATAGCCAGTGATCGTGTTTCTGTAGATTTATTAATGCCAGAAGGAACAAATGCACGTGTTACAGATTCTATTATAAGTTTAGTAGAAGAAAATGTATGGAAAGTAAATGAGAAATACTCAGAAATTCAAGAAGGAGATAAGCAAGTAGTTCAGAATGTAATTAAAAGAGTAGGTCCTGGAACCAATAAAGCTTCTCTTAGTATTAATTTACTGGCTGGAGAAGAACGTGATTTTGAGTCTTTTCTAATCACTAATAGTTTACGAGATACCGTTGGAGAAGTGTATGGAGTGGAGCGTTTAACTTTTGGTTCTGGAGGTAACTTTGGAGGTAAACCAGTTTCTGTTTCGCTCTTAGGTAATAATAGAGAGGAATTAAAAGAAGCTAAGACATTTTTAAAAGAACGGCTAAAGGCCCATCCTTTGCTAAAAGATGTTATTGATACAGATCCTGAAGGAATTAAAGAAATTAGAATTAAACTGAAAGAAAGTGCCTATGCTTTGGGCTTAGATCTTCGTACTGTAATGACGCAGGTAAGAAGTGGTTTCTTTGGGTTTCAAGCACAACGTTTTCAGCGTGGCCAAGATGAAATTCGAGTTTGGGTTCGTTATGATAGAACAAATAGAGCTTCTATCAATGATTTGGATGAAATGAGAATTATTACTCCTTCCGGTGAGCGAGTTCCGTTTAGAGAGATTGCAAATTATAACATCGCAAGGGGAGATGAATCCATTGCGCATTTAAATGGGATTAGAGAAATTCGGGTGGAAGCAGATTTAAGCGATCCAGATGAAAGTGCTACTGATATTTTAGCAGACATTCAGGACAATATTATGCCTGAATTACAATCTCATTATTCTACGGTTACTGCTTCTTACGAAGGGCAAAATAGAGAGGCGGAGAAGTTATCGAATTCCGCTTGGAAAGTATTTCCTGTAATTATCTTCCTAATATATGCCGTTATAGCATTTACCTTCAGAAGTTACAGTCAGCCATTATTATTATTACTTATGATTCCTTTTAGTTTAATAGGAGTTGCTTGGGGACATTACTTACTTGGTTTCCCAATAAATGTACTTTCTATGTTAGGAATTATTGCCTTGATAGGGATTATGGTAAACGATGGATTGGTGTTAATAGGGAAGTTTAATAGTTTTCTTAAAGAAGGTAAAAGTTACTCTCAGTCTGTATTAATGGCGGGTAAGTCTAGATTTCGAGCTATTTTCTTAACGTCCATCACTACAATTGCTGGTTTAGCTCCTTTATTATTTGAAAAAAGTAGACAAGCTCAGTTTCTAAAGCCAATGGCAATAGCGATATCTTTTGGAATTGCTATTGCAACACTTTTAACGTTGTTAATGCTTCCTATTTTATTATCGATGAGTAATAGGACAAAAGTGGCTACTGTTTGGTTAAAGAGTGGAAAAAAAGTAAAACCTAGAGAAGTAGAAAGAGCAGTAAAAGAACAAAATGCAGAAGATCATGAATAGTATGAAACTTATAATAATTATAGGATTTTTTCTTCTTGGAAATAATTTGTTTGCACAAGATATGCTAACTAAAGAGGATGCTATTTCTTATACGCTGAATAATAATTTAGGGATAAAAATGGCGAATAATGAGAGTGAGATTGCCGCTAATAACGCTGGAATTTTAAACTCTGGTTATTTACCTACTCTTACAGGAAATGGTGGAGCAAGCATTAATAAAGAGGATACTGAAGGAGAGCTTGCAAATGGAGAAGTTCGTTCGGCAGAAGATGTGGAGACAAGAAGGTATAACGCTTCTATTAATGTTAATTATACTTTGTTTGATGGCCTTGGAAGGTTGTATAATTATAAAGCTTTAAAAGAGCAATCTGGTTTAACAGAGCTTCAGGCAAGAGAGACTATAGAGACAACTATTCTTCAGCTTTTTAGTGTGTATTATGAAGTTGCTCGTTTAACAGAGAACACTTCTAATTTAAAACAAGCATTGGCTATTTCTAAAGATCGATTGCAGCGTGCTAAATATCAATTTGAATATGGTCAGAATACTGGTTTAGATGTTTTAAATGCTGAAGTGGATGTAAATACCGATAGTATAAATTTATTACAACAAGAGCAGGTATTAAAGAACACAAAGCGCGATCTTAATTTGATAATGAATAGAGATCTTTCAAATCATTTTGTTGTTGATACTTTGGTAGAATTTATCCCGAATTTAGTAATGGAAGATATTCTTAACCAAGCGAAGCAAAACAATGTGGTTTTGCTACAAACCGAGAAAGGACTGCTAATAAATGATTATTCTGTAAAGATGGCCAAGGGTAATTTCTTGCCTACAATTGGTTTAACAGGTTCTTATGGTTGGAACGAAAGCTCTAATGATAATCCGTTGGCTTTTACTATTACGAGTACAACTACGGGACTTTCTGGAGGAGTGAATTTAAGTTGGGACTTGTTTGATGGCGGACAAAGTATTACGCAACTTAGAAATGCTAAAATCCAATATGAGAATCAGGAGTTACAGCGTAAGCAAGTTGATTTAACGGTAGAGAGAGATATTAGAAATGCCTGGGAAACGTATCAGAATTCATTATTTATTCTGGAAACTCAGAAAAAGAATGTAGCAACGAGTTTAAATAATTTTAATCGAACTGAGGAACGTTATAAATTCGGAACGGCCACATCTTTAGAATTTCGACAAGCACAGATAAATTTATTGAATGCTGTTTTAGCAAAAAATAGAGCGAAATATACTGCTAAGCTTGCAGAGCTTGAAGTGTTGCAGGTAAGTGGTCAGATTTTAAATTTTGAGTTTTAAACTGTAAGTTTTTGGTTGATTTTCGAACTAAATAATATGTTTGAACACTATTTTCAATGCCCATATTGTTGGGAAGAAATATCGATGCTATTAGACCCTTCTGTGAGTCAGACTTATGTAGAAGACTGTGAGGTATGCTGTAATCCTATTGAGTTGCATGTTACTTTTGAGGACAATGAGCTTACTTCTTTTTCTGCTGAAAGTATAGAACAATAATTTATTTTTTTACTGCTGATAGCTTATAACCCAGAAAGAATATAACTAGCCCCGATAGAGCCAAATACCGTGTATGGGCGATAGCGGGCAACAGCGATTTATTGAAGTGATAAGCTTACTTGCTTCTATGAAATATTATTAGCAGAAATATTATAGTTGTTGCTATTAGTCCATGAAGTTTGCTATTTCTTTAATGAGTTAATTTCATTCTTTAAGTCTATTAAAGATTGTTGAATTTGCGTTAATGCAAGTGAACCAGAATTATCGTCAATTTCAGAGCTGATTTTGCTACTTACCTCCCATAATTCTTGTATCTGAAAGGTGTTAATAGTAATGGGTGGGTAATCCGGATTTAAGGATATAAGCGATAGGGATTCGTTGTTATTTTCATGCTTTTGCACCTTTTTTACAAGTACGCTATCTTGCATAACGACTACGCAAATAGAGTGATTTTTAAGCATAGAAATACTTTCCACGGCCTTTCCTAAAACCCACTCTTTTGGGTGTAGGCTTGGTAGCATACTGTCTCCCTCTACTTGAAAGCCACGATAGGTCGTATTTCTGTATTCTGGAAGTGGAATGGTGAACGCAGGAAGCTCTTCGTACCAATCTAGATCTTGAATGTTGTTAGGGTACCCAGCTGCCGCTTTTACATTGACTAATACAATGCCTTCGTTGTTTTCTGGTGTAATAGTAATGACTTTAGGAGAAGTGTTGATGGAGGTGTCTAAAGTTCTCTGATTACTTTTTCCATAGAGCCAAAGTGGATTGATTTGGAAATTTTCCATAAGTGCAACAACGACGCTCCCTGTAATTTTAGATTTTCCTCGCTCTATATCTGCAGTAGACTTTTTTACATTCAAAACCTCTGCAAAGCTTTGCTGTGTATGGTTTAGCTTTTCTCTTACCTCTTTAAATCTAATTACTTCTATAGGGAGTTCCGACTTCATATTGTGCTTTTTAGCAATGTAAATATATAAAATATTTTGGAATAATTCCTTTTTATTGGAAATTTTCCATATATTTGGATTGTTATTAATGATAACAGTTGCTAATTTAATTAAAATATGAAGCTAGGACTATTAAATATTGGAATATTTCCTAAAATTAAGAAAATAATGGTTGAAAGGCTTTTCAATAAAAACAAGACTACTATGAACACTATTTTAATTTACGATGAGAGTTTTTCAGGATTTCTATCTGCAGTATATCATGTTTTTGATAAAGGACTTAAAAATGTTTCTATAGTGAAGCCTAAACATTATGTTCCAGATATGTTTGCGGAAGGAAAGCGAATAGAGGCTAATGAGGAGCACGCTAGGCGTGTTTGGAGTTCTTTGGAGGTGAAGATAACAAAACATGGAGCTAAGGAGATGTATAAGGCTTTTCTGAGCGAAATTAAAGGTACGGAAGATGTGTTGTTGCAATATATCATGCATGTGTATGCAACGGAGTCTTTTAATTATACAGATCTTTCAAATGTAAGTGCGCTTCGTGTGTCTCAGGTGGCTCGTATGGTTACTAGAGAAATGCATCATATTCAAACTTATTTGGAGTTTAAGACAACTGATGATGATATGGATGTCGCGGTTTTAAATTCTAATTTTAATATGATTCCGCTTATAGGGAATTATTTTAAGCGTAGATATCTGAATAAAAAATGGCTTATTTATGATGCACGCAGAAAGTATGCTTTGCATTTTGATATGGAGGCATTGAGTCAAACACGATTGAGTGTTGAAAAGCAATCTGAAATATTACAACGATCAGAGTTTAAAAGTCCTTTGCTGTATGTTAATCTACAGGATAGCGTACAGAAGGAATATGGTAATGCGAGTTAATGGCTATAACTTATTGCGAGTTCCTTGCCTGTGAGAGCTATTTTTAGGTGTAGTTTCTAAAATAGCTTATGATATCTGTCTTATGGCTTACGCCTGAGATTCTTGATGTTGCTTTTTGGTTTGCGGTGGGGCAGTAAACCAATGTTTATAAAAGCAAAAAACCCTAGAAAATCGTGAGATTTACTAGGGTTTAAGTACTCGAGGCGGGACTTGAACCCGCACGGACATTACTGCCCACTGGATTTTAAGTCCAGCGTGTCTACCAATTCCACCACTCGAGCGAAATATTTTTAAAGAACGAAAGCGATTCTGAAAATCAGAATTTGTTCTGATAACTTCTTTTGTTGTTCGCTCATTTTATTGAGCGAAAAACGGGATTCGAACCCGCGACCTCAACCTTGGCAAGGTTGCGCTCTACCAACTGAGCTATTTTCGCATTGGTTTTAAATAAATAAAAGAACACTTGGTCTTTGTGGCGCTCAGTATATCTCTGATTGCGGATGCAAATTTAAAACAATTCTTCAAAAACCAAAGCTTTTTTTGAAAAAGAATTGAATAAATTTTAAAATTATTTATAACTATCAGATTATCTACTTCTTAACAAGCATTCTTTTTATCTCATTTAATTTCATTAAAGCCTCTACAGGAGTCAATGTATCTATATCAGTATGTAGAATCTCTTCTTTTATATTTTCTAAAAGTGGGTCATCTAAATTAAAAATGCTTAGCTGCATTTCATTTTGAGATGCTTTTAGGTTGTCTGTAAGTTCTTCACTGCTGTGAGATTTCTCAAGCTTCTTTAATATTTTGTTTGCTCTATGGATTACTTGCTGTGGCATTCCAGCCATTTTTGCTACGTGTATTCCAAAGCTATGTTCACTTCCTCCAGAAACAAGTTTTCTTAAGAAAAGGACATTGTCTTTTAATTCTTTTACAGAAACATTAAAGTTTTTTATTCTAGAGAAAGTTTCTGTCATTTCATTCAGCTCATGGTAATGAGTGGCAAACAGTGTCTTTGCTTTCCCTGGATGTTCGTGGATATACTCTGCAATAGCCCATGCAATAGAAATACCATCATATGTACTTGTACCTCTACCAATTTCATCAAGTAAAATTAAACTTCTTTCAGAAACATTATTAAGAATAGAAGCGGTTTCATTCATTTCAACCATAAATGTAGATTCGCCTAAAGAGATATTATCACTGGCACCTACACGGGTAAAAATTTTATCGACAATACCAATACGAGCTTTTTCTGCTGGAACAAAACTTCCCATTTGTGCTAGTAAAACTATAAGAGCTGTTTGTCTCAAAATAGCCGATTTACCACTCATATTTGGTCCTGTAATCATTATAATTTGCTGCTCATCTCTATTAAGAATCACATTGTTGGCAATATAAGCTTCTCCCAAAGGAAGTTGTTTTTCTATAACGGGGTGTCTTCCATTTTCTATTTCAAGATCGTAAGAATCGTTTATTTCTGGTCTGTTGTAATTATTGTCTTTTGCTAATTGAACAAAACTACAGAGACAGTCTAATTGTGCAATTAGAGCCGCATTAGTTTGTACAGATTGGATATAAGAATGCATCCAAGATATTAATTGTGAAAAAAGCTGTTGCTCTAAAATTGCAATTTTCTCTTCTGCTCCTAATATTTTAGATTCGTATTCTTTTAATTCCTCAGTAATATAACGCTCTGCATTAACCAAAGTTTGCTTACGAATCCAATTTTCTGGCACCTTATCTTTATGCGTGTTTCTAACTTCTATATAATATCCAAATACGTTATTACTAGCAATTTTCAATGACGAGATTCCTGTGGCTTTCATTTCTCGCTCTAGCATGTTATTTAGATAATCTTTACCAGAAAATGCAAGATCCCGAAGCTCATCTAATTCCGAAGAGAATCCAGTGGCTATAGTTTGCCCTTTATTTATGTTTACAGGAGCTTCTTCATGAATTGTTTGCGTTATTTTATCCCTAAGAACATCACATAAGTTTAAACGATCTCCAATGCTTTTTAAGGCGTCATTGTCACTTTTTGTAGCTATTTCTTTGATAGGAATAATTGCCTCCAAAGAATTTTTTAGTAAAACAACTTCTCTCGGATTAATCTTTCCTGTAGCAACCTTAGAAATAAGTCGCTCTAGGTCGCTAATTTGTTTTATCTGATCTCTAAAACTAGCCGTTGTATTGTCATTATCAGAAAGAAACTGTACAATCTCATGGCGTTGGTTGATCTTATCGATATTCTTAAGCGGCAAGGCAAGCCATCTCTTAAGCAAACGTCCACCCATTGGAGAAATCGTTTTATCGATAATATCAAGAAGGGTTACAGCACTTGCTGATGGAGCTTGGTATAATTCTAAATTGCGAATGGTAAAGCGATCCATCCATACATATTCTTCTTCAGCAATTCGCGCTATAGAAGTTATGTGTTGTAGTTTTTTGTGTTGGGTTTCCGAAAGATAGTGTAAAGCAGCTCCAGCTGCTACAATTCCATGTTGTAAATGAGCAACTCCAAAACCTTTTAAAGATTTTGTCTGGAAGTGATTATTAAGCGTTTCTTGTGTGTAATCTTCTTGAAAGATCCAATCTTCCATGAAAAAAGTATGGAATCCTTTTCCGAAACTAGTTAAGAAATCTGCTTTGTGTTTTTTTGAAATTAATATTTCACTAGGAGAAAAGTTTTGAAAAAGTTTAGCAATATACTCTTCATTACCTTCAGCGGTTAAAAATTCGCCTGTCGAAACATCAAGAAAAGAGATACCCAGTGTTTTCTTTCCAAAATGGATTGCTCCTAAGAAATTATTAGATTTTGCTGTAAGAATATCATCATTTAAGGCAACGCCAGGAGTAATTAACTCTGTAACTCCTCTTTTTACAATGCTTTTTGTCTGTTTTGGATCTTCCAATTGATCGCATATTGCAACCCGTAAACCCGATTTCACCAATTTTGGAAGGTAAGTGTTTAGCGAGTGATGTGGAAACCCAGCTAATTCTGTTCTATCGCCACCATTATTTCGGTGAGTTAAAACAATGCCTAATATTTTAGCAGTTTCCACAGCATCTTCTCCAAAAGTTTCATAAAAATCTCCCACCCTAAATAGCAAAAGTGCATCCGGGTATTTGCCTTTAATGGTATTATACTGCGTCATTAAAGGGGTAGTCTTTTTTTTCTTTGTTGCTGCCAAATCTTATAAATTAGGTTTCATAGCGAAAGTATTATTTTTTATTTTTTTAAACCATTTTTAAAGGTATCTATTATAAACAACTTTTGTTGATAGATAATATTATGGAGCACTTTATTAGTTGTTTTTAGTAAAAGCTGTTGCCCGCTTTCGCCTATACACGGTATCAGCTCTATCGGGGCTAGGAGGTTTCGTTTTTTTGTCTAATAAGATTCCCTACTTTTGCAAAAAAGTATTCAGATGAGAAAGTTAAAAAATAATGAATTGGAGCGTTTAAATGTAGAAGAATTTAAAGAAGCTACAAAAACACCCCTTATAATTATTTTAGATAATATCCGTAGTTTAAATAATATCGGATCTGTTTTTAGAACAGCAGATGCTTTTTTGATTGAAAAAATATATTTGTGTGGAATTACTGCAAAGCCACCGCATAAAGATATTAATAAAACAGCTTTAGGGGCTACAGATAGTGTTGCTTGGGAGTATGTAGAAAATACAGAAGAGCTAATTGCTAAATTACACGAGGAGGGTGTTGTGACTGTAGCAATTGAACAAGCTGAGAATGCTACTATGTTAAACGATTTTAATATTGAAAAAGAGAAACGATATGCTGTTATCTTTGGAAATGAAGTTAAAGGTGTTCAGCAAAAAGTAGTTTCTATGGTTTCGAATGTGGTAGAAATCCCTCAATTTGGAACAAAACATTCTTTAAATATTTCAGTAAGTGCTGGAGTTGTGGTTTGGGATCTGTTCGCTAAATTAAAACTATAAAAAAGGGATTCGAAGTAACGAATCCCTGGTAAATATATTTAAGTAAAGTTAGCTAGTTTCTTTTTTTAAATTCTCTACGAATTAAGTAAACTTTAACGAGAAAAACAAAAATAAGCTTAACATTTTTTTAAGGAACAAAGCTTCTCGTCTTAAAAATCGTGTATTTTATCGATGATAAACTGGTAATCATTTTTGTTTTGTAGGAAATCTAATTCAGAAATATCAATAATCAAAGGGTTTATTTCTGGATGTGTTTTTATGAAATCCAAATATCCGTTATTAATTTCCTCCAAGTATTCAGTAGGAATACTCTGTTCGTAACTTCGACCACGTTTTTTAATGTTCTGCAGCAGTCTTTTTGTATTCTGATGTAGATAGATGTATATATCAGGCTTTACAACCTCTTTATACATGGAGTTGAAAATTTTTCTGTAAAGTTTAAATTCATCTTCCTGTAATGTGACTTTAGCAAAAATTAGCGATTTAAAAATATCATAATCGCTTACCATAAAGTTCTTGAACAAATCAGGGCGTGAAGTGTCGTCTGTAAATTGTTGATAACGATCAGCTAAAAATGACATTTCTAAAGGAAATGCATATCTATTTTTATCCTCATAAAATTTAGGAAGAAAAGGATTGTCGGCAAACCTTTCCAAGATTAATTTTCCATTAAAATCTTCTGCTATTTTATTAGCTAGGGTTGTTTTTCCTGCGCCAATATTTCCTTCAATAGCAATAAAATTAAATTTCGTGAAGTCTTTTTTTTCTAAAGAAATCTCTAAGCTAATTTTTTCTAGCTCACTATTATCTTCACATGCCTCTAGTAGTTCTGTAATACTTTTGTTCAATTTTGGATGTATTTTACCAGGAGCGATATCAGCAAGCGGTTGGAGTACAAATTTCCGAAGATGTAAGTTAGGATGCGGAATTATAAGTTCTGGCTCACTTATCATAGCATCCTCATAAAATATAATGTCGATGTCTATGGTCCGAGCAGCATAACCTTCAGTTTGAGAACGAACTCTTCCCATTTTTTCTTCAATTTGTAAGATACAATCGAGTAATTCTAGAGGTTGTAACTCCGTATCTATTCCAATGCAAATATTATAAAAATCATCACTCTCAAAACCCCAAGCTGGTGTTTGGTAGATTGGAGAGCAAGAAATTAAATTGCCAATACTCTCTTTAATGAGTTCGACGGTTTTATTGAGATTTTTATATTTATCTCCTAAGTTACTTCCAATGGAGAGGTATGTGCGTTTGTAGTGAATCATAAGAAACCGCAAAATAACAAAAAGAAATGCTATGATGGTGCTAAAAAAATGTTGAATTCTATTTAATCGTTTTATAATTATAAGAGCGTGTTTTCTTATGTAGGAGGTTTTAGATTTAATCTCTTGTGTTAGAATGTAAACTCCTTTTAAGAATGGATTTTTAATTTGATTAGATATATAGTTGTAGCTTGTTTTTAAAAAACATTCATTTTCGCCTTATTAATTTGTTTTTTGTTGAGTTGCAAGTATCTTTGGAAGACTTATACCTAAGTTTATTTATATGAAATTTTTGAGAAATTTAATGGCGGCCATTTTAGGGACGCTTATTGCTATCGGAATAATTTTTATGTTTTTTATTGTTATCGCTGCAGTTGCTGGAGGGAGTGAAGAACAAGTAACAGTAAAAAACAACTCTGTTTTAGAAATTAATTTCAAGGAGCCTCTAAAAGATTATGGAGGGAAATATGAATTTACAGATATCGAGTATAAGTTTGAAGAATATAACGGACTTAATAATGTGCTGCTTGCCATAAATAAAGCAGCTACAGATGATAAGATTAAAGGAATTAGTATTCACAATTCTTTTATCACTACAGGTTCTGCAAACACAAGAACCATAAGAGAGGCGATTGAGAAGTTTAAAGAATCTGGGAAGTTTGTATATGCTTATGGTGATATTTACCTTCAAAAAGATTACTATTTGGCTTCTGTAGCAGACTCTGTTTTTTTGAATCCTACTGGGAATTTAGATTTTAGAGGACTTTCTTCAGAAGTATTATATTTAAAAGATCTTCAAGAGAATTCAGGAATAAAAATGGAAGTTATTCGTCATGGAAAGTATAAGAGCGCTGTAGAGCCTTATCTTAATAACAAGATGAGTGAGGCCAATAGAGAACAAATCACAGAACTTTTGGAGTCTGTTTGGAGTACTTATTTACAAGATATTTCTGAAAGTAGAAATATAGACACGCTTCAGTTAAATACCTTCGCAGATGAATTGGCTACCCGTACACCAAAATTAGCACTGGAAAATAAATTCGTAGATGGGTTAAGTTATATTGATGAATATAATGGTTTGCTAAAAAGTAAAATGGACTTAACAGAAGATGATAAGATCAACGCAATTAATATTCTTGATTATGCTGAATATACTTCAAAAAAGGTAAAAACAGTTGGTAAAAATAAGATTGCAGTTATCTATGCGCAAGGGGAGATCGGTTATGGTAAAGGGAACGATAATTATATCGGTCAAGAAACGATGTTTAAATCTCTAAAAGATGCAAGAGAAGATGATAATGTAAAGGCTATCGTGATGCGTATTAATTCTCCTGGAGGGATGGCTTTAACTTCAGATATTATCTGGAGAGAAATGGAAATCACTAAAAAAGTGAAGCCTGTAATTGTGTCTATGGGGAATTTAGCTGCTTCTGGAGGGTATTATATGGCAGTTGCTGGAGATAAAATTTTCGCAGAACCTTCTACGATTACAGGATCTATAGGTGTTTTTGCTACAATCCCAAATGTTAGTGAGTTAGCAGATAAATGGGGAATTAATGCAGAGCAGGTAAATACCAATAAGAATTCTACTACTTATAGTGTTTTTGAATCTGATAATGAGAGTTTTAAAAAGTATGCTAAAGAAGGAATTGAAGATTTTTATAAAACTTTCTTACAACGTGTTGCGGATGGAAGAGATATGAGTATTGCGGATGTAGATAGCGTTGCTCAGGGTAGAGTTTGGACTGGAACTCAAGCCAAAGAGCGTGGTTTGGTAGATGAGATTGGAGGTTTAGAAGAAGCAATTGCTTATGCAGCATCTTCTAATGGAGTTGAAGATTACACGATTAAAAACCTTCCTGTTTACGAAACAAGTATTGAAGAATTATTACAAGGGTTCTCTGGTCTTGGTTTTGTGAAAAGCAAAGAAGAGCTTTTAAAAGAAGAACTAGGGGAGGAGATTTATAACATCATGCAACAAATGAAATCCCTAACAAATCAGAAAGGAGTTCAAGCTAGAATGCCTTTTGAAATGAATATAAAATAGTGAATGACTGATAAAGATAGGAAGTTAGCATTTAAAATATATCTGTATTTAGGAGCGTTGTTTATAACTTCGCTGGTAGTGTCGAATCTTATTTTTCAGAAATTCTTTTATTGGTATCCTTTTGGAGAAACTAAAGTTTTTGGAGCTTCATTATTCGAGATTTCGGTTGGAATTTTACCGTATCCTATTACATTTTTAATAACCGATCTGATTTCAGAAATATATGGTCAGAAAAAGGCAAATCAAGTGGTTACTGCTGGGATATTTGCCTCTTTCTTTTCGATGGCTATTATTTTAATTGCCGAACGCGTTCCTGCATTACCAACTTCTCCAATACAAGATGATACCTTTACACATGTTTTTGCATTGTCGCCAGTGGCTGTTTTTGCCTCGATGATAGCATATCTTTTTGCACAGTATATCGATATTACTATTTACCACTTTTGGAAAAAACTAACTAATGGAAAGTACCTTTGGTTACGAAACAATTTTTCAACTTTTACGTCTCAGTTTATAGACACTTTTACAGTAGTTTTTTTATTGTGTGTTTTTAAAGTTTTACCATGGGATTTGTTTTATGGATTGGTAATAAGCGGTTTCCTTTTTAAAGTGTTTGTTGCGGTTCTAGACACACCATTGCTCTATTTATTTGTATTCTTTTTTAGAAAACGATTTAAATTAAAGGTGGGAGAAGAAATAGATATGGGAATTTAAACCTGTTTTATAATCTCTTTTATGATAATCTTTTCAGTGTAGATTCTTCGTATATACATATACAAACATTAAATTTTTATTAAAATAAGCGAAAGTGTGTAAAGTTTACTACATTTTTGTTATAATATTGAATAATAAAATTAGCTAGTAGAAAATAAGATTAAAATGAAGAAAGTTCTCAAGATAGTAGGTATAATAGTAGGGTTGTTGGTTGTGTTTCTTATTGCCGCTCCTTTTATATTTGAAGGAAAAATACTAAAAATTGTAAAAAATACAGTCAATAAAAATATCAATGCAGAATTTAATTTTGCAGATGCGGACATAAGCCTTATAAAAAACTTCCCAGATGCATCCGTAACAGTGGAAGACATGAGTATTATAAATAAGGCTCCTTTTGCTGGAGATACCTTGGTATTTGCTAAAAAGGCTAATATAAGTGTTCCTTTTATGCAAATATTTAATAAAGAAGGAGAACCATATTCGGTAAACTCATTCAGTATTGACGGAGCTGTGGTAAATGTTTTTATTGATAAGGATGGAAATGTGAATTATGATATAGCGAAGAAGAACGAAACATCAAATAGCGCTCCTGCTGCTCCTGAAGCATCTACAGAAACAGCATCTTCATCATCAAGCAGTAATGTTTCGTTGTCTATTCAGAGTTATGAAATAACTAATTCTAGAGTAAAATATTATGATGAGAAAGGGAAAATGTATTTTGAGTTAGAAGAATTAAATCACTCAGGGAAAGGAGACCTTTCAGCAGTAAAATCAGAATTAGATACAGAAACTAGCGCACTTATATCTTTTGAAATGGATAGCGTTAATTACTTCAGTAGAAACTCTATAAAATGGGATGCCAAGTTAGGAGTGGATTTAGAAGAGAATAAATATACATTTTTAGAAAATAAAGCAATTATCAATCAGTTAGAATTGGTGTTTGATGGTTTTGTAAAATTAAATGATGATAATCAAGAAATGGATATCACTTTTAAAACACCATCATCAGATTTTAAAAACTTCTTAGCTTTAATTCCAAGTGAGTACTCTAAAGATATTGAAAACGTAGAAACTACTGGAGATTTTGTTGTAGAAGGTATGTTGGCTGGAATTGTGGATGAAACTCATATCCCAACTTTCGATATAGCAATATCTTCAAATAATGCTTCTTTTAAATATCCAGACTTACCACAATCAGTAAATAATATTAGTATCGATACAAAGATTACTAATAAAACGGGATTGGTGGAGAATACTTTGATAGATATAAATAAATTAAGTTTTAAGATAGCACAAGATGTATTTAGTGCACAAGCGCACATAAAAAACCTTACAGCAAACCCTCAAGTAAATGCTAATCTTAAAGGGAGAATTAATCTTTCTAATCTTTCTAATGCATATCCTTTTCCTTCTGATTTAGATTTAAAAGGAATTTTAGATGCAGATCTTTCAACAGCTTTTGACATGCAATCTATCGAAAATGAAAGATATGAGAATACCAAAAACAGTGGTTCTTTAGGATTGAAAGATTTTGAATTTGTTTCAGAGGAAATGAAAAATCCATTACAAATTTCAAATGCAGCAATTACTTTCAACACATCAAATGTCTCTTTAAACGCATTTGAAGCTAAAACAGGAAAAACAGATCTTTCAGCAAAGGGTTCCATAGAAAACTTATTGGGATATATGTTTAATAAGGAGACGTTAAAAGGTAATTTTACATTAAACTCAAACACATTTGCTGTAAATGATTTTATGGTAGAAGAAACAGAGGATACATCTTCTGAGAAACCTCAAGGTGAAGCTACGTCAGAAGAAAAATCGGAAACAACAAAGCCTGAAAATACAGTAGCAACAGGAGAGGAACAGATAAAAATACCATCATTTTTAGATGCTACAATTGCTGCTAAAGCGAATACTGTAATTTATGATAATTTGACGCTTAAAGATGTTTCAGGAACATTAATAGTTAGGGATGAAACGGTAACATTAAAAGATCTTAATTCTTCAATTTTTGGCGGAAAGATAGCTTTAAATGGATCGGTGTCTACTAAAAATGCAACACCAACTTTTGACATGGACTTAGGAATTAAGAGTTTTGATATCACAGAGTCTTTTCAGGGATTAGATATGTTGCAAGCAATAACTCCAATTGCAAATGCTTTGCAAGGAAATCTTAATTCTAATTTGTCTTTAAAAGGAAATCTTAATAATGATTTTACTCCGAATTTAAATTCTCTTTCTGGTAATGCCTTGGCGGAAGCTATTATAAACGGTTTTGATCCTGAAAAAGGAAAAGTTTTAAGCGCTCTTAGTAGTCAATTAAATTTCTTGAAACTTGAAGAAGGGGAAACAAAAGATATTAAAACAAGTTTGACATTTGAAGATGGTCGAGTAAATGTAAAACCATTCAACTTAAAATATAAAGACATAGATATTCAGGTGGCTGGAAGTCATGGTTTTGATAAATCGATTGATTATAATGCAAGTTTTGAGGTTCCTGCTAAATATTTAGGGAAAGATGTTACAAGTTTATTAGCTAAGCTAAATGATCCTGAGGCTGAAAATATAACAGTGCCTGTATCTGCTACCATTGGCGGAACTTACAGTAGTCCTTCCATTTCGACAAACTTAAGCTCTACAGCGACTGAGCTTACCAAGAAGTTGGTGACTATGCAAAAAGATAAGCTTATTAATCAAGGGAGCGATAAGGTAAAAGATGCTCTGAATAGCTTTTTAGGAGGTAGTAAAACTAAAGATTCTACAGCTACAAACACAACATCAACTAAGGACTCTGTTACTACAGATAAAATTAAAAATACTGCGAATAGTATTATTAATGGTTTGTTTGGGAAGAAAAAAGATACTACAAAGACAAATTAGGAGCTGCTTAATATCGTTTGATTATAGGCGTATGGCAATAAATTGATGTTGTTTGTCTAAATGTTTTTATATTGTGATATTAAAGTTGAAAATTTAGAATAATAAGAAAGGGCACGTAAGTGTCCTTTTTAGTTTCAAAGAATTTAAAATATGAAGATAGGAATCCAAGGTTTATTGTTTGGTATAAGTGTTTTTCTTATGTCGGCTAATCTTACAGCTCAAGATAAAATAATACCCCCAAATGCTTATGTAGCTCCAAAAATATCAGAAACTATAAAAATTGATGGTAAAGCGAAGGAGTCGTCTTGGAAAAAGACAAAATGGACAGCAGACTTTATAGATATTCAAGGAGAGAAAACCCCAAAATACAAGACTAAAGTAAAAATGCTGTGGGATGATGACTATTTATATTTTTATGCAGAAATGGAAGAGCCTCATGTATGGGCGACATTAAAGCAGCGGGATACAATTATTTTTTATAATAATGATTTTGAAATCTTTATTGATCCTGACGGGGATACTCATAACTATATGGAGTTTGAGATGAATGCGCTTAATACTGTATGGGATTTATATCTAACAAAACCATATAGAGAACATGGAAAAGTAGTAGATAGTTGGGATATAAAAGGGATTAAAACAGCGGTAGCGATAAAAGGAACTATAAACGATGCTTCCGATGAAGACAAAGGTTGGAGTGTTGAGATTGCAATGCCTTGGAATGCGTTAAAAGAAGCTGGTAATAATAAAGTTCCGGCGGATGACTATTGGCGAATTAACTTTTCTAGGGTTAATTGGGATTATGAATTGGTAGGGGATACATATCAGCGAAAAAAAGATGAAAGTGGAAATTTTCTACCTGAATATAATTGGGTATGGTCGCCACAATGGGTTATAAATATGCACGAGCCAGAATGGTGGGGATATGTATATTTTTCAACTGAAAGAAGGGCTACCTCTAAAAAGAGTGAGTTTGTAATTCCAGCTGATGAAAAGATTAAATGGGAACTTTATAGCCTGTATAGGAAGCAAAAATCATATCATCGTGAGCATGGAAGTTGGATAAAGGAGATTGATCAATTGATTTCAAATTCTATAAAAATTGATGGAGAAAAAATAAAACCAACTTTGGAGGTCCATAATTTTGGATGGAATCTTTCTGTAGTGAGTCCTTTTACTGGAAAGCAATTAATATTAAAAGAGGATGGAGATTTTATAATAAAAGAGCAATAAACTAAACTTAATATACTATGCGATTATTAAAACTATCTATGTTGGCAATGCTATTCGTGTTAGCATCCTGCAGTGAGAAGAAAGCCGCTAATGATGAGGCTAAACCAGAAGAAGTAGCAGTTGTAAAAGAACAAAGCGACTTTAAATATTGGACGTGGACAACAGCAAGTGAACAACGAGCTGATACTTCTTATCAAAGGGAATTTGCTAAATATAAAGCTAGTGGAATTGATGCTGTTTTAATAAATACAAATACCGATCCTAAGCTTTTAGAGCGATTAACACCAATAGCAAAAAAAGAAGGTTTAGAAGTTCATGCGTGGATAATGGCAATGAATAGACCAGGAGATTCTGTGGCTTTGCAGCATCCAGATTGGTATGCGGTGAGTCGTGAAGGGAAGTCATGTTTTGATACACGCCCATACGTTGGTTATTATCAGTGGTTATGTCCAACAAGAGAGGCTTCTCGTGGCCATGTTTTAGATTTGGTAGAAGGTTTGGCAAAAGTTGAGGGAGTAGCAAGTGTACATTTGGATTATATAAGATATTCCGATATCTTTTTACCAATCGGACTTTTACCTAAATATGACTTGAAACAAGAAGAAGAGTTACCAGAATTTGATTTCTGTTATTGCGATGTTTGCGTAGCAGAATTTGAAAAAATACATCATAAAAATCCAAGGAACTTTGAAAATCCAGCGATTGATATGGAATGGAAGCAATTCCGCTTAAATAAAGTAAAAGCGGTAGTAGATGATGCATATGAGATAGCTCATAAATACGATAAAAAATTAACCGCTGCAGTTTTTCCTTATCCAGAAATGGCAGATCATATGGTTCGCCAACGTTGGGATAAATGGAATATAGATATGGTTTTACCTATGATTTATAACAATTTTTATAACGAAGAAATAGATTGGATTGGTTTCGCTACAGGAGAAGGAGTGAAGGATCTTCAAGGGAAGAATACAGAATTACATACAGGGATTTTTGTTCCACCAATGTCTGCTGATGATGTAACTAAAGCAATTAAGCTAGCCAAAGATAATGGAGCAAAAGGAATTTCCTTTTTTGATGGAAATGCTTTAACAGATGAGCAGCTTGAAGCTATAAAAGCTTCTAAGTAGGTTGTATTAAAATATTATTTCAATAATTAAGTCTCTTGAGAACTTTTCAAGAGACTTTTTTTGTTTGTCAAGTTAGGTTGTAGGGTACTATCCTTACTCTTTGTCTTTTCTTTTTTTTACAAATGCAACGTGTTGATTTTATTCTATTTGTAGTGTTGTTAAATAGATTTTTGTACTTACAATATAGTTTATGAGCATTCTAATTTCGTATTTGTTCTATTGCGCAATTATTATATTTTAGAATTTTAATTTAATTTTTTTAT
The DNA here is from genome assembly GCF_048266025.1 of Joostella sp. Lineage (NCBI taxonomy): Bacteria > Pseudomonadati > Bacteroidota > Flavobacteriia > Flavobacteriales > Flavobacteriaceae > Joostella > Joostella sp. Next base: position 60,530 of record NZ_JBLXAF010000001.1, on the reverse strand, counting down.
AACTAAAACGTTTTTGTAATATTATATTCTTTGATATATTGCGTTTAATTATGTTTTTTTCAATATCACGAGTTCTTTATGTAAGGAATCTAGTTTTGTTTTGACGAAAATATATGATATAGATTTTAATCAACAAAAACTAATTAAAAACGTTGAAAAGTATGTTTAAAAAATTAATCTCAAAAATTGTGTTTGTGCTGCTGCTTATTTCGAGTGTAGTTTCTGCACAAGAAAAAACAGTTTCGGGTGTCGTAACTGATGAATCAAACGGGGCGCCACTTCCGGGTGTGAGTGTGGTTTTAAAAGGAACCAGTAATGGAGTTTCTACCGATTTTGATGGAAATTTCACTATGAGCGGAATTCCTGAAAATGGGGTTTTGATTTTTACTTATATAGGTTTTAAGCCTATAGAGGTTAATATTTCTGGTAGATCAGAGGTAAATGTGAGTATGGTAGAAGATGCCCAACAATTGGATGAGGTGGTAGTTACTGCTTTGGGGATTAAAAAAGAAACCAAAGCTTTAGGGTATTCTTTAACAGAGGTAGATGGGGATGAAATGTCTACTGTGAAGCAAACTAACGCTATTAATTCTTTACAGGGAAAGATTGCTGGTGTTAATATTACTCAGAATGCAACAGGTGCTGGTGGATCTAGTAGAGTTGTTATTCGTGGACCAAGTACACTTACTGGATATAATCAACCTTTATATGTAGTAGATGGTATACCTATTAGTAATCAGAATAATGGAGAAGCAGGTTTATTTGGTGGTACAGATGGTGGAGACGGAATTTCAAGTATTAATCCAGATGATGTAGAGTCTATTAGTGTTTTAAAAGGTGGAGCAGCTTCTGCTTTATATGGTTCTAGAGCGGCTGGTGGTGTTATTTTAATCACTACAAAGTCAGGAAAGAAACAAAAAGGCTTTGGAGTAGAGTTTAGCAGTTCAATTAACTTTTTTGATGTAAATAGCTCAATTCAAGACTTTCAAACGGAATATGGACAAGGTAGATTTGGAGAAGCACCTTCTAATCTAGAGGAAGCACAAGACATAGGTTTGTCCTCATGGGGAGCAAAATTAGATGGGTCTAATGTAATTCAATGGGATGGAGTAGCAAGACCTTATTCTTATGTGGGTGATAATAAATCTAAGTTTTATAGAACTGGAACTACTATTGTTAATACTGTTTCATTATCAAGTTCTAATGAAAACATGAATTATCGTTTATCTGCTTCTGACTTCGATACTCAAGATATAATGCCAAATTCTAGCATTAATAGAAAATCATTTTCGTTAAATGCAGGAGCAGTATTGGCAGATAAACTATCTACTCAAGTTAATGCAAAGTACAGCATAGAGAAGGCTAATAATAGACCAAGATTATCTGATGCACCAGGAAATGCAAATTTTACAGTGGCAAATTTGCCTCCCAATTGGGATGTGACAGATATGGATCCTGGAACTAATCCAGATGGTACAGAACGGGTATTCTCTAATAATGTTTTTTCTCAGAATCCATATTTTGCGGCGTATAATTTTAGAAATGAAGATACAAGGAATAGAATTATAGCTTCGACTTCATTAAAATATGATATTAAGGATTGGATTTATTTAATGGGTAGAGTAGGTACAGATCACTACACTATCAGAAAAACACAAGTGGAACCTTATGGGACAGCCTATCGCCCTTTAGGAGCTATAAATGAGGATGAAACAAGATATACACAGGTTGATGCAGATATTATTTTAGGATTAGAAGGTGATATTTCTGAAGATTTTGCGGTTTCAGCTTTATTTGGAGCTAATAGTAATAGTATTAAAGAAGAATTTTTAAGACAACGTGGAGAGAATTTTATTGTTCAAGATTTGGAAGATGTTGGAAACACCGCTAATCAGTCAAACGATAGAACTTATGAAGAGCGAAAAATAGGGTCGCTATATGGATCATTAGAATTATCATATAGAAACTTTATCTATGTTACGTTTACAGGACGTAATGATTGGTTTTCAACATTATCGTTTCCAGGGAAGACAACTCCAAACGATGATTTTTATCCTTCCGTAAATGCAAGTGTGATTCTATCTGATGCATTTAACATGGGGGGTGCGGTTAATTTTTTAAAGCTAAGAGGAGGATATTCTGAGGTAGCTGGAGGTGCTCAAGATCCATATCAATTGGCTTTAACGTATGAGATTTTTGGTCAAGGCCACTTAGGTCAGCCATTAGGAAGAGTTAATGGAGATCAAGTTCCAAATGCTGGATTAGTTGCTTTTAGTAAAAGTGAGTTGGAAATAGGATTGGATTCAAGATTCTTTAATAATCGTCTTTCTCTTGATTTAGCATATTATAGCAATGAGACAACTAATGATATAGTTCCTGTGACAGCTTCTGTTTTTTCTGGCTATAAAACTGCTGTAGAAAATATAGGAGTTTTACAAAATAAAGGAGTAGAATTTTTGCTATCGGGGACGCCAATAAGAACAGAGAACTTTAGTTGGAAAACAACAATTAATGGAGCCTTTAATGAAAGTAAAGTAGTTGCTACTAATGATGTTAATGGAGATATCAGCCTAGGGGAACCGAGAACACGAAATGTTGAAATTAAGCAAATAGTAGATCAGCCATTTGGTGTAATATATGGAGTTTCTTATGTAAGAGATGATTCTGGAGCTATAGTTTATGATATATCGGATGAAGGAGTGCCTTTGGCTAGGATTGGGGAGCGTGAAATTCTAGGAGAAGGAATTCCGCCATGGACTTTTGGTTTTACTAATACGTTTAATTATAAAGGATTTTCATTGAATTTTTTAATCGATGGGAAGTTTGGAGGACAGATTTTTTCAGGAACTAATACAGTTTCATATGGAAATGGATTACATAAAGATACACTTGAAGGAAGAGAGAACGGCCTAGAGGTTTCAGGAATTGATGGCACCACAGGACAAGCTTTTACAACTACAGTTGCTCCTGAAGATTTACAGACATATTACGGTAGAGTTAATGATATTGCTGAACACTTTGTTGATGATTCAGATTTTATAAAGTTCAGACAATTAAGCTTAGGATATTCATTGCCTTCATCAATCTTAGAAGACACTTTTATTAATAGTTTAAACTTTTCAATAGTAGGACAAGATTTATTTTACATAAAGAGAAGTGTTGATAATATTGATCCTGAAAGTGCATATAATGTGGGTAATTCTCAAGGTTTGGAATACTATGGTGTACCTCCAACAAGAACATATGGATTCAATGTTAATATTAAATTTTAGAGCATGAAAAAAATTATATATACAGCAATAGTAATTGCATTTATTACTTTAAGCTGTGATAAAGGATTTGAAGAATTAAATGTAGACCCAACTAAGCCATCTCAAGTAAGCGTTACTTCTAAATTAACTTCAACACAGTTGTTTACTTCTGGTGAGCGTTATGAGAATTGGAGAGCTAATCTAATTTATTGCTCAACAATGATGCAACATTTTTCTACCACAGCGGGTTATTGGGCTGGAGATAAATATACTTGGAACAAAGGATATGCTTCTTCGATGATAGATCGAATTTATGGTAATGCTGTTAAAACAGTAGAAGATATGTTGGTGCAGTTAGAAGAAGAAAATCAGCCAGAGGAAATGGTTGCTATTACCAGAATTATGCGCGTTTTTATTTATCATAGGCTTACAGATCTGTATGGGAATATACCATATACAGAGGCAGGAAGTGCAGTTATAAGTAGTAATTTTTCACCTGCATATGATGAACAGAGCTTTATTTATTTAGATATGCTCAATGAGTTAGAGGAATCTGCAGCAGCTTTAGGTTCAGGAACATCAGGATTTGGAAGTGCAGATTTATTTTATGAGGGAGATCAAGGAAAATGGAAACGATTTGCTTACTCAATGATGCTTCGCTTGGGATTCAGAATTATAAAGGTTGATCCTGCAGCTTCAAAAGAATGGGTTACAAAAGCTATCAACGGAGGTGTTATGACATCTAATGCTGATATTGCTTATATTGAACATACTTTAGGGCCAGAAGGAATTAATAGAAATGGAAATGGATCTGTTTTTCTTGCAGATGATAATATGAGAATGAGTAAGACATTCATTGACTTTTTAGAAGGAGATCCTCGTTTGCCAATATTGGCAGCTAGAAAAAGTGACGGAAGTGTTGATGTTGCCGATTTAAAAGGACTTCCAAATGGTTTAGATTCTAGACTTTTAACAGATTTAACTGGCGAAGAAGATACTAATGCATATGCTGAGCCTAATAGAAATATAATAACAGGCGAAGATGCTCCTATGTTTTTTCAAACATATGCTGAGGTTGAGTTTATGTTAGCAGAAGCAGCTATAAGATGGGGATTAGCTGGAGACCCTGAGCAACATTACAATAATGGTGTGCGAGCGGCTATGGAGATGTTGTCGTTGTATGGAGAGAGTGCAATAATAGATAATGCTAAAATAGATCAATATTTGGTAGATAATCCATATGATGCCTCAAACGGTTTAGAGCTGATTAATACACAATATTGGGCTGCAACTTTTCTTAATGAATATGAGGCTTATGCAAATTGGCGAAGAACCGGATTGCCAAATTTAGTCCCAGTAAATTACTCAGGGAATGAAACAAATGGAACTATTCCTAGAAGATTGACATATTCTACGAGTGAGCAAAGTATCAACAAGGCAAATTATGATGCTAATAATGCAAAGCAAGGTCCAGACCTTTTAACAACTCGAATTTGGTGGGATGTAGAATAACGAATAGTTTACAATAATAATTTAACGTTTAGAGGAGCTAAAAACTTGATTTTAGCTCCTCTTTTTTTGTTTATAACTTTGCATTTTGTTTGCGATATATTTAATTTTTTTATCAAAACTCGAGTATTTTGATATTTGTCAGTTTTTTTAAATAGATCGTTTTTTATTGTTTTTCAATTGATTGAAAAAAAGGTAAAAATAACCTTTAACATTTCTTGAAATACGAATGTATTCCTTTTCATGTTGTTTATAAGTTTTCCTACGTCGTTTAGCGAAATATTTTTACTTTTATTAAGTATTTTTTAACATTTAATAGGCTTTTTGTTAACCTTTTAAAAGTTTTCAAAAAATTAACAATCAATAAAACTAATCTAAAATTCAATTTATGCGTAAAAAACTATTACCTATTCTGGTGTTTGCGTTTCTCTTATTCAGTAGTGTATTACTGGCGCAAGAAAAGACAATTACGGGTACAATTACAGATGCCGATGACGGAATGCCTTTACCTGGGGTTACCGTTGTAGTAAAAGGAACTAATAAAGGAACTTCTACAGATTTTGACGGTAAATTTACCTTAGACAATGTTGCTCAAGATGCAATGCTACAGCTTTCAATGATTGGGTATATGTCTCAAGATGTAAGCGTATCTGGTAAAACTAATATTAGTATCGCTTTAGCTGCAGATGCTCAACAATTAGATGAGGTGGTCGTAACTTCTTTAGGATTAACAAGAGATAAGAAATCTTTAGGATATTCAGTTACGGAATTAGATGGAGAAAGTGTTTCTTTAGTAAAAGAGTCAAACGTTGCAAGTTCTTTAGCAGGAAAAGTAGCGGGGGTAGTTGTAACAAAATCTACTTCTGGTGTTGGTGGAGGAACAAGAGTTGTTATTCGTGGTAATAACTCTATAACTGGAAACAACCAGCCATTATATGTTGTGGATGGAGTTCCTATAGATAACAGTTCATTGGCAACTGCAGGAGCAGGAGAATACTCTGTTCCAGATTTAGGAAATGGAATTTCAGATATAAATCCAGATGATATCGAAAGCATGTCGATATTAAAAGGACCAAATGCCGCTGCGTTATATGGGTCTAGAGCAAGTAATGGGGTGATTATTATTACCACAAAAAGCGGTAGAAAAACAAAAGGACTTGGTGTTTCTTTTACATCTAGTGCTACTTTTGATACTCCTTTAGTGTTGCCAGAATATCAAAATGAATATGGTAGAGGGAACAATGGTAATTTCCCTCAGGTAGATGCTACCGCTGATTTAGCAACTCAAGTAAATTCAGTAACTAGTAATGGTGGATCTTGGGGACCAAGATTTGATGGTTCACAGCAACTTGAGTTTGATGGTACAATGAAGCCATATTCTGCACAACCTAATAATGTCAAAGACTTCTTTGAAACGGGTACATCAATGATAAATACATTGGCTTTAAATGCAGGATCTGAAAAGGCTACTGTGCGTTTTTCTTATACAAACTCAGACTTAGAGTCAATTTTACCTAACTCTAATGTGAAGCGTAATAACTTTAACTTAAGAGGAACAGCAAATTTATCTGATAAATTATCTCTTGATGCAAAAATCACTTATTTCATTCAAGATGCTCAAAATAGACCTTCTCAAGGTACAGAAGGTGTTGTTGCTTATGTGTATCCTTTAGCTAGAAATATAAATATTAACGACTTAAAGAATTATCAAGACTTAGATAATCCTATAGACCCAAATAATCCATATAAAGTAATAGCTCCAACTTCATCAGGTGGAAATCCATATTGGATGTTGGAAAACGATTACAATGGAGATAAAAGAACACGTGTTACTGGTTTTGCAAAATTAGAATATCAATTTACTGATTGGCTTTCTGTATTTGCAAGAGTAGGTACAGATGCAATTCAGCAAGACACAGAAGCTTATGAGGCTACAGGTCATCATTTCTTTCCTGATGGTAGAATTCGTTTCGGAAAAAATGATAGAACAGAAACAAACTACGATTTCTTATTTATGTTCAATAAGGACGTGGGAAGCAACTTTAATGTATCTGCTAATGCTGGAGGGAATATGAGACATTCTACTTTTATATCCTCAACCACTAATGGGTTTGATTTTAAGATTCCAGGGAAATATTTCTTAGATAATACTGATGGATCTCAGTTATTGGCAACACAGTCAGATTTAATAGAAAAAAGAGTAAATTCTATATATGGATCAGCTTCTTTCTCGTATAATGATATGGTATATGTGGATCTTACAGCTAGAAATGACTGGTCTTCTGCATTAGCGGAAGAAAATAGATCTTATTTTTATAGTTCTGCAAGTGTGAGTGTTCTTTTGAATGAGATCTTCAATATGCAAGAATCTAATATTAACTTATTAAAACTTAAAGCAAGTACAGCAAGTGTAGGTAATGATACCGATCCTCAGCAGATAGTGAACTTGTTTTCGGTAGCATCAAATGGTTACTTAGGAAACACACAAATTAATAGACCAAATATTAGATTTAGTGAAAGTCTTCAGCCAGAAGATGTTAATTCTACAGAATTTGGTTTTGAGTTCAAAGCTTTTAATAATAGATTGTATGCTGACTTTGCATATTATGATATTAGTAGTAAGAACTTAATTTTCGACGTTCCTGTAGATCCAGGTACAGGATACGATTTCTTCAGAGAAAATGTTGGGGAAATAACAAATAAAGGTTTTGAGTTTTTAATAGGAGGAACTCCAATAAGTAACCAGAATTTTGGTTGGGATGTTTCTGTTAATATGGCTAAAAATAAAAACACTCTTGAAAGCTTAATTGACGGACAAGAAAACTTTACTTTCAGTTCAAGTAACGGAGGTATTGTAGATGTTAGAGCTCAAGTTGGCGAAGGTTATGGAGATATCTATACTACAGATTGGCTACGTAATGATGCAGGAGATTTAATATTAACTGCTGAAGGGAGACCTCAAGCTACTTCAGAACGTGTTAAGACAGGAAATTATCAACCAGATTTCTCTGGAGGTTTTACAAATACTTTCAGAATAAAAGATTTCACATTAAATGCTTTAGTAGACTTTAGAGTAGGTGGAGAAGTATTCTCATACACAGACTCTCAATTGGATGCTACTGGTGTTTCAGAGAGATCTCTTGAATATCGTGACGGTGGTGTAATAGTAGAAGGAGTTGTGGATGATGGTAATGGTAATTATACTCCAAATACAGAGCTTATTACGGCTCAAGAATACTGGGGGTCTGTAAGTGGAATTGGTTCAGAATATGTGTTCTCTCAAACAAATGTACGTTTAAGAGAGTTGAGCTTAACTTATAATTTGCCTTCTAAGTTTTTAGATAATACATTTTTAAATGGATTGTCTTTAAGTGCTGTGGGAAGAAATCTATTCTTTATCTATAAAGAAGCAGATAATTTTGATCCAGAATCGAGCTACTCTACTTCTAACCTTGGACAAGGAGTATTATTTTATGCGCTTCCAACAACGAGAAGTATTGGGCTTAGTTTGAACGTTAAATTTTAAAAATGTACACAATGAAAAAATTCAAATATATAACAGGTTTTTTGTGCCTCCTAATAGGAATCTCTTGTACAAAAGATTTTGACGAAATAAACACCAATAATCAAGGTTTTTCATCCGATGAGGTGAGTGCGAAATACTTTTTAACGAGTGCCCAAGTTGGACTTTATGCTCCTGGGCGTTTTGAGTATTGGAGAGCTCATTTAATCCATACGGATAGATTTGCGGGTCATTTTACTTTTGGGATGAATCAAAGTTGGTGGTCAGATGGACTTTCTTATACGTACAATGCCGGATATACAGATGCTGCATACGATTGGCTAGCTGGATATTTTGGTAACATAAAATCGTTTAGCGATTTAACAGCTCCAGGGGGAGAGTTTGAAAACGAGTATATGTATGCAATGTCCTTAATAATGAAGGGACTATATTATCAAATGTACACAGATACTTTTGGAATGGTTCCTTTTACTGAAGCTGGTGTTGATGGAATTTTAACTCCTAAATATGACACCCAAATGGATATTTATAAAGGTGTAATAGCAGACCTTGATAGAGCTATGAGTATTATTGGAGATGAAGAGAGAACAGGTTTAGGGATTGACGATGCAGGAGAAAACGATGTGTATTGCGGAGGAGATTTACAACAATGGAAGAAACTTGCAAATACATTAAAATTAAGACTGGGAACTCGTGCTTTAGGAGCTCCAGGGGAAAATTTTGCATCGAAAGCAATCACAGAGGCAATGTCGCAACCTCTTTTAGATGATGCAAGTGGTAGTGTGACAATGAAGAAAGACTTTGTTATTAGCGAATGGACTTCTTCTTCTTATGGAGATGTATGGAATGATTTTGGAGCTGGTTCAGATTGGACCGTTAGTCAGGTTTTAATTAATTTATTACAAGACAATAATGATCCAAGATTAGCTATATATGCAAATCCTGCAAAAGGAGGGACATTTAATTTTGAAGATGGAGGAGATGATGAAGACTTCATGGAAAGAGTAGACTTTATGGAAGCTGCTCTTGTTTCTGCAGGGGCCGATTATACAAGAACAGATAATGGAAGTACCGTTATATTAGAAGTTCCTTCTGGGCAATATATAGGACAGCCAGTTCGTATGAACGGTTTGACAATGCCATATGTTCGTTATGATCTTTTCAGTACACCATCCGATGCTATTATCCAACCTAGAGGTAAAGAGGCTGATGGATATCCAGAGATAATTATTAGCAGTGCAGATTCATATTTCTTACAGGCAGAAGCTGCGGTTAATGGAGTAGGTTCTGGAGATGCACAAGCTTTATTAGCTTCAGGAATAAAGGAAGCAATGAAGTTGTGGGGTATAGGTGAGGGAGACGCTGATACATATATTGCATCAAGCGCTATTGCAGATATCTCTACAGGAACTACAGAAGAAAAGTTAGAAAAAATAGCTTTACAACGTTGGATAGCAAGCTATACAGATGGTTTCGAAGCATGGGCTGTGGTAAGAAAAACAGGTTATCCAAAAGAACTTGCAGCTGGAGTTTCTAATCAGACTATTTATGAATTAGGTACTTTAAATGGAGCTTATCCACAACGTCTTCGTTATGGGACTGGAGCACAAGCTAATCCGAACTTTAATGCAGCCATTAGCACTCAGGGGCCTGATGTTCAGGGAACAAAGCTATGGTGGGCAAAATAATAATTGTTAATTAATTTCACCCTCAAAACTCTTCAAGAAGGTCGTCTAGCACATAGGCGGCCTTTTTTGTTTCCGTTTTTTCTACCTCTTGATAAAGAATAATAACAAAAGAAAAGAGAAGAGTTATTGCTTCTAAATCTTTTTATTATCAAATACTTTCTTCTTATATTGCTTTGATAATTATTTTAATAACATATATCAGGAGTAATTTAGTAAAACGAATTAGTACCCCGTATATACTGTTATATAGAAACATAGCTTACTTAAATCAACAAACAATAACCAATGAAATATTTTTACTTAGCAAGTCTGCTTTTTTTATTTTTTAGTTGCAATAAAACTAGTAAAACTTCCTTTATTAAAGAAGACGTCAAAATAATTCCTAAGCCTAAAAATATGGTGTTAGGAGATGGAGCTTTTAGCTTCAATAGTAATACCAAACTAGTTGTGAATAATGATGTTCAAATTATTGCATCAGAGATTTTATCAGAAAAATTTAAAAATGCTGCTAATTTAAAATTGGATATCGTTAATGAGGCCCCAAGTGCAAATTATATAGTTTTTAAGGAAAATGATTCTTTGAATAAGGAGGCTTATAAGCTAAAGGTTTCTGAAAACAATATAGTTGTTGAGTCAAATGGTCTTAACGGTGCAATATATGCTATACAATCAATTCTTCAATTACTTCCAAATGAGATAGAGAGCACTAGTTTTGTTCAAGATATTAATTGGATTATTCCTGCTGTAACTATTGATGATGAACCTCAATATAAATGGAGAGGACTTATGCTGGATGTTGCGAGACATTTTTTTGAGAAGGAATATATAATGAAGACAATTGACAGATTGGCTTTCTTAAAAATGAATACGTTACATTTTCATTTAGTAGATGATCAAGGTTGGAGAATAGAGATAAAAGAATATCCTAAGTTAACAGAAGTTGGTGCTTTTAGAGTAGATCAGGAGGATTTGCATTGGCAAACTAGAAAGAAGAATGAGCTAGGAGAAGAGACAACTTATGGTGGTTTTTACACACAAGAAGATATTAAAGAAATCGTAGCTTATGCAGAAAAGAAGGGGATTACTGTTGTTCCAGAAATAGAAATGCCAGCCCATGTTATGAGTGCTATTGCATCGTATCCTGAGCTTGCTTGTTTTGATCAAAAAATCATGGTTCCTTCTGGTGGAGTATGGCCTATTACAGACATTTATTGCGCAGGTAAAGAATCCACTTTTACATTTATTGAGAATGTTTTAGATGAAGTTATAACATTGTTTCCGTCTCAATATATCCATGTTGGAGGAGATGAAGCAACAAAAACAAACTGGGAAAAGTGTCCACATTGTCAAAAGAGAATGAAGGAAGAAGGTTTAAAAGATGTAGAGGAGTTACAAAGTTACTTTATGAAGCGTATTGAAAAATACGTTAGCGGTAAGGGAAGAAAAATGATAGGATGGGATGAAATCCTCCAAGGAGGAATAGCAGAGGGAGCAGCTGTAATGAGTTGGAGAGGAACTAAAGGCGGTGTTAAAGCTTCTTCTCAGGGACATGATGTGGTAATGACTCCCGTTTCTCATTGTTATTTTGATTATTATCAAGGCCCTCCAGGGGAAGAGCCTTTAGCATGGGGAGGTTATACACCTTTAAGTCAAGTATATGAATTCTCTCCAGTTACAGAAGAAATGACTTCAGCACAAAAACAACATATTCTTGGAGGACAAGCGAACTTATTCTCAGAATATATTCCAACAACAGACCAATCGGAGTATATGATATTTCCACGCTTAACGGCTTTATCGGAAGTATTGTGGACTCCTAAAAAAGATCAGAGTTGGGAAGATTTTTCAGAGCGTGTTCAGTATTTATTCAACCGATTGGAAGTTATGAATATTAATTATGCTGAAAGTGCCTACACAATTAGATCTACAGCAAGTATTGATAGTCTAGATAAATCAATTAACGTTGAGTTGCAAGATGAATTTTTAAATTCAGATATAAGATATATTACTGAGAATGGAAACCTTGAAAGCGATGCCATTCCTTATACAAAACCGATTAAAGTCAGTAATACATCTACAATTAAAGCAGCTCGTTTTGAAGATGAAAAACCAATTGGTAGAGTTTTTGAAAAGAAATTTATATTCCATAAATCAGTAGGTAAAAACATTATATATAATATTAACTACCACGATAGTTATCAGGGAGCAGGAGATCCAACATTAGTTAATGTACTTAGAGGTTCAGAGAATTTCCGCGACGGACAATGGTTGGGTTGGCTTGGAGATAATATGGATATTGTTATAGACCTTGGAGAAAAAACAACAGTTGATAATGTTGGAGTAGGAACTTTAGAAAAGCAGGGATCTGGGATTTATTTTCCGAAGAAAATTTCAGTTTTTACTTCTGATGATAATGAGAATTTCAAATTGATAAAAACGATTGATCGTCCATTTAAAGAAAATAAGGAAGGAGAGTTAAAAACGTTTGAACTAGAATTAGGAGGTGTAAATACACGTTATTTAAAAGTGATAGCTGAAAACCTTGGAAAAGCTCCGAATGGAGGTGGAACTTGGCTTTTTGTTGATGAAATTGTAGTAGAATAGTCTACTGGCTAAAAAAGTATTAAAAAATGAAAAAAAACTTTTTATTAGGGAGTTTGTTATTTGTAAGCATAGCAATGTTTTCTCAAAATAATGAGGTAACAAAATATGTGAACCCTTTTATAGGAACGTCGAACTATGGAACGACTAACCCTGGGCCCATAGCTGTAAGAGGAATGGTTAGTGTTTCTCCTTTTAATGTTGCAGGGAAAGAGAACTTACCAATGGAGAAAGATAGTCGATGGTTTTCTACTCCTTATGTAAAAGAAAATAAGTTTTTAACAGGTTTTAGTCATGTAAATATCAGTGGGGTAGGTTGTCCAGATTTAGGTGTTATTCTTGCAATGCCGACTACAGGAAAATTAAATGTAGATTATGAAGAATATGGGAGTACTTACTCTGATGAGGTTGCTACAGTGGGATATTATTCTAACACTTTAGATAAATATAATGTAAAAGTAGAAGCTACTGCATCCACAAGAGTTGGAGTAAGTAAATATGCTTTTCCAAAGGGAGATGCTAACATCCTTATAAATTTGGGATTAGGACTTACAAATGAGCAGGGAGCCCAGGTAAAAGTAGTCTCTCCAACAGAAATTGAAGGGATCCGTTCTGTCGGATCTTTTTGTTATTATAAAGCTGAGGAGGCATATCCTGTTTATTTTGTAGCGCGTTTTTCTAAGCCTGCAAAAAACTTTGGGGTTTGGAAGAAGCCAGCTAAATATAGTGGGGTAGAAGCGCAATGGATGGAGTATAATGGAAAGGCAAGAATAAAAGAAAACTATACCAAAGAAGTTGTAGGAGATAGTATAGGTGCTTACATGAATTATTATTTTGAAGAGCCTACTACTGTAGAAATGAAAATAGGAATTTCTTATGTAAGTATTGAAAATGCAAGAAACAATTTAGAAAAGGAGACTTCGGATAAAACTTTTGATCAACTTCTAATTGAAGCTAAAAAGGAATGGAATGAAAACTTATCTAAAGTAGAGGTAAAAGGAGGTACAGAAGAGGATAAATCAATTTTTTATACAGCGCTTTATCATACATTAATTCATCCGAGCACTCTTAGTGATTACAATGGAGATTATCCAAAAATGAAAACTAGAGAGACACTGAATACAAAAGGAACCCGTTACACTGTTTTTTCTCTATGGGATACATATAGAAACTTACATCAATTAATGACTTTGGTATATCCAGAGCAGCAAGTGGATATGGTAAATAGCATGTTGCAAGTTTATGATGAAAGTGGATGGTTGCCAAAGTGGGAATTAAATGCTACTGAAACAACTACTATGGTTGGAGATCCAGCGGGAATTGTAATTGCCGATACTTACTTAAAGGGAATTACCAATTTTGATGTTAAAAAAGCGTATCAAGCAATGAAAAAGAGCGCGGATCAGTTAGAGGATAATCCGTTGCGTCCTGGTATAAAAGATTATATAACAAAAGGATATTTAACTACTAAAACTACAAATAGCGGATCTGTTTCTACAACTCAAGAGTATAATATGGCCGACTTTGCTATTGCACAATTAGCAAAAGAGTTGGATGAAAATGATGATTATAAACGTTTTTCTAAGCGTTCGATATCTTATAGAGCACTCTTTGATGATACTTATAATTTGCTAAGACCTCGAAATGATGATAGCTCTTGGCTTACACCTTACAATCCGTTGAAAGGAGCAAATTTCGAGAAGAATCTAGGTTTTATTGAGGGAAATGCATGGCAATATACATTCATGCTTTCTCATGATGTAGAAGGCTTGGTAAAAATGATGGGTGGTGAAACTGTATTTGTAGATCAACTTCAGAAAGTATTTGATGATGATCATTATGATATGGCAAACGAGCCAGATATTGTATATCCGTATTTGTTCAATTTTGTACAAGGTGAAGAATGGCGAACGCAAGAACATGTTACTTCTCTTTTAGACACCTATTATAAAAATGCTCCAGATGGACTTCCGGGAAATGACGATACTGGAACTATGTCGGCTTGGGCAGTATTTTCAATGATGGGAATATATCCTGTTGTTCCAGCAAAACCTATTTATGCAATTACAACACCTAGATTCGATGAGGTTAAAATTCATTTAAATAATGATTTTTATGGAAATAAAGATTTGATTATCAAATCAAATCAAAGCGATGCTAATAAATATATAGATGTAATCGAAGTAGATGGGAAGTCACTAAAGAATAATTTTATTACACATAAAGACTTAATCAATGCTTCTGAAATTAATATCAAGCTTAAAGAGCATAAATAACCAATAATTAACTTAATAACCGACCAAACCATTTTAAAATGAAGAATATTACGTTACTTTTTTCACTGTTTATCTATACAAATTTAGTCATTGGACAGGCTGTTTATGAAGATGAACGGTACGTTCCAGAAACAGATCCTTTAGTGCTTGAAAAGCTAGAGCAATGGCAAGGATTGAAGTTTGGACTACTAATGCATTGGGGAGCATATAGCCAATGGGGAGTTGTGGAATCTTGGTCTTTATGCCCTGAAGAATATGGTTGGTGCGCTCGGAAAAAAGGGAGTAACCCAGATGACTACTTTGCTTACAAAAAGGAATATGAAGCTTTGGGAAAATCTTTTAATCCTATAAAGTTTAATCCTGAAAAATGGGCGAGCGCAGCTAAAGATGCAGGAATGAAATATGTTGTGTTTACTACAAAGCATCACGACGGATATAATATGTTTGATACGCAGTATTCAGATTATAAAATCACAAATACGGAAACCCCATTTTCAAAACAAGATAATGCAGATGTAACAAAGGCTATTTTTAATGCTTTTAGGGATAATGGAATGTGGGCTGGGGCATATTTTTCTAAACCAGATTGGCATATGGATTCTTATTGGGATCCGTATTTCCCTCCAAAGGATAGAAACGTAAATTACGATCCAGAAGCATATCCAGAAAAGTGGAAGAAGTATGTTGATTTTACCCATAATCAGATTTTAGAATTGATGACTAATTATGGGGATATTGATATCCTTTGGTTAGACGGGGGTTGGGTTGCTAAAAAACCGACTCAAGATATCGTAGATTGGTATGGTCGTTCTGTGAAGGAAAGCGCTACAGGCTATATGAAAACTAGGAATATCAATCAAGATATAGAAATGGATAAGCTTGTAGAAAAAGCAAGAGAGAAACAACCAGGACTTATTGTTGTAGATCGTGCTGTTCATGGAAAAAACCAGAACTACTTAACTCCAGAAAATAGAATTCCAGAAAAAGCATTGCCGTATCCTTGGGAGTCGTGTATTATAGCTGGAGGTGGCTGGTCATACTCTTTTAATGCTAAATATATGTCTGGACGAAAAGCTGTACATACACTTGCAGATATAGTTTCTAAGGGAGGTAATTTACTACTTAACATTGCTCCTAGTCCTGAAGGAGAATGGGATAAAGGAGCCTATAAGCTGTTATCAGAAATTGGAGATTGGATGGGTGTAAATTCAGAAGCTATCTATGAAACTAACGCTGTAGCTCCATATAAATTTGATAATGTTTGTATCACTGAAAAGAAAGATGGAACTACCTATTTAATTTACCTGATGGAAGAAGGAGCAGAAGTCTCTTCAGAAATAAATGTGCCTTTTTCTCTTGATAAGAGTACTGCGCATGTTCTAGGTAAAGATGAAACTTTAGAAATAAAGGTAAATAAGGATAATACTTCAACAATAAAAATATCAAAGAGTTTAAGATCAGAACTGAAAAATGAAATAGCATGGGTTATTAAAATATAACTTTTTTTGTAAGCAATGATTAGCTGATAATTATCATTTTTTGTAATTTACTATTGGAGTAATTTTGCTCGATAAATTGTGATGATATGTCTAGTTCTTTAGTTCAAAAGTATAACGTTCCCGGCCCTCGATATACAAGTTACCCAACTGTACCTTTTTGGGATGAATCAACCTTTTCTGTAGGGGGTTGGGAGTCATCGTTGCATAAATCTTTTGATGAGAATAACGGGGAATTAAGTCTTTATATTCACTTGCCTTATTGTGAGAGCTTATGTACGTTTTGTGGTTGCCACAAGCGCATTACTAAGAGACATGAAGTAGAATCGCCATATATAGATACCGTTTTATCAGAATGGAAACTTTATTGTGATTTGTTTGATGGTACTCCTAAGATTAAGGAAATCCATCTTGGAGGTGGAACGCCTACATTCTTTTCTCCTGAAAACCTTAAGAAGTTAATAGATGGTATTTTTAAGCTAGCTGAACATGCAGATGATTATGAGTTTAGTTTTGAAGGACATCCTAATAATACTACAAAAGAACATCTTCAAACTTTATATGATTTAGGTTTTAGAAGAGTTAGCTATGGAGTTCAAGATTACAATCCTACCATTCAGAAAGCAATACATAGAATTCAACCTTTTGAAAATGTAAAACGTGCTACAGATCAGGCAAGAGAGATAGGATATACTTCGATAAGTCATGATCTTATTTTTGGATTGCCTTTCCAAAAAATGGAGCATGTGGTAGATTCTATCAATAAGACTTTACTGCTTATGCCAGAACGGATTGCTTTTTATAGCTATGCACATGTACCTTGGATAAAAGGAAACGGACAAAGAGGCTTTGATGAAAATGATATCCCTAAAGGAGATGAAAAAAGAGCTTTGTATGAAACTGGAAAGAAACTCTTAGAGGAGTTGAATTATATAGAAATCGGAATGGATCACTTTGCATTAGAGAGTGACTCCCTTTCTGTTGCTTTGAAAAATAATGAACTCCATAGAAATTTTATGGGGTATACTACCCAGAAAACTAATTTAATGATTGGTTTGGGAGCGTCTAGTATAAGTGATAGTTGGTATGCTTTTGCTCAAAATGCCAAAGGGATCGATGAGTATACGAAACTGGTTAATGCTGGAACAATACCAGTTTATAGAGGACATTTATTAAACAGTCAGGACTTAATAATTCGTAAGCATATCTTAAACCTTATGTGTAATTTGCGTACTTCATGGGAAGAAAGTTCTAATTATTTTGAAGAGCTTCCAAAAGTATTGTCTTCATTAAAAGAGTTTGCTAACGACGGACTTATTGAGTTTAAAGAAAATGAACTTGTTATAGTTGAAGAAGGAAGGCCATTTGTAAGAAATATATGCATGGCTTTTGATATGTATTTGTTGAAGAAAAAACCTGATACGCAACTTTTCTCAATGACTGTATAAGATCTTTTAAGGAACTATACAGTTTGGAGTTGGCTTCACCATAAGTTGAAGGTCCGAAGGGGAAACATATGGAATTCCTAATCCCATTCCTCTCATAATAAATAGCGCACCGATAATAATAACAAAAACAGGAATAGCTTTTGTTATTTTTTTTCTTGCTGAAACAGAAAGGAAGTTCCCTAAATATACTGCTGTTGTCATAAGCGGAATTGTTCCAATTCCAAAAAACACCATATATAACGAACTTTGGTATGGGTTCCCAACAGCAATAGCTGCAAATAAAGCCATGTAAACCATACCGCATGGTAGGAAACCATTTAAAAAACCTATAGAAAACAAGGCTGATGTTTTTTTCTTTTTAAGCTGTTTCCCTAATGCAGATTGTGCTTTAGAAACCCAAAGCATTACGGTTTTAGAAATGAAGTTAGATTTAGTTTTTCGTAAAGGAATTAATGCTGTAAGTATAATAAGAACTCCAATTATTATAGAAAGGCGTTGCTGTAAACCACTAACAAAAAGTCCTTTGCCTAACCATCCAAAGATAAACCCTATTAAAGAATAAGTTAATATCCTTCCAAAGTGATAAATAAAAATTTGGAATACTTTCTTAGTCTGGTTTTTATGATCTAACGGCAATAAAAAGGCAATAGGGCCACACATGCCAATGCAGTGAAAGCTTCCTAATAAACCTAATATAAATGCAGAAAGTAACATGGTCTTATAAACTTAATTCTTTTTTGTAGTAATAGTTTTCGTCATTGTATGTCCAATTTACTTCTATATTCCATCTTCCTCCAGGGAGTTTTGATTGCGGAATTAGGAAAGTAGAATTACTAACTTTTATCGAGCTTTTAAAATCTAATACATCATTTGAAGGGCGATACAAGAAAACCTCTCCAGTGATATCTTGAGCATCCATTTCTGATGGAAATGTCACTAAAACACCTTCCGAAGTTTTTTCTGCTTTAAGCTGATATCCTTTCTCTTTTGCTTTTTGAGCATTATCGATTTTACTCTGATATTCTAACTCTTTTTTATAGTAGTCTTTAGATACTAAATGGTGGTCGTACGCATCTTCAGTATTCATTCTAATAACTAAATATAGAATGAAACTTATAAATAATATAAAAGCAACGACAATACCTGTTCCCCAATTGAATTTCATAATTTTTTTATTTTCTATAACTTCTTGGTCCCATAAATGTAGTAGTGGTTGTTTCTATAAGCGTGTCATCACTAAATACACCTATTTTAATAGTAGTTTTATCCTTGTCAAGAAAGGCTTTGTCAATCTCTACAAAAAGAGTCCCTTGGTGTAATCCTTCTTTTGGAATATTAAAATTTTCTACTGATACTAATTTAACTTCCCCTTTAGGATCTAACAATTCAAAGTGAACATTATCAATTTCCTTAACCGTTTTATTTATCAGTTTAAATGTATAAACATTACTAATTATATGTTCTCCTTTATGCTCGTATAGCTGTCCAGGAAGACGAAGTATATTTGCTTCTACATCATTTCTTAAAAACAACATTCCTATAAGTAATCCTATTAAAATTACTAATACGGCTGCATAACCTTTTAGCCTTGGAGTGAGTTTAAAAGGAGCTTTTTTCTCAATATTATCTTCGCTAGCATATCTAATTAACCCTTTAGGAAGATTTACATTTTCCATTATGGTATTACATTCGTCGATGCAGGCAGTGCAGTTCACACACTCTAATTGCGTTCCATTCCTAATATCTATTCCGGTAGGGCAGACGTTAACGCATTGCTTACAGTCTATACAATCTCCAGCACCTATAGCATCTCTATCTTCACCTTTTCTAAACTTCTTTCTTCCATTATCTCCTTCACCTCTTTTATGGTCGTAAGCAACAATAATAGATTTGTTATCTAGTAATACTCCTTGTAACCTACCGTAAGGGCAAGCAATTATACATACTTGTTCTCTAAACCAAGCAAAAACAAAGTAGAATACAGCCGTGAAAATAAGTAAAGATATAAGCGTAGAGATATTATCTAATGGATCTTCTTTTATGTA
This sequence comes from Joostella sp., assembly GCF_048266025.1. Lineage (NCBI taxonomy): Bacteria > Pseudomonadati > Bacteroidota > Flavobacteriia > Flavobacteriales > Flavobacteriaceae > Joostella > Joostella sp. The sequence continues at coordinate 40,693 of NZ_JBLXAF010000001.1, read as the reverse complement.
TCGTAATAATTGATCGCTACCGATGAGGTATGCAAGAAATACATTGGCGATAAGAAAAGAAATGCAGAAAAAGATAAACCATTTTAATCCTCTTTTTCTAATTTTTTCGGCATTCCACTCTTGTTTGTCCAAACGAATCTGTGCCCCTCTATCTCCATCAATCCAATACTCAATTCTTCTGAAAACCATTTCCATAAAAATAGTCTGTGGACAAATCCATCCGCAGAAGATACGACCAAAAGCTACTGTAAATAGGGCAATAAAAACCACCCCAATAATCATGGAAATAACAAATAAATAGAAATCTTGTGGCCAGAATGGGAATCCGAAAATATTAAAACGACGCTCTAAGAAATTAAATAGCAAAAACTGATTACCATTAACTTTAATAAAAGGGCCTAATAATAAAAAGGCTAAAAGGAAATAACTTACGTATTTTCGATACTTGTAAAACTTTCCTTTAGGTTTTTTTGGATATACCCATGACCTTTTACCATCTTCATTGACAGTACTAATAGAATCTCTGAAATTACCCTCAGACGCCTCCATATTTTTAGTGTTTAGAATTTTATTAAGTTGTAAGTAGTAGATTCCAACTTAATATAGGAAAAGTTTATTTAATAACACTACCTCTTGAGACTTTCAAGAGGCAGTGATTTATAATTTATTCTGTTGCAGGCTCCACCCATATATCACCTTCTGGTGCTTTAGGGTTTTCAGGGTTAGTTCCATGCAGTGTTAGTATATAACTAGCAACTTGTTGTATTTCTGATGGTTTTAAAGACTGCTTCCAGGCAATCATTCCTTTTCCACTTCGTCCTCCTTCGGAAATGGTATTAAAGATGTTTTTAATTCCACCTCCTAAAATCCAATTATCATCTGTTAAGTTAGGACCAATGGCTCCACCACCATCTGCACGGTGACAAGCAACACAGTTAACCTGAAAGATTTCTCCTCCTTTTTTAATTTCTCCATCTTCAGTTAATGCAACAACGGTTTTAGCATCAACTAAGTCCACAGCAGTTTTTTTGTATTCATCAATAGCAATCTGAGCTGCCGCTACTTCTTTTTCATATTCTACTATTTGATTATCTCCATCAAGAACGTGATACTTGAATAGGTAAATAGCAGCAAATACAATACTCGCATAAAAACCATATAGCCACCATGGTGGTAAATCATTATCAAGCTCTTTTATTCCGTCGTAATTATGGTCTAATATAATTTCTCCTTCCTCTTCAATGGACCTTGTTTTGGTCATTTTCTTAAGGAAACGTTTAGTCCATGAGTTTTCTTCAGCTTCAGCTAATTGTTCTTCATTTAATAAAGCTCTTGTAAGACTGTTCATAGAAGCCACTACAATTTCAACCGCAATTAATAATATCGCAAATAGCACTAAAAATACGGCTACTTGTGGATATTCTATAAATGCTGGTTTGTCTCCTGAATCTATAAAATATTCAGCAGCACAAAAAACAAGAGATACTATTATTATAACACGTAAGTAAGATGTAAAATTTCTCATGATGTTATGTTGGTTTTATCGTTATTGTCTAATGGGAATTGACTCACTTTATTTATATAATCCTTTTTTGCAGTTACAACCCACCAAAATAAGATTACAAAAAATATAAAAAAGATGAGTAGGGAGAAGATAGGGTATACTGCTACCCCATCTATAGACTCCATATAATTTTTAACAAACTTCATCATGATTAGTTATTTTTACTAGTTGATTCTTCTTGATCGAAATTTATCTTAATATCTGTTCCTAATCTTTGTAAGTAAGCGATTAAGGCTACAATTTCACGATCTTTCATCTCTACGAATTCTTCATTTCTAGCTGCTGCAGCTCGCTTATCTTCTTCGTATGTTGCTTTAAAATCAGGATCTTGATATAGATTTTCTTGTATAGCATTTGCTTGCTCATCCATATTTTGACGTGCATTTGCTATTTCTTCTTCTGTATATGGAACCCCAAGTTTTACCATGACTTCCATTTTTGTTTCAATATCAGAACGATCGAGCTCGTCCATAATTAACCAACGATATGATGGCATAATACTTCCTGCTGAAGTACTCTGTGGATCGTACATATGGTTAAAGTGCCAGTTGTCGTTGTATTTACCTCCAATACGGTGTAAATCTGGACCTGTACGTTTACTTCCCCAAAGAAATGGATGGTCGTAAACATATTCTCCTGCTTTAGAATACTCTCCATAACGTTCCACTTCACTTCTAAAAGGACGAATCATTTGAGAGTGGCAAGAAACACAACCTTCTCTGATATAAAGGTCTCTACCCTCTAGCTCTAAAGGAGTATATGGCGTTACACTAGATATAGTTGGGATATTAGATTTTACTAATATGGTAGGTACAATTTGTACGATACCACCAATTAATATGGCGATGGTAGCCAAAATTGTTAACTGTACTGGTTTTCTTTCTAACCAACCGTGGAAAGTCTCTCCAGAAAGTCTCTTTTTAGATACTCTTGTTAATGGAGCAGCTTCCGCTAATTCATCAGTAACATCAACTCCAATTCTTATTGTTTTAACAGCATTGTAAACTCCAATAGCAGCTCCGATAAGATACATTGTACCTCCAATAGCTCTCATTGCATACATTGGGATAATTTGAGTTACAGTTTCTAAGAAGTTACCGTAAAGTAATGTTCCATCTGGATTGAATTGATTCCACATAGAAGCTTGTGTAAACCCAGCAACATACATTGGAAGTGCGTAAAGGATAATTCCTAATGTACCTATCCAAAAATGGAAGTTGGCTAGTTTTACAGAATATAATTTTGTTTTGAACATTTTTGGAACTAGATAATAAATCATCCCAAAAGTTAAAAATCCATTCCATGCTAAAGCACCAACGTGAACGTGTGCAATAATCCAATCTGTAAAGTGACCTACAGCATTTACACTCTTAAGAGAAAGTAGTGGCCCTTCGAATGTTGCCATACCATAACCAGTAATTGCAACTACAAAGAATTTTAAAACTGGGTCAACTCTAACTTTGTCCCAAGCACCTCTTAATGTTAAGAGTCCGTTTATCATACCTCCCCAAGAAGGCATAAGTAACATAACAGAAAATGCAACCCCTAAATTTTGTGCCCATTCTGGTAAAGCTGTGTATAATAAATGGTGAGGTCCTGCCCAGATATATATAAAAATTAGGGACCAGAAATGCACAATAGATAATCTATATGAATAGATGGGTCTGTTTGCAGCTTTCGGTACAAAATAATACATAAGTCCTAAGAAAGGAGTCGTAAGGAAGAATGCAACAGCATTGTGTCCATACCACCATTGTACTAATGCATCTTGAACTCCTGCATATACAGAATAACTTTTCATTGCACTAACAGGCAGTTCTATATTATTAAAAATATGTAAAACAGCAACAGTTACAAAAGTTCCTAAGTAAAACCATATGGCAACATATAAATGGCGTTGTCTTCTTTTAAGAATAGTACCAATCATATTTACACCAAAAGCAACCCAAATAACTGCAATAGCAATATCTATAGGCCATTCTAATTCGGCATACTCTTTTGATGTAGTATATCCTAGCGGTAGTGAAATAGCGGCAGCAACAATAATAAGTTGCCATCCCCAGAAATTTAAGTTACTTAAAAAGTCACTATACATTCTGGCTTTAAGTAGCCTTTGTAGGGAGTAATATACTCCCGCAAAAATTGCATTCCCAACAAATGCAAAAATAACAGCATTTGTATGTAGAGGTCTTAACCTACCAAAACTTAACCACGAAATACCGTCGGTTAAATGTGGAAATACGAATAAAAAAGCAAGTAGTAAACCTACCAGCATCCCTACTAAGCCCCAGAACATAGTAGCATAAAGAAACTTCTTTACAATTTTGTTGTCGTAGTAAAATTGTTCCATCTCCATAGTTTGTGATTATTGTTTATTTATTTTTATTGGTTTGTTCTTTTATTTCATCTTCAAAAAGCATGCGTACAGATGGCGTGTAGCTATCATCATATTGTCCAGATCTTACGGCGCTAATAAAAGCAATGAAAAATATCAAGGCGATTAAAATACTTATCGATAATAGGATATATATTACACTCATAGCTTTTATATTCTATTGCAAAATTATAGTCATTCTTAAGCATAAAGAATGACATTTGTCATACTTACTAAATCAATTTAATTTTCTTGTGCAATAGTTAGTGCATAACGTTGTAAAAACAACTACACTAATAGAGCTTAAAGGCATCAAAATGGCTGCTACAACAGGCGATAAGTGTCCAGTAACAGCAAAGGATAAACCTATAATATTATATATAAAAGAAAGGATGAAGCTTGCCTTTATAATATTAATACCTTTTTTACATGAGCTTAAATACTTATTAATCTCAGTAATTTTTTTCGCGTCTAATATTGCGTCGCAGGCGGGGGAGAATATATTTACATTTTCAGAGATGGCAACTCCAACATTGCTTTGCTTTAAAGCTCCAGCATCATTTAGTCCGTCTCCAATCATTAATATTTTAGCACCTTCTTCTTGATGGTGTCTTATGTATATTAATTTATCTTGAGGTTGCTGATTAAATAGCAACTTTGTCTTAACAGGAAGTAATTTACATAAATTTTCTTTTTCGCTTGCATTATCTCCAGATAAAATTACTAGCGAATATTTTTTACTTAATTTATTGAATAATTTAGAGATGCCTTTTCTGTATTGATTGTAAAAGACATATTTACCTTTGTATTGATTATTTGTACTTATATGGACACTTGTTTTTAAGGCGCTCTTGGTATTGCCTTGGGTAACGAAGTTAGCAGAGCCTATTTTTATATTTTGATTCTTAATACGTGCTTCTAGGCCTTTACCAGTAGTTTCTTTGAATTCATCTAATGGAATAATATTGTTTGATTTCAATAGCTCGTATAATTGTCTGCTCAACGGGTGATTCGAGCCCCTTAAAGTGCTTTTAAGTAATATTTCTTCATCATCATTTAATGCGTCTCCCTCATAGGTTATAGCGTGTTGATTACTGGCTGTAATAGTTCCTGTTTTGTCAAAAATAACAGTGTCTATTTTTGCTAGCTTTTCAATTACATGTCCGTCTTTTAAGTAAAACCCTTTTTTTCCGAATATTCGGAGTAAGTTACCTAAAGTAAAGGGAGCAGAAAGAGCTAATGCACATGGGCATGCAATTATAAGGATGGCTGTAAATACGTATGCAGCTTTGGATGCATCTTTCCAAATCCAATAAAAGAGCGAAAGGAAGGCTATCGTTAAAATAACAATAGTAAAGTATTTACTAATTTGATCTGTTATACTTTTAAAATTAGCATGGCCTTCTTTTTTAAAAGCATCATTACTCCAAAGTTGCGTTAAGTAACTCTGAGAAACTGTTTTTAAAGCTTCAATTTCTATGACATTCTTTTTTTGCTTTCCACCAGCAAAAATTTTATCACCAGATTCTTTTTTCACAACATCAGATTCTCCAGTAACAAAACTATAATCAATAGCAGCATCGCCTTTTATAAGGATGCTGTCTACAGGAATAATCTCTTCACTTCGGATGAGTATTCTATCTCCTTTTTTTACATCTTGAACAGGGATGTTTTCTTCATTATTATCGGACTTTATAATGGTAACGCCAATAGGGAAGTAGCTTTTGTAACTTCTTTCAAAAGAGAGGAAACTATATGTTTTTTGCTGAAAAAATTTCCCAATGAGTAAAAAGAATACTAATCCGGCGAGACTGTCGAAAAAACCTTGACCAACTCCAGTAATAATTTCATAGCAACTTCTTGTGAATAAAACTGCAATTCCTAATGCAATAGGAAGGTCAATATTTAGAATTTTAGATTTAATCCCTTTATAAGCAGATATAAAATAATCTGAAGAAGCATAAAAAACTACTGGAAGAGAAAAAGCAAACATGATCCATCGGAAAAATGGTTTGTATTGTTCAAGCCAAAACTCTCCAACTTCAAAATATTCTGGGAAAGATAAAAACATAATATTCCCGAAAGCAAAACCTGCAATTCCTAATTTATAAATGATGCTTCGATCTAGAGATTCTATCTCTGTATTTTTATTTTCTAAGTTTATTTTAGGTTCATAACCGATAGAAGCTAATAGTAATACTACCTTTTTTAGGTCATATTCACTGGTTTTGTAAGTAATTCTTATAGTTTTCTTAGGGAAATTTACTTGAGAATTTTTTATATTTGAATTTAATTTATGAAGATTTTCTAGCACCCAAATGCAAGAACTACAATGTATTGTAGGAATATAGAGACTTACAATTTGTAGGTCATCATCATTAAATTCTACTAAGCTTTTAACGATTTTTTCGTTTTCAAGGAAATCGTATTTACCTTGAATTTGAGTGGGAGTCGTTCCTGGGGTCTTTTCGAGGTCGTAATAAGAAGTTAGGTTGTTTTCAGAAAAAATAGCATATACAGTCTTACAACCATTGCAACAAAATATTTTATCGTCGAAGACTAAAGAGTCTTGTTCGCAATCTAAACCACAATGAAAACATGAATCCCTCACTAAATAAAGTTTTTGCTGCGCAAATCTCTATAAATATATAAATAAAAAGTATGATATTTGTCATAACCAAATAATTTAATAAATTAAAGAATGGCACTACCGAAATTGAGTAAATGCGAGCAATGTATAGTGCGAAAATTTAGTTCTTTAAGAAGTTTAAACAAATCTGAATTAATAGGAATTTCTGATTGTAAGACTTCTGAAAGAGTTAAAAAAGGAGCTTATATTTTTAAAGAAGGAGATCATTTAAATGGAGTTTATTGTATTAAATCTGGAATATGTAAACTAACCAAGTTATCTTCAAATGGGAAAAGTCAGATTGTTAAGTTTATAAAAAGGGGAGATCTTTTAGGGCAACGTAGCATTGTAAGTGATGATGCGGTAAGTTTATCAGCAAAAGCTATTGAAGATATGGAAGTTTGTTTTATTCCTAAAGCAGAAATCCTGACTGTATTTAAAGAAAATTCAAGCTTCTCTGCCGATATTGTAAATGATATTTGTTACGATTTAAAACTTGCTAATAATCATATTGTGCAAATGGCTCAAAAACCTGTAAAGGCAAGATTTGCAAGTGCACTGCTAAGTTTAAATGATGAATTTGGTACTGGTGAAGAAGGATTTCTTAAAATCACTTTGTCACGAGAAGAATTTGCAAATATTGTAGGTACAGCAACAGAGTCCATGATTAGAATGATATCAGATTTCTCTAAGAAAGGACTAATTATTACTGATGGTAAAAAAATCAAAATAAACGATAAGGTTAAAATAGAGCAGCTGTCAAATAATCTTTAGGATTAGCTTAATAATTCGGCAATATTTTTTATCCCTTGCATTTTCGCATGATCTAAAGCTGTAAGTCCGCGCGCATCCTTCATTGTTTTATCAGCGCCATTTTTAAGTAAGAGCCTAACAATATCTTCTCTTCCAAAAGTAGCTGCAAATATTAGCGCTGTTGCATCGTTTCCGTTTGTTAGGTTTAAGCTAGCATTATTAGCAATAAGAAGCTCTGCAATAGTTATAAAACCCTTGAAGCAAACACCCATTAATGCTGTGTTTCCAGAAGCATCCTTAGCATCTATTTCAGGATTAAATTTCAAGATAATCCTTGCAATTTCATTATACCCATAATAAGTAGCCAGTAATAAAGGTGTAGATCCACGTTGATCTTTTTCCATTACTAGTGTTGGGTTTTCAGTAAGTATAGCTTCTACTGTTTCTTGTTCTTCCTTTCGGATGGCATTAAATAACTCTTCTGTTCTCATTTATTGATATCAAATAATTAAGGCGAAGTTTATATGTTATAAACTTCGCCTTCCAAAAATACAATTTTGATTTATAGTTCTTTTGGATTTTCGTTAGAATTAGGATCTTTTGTCTTTTTCATTTCATTAATAGCATTTTCAACCCCTTTTCCATATGCTGGGTCAGCGGCATAAAAATGTTTTAATTGTCTTTTCACAATCCCTTCTGAAACACCATCCATTGCTGTAGCAATATTTACAAATAGGCGGTTTTTCTGTTCATCATTAAATAAACGGAATAAATCTCCAGGCTGTTTAAAATCATCATGATCTTCATGTCCATATCTGTCAACATCACCAGAAATATTCATAGGAGGTTCTTTTACAGACGCATCTGCTACAGGACCATCAAAAGAGTTTGGCTCATAATAAGCATCTGGATTTTCGTTATTATTATCAAAGAAGCGCATCGCACCATCCTTATGATAATGGTTTACTTCAGATTTAGCTTGATTTACTGGAAGCGCTTCATAATGTGTTCCCAATCTATACCTATGGGCATCTGCATATGAGAATATACGTGCCTGTAACATTCTATCTGGAGAGAAACTTATTCCAGGAACAATATTAGAAGGAGAATATGCAGCATTTTCTACATATTGGAAATAATTGTTAGGGTTTCTATTGAGTTCTAATTCTCCGACATCTATTAATGGGTAATCACCATGTGGCCAAACTTTAGTAAGGTCAAAAGGATTATATGGTGTCTTTTCCGCATCTTTCTCTGGCATTATTTGAACTTTTAGAGACCATTTAGGGTAATTACCATCTTCAATAGTTCCAAAAAGTTCCTCTTGATATGATTCTCTTGATTTTCCTATTACTTCAGCAGCTTCAGCGTTTGTATGATGCTTATGTCCTTGTTTTGTTTTAAAATGAAATTTCACCCAAAATCTTTCACTATCATTATTCCAAAAGCTATAAGTGTGAGATCCATATCCATTCATGAATTGCGGAGCTACAGGAATACCTCTGTCGGACATTAATATAGTTACTTGGTGAAGACTTTCTGGGTGTAAAGACCAGAAGTCCCACATAGCTTCAGGTGATCGTAAATTGGTTTTAGGATGTCTTTTTTGAGTGTGTATAAAGTCTGGGAATTTATAACCGTCTCTTACAAAGAAAACGGGCGTATTATTACCAACAAGGTCCCAGTTCCCCTCTTCGGTATAGAATTTTAAAGAAAAACCTCTTACATCTCTTTCAGCATCGGCAGCACCAAGCTCTCCGGCAACAGTAGAAAAACGAGCCATGATCTCAGTTTTTTTACCTACTTCAGAAAATATTTTAGCCCGAGTGTACTTAGAGATATCATTTGTTACAGTAAAAGTTCCATGAGCACCCCAACCTTTAGCATGAACTACACGTTCTGGAATACGTTCTCTATTTTGGTGTGCTAATTTTTCTAATAACTGATAGTCTTGAATTAAAACAGGACCTCTCTTTCCAGCTGTTAAAGAATGCTCGTTAGATGGGACTGGGGATCCTGCAGAAGTAGTAAGCTTTTTCTTTGTCATAATATATGTTTTTAATTAATCTATTGCTAAGTGATTGTAAATCACATTATAAATTTACTAATTCTTTGCCTTTTTAGAGTTGTTTTTTATTGTTATATATTATTTAACGATAGTTTTTATTGATGCGTATTCCGTCAGCTACTGTTTTTAGTTATCAAAATAGGCTTTTTGTGGGTGTTTAAATTTATAATTTGTTGAAATTCAGAGTTTATATTGAAATAAACTTGAAATAAATAGATTAATCGGAAATAAAGGCGTTACTTTGCACCCAATAGCAATTAAGAATATTACAAATTTGGTATTTTTTATCCTTCCGAGAATTTATTATCCCACTTTTACTAGATAGACTTTTTGCCACAGGGGCATGATTCCTTGTTGAAGCGCTATAATCAGTTTTTAATTGATTTAGTGTAATCCAGTCATTTGTGTGCCGATTTATAAAAATTTAAAATATTATACAATGAAAGAAGGAACAGTAAAGTTCTTTAACAGAACCAAAGGGTTTGGATTTATCACAGAAGCTGATACCAATGAAGACATCTTTGTACACGAAAGCGGTTTAATTGATAACATCAATGAAAACGACAAAGTAAGATTTGAAACCGAAAGAGGTAGAAAAGGAATGAATGCAGTTAACGTAGAAATAGTTGACTAAGCATTTAACGAAATAAAACCATCCTCCCAAGGGTGGTTTTTTTTAATTATTAACTATTAAAATACATTACCATGCTTATAATTCCAATAAAAGAAGGTGAAAACATTGATAGAGCCTTAAAAAGATACAAGCAAAAATACAGAAAAACACAGCAGTTGAAAACTTTGCGTAGTAACCAACATTTTACTAAGCCTTCTCAACAAAGAAGAGAAGAAGTTGCAAAAGCTATGTATAAGCAAGAATATCAAAGAAAGTTAGAGGATTAATCTCTAACTTTTTTTTTTGATATTTAATTGAATATAATTCTCCTCTTAAGAAGGCAATACATTTATGGAAACTACTAATCCTTCATTAGATCTTACGTTAAAAACTGTCTGATCTTCAAAAATTAAGTATTGTCCCTTAATTCCTTTTAACTTTCCTTTGTACTCAGGAGTTTTACTTAAATTTAAACTTTTAGGTTTTACAGGATATTCCTTTACAGGGAATTCTATATTAGTTTCAGTATTGTTTTCTATAAAATAGGGTAGCGTTTCTTCTGGGATATATTTTTTTAATTCATCACGGTATTTGGCAAGGTCTTCGTCTAAAATCTCATTTTTAAGCATTTTACGCCAATTTGTTTTGTCAGAAACATGATCTTTTAAGGCTACCTCAGTTATTCCCGCTAAATATCTATTTGGAAGCTCAGCAATTTCTATTGCTTCATGTGCTCCTTGGTCGATCCATCTTGTTGGAACTTGACTTTTTCTAGTAACTCCAACTTTAACACTGCTTGAGTTAGCTAAATACACAATATGAGGCTGTAATTGAGATTCTTTCTCGTAAGCAAGATCTCTATCTTCTATGTCTAAGTGCGCTTTACTTAATTCTGGTTTTAAAATCCAGTCTGCTGCTTTAGGAGTTTCAAAAAAACAACTTTTACAAAAACCTTGTCTGTAAATAGGTTTGTCTAGATGACAAGAAAGGCACTCGAATTTCACAAACTTAATTTCTATGTTTTTATCTAATAATTGATTAAAATTTATGAAGTTGTTTTCAAGAATTAGGTAATAATTTACAGGACTTGTAAATTCTGTTTGCATTTTAGTGAGTACGCCTTCGAACATGATAACTTTTTTTTCATATTTTTATCAAATATAATTTAAATATATGTCAATACCATTATTCAATTCAATTGCCTCTTGGATTTTGAAAAAGCGATTTCATCAGATTGAACTTTTTCTCAAATATCCTAGTGAAGTACAGACAGAAGTGCTTACTCATTTATTAGCAGTTGCTAAAGATACAGAAGTAGGTAGAAAATATATGTTTGGAGAAATTGGTTCATATGCAACCTTTGCCGATCGCGTTCCTGTGGTGCGTTATGAAGATATGGAGCCTTTAATTGAAAGAGTTAGATTAGGAGAAGACAATGTTTTTTGGCCTACTCATATAAAATGGTTTGCAAAGAGTAGCGGTACTACAAATGCAAAAAGTAAATTTATTCCTGTAAGTACAGAATCCTTAGAAGATTGCCATTTTAAGGCAGGAAAAGATATGCTTTCTTTATACTTCAATAATAATGAAGGGTCAAAACTTTTTAATGGAAAAAGTCTACGTTTAGGAGGAAGTAAAGAGTTGTATCACGACCATAATACTTCTTTTGGAGATTTATCAGCAATAATAATAGATAATATGCCATTCTGGGCGGAAATGAGTAGTACGCCGAGTCATAAAGTTTCTCTAATGAGTGAATGGGAACATAAATTATCTGCTATTGTAGAGGAAACCATAAGAGAAGATGTAACGAGCCTTGCTGGCGTGCCTTCTTGGATGTTGGTATTGTTGAATGAAGTATTGGAAAAAACAGGAAAAACGCACCTCTTTGAAATCTGGGAGAATTTAGAAGTATATTTTCATGGCGGAGTAAGTTTTAAACCATATAGAGAGCAGTATGAACGAATATTGCCTAGAAAGAGCTTTAGGTATTATGAGATTTATAATGCCTCGGAAGGGTTTTTCGCTATTCAAGATCGAAACGATTCAAATGAATTGTTGCTAATGTTGGATTACGGAATATTCTATGAGTTTATTCCAATGGATGTTTATGATACACCAAATGAAAAGGTGATTCCGATTTGGGAAGTGGAGCTAGATAAAAACTATGCAATTGTGATAACTACCAATGCTGGTCTTTGGCGTTACCTTATCGGAGATACCGTACGTTTTACTTCCATTAATCCATATCGTATCAAAGTAACAGGAAGAACGAAACACCATATTAATGTTTTTGGGGAGGAAATTATTATTGAGAATGCAGAGCAAGCTCTTCAAAAAGCGTGTCAGAAAACAGGTGCTGAAATAATCGATTATACAGCGGGTCCTATTTTTATGGAAGGAAAAGAAAAGGGAGCTCACGAATGGTTGATAGAGTTCCGGAAGCAGCCCGAAGATTTAGATGTATTTACCGATATTATGGATAATGCTCTTAAGGCATTGAATTCAGATTATGAGGCGAAACGTTATAATAACATCACATTAAATAAACCAACAGTCCATAGAGCTAGAAAAAACCTTTTTTATGATTGGTTGAAAAAATACAATAAGTTAGGAGGGCAACATAAAATACCTAGACTTTCTAGTAATAGACATTATTTGGAAGAATTGTTGGCAATGGATAAAGAGTAAAATTCATCAGAATTAATAAGATTAATTCTGATGAATTTTGTTTTTATATCAGTTTTAGAAGGACTGATATTATTTCACTTTTATTTTTTTCATTATTTTTTAAATAGAATTTTTTAAGGTTGGATAGGTCTTTTTGATCCCACTTCAATTCTTGATTTTTTTCGTACCAAGATTTTATATTGTCAGTCGATAGTTTGCAAATCTCTTTTTCCAATACATTTTCACCTAACAGAGGAGGAACAGTTAGTGCTATGCCATTAGTAACGTATTTATCTATTTCTTTTCGAATAGGAACCATATAAGGACTATTCGTATTATTTAAAATTATAACTACATCTTTTTTATTAATAAAACGTTTGATGTATGATTTATTTCCAGCCCAACTCCCAGTATGATAAATTATTCTATTTTGAGCTGTTGTGTCTGGTATATGCCAGCCAAAGCCATAGTCTGAAGAATCTTTACTAGGTGGGTGAGGTGTGAAAGCTAAAGACTTACTTTTTTCATTTATAAGGGTATTAGTGTGTAGTATGCTGTCCCATTTCAATAAATCATCAATAGAAGTAGATAGCCTTCCAGAGCCAAATCGACCACTTAAAAATCTATAATACTTTTTACCTTGTAATAATTCAGGTTTATCAAAAGAGCATGTCTTAGGATTTAACATATAACCAGGAGCATAATTATTAATATTCCAAATACTATCTCGTTCCAAGAACCCGCTGTTATTCATGTGTCCTGTTTTGAAAAGTTGTTCATCTAAGAATACATCTAAGGTTTTGCCGCTTACTTTTTCTACTATACTAGCTAATAGCACAAAACCTGAATTAGAGTAATGATATTTTTCTCCAGGAGTACTTTCTAAGGGAGGTTTTTGTTCTGTAAAATAGTTCACAATATTTTGGTTGTAAGCTATAGCAGTGGTATCCCATTCTTTTTTAAAATATTCTTCATAGTCTTTTAAGCCGGAGGTATGTGTTAATAAATGAGATACTTTAATTTCCTTATATGGAAATTCATCTCCCAGATATTTATAGGCATATTCGTTAATATTTAATTCATTTTGTTGGGCTAATATTTGGATAGCAGCTGCGGTAAATTGTTTAGAAACCGAGGCTACCTCCATAGCTGTTGATGGTAGGAAAGGAGTATTTAATTTAAAGTTAGCGATGCCATATCCTTTCTTAAAAATAAGTTCACCATCTTTTTTCACGGCAACGGCTCCGTTAAACATCCCTTTGTCAGTAAGTTCAGTAAAAAAAGAGTCTAAAGCAATATCATTGGTAAAAGCGTTCTTGGATTCTACTGTTTTTTTTGTCTCCTTTTTGCATGATGACACAAGAAATAGGAAACTATAAACGGAGAGAATTAAGAGTATGTTTTGAATGTTAAATTTCATTAGTAATTATTTAAACTTGTTTGTAGAAACGTCTCTTTCCTTTGTCCTCTTGAGACTTCTAATCATTCCATACATGGTATTAGTATGCTAGGATTCTGTCCCAATTTGGATTTATAAGTCCGATACCAGGTTTGTTATTTAGATGAATTACGCCTTCTTTAACTGTATGAGCTGTGAAAGGGTCATTTTTGATGCCAAGATTTCCGTCTAAATCTACCCAATCAGCTAGTGCGCCTAATTGTGCAGCAGCACCGATCGCACATGAAGTTTCCGACATGCATCCCAGCATTATTTTTAGATTCATCATTTTGGCAATTTGAGCCATCTTATATGCTTCTCTTAAACCAGTGGATTTCATTAGCTTAATATTGATGCCATGATAAAAATTTGAAGCATTTATCACATCAGGTAAACGTTGAATTCCTTCATCTCCAATTATTGGAAGCGGGGAATGAGCAGCTAGCCATGTAAGGCTATCATAAGAATTTTTTGGTAATGGTTGCTCTATAAATACAGCACCATGTTCTTTTAGCCAATGTACTTTGTCTAAAGCTTCTTCTTTGGACTTCCACCCTTGATTGGCATCAATAAATAGGGGTTTATCTGTAGTTTGACTAATGGTATGAATGATTTCTTTATCATTTTCTCCTCCTAATTTAACTTTTAGATATTTAAATTGACTAGCCTCCTTTACACGTTCTTTTATAATATCAGGAGTGTCAATCCCTATCGTTTTGCTGGTAGAAAGATTTTCTTTTCTTAATCCAAAATAAGAATGCAGTGGAATTTTAAGCAGTTGACCTATTAAATCGTGAAGAGCTATATCAATCGCTGCTTTTATAGCGACATTTTTAGGTGCTACATTATCAATATATGTTAATATGTCTTCAGCATTAAAAGGGTCTTTAAAAGGAGACAGATCTATTTTCTTTAAAAAGCTTATTGCTGTTTGAAAGCTCTCTCCATATAATGGAGGCATAGAGGCTTCTCCATAGCCAATATAGTTAGCAAACGTTAATTGAATTAGGATTGCTGGGGTGCTAGTTCTAGCACCCCCTGCAATTCTAAAGACATGTTTTTTTTCTAAATTATATGTTTTGTATAATAATGAGAGCATTTAATATCCTGGGTTTTGAGGCTTTATATTTGGATTAGCATTAAGCTCGTCTAATGGTATTGGAAGAATGAACTTGTCGTTCGGATAGGATGCATCAATAATGTTCTCTCCTTGTATAATTTGTATATCTTTTTTATTTCTATTAAGATCGAACAATCTATTCCCTTCAAATGCTAGTTCTTTTCTTCTTTCCTCAATTACTTTATCAATTAGGGCTTGCCCTGTTTCTGTTACGTCTATTGCATTAGGGTTTGCACGTCTCATTATGGTTTCTAAGTCTGTTTGTGCTTTTTCATATTCATTGTTTTTGGCATATGCTTCTGCACGAATAAGATATTGCTCTGCAAGACGTAAAATTCTAATGTTGTCTGTATATTGTGTTCCTTTTGGAAATTTATATACAAACAGGGCATCATCTTCAGCTCCTTGTTTAGAGCCTTCTGTTATAGCGGTTTTCCTAACGTCGTTTTCGTCGTAACTGCTATACAAATTTGGTGTCACTAAAGCATCAGCATAACCACTTGGATCAAAATAATGACCTAAGCTGTTGGTGCCTTCGTTATCGGCAATGGTATTAATGATTTCAAAGATTGATTCACTGTTAAATTCACTTTCCCAAATATCATTATAGTTTTCATTAGAAATTAATGAGTAACCACCTTCTGCAATAACTTCCGAACTATATTTTATAGCATTGCTGTAGTTATCTTGATAGATAGCTACCCTTGCCGCTAAAGCTTTAGCAGCGTATTTAGTAAATCTTCCATCGTTATTTGTTGATGTCATATTTAAAATGGCTGTGCTTAGGTCATTATTTATCTGGGCATAAACTTCGCTTACTGTATTTCTCTTTGGTGAGATATTTTCATCAGTTGAAGTACTTACAATTGGAACTCCGAGGTGATCTGCATTGGCAGTAAAGTTATATGGTTGTGCAAATAAACGGCTTAAATCAAAATGTGCTAATGCTCTAATTGCATAGGCCTCACCAATTAATTGATCAATCTCTTTTTGTTGTTCTGGAGTTGTAGATTCTAATTTCTCACCTCCATTAATAGCTTTTGTAGCATTAGCTATTACTTCATAGATTGCATTCCAAGTATCTTCGACATAAGAATTCTCTTCATTTACTATAAAATTATCGAAGTCCAAGTACCTTCCTGTGTTTCTAGAGCTTAGATATAAATTGTCTGCCATTAACTCTGGAATTACATACATGCTTCTACCGTAATATGCATCGCTTTGAAGTTTGCTATACACACCATTAATTGCGGTTTGTAGTGTTTTAATATCTGTAACAGCATTTTCGGAAGGGACATTCTGTTCAGGATCGATGTCTAGAAAATCGCTACTACATGCCGTAAGTGCTATTATAGCACACAAGCAAATAATTATATTTTTTATATTGATTGTCATGTTTTTTGTTTTTAGAATGAAAAGTCTATACCGAATAAAAATTGCTTTGAAATAGGAATTCTTAAGTCAGATTTACCATTAACTCCAACCTCAGGATCCATTTCAATTTTTTTATCTTTTACCCAAGTGAGCGTATTTGTTCCTTTTATATAAAACCTAAGATTGCTAATGTTTAGTTTATTGGAGATATCTTCAGGAAGAGAATATGAAAAAGTAATATCACGAAGCCTCAGATAAGTTCCATCGTATAGAAATCTAGAAGAATGTTGGCTCGAGCTACCAGATTGATCATTACTCCATACAACTTTTGGAACATCTGTAATGTCGCCGGGCTCTTGCCATCTGTTTTCATATATATTACGAGTCATATTACCTCTATCGTTAAGTCCTGCACTACCATCACTATTTGTGTATCTTCCCCAATAATCATAAACCTGATTTCCATAATTCAGATAAAACATAAATGATAAGCTAAAGTCTTTATAGCTTAAAGTGTTGGTAAGTCCAGCATAAAAATCTGGAAGTGCACTTCCTTGTGCATAAGGATTTGCTTGACTATATTCATTGGTGGTTTGTGTTTCTGTGCCATCTGTGTACCATAATGCATCACCAGTATTAGGGTCTACTCCAGCATATCCAGGCATATAAAAGGTGTAAAAATCTCCTCCTACTTCTCTAATGTATTCGTCGCCAATAATAGGCTCATCAGAATCTAATTTAGTAATCTCGTTATTATTTGAAGTATAGTTAAAGCTAGTAGACCAATTAAAACCATCTGGGTTTTCTATATTAACTGTATTTAAGGCAAACTCCCAACCTGAATTCTTCATTTCTCCAATATTTTCTAGGTAACTCGTAATACCATTAGTAGCAGAAATAGGTACTTCGAATAATAGATCGGAGGTTGTTCTTGTATAATATTCTACTGTTCCACTTATTCTATTTATAAAGTTGAAATCCATACCAACATTAAAGGGTTTATTTTTCTCCCAAGTAAGTTGTGGATTAGACTGTTGGCTGTAAGCATAACCTGGACTTCCATTATAATCTTCCCCAGTTTCATAGAGTCCACGTGATGCAAAGTTTGCAATTTCTTGATTTCCGTTAACTCCATAGCTACTTCTCAGTTTTAATTGCTTTATGAAGTTTTGGTTTTCCATGAATTTTTCAGAGCTTATATTCCAAGCCAAACCGACAGAACCGAAGTTAGCATAGCGTACATCTGAACCAAACCTTGATGAGCCATCCCTTCTCGCTGTTAAATTCACAATGTATCTATTCATCAATGTATAATTGGTATTGAAGAAGTATGAAATTATTGATGATGAACTTTTACTGCTTGAAGCGCTTTCATAAACTGAAGCATTTTCGAGAGTTGTTAATCCTGGTGCTCCATAATTGCTTGCGTTTGCGTAGACATCACTTTGGTCTATTTTTTGGGCTTCTTGTCCTAATATAAAGTTCAGGCGGTGATCGTTATTTATTTCCCAATTGTATTTTAATAGATTGGTAATATTGTAGTTTAAAATATTATTATCATAAGCTGTTCCTTCGCCACCTTTATTTCGTGCTACTCCAAAATCAGGATTGTTGTACTCAAACTCGTTAGCTAAGTTGAAATCAACATTTCCTTTTGTCTCAAAGCTTAAATTGTCTGTAAATTCATAGGTAAGCCCTAAGTTCCCTTGGATGCCATATAATTTTGTTTCTCTAATATCCTCATTAACAAGTCCTACAGGATTGTATGTTAATAATATATCTGTATTGTAAGAGCCATCTTGATTATATACAGGCTCCCATGGAACAGTTCTATAAATAGCTCTAACTGGATTCGCAGCATTACCACCATCTTCATTTGTGTTTATTTTCTGATTGCTAACAGAAACGCCCATGTTGATTTTTAGTTTATCAGTAGCTTGGTGTGTCACGTTTAATTTAGCATTTAACTTTTTGTAGTCAATGCCAATGATGACTGCTTTTTGGTCGAAATACCCTAATGAAGCATAAAAACTAGTTTTTTCTCCTCCACCGCTAGCGCTTAGGTTATATTGATTGTATTCCCCATCTCTAGAAATAACATCTAACCAATCTGTATTTACAGTTCTATCAATTCTACTATATATATAATCTTCTGCTTCTTGTTGAGTATCACCAATATTTACTCGCCCTTCAACAAGGAGTTCGGAAAGTTCATTGGTATTTAATGGTTTATTATGATCTCTTACAATCATACTACTTACTCCATATTGAGTACTAGCATCAAATTTTGTTTTCCCAGATTTCCCTCTTTTAGTGGTAATCAAAATAACTCCATTTGCACCTCTAGAACCATATATTGCAGTAGCAGATGCATCCTTTAAAACAGTAATAGAAGCAATGTCTTTAGGGTTTATTCCTGCAATAGTGTTAGAACTAGTTGCAATCCTTGATATGTTACCAGAAACAACAGGAATTCCATCTACTACATATAAAGGGTCAGAATTAGCATTTATAGATCCAATTCCTCTAATTCTAATATCTGGAGCAGCTCCTGGTTGACCGCTTTGAGTTGAAATTTGTACACCCGCAACATTTCCTTGAAGTGCTTCTTGAAAAGAGGGGAGCGGAGAGTTTTCTACTTTGTCAACATCAACATCAACAGCAGCACCAGTATAAGAGGATTTGCTTTGTGTGTCGTATGCTACAACTATTACTTCACTAAGTTCATTCGCATCAGATTTGAGTGTTACATTCAGATTAGAATTAGGACCATCAATGCTAACTTCTTTGGTTTTTAAGCCAATGTAGCTAAAAACTAAAGTGCTTTTTTTATCCGTAGAAATGCTGAAATTACCATCAAAGTCGGTCTGTGTTCCTGTAGAAGATCCCTTTACGACTATGTTAACACCTGGCAATGGGACGCCACTTTCATCATGAACTGTACCTGAAATTTCAATTTTGTCTTGTAGTAAAGAAGTGATTAAAGTATTAGAGCGTGAGATTTTATTATACGAGTCTTTATTTGATGAATTAGTAAGCTCAAAATCCTTAGCTAATACAATGTTATTATTCATTAACTTATACTTAAAGTCAGTATGTTTTAACACATTATGCAGTACATCGTCAATATCATTACTTGTTATGGTTGTGTTAACTTTTATCTGCTCATTAATTATTGAGTTATTATAGAAGAAAACATAATCAGTTTGTTTTTCTATATTTAATAAAACTTCTTTAAGTTCAGTGTCTTTATAGTTTAAACTAATAGTTTGTCCATATAAATCACTACTGGAAGCTGAAATCTCAACGATAGTTAGACAGAGAATTAATAGGTAGATCTTCATGATGCGAAAGAGTTTTCTGGAGGAACAATGTTTGCATAAAAAATGCTTGGCATTGTTTTGCTTTTTTTTCATAATTTTAAATGGTTTTTAATGTTAGATTAATTCTGACAGATTTTACTATAAAGGAGGTGCGGCAACACCTCCTTTATTCTCTATCTTTTTCTGAAAATTATTTTCTGATTTTCTATGTCATAATTGTATTCAATTGGTGATGAGGTTTTTATTATTTCTAATACTTCTTGTACTTTATTATTTCTCATAAATTTCCCTGAGAAAGAATAGTTTTTTATTGAAGGGTCTTCTATTGTAATGGTAACATTATACCATCTTTCTAGGTCTTTAATAACTTCACTAAAGGAGGTGTTGTCGAATGTTAATATACCATTTCTCCATGATGTTGATTTCTGTGTGGAGACATTCTTATAAAGAGCTATTGTTTTTCCTGTTTTATTAAAAACCACTTTTTGTTTTGGTTTTAGAGTGACTTCAGGAATAGATTTATGTCGTTTGTATATTTCTACTTTTCCAGAGAGTAGAGTAGTTTGTGCGGTAGGATCATTATCATATGCTTTTACATTGAATGTAGTACCAAGAACTTTTACTTTAAAACCTTGTTCTGTATCTACAATAAATGGCTTTTTTTCATTTCTAGCTACTTCAAAGAAAGCTTCGCCAAAAAGTTTGACAGTTCTATCTGATTCATTAAAGCTTGAAGTAATTATTAATTTACTATCGGAGTTGAGTTGTATCTTACTACCGTCTTTTAAAATGAATTCCTTTTGTTCGCCAATTCCAGTGGCATAATATTCTTCTTGCGTAAAGATGTTATCAGATTTGCTGCTTAAGAAAATAGCTGAGCTAGTTAAGATTAGAATAGTTATTGCTGCTGCTATTCGATATGAATATTTTCTTATGCTTATTCTCTTTTTAAATCTTTTGTATTGATTAGGGATGTCAATATTATTTTCGTCATCAAATCTAGCAACGTAAATTGCTTTAATTTCATTGAATTTTTCCTTGCTTTCTTTTGATGAATTTATCCAATTAATAACTTCCTTTTTGAAAGTTTTATCACCTTTATTTTGAATAAATTTTATTAAGCTTTTCTCGTCCATATACTAATAAAACGATTCAACTTAAAAATACCCTAACGCATAAATGTTAAATTTTTAATTTTTGTTTAGATATTTCTGCAAACAATTGTCTTATTTGAGGTGTTAGGTGAATTTTGGTATAAAGTATTAAGGCTTTAGCTTCATAGAAAGAAGCCCATGTATTCTTGTAGTTCATGTCTTAAAAACTTTAAAGCTTTTGTAATTTGTGCTTCTACAGTTTTTTGTGATATACTTAATTCTTCTGCGATTTCTTTATGTTTGAGACCATTAAAGCGGCTTTTAATAAATATATCTTTGCAGACAGGAGGGAGTTGTTCAATTAATTGGTTTACCTTATCGTGTAATTCTTTTTCAATGAGTAATAGGCTCGGGTTGTCCTGTAATGACTCTTGATTGATGAGGTTTATCTCACTTTCAATTTGATTTTTATACTGACTTTTTATTTTCTGATGTTTTAAATAATCTAAGCATTCATTCTTTACAATAGCAAAAAGATATGCGTTTAAATTGATGTCAGTAGAGAGTTTATGCCTTTTTTTCCAGAGCTTGTAGAATGTGTTCTGAACGATCTCATTAGCGTCTTCATCATTGTTGATGTACTGGCATGAAAAATAGTGTAATTTTTTGAAGTATAGATTGAAAAGGGCTTCATAAGCAGTTTCCTTACCTTTTTTCAGTTGTTGAATAAAAAAAGAATTATTTATGCTAGTTGTTCCCAAATCGTTGTAAAGTTATAGCACAAGATATATTTTTTAAATCAATAAAACAATCAAGCCTCCATTGAGGAGGCTTGATTGTTTACTTAATATGGAGATTTCTACTTTAAGAAGCTGCTTTTAATTTGTTTACAGCAGTCTTATTTAATTTCTGCTCAACATATTCTTTATCAACTACAAGTTCTTTTTCTTCTGAACTAGGAAGGTCAAACATTGCATCGGTAAGAATAGATTCGCATAAAGATCTTAATCCTCTAGCTCCCAATTCGTATTCAATAGCTTTTTCAACAATAAAATCTAAAGCTTCATCATTAACTTTAAATTCGATATCATCCATTTCAAACAGTTTTGTGTACTGCTTAATAATAGCATTTTTAGGATCAGTAAGAATCGATCTTAATGTTTTAGCATCTAATGGTTCCATGTAGGTAAGTGCTGGAAGTCTCCCTATAATCTCAGGGATTAATCCGAACTCTTTTAAATCCTTTGGAATAACATATTGTAATAAGTTATCTCTATCTACCATGTCTTTTTTAGCAACACTGTAACCTACAGCTTGCATATTCAAACGCTTAGAGATATGTCTGTTTATTCCGTCAAAAGCACCACCGGCAACAAATAAAATGTTTTCAGTATTCACTTCAATAAACTTTTGATCTGGATGCTTTCTTCCTCCTTTTGGTGGAACATTAACTACGGTTCCTTCTAAAAGTTTTAGTAAAGCTTGTTGTACTCCTTCTCCAGAAACATCTCTTGTGATAGATGGATTATCGCTTTTACGAGCAATCTTATCGATTTCATCAATAAAAACAATTCCTCTTTCTGCTTTTTCTAAGTTGTAGTCTGCAGCTTGCAGTAATCTTGTTAAGATACTTTCTACATCTTCACCAACATAACCTGCTTCTGTAAGTACAGTAGCATCTACAATTGCCAACGGAACATTCAACATCTTGGCAATTGTTTTTGCCATAAGTGTTTTTCCAGTTCCAGTTTGTCCAACCATGATAATGTTACTCTTTTGGATCTCAATATCATCTTGAGATGCCGGCTGAAGTAATCTTTTGTAGTGGTTGTATACAGCAACCGACATTACCTTTTTGGTAGCATCTTGACCAATAATATATTGATCTAAATAAGATTTAATCTCAGCTGGTTTTTTTAAAACCAATTCAGAGGATAATTCGGTATTCTTAGATTGTTGCGATTCTTCTATAACTATTCCATGTGCCTGCTCAATACAGCGATCGCAAATATGGGCATCTAAACCTGCAATAAGCAAGCTAGTTTCCGGCTTTTTACGACCACAAAATGAACATTCTAAATCTTCTTTCGCCATTGTGTTTCTTTTGTGAAAATACAATCTTGGTATTTTCTATTTAAAAATAGTCTTTAAATATTTGTCTATGCTTGTTGCTTAGATTTTTAAAAACTAGCTATTTCTTACTAATACTTCATCAATCATTCCATAGGCTTTAGCTTCTTCAGCTTTCATCCAGTAATCACGATCACTATCTTCTGTAACTTTATCCATAGATTGTCCAGAGTGTTTTGCGATTATCTCATATAATTCTCCTTTTAACTTAAGGATCTCACGTGCTGTAATTTCAATATCACTAGCTTGTCCTTGAGCACCTCCTAAAGGTTGGTGGATCATAACACGGCTATGAGGTAGAGCAGAACGTTTTCCTTTTTCTCCAGCACATAATAATACAGCGCCCATAGAAGCAGCCATTCCTGTACAGATTGTAGCTACATCTGGCTTGATATATTGCATAGTATCATAAATTCCAAGACCAGCGTAAACACTTCCTCCTGGAGAATTGATATAAATCTGAATATCTTTAGATGCATCTGCACTTTCTAAAAATAATAGTTGAGCTTGGATAATGTTTGCAACTTGATCGTTGATGCCAGTTCCCATAAAAATGATTCTGTCCATCATTAATCTAGAAAAAACATCCATTGAAACAGCGTTTAATTGACGTTCTTCTATAATATTTGGAGTAAGTCCCACTGGAGTCATAGCGCTTACAATTTTATCGTAATACATGCTATTTACACCTCTATCTTTTGTGGCAAATGCCTTAAATTCTTTTTCGAAATTCATAAATTTTAATTACTGTTTTTTTAGTACGTAAAAAGGCGTTAAAACTTACAGTTTAACGCCTTAAAGATACTTAAATTATTTTAGAAGGTTTTATTCGTAAACTTCTTTAACAAAGTTTTCGTATGTTACTTCTTTAGTCTTTAAATTCGCTTTCTCTTTGTATAGATTCACTAATTTTTCGCTCATTATCTGTTCAGATAATCTTTTAGCTTCTTCTTGGTTAGAAAGAACACGACCAGAAATATTCTCTAATACTTCTTCATCAGGATCTTGTTGTCCAAATTGAGCCATTTGCATACGAACATATTTCTTAGCAAATTCTTTCAATTCGTCATAACTTACTTGAAGATCATTGTTGTTAATGATTTTACCTTCTATAAGTTGATATCTCAATCCTTTTTCAGACTTAGCATACTCTTCACTTGCTTGCTCATCTGTAAGGTTGTTCTCTCCTGTAGCTTGAATCCATTTTGTTAGGAATTCTGCTGGAAGATCGAATTTAGTGTTTTCAACTAGGTGTTCTGTAATGTCGTTAAGAAGTCTTTGGTCTGCTTGTTGAGCAAATTGCTTTTCAGCATCTTCTTTAATTTTAGCTCTCATTTCTTCTTCCGAAGTAACAACACCTTCTCCAAAAAGCTTGTCGAATAACTCTTGGTTTAATTCTGCAGCTTCTCTTAAGTTAGCTTCTTTGATAGTGAAAGTAACTTCGATATCTAAGTCGTGAGCCTCATCATGTTCAACTTTTAAGAAGTTGATTAAATCATGATCATCATTAAAAAGTCCTTTTGTTTTAAGCTCTAGCGTGTCTCCAGCTTTAGCTCCAACAAATTTGTTTAGGTTTCTTTTTCCTTTAACTTTATCTAAAGTAAGTGTAACTTCATTTTCAAGTTCTCTTTCTTCATTTTTGAAAACTCCTGTAACTTCACTTTCTTCAGTAACTTCGTCTTGAGAAACTAGTTTACCGTATTGTTTTGCAATTCTTTCTACTTGCTCGTCGATCATTTTATCGTCGGCAATGATATGATATTGTGTAATTGCTTTTTTAGTTTTTAAGTCAACATCAAAAGCAGGAGCAAGACCTAATTCAAATTCAAAAGAAAAATCTTCAGCGTCCCAATCTAAATCATCCTGAGCTTTTGGAAGTGGATTTCCAAGCACGTCTAATTTTTCTTCAGTTAGGTACTTGTTTAGAGAGTCTTGTAAAAGTTTATTTACCTCATCTACTAAAACAGCTTTACCATACTGTTTTTTTACTAACCCCATAGGAACATGTCCTTTTCTAAAACCAGGAATGTTTGCCGTTTTGCGGTAGTCAGTTAAAATTTTATCTACTTTATCGCTGTAATCTTCTTTTGTAATAGCAACTTTTACTATTGCGTTTAAATCGTCAATTTGATCTCTTGTGATATCCATTCTCAAAAAATATTTAATAGCCCGTAAATGGGCATGCAAAAGTAAAACATTTTCAAAAGCTAACCAAGTTTTTAAAAAGCTGAAACACAAATTATTGAATTTTACATCATAAGATGGTGTTATAGCCCTTTAAATAGGCGTCGAAATAACGATTAATAGCTTCTGAAGTGCTTTATTTTATAAAATATTTATGATTTCTGAAGTTGAACTTTCTATCAAAAATGAAGGTGAAATTAGATTTTTGATAGAAAGTGTATTTTTTATGTAATTATTCTGCTCCCGCTAATGACTCGAAAATGGATTGTAAAATTGATAGTAATAAGCTGAATAATAGTGCCCACCATATATTTTCAACAGTAAACCCACTTATAAAGTAATCTGCTAATAATATTATAATACCATTGATTATTATTAAGAATAAACCGAGTGTGATAATGGTTACTGGAAGTGTCAAAATTACTAAAACTGGTCTTACGATAAAATTTAGTAATGCCAGTACTGCAGCTACAATAATTGCTGTTCCGTAACTTTCGACTCCCACTCCAGGAAGAATTTTTGCTAATATAACTACAGAAATAGCAGTTAATAAGATTCTAATTATAAATTTCATGTGTCTATTTTAAGTTGTTATGTATTAAAGATATAAAAAAAGCGCTTGTCTGTAACAAGCGCTTTAGAAACTTAATATATTTTAATGTTTACCTATTCAACAAAAATTGTTGGATATGCTCCAGGATTTAATGAAGGAACAGTTGCATTGTATTTTTGATTGATTACACTAATCATATTATTTGCAAGTACAGCGTAACCACGTTGTGTAGGGTGAACACCGTCTAAAGAAAATGCACCACCTGTTGCAAATGTATTAGTAATGTTTCCTCCGTCAAAAGAAATACCTCCATTAGCTAATTGTGTCATTAATGCTTCTGCATCAACAAAAGCTAAATCGTATTGAGTTGCTAATCCTTCTATAGTTGCATTATATGCTGTTTGCGCAGTAGCGATATTAGCTTGCTCGCTAGGAATTAGAACGCTTTCATCTTGTAATGGGTATGTCACCCCTATATTATTAAATGGTTCTGGGATTCCAGCTTGTGCTGTTCCTATTAAAGAAGAAGTAGGTAAAGTAACTAAATCTTCTGCGGTAGCGTGTCTAGCTTGTCCGTAAAGCGAAGCCATAAGAGCAGCTTGCTGTGCAGGGATTCCATTTGCCTGTAATGCTGCGTTTAATTGTGCAGATAAATCTGTTAAATCTTTATCTTTTATCATTAATGGATTTGCTCCTGGTTGTAATAATACAACTCTATCTCCTTGCCCAAAAGCTGTAAGAATTTGTTTTAGAGGCCCAATTAATTGCGTGTTTAATGAAGTTGCAGTTGCCTCATCTAATGGTACTGGATTGTAAGGAACTGTTGTGAAGTAAGGAATTGTTGTTACATCTGGAATGTTTGCAACCACACCTTTTGCTCCATTTTCAGTTAGCTTTTCTAGTAATGTGTTGTAAGAAGCCGCAAAGACATTAGGGTCTGTAATATCATTACCTCCATATGTGCGTGGGTCTATGTTTCCTGTTTGATCTACACCAACACCGCCCGTAGTAGCGTATCCTAAGATATCGTTATTTCCTATCCATAGAGAAAAGAAAGTTGGGTTTTGAGAAGCTGCGTCTTCAATTACAGAAACGTCTGGAGAACTAGCCATTCTTACGAAATAAGGATTGGCAGCTCCTAAAGAAAGGTTTGCAATGTTCCCGTATCCAGCAAGGGATAAATGGTAAACTTTAGAACCAGGAACACCCATATTATTAAATGGTCCTTCTAATACATTGGTGATATCTGTAGTAGGAGTGCCTTCTAAAATTTGTGGAGTTTGACTTCCGTCTGCTCCAATAACAATAACGCGACGGTTGTCTGCAATTTCTTCGCCTCCAGCAAGTAAACCACCAAGGTTGTCGTTTACAAGTGGTTGTGTGAAATCACCACCTCCAACATGCTTAAATTGTGTAGCAAGCATGTTTGGAAAAGAATTTTGTTGTCCGTTTAAGTATAGAGATCCATCTGCATATCCTGCTGTTAGAGAGTTACCAACCGAAACAAAGTTAGAGAAATCGGCATCGCCGTTTGTGTAAAAACCTTGCTCATCAACTGGATCGTTAAATTCAGGTTGACATCCGGTAATTGCGGCTGCAGCAAGAGAGATATATAGTATTTTTTTCATTTTCTTAATAGTTAGCGTTAATTAAAATCCGTAAGTAACTCCTAAACCAGGAACAAAAGCGTTGTTCTTGTAGGTACCTTCAAAAGGAACATTTTGTCCGTTTTCTTGGTAATAGTCGTAAGACTCATCAACTTCATCAAAGTGGATATATAAGAAAGAAGCATCTATTGCGAAACGTTCACTTACTTTAAAAGAGAATCCTCCAGTGAAATTATTAGAATCATTTCTAGGAGTTTCCGGAGCGAAATATCCTGCTTGAACAGGAGATTCATCGAAATAATAACCTCCTCTTAGTATGAAACGGTTAGTGGCAGCGTACTGTAAACCAAATCTATAGGTAGAAGCATTTTTGTAGTTACGAGGATTTAGAGATTCTTGCCCGTTGCTGAAAATCACATCTAAAGCTTCGTAAGAACTCCAGTAAGCGCGATTATAATCAAAAGCAACTAACCATTTCTCTGTGATAGCGTATGATGCTCCAACAGTTAATTCTGCAGGTAGCGGTAAAGCAGCGTTAAAAGTAACATTGTCAAATTCTCCATTTAGGTTTGCTCCAGACGGAACATTTTGGAAATCTGCTTCTCCGTTTTCTGCATTCATTTCTATTTCTGAACGGTAATTAATACCCAGCGTAAACTCATTTGTAGGTCTAACCATTAGTCCTAAGTTATACCCCCAAGCAGTAATTCCGCTTTTATCAATAGTTACATTAGTTCTTTCTCCTTCTAGGTTAGAAGTTGTTCTGTCTATATTTCTGTTGAAATTAACAGCTCCAGTAGCGTAAATCGGTCCACCACCAATACTAACTTTATCGTTTATTTTAATAGATAATGTAGGTTGGATAAATATAGCCTGTAGGCTAATATCGTTTATTAAGTGAGAACCTTCCCAGTCTGTAGGGTATTCAACACCACTTCCATAAGGAGTGTAAATCCCTAGACCAACACTTGCCCAATCGTTAATTTTATAGGCTGCATAAACATTGAAAGGAGTAGATACAGGATTGTCTGCTTCTGTAGACCATCCGTATTGTTCGTTTTGGAAACTAATATTGGCGAATACCGCATTAGCGCCACCACTAACAGTGAATCTTTCATTTAAAAAAGTAAGTCCAGCGGGGTTAAAAAACACCAATTCTGAAGAGTTAAGTACAGCTACTCCAGTATGTCCCATGGCAAGTTGCTTCTGCCCTTGCAGGGAGATACGGTAACCTCCTGCATAAGTTAAGGCACTAGTAAGCAACACCATCGCCAAAAGCGTAAGTTTTTTCATTTATTTGTTAATTTAGAATTATGAATATTAGCTCTTCAAATTTAATACAATATTATTCATATGCAATTTTGAGAGGCTTCATATTTCAAAATCGTTAAAAAATTAACATTTAATGCTGTAGAAAAGAGATGGATTTTTCGAAAAATTGCTTTGGATTCTCGGCATGAAGCCAATGTCCAGCATTGTCTATAGTTTCTAGATTTGCAATAGGAAAATGTGTTTTTATGAGATCTTTATCATTAGGAGAGATATATTCTGATTTTGATCCTCTTAAAAATAAAGTCTTACCATCAAAAGTTTTTTGTGCCGGAAGTGCTTCTCCAATTTCTTCTTGAGCATTTTCTAATACTGGAAGATTGAATCTAAAGGCGAGTTTGTCTTTTGTTTTCCAATACAAGTTTTTAAGCAAGAATTGGCGTGTTCCCCAATCATTAATATAATTAGAGAGTGCTTCGTCTGCTTCTGTTCGGGTGGTGATCTTGTTGAAATCTAAAGACTTTAACCCGTTTATAATAGTTTGATGGTGTGGAGGGTAATATTTTGGAGCAATGTCTGCAATTAAGAGTCTCTTTACAACATCTGGATGGGATACAGCTAATAACATGGCAACTTTACCACCCATGGAATGACCGATAATGTTTACTTGTGATAGATTTTTTGATGTAGTATATTTAACAACATCTTCAACCATGAGTTCGTAAGAAAAATCATCAGAATGGAAGCTCTTTCCGTGGTTTCTTAAATCGAGAAGATGAACTTCAAAACCTTCATCTGCATATTTTTTACCTAAAGTTTTCCAGTTATCAGACATTCCTAAGAAACCATGTAGGATAAGAAGAGGTTCTCCTGAGCCTATAATTTTAGATGTAAGTATATTCATAATGAAGTTGAAAAAAGTTAAAAATATAAAGTTGAAAAGCTAATCCGCTAGCTTCTTATTTAAGTTTCTGTAAATACATTTGTACTACATTCTCTAGTCCTAAATAAAGTGATTCCGCAATTAGCGCATGACCTATAGAAACCTCTAAAAGATTTGGAATGTTTTGTTTGAAAAAAGCAGTGTTTTCAAGATTTAAATCATGGCCCGCATTTATCCCTAATCCAACTTTAGTAGCAACATTAGCAGCTTCAATGTATGGATTTATACCTGCTTTATTTCCTTTTTCAAACTCACTAGCAAAGGCTTCTGTGTAGAGTTCAATTCTATCGGTGCCAGTTTCTGCTGCTCCTTCAACCATTTTAGAAACTGGATCTACAAAAATAGAAGTGCGAATATTGTTTGCTTTAAATTCAGCAATAATATCAACTAAAAAATCTTTATGTTTAATGGTGTCCCATCCAGCATTAGAGGTGATTGCGTCTACTGCATCTGGAACTAAAGTTACCTGTGTAGGCTTAACTTCTAATACCAAGTCCATAAAACTCTTAATAGGATTTCCTTCAATATTATATTCCGTAGTCACTACGCTGGGAAGGTCTCTGGCGTCTTGGTATCTAATGTGACGTTCGTCTGGTCTTGGGTGAATTGTAATTCCTTCTCCGCCAAATTCTTGAATGTCTTTAGCTACTTTTAATAAGTTAGGAACATTACCGCCTCTTGAATTTCTAAGGGTGGCAATTTTATTTATATTAACACTAAGTTTTGTCATAAGTATAAAAAAATCGATTATTAGTGCTACAAAAATACGACCTAAAGTAGGCTATAACAAACTTAAAACTATAAAAGAGAGTGTCTGCCTTATTTATAAATGAATAGACACTTTAAAATATTACTTAGTGCATAAAGGCTATGTTATTGTAATAGAAATTGATTAATTTGCAATAGAAATAGGCTTGTTATGAATTTACATTCTTATATAAATAATGATATCCTTCCGTTATTACCTAATTATCCGGTAAAAATGGTGAGAGGAATGTTTTCAGATTGTACAAATACCCATATTCCTGTTGTAGAAGATAATATGCTGGTAGGGAACATTTCTGAAGATGATGTACAGGGATTTGATGCTGAAAGTAAAGTGAGTGATTATCTTTATGCTTTGGATGTTTTCTTTGTGCGAAAAGAAACAAATTGGTTGGATGTTTTAGAGGCATTTGCGAAGTTCAATACGAACGTATTGCCAATTTTAAATGAAAACAATGAATATATTGGTTATTACGAGTTGATAGATATAATGAGTTTGTTTAAAGAAACTCCTTTTTTAAATGAACCTGGAGGGATATTGATTGTAGAAAAAGGGAATGCAGATTATTCTTTTAGTGAAGTGTCTCAGATTGTAGAAAGTAATGATGGGAAATTATTAGGTGCTTTTATTTCTGATGACCAAGGAGAAGTAACTCAAATAACAATGAAAATTGGGAATACTGGATTAAATGAGATTATTCAAACCTTTAGAAGATACAGTTATAATGTTGTTTCTGGTAATGAAGAGGACTCTTATATTGAAGGTTTGAAAGAGCGATCAAATTATTTAGACAGATTTTTAAAGATTTAATACTAATTATCAATCCTTTTATAAAGGGTGAGTTAGTTAATTTTTCAGTAATAAAAAATAGCGAATGAAAGTTTGTATTTACGGTCAATATTATAAAGAAGATTCAGAAGAATACATTCTTAAATTGTTGGAAGTGCTTGAAAGAAATAGCGCTGATGTGTATTTGGAAAGTGAATATTTGCTTCAGATAAAAGAGCCGCTAGGAATCACTAATCCTTATAAAACATTTTCTTCATTCGAAGATCTTGATGATACTTTTGATATTTTTTTAAGCGTAGGGGGAGACGGTACAATGCTTAGAACTGTTCTTTTTGTTCGCGATTTAGATATTCCGATTTTAGGGATAAATACAGGGAGACTAGGTTTTCTTGCTACGGTACAAAAGGAAAATATTGAAGCTGCTATTGAAGAGGTGTTAAGAAATGGTTTTGAAGTGAAAAATAGAGCTTTGCTCCAGATTACTGCTGCCAACTGTAATATGGAAGAGCAAACAGAAGTTAATTTTGCTCTTAATGAAATCGCGGTAAGTAGGAAAAATACAACCTCGATGATAACGATTGCTAC
Source organism: Joostella sp. (assembly GCF_048266025.1). Lineage (NCBI taxonomy): Bacteria > Pseudomonadati > Bacteroidota > Flavobacteriia > Flavobacteriales > Flavobacteriaceae > Joostella > Joostella sp. The sequence goes on along the minus strand of NZ_JBLXAF010000001.1, from coordinate 8,847 downwards.
TTGGTTGGATGGAGAATATCTCACGTCTTATTGGGCGGACGGACTTATTGTAGCGACGCCAACAGGTTCTACAGGATATTCCTTGAGTTGTAATGGACCTGTAATTGCGCCTAGTACAGATGCTTTGGTGTTAACGCCAATAGCGCCTCATAATTTAAATGCACGGCCATTGGTTATTCCTGATAAAACTAAAATTAGACTAAAGGTTTCTGGGAGAGAGGATACGTTCTTAGTGTCTTTAGATTCTAGGTTAGCAACTTTAGATAATGATACTGAGGTTTTTATAGAGAGAGCACCTTTTACAATTAAATTAGTAGACCTTAAAGAAGAGAGTTTTTTAATCACACTCCGTAATAAGCTGTTGTGGGGAGAAGATAAGCGTAATTAAGATTAATTGTTCCCAATGGATTGCTAATGAGTATCTAAAAAACGCTAGTTTGATTTGATATTTATGGCTAAAAATACATGTAATATAAACTGCGGAAGCAATAAAACCTCACAATTTTTGTTTTAAAAGCACATTCATTTAAACGATATTACCCAAAAAATATCATATTGTATATATTTGCAAACTTTGAAAGCTATGAATTTTAGAATCTTAACCATAATATTTATGTTGGCATCAACAATGTCTTATGCTCAGATGTTTGAGGTAGGGGCCTTTGTTGGTGGAAGTAATTACATAGGAGATGTAGGATCTTCTTGGTATGTAAGACCAAATAGTCTTGCTGCTGGAGGTGTTTTTAAATGGAATATTAGTAAGCGTTATGCTTATAGAGCGTCTTTTACATATTCTACTTTACATGCATCAGATTTAGATTCTGATAATTCTGCAAGGCAGTCTCGGGGGTATAATTTTTCTAATAAAATTTTGGAGGGTTCGCTAGGAATGGAGTTCAATTTTTTAGAGTTTGATTTATCCGAATTTTCAAAATCTGTTACACCATATATATATAGTGGTGTTGCATATACTAGATATAAGGATTTATATTACACTACAAGAACACCAACTCCTTCGACTGGTGATGCTGATGTATCAAAAAATAAAGCTACATTTGCAATCCCTATGATTTTAGGGATAAAAGGGAAAATTAGTAAACGTTTTGTTCTAGCTGCAGAAGTTGGAGCTCGTTATACATTTACCGATAATTTAGACGGAAGTAATCCAATAGATCCACCAACATCGACGATTGTGGAGTTCGGAAGTCAATATAGCGATGATTGGTACGTGTTTTCAGGAGTAACATTAACGTATACTTTTGGGAAAAGGCCATGCTATAGTTGTTATGATTAGTGAGAAATGAATGAAGAGTTAATTAATAAAGAAAATCTACCTAAACATATTGCCATTATTATGGATGGTAATGGTAGATGGGCTAAGCAAAAAGGGAAGCTGAGAGTTTTTGGACATGAAAATGGAGCTAAAGCCGTCAAAGAAGTTATAGAAGGTAGCGCGAAGTTGGGAGTTGAAAACTTAACACTTTATGCTTTTTCTACTGAAAATTGGAATCGACCAAAACTAGAGGTGGAGACCCTTATGAAGCTACTAGTTTCTTCTTTAAAGAAAGAATTACATACTCTTGTTGAAAATAATATTAGGCTAAAAGCAATAGGTACACTAGAAACTTTGCCTAAAAAAGCACGTAAAGAATTACTCGAAGTAATGGAGAAAACAAAGAGTAATACACGTATGACGCTCACCTTAGCTTTGAGCTATGGAGCAAGAGAAGAGCTTAAAAATGCTGTGGTACAGCTTTGTACTAAAGTTAAAAATAATATAATTTCTATAGATTCTATTGACGAATCAATAATAAATAATCATCTTTACACGCAAGATTTGCCAGATGTGGACCTCCTTATTAGGACAAGTGGGGAACACAGAATTAGTAATTTTTTACTATGGCAAATAGCCTATGCTGAGTTGTATTTTACAAAAACTCTTTGGCCAGATTTTACCAAAGAGCACTTGTGGGAAGCAATAATAAACTATCAAAACAGAGAACGGAGATTTGGAAAGACAAGCGAACAACTTAACTAAGAATATCATGTTGACACGATATTTGGGTGTATTAATACTATTACTATCTTTTGCTAAAAATGCTAGTGCTCAGGAGACTACTTTCGATAAAGGAGAAGAATACATTCTAGGGGGAATAGAAGTAACAGGAGTAAAAAGCTTTAATGAGCAAACCGTTATAACCTACACAGGCTTAAGAAATGGACAAGCAATTACAGTTCCTGGTGAAGAAATAAGTGAAGTAATTAATAAGCTTTGGAGTCTAAACCTCTTTAGTGATATTAATATTTATAAGACAAAAGTTCAAGGAAATAAAATCTTTTTAGAACTGAATGTAAAAGAGCTTCCTACGCTTTCTGATGTTAGAATCACTGGAATAAAGAAAAAGAAGATCGACGATATAGAGAAAGATGCCGATCTTAAAAAGGGTAAGAAAGTAACAGAAAGTTTTATTTCTAATACAAGAAATTACCTTGTAAATAAATACAAAAAAGAAGGGTACCTAAATACAAAAGTAAATATCAATACCATAGCGGATACTACAGAAGCTAATGCTGTTAAAATGGTAGTAGGTATAGATAGAGGTGAGAAAGTTAAGATTCAAGATATTAATTTTAATGGTAATGAGAAGCTGTCTGACAAGAAGCTTAAAAAAGCCATGAAGAATACTAAAGAGAAATTCTTTGGTCGCTTTTGGAAGAAATCTAAATTCATCCCAGAAGATTATCAAACAGACCTTACTTCTATTGTAGATGCATACAAAGAAAGAGGTTATAGAGATGCTCGTGTTACAAAAGATTCAATTATTTATAATGAAGATAATACGATAGATATCCAAATAGATTTAGAAGAAGGAAATAAGTATTACTTCGGAAAAATTGATTTCGTAGGAAATGCAGCATATACAGATGAGCAATTAAGCAGAGTTCTTGGTTTAAAACAAGGAGATGTATATAATGGTGTATTATTTGACAAACGTATTGCTGATCAAACTAAACCAGATGGGCAAGATATTACCAATTTATATCAGAATAATGGATATTTATTCTCTCAGATAAATCCTGTAGAAGTTTCTGCAAAGAATGATACCATAGATTTTGAAGTTAGAATTATTGAAGGTAAACTAGCATACTTTGAGAATGTAACGGTTTCTGGAAATGATAAAACTAATGACCACGTAATTTATAGAGAGTTAAGAACTAAGCCAGGGCAACTTTATTCAAAAGATAATGTTGTAAGAACTATTCGAGAATTAGGACAGCTAGGTTATTTTGATCCTGAAAGTATAAATCCAGAAATCTTAGATCCAAATCCACAAACAGGAACTGTAGGTATTAACTATAGTGTTGTTGAAAAAGGATCTAGCCAGATCGAGCTACAAGGTGGTTATGGTGGTGGTGGTTTCATCGGTACATTAGGACTTTCTTTTAATAACTTTTCTATCAGAAATATATTTAAAGGAGAAGAATATAAGCCAGTTCCGATGGGAGATGGTCAAAGACTATCATTGCGTTTGCAAGCCAGTAGATACTTCCAAACATATAGTTTCTCATTTGTAGAGCCATGGATGGGAGGTAAAAAACCAGTTCAGTTTTCTACTTCAGTATCTAGAACATTACAATTTAGGTACAATCCTTTAACAGGAGATGCAGATAAAGATCAACGTTTCGTAATTACTGGAGCAACAGTAGGGTTGGCAAAACGTTTAAACTGGCCAGATAACTACTTTCAGTTGTCTCATGCATTGAGTTTCCAGCATTATGACCTTCAGAATTATAACACTTCGTTATTTACATTTGGAGACGGATACTCAAATAACTTAGCATATACTATAGCGTTATCAAGAAATAATACTTCTGTGAATCCTATTTTCCCAATGGCAGGATCAGAATTTAATATTAGTTTGAAATTATCAGCTCCTTACTCATTATTTAATGGAATTGATTATGCCAATTTAGGAGATGATGAAGAGTATCAAACTACAAATTCTCAAAATGAAATAATTCCAGATCAGCCTAAAATTGATCAAGAAAAATATAAGTGGTTAGAATTTTATAAAGTTAAGTTCAGTGGAAACTGGTATACAAACCTTGTAGCAAAACTAGTTTTAAAGACAGGAGTTGAGTTTGGTTTCTTAGGAGCTTATAATGATGATAGAGGGGTGATTCCTTTTGAGCGTTTCTTCTTAGGGGGAGATGGTTTAGGGAACTATACTTTAGATGGTAGAGAGAATATTGCTTTGAGAGGATATCCTAACCAATCGTTATCTGGAGTAGATGGTTCTACGGTTTATAATAAATTCTCGTTAGAATTACGTTATCCAATCACATTGAAGCCAACAGCGTCTATTTATGCGTTATCATTCTTAGAAGGGGGTGCAGCATATGACGATTTCAATACTTACAATCCGTTTGATTTAAAACGTTCTGCAGGACTTGGGGTGCGTATATTTATGCCAGCCTTCGGTTTACTAGGAATAGACTTTGGTTATGGGTTTGATCCTATTCCAGGAGATATTGAGCCTAGTGGATGGCAAACGCATTTCATTATTGGTCAGCAGTTTTAATTTTTGGCACGGTATTTTCTATGTTAGTCATGTTTAGTTATTATTGCATAGAAAAAGGTTGATAAGTAATAAATTTTTGTTTTCTTCGTATTCAGAAATTAAAAACGCAGAAAGATGAAAACATACGTTCTTTTAATATTGTTAGCTTTAACAGCTTTTTCTGTAGACGCTCAGCGAGGAGTAAGAATTGGATATGTAGATATGGAATACATTTTACAAAATGTAGAAGAGTATCAGATGGCCAATACACAGCTTGCTAATAAAGTACAGAAATGGAAGTTAGAAGCCGAAGATCAAGAAAGTACAATCCAAAAGATGTGGGCAGATCTTAATGCTGAAAAAATTCTTTTAACAAAAGAACTTATTCAAGAGAGAGAAGAGGAGATTAATGCGTTGGAAAGTCAGATGAAAGATTACCAACAGGATAGATTTGGGCCGCAAGGAGATTTAATTCGCCAAAGGAGTCAATTAGTAAAGCCTATTCAAGATCAAGTTTTTAATGCTGTTCAAGAAATTGCTGCTAATAAAAAATATGATTTTGTTTTTGATAAATCAGCAGATGTTGTTATGTTGTACTCCGATAAGAGATATGACATAAGTGAGCAGGTGCTAAGAAGTATTAATGTTACCAGAAAAAAAGGTGATAGAAATGATACTAATAGTGCTTTAGATGAATTTGAAGAAGTAGATCCTGAGTTAAAAGCAAGAGAAGAAGCATATCAGCAGAAAAAAGAAGATATGGCTAATGATGTAGAGGCAAGAAGAGAAGCTAAGCTTAAAGAAATTGAAGCTCGTAAAAAAGCATACGAAGAAAGAAGAGCCAAAATGCTGGAAGAGCGAGAGGCAAAAAGAAAAGCCAAGCTCGAAGAAAGAGAAAGATTAAAACAAGAAAATAATAATTCTAACACGACGGAAAACGAAGGGGAGGAATAGTAATTCAATAACAAGTAAATATTTTAGAAATTTTAAAAAACCATGAAACACTTTAAAACATTAGTAATTGCAGTTGTATTAGCAGTAGGTTCAATTAGTTTTACATCAGCACAGAGTAAAATAGCTCACATTAATGTAGAGCAATTAATGGCAGATATGCCAGCTATGAAAACTGCTCAAGCAGAACTTAAGAAATTAAGTGATACTTACCAAGCAGATATTACAACAAGCTACCAAGAGTTAGAGAATAAAATGAAGCTATACAAAAATGAAGCTCCAACTAAATCTCAAGATGAAAATCAAAAAAGAGCTCAAGAAGTAGATGGGATGCAACAAACAATTATGCAAGCTCGTCAGCAAGCTCAAAAAGAGCTTCAAGAAAAGCAACTTGAACTGTTAGAGCCAATCATGCAAAAAGCAAATGATGCTATTCAGAAAGTAGGAAGAGAAAAAGGATACCAGTATGTGTTTGATACATCTCCTGGAGCTGGAGTTATTCTTGCTGAAGGAACTGATATTATCGGTGATGTAAAAAAGGAATTAGGATTCTAAGAATCTAATTTCATTAAGAAAGTATAAAAAACTGCCTACATTTCTGTAGGCAGTTTTTTTATGCCTAATAAATACAGAAGTTATTTTTTATTCTCATATCACTGCAATAATTGATTATATTTATTCTCAATCGGTACAATTAAATAATATTAATGAAAACGCAACCCATAGGTATCTTCGATTCTGGTATTGGAGGGACTTCTATTTGGAAAGAAATTCACGAGTTACTTCCTAATGAGTCTACTATTTATTTAGCAGATAGTAAGCATGCTCCTTATGGAGAGAAAACTCAGAATGATATATTAGCATTAAGCGTTAAAAATACAGAATACCTTTTATCTCGTGGTTGTAAGATTATTGTTGTGGCTTGTAATACAGCAACGACTAATGCAATAAACTATCTTCGCGAAAACTATCATGTTCCATTTATTGGTATAGAGCCGGCAATAAAACCTGCAGCATTAAATTCTTCAACAGGGGTAGTGGGAGTTTTAGCAACTCGTGGAACTTTAACAAGTAGTTTGTTTACAAAAACGACTGCATTGTATGCTAAAGATCGAAAAGTAATCGAGCAATTTGGAGACGGTTTAGTGCCGCTTATCGAAGCTGGTAAAATAGAGAGTCCAGAAATGGATGCCTTGTTGCAAGAATATTTGCAGCCTATGATAGCAGAAAATATAGACCATTTAGTTTTGGGCTGCACGCATTATCCGTATCTAATACCTAAGATTAAACAATTCCTGCCTCCTTCAGTAAATATCATAGACTCCGGAAAGGCGGTAGCAAAGCAGACCCAGAATATTTTGGATAACTTGCATTTTCTTAATGATAATAAAAAAAGGCCTGTATTAGATTTTTATACTAATACAGACCCTGATGTTTTAGAATCTTTCTTGGGAGTTTATAGGGATGTAGCTACAATTTCTTATTTAGATTTTTGACGTTTTTTTAAGTAGAAGATTTAGTAGTTCTTTTAAATATTACGGAGCTATTTCCTAACATATGTTAGGTAAGTAAAATCGAAGTTATGTTTCTCGTCTTTTTTGTAGGTCTCCTCATTAATAAGTCCCCATTTGTCTTCTTCAATTTCAGGGAAAAAAGTATCAGCATCAAATTTTCCATGAACGCGAGTAAGTTCTATTTTGTCAGCAAATGGCATGGCGAGCTTATAAATCTCACCTCCACCAATAATAAAAGGTTGATCGTCGTCTTTAGCTTCGGCCAATGCTTCTTGTAATGTGTTAACAACAACACAAGCATCCCCAGGATTGTAATCTTTTTGTCTTGTAATAATAATATGTTTTCTATTTGGTAGCGGAGCAGGGAAACTTTCAAAAGTTTTACGTCCCATAATTATTGCATGCCCTGTGGTGAGTCGTTTAAATCTTTTAAAATCGTCGGGTAAGTGCCAAACCAAATCATTATCTTTTCCAAGCGCATTATTTTCTGCTGCCGCAGCTATCATTGTAATCATTAATTAATGTTATTTTCAGGTTCAATATCTTCAGGATATTCTTTCTCTACTTCTAGTTGTATTTTATTAATCCTTTTTTTCTGGATTGCAACTAGTTTTTCACGTTGCTTTCTTTCCCATTCTTTTCCTAAAAATGGATCTACAAAGTAAACATTTATAAAATGAAGTAAGAGTAAAAAACTCCAAAATGAAATTCCCCATATAAACCAATTATAATCCTCTCCGTATTTTAGAAATTTGTTGGCTACAATCATAAACACGCTTCCAATCAAAAATATTACAAAGTGGTAGTACAGTCTTTTCTTTTGTTTAATTCGAGCTTGCGCATTTTCTATTAATTCATGCTGGTCAAGTTCAATTTCATGTTGTGGTTTTTTATTACTTTTTGAAAACATAGTTTTAGATATTTTATATAAAGTTACAAAATCAGGTCAAATGTATAGAATAAAAATATAATGTCGTCTTTCTTTTTCTTTATAGCGTGCCCATACTGCTTTTGAAGGAAACAGTATCGGCCGGGCTATACGCTGTATCTCTTTTCGTACCTCTAAGAGGATGCCGCTTCTATCCCTCACGCGATTGCTTGGTGTGTTTAATATGAGTTTTGGATACACCTATATATAAGGACTCATTTTTTAAGTATATATAAGGATGTCTTTAATAAGACGAACGAAGCTCTCGTATTGAATAAATCATATTATTTCTTGAATGAATAATTAATTTTCAAGTTTTTTTCTAGGAGTTATACTCTATATAATAGGAGTGGGTCATGTTTTGTTAGCTTTTGCTCTAGTCATACGTTCAACAACTCCCACTGTGAACCTAAGTGAATCGGCTTTGTATTCCCGTAAAAGGAGTAGCGTTTGTATGTTATCAAAAAGTTTTTTTGTGGTTAAGTGTCGGTTATTTAAGGGCTTACCAAATACTTTCAAAAAAAGGGCATAAAAAGCTTGGAAATAGGATTAATAATTATCTATATTTGCACCCGCTTAGGGAAAGAGATGTAGTTAGAAAGTATAAGCGAAGTTCATTAAAATAAGGTGTTTTCGAGTAAGTTGGGAGTTGAGTTGAAGCTTCAAAAAAAGATTTAATTTATTTTCAAAAAAGCTTGCGAGGAATTAAAAAGTTATTTACTTTTGCACCCGCTTTAACAACGAAAGTTGTGGAGCTAAAAAAATAGAATTTACGAGTTCATTGAAATATTGTTGACAGCACGATTTTAAATTTATATTTAAGATCACCTAGTAAAAAGATTAAGCAAAATTATTTTGAGTCATACTTGGATTTATTGAGCGATTGCGATAG